>CAYRCB010000019.1:0-136640 GCA_964422645.1 uncultured Solirubrobacteraceae bacterium | reverse complement strand
CGGCAACCGCCCTCCCATCCACCGCGTTCGGGAGGTCACCGGGCTCGACAGCTAGCGGCGGAAAGGAGCACCACGGTGGGCTACAAGATCTGATCCGCCTGACGTCAAGGCTGAAACCAGAGGGCGTCCCACCGGGGGCGCTCTCTTCGTTTATCGGGCGTGTCGCCGGCAAATTGAGACCCGCGAGCGGAGAATCGACGTTTGTTCTACTGGAGGCACGCGCATCCCACGCCCAGATGACCGCGACCTGCGCGCCATCGCCCGCGTCCGCGTCGAGCCGATCGGCTCGCCGCTCCACGCGGTGGCGCTGCTCGCGCGCCTCGTCGGCGAGCTCGATCCGGATGCCGACGAGGAGCTGAGCCGGCGGCGGCACCGGCTCGCCGCGCGCCGGCTCGCCGCGACCGCCGTGATGACCGCCGCCACGGTCCACGGCGCGTTCGGCGATCGCCCCGACCTCGCCGGCGGCCGCTCGCGGGCGGCGCGGGCCCTGCGAGCGCGCGCCCCGGAGCCGACGGTCGTCCCGTCCCGCGCGCTGGGCGCGGTCGCGCGGCTGGCGCTGGAGCTGCCCGCGGTCGCCGGGCAGGATCCCGATTGGCAGCTGGGCGCGATCGCGTTCGCCGACGAGGAGCTGCTGCGGGCGCTGTACGCCGCGTGCGTCGAGCTGGCGGCCAGCGCGGCCCGGGCCGCGGCGGCGGCCTGAGACGTCCCGAGCGATCCGCGCGCGCGGTACGCTCGGCCCATGCTCGGGCTCCGGCAGGAACCGCCGGCGGCGTGGCTCGGGATCCTCACGGCGGCGCTGCTCGTCGCGCTCACCACGGCGCTCATCGTGCCGTTGAAGGAGCACGCGCCGGCGGCCTCGCTCGGCGTCGTCTACCTGCTGGCGGTGCTCGTCGTCTCGACGTTCTGGCCGCTGTGGCTCGGCCTGGCCACCGCGGTCGCCTCGGCGGCGGCGTTCAACTACTTCCACCTGCCGCCGACCGGCCGGTTCACGATCGACGACAGCCAGAACTGGGTGGCGCTCGGGTCGCTGCTGACGGTGGCGGTCGCCGCGTCGTCGGTCGCGCAGATCGCGCGCCGTCGCGCTCACGAGGCCGACATGCGCCGGCGCGAGGCCGATCTGGCCGCACAGACGGCGCGGCTGCTGCTGGGCGAGGGCGACCTGCGCGATGGGCTCGCGCTCGTCGCCGAGCGGCTGGCCGGCGCGCTCGGGCTGAGCTCGGCCGCGATCGTGGTCGGGCCGGCGCCGACCGACGAGCGGCGGGAGGCGTTCGCGCTCGGCGACGCCGGCTGGCTCGTGGTGCCGGCCGGGCTGCCCGCTGCGGTGCGCGAGCGGCTGGCGAGCCGCGTCGCGCCGGCGCTGGCGCCCGTGCTCGCCGCGGCGCTGGAGCGCGAGCGGCTGCAGGGCGAGGTCGTGGAGACCGCGGCGCTGCGCCAGAGCGACGTGGCCAAGACCGCGGTCCTGCGCGCCGTCTCCCACGACCTGCGCTCGCCGCTGACCGCGATGGTGACGGCCGGCGAGGCCCTGCGCTCCCCGGCGCTCGAGCCGGGCGAGCGCGAGGAGCTGGCCGGCGTGGTCGTCGACGAGGGCACGCGGCTGTCGCGGCTCATCGAGAAGCTGCTGGACCTCTCGCGGCTGCAGGCCGGCACGGGGGCGCCACGGGCGGAGGCGATCTCGCTCGAGGAGGTGCTGCGGGCCGCGGCCGACGATGCCGAGGCCCTCCAGCGCGGCGCCCGCTTCGAGCTGTCGATCGGCGAGCTGCCGCCGCTGCGCGCCGACGCCGCGCAGCTCGAGCGGGCGTTCGCCAACCTGCTGGAGAACGCCGCGCGCTACTCCGCCGGCCAGCCGGTGAGCGTCCGGGCGCGGGCGCTGCACAACCGCGTGCTCGTGCGGGTCGTCGACCGCGGGCCGGGGATCCCGCGCGCCGAGCAGGAGCGGATCTTCGCGCCGTTCCATCGCGGCGACGGCGCGGGCGGCCATCGCGGCGCCGGGCTCGGTCTGGCGATCGTGCGCGGCCTGGTCGAGGCCAACGGCGGACGGGTATGGGTCGAGTCGCTCCCGGGCCAGGGCTCGTCGTTCGTGGTCGAGCTGCCCTTGGAGCGGGTGGAGGCGACCGTCAAGTGAGCCGCGGCGAGGCGCCCCGCGTGCTCGTCGTCGACGACGAGCACCAGATCCTCCGCGCGCTGCGCGTGATCCTGCGGGAGGCGGGCTTCGAGGTCGTCGAGGCGGCGACCGCCGAGGAGGCGCTCGACCGTGCCGCGGTGCGCCCGCCGCAGGCGGCGATCGTCGACCTCGTGCTGCCCGACGGCGACGGGGTCGAGGTGACGCGGCGGCTGCGCGAGTGGTCGGAGATGCCGATCCTCGTGCTCTCGGCGGTCGGCGAGGAGGACGACAAGGTCCGCGCGCTGGAGGCCGGCGCCGACGACTACGTCACCAAGCCGTTCGGCCCGCGCGAGCTGGTGGCCCGGCTCCAGGCCGCGCTGCGCCGGGCGGGCGGCGGCGCGGAGGAGCCCGCGGTCCGCGTCGGCGAGCTGGAGGTCGACCTCGCCGCGCGGGTCGTGCGGGTCGCCGGCGACGAGGTCCACCTCACGCCGATCGAGTTCGAGCTGTTGCGCACGCTCGTGCGCAACCGCGGCCGCCTGCTGACCCACCGCCGGCTGCTGACCGAGGTGTGGGGGACGGGCTACGCGGACGACACCCAAGTGCTGCGCGCCCACATCGCGAACCTGCGGCGCAAGATCGGCGACCGGGCGATCAAGACGGACCCGGGCGTGGGGTACCGGTTCGTGGCGTAGGCGGTCGCCGGAAGTCGAGCCACAACGCCCAGGGCTGGATCGAGCCGACCTCGAGGAGGCCGGCGCGGGCCCAGGGGTCCTCGGCGAGGCGTCGGCGGATCGCGTCCTCGTCGGGCGCCTCGATGACGTGGAGCGTCTGGTCGCCGTTCCCCAGGGGTCCGCCGAGCAGGAGGAACCCGTCGGCCACCAGACCGTCCATGAAGGCCGCGTGCTCGGTCCAATCACGCTGTTCGCGGATCGGACGGGACCGGTCCCAGTGTGGTCCGTGGACCAAGGTCAGCGCGAAGGTCGCCATGGGCGCCCCATGATCGAAGCGGCGTGCAGCGAAGGCAAGGCCGGCTCCTAGTGTCTGGCAGCCGATGGACCGCGAACACCGCATGCGCGACGGGATGCGCGCCGCCGTGCCGCTGCTGCTGCCCTCGCTGGCGCTCGGCGTGTCGTTCGGCGTGCTCGCGGCGCCGGTGCTCGGCTCGTTTCCCGCGATCCTCATGTCGGTGATCGTCAACGCCGGCGGCGCGCAAGTGGCGGCGACGACGGTCCTGCAGGCCGGCGGCTCGGCCGCCGCGGCGATCACGGCCGGGCTGCTGATGAACGCCCGCTTCCTGCCGATGAGCTTCGCGATGGCGCCGTGGCTGCGCGGGCGTCCGGTGCGGCGCGCGATCGAGGCCCAGGCGATCGTCGACCCGTCGTTCGTCATGGCGCGCGCGGGCTACGGCCGCTTCGATCCCAACCTGCTGATCGGCGCGACCGTCGCGCAGCTGCCGAGCTGGATGGGCGGCACGGGGCTCGGGGTCGCGCTCGGCCCGTCGCTGCCGGCGCCCGGCACGCTGGGGCTCGACGCGATCTTCCCCGCCTTCTACCTCACGCTGCTGGCCGGCGAGCTGCGCGATCGCCGGGCCGTCGGCGTGATCGTGCTGGCGGCGGCGGTGACGCTCGTGTTGATCCCGATCACGCCGGCGGGCGTGCCGGTGATCGCCGCCTCGGTCGCGGCGCTCCTCGGGCTGCGCCGCGCGTGAGCGCCGTCTGGGTCACGATCGGCGCCCTGTTCGTCGGCACGGTGGCGATCAAGGCGTCCGGCCCGCTGCTGCTAGGCACGCGCAAGCCGACCGACCGCGCGCTCGCCGTCATCGCGCTGCTCGCGCCGGCGCTGCTGACGTCGCTCGTCGTCTACCAGACGTTCGGCGGCCACCCGAGCGGGCTCACGCTCGACGCGCGCGTGGCCGGACTGGCCGTCGCGGGGCTCGCTCTCGTCGCCCGGCTGCCGATGGCCGTCGTGGTGATCTCCGCGGCGGTCGCGACCGCCGCGGCGCGCGCGCTGACGTAGACCTTCACAAGATCTTGATGGCGCCGCCGCGTTCCTTCACGCGGCCCCCACGAACCGAGACCTAGCGTCGCGGTCATGGACATCGTCGCCATCCTGATCTGCGTCGCGGTCTTCGCCGCGCTCTACGCGTCGATCGAGCTGGTCGATCGCGTATGAGCGGCGCCGACCTCCTCGGGCTCGTCGTCTCGGCCCTCGTCTTCGTCTACCTGCTGGTCGCGCTGCTGCGCGGGGAGCGGTTCTGATGCTGCAGGGATGGATCCAGATCGCGGTCTTCTGCGCGATCGTCGTGGCGTGCGCGCCGCTGCTGGGCGGCTACATGGCCAAGGTCTTCACCGGCCAGCGCGTCTTCCTGACGCCGGTCGTCGCCCCGCTGGAGCGCCTGATCTACCGGCTCCTGCGCGTCGATCCGCAGCGCACGCAGGGCTGGAAGGCCTACGCCGGCACGCTGATCGTCTTCTCGGCGCTGTTCTGGCTCGCGCTCTACCTGATCCTGCGCACCCAGACGATCCACCCATGGAATCCCGAAGGCTTCCACTCGGGCACCTGGGACCTGTCGTTCAACACGGTCTCGTCGTTCTTGACCAACACGAACTGGCAGTTCTACGGCGGCGAGACGACCCTCTCGAGCTTCAGCCAGATGGCCGGCCTGGCCGTCCAGAACTTCGTCTCGGGGGCCGTCGGGATCGTCGTCGCGGTCGCGCTGATCCGCGGCATCGCCCACCGCCGCTCCGGCGGCGACGGCGGGCTCGGCGTCTTCTTCGTCGACCTCACCCGCGCGCTGCTCTACGTGCTCGTGCCGATCGCCTTCGTCGCCGCGCTCGTGCTCGTCTCCCAGGGCGTCCTGCAGACGCTCGGCGGCCCGGTGAGCTTCCGCACGCTCGCCGGGGCCGACGGAACGCTCGCCGTCGGGCCGGTCGCGTCGCAGGAGGCGATCAAGATGCTCGGCACCAACGGCGGCGGCTTCTTCAACGTCAACTCGACGATGCCGTTCGAGAACCCGACCGGCCTGGCCAACTGGGTGGAGATGTTCTGCATCCTGATCATCCCCGCGTCGCTGACGGCGACCTACGGGCGGATGGTCGGCAGCCGCCGCCAGGGCTGGGCGATCTTCTCCGCGATGGCGATCCTGTTCGTCGTCTCGGTCGCGATCGTCTACCTCGCCGAGTCCGACGTGACGCCGGCCCAGCACCTCGCCGGCCTCGACGGCATCGGCAACATGGAGGGCAAGGAGCAGCGCTTCGGCATCGCCAACTCGGCGCTGTTCACGGCGATCACGACGGTCGTCTCGTGCGGTGCGGTCAACGCGGCCTTCGAGTCGCTGACCGGGATCGGCGGGCTGGTCCCGATGCTCAACCTCGCCTACTCGGAGTCGGTCTTCGGCGGGGTCGGCACCGGGCTGTACACGATGCTGCTGTACGTCCTGCTCGCCGTCTTCATCGGTGGCCTGATGGTCGGGCGCACGCCCGAGTACCTGGGCAAGAAGATCGAGGCGCGCGAGATCAAGCTCGTCTCGATCGCGGTGATCTTCACGCCGCTGATCGTGCTGCTGTTCACCGGGCTCGCGCTGGCGACGAAGTACGGGGCGCCGTCGATCTCCGCGTCCGGTCCCCAGGGCTTCAGCGAGACGCTCTACGCCTACCTCTCCCAGGCCAACAACAACGGCTCGGCGTTCGCCGGCTACACCGGCTACTTCCAGCCGGAGCCCGGCAACCTCGGCGCCCACGGCATCACGTTCGCCGACCTCATGGGCGGCCTGGCGATGCTCTTCGGCCGCTACGTGCCGATCGTCTTCGTCCTCGCCATCGCCGGCGCGTTCGTCAAGAAGCGCGTGTCGCCGGCCGGGCTGGGGACGCTGCGCACCGACACGCCGACGTTCGTCGGCATGAACGTCTTCGTCGTCGTCCTCATCGGCGCGCTGACGTTCTTCCCCGCCCTCCTCCTCGGGCCCGTCGTCCAGGGCCTGACCGACCAGTTGTTCTGACCATGCAGAAGACCCTCATCACCTCCGTCGTCGCGGTCGTGGTCTTCACCCTCCTGCTCGGCATCGCCTATCCGCTCGTCGTGACCGGGATCGCCCAGGTGGCGTTCCCGGGCAAGGCGGACGGCTCGCAGATCGAGCGCGACGGGAAGGTCGTCGGGTCGCGCCTGATCGCCCAGGCCATGAAGGGGCCCCAGTGGTTCCACCCGCGGCCCTCGCAGACCGACTACGACCCGTCCGCGACGTTCTTCTCCAACCGCGGTCCCAACCAGCGCAGCGCGAAGGCGTTCTACGACGAGCAGGTCGCTGCGTACCTGCGGCGGGAGCGGCCGTTCACCCCGAGCCTGACCGCGGCCGGCATCCCGATCGACGCCGTCACCACCTCCGGCTCGGGCGTCGACCCCCACGTCTCGAGGGACAACGCCGAGATCCAGGCCCGCCGGGTCGCGCGGGTGCGTGATCTCCCGCTCGACCGCGTGCGCCAGCTCGTCGACGACCACCCCGACGGCCGCTTCCTCGGCCTCGTCGGCGAGCCCGGCGTGAACGTCACCGAGCTCAACGTCGCCCTCGACGCGGAGGCCCGATGATCACCCCGGCCATCCTGCGCCTCGCGTTGGCCAAGCTCGACCCCCGGGTGCAGATCCGCAACCCGGTCATGTTCGTCGTCGAGGTCGGCGCGGTGCTCACCACGGTCGCCTGGCTCGTCCAGGTCGTCGGGGGCCGGCCGCTCGGCGGCGGGGACGAGCCGGCCTGGTTCACCTTCGCGGTCGCCATGTGGCTGTGGCTGACCGTCGTCTTCGCCAACCTCGCCGAGGCGCTGGCCGAGGGCCGAGGCCGCGCGCAGGCCGCGTCGCTGCGGGCGATGCGCGCCGAGACCGTCGCGCGGCTGGTCGACGGGAGCGAGCGGCCGGCCTCGCAGCTGGCCAAGGGCGACGTCGTGGTGGTCGAGGCCGGCGAGGTCATCCCGGGCGACGGCACCGTCATCGAGGGGATCGCCTCGGTCGACGAGTCGGCGATCACCGGCGAGTCCGCGCCGGTCATCCGCGAGTCCGGCGGCGATCGCAGCGCGGTGACCGGCGGCACGCGGGTGCTCAGCGATCGGATCGTCGTGGAGATCACGCAGGAGCCCGGGCAGTCGTTCCTCGACCGGATGATCGCCCTCGTGGAGGGCGCGGAGCGGCGCAAGACGCCCAACGAGATCGCGCTGAACATCCTGCTGGCCGGGCTGACGCTGATCTTCCTCGTCGTGATCGTCACGCTGAAGCCGATCGCCGAGCTCGCCGGCACCGAGATCTCGATGACGACGCTCATCGCGTTGCTCGTCGCGCTCATCCCGACGACGATCGGCGCGCTGCTGAGCGCGATCGGGATCGCGGGCATGGACCGGCTCGTGCGTCGCAACGTGCTCGCGCTGTCGGGACGCGCGGTCGAGGCCTCCGGCGACGTCGACGTGCTCCTGCTCGACAAGACGGGCACGATCACGCTCGGCAACCGCGAGGCGGCCGAGCTGATCCCGATGCCCGGCGTGAGCGAGGCCGACCTCGCCGAGGCGGCGCAGCTGTCGTCGCTGGCCGACGAGACCCCGGAGGGTCGCTCGATCGTCGTGCTGGCCAAGCGCTACGGCCTGCGCGAGCGGGCGCTGAGCGACGAGTTCGCGTTCGTCCCGTTCACCGCCCAGACGCGGATGAGCGGCGCCGACCTCGACGGCACGCGGCTGCGCAAGGGCGCGGCCGACGCGATCGTCGCCTGGATCCGCGCCGAGGGCGGCCAGGAGCCGCGCGAGCTGCAGGGGGAGGTCGACCGGATCGCCCGCGAGGGCGGGACGCCGCTGGCCGTCGCCCGCGACACGCAGGTGCTGGGCGTCATCTACCTGAAGGACACGGTCAAGGAGGGCATGCGCGCCCGCTTCGAGCAGCTGCGCGCCATGGGCATCCGCACCGTGATGGTCACCGGCGACAACCGGCTCACCGCGGCGAAGATCGCGCAGGAGGCCGGCGTCGACGACTTCCTCGCCGAGGCCACGCCCGAGCGCAAGCTCGAGCTCATCCGCCACGAGCAGGCCGAGGGGCGGCTGGTGGCGATGACCGGCGACGGCACGAACGACGCGCCGGCGCTGGCCCAGGCCGACGTCGGCGTGGCGATGAACACCGGCACGCAGGCCGCCCGCGAGGCCGGCAACATGGTGGACCTCGACTCCAACCCGACGAAGCTCATCGAGATCGTCGAGGTCGGCAAGCAGCTGCTCATCACGCGCGGTGCGCTGACGACGTTCTCGATCGCCAACGACGTCGCGAAGTACTTCGCGATCCTGCCGGCGATCTTCGTCGCGACCTACGCGGCGGCGGGCGAGTCGACGGGGCCGCTGGACAAGCTCAACGTGATGGATCTCGGCAGCCCGGAGTCGGCGATCATCTCGGCGATCGTCTTCAACGCCGTGATCATCCCGCTGCTCGTGCCGCTCGCCCTGCGCGGCGTGCGCTACCGGGCGCTGGGCGCGACCGCGCTGCTGCGGCGCAACCTGCTGCTGTACGGCGTCGGCGGCCTGATCGCCCCGTTCGTCGGGATCAAGCTCATCGACCTGGTGGTGCACAACCTGCTGGGAGCCTGATGGAGCGAGGCCACTATCGCGTGTTCCTGGGCATGGCGGCGGGCGTCGGCAAGACCTACCGCATGCTCCAGGAGGGGCGGGCCGAGCTCGAGGCCGGGCGCGACGTCGTGGTCGGGCTGCTCGAGACCCACGGCCGGGCGGACACGCTGGCCCAGGCCGAGGGGCTGGAGCTCCTCCCGCGACGTCGCGTCGAGTACCGCGGGACGACGCTGGAGGACATAGACCTGCCGGGCGTGCTGCGGCGGGCGCCGGAGCTGTGCCTCATCGACGAGCTCGCGCACACCAACGCACCCGGCCTGGAGCACGCCAAGCGCTACGAGGACATCGAGGACGTGCTGGACGCCGGGATCGACGTCCTCTCGACGGTCAACGTCCAGCACCTCGAGTCGCTCAACGACGCGGTCGCCGAGCTCACGGGCGTGCGCGTGCGCGAGACCGTGCCCGACTCGGTCCTCAAGCGGGCCGACGAGATCGTCGTCATCGACGTCACACCCGAGGCGCTGCTCGACCGGCTGCGGGCCGGGAAGGTCTACCCGGTCGAGCGGGTCGAGGCGGCGCTGCGCGGGTTCTTCAAGGTCGAGTCGCTTGCGGCGCTGCGCGAGACCGCGCTGCGGCAGGTCGCCGAGGAGATCGGCGCGCGGCGGATCGAGGTGGAGGAGCCGCTCGGGACGCGGGACGGCGTCGTCGACGAAGCGCGGGCGGCGGTCGGCGAGCGGCTGCTCGCGCTCGTGCGCCCGCTGCCGAGCGCCCAGCGGCTCGTCCGGCGGGCGTGGCGGTCGGCCCAGCGCCTCGGAGCGGACCTCGACGTGCTCTGGGCGCGGCCACCCGGGGGCCCGCTCGACGCGGAAGCCGAGCGCGGCCTGGCCGCGCTGCGCCAGCTCTGCTCGGTGCTCGGGGCGACGCTGCTGGTCGAGGAGGGCGACGACGTGGTCGAGGTGGCCGCGCGGGTGGCGGCCGAGCGCGGGACGACGTACTTCCTGGTCGGCGAGACGCCGCGGGCGCGCGGCCTGCGCCGGCTGCGCGAGCCGCTGCCGCAGCGGCTGATGCGCGCGGCGCCGGGCGTGGACGTGCGGATCGTGGCCGACCGGGCGCGGCTGCGCAACGGAGGTGGGCGGTGAGCGGCGGGGTGTGCGGTGTGCGGCTGTGGTGCCGGGCGCTGGGCGGCGAGGGGCGCGGCGTGCGGCTCGGGGGCCGGCGATGAGCGCGTGGCACGCGGTTGCGCTCGCCGTCGGTCTGGCGCTCGGCGCGGGGACCGCGGTCCTGCTCGGCCGGCGGCTGCGGGCGCGGGAGCGGCGCGGGGCGGGGACCGTTGGGCGGATCCTCGTGCCGTTCACGAGTACCGCGATCTCGCGCCGTGCGCTGGACGCCGCGCTGCGCCTCGCCCAGGCCGAGGACGCGACGCTGATGCCGGCGTTCCTGGCGACCGTTCCGCGCACGCTGCCGCTCGACGCGCCGCTGCCGCGCCAGTGCGCCAACGGGATGCCGGTGCTCGAGGCGATCGAGCAGCTCGCGGCGCGCCAGGAGGTCGCGGTCGACGCGCGCGTCAGCCGTGGCCGCTCCTACCGCCATGCGCTCGAGCTGCTGCTGGAAGCCGAGCCGGTCGATCGCGTCGTCGTGCCCGCGACCGCGGAGCGCCACCACGGCCTCTCGGGCGACGACCTCGTGTGGCTGCTGGAGAAGGCGCCGGCCGAGGTGATGATCCTGCGCCCGGGCAGCGAGGATCGCCTCAAGGTCTCGGGCGCGGGTGTGCGCGGGCACTTCTGAGGGCCGGCGAGCGGCTGGATGCGCGGCCGTGAGATAAGAGTTAGACTCAGTCTCATGTTCGAGCCGTTCACGCTTCCGTTCGTCCAGCGGGGCCTCGTCGAGGTCCTCCTGCTGGCGCTCGCCAGCGGGCTGCTGGGCACGTGGATCGTGCTGCGTGGCCTCGCCTTCCATGCCCACGCCGTCGGCACCGCGACCTTCCCCGGGCTCGTGCTCGCCGACGGCCTCGGCTTCGCCCCCTGGCTCGGCGCGTTCGGCGTCGCGCTGCTCTTCACCGCGGGCGTCGCCGCCGCGGTATCCGATCCCACCCACCCCGGCGACGAGCACGGTCCCGCGACCGCGCTGGTCCTCGTCGCCTGCCTCGCCGGCGGGATCGTGCTCGCCTCCGACGTCTTCAGCTCCGGGGCGAGCGTCGACACCCTGCTCTTCGGCTCGCTGCTGCTGATCGACACGACCGACATCGCGGTCGCCGCGGTCGCTGCCGCGCTCGCCGTCGCGGCGACGCTGCTGCTCGGCCGGCGCTGGCTGGCCGAGGGCTTCGACCCGCAGGGCGCCCGCGCGCTCGGCCTGCGCTCGCGGCTGCCCGAGGCGGTGCTGCTCGTCCTCGTCGCCCTCACCGCGGTCGCGGCGCTGTCGGCGGTGGGGGCGCTGCTGGCCACGGCGCTGCTCGTCGTGCCCGCGGTGACCACGCGGTTGCTGACCGACCGCCTCGTGCGCTGGCAGCTGGCGACCGTGGCGCTCGCCGCGGTCGAGGGGACGATCGGTCTCTGGCTCTCCTACCAGACCGACGCGCCGCCCGGGGCGACGATCGCGGTCGTCGCCGGCGCCGGCTTCGTCCTGGCCGCCGCCGTGCGGCTGCTCAGCCGCCGGCGCGCGCTCGCCGCGGCGGCTGCGCTGGGCGTCGTCGTGCTCGCCGGCTGCGGCGGCAGCGGGGACGAGGGCGGCGCCGGCGGCTCGGGCCGGCTCGAGGTCGTCGCGACCACGCCGGTCGTGGCCGACCTCGTGCGCCAGGTCGGCGGCGACCAGGTCGCGATCACCCAGCTGCTGCAGCCCAACAGCGACCCGCACGACTACGAGCCGCGGCCCAGCGACGTGAAGCGCACCACCGGCGCGAAGGTCGTCTTCGAGAGCGGCTTCGGCCTCGACCACTGGATGGGCGAGGTCGTCGAGCAGTCGGGCACGGACGCCGACGTGGTCGACCTCAGCGCGAAGCTGACCGACAAGCTGCCGGGCGAGGGCGACGAGGCCAACGACCCGCACTGGTGGCACGACCCGGCCAACGCGGAGGCCGCGGTGGGCGAGATCGAGGCCGCCCTCGCGAAGGCCGACCCGGACCAGGCGGACGCGTTCGCGGCCAACGCGAAGGCGTACCGCGCGCGCATCGCCGCGCTCCAGGCCGCTGCCGAGGCCTGCTTCGCCAACGTGCCGGCGGCCGAGCGCAAGCTGGTGACCGACCACGATGCGTTCAACTACTTCACCCACCGCTACCCGGTGGAGTTCGTCGGCGCCGTGATCCCGTCGCAGACGACGCAGGCGCAGGCGTCGGCCGGCGACGTCGCCGAGCTCGTGCGCACGATCCGCGACGAGCAGGTCAAGGCGATCTTCCCGGAGAGCTCCGTCAACGAGAAGCTGGCCGACACGATCGCCCGCCAGACCGGCGCGGACATCGGGGACACGCTCTACGGCGACACGCTCGGCCCGGAGGGGTCCAGCGGCGCGACGTACCTGCAGTCCGAGGCCCACAACGTCGACGCGATCGTGCGCGGGATGACCGGCGACGCGCGCGGCTGCCCGGCGGCGGTGGAGGCGGCAGGGGCCTAACGTCATGGCCGTGGCGATCGAGGCGCACGCACCGACCGAAGGCGCCGCGACGGGCGCGCCGCTGGTTCGCGCGCGCGGCTTGAGCGGCGGCTATGGCGGCGCGCCGGCGATCGAGCGGCTGGACTTCACGCTGAACGCGGGCGCCCGCGTCGGCCTGCTCGGCCCCAACGGCGGCGGCAAGACGACGCTCTTCCGCGCGCTGCTTGGCGAGCTGCCGGTCGTGCGCGGCGAGCTCACGGTGGGCACGCGCTGCGGGGTCGTCCCGCAGACCGAGCGCTCGCGGCTGGACTTCCCGGTCAGCGCGCTCGACGTCGCGCTCATGGGGACGTTGTCGCGGATGCCGTGGTGGCGGCGGCCCGGCCGCGCCGAGCGCCGCGGCGCGCTCGCCGCGCTGCAGCGCGTCGGCCTGGGCGCCCAGGCGCGGCGGACGTTCGGCGAGCTCTCCGGCGGCCAGCGCCAGCGCGCGCTCATCGCCCGCGCGCTCGTCCAGGACGCCGGCCTGCTGCTGCTCGACGAGCCGTTCACCGGGCTGGACGAGCCGAGCGCCCGCCAGCTCGAGGCGCTGCTCGACGAGCTCGCCGCTGAGGGACGCGGCCTGCTCATCTCCACCCACGAGGTCGACCAGGCGCGCCGCTGGGACCTCGTCCTGTGCCTCAACCGCGCGCAGGTCGCGTTCGGCCCGCCGGCCGAGGTGCTCAGTCGCGACGTGCTCGAGCGCACCTACGGATCGCAGGTCGTCGAGCTGCCCGGCGGGGGCCGCGGGGTGATGCCGCCCCACCACGGCTGCGACGACCACGACCACGAGACGGCATGATCGACTGGCTGGTCGATCCCCTCGGCGACCCGATCCTGCGCCGGGCGGCGCTCGAGGTCGTGCTGCTCGGCGTCACCGGCGGTCTGCTCGGCTGCTGGATCGTCTTCTACGAGCTGGCCTACGGCGCGGAGTCGCTGGCCCACGCGCTCTTCCCGGGGCTCGTCGCCGCCGCGCTGCTGGGCATCCCGATCCTCGTCGGCGGCGCCGCCGGGCTCGTCGTCGCCGCGCTGGCGGTCGGGCTCGCGGGGCGCGTGCCGGGGGTCGGGCGCGACAACGCCGTCGCCGTGGTCGTCACGACCCTGTTCGGGGCGGGCGCGCTGCTGGCGCTCTCCCAGGCGGCGCCGCCCGGGCTGGGCGAGCTGCTCTTCGGCGACGTGCTCGGCGTGAGCGACGCCGACCTGCTCATCGCGGGCGGCCTCGCGCTCGCGGTCGTGGTCGCGTTGCGCCTGCTGCACGGGCGGCTGCTCGCCGTCGCCTTCGACCGCTCGACCGCGCGCGCTGTCGGCGCCTCGCCGGCGCTCGCCGACGCGGCGCTGCTCGTGCTGCTCGCCGCGGCGATCCTCGTCGCCGTCCAGGGCCTGGGCAACCTGCTCGTGGTCTCCGTGCTCGTCGGCCCGGCGGCGACCGCGCGCCTGCTGGCCACTCGGATGGGCGCGATGATGGCGTGGGCGGCGGGCGTCGCCGTCGTCGGCGGGCTCGGCGGGCTCCTGCTGAGCTACCACGCGGGGACGGCCGCCGGCGCCTCGATCGCGCTGGCGATCGTCGCGCTCTGGCTCATCGCGTGGGCCGTGCGGGCCGTGCGCCGGCGCTGGCCGGTCGTCGTGCGACCACTACCCTCCGGGACGGCATGAGCGAGGACTGGATCGAGCATGCGCAGGACACCCTGGCGCAGGCCGGCTACCGCCGCGGCGGCGCGCGGCGCGCGGTCATCGAGCTGCTCGGCCGGGGCCACTGCGCCCTGACGGCCGCCGAGATCGAGGACCACCTGCGCGAGGAGGGCCGCACGGTCGGGCGCGCGTCCGTCTACCGCACGCTGGAGCAGCTCGACGAGCTGGGTCTGGTCTCGCGGCTGGACGTCGGCACCGGCACCGCCCGCTACGAGGCGGCGCTGCCCTCCGGCGACCACCATCACCATCTCGTCTGCGACACCTGCGGCAAGGTCGAGCCGTTCGAGGATCCCGAGCTCGAGCGCACGATCGCCTCGATCGCACGGCGCGTGCCCGCGTTCACCGTCGGCGAGCACGACGTCGTGCTGCACGGCGAGTGCGCGAGCTGCGCGGGCTGAGCGCCGCTACCGCGGAGCCGGCCGCACGAGGCGGGCAGCGCCGCGGGCCAGGCGCTTCACGCGGCGCTTGAGCCGGATCGAGGGAGGCGGCGCCGGCCCGCGCTTGCGCGCCGGCGGCGGTCCGGGCGCCGGTGGCGGCGCCAGCTCGACCGCGGCGCGGCCGCCCTCGTCGACGACGAGCCGCAGCGGCCGCCCCGTCGCGCGGTCGCGCACCGCGGCGCCGACGTGGAAGCCGGCGACGAAGACGTTCATGCGCAGCGACCAGGTTCCGCGGGGGAGCGGGGCGCCGGCGGCGGCGCGGTCGGGGCGCACGGTCGTCTCGGCGAGCTGGAGCGCGAGGCCCTCGCTGTCGAGCCGCGTCCGCGTCGCGATCTCCGCGGGGTACTCGAGCGCGCCGCGCCGCAGCAGCAGGTGGGAGGTGCCCGCTGCGAGGTCGTCGGTCACGTCGAGCGCCTCCGCGGGCAGCCGGTCGAGCAGCGCCGGCGGCGGCACCCAGCGCACGGTCGCGCCGTCGCGCTCGAATCGCAGCGGCTGGGCGGCTCCCTCCAGTGCGGCCTCGAGGCGCAGCACGACGCCCTGGTCGTCGCCGCCGACCTCGGCGGTGGCTCGCGCGCGCAGCTGCGTCTCGAAGGTCGCGAGCTCGCACAGGCCGGCATGGTCGCCGGCGCGCAGCAGCCGCGAGCGGACTCGCAGGTTGAACGCGAGGCGCGCCTCGTGGGCGGGGCCGAAGCGGTCGCGCGCCAGCCGACGGATCTCGGCGATCAGCCGCTCGTCGTAGGCCGGGTCGTTGGCCGCGCGCCGCAGCAGCTTCCCGCCGCCGGCCCGTCCGAGCAGCTTCGAGCGGTACCAGTGGGTGAAGAGCTGATCGCGCAGCGCGCCGGGCGCGGTATGGCGCTCGATGAGGTCGAGGACCTCGCGCAGGTTGCCGTAGTAGCCGGGCGGGTCGATGCGCCGGTCCGACGCGGTGTGGGCGTGGCGGGCCCAGTGATAGCACGGGTGGGAGGCGAGCACGGCGATCGAGCGCGCGCGGAAGTAGGCCTCCATGACGAAGAGGTGGTCCTCGAGGCGCCGTGGGCCTTCGGCGAAGCGGATCGCGTGGTCCACCAGGAAGCGGCGGCGGAACAGCTTGTGCGGCGTGAGCATCGTGACGAGCGGCTCCCACGCCAGCGTCACGTCGCGGCGATCGGCGGTGAACAAGGATCGCGAGATCCCCCGGCCGTGGCCGACGACCTTGCCGACGACGACGTCGGCCCCGGTGTCGACCGCGGCCGCGTGCCAGTGCTCCAGCGCCGTCGGGCTCAGCCAGTCGTCGTGGTCGACGAACAGGACGTACTCGCCGCGCGCGAGGTCGAGCCCGATGTTGCGGGGGCGCCCCGGCCAGCCCGAGTTGGGCTCGTGGACCACGCGGACGTTCGTGTGCGCTCGGGCGAGGGCGTCGAGCCGGGCGGGCGTCGCGTCGGTCGAGCCGTCGTCGACGAAGATGACCTCGTACGCGTCGCGCGGCAGCGTCTGTGCGAGGACGGTCCGGATCAGCTCGTCGATGTCGGCTCCCGGGTTGTAGACCGGGACGATGACGCTCACCTGCACGAGGCCCACCTCGTTCGCGGTCGGTCGACGTGTGCGCAGTGTCCGCCGCGGAGCCGGTCGAGCGCAAGTGGCTTCGTCGCGGCGCGCCGCGACGAAGCCCGGCTCAGAACGCCTTGCGGGCCAGCGCCATGAGCGCCTGGGAGGTGACCCAGACCGGCGTCTGGGTGCTCGTGCGCGAGTAGCGGAACGAGCCGTCGGACGCCTGGAGCGAGCGCAGGAAGGCGAGCGGATCGCGGCTGCCGCCGCGGCGCACGCGCGAGGGGTTCACGCCGGCGGCGACGAACGCCTGGGTCGCCCACGCGGTCGATTGGGCGTTGGACGGGGCCGATCGGCGCAGCGGGAAGCCGCCGTCGGGCTGCTGCTGGGCGCGGAGGTAGCCGATCGCGCGGCGGACCGGGGCGGCCGTGCGGCGCAGCCCGCCGCGCAGCAGCGCCTGGATCCCGGCGGCGGTCTCGTCGACGCCGCCGGCGCTGCCGCGGCCCGCCGCGCTGAACGAGCCGTCGCGGTTCTGCTGGCGGCGTAGGTACGCCGTGGCGCGCCGGACGCCCCGGTCGCGGGCCGGGCGGCCGGCGGCCCGCAGGGCGAAGACACCGAACGCGGTGGTCGTCACGAGGTGGTCGAACGAGCCGTCGCGCTGCTGCATGCCGGCGAGGCGGCGGGCCGCGTTCGCCGTCGAGCGGCGCGACGCGCGCAGGGCGAGGATCGCGCGCTCGAGGTCGGAGGCCTCGCGGGCCGTCGCGGCGCCGCGCGCGACCGCGTCGGCCAGCGTGCGCCCGCCCGGCCGGCGGATGTGCGAGGGCCGGCTGCCTGCCGCCGCGAGCCCCAGCGCCGCCCACTGCGTGGCGATGCCGGTCGAGGTCGACTTCGGGCTGAAGCCGAAGCCGCCGTCGGCGTTCTGGGCGAGGACGAGGTAGTGGACGCCCCGCTGCGCCGGGGTCGCGGCCACCGCGGTCGGGGCGGCGCCGAACGCCGCCGCCGCGACCGCGGCCAGGATCGTGACGGTCCTACGCGACACGGAACCGCAGCGACTGGTTGGTGCTCCGGTTGCCGGCCGTGTCGGTCGCGCGGACCTGGAGCTGGTACAGACCGCGCGGCAGGCGCGAGGGCAGCAGGTACGACCAGTCCCGCGCGCCCGAGATCGCGAACCAGCGCGCCGAGCGCGTGCAGCGGATGGACGAGAACGCCTCCTTGCGGCCGTCGAAGGAGAAGCAGCGCTTGCCGACCTTGCGCTGCAGCCGCAGCTCGAGCTTGGCGACGCCGCTGGCGTCGGCGACCGCGCCCCTCAGCACGCGCGGCCCCTTGCCCCGCGCGAACCGCTGGCGGTTGCGCAGGCCGGCGAAGGTCGGCAGCGGCGCGGCGATGTCGGGCGCCACGATCGGCGCAGCGGGCGCCGGCGGCTCGGGCGCGGACGGGGCGGGCGCCGGAGCGGGCGTGGGCTTGGCCGGGTCGAGCGGGAAGCCGCAGTTGCCGTCATTGCCGTCGTGGACGCAGATCGTCACCGCGTTGGAGCGGATCGCGCCGGGCCGCTGCGCCTTGAGGGTGTACCGGCCGACGCCGGAGAACGTGAGGTAGGCCACCCCGTCGGCGTTCGTCGTCGCGCTGCCCACGGTGGCGCCGCCGAGGCCGACGTTGTTCTGGCCGTTGCGGACCACGAACTGCGCCGTCTCGCCGACGTTCACGTTCACCGGGCCGGTCAGCGTCAGCACGATGTCGTCGAAGGCGCCGTAGCCCCAGAGGACGCTGTCGCCGTGCTGCAGCGCGACCTGGCACCCGCCGATCTGGAGCGGAGCGCCGTTGACGGCGACCTGCCAGCTCGGCGAGTACGTCGGCGCCCCGGTGTTCGCGGCGCCGGCGATGCTGGAGACGACGAAGTCGCTGAAGCCGGCGAACCAGTCGAGGGTCACGGGGACCCCGTTGGCCGTCGCGTATTGGTACAGGGCGCCGGTCGGCGTCGCCGACGCCGACCCCGTCCCGCCGTTGCCGACGACGTCGCACGGATGACCCTGGATCGTCGCCGCGTCGGCCGTCACGGGCCCCTCGTACAGCGTCGACGTCGCGCCCTCGATGCGCAGGTTCACCGTCACCGGCGCCGCGACGGCGGCCGGCGCTGCCAGGGCGAGGGCGAGGAGGGTGCCGGCGAGCAGCCGGCCGAGCTTGAGCATCATGCGGGTGGAGCCCCTTTCCGCGAGGGCGTTCTGGTTCCGTTCGGTCGGAGGCAGGTCTCCTGGCTCCCGGGCCCATCCCGCCACGCCTTCCCGATCGCTCAGTGGCTCGCGCCGCCCATCGGCGCATGTGGTGGGACATCCCCGGTCACAGTGGCGGGTCCGCGCCGGATTCGCACCGGCTTCCCTGAACCACCGACCGCTCTGTCGTTGCCGCGAGGATACCGCCGATGGTCATCGCGCGACCGCGCCGATGACCTCCTGCCACCAGCTGCGCTCCGCGTCGGTGGCCGCCTGCTCCAGCCGCCGCCGCGCGTAGCGCTGCAGGTCGGCGGCCGATCCGACGGCCAGCGTCGGTCCGGTCACGGCGTAGCGACCGTCGTCGAGCGCGACGAGCGCGCCGCGGACGTCGCGCCGGGTGCGCATCCGCTCGATGACCGGCGTGCCGAGCAGCTCGGTCGGGCGGGCCGGGTCGCCGAGCCGGTCGTCCCAGGGACGCGTCGAGAAGATCACCTGGCGTCCGTAGATCGTCGGCCGGCGGCGCGGCGGCTCCTCGAACGGGCCGCTGCGCCAGCGCTCGGTCAGCGCCTGGAACTCGTGCGCGACGTCCTGGACGACGAGCACGTGGAGGCGGTCGCCGGCCTCGATCCGCGTCGAGCCGCGCGGCGGGAGCGCCTGGCCGTCGCGGACGATCACGTTCAGGAGCGAGTCGCGGGGCAGGCCGAGCTCGCGCACCCGCCGCCCGACGACGGCGTCGCGGTCGCCGACGGGGTACTCGACGACGTCGGCGCCCAGGCTGCGCACCGCGCCGGTCTCCATCAGCGACTCGGGCAGCGCGGGCTCGTCCGTCGTCAGGCCCAGCCACTGCGCCAGCGGCACGAACGTGACGCCCTGCAGGATCGTCGAGATCACGACGGCGAAGAAGACGATGTTGAAGAGCTCGTTGTCGTGCGGCACGTCGGCCGTCACCGGGAAGATCGCGAGCACGACCGGGACGGCGCCGCGCAGGCCGGCCCAGCCGAGGATCGTGCGCTCGGGGACGCTGAAGCCCTCGAACGCCGTGGCGACGAAGGTCGCCACCGGCCGCGAGACGAGGCAGATGATGAGGGCCAGCACCGTGCCCTGCCACCAGTAGTCCAGCAGGGTGGAGGGGAACACGAGCAGCCCGAGCGTGAGGAACATCGTGATCTGCGCGACCCACGCCAGGCCCTCGTGAAACGAGGTGACGGCGGCCTTCGCCGGGATCTGGCCCGTGCCGAGCGCCAGCCCGGCCAGGTAGACGGCGAGGAAGCCGGAGCCGTGCAGCGCATCGGCGGCGCCGAAGGCGATCGCGGCGGCGGTGACCGACGCGACGGGATACAGCCCGCCGGCGTCCAGTCGCGCGCGCCGGAAGGCCTGCACCGCGAGCCAGCCCACGGCGAGCCCCACCGCACCGCCGATCGCCATCTCCCGCACGAACTCCCAGATCAGGTCGGTGACGCCGAAGTCGGGGTGCTTGATCCACTCGATGAAGCCGAGGACGAGCAGCACGGCGACGGGGTCGTTGAACCCGGCCTCGCCCTCGAGCGTGCGGGCCAGCCGGCGGCGCAGCGTCGAGCCGCGCAGGAGCGCGAAGACGGCCGCGCCGTCGGTCGACGCGAGCACGGCGCCGATCAGGAGGCCTTCGAGGGGCGGGAGGTCGAAGATCCAGGCGGCCGCGTAGCCGGTGATCAGCGCGGTCACGAGCGTGCCGACGGTCGCGAGCGAGAGCGCGGGCCGCAGCACGGGCCGGATCTCGCCGAAGCCGGCGCTGAGGCCGCCCTCGAAGAGGATCAGGGCCAGCGCGATGATGCCGACCGTCTGCGCGAGCTGGTAGTCGCTGAAGTGGATCCAGCCGAGGCCGTCGCTGCCGAGCAGCATGCCGAGCGCGAGGAACAGCACGAGGCCGGGGAGGCGCACGCGGCGGGCGAGCAGGGAGGCACCGAGTCCAGCGGCCAGCAGGGCGCCGGCCACCAGGATGAGCTCGCCGTCTGTCACGTGCGCCGGATTCTAAAGACCAATCCCGACTCGCGATGTCGGACTTTCGTCTCAGGTGTGTGTTAGGGTGCCCTAACTCCGATGCTGCCCTTCTCGCTCGCCGCGGGGCTCAGCTGCCCCACCTACGCCGATCTGGCCGCCGCGCTCGCCGCGGAGTTCCGACCGCTCGACGAGGAGCAGGTCGACGCCGAGCTCGACGCGCTCGCTGCCGGCGTGGCCGGGCTGCGCGGTGCCGATCCGCTGACCCAGCTCGATGCGCTCACCGGCATGCTCGCCTGCTTCGAGGCGGTGCAGGCGCCGCTCGACCCGCGGGCGCTGCTCATCGACGTCGTGCTCGAGCGGCTCACCGGCCATCCGACGACGCTGGCCGTGATCGCCGCCGAGGTCGGTCGCCGCGCCGGGCTCGACGTCGGGCTCGTGGCGATCGGGCGCCGTCACCTGGTCGCCCATCGCATGGCGGAGGATCCCGTGGCGATCGATCCCGAGCTTCCCGCCGTGCAGGTGGTCGAGGACGAGCGCGCCGCGTGGCGCTGCTCGCACCAGGTCGCCTACGCGCTCCTGCGCGAGCAGCTCGACCGCGCGCTGCGCGCCGGTGACATCGCCGGCGCGCTGCGGGCGGCCGAGCTGCGTCTCGCGCTGCCGCTCGACGACGGCGCGCGCGAGCGCATGCGCGCGGAGCTGCGGGCGCTGCGCGCGCGGCTGAACTGATCGCCGGCTAGGCTTCGCCGGCGTGGACCGCCGCGACGTGCGCCTGCTGACCGGCCTCGCCGTCCTCTCGATGGCGTGGCTCGTCGTGCACGCGGCCACCGGACTGGCCGAGGGCCTCGTGATGCTCGCGCCGGCGCTGCTGCTGGCGCTGCCGCTGCTGGCCGGACGCTACGTCGGCGAGGACGCCATCGATCGCGTCCGCGCCGCCCGGGCCGCCGCGCCCGCGCCGCGGCGGGGCCGCGCGCCGCGCGCGTCCCGGCCGCGACCCGTCCTCGCGCTCGTTCCCCGCGGCGGCCTGCTGCTCGCCTCGTCGCTGGCCACGCGCCCGCCACCCGTCTTCGGCTGATCCCGCTTCCGATCACCTGAAGACGAGAGGAGGGCGCGCGTGCGCCGCCTGCTCGCCGTCGCGCTGGCCGCGTGCGCGCTGCCGGCTGCGTCGGCGTCGGCCCACCAGGGCAACCCCAACTTCCGCTCCGACGTGCACGGGCTCGCGCCCGCCACGGACGGGGTCACCGTCGAGGTCCTCAACCGCGACGATCGCCTGCTGCTGACCAACCGGTCCGCCAAGACGATCCTCGTCGAGGGCTACAGCGACGACCCGTACGCCCGGCTGCTGCCGGACGGCACCGTGCAGGTCAACCGCAACTCGGCGGCCACCTACCTCAACACCGAGCGCGACGGCCAGGTCCCGATCCCCGACCACGCCCAGGGCGACCGGCCGCCGGTGTGGGAGACGCAGTCCAAGACCGGCAAGTTCGAGTGGCACGACCACCGCATGCACTGGATGGGCAAGGGCACGCCGCCTGCGGTCAAGGACGAGTCGAAGCTCACGAAGGTCGACGACTGGGCGGTCCCGATCGCCGTCGACGGCCGTCCCGGCAAGATCACCGGCACCCTGTGGTGGACGCCGCAGGAGGACGGTGGGCCGCCGGTCGCCGCGATCGTCGGCTTCGGCGCGATCGTGGTGCTCGGCGCGGGCGCGGTCGTCGTCGTGCGGCGACGGCGACGTGCGGGCACGACCGCGGCGGGGGCGGGCCAAGGCGAGGCGTGGTGACGCGCGGGGCCTCGCCGGGCGCGGGTGCGGGCGGGCGCGCGCGGGCGCTGGTCGCCGCGCTGGTCGTCGCCGCCGTCCTGCTGGTCGGGCTCGCCGCGCCGGCCGGCGCGCTCGCCCACGCGCAGCTGGAGGACGTCACGCCGCAGCGCGGGGCGGTGGTCGAGCAGCAGCCGGACGCGGTGACCTTCCGCTTCGACGAGGCCGTCGAAGGCAACTTCGGCGCGGTGCGGGTCTTCGACCGCGCCGGCGAGCGGGTCGACGCCGGGGACTCCTACCACCCCGACGGGCGCTCGCAGCAGATCGCCGTCCACCTGCAGCCGAAGCTGCCCGAAGGCACCTACACGGCGACCTACCGCGTCGTCTCCGCCGACGGCCACGTGGTGACCGGCGGCAGCACGTTCTCGATCGGCCAGGCCAGCGCGACCGGCGCGACGGTCGGCGAGCTGCTCGCCGGCGCGTCCGCGGGGCCGGTGACCGAGACCGTGCTGGGGATCGGCAAGGGCCTGACCTTCGCGGCGATCGCCGTCGCGGTCGGCGGCGTGGCGTTCCTGCTGTGGACGTGGGCCGCGGTCGCGCCGGCGGCCGGGGCGACGTCGTCGGCGGCCGCGGCGTTCAGCGGCCGCGTGCGCGCGCTGCTGCTCGGCGCCGCCGCGGCTGGAGCGGTCGGCTGCGCCGTCGTCGTCGTCCTGCAGGGCGCCAACGCGGCCGGCATCTCCGGCTGGTCGGCGCTCGACCCCGACATCGTCCGCGAGACGCTGGACACGCGGGTGGGGGCGGCGTGGGGCGCGGCGGTGCCGGTGTGGATCCTGGCCGGCGCGCTGAGCGCCATCGCCCTGCGGCCGCGCGACGAGGGCGCCGCCGTCGAGCGCCAGGTCGCCGCGGCGATCGCGCCGGTGCCCGCCGCGGGCGGCCCGATCGCGACTGCGCGGGTGCCGGCAGCGGGCGGCTCGATCGCGACCGCGCCTGTGCGCATCGTCGGTCGCGGCGCCGCCCCGGCCTCGGCGCAGACGCTCCCGCTCGCGCTGCTCGCCCTCGCGCTCGCGTTCCTCGTCCTCGTGCCCGGCCTCGGCGGTCACGCGTCGACCCAGTCGCCGACGTGGGTGGTGTTCCCCGCCAACGTCGTCCACGTGGTCGCGATGGCGGTCTGGGCCGGCGGGCTCGTCGTGCTGCTCGCCGCCCTGCCCGCGGCGACCCGGCGGTTGGACCCCGACGGCCGCACGCGCCTGCTCGCCGGTGCGCTCGCCCGGTTCTCGCCGCTGGCGCTCGCCGCCGTCATCGCGCTCACGATCGGCGGGCTCGTGCAGGCCTACGTCGAGGTGCGCACCCCGGCCCACCTGCTCGACACCGCGTTCGGCCGCGCCGTGTTGCTCAAGGCGCTGCTGCTTTGCGCCCTGATCGCGATCGGCGCGTGGCACCGGCGAGCGTCGATCCCGCGGCTGCGCGCGATCGCGGCCGCCGGCCGGTCCCCCGCCGGCGCCGGCGTCGCGGTGCGGCGCGCCCTGCGCGCCGAGGTCGCGCTGATCGTCGTGGTGCTCGGCGTCACCGCCGCCCTGACCTCCTACGCGCCGTCGATCGCGCAGACGAGCGGCCCGTTCTCGACCACGACCACGATCGGGCCGGCGCAGCTGCAGCTCACGGTCGACCCGGCGTCGGTCGGCGCCAACGAGATCCACCTGTACCTGCTGGACCCGCGCGACGGCAGCCAGTGGGACCAGGCCGAGGAGGTCCACGTGAGCGCGACCCAGCCGGCCAAGCACATCGGCCCGCTGCACGAGCGCGTCGCCAAGGCCGGCCCGGGCCACTACGTCGTCCCCGCGGCGCTGCTCGGCGTCCCGGGCGACTGGACGCTGACCGTCGCCGTCCGCGTCTCGGAGTTCGACCAGTACGAGCGCCGCATCGAGGTGCCCGTCCGATGAGAAGGAGGACCATGCGAAGCGCCCCCATCGCCGCCGTCGTCGCGGCGGCCGCGCTCGCGGCGCCCGGCGTCGCCGGCGCCCACGTCACCGTCAACCCGAAGGAGGTGCCGGCCGGCGCGTTCACGCTGCTGGACGTCCGGGTGCCCAACGAACGCGACAACGCCGCGACCGTGAAGGTCGAGCTGAAGCTGCCGCCCGGCTTCGTCTCGGCGTCCTACGAGCCGGTCCCCGGCTGGGCCGTGAAGGTCGCCACGAAGCAGCTCGCCCAGCCGATCGAGACCCCCGACGGGCCGATCTCCGAGGCGGTGGACACGATCACGTGGACCGGGACCGGGCGCGGCGAGGGCCGCATCGGCCCGGGCCAGTTCCGCGACTTCCCGATCTCGGTCCAGATCCCCGGCAAGGCCGGCGACACGCTGACGTTCAAGGCGCTGCAGACCTACTCCAACGGCGAGGTCGTGCGCTGGATCGGCGGGCCCGGGAGCGAGCTGCCGGCGGCGCAGGTCACGGTGACCGGCGCGGGCGGCACCGCGGGCGCCGGGGCGCCGGCCGCGGAGGAACCCGCTGCGGCGACGACCGCCAGCGACGACGGCTCGTCCGACGGCATGGCGATCGCCGCGCTCGTCGTCGGCGCGCTCGGCCTGCTGGTCGGCCTCGCCGCGCTGGTCGCCGGGCGCCGGAAGGGCGCGCGGGCGTGACCGGCGCCGGCGCCGCCGCGGACGGTCGCTTCGTCGCGATGGCGCGCACCCGCGGAGGCGCCCCGGCCTGATGCGCCGGGCCGTCGCCGACCGCCTCCCGATCGCGCTCGGCCTGCTGGCCGGGGCGCTCGTCCTCGCCCACGCGGGCGGGGCCGACGCCGGGCTGCTCTACCTCGCGCCCGCGCTGCTCATCGCGGCGGTGCTCGTCGGCGGTTGCTATCCCGGCGCGCGGCGCCTGGAGCGCGTGCTCGCGGGCGCGCGGCGGCGACCCCGCCGTCCCCGCGCCACCGCGCCGCGGCCCCGGGCACCCGAGCAGGTCCATCCCCGCGGCGGCCGGCTCCTGGCCGCGCGACTGGCCGGTCGCGGCCCGCCCCCGGCGGCGCCGCATCGCACCCAGTCATGACGCCAACCAACCAGGAGCCAACACCTCCATGACGAACCGTCCCCTCGCCGTCGCCGCCCTCGCGGCCGGCGCGCTCGCCGTCCCCGCGGCCGCTCAGGCCCACGTCACGCTGCAGCCCAACGCACAGACCGCGGGCAGCTACACCGTCGTCAACGTGCGCGTGCCCAACGAGCGCGACGGCGCCTCGACGACGAAGGTCCGCGTCGAGCTGCCCGACGGCTTCACCTCCGTCTCCTACGCCGCCCAGGCGGGCTGGCGCGCCACGGTGAAGAAGGTCAAGCTCGCGACCCCGGTGCAGACCCTCGACGGGCCGATCACCGAGCGCGTCAGCTCGATCACGTTCACCGGCACCGGCAAGGGCCTGGGGCGAATCGCGCCGGGCCAGTTCAAGGAGTTCCCGCTGTCGCTGAAGATGCCCGACCGGCCGGGCGCGACGCTGACCTTCCCCGCCTACCAGACGTACTCCAACGGCGAGGTCGTCAAGTGGACGGGCGGGCCGGCCAGCGACCAGCCCGCGCCGACGCTGACCCTGGCCGCGCCGGCGGCCGCCGTGCAGCACCGCAAGGCGGTCGCGGCCCACTCGCCGGTCGTCGGCCGCACGCCGAGGCCCGGCTCGACGGTGTCGAAGGTGCGCTCGGTCAGCGTTCGCTTCGGCCAGGCGGTGATCACGGGCGTCCTCACGGTCAGCCGCAACGGCAGCCCCGTGGGGGCACGCACGTCGGGCCTGAAGCCGGGCAACCGCGCGATCCTCCAGGCGACGTTCGCGCGGCCGCTGCCGAGGGGCAGCTACCGGGTCTCGTGGCGCGCGCGGGCCGACGACGGCCACAGCGAGCGCGGAAGCTGGCGCTTCAACGTTCGTTGAGCTGAGGCAGGCACGCTGCGGTCCGCCGCGAAGGTGTCCTTCCGGCGGACCGCTCTGCCTTCCGTTCTCCCGTGTTCTGAACCACCGATGCCCGCGACAGACCATGCCTCGACCGACCTCACCCGCCGCCGGCTCATCGGCCTCGGCCTGCTGACCGCCGGGGCGGTGGTGCTCGAAGGGCTCCCCGGCGCGCCCAGCGCCGCGGCGGCCACCGGCCCGCCGCGGGCGACGACGGCGGCGCTCGGCCTCCATCGCGGCCGGCGGCTGGGGCCGATCCAGGTGCCCGGCGGCTTCGACCTGGCCGGCCTGCGCTGGGCCGGCGACGCCGAGCCGCGGATCGAGCTGCGCGCGCGCCGCGGACGCGGCGCGTGGACGCCCTGGCTGCCCGTCGGCCACGCGCACGACCACGGGCCCGACGCGGTCGCGCCCGCCGCCTTCACCGACCCAGTGTGGACCGGACGCGCCGACGAGCTCGAGCTGCGCCTCGACCGCCCGCTCTCGGGCCTGACGCTGCACACCGTGCGCAGCGACGGCGTGCGCCGGCGGATCGTCGTCGCGCGCGCCGCCCAGAGCGACGGCCTGCCGCCGATCATCAGCCGCACGCAGTGGGGCGCGGACGCGCTCACGCTGCGCGGCACCCCGGAGATCGGCAGCGTGCAGCTGGCCTTCGTCCATCACACCGTCAACGCCAACGACTACGGCCCGGCCGACTCGGCGGCGATCGTGCTGGCGATCGCCAAGTACCACATCCGCTCCAACGGCTGGAACGACATCGGCTACAACTTCCTCGTCGACAAGTACGGCCAGATCTTCGAGGGCCGCGCCGGCGGGATCGACCAGCCGATCATCGGCGCCCAGGCGCAGGGCTACAACGCGGTCTCGACCGGGATCTCGAACATCGGCACGTTCGAGTCGGTCTCCCAGAGCGACGCCGCGCTCAACGCGATGGGACAGCTCATCGCGTGGAAGCTGGCGCTCCACGGCGCGCCGGTGGAGGGGACGGTCGACGTCGTCTCGGCGGGGGGCGCGTCCAACCGCTACCCCTCCGGGCGCACCGTCACGATGCAGCGGATCTCCGGCCACCGCGACGGGGACAAGACGAGCTGCCCCGGCTCGGCCCTCTACGCCCAACTGCCCGAGCTGCGCCGCCGCGCGGCGACCCACGACTTCCCGATCGCGCAGGTGCCGGTGCCGGGCGGGACGATCGGCGAGAACCAGCTCACGATCGCGACGGCGGCCCAGCAGGTGGCGGCGTACTCGACCGTCCAGGTGAGCGGCTCGCTCGTCGACATCGACGGCGGGGCGATCCCCGGGGCGGAGGTCCGCATCCAGAAGCGGGGCGCGACCCGCTGGTCCACCGCCGCCCGCGCCAAGACGGACGGCGAGGGGCGCTTCGCCGCCGCCGTGATCGTCCGCCAGAGCTCCCGGCTGCGCGCGTACTTCAACGGCGACGCGGACGTCAGCGGCGAGGTGCTGACCTCCTCGGAGGTCAGCGTCAACGCGATCCCGCGGCTGACGATCGACCTGTCGGCCAAGCAGGTCGGCGTCGGCGGCAGGGTGACCGTGAAGGTCGGGATGAAGCCGACGCGCTCGCGGGTCGAGCTGACCGTCGCCCGCCGCGAGGCCAACGGCCGCTACCGCACGGTCGGGCGCACGCGGCTGAAGGTGTCGGGCTCGACCGGCGTCGCGACCGTCCGCTTGTCCAAGCCCGGCCTGTACGGCTTCACCGTGGTCGCGCCCGCCGACGGCAAGGGCGTCGCGGTCACCGCGCCACGGATCCACGTGCGCTGCGCGCGCGGCGGCAAGGCGAGCCGGCCGACGCGCGTCCAGGCCGGCGGCGTGACCGAGGGCAGCGGCGGCGCGGTCGCGGCCAGCGGCTGAGGCTGACGAGTACGCTGGCCCCATGTGCATGCAGTGCATGGCCGGTGCGATGACCGCGGTGGCCGGCGCCGCCGGCGCCCGCTCCGTGCTCGCGGCACGCATCCGCGCCCGCTTTGGCCCGCGCGCGCTGCGGCGGTTCACCGCGGTGCTGCTCGGCGCCGCGCTGGTCGCGTCGGCGCTGTTCGTGTCGGGCTCGGGCTGAGCGCGGTGCGGCCGCTTCGGCCCGCCCCTTGACTTCAAGTGCACTTGAAGATGTAGCGTCGCCGCAACCAGCTTCGAGGAGGTAGCGATGTCGACGACGCAGACGGCGAGCGAACGGATCACCGAGGAGGTCACGTCGTGGCCCGGCATAACGGCGGCCAGGGGCGGGCGGGGCGAGCTCTCGTTCCGGCTGGGCCGGCGCGAGATCGGCCACCTGCACGGCGACCGCGCGCTCCACCTGGGCTTCCCCAAGGCGGTCTGGCACGAGCTCCACGACCAAGGGCGGATCGACTTCCACCCGGTCTTCCCGGGCAAGCCGGGCTCCGCGGCCCGCCGGATCGCCACCGACGAGGACGTGCGCGACGTGATCGCGCTGCTGCGCATCAACTACGACCGCGCGATCGACCGCCACGGCCGGCCGGAGGCGGCCTGATCTCAGCTCGGCAGCTTGCGCGCGCGGCGGGCGATCCCGGCCCACGCGTCGCCCTCGGCGGCGACGCGGTCGGCGGCCGTCGCGACCGTCCAGCCGTCGGGCGCCAGCGCCCGGTCGTCGAGCTCGTCCCAGCGGATCGGCATCGCCACCGGCGCGCGCGGTCGCGGCCGCACGCCGTAGGGCGCGACGGCGTGCTGGGCGTAGTTGATGCGGTTGACGTCGACGTAGATCCGCGCGCCGCGCTCGTCCTTGTGCCACTCGAGGGTCAGGCGCTCGGGGTCGTCGGCGACCATCTCCTCGGCCAGGCGCCGCGCGAAGCGGTGGACCGTGCCGAAGTCCGGGCCGCGCCGCAGCGGGCTGACGACGTGCACGCCGCGCGATCCGGTGACCATCGCGAACGTGGCCAGCCCGGCGTCGCGCAGCCGGCGGCCGGCCTCGCGCGCCGCGGCCCGCACGTCGGCGAACGACGCGCCCGGTGAGGGGTCGAAGTCGACGATCAGCCGGTCGGGCTGGCGTGGGCGGTCGGCGCGCGACAGCCACACGTGCGGCGTGATCACGTTCTGGCCGGCCAGGTAGACGAGCGTCGCCGCGTCGTCGGCCAGCACCTGGGTGAGCGTGCCGCCGCGCTTGGGCACCTCGACGCGCGCGATCCAGTCCGGGAAGTGGTCGGGGATCGCCTTGAGGAAGTAGCCGTGGGCGTCGATCCCGCGCGGGAACGCCTGCAGGGCCAGCGGCCGGCCGCGCACATGCGGCAGCATCGCCGGCGCCACGGCCTCGTAGTGGCGGGCGAGCTCGAGCTTCGTCACCGCGGGGTTGCCGAAGAGCGCCTTGTCGGGGTTGCTGATGCGGATCGAGCGCCGGCCGACGCGCAGGGTCGCGTCGCTCATGCCTCGCGGACCACCTCGCGCGCGGCCTTGTCGTCGCGCAGGCCGAGGAAGCGCGGATGGCGCAGCCGGCCGTCGCGCGTCCACTCGGTGAAGCCGACCTCGGCCACGAGCTCGGGCGCGACCCAGGTGACGCCGCGCTCGCGGATCGCATCCGCGGCGACGAACGGGGCGGCGTCCACGCGCAGCCCGCGCAGCCGCGCGCCCAGCTCGTGCAGCGTGGTGGTGTCGAACCCGGTGCCGACCTTGCCCGCGTAGCGCAGCTCGCCGCCGGCGTCGTAGTAGCCGAGCAGGAGGGCGCCGAAGTCGGTGCGCGCGCCCTTCGGCGCAGTGAAGCCGCCGATCACCAGCTCCTGGCCCTTCGCGCACTTGAGCTTCAGCCAGTCGCGCGAGCGGCGCTCGCTGTAGGGGCTGTCGGCGCGCTTGGCGATCAGCCCCTCCCAGCCCTTCGCGCACGCCTCGCGGAAGAACGCCTCGCCGTCGCCGTTGCGGTGGGCGGTCCAGCGCAGCGGATCGTCGAACGTGAGCGCCGCGCGCAGCAGCTGCTTGCGGGTGCGCAGCGGGAGGCCGCGGACGTCGTGGCCGTCGAGCCACAGGAGGTCGAACACGTAGTAGAAGACCTCGACCCGACGATGGCCGCGGGCGGCGAGCGCCGCGAAGCTCGTCTGGGCGCCGTCGAAGGCGACGACCTCGCCGTCGACCGCGAACCGGGTGCACCGCTGTGCCTCCAGCGCCCGAGCGATCTCGGGGTAGCGGCCGTTCAGCGACAGGTCGTTGCGCGACAGCAGCCGGACCGCGCCGCCGTCCCGGATGGCCACGCCGCGGATCCCGTCGAGCTTGCGCTCGAAGATCCAGTCGGGGTCGCTGAAGCGCGCGTCGGTGAGCACCGCCTTCATCGCGCCGGCGTGGTCGGGCGCCGGCGCGACGGGTGCGTCGTCCAGCGCGCTCGCGCCCCGATCGGCCACGCCCGCAACCGTACCGGGGCGCGCGGCGCGCCGTCGCGGAAACGCCGTGTGCCGTTCGACCCGTTCTTAGCATTGGTAGTAGTCAATGTCATTGACATGCACGCTGACAGGTGACAGAGTGCCGATCGTGGTCACCACATCGGCAACGCACCGCGCAGGCGACGTCGCGATCCGCGCCGACGTGAGCGGGGACGGGCCGCCCGTCCTGCTGCTCCACGGCTATCCGGAGTCGCGCGCGATGTGGCGGGACGTCGCGCCCGAGCTCGCTCGGCGGTCCACGGTGGTGGCGGCCGATCTCCGGGGGTACGGCGCGTCGAGCAAGCCGCGCCCGGCGGCCGACGGATCGACCTACGCCAAGCACACCATGGCCGAGGACCAGCTCGGGCTCATGCGCTCGCTGGGCTTCGAGACGTTCGACGTCGTCGGCCACGACCGCGGGGCGCGCGTCGCGCACCGGATGGCGCTGGATCACCCGGGGGCGATCCGCTCGATCACCGTGATGGACGTCGTCCCGACGCTGCACATGTTCGATCACGTCGACCGCGCGATGGCGTCGACGTACTTCCACTGGTTCTTCCTCGCGCTGGGGTCGGGGCTGCCGGAGACGATGATCCGCGCGGCGCCCGAGGCGTGGCTGTCGAGCCGCTTCGCGGGGCGCTGCGCCACCGGCGATGCGCCGATCGACGCGGCGCGGCTGCGCGACTACCTCGCCTGGTTCGCGACCGACGAGGCGATCGCCGCGACGTGCGCCGACTACCGATCGGCGGCCACCGTCGACGTGGAGCTCGACCGCGCCGATCACGCGGCCGGCCGCCGCGTGCAGGCGCCGATGCTCGCACTCTGGGGCGCCCACAGCTACGTGGGGCGCCACTTCGACGTCGTCGCGGTCTGGCGCGACTACGCCCGCGACGTCCGCGGCGCGGCGATCGACGCGGACCACTACCTGCCCGAGGAGGCGCCGGCGGCGACAGCCGCTGCGGTGCTCGAGTTCCTGACCGCGGGGCCGTCCGCCCGATGAGCGCCGCAGAGGCCGAGCGCGCCGCCGGGCGGCTGCGCGCGCTGGTCCACGCGGAGTCGCCGAGCGGCGATCGCGAGCGGATCCGCGTCGCGCTGGATCTGCTCGCCGATTGGGGATCCGGCGCCTTCGGCAGGCGCGGACGGCTCGTCACCTTGGACGGCGTCGACCATCTCCTCTGGGAGGCGACGAGGGAGCCGGCCGTCCTCCTCCTGGGGCACGTCGACACCGTCTGGCCGGCGGGCACCGCCGAGGACTGGCCGTTCGCCCTGGACGGCGACGTCGCGCGCGGCCCCGGGATCTTCGACATGAAGGCCGGCCTGGTCGCTGCACTCGGCGCCGTCGAGCGCGTCGACGACCCCGGCCGCATCGCGATGCTCGTCACCAGCGACGAGGAGGTCGGCTCGACAACGTCGCGGGGCCTGATCGAGTCGGTCGCCGGGGGCGCCGGCGCGGTGCTGGTCATCGAGCCGAGCCTCGACGGCGCGCTCAAGACGGCACGGTGCGGCGCCGGCCTGTATCGGCTGGTCTTCGACGGCGTCGAGGCTCATGCCGGCCTCGACGCGGACCAGGGCGCGAGCGCCCTGGTGGAGCTCGCCCATCACGTCCTGTCGCTCGCGCAGGTGGCCGATCCCGCCCGCGGCACGCTGGTCACGCCCACGCGGGCGACCGCCGGCACGACGGTGAACACGGTGGCCGGCCGCGCGGAGCTCAACGTCGACGTCCGCGCCCGCTCGCTGCGCGAGCTGCGCCGCGTGGACCGCTACCTCGCCGCGCTCGAGCCGGTCGATCGACGCGTCACGGTCACGGTGGAGGGCGGGGTGAACCGGCCGCCGCTCGAGGAGCACCAATCGCGCGAGCTCTTCGCGCTCGCGGCCGGCGTCGCGGCCGCCGAGGGCCTGGGTCCCTTGACCGCCGCCGCGGTCGGCGGCGCGTCCGACGGCAACTTCACCGCGGCGCTCGGGATCCCGACGCTCGACGGGCTCGGGCCGCTGGGTGGGGGCGCGCATGCGCGCTCGGAGTGGGTCTCGCTGGCGTCGGTGCTCGAGCGCTCGGTGCTCATCGCCGGCATCGTCGACGCGATCGCCGCCGGTCGCGCGGGAAGGGAGCTGACGACATGAACGAGCACGATCGCACCGACACGTGGGAGCTTCGCTTCGAGGCCTCGCGCCTGCTCACGGTCCGCCCGACCGCGGCCGACCCGTCGACCGCGCTCGTCGTCGTCGAGGACGCCGACGGCGCGCATGGCGTCATCCTCGACGGCGCGACCGAGCAGGTCTCGCCGAAGCTGCCGCTGTCGCTGCACTACGACTCGCTCCTGACCAGCGACCGCCACTGGGTCGTCCAGCTGGACGACGACGGCGGCTCGGAGGTCGGCCATCTCTGCGCGTTCACCGTCGACGGGAGCCGCCGCCTCGATCTGACGCCCGACCGCGCCCCGTACGTGGTGCGTGGCCTCGACCTCAGCGCGGACGGCTCGATGCTCGTCGCGTCGACGGTCGACGACGAGGGCTACCACCTGCTGGCGATCCCCTGCTCGCCGTGGGGTCCGCCGCGCGTGCTCGCGTCGACGCCGAACGAGTGCTGGCTCCCGCGCGTCTCGGCCGACGGCCGGCTCGTCAGCGCCGACACGACCGACCACAACCCCGGCATCCGCCGCGCCGCGGTGACGATCTACGACGTCGGCTCCGGGCGGAGCATCGCCGTCTGCGACGACCTGCCCGCCGGGCCGGTGCGCGCGGTGCGCTTCTCCGGGGTCCCGGGCGACGCCCGCCTCCTGCTGACCACCGAGCGCACCGGCTTCGCTCGCCCTGCGATCTGGGACCCGGTGACCGGCGACCGCGCCGACTTCCCGCTGCCGCAGCTGCGCGGCGAGGTCATCCCGCTGGACTGGGACGCGCGCCGCGGCCGGGTCCTCGTGCTCCACGTCGAGGACGGCATCCACCGGCTGGGCCTCCTGGACCTCGCGACCGGTGCGGTGGACGTCGTGCGCGCGGGCACCGGCAGCTACGCCGACCCGGACGTCGCGTCGTCGGCGAGCTACTACGCGACCTCGTTCCTCGGGTCCGACGGGTCGGTGCGCGCGTTCGAGCAGACCTGGGCGACGCCGCCGCGGCTGGTAGGGCTCGACGCCGACGGCGCCGCGCGCGAGCTCTGCGCGTCCGCTCCGGTCCCGGCCGGCCGCCCGTTGACCTCGGTGATGGTGACCAGTCGCGACGGCACGCCCGTCCAGCTCTGGTGGGCGGCGCCGGCCGGCGAGGTGCTGGGCACGGTGCTCGAGGTCCACGGCGGCCCCAACCTCGTCACGACCGACCGCTACGCGCCCGAGGCACAGGCCTGGCTCGCCGAGGGCTTCGCGTACGCCGCGCTGAACTACCGCGGCTCGGTGACGTTCGGGCGCGACTTCCGCGAGGGGTTCTGGGGCCGCACCGGCGACGCGGAGATCGAGGACGTCCAGGCCGCGCTGGCGTGGCTGCGGGGCGCCGGGCTCGCGGATCCTCGCACCACGTTCATCACCGGCGCGTCCTACGGAGGGCACCTGTCGCTGCTCTCGGTGGGACGGCTCCCGGACGACTTCGCCGGCGCGTTCGCGCACGTGGCGATGGCCGACTGGGCGGCCGCGTTCGCGGACATGAACCCGGCCATCCGCGCGGCCTGGGCCAACTTCCTCACGATCCCGTCGGCCACCGACGGGCAACGCCTGACGCTCGACGCCGCGATCGCGAAGTTCAGCCCGCTCAGCTACGTCGGCGAGGTGCAGGCGTCGGTCTGGATGTCGCAGGGCAGGCGCGACACGCGCACGCCCCCGGCTCAGGCGCAGAGCTACGCCGACGCGCTGCGGGCCTGCGGCGGCGACGTCGTGCTCGAGTGGTTCGACGCCGGCCACGAGCCGGTGGGCCTCGGCGGGCGCCTGCACGACCAGCGCCGGATGCTCGCGCTGGCGCGCGCGAAGCTCGCCGGCCGCCGCTGGGATCAGGCCGAGGCTTGATCCGGCGCGCTGCGGTCCTCGTGCTCCGGCGCCTCCCCGGCGGACTCGCGCTCGGCGCGCCGGGCGATGCCGTCGAGGATCAGCTCGACGCCCGTCCAGAACGCATTGGGGTCGCCGATCGTCGCCAGGTGCCCGTCGAGCGCGTGGATGGCCGGGTAGCGCTCGGCGTCGAGCTGGCGGTACTCGACCTCCCAGGCGAGGTTGTCGGCCTGGCGGGTCGCCTCGTCGAGCGAGAGCATCGCCGCCTCGATGCTCGCCGCCGACCGCACGTAGTTGCCGAACGCCCGCATGCACAGCGCCGCCGAGGCGGGGGTGAGCCCGGCGCGCAGGAGCGCGTCCGCGCCGAACTCGACGTTGGCGAACTCGGTCGGGCGTCGCGTCGTCCGCGCCGCCATCTGCTGCGCGAACGACGGGTAGCGCAGGTAGTGGTCGTGGACGACGCGGGCCAGGAGGCGCATGTCGTCGCGCCAGTCGTCGGCGTGCGTGAGCGTGCCCCCGTACGAGCGCGCCCGCAGGTCGTCGATGAGGTCCAGCAGCAGCTCGTCCTTGTCGCGGAAGTGGCGGTAGATCGACGTGGGATGCGCGCCGAGCTCCGCGCCGATGGCCTGGAAGGTCAAGCCGTCCAGCCCATCCCGTTCGGCGATCCCGCGCGCGGCCTCCAGGATCACCTCGCGGCTCAGGCTGTCGCGCTCACGCCGCTTCTTGGTGCCTGCCTTTGCCTTCGCTGCCGCGCTTCGTCTCGTCGCCACGTCCCGTTCCTCTCGGAGTTCCGGGCCCACGATACCGGTCCGCGAAGCGGACGGAGGAACCATTGACCACGAGATAGTCATGTGAGATGACTATCTCGTTGACACGCTCGTTGCTGGCGGCTACGATCGCGCTGTCTTCGCATGGTGCGGCCTGGAGGAGGGTGCACCATCACCACATGGTCCTCGCCTCGGAAGGTGGCCCCATGCCTCGCGTCTTCCCCATGGTTCGTCCGCTGCTCGCCGTCGTCGCCGCCCTCGGGGCCGCCGCCACGGTGGCGGCCTGCGGCGGCTCGTCGTCGCCGACGAACGGCTCGGCGCCGACGTCCGGCGGCCACGCCGGCGGCACGCTGGTCATCGGCGCGGAGCAGGAGCCCGACTGCGCGGATTGGATCTCGGTCTGCGCCGGGGCCATCTGGGGCAACTACACGATGGCCGTCACGACACTGCCCACGGCGTTCGACACGCGCAAGGTCGACGGCGTCTGGAAGCTCGTGCCGTCCAGCGTGCTCGACGGTGAGCCCACGGTCCGCAGCAAGGGGCGCGAGCAGGTCATCACCTACAAGATCAACCCGAAGGCCGTCTGGTCGGACGGCACCCCGATCTCGTCGGACGACTTCAAGTACACCGCCCTGCAGATCCGCGACGGCGAGGGCGTCTTCGACAAGACGGGCTACGACCAGATCAAGAGCGTGCAGACCCCGGATCAGCGCACGGCGGTGGTCACGCTCGCATCGACCTACGGCCCGTGGCGCCAGCTCTTCGGCGGCAGCTACACGCTGCTGCCGGCGCACCTGCTGAAGGGCAAGGACCGCAACAAGGTCATGCGCGACGGCTACTCGTTCTCCGGCGGGCCCTGGAAGATCCAGTCGTGGAAGAAGGGGACGTCGGTGACGCTCGTCCCCAACGACCGCTACTGGGGCGAGAAGCCGAAGCTCGACAAGGTCGTGTTCCAGTTCATCCCCGACACCGCGGCGGCGTTCCAGGCGCTCAAGAGCGGCCAGGTGCAGGCGCTGTACCCCTCGCCGCAGCTTGAGGCCGTCGCCCAGATCAAGGCGGGCGTCCCCAACACCAACGTCCAGGTCGATCCCGTCTCGGGCAGCCTCGAGGGGCTCTGGATGAACAACGCGGCGTTCCCGCTCGACGACCCGGCCGTGCGCAAGGCGCTGGCCTACGCCATCGACCGCAAGGCGATCGTCCAGCGGCTCTACGGCGCGCTGAAGGTGACCGAGCCGGCGCAGAGCTTCGTCACGCCGCTCGTCGGCGGCTTCGGCGGGTCGGACTTCTCGCAGTACGCGCTCGACCTCGGCAAGGTCGACGCCCTCATGCAGGGCGCCGGCTGGGCGAAGGACGGCGACGGCATCTGGACGAAGGACGGCAAGCAGGCCGCGTTCACGATCGTGTCGCTCGCCGGCAACAAACGCCGCGAGCTGACCGAGCAGATCCTGCAGCAGCAGCTGGCGGCCGCCGGGTTCGCGCTGAAGATCAAGAACACGACGCCCGCCGAGATCTTCAGCAAGCTGGCGCCCAAGGGCCAGTTCCAGCTCGGCCTGTGGACGCTCATCGACCAGGTGCCCGAGCCGACCCTCGCCGCGAGCTTCGCCTCGAGCTCGATCCCGACCGCCGAGAACCAGTACTCGGGGATCAACTTCATGCGCACGGACGTCCCGGGGCTCGACGCGCAGCTCGACACCATCGACACGTCGACCGACGACGCCGCGCGCCGGCAGGCCTCCAAGGAAGCCGACCAGCTCATCAACGACGCCGTGCCGTCACTGCCGATCGCCGTCCTGCCGAACATCCTGATGACCAGCACGTCCGTCAGGGGGCCGATCAGCATCAACCCCGCCGAGGGGCCCTGGTGGAACCTCGAGGACTGGACGCGTGGGTAGCGCCGCACGCTTCATCCTGCGCCGGCTGGCGTACTCGATCCCGGTCGTCATCGTCGCGTCGTTCCTGCTCTTCTGGGCGGTGCGCGCGACGTTCGACCCCCTCGCCAAGCTCCGCCAGACCCAGGACGCCGCGGCGGTCCAGCGCGAGGTGCAGCGCCTCGGGCTGGACCGCTCGATCCCGGAGCAGTACGTCCTCTGGGTCAAGGAGTTCGTGACCGGCCACTGGGGCACGAGCAGCCGGACCGGCGGCAGCGTCACGGCCCTCATCGGCGATGCGCTGTGGCCGACGGCCCAGCTGATGTTCTGGGGCATCCTGCTCGGCGCGTTCGTCGCGCTGGCGCTCGGCGTCTACTCGGCGGTGCGCCAGTACTCGGCCGGCGACTACGCGCTGACGAGCCTCTCCTACATCGGGATCTCGCTGCCGGCCTTCTGGTTCGGGCTGGTGCTCATCCAGGTGTTCGCCGTGTGGCCGGTGCAGTCGCTGGGCTTCCACGACCCGCCGCTGTACTTCGTCGGCTTGCACTCCGAAGGGCAGTCCGGACTGAACATCGACTACCTGCGCCACCTCGCGCTCCCGTTGCTCACGCTGACCGTGACGCTCACCGCCAGCTGGAGCCGGTACGCGCGGGCGTCGATGCTCGACGCCCTGTCGAGCGACTACGTGCGCACGGCTCGCGCGAAGGGCGTCCCGCCGATGGCCGTGATCGTCCGGCATGCGCTGCGCAACGCGCTCGCGCCGTTCCTCACGGTGGTGGCGCTCGACAGCGCCGTCCTGTTCGGCGGCCTGATCGTCACCGAGCAGATCTTCTCGATCCCCGGGATGGGACGGCTCTTCCTGGAGTCGCTGCAGACCGGCGACGTCTTCGTGCTGCTCCCGTGGATGATGATCGTCGCGATCGCGGTCGTCACGTTCAACCTGCTCGCGGACATCAGCTACGCGATCCTCGACCCGCGGGTGAGCCTGCGATGACCGTCGCGACCGAGCCGGTGGTCGTCGAGCGCACGCGCTCGCAATGGGAGATCGTCGCGCGCCGGTTCCTGCGCCATCGCCTGGCGGTCGCGGGCCTGGCCATCCTGGTGGTCCTGCTCATCTGCTGCTTCGGCGCGCCGCTCATCGCGCCCTACCCGCAGAACGCGCAGGACCTGGCGCTCGGCCCGGTCGGGCCCACCGGCGAGCACCTGCTCGGGACGGACAACCTCGGGCGCGACTTCCTCAGCGAGCTGCTGTACGCCGGGCGCGTCTCGCTTGCCATCGGGCTCGGCGTCGCCGTCCTGTCGACCGTCGTCGGGGTGACGCTCGGCACGCTGGCCGGCTACCTCGGCGGGTGGGTCGACGAGCTCATCATGCGGGTGGTCGACCTGTTCCTGATCGTCCCGGCGATCGCGATCCTCGCGCTGGCGCTGCGCGGGCTCGGATCGTCGATGGTCACGATCATCTTGGTCCTGAGCGCCGTGGGATGGACGACCATCGCGCGCATCGCGCGGTCGCAGGTCATCTCCCTGCGCGAGAAGGAGTTCATCGAGGCGTGCAAGGTGCTGGGCGCGGGGACCCCGCGGATCCTCGTGCGCCACATGCTCCCCAACCTCGCCGGGGTCATCGCGGTCAACGTGTCGCTGGCGGTCGCCGCGGCGATCATCGTCGAGTCGACGCTGAGCTTCCTCGGCTTCGGCGTCCAGCCGCCGCAGAGCAGCTGGGGGCAGATGCTCAGCGACGCCGCCGGCCTGCTCGGCACGCCGCAGGCCTACCTGCTCGTCTTCCCGGGGGTGTTCATCCTGGTGACGGTCCTGTGCGTCAACTTCATCGGCGACGGGCTGCGCGACGCGTTCGACCAGCGGGGGACGAGACGGTGAGCGAAGCCACGGCGATCGCGACCGAGACGCTGCTGCGCGTCGACGGTCTGCGCGTGACGTTCGCCACCGACGACGGGCCGGCCGTGGCCGTCGACGGGCTGAGCTTCGACCTCCGCGCGGGGGAGACCGTCGGGATCGTCGGCGAGTCCGGCTCGGGCAAGAGCGTCACGGCGATGGCGGTGCTCGGCCTGCTGCCCGAGACCGCGACCGTGACCGGCTCGATCGCCTACCGCGGGCAGGAGCTGGTGGGCGCCGCCGAGCGCCGGCTGCGGCCGCTGCGCGGCAACCGGATCGCCATGGTGTTCCAGGACGCGCTGGCGGCGCTGAACCCGTCGCACACCGTGGGTCAGCAGCTCGCCGAAGCCGTCCGGGTGCACCATCCCGAGACCGCGAAGGCGCAGCGGCGCGCGCGGGCGGTCGAGCTGCTCGAGGCCGTCGGGATCCCCGGCGCCGCACAGCGGGTCGACGACTACCCCCACCAGTTCTCGGGCGGCATGCGGCAGCGCGTGATGATCGCGATGAGCATCGCCAACGACCCCGACATCATCATCGCCGACGAGCCGACGACTGCGCTGGACGTCACGGTCCAGGCGCAGGTGCTCGAGGTCCTCAAGGCCGTGCAGCGCCGCACCGGGGCGGCGATGCTGCTGATCACGCACGACCTCGGCGTCGTCGCCGGCTTGGCGGATCGAGTGGTCGTCATGTACGCCGGCGCCAAGCTCGAGGAGGCGCCGGTCGAGCCGCTCTTCGCCGCGCCGGCGCACCCGTACACCCGCGGTCTGCTCGCGTCGCTGCCGCGCCTCGACGCCGAGGACGACCGGCTCGAGTCCATCCCCGGCCGGCCGCCGAACCCCGTCGACCTGCCGGTCGGCTGCCCGTTCTTCCCGCGCTGCCCGGAGGCGGTCGACGGCTGGTGCGACGCCGGGCCGATCCCGCTCGTCGAGATCGAGGACGGACATCGCGCGGCGTGCGTGCGCGTGGACGCGGGAGCGGTGGCGCGATGACCGCGACGCTCGAGGTGCAGGACCTGGTCAAGACCTACACGGTGGCCGGCAACGGCCTGCGCCGCCGCGCGGCCCACCGGGTGGAGGCCGTGGCCGGCGTGAGCTTCTCGATCGACCGCGGCGAGACGATCGGCATCGTCGGCGAGTCGGGCTGCGGCAAGAGCACGCTGGCGCGCTCGCTCGTGCAGCTGCACCCGGTCGACGGAGGCGCGATCCGGCTCGACGGCAGGGACATCACCGCGCTGAGGCGGCGGGACGCGCACGCCGTGCGTCGCCGGGTGCAGATGGTCTTCCAGGATCCCTACGCGTCGCTCGATCCGCGGATGTCGGTGAGCGCGATCCTCCGCGAGCCGCTGGCGATCCACGACCTGCATCGCGGCCGCCGGTCCGAGCGCGTGCTCGAGCTCCTGGAGGCGGTCGGCCTCAACCCCGCGCACGCCAACCGCTATCCGCATCAGTTCTCCGGCGGACAGCGTCAGCGGATCGGCATCGCGCGGGCGCTGGCCGTCGAGCCCGACGTGATCGTCCTCGACGAGCCCGTCAGCGCGCTCGACGTCAGCGTCCAGGCCGGGGTCGTCAACCGGCTCGAGGACCTCCAGGCCGAGCTGCAGCTGACGTACGTGTTCATCGCCCACGACCTCTCGGTGGTGCGCCATGTCAGCGACAAGGTCGCGGTGATGTACCTCGGGAAGTTCGTCGAGACCGGGACCGCCGAGGACCTCTTCGCCAACCCGCTGCACCCGTACTCGCAGGCGCTGATGTCGGCCGTGCCGATCCCGGATCCGGTGCGGGAGCGCCGGCGCGAGCGCATCGTGCTGTCCGGGTCGGTCCCCAGCCCGGTCGACCCGCCGAGCGGCTGCCGCTTCCGCACGCGGTGCTGGAAGGCCACGGACCTCTGCGCCGAGGTGGCGCCGCCGCTCGAGCCCAAGAGCGCGACCCAGGCGGTCGCCTGTCACTACCCCGAACCACGGCCGGTCGTCTGACCGGCGAGAGGAGCACCGTGCCCGCAGCGCACCGGATCGCCGTCATCCCCGGCGACGGCATCGGCAAGGAGGTCGTCCCCGAGGGCGTGCGCGCGCTCGCCGCCGCCGCCGACGCCTTCGATCTGGCGCTCGACTTCACGTCGTTCGACTTCGCGAGCGCCGACTACTACGCAGCGACCGGCAGCATGCTGCCCGACGATTGGTTCGACACGCTGCGCGGGTTCGACGCGATCTTCTTCGGCGCGGTGGGCTGGCCCGAGGTCGTCCCGGATCACGTGTCGCTGTGGGGCAGCCTGCTGCAGTTCCGGCGCTCGTTCGACCAGTACGTCAACCTGCGCCCGTGCCGGCTGATGCCGGGCGTCACGAGCCCGCTGGCCGGCCGATCGCCGGGCGACATCGACTTCTACGTCGTGCGCGAGAACACCGAGGGCGAGTACTCGAGCATCGGTGGGCGCATCTTCGCCGGCACCGAGCGCGAGACGGTGCTGCAGGAGACGGTGATGACGCGGGTGGGCGTGGATCGCGTGCTGCGCTACGCGTTCGAGCTGGCGGCGCGCCGGCCGCGGCGCCGCCTCACGTCGGCGACCAAGAGCAACGGGATCTCGATCTCGATGCCGTACTGGGACGAGCGGGTCGCCGCGATGGCCGAGCGGTTCCCGCAGGTCGAGGTCGAACAGTTCCACATCGACATCCTCACGGCGAACTTCGTCCTGCACCCGGACTGGTTCGACGTCGTCGTCGCCAGCAACCTCTTCGGCGACATCCTCTCCGACCTCGGACCGGCGTGCGCGGGCACGATCGGCATCGCGCCGAGCGCCAACATCAACCCCGAGCGCGCGTTCCCGAGCCTGTTCGAGCCGGTGCACGGCTCCGCTCCCGACATCGCCGGCCAGGGCATCGCGAACCCGATCGGCCAGATCTGGTGCGGCGCCATGATGCTCGAGCATCTCGGCCACGCGCAGGCAGGCGCTGCGATGCTCGGGGCGATCGAGCGGGCGCTCGCGCGTGGACCGGCGGGCGCGCCGTTGACCCCGGACCTCGGCGGCGCCGGCACGACGGTCGAGCTCGGCACGGCGATCGCCGGCGAGATCGCGCCGGCCGCGCGCGCCGCCGCGGGGTCGTGAGCGGGCCGCCGGCGCGCTCGCGCTACGCCCGCCCGGCCTCCTGCGCGGCCGCCTCAGCGGCCTGGAGCTGCCCCTCGACGAGGTCGAGCCCGGCCGACCAGAAGCCCGGGTCGGCGAGGTCGATCCCGACGATCTTGCCCAGGTCCTCCGGCAGCATCGAGCCGCCGGCGCCGAGCATCTCCAGGTAGCGCGGCACGAACGAGGGGCCCTCGTCGAGGTAGCGCTTGTAGACCGACAGCGCGAGCAGCTGCCCGTAGGCGTACGCGTAGACGTAGCCGGGCGTGCCGATGAAGTGGGGGATGTAGCTCCACCAGGTGCGGTAGCCGTCGGTGACCTCGACGGAGTCGCCGAACAGCTCCTCCTGGGTCGACGCCCACGCCTCGTTGAAGCGCTCGACCGACAGCTCGCCCTCGGTCCGCCGTGCGGTGTGCACGGCGTCCTCGAACTGGTTCATCGCGGTCTGCCGGAAGACGGTCGCGATCGCACCCTCGATCGCCTCCGAGAGCAGCGAGAGCCGCGATGCCGGCTCGGTGGTCTGCTCGAGCAGGCGGTTGAAGACGATCGTCTCGCCGAAGACCGAGGCGGTCTCGGCGACGGTCAGCGGCGTGCCCTGCTGGAAGACGCCCTGCTTGGCCGCCAGGGCGAAGTGCAGCCCGTGGCCGAGCTCATGGGCGAGCGTCAGGACGTCGCGGCGCTGGAACGTGAAGTTCAGCATCACGTACGGGTGCACCGACGGCACCGTCGAGGCGGCGAACGCGCCGCCGCGCTTGCCCGGGCGGACCGGCGCGTCGATCCACTGCTCGTCGAAGAAGCGCCGCGCGAGCCGCTCCATCTCCGGGGAGAACGAGCCGAACGAGTCGAGCACGAGGTCGCGCGACTCCTCCCAGCCGAAGCGCTCGTCGCTGCTCGTCACCGCGGCCGAGCGGTCGTAGTCGGCGAGCTTGTCGACGCCGAGCATGCGCGCCTTCAGCCGGTACCAGCGCTGCGGGATGTCGTAGCGGTCCTTGACCGCCGCGACGAGGGCCTGGACCGACTCGTCGGAGACCTCGTTGGCGAGGTTGCGGCTGGTCAGCCACGTCGGGTAGTTGCGCAGGCGGTCGTCGACGGCCTTGTCGTGGATGAGCGTGTTGAAGATGAACGCGCGCGTGCGCAGGCCGGGCGCCAGCGCGGTCGTGACCGACTCCGCGGTGGTGCGGCGGATCTCGCGGTCGGCCGACAGCAGCCGGCTCAGCGCGACGTCGAGCGCCTCGAGCTCGCGGGTGCCGGGGCGCTCGACCTCGATGGCCGAGACGTGCTCGGAGAACAGGCGGCCCCAGGCCGAGCTGCCGGTGACCGACTTCTCGGTCAGCAGCTTCTCCTCGGGCTCGCTCAGCAGGTGCGGCCGGTAGCGGCGCTCCATCCGCAGGTGATGGCGGGCGAAGTCGAGGCCGTCGGCGGCCAGCAGCTCCTCGGCCTTGGCATCGTCGAGCGCGGCCCACTCCAGCCCGAAGAACAGGAGCTTCGTCTCGATCGCCGTGCCCCGCTCCTGGACCTTCTGCAGCAGCGCGCCGCGGGCGGGGTCGGCCGTGTCGGTCGAGAAGCGCAGGGACGCATAGGAGCCCGCCTTGCCGACGAGCTCGTGCAGCGCGGCGATCTCCTCCATCGCGGCGACGAGCCCGGGCCCGTCGAGCTCGGCGACCTTGGCGGCGTAGCGCTGGGCGAACGCGTCGGCGCGCTGCTGGGCCTCGTCGAGCTGAGCGTCGACGCGCTCCTCGCCCTGACCGTCGAGCAGCGGCTCGAGGTCCCAGGCGGCGGCGTCCAGGGCGGGATCGGTCTGCGTCTCGGCGGCCATCAGCGCAGCGTAGACGCTCGCCGTCGTCAGCGCTGGCAGTCGACCGCGACCGCGAGGGCGTCGCAGATCGCTCGTATGCGAGCGTCGGACAAGCGTCCGAGTCGGGCCACGAGGACGGCGGTCGAGATGCTCTCGACCGAGTCGAGGTTGACCGCCGAGCGCCGAGGGACCGGGTCCTCACCGGGCTCCAGCACGACTTCGCTCGGGAGCCCCCGGATCGTCGTCGTGCAGGGCGCGGCGAGCACGCGTCGCAACCGCGGGATCGCGGCATCGCGCGAGAGGACCACGACCGGCCGCCGCCCGATCTCGGGCAGCTCGCACCACCACAGCTCCCCGCGAGCGGGCAGCTCGCTCACGAAGCGGCCGCGGCCGCGCGAAACGATGCCAGATCGCCCCACGCATCCGGCTCGTCGAGCGGATGCTCGTCGTAGGCGGCGTAGCTCGCATCCACCTCGGCGGCACGGTCGCGAGCGAGCAGTGCGCCGAGGGCCTCGTCCACGAGCGCGGCGTCGGTGAGGCCTGGCCGTGCGTTGCGCGCCGTCCGCAGCAGGTCCGCATCGACCGTCGTGCTCAGCCGTGTGCGAGGCATGCCACGAGTATGCCACGCCGGTGGCGAGGATCAGCCGTCGGCGAGGCGCCGGCGCCGCTCGACTTCGTCCTCGGTCGGCTCCTCGCGCGCGAACGACCCGTGCTGGACGGCGCCCGCCCGCTCGTAGGTGTTGATCGTCACGCCGGTCGTCGAGCGCCGGCTGTCGACCAGCTTCAGCGCGACGGGGATCGTGCCGTGATCGAACAGGCGCTTGCCGCGGCCGAGCAGCACGGGGAAGATCCAGACGCGGAGCACGTCGATGAGGTCGTGCTCGAGCAGGGTCTGGAGGAGGCCCCAGCTGCCGTGGACCTGGATCTCGGGACCGTCCTGGCGCTTGAGCGCGGCGACGTAGCCGGCGACGTCCTCCTCGATCAGCGTCGAGTTGTTCCAGTCGACGCGCTCGAGGGTCGTCGAGGCGACGTGCTTGCGGGTGCGGTTGAGGTGATCGGCGATCGGGCCGTCGGTGACGTGCGGCCAGTGCGCGGCGAAGATCTCGTAGGTCCCGCGACCGAGCAGCAGCTCGTAGGAGCCGGTGCCCGCGGTCATGATCTCCATCATCATGTCGTCCCAGTAGGGGACCGACCAGCCACCGTGGTCGAAGCCGCGCGTCGGATCCTCCTCGGGGCCGCCGGGGGCCTGCATCACCCCGTCGAGGGACACGAACGTGTTCACGACGAGCTGGCGCATCGGATCTCCTTCGGGTCGTGGGCGAGTCCTGGTGATAGGACCCGCCGGCGAGGGAGAACTCATCGCCCGTCGGTCTCGGCGATCAGCCGAACAGGCTCTCGAGCACGCCGCCGGCGCTGCGGGGGTCGACGCCGTACTTGTCCTCGTAGCGCGCGCGCTCCTCGTCGTCGGCGAGCGCGAGCACGAGCTCCTCGCGGCTGGAGCCGTTGTTGCAGGCGGCGCGGTCGAGCAGGATCAGCGCGCTGTCCTGCAGGACGCCGAACAGGCCGCCGCTGCCGGGCAGCTTGCGCTCCAGGCACGGGCTGGCGATCGTCACCGGCTCGGGCCGCTGCGAGCGGTCCAGCGCGACCGCGCCGGCGACCGCCGCGACGCCGAGCGCGGCCGTGGCGGCGACCGCGCCGAGCCGGACCGGCGCGCCGACGATCAGCACGAGCGCCGCGAGCAGGGCGATGCCGCCGGTGATCAGGTACGCGGGACGGAACGCCTCGGCGACCGCCGCGACGATGACGTCGTCGATGCGGTCTGCCAGCGCCGCGAAGGCGCTCGCGTCGTCGCCGGAGAAGTCGGCCCGGGCGCGGTCGACCGCGTCCTCCAGGCCGCCGCGCGGGTCCTGGCTGTCGACGCCGGCCAGCAGCTTCGGCGCGAGGTCGATCTTCGTGCGCGGGTCCATCTTCGCGTCGAGCACGACCGAGACGCCCTCGTACTTGGCCGACTCGGTGATGCGGTCGAGCTGGTTGCTGACCACCGGCGCGAGCACGAGCAGCGCCACGACGATGCCGACGTGGCGGGCGACGAGCAGGCGCGCCGCGTCGGCCGCGGTGCGCTCGGGCAGCAGGCCGCCGGCCAGCGCCGGGAAGGCGAGGCCCATGCCGGCGCCGGCGAGGAGCTGCGGCGCGATCGTCCAGACGAGGCTGGCGTCGGGGAGGTAGGCGAGGGCGGCCGCGCCGGCGGCGACGAGCAGGCAGCCGCACGGGGCGAGCACCGCCGGGCGCCCGCGGACCCGCGCCGCGACCAGCGCCGCGACCGGCAGGACCGAGACCGCGGCGGCCGCGGCGAGCGGGTCGACCGACCAGCCCGCGACGAGCTCGAGCACGAGCAGGAAGAGCACCGCGGTCAGCGCCGCGCTGATCGCGCCCAGGGCGATCGCCGGCCGCCAGCGCAGCGGCTCGGACGCGCCCTCGTGCGGCGCGGGGATCCGCAGCGTCCAGCAGGCGACCCCGGCGATCAGGGCGACCGGCGCCTGGGCGACGAAGATCGCCCGCCAGTCCAGCAGCTCGGTGAGCACGCCGCCGACCGCCGGGCCAGCCGCCGTCCCGAAGACCGCGGCGGCGATCCACAGCCGCCGGCCGAGCGAGGCCTCGGAGCCGCCGGCGTCCATGAGGTCGAACGCGGCGAGCAGGCCGGCCGCGCCGCCGGCGGCCTGCAGCGCGCGGAAGACGAGCAGGGTCGTCAGGTCGTCGGCGACCGCGCAGCCGATCGAGGCGGCGCCGAACAGCGCCAGGCCGATCGCGCCGACGTGCCCGGGGCCGAGCCGGCGGGCCAGCCACGCCGCGGGCCAGATGCCGAGCGCGAGGACGGCGGTGTAGACGCCGATCACCGCGGCGACCCCGGTGATCGTCGTGTCCAGCTCCGTCAGGATCGGCGGGAGCGCGAGCGCGACGATCGAGGCGTCCGCGAGCGCCAGGCCGGCGGCGACGGCGACGAGGATCAGCGGGAGGCGGCGGCGCATGGTGACACAGCATCCTCCCGTGCCGCGCCGCCCGCCGCAGTGTGGCCAGCCCCACCTCTCCGTCCGGTCGCTCGCCTACCTTCCCGCCCTCTTGACGGACCTCGCAGCACCCATCACCCGCGGTCGGGAGCTCCCGGACTGGCCCGCGAACCGGCCGCTGCGCGCCTGGCAGCGCGAGGCGCTCGCGGCCCTCGAGGGGCACGAGGGCGGCTCGTTCCTGGCCTCGGCCACGCCCGCCGCCGGCAAGACGACCTTCGGCCTGCGCGTGGCGTGGGAGATGCTGCGCGCCGGGCGGGTCGCGCGGGTGGTGGTCGCCGGGCCGACGACGCACATCTGCCGCCAGTGGGCCGCCGACGCCGCCCGCTACGGCATCGACCTCGAGCCCAACCGGCCCAACGCCGAGGGCCCCGAGCCGCGCGACCGCCACGGCGTCGCGGTCACCTACCAGACGATCGCCGCCGGCCCGAAGGTCCATGCGCGGGCGGCGCGCCGGCCGACCCTGCTGATCGCCGACGAGCCGCACCACATGGGCGAGCAGGCCGCGTGGGGGCGCAACGCGCAAGAGGCGTTCGGCGGCTGCGTCCTGCGGCTGCTGCTGTCGGGCACGCCGTTTCGCTCCGACAACGAGGCGATCCCGTGGGTCGCCTACGACGACGAGGGCCTCAGCCGCGCCGACTACGTCTACGGCTACTCCCAGGCGCTCGTCGACGAGGTCTGCCGCCCGATCACGTTCCTGCCCTACGACGGCGAGATGGAGTGGCGCAGCGACGGCAAGCTGCGCCAGGCCACCTTCGACGTCGTCCTGCCCCAGGCGGAGGCCGCGCGCCGCCTGCGCACCGCGCTGGACGCCCACGGCGACTGGATGGGCGAGGTCCTGCGCGACGCCGACGCGCGCCTCGATCGCGTCCGCGCGGACGGGCACCCGGAGGCCGGCGGGCTCGTCGTCGCCTCCGACCAGGAGCACGCCCGCGCGATCGCGCGGCGGCTGGAAGGGCTGTGCGGCGAGACGCCGGAGATCGTCATGAGCGACGAGCCCGAGGCGAGCGCGCGGATCGCCGCGTTCAGCGCCTCACGCCGTCGCTGGCTCGTCTCGGTGCTGATGGTCTCCGAAGGCGTCGACATCCCGCGGCTGCGGGTCGGCGTCTACGCGACCGCGGCGCGGACCGAGCTGTTCTTCCGCCAGGTCGTCGGCCGCTTCATCCGCCGCACGCCGACGCCCGCGCCGGCCAAGCAGATGAGCTACCTGCTGCTGCCGGCCGACATGCGGCTGAAGACGCTGGCGTTCGCGATCGAGGAGGAGCGCCGCCACGCGCTCGACCTCTCGCCGCGTGAGCTCGGCGACGACCCGGCCGCGCTGGACGAGCTCCCCGACGAGCAGGAGCGCAAGCCCAAGGGCGAGGGCTTCGAGATGCTCAGCTCGACCGGCGCGACGCTCGACGGGGAGATCCTGTCGGAGACCACGATGCAGCTCTTCGCCTTCGACGAGCCCAAGCCCAACGCGGCGCTGGCCGCGTTCGCGGTGCCGTCGGCCGTGAGCGGCGCGCCGGCGCCGGGCGCGACCGGTCCCGGCGGTACGGGCGGCGGCGAGCCCGAGTCGGCCTTCGTCTCGCGCGAGCGGCTGCGCGACTTGCGCTCCCAGCTGGTGTCCTCGCTCTCGCGACGGACCGGCGAGCCGCACCGCGACATCCACGCGCGGATCAACCGCAAGACCGGCGCGAAGTCCGTCGGCGCGGCGACGCGGGAGCAGCTCGAGAAGGGCAACGCGCTCCTGGAGCGGGAGCTCTCGCGCTGACCGCCGCGTAGACTCCGAAAGGTGACGCGTGCGTCATCGAATCGGGTCGACGTCGACTGGGTCGTGATCGGATCGGGCTTCGGCGGCTCGGTGAGCGCGCTGCGGCTGGCCGAGAAGGGCCACTCGGTGCTCGTGCTCGAGCAGGGATCCGAGCGCGGCGACGACGACCTGCCGCGCTCGACCTTCGATCTGCGCCGCTACTTCTACGCGCCGCGGCTCGGGCTGCGCGGCATCTTCGCGATCACGCCGTTCAAGGACGTGCTGGTCGTCTCCGGCACGGGCGTCGGCGGCGGGTCGCTCGGCTATGCGATGACGCTCTACGTGCCGCCGCCGGCCTTCTTCGCCGACCCGCAGTGGGCGGGCCTGCGCGACTGGCAGGCCGAGCTGGCGCCGCACTACGAGACCGCGCAGCGGATGCTCGGCGTGACCGACGTGACCGCCGACGACGTCGCCGACCGGCTGCTGCTCAAGTACGCGCGCGAGATGGGCTGCGCCGACACCTATCGCAAGGCCCGCGTCGGTGCCTACCTCGACACGCCCGGCGAGACGGTGCCCGACCCGTACTTCGGCGGCGAGGGCCCCGCCCGCACCGGCTGCATCTCGTGCGGGCGCTGCATGGTCGGCTGCCCGATCGGCGCGAAGAACTCGCTGCCGAAGAACTACCTGTGGTTCGCGCGCCGGCGCGGCGCCCGCCTCGAGGCCGACCGCCAGGTCGTGGCGCTGCGGCCGCTCGGCGCGCGTGGCGAGGACGGCTGGGAGGTCGTCCACGAACGGACCGGCGCGTGGCTGCGACGCGATCGCCGCGTGGTGCGGGCGGGCGGCGTGGTCGTGGCGGGCGGCGCGCTGGGGACGAACCGGCTGCTGGCGCGGGCGCGCCTGGACGGCGACCTGCCGGACCTGTCGCCGCGGCTGGGCGAGCTGGTGCGCACGAACAGCGAGGCGGTGCTGGCGGTGACCGTGCCGGCCGAGCGGGCCGAGGGGCTCCAGGACCGCGTCGCGATCACCTCGTCGATCTATCCGGACCCGCATACCCACGTCGAGACCGTCGTCTACGGCCACGAGGGCGGGGCGATGCGGGCGATGTTCACGCTGCTGACCGGCGACGGCTCGCGGATCACCCGGCCGCTGAAGCTGCTCGGGCAGCTCGCGCGCCATCCGCGCCGGGTCGCCGAGCTGTGGCTGCGCCGCGACTGGTCGAGCCGGACGATCGTCGTGCTCGTCATGCAGTCGCTGGACAACGCGATTCGGCTGCGGGCGCGCCGCGGGCGCTTCGGCGGCGTGGCGCTGCGGACCGAGCAGGACCCGCAGCGCCCGAACCCGACGTTCATCCCGGTGGCCAACGCGGTGACCGAGTGGCTCGCGCGCCGGACGGGCGGCGTGGCGGCGTCCTCGGTGCTCGAGGCGGCGCTGGCGATCCCGACGACCGCCCACATCCTCGGCGGCGCGGCGATCGGCGCGACGCCCGACGACGGCGTGGTCGACGCCGACCAGCGCGTCTTCGGCTACGAGAACCTGCTCGTCTGCGACGGCTCGACGGTGCCGGCGAACGTCGGCGTGAACCCGTCGCTGACGATCGCCGCGATGACCGAGCGCGTGATGGCGACGATCGCCGCCAAGGAGGGCGCCGCCCCGGTCGCGCCGCTCGGTGCGCGCGCGATCTCGGGCGCGACGGCGACCGCGGATCCCGAGCCGCTGGCGGCATGACGATCCACCCGCTCCAGGCCGTCGCGGGCGTGCCCGAGTCGCACCTCCACAACGCGGTCGCCGCCCTGCTGCCGCCGTCCTCGCCGCCCGCGCCGTGGACGGTCGCCGCCGACGTCGTCATCTGGGTTCATCGCGCCGCGCCCGGCGCCGCCGCGCTGCTGCCCGGGCCGCTGCGCCGCGTCCGCACGCTCCCGCTGACGCTGGCCGCGTTCGTCCGCTACTCCGACACGCCGGTCGGCCCGTACGCCGAGCTCCTGGCGTCTCCGGTCGCGCTGCTGGAGGCGCCGCGGCTTGCCGGGGTTGCGCCGCGTCGCGGCGGGACCGTCCTCGGGGCGCCGGCGCTCGCGGGCAGCGTTCCGTTCATCGCCGTCGACTCGGTCGCGTCGATCCACGCCGGACGGACCGCCTGGGCGCTGCCCAAGACGCTGGCGCGGTTCGCGTTCGAACGGGGACGCGCCGAAGCGTCCGGCGTCGGTTGGCGGGTCGAGGCGAGCCTCCGGGTCCGCACGCGCCGCGCGTTCCCGCTCGACCTCACGCTGCGCGATCGCCAGGCGCGGCCGGACGGCACGACCGTCGACGTCGCCGTCGGCCTCGCCGGCCGCGCCCGCGTCGGCCGCGTCACCGTCGACGCGGACGGCCCGACCCTCTCGCGCTGGCTGCGCCCCGGCTCGCATCTCGCGCTCGTCGTCCCCGGCGCACGGATGACGGTCGGCGTGCCGGCCCCACGCGAGCTCCGCGTCAGCCGCTGAGCGCCTCCGACAGGCCGACCGCCAGTCCCGGCTCCAGCAGGTCGGCGTCGGCCGACAGGAGCGATCGGCCCGTGCGCCGCGCGACTACCGCGTACGAGGCGTCGTAGAACGTGAGCCGATGGCGCAGCGCGAGCCCGACGGCGACGGCGTGGTCGGCGCGGGTCAGCTCGATCGGGTCGCCACACGCCTCCACGAGCCAGCCGAGCGCTGCGGTGATCCGGTCGGCATCGGCCCCCGACTCGCGGATCAGGATGTTGCCGACCTCGTACACCGCCAGGCTCGTGGTGCGCAGCTCGAGCCGCCCGATGGCTGTCCGCGCGAGCTCCGCGTCCGGCTCGCGGTCGGCCGGCAGGAACCACTTGAGCGCGACGCTGGCGTCGACGATCCACGCGGCCGGCGTCATCGATCGCGCAGCCGCTCGGCGCGTACGAGCGCGGCGGCGTCGACCGAACCGGTCCAGGTGCGACTGAACGCGTCGAGGTCCGCGCGGATGGCGGCCGGGTCGCGGCGGGTGAGACCCAGCTCACGGCGCGCGGCCTCCTGCAGCAGTCCGCTGCGGGTCGTGCGGCGGCGGCGCGCTTCGGCATCGACCGAGTCGAGCAGCTCGTCCGGGAGCGAGATCATGACCTTGGCCACCCTGCGAGTATAGCCCGAAGGCAATACCGCCCTGGATGCGACGCGGCCCGAGCCGAAGCCCGGGCCGCGCGTGCCCGCGTGATGCCTGGTCCGCCGCTACGCGCGGGCCGGCTCGCCGACCGCCGGCTCGTGATGGAAGCGCGGCAGCCAGTGCAGCCACGTGGGCAGGTACCAGTTCCAGTCGCCCAGCAGCTTCATCGCCGCGGGGAGCAGGACGCCGCGGATGATCGTGGCGTCGAGCAGCACGGCGACGGCGAGGCCGACGCCCATCTGCTTGAACTCGAGCATCGACAGGGTGGCGAAGACCGAGAACACCGCGACCATGACGATCGCCGCGCTCGTCACGACCGACGCCGTCGAGCGGATGCCGTGGCTGACCGCCTCGTCGGTCGACATCCCGCCGTCGTAGGCCTCGCGGATCCGGCTCAGGATGAACACGTGGTAGTCCATCGAGAGGCCGAAGAGGATCACGAAGAGGAACAGCGGCAGCCACGAGGTGATCCCGCCGTTGGACTGGAAGTCCAGCGCGTGCTCCAGGTGCCCGTCCTGGAAGATCCACACCATCACGCCGTAGGCGGCGCCGACGCTGAGCAGGTTCAGCACGATCGCCTTGATCGCGATCACCAGCGAGCGGAACGTCACCAGCAGCAGCAGGAACGCCATCGCCAGCACGAACGCGAAGACGATCGGTGCGTGGGACTTCATGAGGTCGTTGAAGTCCTTGGAGCCGGCGGTCTGGCCGGTCACGTCGACCTTCGCGCCCGGCACGGCGCCGACCGTGGCGGGGATCAGGTCGTCCTTGAGGTGCGCGAGCGCCGCCTCCGAGCGGTCGTCCGTGCCGTCGCCGGCCAGCGGGATCGTCAGGACGCCGGTGTGGCCGCTCTTGGCGATCGACAGCGAGATCGGGCCGCCCATGTCGCCGGACCGCAGCGCCTGCGCCTTCAGGTCGCCCAGCGCGCCCGCCATCTGCTCGGAGCGCAGGTCGCCCTGGACGACGACGACCGCGGGCGTCGGCCCGCCCGGGAACGCCTCCTGGATGCGCTGGTAGGTCTGCATCACGGGCAGGTCGTGGGGCAGCCCCGCGGCGCCCGGGTTGATCGTGTGCATGCCGAGCGCGGGCAGCGCCAGCGCGACGAGCACGGCGGTCGCGCCGATCGCCGCCACCTTCGGACGCCGCAGCACGCGGTCCAGCAGCCAGCCCCACACGCGCGGCTCATGGCCGGGCCGGCGCAGGCGGTGCAGGAACGGGATCCGGCCTTTGTAGACGCGGTTGCCGAGCCAGCTCAACATGGCGGGCAGCACCGTCACCGAGCCGATCATCGCGACGGCGACGACGACGATCGTCCCGACCGCGAAGCCGGTGAAGACGCCGCTGCCGGTGAAGAACATGCCGGCCATCGCGACCATGACGGTCAGCCCGGAGACGAGCACCGCGCGGCCCGAGGTCGCCGCGGCGATCTGCAGCGCCGTGGCCGCGTCCGCGCCGCGTTCGTGCTCCTCGCGTTCGCGTCGCATGTAGAACAGCGAGTAGTCGACGCCGACCGCCATGCCGATGAGCAGGATCACCGAGGAGGCGGCGTCGTCGAGCGGGACGAACTGGCTGGGGATCGCGACGAGCCCGATCGCCGCGGCGACCGAGGTCAGCGCCAGCAGGACGGGCAGTCCGGCCGCGACCAGCGAGCCGAACGTCACGACGAGGATGATCAGCGTGATCGGGATCGACAGCGTCTCCGCCTTGCGGAAGTCGTCGCCGATGCGCTCGTCGATCGCCTGGCCGGCCGAGGCGTCGCCGAACTGCTCGATGCGCAGCTCGGGATGGGCCTGCTGCGCCGCGGCGACGGCGTCGACGATCGGCTGGACGCGATCCTCGGCGTCGTCCGCGTCGCCCTTGATGTCGGCCTCGATGAGGGCCGAGCGGCCATCCTTGGAGATCTGCTGCGCGCCGCCGTCGGCCGACAGCGGCGAGGTCACCTCGCCGACCTCGGGCAGCTGCTGCACGCGCGCCACGACGTCGCGCACGGCGGCCTGGAACGCGGGATCCCCGGCGCCGGGCTTGCCGTCGCGCGTCTGCACGAGGATCTGCTCGCTCGCCGGCTGGGGGAACTCGCGGTCCAGCACGCGGTCCGCGCGGCCGGACGAGCCCGTGCCGGTGTCGGCGTCGCTGAGGCTCTTCGTCCCGATCATCCCGCCCAGGACCAGGCTGATCGCGACGAAGGCCAGCCACCCGAAGATGGCGGTCTTGCGATGGGCCGCGCTCCAGCGTCCGGCTCGCGCGGCGAGGTTGTCACGTGGGAGGGCCATGGCGGGCAGGCTCTCGCCGCAGGCAGCCCGTCGATAGGTGGGCGACCTGGTGTCGTGGGGTGAGGCCAGCCGCACTTCGGGGGTGGCGCCAGCCCGGCGCCTAGGGTGTGGGCCGCCGTGGTCGTGCCATGCTGAGCTCCCTGTCCGTGACCGCCTGGCTGGTTGCGCTGGGCGCCGCCGCGCTGGCCGGCTTCGTGCGCGGGTTCTCCGGGTTCGGGTCGGCGCTCGTCCTCGTGCCGCCGCTGGCGGCGGTCGTCGGACCCGAGGAGGCGGTGCCGGTCAGCCTCGTCCTGGAGCTCGGCCTGGCCGTGCCGTTCGTGCCCCGCGCCGTGCGCCTCGTCGAGTGGCGGTCGATCGGGACGCTCGTCGCCGCCGCGCTCGTCGCGGTGCCGCTCGGCGTGTGGCTGCTCGTGACGCTGGACGAGCAGACCGTGCGCTGGATCATCTGCGCAGCGGTCGTCGCCGCGATCGCGATCCTCGGGCTCGGGTGGCGCTACCACGGACGGCCGCGCGCGTGGGTGACCGCCGCCACCGGCGCCGTCAGCGGCGTGCTCGGCGGCGCGACCGGCATGTCCGGCCCGCCGGTCGTCTTCTACTACCTGTCGGGCAGCGACCCGGCTCCGCGCGTGCGCGCGAGCCTCATCGTCTTCTTCGCGTGCGTGGACGCCGCGGCGATCGCCGCGTTGGCGGTGGGCGGCGCGCTGGATGCGGACGTCGCCTCGCTCGCCGCGATCCTCGCCGTCCCGTGCCTGGCCGCGGCCGCGGCCGGCGCGCGCCTCTTCCCGCTCGCGAGCGAGGCGCTCTACCGGCGGGTGGCGGTGGTGGTGCTCGCCGGCGTGGCGCTCGCGAGCCTGCCGATCTAGTGCGACTCGATGACGCGGTCGATGAGGCCGTAGTCGACGGCCTCCTCGGGCTTGAAGAAGCGGTCGCGCTCCATGTCGCGGTGGACCTGCTCCTCGGTCTGCCCGGTCGCCTCGGCGTAGATCTCGTCGATCCGCTTGCGCGTCTTGATGATCTCCTGCGCGTGGATCTCGATGTCGGTCGCCTGGCCCTCGAAGCCCGATGACGGCTGGTGGATGAGGATCCGCGAGTTGGGCAGCGAGAAGCGCTTGCCCTTCTGACCGCCGGCCAGCAGCAGCGAGCCCATCGACATCGCGATCCCGCAGCAGATCGTCTGCACGTCGGGCTTGATGAAGTTCATGGTGTCGTAGATCGCCAGGCCCGCGTAGATCGACCCGCCGGGCGAGTTGATGTACAGCGAGATGTCCTTGTCGGGGTCCGACGACTCCAGGTGCAGGAGCTGGGCGACGACGAGGTTGGCGACCTGGTCGTCGATCGGCGACCCCAGGAAGATGATCCGCTCGTTGAGCAGGCGCGAGTAGATGTCGTACTCGCGCTCACCGCGGGCGCTGCGCTCGACGACGACGGGAACGAGGGGCATGCGCTGAGGCTAGCGCTCGATCGGGGTCGTACCGTGTGGCGGCGGCGATGTCGACTCCCGCACTGCAGCTCACGGGTCTCACGAAGCGCTACGACAGCGGCTTCCTCGCGCTGGACCGGTTCGACCTCACCGTCCCCGACGGCGAGTTCTTCGGCCTGCTCGGCCCCAACGGCGCCGGCAAGACGACGCTGATCAGCGCGGTCTGCAACCTCATCCGCGTGACGGGCGGCGACGTGCGCGTCTTCGGCCACGAGCACACCACGTGGGAGGCGCGCAGGCTGATCGGCCTGGCCGAGCAGGACGTCAACCTCGACCGCTTCCTCGACGTCGAGGAGACGCTGCTCTTCCACGGCGGCTACTACGGCATGACCCGCCGCGACGCGCGCCGCCGGGCGCGGGAGATGATGGAGGTCTTCGACCTGACCGCGAAGGCGGGCGTCCGCGCGCCGGCGCTGTCGGGCGGCATGCGCCGGCGGCTGCTGCTCGCCCGCGCGCTCATGCACGAGCCCCGCCTGGTCATCCTCGACGAGCCGACCGCGGGCGTCGACTTCGAGCTGCGCCTGGACCTGTGGCGCTACATCCGCCGCCTGCACGAGGCGGGGACGACGATCGTGCTCACCACGCACTACCTCGAGGAGGCCGAGGAGCTGTGCGAGGACATCGCGCTCATCCGCGGCGGGCGGCTCGTGGCGCGCGACACCGCCGACAACCTGCGCCGGGCGTTCGACGCGGCCACGCTCACCGAGGTCTACCTGAAGGCGATGAACGCGCCCGGGGCCGACGCGGCGGCGGAGGAGGCGGAGGCCGCATGAGGCCCGGGCTGCTCGCGCTCACCCACCGCGAGGTGACGCGCGTCCTGAAGCTCTGGTCGCAGACGATCGCCGCGCCGGTGGTCTCGTCGTTCCTCTTCATCCTCGTCTTCGGGCTCTCGCTCGGCGGGCGGATCAAGCAGGTCGACGGCGTCGACTACGAGGTCTTCATCGTCCCCGGGCTGATCACGATGGCGATGGTCCAGGCCGCCTACGCCAACAACTCGAGCACGGTCTTCCAGGCGCGCTTCGACCGCTACCTCAACGACATCCTCGCCTCGCCGATGCGCTCGTGGGAGGTCAACCTCGGCCTCACGCTCGGTGGCGTCGTGCGCGCGCTGCTGATCGCGCTCACGCTGCTCGCCCTGGCGCTGCCGACCACCGGGCTGCCCATGCACCAGCCGCTCGTGCTCGTCGTCGCCACCGTGCTCGGGCTCGCGCTGTTCTCCTCGCTGGGCGTCGTCGTCGGCGTCTACGCCGAGACCTGGGACCACTCCAGCTTCGTCGCCAACATCGTCATCCTGCCGCTGACGTTCCTCGGCGGCGTCTTCTACTCCGTCGACCTGCTGCCGTCGCCGTGGCAGGAGATCTCGCACGCCAACCCGATCTTCTATCTCGTGCAGGCCGTCCGCTACGGGTTCCTGGGCACCAGCGACGTGAGCGTCGCGCTCGCGCTCGGCGTGACCGCCGTGCTCGCGGCGGCGATGATCGGATGGTCGTCGTGGCTGTTCCGGACCGGTCGCAAGCTGAAGCCGTAGCGGGAACGCGCGCGCACCTGATGGATCGGGTGCCGCCGTTCACGCTGGTGGCGGCCGGCATCGTGTCGACGCAGTTCGGCGCGGCGATCGGCGCGACGCTGTTCGACGAGGTCGGCGCCGCGGGGGCGAGCCTGCTGCGGGTCGGGTTCGCGGCGCTCATCATGCTCGTCGTCGTGCGGCCACGGCCGGGCCGGTACTCGCGCGACGCCCTGCGGGTCGCGGTGTGCTTCGGCATCGCGCTCGGGGCGATGAACCTGTGCTTCTACGAGGCGCTGGACCGCATCCCGCTCGGCGTGGCGGTGACCGTCGAGTTCGTCGGGCCGCTCGCGGTGGCGGTGGTCGCCTCGCGGCGCGCGCTGGACCTGCTCTGGGTCGTGCTCGCCGCGATCGGCATCGTGCTGCTGGCCAAGCCGGGCGGCGCCGAGTCGCTCGACACCGTCGGGCTGGCGTTCGCGCTGGCGGCGGGCGCGGGCTGGGCGGCCTACATCGTGCTGGCCGCCCGCGCCGGCCCGCGGTTCCGCGGGGCCGACGGCGTGGCGATCGCCATGGCGGTCGGCACGCTCGTGCCGCTGGCGCCCGGGATCGCCGAGGCCGGCGCCACGCTGCTGTCCCCCGCGCACCTGGCCGTCGGGGCGGCGGCCGGCCTGCTCAGCTCGGCGATCCCGTACTCGCTGGAGACCGAGGCGCTGCGGCGGATCCCCAAGCAGGTCTTCAGCGTGCTGCTGAGCCTCGAGCCGGCCGTCGCCGCGCTCGCCGGCTTCCTCGTGCTGAGCCAGCCGCTGAGCGCGCTGCAGCTGCTGGCGATCGGCCTGGTGGTCGTGGCGAGCGCGGGGGCGTCGCGCAATGCGCCGCCGGTGGCCGACACGTAAGGGTTCCGCGCGTCTGCAGATGTGCGCCACGCGTACGTCCGTGCGAACATGTTGCGCGCCGCACCACGACGACGAGAGGACCTCGACCCATGCACGACCTCACCGGCCGCACCGTGCTCGTCACCGGCGCCTCCAAGGGCATCGGGGCCGAGACGGCGAAGGCGCTGGGCGCCGCGGGCGCCCGCGTGATCGCCCACTACGGGACGGACGCCGACGGGGCGCGGGCGGCCACGGCGGGGATCGCGCCCGAGCGCCGGCTCCTGCTCGGCGCCGACCTCGCCGACCTCGACGCCGTGCGCGCGCTGTGGCGCGAGGCGGCGGACTGGCAGGGCGGCGTCGACGTGCTCGTCAACAACGCGGCGGTGCTGCTCGACTCGCCGCTGGAGGCCGACGACGCGACCTGGGACGCGGCTTGGGAGGCGACCTACGAGGTCAACGTCCGGGGCCCGATGGCGCTGCTCCGCGAGGCCGCCAACCACTTCGTGCGCCGCGGCGGCGGCGTGCTCGTGACGCTGTCCAGCTGGGCCGCCCAGCGCGGCTCCGGCAACCCGCGGCTCATCGCCTACGCGGCCTCGAAGGCCGCGGTGAAGGCGGCGACGCAGACCGTCGCTCGCGCCCACGCCGCCGACGGGGTGCTCGCCTACGTCGTGGCGCCCGGGATCGTCCAGACGCAGATGTCGGAGACCTCGGCCGCCGCGGTCGGCGGGCGCGACCAGGTGACCGGCGCGCTGGCGATGGGCGAGTGGGTCCCGCCGGCCGAGATCGCCGACCTCGTGACGTACCTGGCGAGCGGGCGCTGCCGGCACCTGGCCGGCGCCACGCTCGACGTCAACGGCGCCAGCTACCTGCGCTGACGCCGTCGCGCCGTCCCGGCGGTCAGCCCGCCGGGACCGCCTCGAGCCGATCGAGCAGCGCGTCGAGCTCGCCCATGATCGCGGTGAGCTCCGCGACCCTTGCCCGGCCCTCCTCGCCGAGGCTGGCGAACGTCGTCAGCGGCGCGCGGACGTCGCCGACGGGGCAGCCGGCGGCCGCGGCCAGCGCCTTCGAGTAGCACTGGTGGCCGTACAGTGGGTGGCCCTCGGCGATCGTCTCGTCGATCTTGTTCAGCAGGCGCTGGACGTGCCGCGCGTCGTCGACGCGGCCCTCGACGAGGAAGTCCCAGATGCGATGCGAGGCGCGCGGGACGTAGTTCCCGAACGGGTTGACGTAGCCGACCGCGCCGAGCAGGAACGACTCGACGATCCGCTCGCCGGCGAAGACGTTCATGACGCCCTCGGTCGCCTCGACGACGTCGAAGACGCGGGCGGCGTTCGTCGACGCCTCCTTGATGTAGCGGATCTGCTCGAACCCGCGCGTCAGGCGCGCGACGAGCGCGGCCGACATGTCGACGTTCGTCGTGAACGGGTTGTTGTAGAGCATGACCGGCAGCGAGATCGCTTCGCAGATCGTGCCGTAGTAGCCGTAGATCTCGTCGTCGGTCGGCGTGATGTAGAAGGGCGGCGCGATCATGAGCCCGTCGGCGCCGAGCTGCTCGGCCTCGCGGGCGAAGCGGACGGCGTTGGGCGTGTGGGTGGCGGTGGCGCCCACGAGGACCGGGATGCGGCCGTTGACGTGCGCCACGGTGGCCTCGACGAGGGCGGTGCGCTCGGCGTCGCTGACGGCCAGGAACTCGCCCGAGGTGCCCAGCACGATGAGGCCCGGGACCCCCACCTCGAGCTGCCAGTCGATGAACCGGCGCTGAGCGTCGAGATCGACGGACGACCCATCCTCCGTGAACGGGGTGATCTGGACGGTGTAGCTGCCCCGGAACTCGGACATGGTCTCCTCTGCGAACGAAAGTACGAGATGCGAACTAGCGGTAGGGTATCGCTCGCGCGTGGCAGACGCAGGCCGACAACCCTTCGACGTCCTCGTCGCCGGTGGCGGGATCACCGGCTCGATCGCCGCGCTGCGCCTCGCCCAGGCCGGGGCGCGGGTCGCGCTGCTGGAGCGGTTCGACCTCGGGACCCAGGCGTCCGGGCGCAACGCCGGCAGCCTCCACGCGCAGATCCAGCACGAGCCGTTCGTGACCGAGGGCGAGGCATGGGCGCGCGCCTGGGCGCCATCGCTGGGGCTGCTGCGCGACGCGCTGGCGATCTGGCACGGGCTCTCCGAGGAGCTGGGCGTCGACCTCGAGGTCAAGACGGCCGGCGGCCTGCTCGTCGCCGAGGATGACGAGCAGCTGCGGGCGATCGAGCGCAAGGTCGCGCTCGAGCAGGCCTGCGGCATCGACTCCGTGGTCCTCTCGCGCGACGACCTGCGCCGCGAGGCGCCGTACGTCGCCGAGCGCATGGTGGGCGGGGAGCTGTGCCGGCTGGAGGGCAAGGCGAACCCGCTGCTCGCGACGCCGGCGGTAGCGCGGGCGGGGACCGCGGCGGGGGCGACGATCGTGCGCGGCGCGGTCGTGGAAGGCATCGTCCGCGACCACGACGGGTTCGCGGTGACGACGTCGGTCGGCGCCTTCCGCGCGCCCCGGCTGGTCTGCGCGGCAGGCTCGGAGATCCCGCGGCTGACCCGGATGGTCGGCGTCGACCTGCCGATCGAGGGGCATCCGATGCAGGTCAGCGCCACCGAGGTCGTGGCGCCGCTCGTGCGCCACCTCGTGTACTTCGCGGGCGGGCGGCTCACGCTGAAGCAGGCGCGCGCCGGGTCGCTGCTCATCGGCGGCGGCTGGCCGGCTGCGGTGCATCCCCGCAGCGGGCGGCCGACCGTGGACCTGGACGGACTGCGGCGGAACCTCGCGGTGGCCTGCGAGGTGGTGCCGGCGGTCGCGCAGGCGCGGTTGCTGCGCACGTGGACCGGGGTCAACAACGCGGTCCCCGACCAGCGGCCGATCATCGGCACGATCCCGAAGGTCCCGGGGCTGGTCGTCGGCACGTTCCCGTACCTCGGCTTCACCGCGGGGCCGCTGCTCGGCGCGCTGCTGGCCGACCTGGCGCTCGGCCGCCCGGTCGAGCGCGACTTGGCGCCGTTCGCGCCGGCGCGCTTCGGCTGAGACGTTGCGCGGGTCGCTGCCGCCGGGCCGGCGCGACGTGGCCGGCTGCGGATCGATGGCGCGGCTCACGCTCGGTCCTCGGCGGCGAGCTGGTCGATGCGCATCGGCTTGATCGGCGCCGCCGGGGCGAAGAGGTCGTGCTCGTCGAGCGGGCGGCCGGCGCGGCGCGCGGCGATCTCGGCGAGCAGCACGCCGCAGTAGCGGCCCTGGCAGCCGCCCATCCCCGCACGGGTCACGCGCTTGACGGCGCCGATGTGCTCGAGCCCGTCGTCGAGCGCCGCGCGCACGTCGGCCAGCGCGACCGACTCGCAGCGGCAGATCGGCGTGTCCGGCGTCGCGAGCTGGTCGACGAGCCGCGGTGCGGCGAAGAGCCGCCACAGCGCGCGCTGGAAGCGGGCGTGGCGGGTGCGATCGCGCTCGGCGCGGCGCTCGAGGACGGCGAGCTCCGGCGCCGCGGCGGAGCGGCCGAGGCTCCGCGCGGCATCGAGTCCCGCGAGCGTGCCGGTCGCCTGCGCGAGGCGGGCGCCGCCGATGCCGCCGCCGTCGCCGACGACCCACACGTCGTCGACCGAGGTCCGACCGCGCGCGTCGCGCTCGACGACCAGCTGGCCCTGGGCTGCATCCCAGCGGTGGTCGCAGCCGAGGCTGCGGGAGAGCTCGTTGGCCGGCAGGAAGCCGAAGCCGACGCAGACCGCGTCCACGTCGTACGCGCGCTCGCTGCCGGGGATCGGCTTGCCGTCGAGTCCGATCCGTGCGACGACCGCGCGACGGACGCGGTCGCGAGCGTCGCCTGCGCCCGCGCCGCCTGCGCCGGCGGCCCCGCGATCGCCCTCGACGCGGACGACCGCGGCGCCGCGGTGGAAGGGCACGCCGCGCAGCGTCCACAGGTAGCCGAGGCCGTCGCGGGCCAGGTCGGGTGCGGCCGTGGCCATCGCCAGCGCCGCGGGCAGGCGCGAGAGGCGGGCGACCGGCGCGAGCTCGGCGAGCGCGACCACGGTCGCCCCGGCACGGACGAGCTCGGCGGCGACCTGCAGGTTCAGCGGCCCGTTGCCCGAGACGAGGATCCGGTCGCCGGGGGTGACCTGATGGGCGCGCAGGAGCGTCTGCGCCGCGCCGGTCGTCATGACGCCCGGCAGCGTCCAGCCGGGCATCGGGACCCCGCGCTCGTAGGCGCCGGCGGCGAGCACGAGCCGCCGGCCGCGCAGGACGAGATCGCCGTCGCCGTCGGTCGCCAGGAGCCGGTGCGGATCGACCCCGCCCCACACCTGCACGCCGCTGACCACTCGCACGCCGGCGGCGCGGACGCGCGCGGCGAGCGCACGGCCGGAGCGGTACTGCCCGTCGAGGCGCGCCTCGTCACCGATCAGCTCCGGCTCCGGCTGCTTGTAGTACTGCCCGCCGAGCTTGGGCCGCTCGTCGACGAGCACGACGTCGGCGCCGGCCTCCGCCGCGGCCGCCGCGGCGGCGAGCCCGGCGGGACCGCCGCCGACGACGACGACGTCCGCGACGACCTCGCGTGAGGCGCGCGGCAGAGCGTGCGCGCCGCGGGTGATGTCGCCGGCGACCTCGCGTGAGGGGCGCGGCGGAGCGTCCGCGCCGCGCGTGATGTCGCCGGCTGCCTCGCGTGAGGGGCGCGGCGGAGCGTGCGCGCCGGCGACCTCGTGCGAGGCGGGCGGCGGAGAGGCGCCGGAGGCCGCGTCGCGTCCGGCGGCGGGCGGCGCCGGCGGTCCGCGCAGCTCCGGGGCGGCGGGCTGCCGTCCGACCAGCATCCCGTCGCGCACCGGCGTCGCGCATGCCCGCTGGCCCGGGACGCCGTCGATCGTCACCAGGCACTCCTGGCACACGCCCATGCCGCAGAACACGCCGCGGCGGCTGCCGTCCGCGGCCTCGCGGCATGCGAGCTCGCCGGCCGCGACGAGTGCAGAGGCGACCGTGTCGGTGGCGCGTGCGCGCAGCGGCGGCGCGTCGACGCGCAGCAGCCGCACCTCGGGCGGGTCCGCGCGCAGGCCGGGGGCGGGGCGACGGACCCTGCTCATGGACGAGCGCGCGGGAGCGAGCAGACGATCATCGACCAGCATGTTCGCATGGACGATCTCGTGGACGCGCAGCGAACATTCGATCGAGGCGCGTCACCGGGTTGCTCTACAGTCCCGCAGCGTGGAGTCCTCTGAGATCGTCGACGGCGCCGACCGCGACTACGTCGCGTCCCTCGCGCGCGGCCTGAGCGTCATTCGCGTCTTCAAGCGCGACCGTCCGTCGATGACGCTCAGCGAGGTCGCCAAGCAGGCCGGGATGAACCGCGCCGCGGCGCGCCGGTTCCTCATCACGCTGGTGCGCGAGGGCTACGCCGAGACCGACGGCAAGCACTTCCGCCTGCGCCCGCGGATCCTCGAGCTCGGCTTCTCGGCGCTCTCCTCACTCTCGTTCGCCGAGGTCGCCGAGCCGGCGATGGAGGACCTCTCGACCGCGGTCTCGGAGACCGTGCTCGCCGCGGTGCTGGACGGCGAGTCGGTCGTCTACGTCGCGCGCGCGTCGTCCCAGCGCGTGGTCAGCGTCGACCTGGACGTCGGCAGCCGCCTGCCCGCGTTCGCGATGTCCACCGGGCGCGTGCTGCTCGCCGCGCTCTCCGACGACGAGCTGGACCGCTGGCTCGACGACCTGCGGCCCACGCGCTACACCGAGCACACCGTCCTCTCCAAGGCGGCGCTGCGCAAGGACGTCCTCGCCGTGCGCGAGGCGGGGTGGTCGATCGTCGACGAGGAGTACGAGATCGGCTTCCGCTCGCTCTCGGTGCCGATCCGCGACCAGGGCGGCACGGTCGTCGCCGCGCTGAACGTCTGCTGCCCGAGCCCGCGCGTGACGATCGAGCGGATGCGGACCGAGTTCCTCCCCGAGACGCTGCGCGCCGCGGAGGAGATCCAGCGGGCGCTGCCCGAGGAGTACGCCCGGCGCAGCCGCGACCTGCGCGTGTTCCGCCAGCGCTGACGCCTTGCGCCGCGGCGTGGGCCGGCCGCGCCCGGTTGTCCGCGCCGGTCGAGCAGCGCGCCGCGACGCCCCCGCGCCACGACGCCCCGCCGCACCACGGCGCCCGCCCGCGAGCGGCCGCCCTGCGCGGGGTGGCGGGGCTGGTGGCACCGGACGCCGGGCGGATCGCGCTGGACGGTGAGCCGTCGTTCGACGCGGCCCGGTTGTCAGTCTGCGGACCGAAGTCCCGCGGCCGCCCTCGGGCTGCCCCGCCGACCCTGCTACCAGTGAACGGTTGCACGGATAGCGAGCAGTTGTGCGCTGTACGCATTGCGTTGCAACGCGCGATATGCGAACATCCGGCCCGCGGCCCCGGCCGCGCTAGCGATTCCACCGACCAGGAGACCGCGTGCCGTATCGCGTTGCCATCGACATCGGAGGCACCTTCACCGACCTGATCCTCGAGGACGCCGAGAGCGGCCAGGTCAGCACGACGAAGGTGCTGTCGACGCCCGGCCGCCTCGTGGACGGCGTGGTCGACGCGGTCCGCGCCTGCGGCGCGCCGCCCTCCGAGATCGAGCTCTTCGTCCACGGCACGACGGCCGGCCTCAACGCCTTGCTCGAGCGCCGGGGCGCCCGCGTCGCGCTCGTCACCACGCGCGGCTTCCGCGACGTGTACCTCATCGGGCGCGGCAACCGTCCGCGCATGTACGACCTCCACTACGTCAAGCCGCAGACGCTGCTGGACCGTGCCGCGATCCACGAGGTCGCCGAGCGCGTCGGCGCCGACGGGACGATCCTCGAGCCGGTCGACGCCGCCTCCGTGCAGGCCGCGGCCGACGCGATCCGCGCCGGCGGCTATGACGCGGTCGCCGTGTCGCTGCTGCACGCCTACGCGCAGCCCGAGCACGAGCGCGAGGTCGGCGACCTGCTCGCCGCCCAGCTCGACGTCCCGATCGTCCTCAGCCACCAGGTCGCGCCCGAGTGGCGCGAGTACGAGCGCACCTCGACGACGGTCATGTCGGCCTACATCACGCCGATCATGCGCCAGTACGTCGAGGAGCTCGACCGCGCGCTGCGCGCCGAGGGCCTCGCGGTGCCGCTCTACATCACCGAGTCCAACGGCGGCATGATGAGCGCGGCCATCGCCGACGACAAGGCGATCCTCACGCTCTTCTCCGGTCCCGTCGGCGGCGTCGTCGGCGCCCGGGCCGCCGGCGAGGACATCGCCTCGCGCGACCTCATCACGATCGACATGGGCGGCACGTCCTTCGACGTCAGCCTCGTGCGCGACGGCCAGGCGGCGCTGCAGTCGGAGTTCGAGCTGCAGGGCCTGCCGGTCCTCGCGCCCGCGGTCGAGGTCCACACGATCGGCGCCGGCGGCGGCAGCCTCATCCGGGCGGTCGGCGGCGCGCTGCGCGTCGGTCCCGAGTCCGCGGGCGCCCAGCCGGGGCCCGCCTGCTACGGCCGCGGCGGCACCGAGCCGACGATCACCGACGCCAACCTCGTCCTCGGCCGCCTGCCCTCCGAGCAGCGCCTGGCCGGCTCGATGACCCTCGACCTCGAGGCCGCGCGCACGGCGCTGGCGACGGTCGGCGACGAGCTCGGCCTCGCCCCCGAGGAGGTGGCCGAGCAGGCGCTCGAGATCGCCCACTTCGCGATGGCCGAGGCGATCCGCGAGCTGACCGTCGAGCGCGGGCTGGACCCGCGCGACTTCGTCCTGTGCGCCTTCGGCGGCGCCGGCGGGCTGCACGCCACCGCGCTGGCCGAGGAGCTCGACGTCACGCGGGTGATGGTGCCGACGATGCCCGGCGCGTTCTCGGCCTGGGGCATGCTCCAGGGCGACATCCGCCACGACTCGGTCCAGACCTTCTACCGCTCGCTGGACGGTGCGGCGGCGGAGCTGCCGTCGGTCGTCGACCTCCTCCAGGACCGGGTGACGCAGCTGCTGGAGGCCGGCGAGGAGGCCGAGCGGGAGATCCGCTTCGAGGCCGCGGCCGACCTGCGCTATGTGGGACAGGAGTACACGCTGACGCTGCCGCTGGCCGACCACGAGGTCGCCGACCTCGCCGTGCACGCCGACGGCCTCGCGGGCCGCTTCCACGCCGCCTACCACGAGCGCTACGGTCACGCGAGCCCGAGCGAGCCGGTCGAGTTCGTGACCGTCCGGGTCGCCGCGGTCGCCCCGATCGGCGGCCCCGACGGCGCTCCCGCAGCGTCCCCCAACGGCGGCCCACCACGCAGCAAGGCGCTGGGCAGCGGCGGCTACCGTCAGGACGGCACCGAGGCCGAGGCCACGCTCTACCGTCGCGAGGACATCGGCGATGTCGTCGCGGGCCCGGCGATCGTCCTCGAGGAGACCTGCACGACCGTCGTCGGCCTCGGGTGGACCGCGCGTCCCGTCCCCGGTGGCCACCTGCTGCTGGAGAAGGCCTGATGTCCACTCGCGTCACCCCGAACCCCGCGACCGTCGAGGTCGTCCGCCACGCGTTCATGTCCGGCGCCGAGCAGATGCGCCGCAACCTCTGCCGCTCGGCCTACAGCCCGGTCATCTACGAGATGAAGGACTGCTCGGTCGGCCTCTACGACGCTCGCGGCGACCTGCTCGGCCAGGCCCCCGGCCTGCCGTTCTTCCTCGGCAGCCTCGCCGGCACGATCAAGGAGGTGCTCGCGCGCAAGGGCGCCGACGCCTTCGCCGACGGCGACATCTGGCTGGTCAACGACTCGGCGATCTGCGGCAGCCACCTCAACGACGTCACGGTCTTCGCGCCGATCTTCGTCGACGGGGCGCTGCGCGGCTTCACCGGCGCCAAGGCGCACTGGAACGACGTCGGCGCCAAGGAGGCCGGCTACGTCTCCGACTCGACCGACATCTACCAGGAGGGCCTGCGAATCCCGCCGATGCGGATCGTGGTCGACGGCGTCGTCGACGAGCAGCTGCTCGACCTGCTGACGCTCAACAGCCGCTATCCGGGCCCGCTGGCCGGCGACCTCATGGCGCAGGTCACCGCCTGTCGCACCGGCATCGAGCGCTTCCGCTCGATCGTCGACCGCTACGGCTGGGAGCAGGTGGAGGCGTCGATCGAGCGGTTCTTCGCCGCCGCCGAGGCCGACGACCGGGCGTCGGTCGCCGCGATCCCCGACGGCACCTACCGCGCCGAGGGGGCGCTGGACGGCGACGGCATCTCCGACCGGCCCGTGCCGGTCGTCGTCACCGTGACCGTCGAGGGCGACGAGATGACCGTCGACCTCGCCGGCTCCAGCCCCGAGTGCGAGGGCTCGATTAACAGCGGAATCGTCCAGACCTACTCCGCGATCCAGCAGGCGTTCAAGTTCGTCGTCAACCCCGACGCGCCCGTCTGCGGCGGCAACTTCCGCAACCTGCGCATCGAGGTGCCCGCCGGCAGCTGCTTCGACCCGTCGCCCGAGGCGGCGTGCCTGCACTACGGGCCGCACCTCATGCTGGCCATGGACCTCATGGTCCGCGCGCTGAGCGACGCGATCCCCGAGCGCACCGCGGCCGGCCACGTCGGCGACTCCTGGAACATCACGTTCGTCAACGAGCGCGGGCGCCGCGTGTTCATGGCGGGCGAGTCGATCATCGGCGGCTGGGGCGCGCACGAGCACGGCGACGGCGAGAGCGCGCTGGTCCACTCGGCGGCCGGCGACTTCAAGAACTACCCCGTCGAGATCATGGAGCAGCGCTACCCGCTGCGCCTGACCGAGTTCTCGCTGCGCGAGGGCTCGGGCGGGGACGGCCGCCACCGCGGCGGCCTCGGCATCGTGCGCGTCTACGAGACGTTGGAGCCGTGCCGGCTGAGCCTCTGGTTCGAGCGTCACGACACGCCGTCCTGGGGCCTGCACGGCGGCAAGGACGGAGCGCCGCCCGAGATCTGGGTGACCGTTCCGGGTGAGGAGCGCCGCCTGATCCTCAAGTGCAACGCGCTGCCCGTGCCCGCGGGCACGGTCGTCGAGGTGCACAGCGGCGGTGGGGGAGGTTGGGGCGACCCTGGTCAGCGCTCCAGCCGCAAGCGAGCCGAGGACGAGCGCCTCGGCCTGATCGGCTAAGCGAGGGAACAAGCATGCAAGACACCAGCCAGACCCCGGACGCGCCGCGACGCCGGGGCATCCTGCGGGCGGCCGGCACGGTCGCCGTCCTGGGGGCGACGCTCGCCCTGGCCGCCTGCGGCGGCGACAGCGGCTCGGGCACCACCTCCGGCGGCGGCTCGGGCGCGTCGGGGTCGGCGGCGGGCGGCTCGGGCGGCGGCAGCAACACGCTGACGATCGGCGTGGCCAGCGACCCGCAGACGCTCGATCCCGAGTGGGGCCAGGCGTACCGCGCCAACGAGACGCTGAAGAACATCTACGCCCAGTGGACGAAGTACGAGACGAAGGACAGCGGCAAGGGCTACCTCGTCGCGGACCTCACGAAGGACCCCGTCGGTGAGGCGATCGAGTCCTACACGGTCAGCCCGAACGGCAAGACCGTCACGCTGAAGATGCGCCCGGGCGCCAAGCTGCCCGACGGCTCGCCGATCACCGCCGACACGTTCATGTACAAGACGCAGCGCATGCTCGGCATGCAGGCGGGCTCGGTCTTCGACCTCAACATCCTCGGGATCACGAAGCCGTCGCAGGTCAAGAAGGTCAGCGACAGCGAGATCAAGTTCCAGCTGCCGCAGCCGTCGCCGATCGTCGGTCCGATGCTGCGCGACCAGGACGCCGGCATCGTCGATCCGGCGCTCGTCAAGGAGCACTCCTCCTCCAGCGACGAGTGGGGGACGAAGTGGGTCGCCAAGAACGGCGCTCCGACCGGCGCGTACGTCATCGACAGCTACCAGCCGGGCACCCAGCTCGTGCTGAAGGCCAATCCCAGCTACTGGGGTGAGAAGCCCTACTTCGACCGGGTCGTGCTGCAGGTCGTGCCCGACAGCGACCAGCGCAGCCAGCTGCTGAAGAACGGCACGCTGGACATCGCCGAGGAGCTCAGCACCGACGCGATCGGCCGCCTCGACGGCGCCAGCGGCGTCAACGTGGTCTCGGTCCCGTCGATCTCGCAGAACCAGCTCGGCTTCGTCGCCGACAAGGCGCCGTTCGACGACAAGCGCGTGCGCCAGGCGATCGCCTACGCGATCCCGTACGAGTCGCTGGCCCAGAACGTCATGGGCGGCAAGGCGCAGGTCGCCAAGGGCGTCTGGCCGCAGAACTCCGTGTGGTTCGACCAGAGCGCGACGTGGCCCTACCAGACGGATCCGGAGAAGGCCAAGCAGCTGCTGGCCGAGGCGGGCAAGTCCAACGTCTCCTTCGACGTCGAGATCAGCGACGCCGACGCCGACGCCCAGGCGCTGGCCATCCCGGTCCAGACCGCGCTGCGCGACATCGGCGTGACGATGAACATCAAGAAGGTGCCGGCCGCGCAGTTCTCCGAGCACCTGACGAAGCGCTCGATGCAGGCGTGGATCCAGTCCGGGCTGGGCGCGTACGTCGACGACCCGTACTACATGGCCTTCCTGTCGTGGGACTCCAAGGCCGTGATCAACTGGTACAAGTACGCCAACCCGAAGGTCGACCAGGCCACGAAGGAGCTGTCGCGCACGCTGGACCGCGACCGCCGACAGGAGCTGGCCAACACGATCCAGGAGCAACTCAACGCGGACGTGCCGGCGATCAGCCTCGCCGAGCCGAACTACCTGCTCCCGGTCCGTGACGACATCCAGGGCGTGCTCTGGGAGCCGGACGGCCTGCTGACGTACAAGACGCTCAAGCGCGCGGGCTAGGACCGCCGCTGACGGAACCGAGCGCCTGGGAGCGACGAGGATGAAGGGGACGTTCTGGCTGCTGTACGTGGGGCGACGCGTCCTGTGGGCGCTCGTCGCCCTGCTGGGCGTCGCCGCGATCGTCTTCGTCGTGACCAGGATGCTCGGGGATCCGGTCCAGCTGATCCTCGGGCAGCGGGCGACGCCCGAGCAGGCGGCCAAGCTGCGCCACGAGCTCGGCTACGACGCGTCGATCCCGACCCAGTTCGTCACCTACCTCGGTGACCTGCTGCGCGGCGACCTCGGCGTCTCCAGCTACACCCAGCGCGAGGTCGCCAGCGAGATCTGGGACCGCTTCCCGGCGACCTTCGAGCTGGCGGCCGCCGGGCTGCTGCTCGGCCTGCTGTGGACGATCCCGCTGGGCATCATCTCCGCGCAGCGGCCGGGCGGCGTGGTCGACCGCGTCAGCCAGGCGATCGTCGAGTTCGGCGTGGCGATCCCCAACTTCTTCCTCGGCCTGCTGCTCGTGCTGCTGTTCGCGTACGTCCTCGGCTGGGCGCCGGCGCCGATCGGCCAGCTCGAGCTCGGCGCGACGGTGCCGCCGAAGGTGACGGGCATGGTCGTCGTCGACTCGCTGCTGGCCGGCCAGCTCGACACGTTCGCCACCTCGCTGCAGTACTTGGCGCTGCCGGCGATCACGCTCGCGCTGACGTCGTGCCCGCCGATCCTGGCGATCACCCGGACGTCGATGATCGGAGCGCTGCGCAGCGACTACGTCCGCGGCGCGCGCTCGTTCGGGCTGCCCCCGCGCACGGTGCGCTGGTACGCGATGAAGAACTCGCTCGTGCCGGTGCTGACGATGGTGGCGATGACCTTCGGCTTCCTGCTGGGCAACACCGTGCTCGTCGAGACGGTCTTCTCCTGGCCGGGCATCGGCCTGTACTCGGTGCAGTCGATGCAGCGCTTCGACTACTCGCCGGTGCTCGGCGTCGTGCTGCTCGGCTCGGCGCTCTACATCCTCGTCTACCTGCTGGCCGACCTGCTGGCGATGGTCATCGATCCCCGCGTGCGGGAGGGGGCCGCGTCGTGAGCACTGCGCCGCTGGAGCCCGCGCCCACCGCGGTCTGGACCGAGCCCGCCGTCGGGCGCGCCAGCCGGGTGCGGCCGTTCCTCACCCCGTACTGGGCGCTGCTGGCGCTGTTCGTGCTCGTCGCGATCTTCGCGCCGCTCATCGCGCCTTACGACCCGCTGCAGGCCGATCCCGCCGCGAAGCTGCTGCCGCCCTCGGGCTCGCACCTGTTCGGCACCGACTCCAACGGCATGGACGTCTTCTCGCGCGTGCTGTGGGCGACGCGCACCGACTTCACCGTCGCGCTGCTCGGCGTCGGCATCGCGTTCGCCATCGGCGTGCCGATCGGCGCGGCCAGCGGCTACGTCGGCGGCTGGGTGGACGAGGCGATCAACCGCCTCTCGGAGGTCGTGCAGTCGATCCCGCTGTTCCTCTTCGCGCTGCTCGTCTTCGCGGCGCTGGGCAACTCGCGCACCGTGCTGGTCGGCGTCGTCGCGGTGGTCAACGTCCCGATCTTCCTGAAGCTGACCCGCTCGGTCGTGCTGCCGATGAAGAGCCAGGACTACATCGCCGCCGCCCGCTGCGCGGGGCTTCCGGCCCGCTCGATCATCGCCCGCCACGTGATGCCCAACGCGCTGGCGCCGGTCGCCTCGCAGCTGTCGATCTCCTGCGCGTACGCGATCCAGATCATCGCCGGGCTGAGCTTCATCGGCCTCGGCGTCGAGGTCCCGCATCCCGAGTGGGGCTCGATGATCCAGCAGGGCGCCGGGCTGATCATGGACGGCGACTGGTGGGTGTCGGTCTTCCCCGGCATCGCCGTGCTGCTCGCCGTCATCGCCTTCGGCGGCATCGGTCGCCAGCTGAGCCGGTGGTACCAGCGATGAGCGCCGTGCTGGAGATCTCCGACCTCGTCGTCGCGGCGGGCGAGCGCCAGCGCCCGATCGAGCTGCTGCGCGCGATGGAGCTGTCGGTGCCGGCGGGCGCGCGCGTGGGCATCGTCGGCGAGAGCGGCTCGGGCAAGTCGATGACCGCCAGCGCGATCCTCGGCCTGCTGCCCGAGGGCGTGCGCGCCACGAGCGGCTCGATCCGCTTCGGCGACCGCGACCTGCTGACGCTCGGCGAGCGCGAGCTGCGCGAGCTGCGCGGGCGCGAGATCAGCCTCGTCTCCCAGAACGCGGTCGCGTCGCTGAACCCGCTCGTGCCGGTCGGCGAGCAGATCGCCCGCGTCTGCCGGGTCCACACCGGCGTCTCCAAGGCGCAGGCCTGGCAGGCGACCGTCGAGCTGCTCGACGCGCTGGGGATCCCCGAGCCCGAGGTGCGCGCCCGCAGCTACCCGCACCACTTCAGCGGCGGCATGGCCCAGCGCGTGGCGATCGCGATGGCGCTGATCTGCTCGCCGAAGCTCCTCATCGCCGACGAGCCGACCACCGGCTTGGACGCGACGATCCAGGCGCAGGTGCTCGAGGTCATCGACCGGCTCGTCGGCGAGACCGGGGCGGCGCTGCTGCTCATCTCCCACGACCTCGCGGTGATCCGCGCGATGTGCGACGTGGTCGCGGTCGTCTACGCGGGCTCGCTGCTGGAGTACGGGCCGGCCGAGGCGGTGCTGAACGCGCCGCTGGGCCCGTACACCCGCGGGCTGATCCGCTGCATGGACCCCGAGGAGGGCGAGATCGCCTTCATCCCGGGCCGGATCCCCGAGCCGGGCACGCTCGGGAGCGGCTGCCCGTTCGCCGACCGCTGCGAGCTGGTCACCGACGTCTGCCGGGCGCAGCACCCAGCGCTGCGCGAGCTGCGACCGGGCCAGCTCGTGGCCTGCCACCACGCATGAGCGACGAGACCCCGATCCTCGAGCTGCGCGGCGTGCGCAAGACGTTCGCCCCCCGCGGACGCCTGGCCCGGCGCCACAAGTCGGCGGTGGCGGCGGTCGACGGCGTCGACCTGACGCTGCGGCGCGGGACGACCACGGCGCTCGTCGGCGAGAGCGGCTCGGGCAAGTCGACGCTGGCGCGCCTGGTGCTGCGCCTGCACGACGCCGACGCCGGCCAGATCCTCTTCGACGGCCAGGAGGTCCAGGACCTCGACGACGCGCGCTTCCGCCCCTTCCGCAAGCGCGTCCAGATGGTCTTCCAGAACCCGCTGACCTCGTTCGACCCGGTCCACACGATCGGCGCCTCGATCCGCGAGACGCTGCGCCTCGCCCGGCCGGAGGGCGACGTCGACGCGCGCGTCGGCGAGCTGCTCACCGAGGTGGGGCTCTCCCCGCGCTTCGCCGGGCTGCGGCCGCGCGACGTCAGCGGCGGCGAGCTGCAGCGCGCCGGGATCGCGCGGGCGCTCGCGGTCGTCCCCGACCTCGTGGTGATGGACGAGCCGACGTCCGCGCTGGACATGTCGATCCAGGGACAGGTCCTCGAGCTGCTCGCCCGGCTGCAGCAGCGCCACGCGCTGACCTACCTGCTCGTCACCCACGACCTGCGGACCGTGCGGATGATCGCCGACCGGGTCGTCGTCATGTACCTCGGGCAGGTCGTCGAGGAGGGGCCGACCGAGCAGGTCTTCGGCGACCCCCGCCACCCGTACACGCGCGGGCTGCTCTACGCCCACGACCTCGCGGCGCGCACCGAGGAGGGCGACCGCGACGTCCGCATCCGCGGCTCGCTGCGCACGCCCCGGCCCGGTGAGGAGGGGTGCCGCCTGCTCGGCCGCTGCCCGCTCGGCGACGAGGGGCGCTGCTCGCAGCCCCAGCCGCTGTCCGAGCTCGGCGGCGACCACCGGGCGCGCTGCTGGCGCGCGGCCGAAGGGCAGATCGCCGGCGCCACGCAGCCCGCTTCGACCATCGACCCCGACGATCTGGGAGGCACCGCCCCGTGAGGATCCGCTACGTCAACCCCGTCGCCAGCGGCACGCTCGACGACTGGTTCGCCGAGCGGCTGGCGGGCGCCGGCGGCGCCGACGTCGAGGTCGAGGTCGGCCATCTGGAGATCGCAGGCGTGCCGGACTCGCCGTTCCTGCCGGCGGCGACGTCGTACCAGGGGCCGCTGCTGGACGCGATCGCCCGGGCCGAGGCCGACGGCTGCGACGGGGTCGTCATCGGCTGCAGCGGCGACCCGGCGATCCTCGACGCGCGCCGTTCGGTGGCGATCCCCGTCGCGGCGCCGCTGGACGCCGCGCTGCACCTGGCCGCCCAGCTGCATCAGCGGATGGCGATCCTCGTCGCCGACGGCTTCGAGGCCCACGTCCTCTACCGCGACCTCGCGCGCTACTACGGGCTCGACCACCTCATCTCCGAGATCCTCACCGTGCCGATGGAGTACCCGGAGGCCGCCGCGCTCGCGGAGGCGATGCACGCCGACCAGGACGCGGCGACGTTCTCGGTCATCGACCGTCATCGCGCGGTGCTCGACGGGCCGGCGCTGGAGCTGGCGCGCGGCGCGGTGGAGCGCGGCGCCGGCGTGGTCTACGCCGGCTGCACGTTCTGGACCGGGGAGATGCTCGACCCGTTCCGGGCGGCGCTCGGCGTGCCGGTCGTCGATCCCGGGCGCGGCGCGGTCGAGATGGCTGCGGCGGCGGCGCGCGCGACGCGCGCTGCGCGGGTGGCGGCGTGAGCCCGCTCGCGGCGCGGGTCGACCGCGCGCGGCGGCTGGCCGCGGAGGCGGGCCTTGCCGGCCTGTACGTCACCGCGGGCGCGAACTTCCGCTGGCTGACCGACGAGGACGCCCATCCCGGCGGCTGGCCGCTGTGGGCGTCGTGCATCGTCGTGCCCGTCGACGGCGAGCCCGCGATGGTCATCAGCCGCATGCACGCCGACATCTTCGCGCTCGAGGGCTCGGCGATCCCGCACGTCTTCACCTACGTCGACGGTCAGGACCCGCGGCCGGCGCTGCGCGACGCGTTCGCCGCGGCGGGCGTCACCGGTGGAGACCTCGGCGCCGACGACGCGCTGTGGTTCGGCGACGTCGATCTGCTGGCCGAGGCGGTCCCCGGCGTGCGGCTGCGACGCGCCCCGACGGTCTTCGATCGGCTGCGCGCGGTCAAGGACGCCGCCGAGATCGAGCACTTGCGCCGTGCCTCGGCCGCCCACGACGCCGGCTACGTCCGCGCTCGCGAGGTCATCCGGCCCGGGGTGACCGTGGCCGAGGCGGGCGCCGAGATCGTCGCGGCGATGCTCGCGGCCGGCTCGGGCGATCTGGCGATCTCGGGCGTCTTCCACGAGCTCAGCCCGCGGCCGTTCGCCGTCGGCGAGCTCGTCGACGTCGACCTGTTCCCGGGCTCACACGGCGGCTACCGCGCCGACTCGGCCCGCAACCTGTTTCTCGGCGATCCGTCGCGTGAGGCCGTCGCGATGCACGACGCGACGCTGCGGGCGTGGGAGGCGTCGATGGCGGCCGTGCGCCCGGGCGTGCCCGCCCAGGAGGTCCACCGGGTCTGCGCCGAGGTCATGCGCGATGCCGGCTACGACCAGGTCTGGAAGGTCGGCCACGGCGTCGGCCTGGCCCCGATCCACGAGCCACCGCTGCTGCAGCTGGGCAACGACGAGCCGCTCGAGGCGGGGATGGTCTTCACGATCGACCCAGGCGCGTTCATCGCCCGCAACACGCCGATCCACATCGAGGACACGGTGCTCGTGACGGCGGACGGCGTCGAGTCGCTCACCGCGTTCCCCCGCGCGCTGGACGAGCTCGTGATCGGCTGATGGAGGTCGCCGACGCGCTGGCCCGGCGGCGCTCCTGCCGCTCGTTCGATCCGCGGCCGGTCCCGCGTGAGCTGCTGGACCGGCTCGCGGCCGCGGCCCACAGCGCGCCGACCGCCTCCAACGTGCCCTATCGGCAGGTGATGGTCGTCGACGACCCGCGAGTGATCCGGGCGGTCCGCCAGATCTCGCCGTCGCTGCTCGCCGACCCGCCCGCGCTGCTCGTCGTCGCCACCGACGTCGAGCTGGCGGTGCGGCGCGTCGGCCCGGTCGGCGAGGCCAGCTCGCTCATCGACAGCGGCGCGGCGGGCGAGAACGCGTGGCTGGCGGCGATCGACGCAGGCCTGGGCACGCAGTTCACGATGATCAGCACGATGCCGGGGATCCGGGTGGTGCTCGGGCTGCCCGAGCGGATGCGGGTCGACCTCATCATGCCGGTCGGCTATCCGGCCGACGGGGAGCCGACCGGGCCGCTGCGGCGGCGCCGGCGGCCCGTCCACCACGACCAGTTCGCCGATGACGCGCCCGCCTGAGCCGGACCCGGCGTTCGAGCTGATCTGCCACCTCGTCTCCGCTGCGCGCGGGGCGCCGGAGGAGGGCGTCTACACGGCGAGCCTGCGCCTGATCCACGCGGCGGGCCGGCTCGCCGGGCTGGTGGGCGAGGACTCGCCGTTCCTGCGGGAGCTGGAGGCGACGATCGCGCAGGACAGCAGCGCCGCGTACTTCGCGTCGCCGGAGGCGTACGTCGCCTACCTCGATCGGGTGGTCGTCGCGGTGGCGACCGAGGTGCGCCGCCGCAACGGTCTGCCGGTGGGCGAGTAACTTCCGCGGCTGCCGCGCGTCTGTGTGAGGCAGCCATGTTCCCGCTCAACGTCCCCAACGTCCTGACGGTCCTGCGCATCCTCCTGGTGCCGGTCGTGGTCGTGGCGCTGCTGGACGAGACGCCCAACGGGGACCTGCTCGCGGCGGTCGTCTTCGCCTTCGCCTCGCTGACCGACTGGGTCGACGGCTACCTGGCGCGCTCGCGCGGCGCCGTCACGACGTTCGGCAAGCTCATGGACCCGATCGCCGACAAGCTGCTCGTCGTCGCCGCGCTCGTGTCGCTCGTCTCGCTGGATCGTCTGCAGGCCTGGGTGGCGATGGTGATCATCGCCCGGGAGCTGGCGGTCACGATGAGCCGGATGGCCGCGACCGGCCAGGGCGTGGTGATCTCGGCCAACCGCTGGGGCAAGGTCAAGACCGCGCTGCAGGTGCTGACGATCTTCCTGCTCATCGCCGTCAGCGGCTCGCCGACCTGGCTGGACGTGCTCGTCTACGCGACGGTCGCCGTGACGGTGGCGTCGGGCGTCGAGTACTTCTTCGGGCTGCGCCGCTCGCTCGCCGCGCGCGACCGCGGCCGCGGCCGCGGCCGCGCTCAGGCGTAGGCGGCCGCTACCGGCCCGCGGCGTCCAGCCACTCGCGGAGCGACGTGTGATGCGCCGCGTGGTGGCCCGTGAGCAGCTCGTGCCGCAGCTCACCGAGGAGGCCGAACCGCTCGGCCACCACGTTGTGCTGGTGGATCGTCTCGAGGTTCTCCTGTCGGGCCGAGACGAAGTGCTCGTCGCTGAGCTCCGGGAGGGTGTCCACGACGCCCTGGACCGCCTCGCGCACGCAGTCCTCCACGAAGCGCGGGCGCCGGTGGGCCTTCTCGACGACCGCGCCCTCGTCGGAGCGCTTCATCAGCTCGTAGATCTCGCTGGACATCGAGTCCTCGACGATCTTCAGCAGCGTCTCCGCGTCGAGCTCGAGGTCGCAGCTCTCCGGGCAGCCGATGTACAGGGTTCCCAGGCCGCGCTGGTTGTGGGTGGCGACGGGGACGTCCTCGAAGATCTGCTCGATCTGCTCGTCGCTGAAGCCGCGTCCGACGAGCCGCTCGCGCGCCGCGCCGGCCACCAGTTGCTGGGCGCACGGGCAGGCGGTCATGCCCTGGGCGGCGACGCCGACGAGCCGGCGGGTGCCGCGCTCGGTCGCGGCGGCCGAGCCGAAGAGCGTGTAGATCTCCTGCGTCTGGATGCCCGAGACCGGCGCCGGCTTGTGCTCCGGGTAGCGCGCCTCGATCGTCACCTCGGCGCGTCGCGCGCCCTGGCGCTCGCGCACGAGCTCGGCGATGCGGACGGCGAGCGTCTCGGCCCGGAAGGCCTCCTCGCCGAGGATCACCTCGCCGATCGTGTCGTTGACCGTCTCCTCGAATCGGGACATGTGGGCGCCCTTCTGATCGGGCCCCAGGTCGACGAAGCACTCCAGCCGCGCGGAGAACAGCTGCTGGTGCACGCGGATGACCTTCTCGACGCCGGTCACGCCCACACGAGACAGCGAGATCTGGATCGTCGGGCGGCTGGCCTGGACGTCCGGCGCGGTGACGAGCTGCATACCGATCAACCCTAGCGATCCCCTGTGCTATCACTTCCTGCGGGGAACACGGGGGAGAGCTTCAAGCCTCGCTCCAATGCGGTCGATACCGCAGGAGGAACGGATGGACGCGCTCACGGGCTCATGGGGGAGCAGGTATTGACCGAGAAGGCTGAAGCGCTGCTGGCCGACGAGGCTCCGATCCACGAGCTCGACGAGCTCGGCACCCTCATCACGGCCGGTCACGAACGGGGCTTCGTGACGATCGAGGAGATCACGACCTGCCTGGAGGAGGTCGAGGTCACCAAGGAGCAGCTCACCGAGCTGCATCATCATCTCGTCGACCAGGGCATCGACATCGTCACCGCGGACGGGCGACCGGTCGCGGGCGCGTCGGAGCCCAAGCGCGAGAAGGACGAGGATGCGGGCGGCGAGGCGGCGGCCAAGAAGCCCGAGATCGACCTCACCGTCGAGCCGTCGCTCGACTCGCTGCGCCTCTACCTGCGCTCGATCGGGCGCGTGCCGCTGCTGACGGCGCAGGAGGAGGTGTCGCTGGCCAAGCGGATCGAGCGCGGCGACATGGCGGCCAAGCAGCAGATGGTCGAGGCGAACCTGCGGTTGGTGGTCTCGATCGCCAAGGGCTACCTGGGCCGCGGGCTGACCTTCCTGGACCTCATCCAGGAGGGGTCGCTGGGGTTGATTCGCGCGGTCGAGAAGTTCGACTATCGCCGCGGCTACAAGTTCTCGACGTACGCGACGTGGTGGATCCGCCAGGCGGTGACGCGCGCGATCGCCGACAAGGGCCGCACGATCCGCATCCCGGTCCACATGGTCGAGAAGCTCAACAAGGTCGTGCACGTCGAGCGCCAGCTCGTGCAGTCGCTCGGCCGCGAGCCGACGCCCGAGGAGATCGCCCGCGAGCTGGAGTGCCACCCGCGCGAGGTGCGCGACATCCTGCGCATGAGCCAGCAGCCGGTCTCGCTGGAGAAGCCGATCGGCGAGGAGGACGAGTCCGAGCTGGGCGACTTCGTCGAGGACCAGGCCGCCGAGTCGCCGTTCGAGCTCGCGTCCGAGAACCTGCGCCGCGAGAACGTCCGCAAGGCGCTGGCCGCGCTGCCGCAGCGCGAGCGCGAGGTGATCGAGATGCGCTTCGGGCTGACGGGCGAGCGCCCGCGGACGCTGGAGGAGGTCGGCCGCGCCTTCAACGTGACCCGCGAGCGCATCCGCCAGATCGAGAACCACACGCTGAAGAAGCTCGAGTCGCTGCCCGAGGCGCAGCGGCTGCGCGACGCGGGCTGAGCGCCGATCCGTCCGGGCACGAACGTATGTTCGTGCCCGCGATGCACTGGCGACGGCAGGGAGATCTGGGCGAGGCGGCTGCGCTCGAGTGGCTCGTCGCCCAAGGCTGGAACGTGTACGTGCCGTTCGGGCACAGCCAGGACTGCGACCTCGTGGCCGACATGCACGGCCGACTCGTACGCGTGCAGGTAAAGACCTCGACGTCGTTCTTGCGGGGTCGCTGGCAGGTCTCGCTGTGCACGCGCGGCGGCAATCGCAGCTGGAGCGGGCTCGTCCGGCGGTTCTCCGCGGACCGCTGCGACTGGTTGTTCGTCGTGGTCGGCGACGGGCGCCGATGGTTCATCCCGTCGGCCGCGGTCGAGGGCGGCAATGCCATCCTGATCGGCGGTCCGAAGTATGCGCGCTACGAGATCGCGCCCGGTCGCCCGCTCGCGGTTCCCGGCGCGGCATGACCGCTACACTGGCTGCTGCGCCTGGCGGGATTCCCGAGCGGTCAAAGGGGTGTGGCTGTAAACCACATGGCACTGCCTTCCCAGGTTCGAATCCTGGTCCCGCCACCTGCAACGAGCGCCTCTCCGGAGGCGCTCGTCGCGTCTCAGCGGACGATCAGGACCGGGACCGGGCTGTGCTGGACCAGGCCCGAGGAGACGCTGCCCAGGAGCGTCGCCTTGAGCGCCGAGCGGCCGCGGGAGCCCGCCACGATCGTGTCTGCGCCGACCTCGTCGGCGACCGCCAGGAGCGCGGCCCAGTCGTTGGTCGTCGTGCGCGCGGCGCGGGCGGTGGCGGTCCAGCCGGCGGCGCGCAGCGTCTGCGCGCCCGCCTCGGCGGCGGCCAGGGCGTTGCGCTCGGACTCCTCGTCGAAGGAGTCGACCGCGGACTGGGCCACCGATGCCGGCATGCCGAGGCTGCCGATGCCGGCCGCGCGCTCCAGCGAAGTCCACGCGCAGACGACGACCGCCTCGCGGGCCGCCAGGCGCTGCGCGCCCTGCTCGAGCGCGCGGCGCGCGCCGTCGGTGTCGTCGAAGGCGAAGAGGACGGGCCCGGTGCTCATGCGTGCCAGCCTAGTCAGGCGGCGCGCAGCGCGTCGCGCAGCGGGATGCGGGCGCCGATCCGCATCACGGCGTTCGCGTAGACGCGCCCCGTCAGCCGGACGAGCACGGCGATGAGGCCGATCGTGAGGACGACCGACAGCACGATCTCCGCCGTGGTGGCCGCGCCCATCGCGATGCGCATCGGCATGATCGTCGGCGAGCACACCGGGATCACCGACAGCACGGCGGCCGCCTCGTTGTCCGGGTCGCTCGGCAGCACCGAGATCCCGAAGACGTAGGGGATGATGATCGCCATCATCAGCGGCATCGAGACGCCGCCGACATCTTCCTGGCGCGACACCAGCGCGCCGGCCGCCGCGAACAGCAGCGCGTAGAGGAAGAACCCGAGCAGGTACCAGCCGACGCCCCAGGCGACCGTCCCCACCGCGACGGAGGTCGGCAGGGTCAGCTGTCCGGTGGCTATCCCGGCGATCGCCCCCGCCGCGAGCAGCAGTGCGATCTGCGCCAGCCCCACGAGCCCGATTCCGAGCACCTTGCCGGCCATGAGCTGCCAGGCGCGGATCGTCGACAGCAGCAGCTCCACGACGCGGCTGGCCTTCTCCTCGACGACGCCCTGGGCCACGATCTGCCCGTAGCTCAGCAGCGAGATGTACACGAGGATGCCCACGACGATCCCCGCCACGAGCCGCTGGTCCTCGAACTCCTGCTCGGGCTCCAGCGCGCGGACGTCCACCCCCGCGGCGGCCATCGCCCGTTGCGCCGCCGCCGAGCTGCCGCCGAGCGAGCTGACGTAGCCGTCGAGCGCCTGCTGGCGGGCGACGGCGTCCAGCGCGGTGCGCAGCCCGTCGGGCAGGCGCTCCTTGACCATGACGTCGAGCCGACCGTCGGCGGAGGCGACGAACGCGTCGAGGTCGCCGTCGCGGACCGCGCGCTCGCCGGCGGCGGCGTCGCGTACCGTCGAGACGTCGACGTCCTCGCCGGTCGCCCGCAGCGGCGCGGCGAGCGCGGCGTCGCGCTGCAGCAGCCCGACGTCGCGCGCAGAAGAGCCGCCGCCGATCAGGTCGATCGCGACGATCGTCCCGACGAGGGCGAGGAGCATGAGCGCCGTGCCGATGCGCAGTGCCTTGGAGCCAGCGCGCGTGACGACCTCGCGGCGCGCGACGAGCCAGACGGTGCCGAGCGGGCTCACGCGGCGGCCGGCTCCTCGCTGACCACGTGGCGGAACAGCTCGGTCAGCGACGGACGACGGCGGGTCAGCTCGTGGACGGGCCCCGTGGCGAGCGCCGCGTGCAGGACGGCCTGGTCGTCGGCGCCGCCGTCGAGCGACAGGATCGTCCGCGTGCCCTCCCGTCCGGTGACCGTCACGCCGGGCAGATGGTCGGCCCAGCCGTCGGGGGCGGCAGGCGCGTCGACGACCAGTCGCGCGCTCCCGGCCGCCCGCAGGTCGTCGACCGTCCCGCAGGCGACCATCTCCCCGTCGCGCACGATGCCGACGCGGTCGCACAGCCGCTCGACGAGGTCGAGCTGGTGGCTGGAGAAGATCACCGGGACGCCCGCCGCGCAGCGTTCGCGCAGGACCTCGCTCATCACGTCGACGGCGACCGGGTCCAGGCCCGAGAACGGCTCGTCGAGGATGAGGATCTCCGGATCGTGCGCCAGCGCGGCGGCGAGCTGGACGCGCTGCTGGTTGCCGAGGCTGAGCTGCTGGACCTCGTCGCTGTGGCGATCGGCGACCCCGAGCCGCGCGATCCACCCGTCGACCGAGCGGCGCGCGTCCGGCTCGCTCAGACCGTGCAGCCGGGCGAGATAGACGAGCTGCTCGGCGACCCTCATGCGCGGGTAGAGGCCGCGCTCCTCGGGCATGTAGCCGATCCGCCGCCGGCGCTCGAGGTCGAGCGGGCGGCCGTCCCAGCGCACCTCGCCCGCGTCCGCGGCCAGCACGCCGAGGGCGATCCGCATCGTCGTCGTCTTGCCGGCGCCGTTGGAGCCGACGAAGCCGAACAGCTCGCCCGCGCGCACGTCGAAGGTCATGTCGCGCAGGGCGACGACGTCGCCGTAGCGCTTGGAGACGCAGTCGATCTCGAGGCGGCGCTCGGGCATCGGGGCCGCTTTGCCCGCTCCCGGACCGCGCGCAAACGCGATCCGGGACGGGATGCCTCGGCTCAGTTGCGGCTGGAGCCGCCGAAGAGCTGCAGGAAGAACAGGAAGACGTTGATCACGTCGAGGAAGATCGACGCGGCGATCAGCGGCGCCATCTCCATGCCCGCGCGGCGCAGGCGGTTGAAGTCGAAGATCGTCAGCGCCGCGAAGACGCCGAGTCCGAGGACGGCGTAGATGACGTTGCCGCCCGGGATCGACACGAAGAGCGTGATCAGGCCGAAGGCGATGAGCGCCAGCAGCGCCCAGAAGAGGCCGCGGGCCCAGCTGGACAGGTCCCGGCGTGTGGCGTAGCCGTACGCGCCGAAGCCGGCGATGAAGAGCGCCGTGGCGCCGCCCGCCTGGTAGACGGCGGCGGGATCGGCCTGGACGTACTCGTTGAGGACCGGCCCGAGCGCGAGGCCGAACAGGAGGCCGAAGGCGAACAGCAGTCCGATGGCCAGCGACTCGGCGCCACGACGGACGGCGAACTGCAGGCCGATCAGCGGCACGAACGCGCCGATGAACAGCAGCAGGACACCGGTCCCGCTGATGTCGCGGCCGATGTAGGCGCCCAGCGCGAAGAAGCCCACGGTGAACGCGACCAGGCCCATGGTCTGGCCGAAGACGGCCCGCGCGTCGGCGGCGGAGGGCCGGGGCTGCGCGACCTGGCCCTCGTAGGGGAGGGAGCGATCAGACGCCATGTGTCGTTCGAGGTCCTTTCGGGAAGGGGTTCGCTCCCATTATCGACCGGTTCAGCTTCAGGGTCCATGTTTGCATGTGCAAGCATGGACTCCATGCCCATCGACGTCATCGAGTTCACCGATCCCGGCTGCCCGTGGGCCTACTCTGCCAGTCCCGCGATCGCCGCGCTGCAATGGCGCTACGGCGATCAGCTGCGATGGCGGCTGGTGACGATCGGGCTGTCGGAGACCGCCGAGCGGTACTTGGAGATCGGCTACACGCCCGCCCGGTCGGCCAAGGGCCAGCGGAGCTTCGCGCGCTTCGGCATGCCGTTCTCGCACGAGGTGAAGGCGCGGATGGCGCCGACTGCGCGGATGTGCCGCGCGATCGTCGCCACGCGTCTGGCCGATCCGGCGCGTGAGCGCGACGCGTTCCGTGCCCTGCAGTTCCACATGTTCACCACGCCGAGCGTGATGGACGAGGACGCGGCGCTGGTGGCAGCGCTGGAGCGGGTGGAGGGCCTGGACGCGGAGGCGATCGTGGGCGCTCTGGATGACCCCGCGGTGAGCGAGGCCTACGAGGCCGACCGCGTCGAGTCGCGCACCGCGGCCGGCGGCGCGACCGAGTTCCAGGGCAAGCACGCCACGAGCGACGGGCCGGTCCGGTACACCGCGCCGTCGCTGCTCTTGCGCGCGGCCGACGGCGCGTCGCTGGAGGCCGGGGGGTTCCAGTCGCTCGAGGTCTACGACGCGATGATCGCCAACCTGGATCGATCGCTGACGCGGCGCGGCGTGCCGGAGGATCCGGTCGACGCGCTGCACGCGTTCCCGTCCGGCCTGGTCACCGCCGAGGTGGTGGCGATCATGACCCCGGATCTGACGGTCCCGGATCGCGACGGCGTCGAGGCGGCGCTCATCGACGCCGTGGCCGAGGGTCGGGCGCAGCGGATCGCGCTCGGCGACGACGCGCTCTGGCGCGCGATCGGATAGCGGTCCCGGGCGTCGCGTACGCGCCCGGTAGCGCCGCGGGCGCCGGGGGTAGAAGTCGGGCGAGCTCGAGAGCGTGAAGGGAGCTGGCGCATGGAGTCGTCCTCGCCCACCAGGGTCCTGATCGTCGCCCACAAGACCGCCGCGACGCCGGCGCTGCTGGACGCCGTGCGCGAGCGCGCAGCTCGTGGCCCGTGCACGTTCACGCTGCTCGTCCCCGCGTCCGCCCATGGGCTGCACCGCGTCGTCGATCCCGAGGACACCGACCGCCACGAGGCCCAGGACGTCCTCGACCTCGCCATCCCGTTGCTGCAGGACGCCGCCCGCGGTCGGGTCGAGGGCATGATCGGCGCTCCGGAGCCGCTCAACGCGGTCATGGACGCCGTCAACCTCCGCGGCTTCGACGAGGTCATCGTCTCGACGCTCCCGACCCACATCTCCCGCTGGCTGCGCATCGACCTCCCGCACAAGGTCGCGGGCCTCGGCCTGCCGGTGACGACGGTGACCGCGAAGGGCCGCGAGCAGGTGTCGGCGTAGCGGCCCGCGAGCGCGGCCGTCGGGCCGCTAGAGTGACGGAGCGACGCGCCCTCTTAGCTCAGTTGGTAGAGCACTTCCATGGTAAGGAAGGGGTCGCCGGTTCGAGTCCGGCAGAGGGCTTCACCGAGAACCGCCTCATTTCCAGGGCTTTGCTTGAGCCCGTGGATGCGAGGATGCCGGCGGCGACGAGCGAGATCGGCGAGCGCGGCCGCACGGCGCGTCTTGCAGAGGTCGGGGCCGCGCCGCGCACGCACGCCGGTCGTTCCGTCTCGCGGGATGGCGCGTTGACGGCGCAAGGCGCTCGGCCGAAGGATGGGCGACACCGTGACCGAATTCGCCCACCCCGACGCGATCCGCGCGGCAGCCGACGCGCTCATGGACGCTGCCGAGACCGGCGTCGCGACCGAGTCGCTCGTCGCTCGCTGGCCTGAACTCACGGTCACCGACGCGTACACCGTCCAACTGCTTCGGGTCGAGCGGCGGCGCGCCGCGGGACGGCGGATCCGCGGTCACAAGGTCGGCCTCACCCTGGTCATCGATGCCGCGATCCAGCTCGCGGCCGGTGTGGGGTCCGCGCGGTGAACGTCGACGCGATGGCACGCCGCTTGCTGGACGCCCAAGACAATCAGACGACGCTGGCGTCGCTCGACTCCGGCATGGACCTCGAGACGGCCTACGCGGTGCAGGACCGGGCACTCGAGCTGCGGCTGGCGCGCGACGAGGTCGTCGTCGGCGTCAAGCTCGGCCTCACCGCGCACGCCAAGCAGCGCCAGATGGGAGTCGACGTCCCGATCGTCGCATGGCTGACCGACGCGATGGCCCTGCCAGCCGATGCCGCGGTGTCGCTCGAGCGGCTGATCCATCCGCGCGCGGAGCCGGAGATCGCGTTCGTGCTGGGCGATCGGCTCGCCGGTCCCGGCGTGACGGCCGCGCGGGCGCTGCGGGCGGTGGCGGCCGTGTACGCCGCGGTGGAGGTCATCGACAGCCGCTACCAGGCGTTTCGCTTCACGCTGCCCGACGTCGTCGCCGACAACGCGTCGGCCGCATGCTTCGTCATGGGTCCCCGGGGACGCGGGCCCGACGAGCTCGATCTCGCGCTGGAGGCAACGGTGCTGGAGGTCGACGGATCGGTGGTGCACAGCGCGACCGGGTCCGCGATCCTCGGCCATCCGGCTGAGGCGCTCGCGTTCGCTGCCAACGCGCTGGCGCGCCGCGGCCACGCGCTCGAGCCTGGCTGGCTCGTGCTCGCTGGCGCGATGACCGAGGCGGTCGCCGTCACGCACGGCAGCGTCCTACGCGCCTCCTACACGAACCTCGGCGCGATCACGCTGCGCGCCACGGCGCCGCTCGACCACGAACAGGAGAGCACACGGTGAATCCGCCCTCAGCACTGACCAAGGTCGGCCACGTCGCCCTCGTCACCGAGAATCTCGATCGATCGGTGTGGTTCTGGCGCGATGTCGTCGGACTGGAGGAGACCGGCCACGACGGCGACACCCTCTTCCTGCGCGCCTGGGGCGACCTCGAGCACCACTCGCTGAGCCTCGCGCCCGGACGGCGCAGCTACGTCGAGCATGTCGCGTGGCGCGTGCGACGGGCCGACGACGTCGACGAGCTCGCTGAGCGGCTCGCCGCGCGTGGCCTCATGCCCGAGTGGGTGGAGGCCGGCGAGGAGCAGGGGCAAGGGCGCGCCGTCCGGTTCGCGCTGCCGACCGGTCACCGCTTCGAGCTCTACCACGACGTCGAGCGCGTGGCGTCCCCCGCCGAGCATCGCTCGCAGTTGAAGACCAACTCTGCGAAGGCCTGGGCGCGCGGGATCTCGCCGCGGCGCATCGACCATGTCAACGTCACGACGGTCGACCCAGGTGGCCTGCGCGAATGGCTGGCCGACGAGCTCGGGCTCGGCACGCGCGAGCTGATCCGCCTGCGCGACGGCACGCAGGCCGCGGCATGGATGGGCGTGAGCGCGCTCAGCCACGACCTCGCCGTGATGACCGACAACGGTGGCCGGGCCGACGGCTTCCACCACCTCGCGTACTACCTCGACGATGCGCAGGACATCCTGCGGGCGGCGGACATCCTGCGCGAGCATGGCATCCAGATCGACGGCGGTCCCGGCCGCCACGGCGTCAGCCAGGCGATCTTCGCCTACGTGCGCGACCCGGGCAGCGGCCATCGGCTCGAGCTGTTCTCGGGCGGCTATCTCGTGCTCGACAGCGATTGGGAGCCGATCGAGTGGTCCGAGGAGGAGCTGGCGGTCGCGATGACGTGGTGGGGCCCCGACATTGCGAGGGTGCCGGCGATGGACGTGACGACGGGATTCTCAGAGGCGGCGCATGCCGGCGTTTGAGGTCGACGGCGGGCCGCTGCACTACGAGGACTGCGGCGCAGGCGCGCCGATCCTGCTGGTGCACGGCGCGGCCAGCTCGGGCCGCTGCTTCGAGGCGCACATGCCCGCGCTGAGCGCCGAGTTCCGCGTCGTCGTGCCGGACCTGCGTGCGATGGGCCGCAATCCGCGCACCACCGCGATCGCCCCGACCGCGTGGACCGACGACCTCGTCGCGCTGCTCGACCGCCTCGGCCTCGAGCGCGTGCATCTGTGCGGCAGCAGCCTCGGAGCGCGGATCGTCCTGCGTCTCGCGACGCTCGTGCCCGAGCGCGTCGCGAGCGTCGCGGCGGACTCGCCGATCGTCTCCGACAGCGTGGAAGGTAGCGCGGCGCTTGAGCGAGTGTTCGGGCCCGAGCTCTCAACCGAGCTCGCGGCGCAGATGGAGTCCTGGAACGGACCCGACTGGCGCACCGTGTTGGCCTACTACATGACGATCCGGCGCGACCGGCTGCTGCAGGATCATCTCGACCTCAGCGCCGAGCTTGAGCGCGTGCGCTGTCCCGTGCTGGTGACCCGCGGCGACATCGACGACCCGATCCATCCGCTCTCGCATGCGCTCGAGGTGCATGCCCGCGTGCCCGACTCGCGGCTTTGGATCGCCCCCGAGACCGCGTTCAGCGCAGCTCGCTTCCGCGTCGCGGAATTCGTCGATTGCTACCGGGCGTTCGTGCGCGCGGTACCCGGCTGAGGATGGCGCGACGGTGACGGACGCGGACCGATCGTGGTGGACCGATCGATGTAGACCAACGTGGAGCGCGCGTGTGGCCCGGCGGCGACATCGCGACGTTCGACGGCAACGTGAACCCGGCGACCGCCGGTGTCACAAGGAGGTAGGCGTCATGGCCTATGTGATCGCCGAGCCATGCATCGGCAACAAGGACGCGTCGTGCACGGAGGTCTGCCCCGTCGATTGCATCCATCCGGCGCCGGGAGAGCCCGGATTCGAGGACGCCGCGCAGCTGTTCATCGACCCCGCGGAGTGCATCGAATGCGACGCCTGCGTGGACGCTTGCCCGGTGGACGCTGCCGTCGCGGAGGATCTGCTGCCTCCCGAGTGGCGCCACTACCGCGAGCTCAACGCAGCTCACTATCGAGGGGCGTGAGCCCCGCGCGGATGGCTGTCACGTCGATCGAACGCTACCATGACCTGTCAGATTCTGACCGCTTACCCTGTGAGTGCAGGCAACGCCATATGAGACAGGATGTGACGCCGAAATCGGCGGGAGAGCGGCGTCGCAATCGGAGGCTGGAAGAGATCGCCGAGGTCGCACGGGGCTTGTTCGCGGCCCGTGGGTTCACCGAGACGTCGCTGGCGGAGATCGCCGACGCCGTCGACCTCTCGCCGAAGGCGATCTACTACTACTACCCCTCCAAGCGCGCGATCTTGGATGCGATTCTCGGGCGCGGGTTCCAGTACTTCGAAGCAGCCGAGCTTGCTGCGGCGCGGACGCAATGGGATGGGCTGGGCCTGCGAGAGGCGCTCTTCGAGAGCGGGATCGCCGCGGTCGAGGAGATCGTGGGCCATGCGGACCTCCTGCGACTCTCGTTCTCCGAGACGTTCCGAGGCGACGCCTTGACGCGGACCCGGCACGAGAAGTACATGCGCAACTGGGTGGAGCACGTCGAGATCCTGCTCGGCGACCCCGCGCGCGGCGATTCCGTGGCGCCTGAGCGCAGGCGACCGCTCGCCGATGCCGTGGTCGACGGTCTCTTCGGCATGGCGGTCGACAGCGTGCTGCGGGGGCGCGAGGGGGTCTCGGCCACGTCAGATGGAGCGTCCGAGGTCCAGCGCCGTGTGACCGGCCTGATCGAATCCCTGCTCGACGGGAGCCAATCGGACTGACCCTCCAGCTGCCGAGCTTGACAGCCGGATCATCGCTCATTTAACCTCTGGGTCGAATTCTGACCCACGGGTGGGGTCGGCTGGAGGAGATGGAGATGGAACCACCTGCCGTTGAGGCCGGTCCGGTTTTGCGCCAGGAGGAAGCGTCGCGGTCGGTGCTCGGTCGTGCGTTCAGCATTCTGGATGCGTGCGCCGAGGCGGAGGACGATCTCACCCTCGGCGAGATTGCGTCGGCATGCGGGCTGCCGAAGTCCAGCACCCATCGGATCGTGGGGCAGCTCCTGGCGTGGGGCGGACTCGAGCGCCGGGGCGACGCGTTCCGCCTTGGCGGCCACATGTTCGTGCTCGGCTCGCGGGCTCCTCACGCCCGCCGACTCCGCGAGCGGGCCTTGCCGTTCTTGGAAGAGCTCTACGAACGGACGCACGAGACCGTGCATCTCGGCGTGCTCGACGGCCTGCACGTCCTCTACGTGGAGAAGCTGTGCGGACGGCGACTGCGGCCAGCGGACGTCCAGACCCGCGTCGGCAGCCGGATGCCGCTGGTGTCGACGGGCCTCGGCAAGGCGATTCTTGCGACGGGTCCCCGGGAGTTGGTGCACGATGTGCTCGCGCGCGGCTGGGAGCGCGCGACGCCGTACACGATCGCCACCGTCGACGCCCTCGAAGTCGAGCTCGAGCGCATCCGACGGCTCGGGGTCGCGTTCGACCGCGAGGAATCGCACGCCGGCGTGTCGTGCGTCGCCGCGCCCGTGCAGGGTCCGAGGCACTCCCTCCCGGTCGCGATCTCGGTGACCGCCCCGACGGAACGCTTCCGGCCCGAGGAGTTCGCGCGCGCCACGCTGCTGTGTGCGCGCGCGACGTCGCGCGCCCTGCAAGGAGGCTGATCGATGGCCGTTTGACGCACGCGCGCAGACCGCGTCTCGTTGACTGGAACGACCGATTGTGCCACCTGGCTCGCGCGGTGATCATCGTGGAACTTGCGCAATTCCGGCCAGCCTAAGGGAGCCGAAGGGAACGGTCATGGAAACACCGGCAATCGAAGCCATCGCGGGTTTTCACCCGATGCTGAGTTACTGGGATCCGCTCGAACCGGAGGAGCTTGCGGATCCCTATGTGACGTTCGCGCGCTCACGGCGGGAGGCGCCCGTCTTTTACAGCACGTTCTTCAAGGGGTGGGTTGTCACCGGCTATGACCTCATCGTCGAGCTGTTGAAGGACACCAAGCGGTTCTCGAATCGCGCTTCGATCGGTTCTGGCGACGTGCCCGACGAGGTCAAGGAGCGACTTCCCGGCGGCTATCCGTGGGCGTATCCGAGCTTGGAGAACAACGACCCTCCTTCTCATACGCGGATTCGCAAGCTCGCCAACGAGAGCTTCAAGCCGTCGGCGATCGCCGCGAAGGAGCCGGACGTGCGGAGGATCGCCAGCCGGCTGATCGATCAGTTCGCGGACTCGGGCGAAGCCGACTTCGTCGCGTCGTTCGCGAACAAGTTCCCAGGCCTTGTGATGTGCGATGTCCTCGGCGTTCCCGACGAGGATGCGCAGGCCGTCGTGCAGTGGTCGGACGACACGCTGATCATGATGGATCCGAACCTCGGCGCGGAGGAACGGCTGAGGCTCGCACACGGCCAGGCTGACTTCCGCGACTTCTGCGAGGCATTCGTCGAAGACCGGCGGGCGACGCCGCGCGACGACGTGATGAGCAAGCTCATCTATGCACGCGCCAAGGGGGAGCCTGCACTGACGGCGCCTGAGGTCGTCAGCGCGTTCTCGCATTTCCTGATCGGCGGCAACGAGACCACCCGGCGCTTGATCGCCTTGATGATGCTCTGGCTGCTCGAGCACCCCGATCAGCTGGACGCCGTCAGGCGGGATCCGGAGCTTGCCCCGCGCGTGGTTGAGGAGACCCTGCGCTACACGAGCCCGGTCAAGGGACTGTTCCGCAACACGACAGAGGATGTCGAGCTCGGTGGCGTGCTGATCCCCGCGGGGCAGGTGGTCGCCGTCATGTGGGCGGCGGCCAATCGCGACGAGACGAAGTTCGAGCGACCTGACGAGTTCGACATCTTTCGGCCGGACGCCCAACGGCACTTGGCGTTCAGCAGGTACGCACACTTCTGCATCGGCGCACCGCTGGCGCGACTCGAAGGGCGCGTCGCACTGCAGCTGGTGCTCGACCGGCTGCACGCCATCCGGCGAGCAAACGACGAGCCGCTCGAGTGGCTGCCGCTCGTGCTGCACATGGGCTTGGCACGACTCGACCTCGCCTGGGACCGATGACCTACGGCGTCCACGCGATGCACGCCGGCGGGGACGGTGCCGCGTGTGACCTCGCGTGGTTCGGCCGAGCGTGCTGATCCCGCTACGCGGAACGCAGCCTTGCCATCCCGCCAAGCGCGGCAGAAGCTGACACGCAGGCGCCCGACACCTTGCCGGAGGGGACCGTGGTCCCTGAGATCGGGCCCGAGCACGAGCGACCAGGAGAGCGTTACGTATGAGTACCGATCCCCAGACGATGTCCACGGGTGGGTCCGACCCGTCCACGATCGGTGGGTTCGAGCAGGAGCCGATCGAGGCGTGGGAGGAGCAGCGCCGCAAGCCCTGGCAGCTCTACGTCGACGCCGCGCTCGGCTTTCGCAACCACTGGTACCCGGCGTTCTTCAGCCACGAGCTTCGCGAGGCCGACACGAGCTCGGCGTCGGGCGAGCCGGTCGCGAGCTTCAAGGCGGTGAAGCTGCTGGGGGAAGAGATCCTCTTTCGTCGCATCGACGGACGAGTCCACGCCGTGCAGGACTGGTGCCTGCATCGAGGCGTGGCGTTCTCTCGGCGGCCCGAGTGCTACACGAAGAACACCATCACCTGCTGGTATCACGGGTTCACCTATGACATGGCGAGTGGTGAGCTCACTGCGGTGCTCACCGACCCCGGCTGCCCGCTCATCGGCAAGCTGAAGCTTCGTCGCTACGAGGTCGCCGAGCGTCAGGGCATCGTCTTCGTCTTCGTCGGCGACATCGATCCCCCGCCGCTGGAGCACGACATCGCTCCGGGGTTCCTCGACGAGAGCTTCGCGGTGTACCCCAACGGGTGGAGTCGCGAGGTGGCTTGCAACTGGCGTCCCGCAGCCGAGAACGGCTTCGATCCTGCGCACGCGTACATCCATCGCAACTCGAAGCTCGTGACCGACTTCAAGGTTCCCACGGTGCTTGGAGACACCGACATCTCGCGCAGCCGCGGCATGGAGGTCGTCAAGGGCGATGGCCCGACGGGAATCAGGCTGCTGCGCGGTGGTGCCACGCCGGTGTGGGATGCGGAAGTGGATGGCGTGAAGGTGAGCGCGCGCTTCCGTCCGGGCGAGGAGGGCGTGCTCGAGGGCATGGTCCCCGAGGTGAGCATCTGGATGCCCGGATGCCTGCGAGTCGACCCCTTCCCGACGCCTCGGTTCGTTCACTTCGAGTGGTACGTCCCGATCGACGAGAAGACTCACCGTTACATGATCACGTGGGGCTGCCACGTGAGCGACGACGCCGAGCGCGCCGCCTTCGAGGACGAGATCACGAATCGCTGGCGCGACTTCGTTCCCGCCCACTTCAACAACGACGACGTGTTTGCCCGGGAGGCGATGGCCGACTTCTACGCCGAGGAGAACGGGTGGTTCCGGGAGCGGCTGTTCGGACCGGACGTCGTCATCACCCAGTGGCGCAAGCTGGCCAGCCAAACGGCCCGGGGCGTGCAACGTCGCGGTCTGCAGTAGGCGGCATGCGAGCCACCAGGCGCAACACGCACCGCGATGGGCGTGGGGCCGCGATGGCTCCTGATGCGCCTCGGGTCGATCGGCCGCTCGACGAGGAGCGGCTTGGCTGGATCGACGCCGCGTCGCAGGCCGTGACGGAGGCCGACGCCGAGCGGTTGCTCGCGTCGATGGTCGACCAAGCGAGCCCGACCGGCGATGAGGGCCCTCTGGCCCAGCTGGTGGCGGAGTACCTCGGGGATGCCGGCGTGGCCGCGACCTGCCAGCACCTCGCCGATCGGCAGGCCAATGTCGTTGGTCGGGTGCCGTCGACCGGCGATGGCTCGTCGCTGCTGCTCTACGGTCATCTCGACACCCACCTGAGCGGCGACCCTGCCGACGATGCTCCGGCGGCGTACGGCGCCGTTGCGCGGATGTCCCGTCCTGGTGCCTTCAAAGTGGGCGATGAACTCCACGGACTCGGCGCCAGCAACCCGAAGGGCTACTCGGCCGCGATGGTCCTCGCAGCGGTCGCGATCGCGCGTGCAGGAGTCCCGCTCCGCGGCGACCTGATCGTCGGGCTCGCTGCGGGCGGCATGCCGACAGCGGCTCCGGAGGCGTCGCGCCGGTGCAACATCGGCTTGGGCGTGGGCTGCGCATTCATGCTGCAACACGGTCTCCGCCCCGACTTCGCGATCATCGGCAAGCCCGGGCACGCGGTGGCCTGGGAGGAGGTCGGCCTGCTCTGGTGCCGGATGCGCGTGCGCGGCGCATTCGGGTATGCCGGCACGCGTCACATCTTGGAGTACCGCAATCCGATCGTCGGCGCCGCTTGGCTGACCACCGAGCTCGAGACGTGGTTGGAGCAGTACGCGCGCGAGCAGACGTCGGGGTTCGTGGCGCCGCAGGGAGCGGTCGGGTCCATCACGGCCGGTTGGCCTCACAAGCCGGCGTTCGTGCCGGCGTGGGCGGATCTGTACCTGGACCTGCGGGTGAGCCCACGGACCGATCCCCGCGAGGTGCGTCGATTGCTCGAGCGCGCGATCGGCGAGATCGCCGAGCGACGCGGCATTGAGGTCGAGGTCGACGTCCTCGCGGCCATCCCCGGCTCCATCACCGATCCGTCGAGTTGGATCGTCCAGTCCTGCGTCCGCGCTTTCGAGCGCGTCGAAGGGCGTCCACACGAACCCACCGCGATGACGAGCGGCGCCACGGACGCCGCGATCTTGCGGATGTGGGGCATCCCGACGGCGCGCTTCGGCATGGCGTCGCGTGTCCGGAGCGAGACGCCGACGCTCGCGATGGACATGGACTCGGTCCACCTCCCGAGCCTCATGCGGTACGTCCGCGCGCTCCTGCATGTGGTGGTGGACACCTGCACAAGGACGCGGGCTGACATCTCGTGACGGTCGTCGCATTCAAGGGACGCGGTGCCTCCACGGTGGCCGCGTCAGGAGGGGAGAGGATGGACATGGAGAGGACAGCGGTTGCGTTGGCCGTCGTGGCTTGCGTCGCGATCGGAGCGGCAGGCTGCGGAAGCTCAGACGACGGCACGTCCGACGGCACCTCGACCGCCACCGCGGCACAGACGTCCACGGGCGCGTTGATCGGCGAGTCGAGCGCCGTCGCGTCGAACGCCAACGTACGCGCGCTCACCTATGGCGCCGAGTCCGTGGCCAAGGACATGGGTTTCCAGTACAAGATGCTCGACGCGAACCTGTCGTCTGACAAGCAGGTCACGGATATCGACACGCTCGTCAGCCTGGGTGCGAAAGGCATCGTCACGCTCACGCTCGATCCGGGTGCCGCCGACGCCGCGTACAAGCGCGCATTCGACCGAGGGATCCCGATCGTCGGCTTCAACTCGACGTCGAAGTACATCCAGACGGAGATCGCGCAAGAGACCGATACCAGCTGCGTACCGGGTGACGACGCCGCGAAGTTCATCGCGGAGCGGATCCCCGGTGCGGAGGTGCTCGTCGTCGGTGGACCACCCGTGCCGTCCATTCGCCTGCGCACGAACTGCTTCACCAAAGCGGCCAAGGCGAACGGCCTCGAGGTCGCACAGACGCAGTACAACGTCAACGACACTGCGGCCGCAGCACAGCCGATCGTCCAGAACATGCTGGCATCGCACCCAGATGCGCAGGCGATCTTCGCGTTCAACGATCCGAGCGCGCTTGGCGCGGGGGCGGTCCTCCGTGCGGCAGGGAAGCAGGTCTGGTCGGGAACGCAGAAGGGGATCATCGTCACCGGCATCAACGGCACGGCCGATGCGGCAGCGGCCATCAAGGCGGGCATCATCACGGCGACGTACGACGCGAACTCACCGCAGGCCGGCGCTGCCGCTGTGTCTGTCCTGTCCCTGCGCCTGAAGGACAAGCGGCCGCTCGACGCGCTCCCGAAGAAGGTCGTCATCGAGACGACACGCTGGGACAGCTCCAACATCGCGCAGTACGTCGACCCGCTCAAGCGGACGGTCGGGCCTGTGGATGTCGCGGAGGCCGCGGTCAAGTGAGCGGCACACCGCAGCCCTTGATCACAGCACGCGGCATCGAGAAGCGGTTCGGTGGCGTCGTCGCGTTGGACGGAGTGAGCCTCTCCGTTGGGCGCGGCGAGGTCCACGCGCTCGTGGGCGAGAACGGGTCCGGGAAATCGACGCTCGTCCGCATCCTCTCCGGCGCAATCGCGCCCGATGCCGGAGAGCTCACGTTCGACGGGGCCGTGATGTCGGATCTATCGCCTCCGAAGGCGGCGCGTTCCCGAGGCATCGGGTGCGTGAGTCAGGAGCTGACCTTGGCGCCTGCGCTGTCGGTCGCCGAGAACATCGCGATGGGCGCGTTGCCGATCGGCGGTGGCCTCCGGCGCAGCGTCAAGTGGCGAGCGGTGCGGCGCATCGCGTGCGCGGCGCTCGACGAGCTCGACGTGAGCATCGACGAACGTGAGCGCGTCGAGGATCTCAGCATCGAGCTGCAGCAGGAGGTGGAGATCGCGCGGGCGATGGCCATGCGCTGTCGGCTGCTGCTCCTCGACGAGGCCACGAGCTCGTTGTCGGAGGCTGCTGCCGAGCGGCTGATCGAGCGCGTCCGGCAGCTGCGATCGCGGGGCGTGTCGACGATCTTCGTCTCCCACCGGTTGCCAGAGGTGTTCGCCTGCGCGGATCGCGCGACCGTGCTCCGGGACGGGCGGATGATCGAGACGGTGCGGGTCGCCGACGTCGACGAGCAAGGGCTCGTGCGGCAGATGGTCGGCCGAGACATCGCCGATCTCTTCGGACGACGGAGCCCGCAGCGGGGCGAGCAAGTGCTCTCAGTGCGTGGCCTCTCGTCCGACAACGGTCGCGTCGCAGGCGTGAGCTTCGAGGTTCGCACGGGGGAGATCGTCGGCGTCGCGGGGCTCGCCGGCTCGGGCAAGTCCGAGCTAGCGCTGGCGCTCGCGGGCGCCTTGCCCGCCAGTGGCGAAGTCTGCGTCGACGGCGCGCCCATCCGATTGGGCGCGCCTCGAAGCGCGCTCGCCGCCGGCGTCGGGTTCGTTCCGGACGACCGTCAGCGTGCGGCCCTGTTCCCGACCCTAAGCGTGGGCCGCAACCTGTCCGCGGCATGGCTGTCCGAGCTGCGCGCCGCCGGCATCATCTCGCCACGCCGGGAGCGCGACCGGGTGAGCGAGGCCATGCGTACCTATGGCGTCAAGGTGCCATCCGCTGACGCGCGGGTCACGGAGCTCTCGGGAGGCAACCAGCAGAAGGTCGTCTTCGCGCGGGTGGCTGCGGTGCGTCCGACCGTGCTCGTTCTGGCCGAGCCCACCCGAGGCGTCGACATCGGCGCCAAGAGCGAGATCTATCGGGTGATCCAGGGCCTGGCCGAGGCCGGCACGGCGATCGTCCTCGTGTCGTCCGAGCTGCCCGAGTTGCTCGGTCTCGCCGATCGGGTGCTGGTCATGTTCGGGGGAGCCATCGCTGCAGAGTTCGACACCGCTAGCGCGACCGAGGCTCGGATCGCTCACGCGGCCATGGGAGGACGAGATGCGGTCCGTGTCTGAGCAGGGCCTTGAACCGGGCGCAGGCGAGGTGAGCCACGAGGCGACTCATGCGACGCCTCCTGCGCACCCGCCGCGTGCCGGTTCGTCGGTCGGTCCGTGGTCGCGCGCGTTTGGTCGATACGCCGGCGTCGTGGTCGGGCTCGTGGCCGTCAGCGCGTTCTTGAGCGTGACCGAGCCGCATTTCATGACCGGCGCGAACTGGTCGAACATCATTCGGTCCCAGTCCGTGGTCTTCGTGTTGGCCATCGGAATGACGCTGGTCATCCTCACCGGGGGCATCGACCTCTCGATCGCATCGATCACGACGGCGGCGTTGATGTGCATGGGTTTGGCGGTACAGGACGGCGCCTCGGCGCTGATCGCGATCGTGGTCTGCGTAGGGGCCGGGACCGTCATGGGTCTGGTGAACGGTCTTCTCATCGGCGTCGTGCGCCTCCCGTTCTTCGTCGTGACGCTGGGGACCCTCTCGATCTACTCGAGCTTGGCTCTTCTGCTGACGGATGGCGAAACCATCACCCTCTTCACCCATCCGAACTTCAACTCGGTCTCGAGCATCGCCAACGGCACGACGGGGCCCGTGCCCACGGTGCTGCTGTTGTTGGTCTTGCTCTACGTCGCTACCGCCTTCGTGTTGCATCTCACGCGCGTGGGGCGCGGCATCTACGCCTTCGGCTCCAACCCGGAGGCAGCCAGGATCACGGGGATCAACACCACCGGCATCACGGTGCTCGTATACGCCGCGTCCGGATTGTTCGGCGGAATCGGTGCCGTCCTGCTCGGGGGACGGCTGACTGCCGCGGGGCCCCAGGTCGATCCGAACCTGATGCTCGGTGTCATTGCCGCCGTCCTGATCGGTGGCACCGCCTTCACGGGCGGCGAGGGCGGGCTGCTGGGGACCGTCGTCGGCGTGCTGTTCCTGGGTGTCGTGCAGAACGGTCTCTCGCTCGCGGACGTCTCCACGTTCTGGCAAGGAGCGGTGAGCGGTTCGATTCTCGTCGCCGCGGTAGCAGTCGGTTCGGTCAGGAGCGGAGGCTTCGCAGCGCGTCCGCTGGCATCGATGCGACGCGCACGCGGACGACGTGGCACCGACGGCGCGAGCGGGGCGAGATCGCGGCATCCGTAGCTCGTGCGTCGCCGCTGTTCCATCAGCGGTTCCGCGCGCTCCCGTCGTGTCGGCCACGGTCGACGGTACGGGCGCGATGGTGACGGAGCACTTGGCACGACGGCCAGGGGTGGGTCGGCCGGGCGGGCGGCGAGCGCGTCGCCGAGTTGGCCGCGCGCCGTCGCCTTCGCGTTCGGAGCCACTGTGTCCTCGAGGTCGAGGATGACCGCGTCGGCGCCGGTGGCCCACGCCTCCCTTCGGCCGCGGGGAGATGGTGAACCTCGTACCGGCCAGCCAGCCGGCGACCAGCAGGCCACCGACTCGGGCCGTGACATGGCGCATGGGCGGAGCTACCCGAGCAGCTCGACCTGAGCGCGATCTTCCAGGCGGTCGCCCATCGGACGCCCGACCACCAGGAGGCCGTGGCGGCGTTCCTGGAGAAGCGTGCGCCGGTGTTCCACGGTGCTGCGCCAGCGGAGCAGGTCGATCCGCAGCTGGGACGCTCACGACGGCGGCGATGCCGGGCCGCGGGGCGCCCGCTACCAGCGCCGGCGGTGCACGACCACAGGTCGGCGGCGGCGAGCATCATCGCCATCGTCGCCTGGCCGAGGTCGTACTGCGCGGTCTCGCGTGGCGCCTCGGTCTCGAGCCGCGGCACGACGAGCGCGATGCTCGCGGCCGCGTCGCTCGGCCGGGCCCCTCCATAAGCTCCGCCCATGCCCAAGCCCTTCGCGGTCCTCCTCGCCGCCGCGCTCGCCTGCGTCGCCGTCCCCGCCACCGCCTCCGCCGCCACGCCGGTGACGACCGCGTCGGTCCTCACCCAGAGCGGCCTCGGCTCGATCGAGATCGGCATGACGGTCGCCACCGCCCGCCAGCGCACCGGACAGAAGATCGACTTCACGTCGTTCGAGCGCGGCGACGACCGCTGCGCCATGGGGCGGCTGTTCCCGCTCGGCCTCGGGGTCACCTACCTGGCCACCGACCGACGCTTCGCGGTGATCAACGTGGCCGAGCCGGGCATCGCGACCCGGGCCGGCATCGAGGTGGGCGACAGCGCCGCCGACCTGCGCGCCGCCTACGGCGCCAAGCTGCGCTCGCAGCCCAGCAAGTACGAGCCGAAGGCACGCGACTACTCGGTCGCCTTCTCCAACAAGCGCAAGCTCGTCTTCTACGCGAACGCGAAGGGCAAGGTCACGCAGATGGCCGGCGGCCGCCAGCCCGAGATCGACTACGTCGAGGGCTGCTCCTGAAAGGGCTTCGGCGCGCCATGCCGTAGAACTCCTGCGACATGGGCGCGTCAGAGGCCATCGTCGAGGCAGGCGGGCGAGAGGTCCGCGTCTCGAGCGCGGATCGGGTGATCTTCCCGGCGACGGAGCGCACCGCCGCGGTCACCAAGCTCGACGTCGTCAAGTACTACGTCGCGGTCGACGAGGGGATCATGCGGGCGCTGCGCCGGCGGCCGACGACGCTCGAGCGCTGGCCGAAGGGCGTGCATCCGGGGATCGTGCTCTCCACACGGGAGAAGAGCGGGGGCGACGCGTTCTTTCAGAAGCGCATCCCGAAGGGCGCGCCCGACTACGTGGAGACCGCGCGGATCGCGTTCCCGTCGGGCCGCCACGCCGACGAGGTCTGCCCGACGGAGCTCGCGGTCGTCGCCTGGGCCGCGCAGATGGGCACGATCACGTTCCACCCCTGGCCGGTGCGCAGCGCCGACGTCGACCATCCCGACGAGCTGCGCCTGGACCTCGACCCGCAGCCGGGCACGGACTTCGCGGACGCCGTGCGGGTCGCCGCCACCGCGCGCACGCTGCTCGAGGAGCTCGGCTACGTCGGGTTCCCGAAGACCTCGGGCGGCCGCGGTGTGCACATCTACGTGCGGATCGAGCCCCGCTGGACGTTCACCGACGTCCGCCACGCCGCGATCGCCTTCGGGCGCGAGCTCGAGCGGCGCCTGCCCGGCGAGGTCACGACGAAGTGGTGGAAGGAAGAGCGCGGCGAGCAGATCTTCGTCGACTACAACCAGAACGCGCGCGACCGGACGATCGCCTCCGCCTACAGCATCCGGCCCAAGCCGGGCGCCCCGGTCTCCGCGCCGGTCGACTGGGACGAGCTGCCGCACGTCCAGCCGGAGGACTTCACCGTCGCGACCATGCCGGCGCGCTTCGCCGAGGTCGGCGATCGCCACGCTGCGATCGACGACAAGGCCCATTCGCTGGAGCCGCTCCTCCAGCTCTACGAGAGCGACGAGCAGGGCGACATGCCCTACCCGCCCGACTATCCGAAGATGCCGGGCGAGCCCAAGCGGGTCCAGCCCTCGCGCGACCGCGACCGCAAGAGCTAGCCGAAGCTACGGCGCCTGCGGCAGCTTCTTCGTCCCGCGCCGTGCCGCCGGCGCCGACGGCGGCGGCACGACCGGTCCGATGTCGCCGTCGGGCGCCTCGTCGAGATCGACGATGACCGGAGCGTGGTCGCTCGGGCCCTTGCCCTTGCGCGCGTGGCGGTCGATCCAGGCGGCGGCGACGCGTGCGGCGACCGCGTCGCCCCCGAGCACGAGGTCGATCCGCATGCCGAGGTCCTGATGGAACATCCCGGCGCGGTAGTCCCAGTAGGTGAAGACGCGCGCGCCGGGCCAGCGGTCGCGCACCACGTCGTGGAGGCCGACCGCCTGCAGCGACGCCAGCGCCTCGCGCTCCGGCGCCGTCACGTGCGTCTGCCCGACGTAGGCCTCCGGATCGAAGACGTCCTCGTCGGTCGGCGCGATGTTGATGTCGCCGAGCACCACGGTCGATGCGACGTCGCCAGCGGTCACGACCTCGCGCAGCGCAGCCAACCAGGCGAGCTTGTAGCGGTAGTGGTCGGAGCCCGGCGTGCGCCCGTTGGGGACGTAGACCGAGACGATCCGCAGGCCGCCGCAGGTCGCCGACACCGCCCGTGCCTCCGGGTGCGGGAAGCCCGGCCCGTTCGGCAGGCCCCGCACCACGTCCTCCAGGCCGACGCGCGAGAGGATCGCCACGCCGTTCCAGGTCGCCTCGCCGTGGGTGGCGACCTCGTAGCCCCGGCCGCGCAGCTCCGCGCCGAGCAGCTCGGCGAACCCGTCGTCGGCGAGCTTCGTCTCCTGGAGGCAGACGACGTCCGGGCGCCGCTCGTCCAGCCACGGCAGGAGCCGCGGGACGCGCTGCTTGATCGAGTTGACGTTCCAGGTCGCGATGCGCACGTGCCCTACGGTACGCACCCGCGCCGACGGGGCAGGAACACGCCCATGGCTGCTGTCCACCACCCGCTCTTCGCCCGCTTCTACGCGCGCGTCAGCCCCGCCGCCGAGCGCAAGGGGGTGGGCGAGCACCGCGACGAGCTGCTCGCGGATCTGCGGGGACGGGTGATCGAGGTCGGGGCCGGCAACGGGCTGAACTTCGCCCACTATCCGGCCACGGTCGAGGAGGTGCTCGCGGTGGAGCCGGAGCGGTACCTGCGCGAGCGGGCGCTCGAGGCCGCGGCGCAGGCCCCGGTGGCGGTGACCGTGGTCGACGGGCTGGCCGACCAGCTGCCGGCGCCGGACGCCTCGTTCGATGCCGCGGTCGCGTCGCTGGTGCTGTGCAGCGTGCCCGACCAGGCCGATGCCCTGGCCGAGCTGCGGCGCGTGCTGCGGCCGGGCGGCGAGCTGCGCTTCTACGAGCACGTCGTCTCCAGGCGCCCGGGGCTGGCGGCGTTCGAGCGCCGGCTGGACGACTGGAACATCTGGCCGCGGCTGGCCGGCGGCTGCCACACCGCCCGTGACACGACGGCGGCGATCGAGCGGGCCGGGTTCGCGATCGAGCGCTGCCGGCGCTTTGCGTTCGCGCCGGGGCCCGTGGCGATCTCGCACGTGATCGGCACGGCGCGGCGACCCTGAGCGGGCCGGGCGCGCCGATCAGCCGGCGCCCCCCTCGACCACCCGCCGCAGCAGCGCCATGAGCGTCGCCCGCTCGTCGGGCTCCAGCGGCGCCAGCAGCGCGTCGCCGACCTCGTCCACCGCCGGGATCGTCCGGCGCAGCACCGCCTCACCCTCCGCGGTGACCCGCAGCATGTAGCGGCGTCCGTCCTCGGGGTGGCGCGTGCGCTCGAGCAACCCCCGGTCGGCCAGGCGGCGGCAGACGTCGGCCAGCGTCGAGGTGTCGATCGAGAGCGAGGCGCCGAGCGTGCGCTGGTCGATCTCCGGCTGCTGGGCCAGCAGGGTCAGCACCGCGAACTGGACCGAGGTCAGCCCCTCGCCGACCCGCTCGGCCCAGATCGTCTGGTGCTGCTGCTGCGCGCGGCGGATCAGATGGCCGGGCGCGCCCCCGAGGTCGAACCGCCGCGCGGGCACGACCTAGATCCGCCCGCCCGCCGCGGCCAGCGCCGCGTCGTTGGTGGCCTTCGCGTGCTCGCCGTGGGTGAGCACGACCGCGCGGGCGCGCTCGACGTCGCCGGCCTCGTAGGCCTCCACGATGGCGCGGTGCTCGTCGATGAGGCTCTCGTCGGCGCGATCGTGGCCGGTGAAGAGCCGGATCATGAGCGTCGGGATGCTCAGCCGCCGATACGCCTCCAGGAGGGCGTCGTTGCCGGCCAGCGCGACGAGCTGCTCGTGCAGCTCGGCGTTGGCGGCGACGTACGCGGCCACGTCGGTGAAGCGCCCGTCGGCGATGAGCCCGTTCGTGCGCTCCATGCTGCGCCGCAGCGCCGCGAGCTGCTCGCCGGTCACGCGCCCGACGGTCAGGTCGACGACGCCCAGCTCGATCGCGGTCCGCGCGTCGAAGGCCCGCTCGGCGACCGTGCGATCGATCGCGGCGTGCGCCCGGGCGTTGGCCGCCAGCTCCACCCGTCCGAACCCGCCGCGGAAGTACGCCAGCGGCGTCCCCTCACGGGCCTGCGCATGCTGCACCCGCGCGAGGAACACGCGATGCGTCCCGCCGACGACGTCGTCGTCCACCCGGCACTGCAGCGTCGCCAGCGCGTCGCTCAGCACCGGCACGTCGAGCGCGCCGCGATGCGTCGCCACGCCGGCGAACTTGTCGTCGGCGGGCCGGGCGAAGCGCAGCGCGAGCTCGAGCTGGTCCTCGGCGAGCACGTTCACGCAGAACCGCCGCGACCGCGAGATCGCCTGCTGCGTGGGACTGCGGTCGTTGAGGCAGGCGAGCAGCATCGGCGGGTCGAGCGACAGCGAGGATACGGCGCTGGCCGACATCCCGTGGTCCCGACCGGCCTCCGTCGTCGTGATCACCGTCACGCCGGTCATGAAGTGGCCGATGACCTCGCGGAACAGCTCGCGATCGCAGTCGGCCTCGCCACCGCCTAGTCGATCCATGCCGGGTCCCTCCAGCCGTCGAGGTCGTAGTCGGCCAGGCATCGGTCGACGAGCTCCTGCTGCTGCGCGGTGATCCCGCGGATGCCCGCGAAGCGCAGCATGTCGAGGCGGATCTGCTCCTGGTTGCCGCTGTAGTTGACCTCGTACCAGGCGTGGCGGCCGCCGAACTCGCTGCCCATCGCGTCCCAGATGAGCTTGAACAGCTTGATGCGGTCGTGGGCGCTGCCCTGCGAGCCGCGGTAGTAGCGGTCGAGCACGGGGCGCAGCTCGTCGCTGAGCAGGTCCCGGTAGCTGGCGGGCACGACGAGGGGCGCGCCGCCGAGCTGCTCGGTGAAGATCCGCCGCGCGACCCCGAAGGCCTGCGTGCCGAACTGGCGGACGAGCACCGCGTGCTCGATCGCCGGCACGACGCTGCCGCCCGGCCCTGGCTGGGTCTCGTGGCAGAGCGTGGAGGTCAGCGCCCAGATGAGGTTGCGCCAGCCGACCAGCTCGCCGAGCTGCGCCTGCACGCCGCGGAACCCGTCGGTCCCGTTGGCCTGCAGGCCGCGGCTCAGCAGGCCGCAGAGGAAGTCGAGCTTGACCGCCAGCCGCGTGCCCGACTGCAGCGTGTAGCGGGGCATGAACCCCGACTGGGCGTAGAAGGCCGTGGCCTTGCGGACGTCGCGGTAGACGAGCACGTCCTCCCACGGCACGAAGACGTCGTCGAAGACGATGACCGCGTCGTTCTCGTCGAAGCGGCTGGAGAGCGGCGCGTCGAACGGGGAGGTCGCGCTCGCCTCGTAGGACGCGCGCGAGATGAGCTTCACCCCGGGCGACGCCATCGGGACGATGAAGCACAGCGCGTAGTCCTCGGCCTTGCCCTCCTGCAGCTCGACCGCGCTGTTCTGGGCCACGAACGTCGCGTGGGTGAGCGCCGAGCCGGTCGCGAGCATCTTCGCCCCGCGCACGACCATGCCGCCGTCGCGCTCGCCGACGACGTGGACGTAGACGTCCTCGACCTCGTGCACGGCCTTGTGGCGGTCGATCGGCGGGTTGATGAGCACGTGGTTGAGGAACAGCACCTGCTCGGCGTAGCGGCGATACCACGCGCGCCCGCTGTCGCCGAACGGCTCGTACCAGTCGGGGTCGGCGCCCAGCGTGGCCATGAAGGCGGCCTTGTAGTCCGGCGTGCGCCCCATGTAGCCGTAGGACATGCGCGACCACGCGGCGATCGCCGCGCGCGACTCCAGCAGGTCCTGCGACGTGTAGCTCGGCATGAAGAAGCGGTGGGTGACGATCCCGTGGCTGTCCTGCGCCAGCAGGACGTCGCGTCCGCCCGGGGCGTGCATCGCGTCGTAGATGCGCGCGATCGACCGCGCGGCGTTGCGGAAGGCCGGATGCGTCGTGACGTCCTCGACGCGCTCGCCGTCGATCCAGATCTCGCGCCCGTCGCGCAGGCTCTCGAGGTATTGCTCGCCGGTCAGCACCTTGTTCTCCGTCGTGACCCCGTCGGCCATGGCGATCCTCCCACAGATTCATCCGTATACGTACGATCCGTATACGGACTATAAGCGCGACCGGGTCTGCGCGCAACCGGCGGGACCAGGGCCGGTCAGCCCGCCGGCGCGAGCAGGTCGACCCCGAGGCTCTCGAAGACCTCGAGCAGCCCGAAGGCGATGCGCAGGTCGAAGCGGACGCTCGGATCGAAAGGGTCGCGTCCGAGGATCTCCCCGGCGCGCCGCAGCCGGTAGCGGAGCGTGTTCTTGTGGACGTAGCAGGCCTCCGCGGCCTCGGCGACGTTGCCGTCGGCCGTGACGAACGCGCGGAGGGTGACGAAGAGCTCGGCGCGGCTGTCGCCGTCGCGCGCCGCGAGCTCGCCGAGCTGGCCGCGGACGATCGTGCGCACGTGCGTCGGGTCCGCCGCGTCGAGGACGAAGCGCAGCGGTCCGAGCCGCTCGGCGTGCAGGACCCGCGTCGCAGCGCCCGCGCCTCCGGCGAGCGACGCGCAGGCGATGGCCTGGCGGTGGGCGAGCCGCAGATCGGCGCCCAGCTCGCCGACCCCCACCGCGACGACTCCGCCGCGGCGCTCGACGGCGGCCGTGATCGCCTGGATGAGCGATGCGCACGCCGCGTCCTCTCGGTGGTCGCCCGCGGCGAGGATGACGTGCCGGCCGCGGAGGGTGACGAGGGCCGCGTCGCCGTCCAGCGCGCTGCGGCCCGCCGCGCGGCGCACGAGGGCCAGCAGCTCCTCCGCGTCGGTCTCGGGCTGCTCGCCGCCGGCCGGTGTGATCGCCAGGACGTACCGCGGTCGCGCCAGGTCGACGCCGTGGCGCCGGGCGCGCGCGACCAGCGTCGCCGATGGCGGGGTCGGCGCGTCGAGGAGCTCGTTGAGCAGGTCGCCCTGCAGCTGCCAGGCGACCTCCTGCGCGGTCCGCTGCTTGAGGAGCTCGAGCCCGACCACCGTGGCGCCGTGCTCGACGGCCTTCTCCTGGAGCGCGGTGAGTGCGGCGACCCCGGCCACGCGCAGTCGGCCGAGCTCGACCCCGCCGACGACCGGGAACGTCAGCTCGCCGTCCGCTGGGGCGTCGGCCTCGACCTCGACGACGGCGCCGTCGGGCGCGCAGCGGACATGGAACGGGCTGCAGACCTCCTGCTCGAGCGAGAGCTCCAGGCCGATGAGGCCGGCCAGCCGCGAGCAGATCTCGTGGGGGCCGGACCCCGCCAGCGCCGCGTCGGTGAGCGCGCGGTGGATCGTGAAGGCGCTCTCCAGCACGCGGTTCTGGTCCTGGAGCTGTGCATAGAGCCGGCCGTTGTCGACGGCGACCGCCGCCTGCGCGGCCAGCGCGGAGAGGAGGGCGATCGCCGTGGCCGAGAAGTCCATCGGATGGCGGCTGCCGACGTACAGCGCCCCGATCACGTGCTCGCCGTGCAGCATCGGCGCGCACAGCAGCGAGCCGATGCCCTCGCCGAGCAGCACGGCGCGGATGTGCGGCGCCGACGGCAGCGTCTCCCGCCGGTAGTCGGGCAGCGCGACCGGCTTGCCGGTCGCGACGACCACGCCGCCGACCGACTCCTCCAGGCGCCCGACGAGCTTCAGGAACGCCTGGGTGCGCGCCCCGATCGCCACCGCCGTCCTGATCGCGTGGGCCTCTGGGTCGACCATCGCGATCCACGCGAGATCGGTGCCCATGAGGTCGCGGGCGCGCTGCACGATCACCTCCAGCGCGCGGTCGACGTCGATCTCCTCGGCCTGGATCTGCATGCCGATCTGGACGAGCGCCTCGTAGGACTCGGTCCGCAGCGCCTGCGCGGCGCTGCGCTCGGTCAGCAATCCGAGGTGCAGCGCGAACACCGGCATGAGCATCCGCGCGTCCGGGGAGTGCGCGTGATCGCCGCGCAGCGCCGCCACGAACGCGCCGCGGACCCGCCCGCCGGTGTCCGGAACCGGCTCGATCCGCAGCTCGGGTGAGGTGACGACCGGCGCCGCGTCGCCGGTGACCACCCCGACCGTCGCCAGCCACGCGGCGCCTCGCTCCCGCGCGCCCGCCTCGCTGATGCCCTGGCTGGCGACGACGAGCGGCTGACCCGACGGCGGCTGCCAGACGAACGCGCAGAAGTCGGCCGCGAGGACCGCGCGGGCCGCGTCGAGCGCCGACCGCGCCAGTTCGCCGGCCGCCGCATCCGGCTCGACCGCGGTCCAGATGCCGCGCGCCAGCCGCAGCGGCGCGCCGTCGGAGGACATGGCGGCAGGCTACTCGTCTCGACCTGGACGGTCGAACGACGACCGGGATCCATCTTCGTACACGCGGCCAACGGCGGTTCTCGTAGACCTTCCGCCATCACGGCGCCCGGGCCGAGCGGGGCCGTCCGACCGAGGAGAGAGAGGTCCGTTGCCCACCGCACTGCATGCAGGCGAGGCGACCGCGGCCGCGCCGCCGTCGCGGCCGACCGCCCGCCGCTACACCGTCGACATCGACATCGGCGGCACGCTGACCGACGGCCTGTTCTCCGACGGCACGACGGTCCTCCCGGTGAAGGTCGACACCACGCCGCACGACTTCACCGTGTGCTTCTTCGAGAACCTCGCCGAGGGCGCGCGGCGGCTCGGCTTCGACGACCTGCGCAGCTTCCTCGCCGAGGTCGCCGTCATCCGCTGGTCGGCGACCATCGCCACGAACATCATCGCCGAGCGCAAGGGCCCGCGGATCGGCGTGCTGGTCAGCGAGGGCGCGGATGCGCGGCTGTTCGGGGACGCCGTCAGCCAGGCGGTCGGCCACCTCGTCGCACCCGAGGACATCGTCGCGCTGCCCCGCGACGGCTCCGACGCCGAGACGCTCGCGGCAGTCCGGTCGCTCCTCGAGAAGGGCGTGCGGCGCATCGTCGTCAGCACGCAGGGCGCGTTCGAGGACGACGCCGCCGAGCAGGCGGTCAAGCGCCTCGTCACGCGCAACTTCCCCGACCACTACCTCGGCGCGGTCCCGCTCGTGCTCGGCAGCGAGATCTGCCGCCACCCCGACGACCAGACCCGGACGCACATGGCGCTCGTCAACGCGTACGTGCACACCCCGCTGGCGGTCGCGCTCTTCAAGGCCGAGGACCAGCTGCTGGGCGAGCACGGCTATCGCCGTCCCGTCTACATCGCCCACGTCAACGGCGGCGTCGCGCGCGTGGCCAAGACGAAGGCGGTCGACACGGCCGAGTCCAGCCCGTTCTTCGGCCTGAACGCCTGCGCCTGGTTCGCGCGGCTCTACGGCGAGGACAAGGTGCTCGCGCTCGACGTCGGCGGCACGACCTGCAAGCTCGGCGTGATCCGCGACGGCGAGCCGATGACCGTCGAGCACGGCGAGCTGCTCGGCGTCCCGCTGAAGACGCCGTGGACGCTGCTGCGCTCCGACGCCGTCGGCGGCGGCTCGATCGCCCGTGCCGTGGACGGTGCGGTCGCGCTCGGCCCCGAGAGCCAGGGCGCGTTCCCCGGGCCCGCCTGCTACGACCTCGGCGGACGCGAGGCGACGCTGACCGACGCGTTCCTCGTGAGCGGGATGCTCAACCCCGCGCGCTTCCTCGGCGGTCGCCGCGAGCTGCGCGTCGACCTGGCCACCGAGGCGATCCGGCGCGCCGTCGCCGATCCGCTCGGCCTCGACGTCGCCGAGGCGGCGGCGCGGATCGTCGACCGCGCCGTCGACATCGTCGCCGGCGTGGCGGCCCAGACGCTCGACGCCGCCGGCCTCGGGCGTGAGGGGTTCAAGGTCTTCTGCTTCGGCGGCAACGGCGGCAACTTCGCCGCCCGGGTGGCCGAGCGCCTCGGCCTGGACCGTGCGTTCGTCTTCGGCCTCGGCCCGGTGCTCAGCGCGTTCGGCTCGTCGGTCGCCGAGATCTGCCACGTCCACGAGGAATGGCCGTTCCTCGACCTCGCCGACGACGCGGCGCCCGCGCGCGTCGCGGAGCTCGTCGAGCGCGGGATGGCCAAGGTCCGCCGCGACCTCGAGGGCGAGCGGCTGCCCCAGGACGAAGCGCGCTTCGCATGCGAGGTGACCGTGAACCGCGGCGGGCGCACGGAGCCGCACGACGTCCCCGCCGACGGCCCGGGCGCCGCGGTCGCCGTCGCCGCGCTGGCGGGATCGGGGGGCGTCGTCGACCGCGTCGCGGTGCGGGGGTCCTCGCCGGTGCCCCGCTTCGAGCCGGTCGCGGCGGCGGCGGAGGCCCACCCGGCCCCGGCGGCCGGACGCCGGGGCCTGCCCGGCGGCGAGGGCGACGTCCTCGTCTGGGAGGACCTGCGGCCCGGCGCCCACGCCGCCGGTCCCGCGGTGTTGGAGTCCGAGACCAACAGCTGCACGATCCCGCCCGGCTGGTCGGTGCGGATCGACGGCTACGGCAACGCGCTCCTGCAGCGCGAGGAGGCCTGAGCCCGATGCCCTCCATCAGGGTCACCGAGTACCTCGACCTGGACCTCGACGCGGAGCGCTGGCGCTGCCACGTCTGCGACCACGACCTCGGCTCGGCGCGCGAGAACTACAAGCACGGCTGCCAGGTCAACCAGCGCGATCCGCGCGAGATCCACCAGCCGGTCATCGCCGGCGAGTACACCTTCGCGCCCGACCCCGACTGGGTCCGGATCGTCGAGTTCCACTGCCCGGGCTGCTGGACCCAGATCGAGACGGAGTACCTGCCCCCGGGGCACCCCGTCACCCACGACATCGAGATCGACCTCGACCGCCTCCGCGCGCGCCTCGCCGAAGGGCGCCTGGAGATCCGCGACGAGCGTCTGGCCGTGAGGGAGGCCTGAGCATGGCGACCGCCGCGCAGCCGCGCAACACGATCGACGTCGACGTCGGCGGCACCTTCACCGACATGGTGCTGACGCTCGACGGCGCCACCAGCTACCGCAAGGTGCCGACCACGCCGTACGACCTCTCGGTCGGCTTCATGCAGGTCGTCGAGGAGGCGGCCGTCGAGGCCGGGCTGTCGCTCGACGAGCTCGTCGCCCGCATCGACACGGTCCGCTACTCGACCACGGTCGCGATGAACCGCCTGCTGGAGCGCAGCGGGCCGCGGGTCGCCCTGATCACCACCGAGGGTCACGAGGACGCCACGCTGATCGGCAAGGGCGCGCAGTGGATCGACGGCACCCGCCTCGACGAGCGCCGCGCGCTGCCGCACATGCACAAGCCGCGCCCGATCGTCCCGCGCGAGCTGATCGTCGGCGTCAAGGAGCGCGTGGACGGCACCGGCGCGGTGATCCGGCCGCTGAACGAGGACGACGTGCGCGAGAAGGTCCGCACGCTCGTCGACCGCGGCGCCCGCGCGTTCGTCGTGTCGCTGCTGTGGTCGTTCGTCAACCCCGAGCACGAGCACCGCGTCAAGGAGATCATCCGTGAGGAGTACCGCGACTACCACGTCGGCTACCTGCCGGTGATCCTCTCCAGCGAGGTCGTCTCGCGCCTGGGCGAGTACGGACGCTCGAACACGGCGATCCTCGACGCCTACCTGCAGCGCTCGATGCAGATCGAGCTGAGCGGCACGTGGGACAAGCTGCGCGAGCGCGGCTACCGCGGGCCGTTCTTCATGATCCACAACACCGGCGGCTGCGCGGACCTGTTCAAGACGACCGCCAGCCGGACCTACAACGGCGGCCCGATCGCCGGCCTCATCGGCGCGCGCGAGATCGCCGAGGTCCTCGGCTCGCCGAACGTCGTCACGGCCGACGTCGGCGGCACGTCGTTCGACATCGGCCTGGTCGTGGGCGACTCGGTGCGCAACTACGAGTTCAACCCGATCATCGACCACTGGATGGTCTCGACGACGATGCTGCAGTCGCTGTCGATCGGCGCCGGCGGCGGCTCGATCGCGTGGCTGAACGCGGCGCTCGGCAACCGGCTCGAGGTCGGCCCGCAGAGCGCCGGCTCCTATCCGGGGCCGGTCGCGTACGGGCTGGGCGGCACGGAGCCGACGGTCACCGACGCCAACCTCGTCCTCGGCTACCTCAGCCCGGGCGACTTCTTCGGCGGGCGCATGCAGCTGGACCGCGACGCCGCCGAGCGGGCGATCAAGGAGCGGATCGCCGACCCGATGGGGATCGAGCCCGTCGAGGCGGCCGCGCTCATCCGGCGGATCATCGACGACAAGATGGCCTCGGCGATCCGCAAGGAGGTGACGCTGCGCGGGTACCGGCCCTCGGACTTCACGCTGTTCGCCTTCGGCGGCGGCGGCCCGACCCACATGGCCGGCTACATGGGCGAGATCCCGCGGGCGGTGATGTTCCCGTTCTCGCCGGTGTTCTGCGCCTACGGCTCGTCGATCATGGACGTCGTCCACCTGTACGAGCGCTCGGCCCGGATGGTCCTCCTGGAGCCGATGACCGGCGCGCCGACGACCGACTACGACCGCTTCAACGCGATCGTGCGCGAGCTGATGGAGGAGGCGCGGCGCGAGGTCGAGTCCGAGGGGCTCGACTGGTCGCAAGCGGTCGTCAGCCTGGAGATCGACGCGCTCTACGGCGGGCAGATCCACTCCAAGCGCGCGTCGAGCCCGCGGCTGTTCCTGGCGTCCGAGGACGACGTGCGCGCCGTCTACGCGCGCTTCGAGGCGGAGTTCGCCGACGCGTTCAGCCCGCTGGCGGTCAACGTCCCCGGCGGCGTCTACATCGACACGTTCGTGCTGCGCGTCGCGATCCCGGGCCAGGAGCTGGTCCTGCCCGAGCTCGAGCTGGACGGTGGCGACCCGTCCGCCGCCCGGATCGGCTCGCGGCCCGCGTACTGGCCGCAGGCCGGCGGCTGGGCGGACACGCCCGTCTACGAGCTCGATCGCCTGGCGCCCGGCAACGAGCTGCACGGCCCGGCGATCATCCAGTCGGCGCTGACCACCGCCGTCGTCCCGCCGGGCGCCCGGTTCACCATCGACGCGCACGGCCTCGGGATCCTCGAGGCCGCCGAGGCGCAGGGAGGAGCCTGATGCCCATCCCCACCGCAGAGCAGAAGCTCGACGCGATCCGGCTCGCCGAGCCGACTGAAGACGAGCTGCGCGCCGTCGCGGCGCTGCAGCCGGGCGACTACGAGATCGGCTTCCAGCGCACCAACGACATCCTCGACGAGGCCCTGGAGGTCTTCCAGCGCTCGTCGCGCAGCTCGATGGGCGTCGCGGGTGACGTGATGCTCGCGCTCTTCTCGGCCAGCGGCGACCTCGTCAACGCGGCGGCCGGGACGTACCTGCACGCGATCATCCAGCCGATCATCATCAAGTACATCCTCGAGCACTTCGGGGAGAACCCGGGGATCCGCGACGGCGACATCTGGTTCGCCAACGACGCCCTCTACGGCGGCATCCACAACCCCGACCAGGTGATCGTGCTGCCGATCTTCCACGAGGGCCGGCTGATCGGCTGGGCGGGCGCAGCGAACCACACGACCGAGACGGGCGCGGTCGAGCCGGGCGGCATGCCGGTGTCGGGGACGAGCCGCTTCCACGAGGGGCTCAACCTGCCGCCGGTGAAGATCGGCGAGGACCACCGGCTGCGCGAGGACTGGGTCGAGGTCTTCAACGCGTTCGGCATCCGCGCGCCGCAGATGATCACGACCGACCTCAAGGCGCGCGCCACGGCCGCCGACCGGGTGCGCACGCGCGTGCTCGAGGTGGCCGACAAGGACGGCGCCGACTTCGTCGTCGGCGTGCTGCGCCGGATGCTCCAGGTCGCCGAGGAGGGCGCCCGCAAGCGGATCGCCTCGTGGATGGACGGGACCTACCGCTGCGTGACGTTCGCCGACGCGCTGGGCACCGAGCACGGCCTCGTGCGCAACGCGAGCCTCGCGCTGCACAAGCGCGACGACGAGCTGGTGTTCGACTTCACCGGCACCTCGCCGGAGAACCTGTCGCCCTACCAGGCGCACGTGCAGGCCGTGGTGGGCCACATCGCCAACTACGTCTACTCGTACGTCTTCTTCGACCTGCCGATCTCGAGCGCCACGTTCGCGCCGATGTCGTTCGTGATCCCGAAGGGCACGATCCTCAACCCGGACGATCGCGCGGCGACGAGCTGCGCGGTCATGGTCTGCACCGGCGTGATGAGCGCGTGCGCGAACGCGTTCGCCAAGATGATGTTCGCCGGCCAGGAGCACGACCGCGTGGCCGCGTCGGCGAGCAACGCCGGCAACGCCCTCGTCCTCGCCGGCCAATCCCAGTGGGGGCTGCCGTTCGCAGACATGATCGCCTACTCGATCAACACCGAGGGCATGGGCGGCCGCCCGCACAGCGCGGGGATCAACGCGTTCGGCTTCCCATGGTGCCCGTTCGGCCGGGCGCCCGACGTGGAGCTGATGGAGAACGAGTTCCCGCTGCTCGTGCCGTTCTCCCAGCACTGGAAGGACAGCTGCGGCGCCGGCAAGCATCGCGGCGGCGTCGGCACGGTGCAGCTGTGGCTCGCCCATCAGGCGCCGCAGGTCCTGCTGATGGCGATCGCCGACAACTCCAAGCTCCAGACGCCGCAGCCGCTGTTCGGCGGCTACGGGCCGTGCACGGTGCCGGGGATCGGCATCCGCGCGCCGCGGCTGGTCGAGCGGCTGCGCGCAGGCGACGACCTCGACCTCGACCTCGGCGCGCTCCTGCAGGAGGGCGCGCTCGACGGCGCGTTCGAGGTCGAGTTCATGGGTCGCTCGATCCGGCCCTACGACGAGGGCGACGTGATGACGTTCGCGTTCTCGGCGGGCGGCGCTGGCTACGGCGACCCGCTGGAGGCCGACCCCGAGGAGGTCGTGCGCGACCTCCGCGAAGGGCTGATCTCCGCGTGGACGGTCCGCGAGGTCTACCGCGTGGCCTACGACGCCGAGGAACAGGACGTGCTCGTTGCGCAGACGCAGGAGCTGCGGCGCCTGGAGCGGGAGGCGCGCCGGGCGCGCGACCGGTCGTGGGCGGCGTTCGAGGCCGAGTGGTCGCGCCTGTCGCCGCCGCCGGAGCTGCTGACCTGGTTCGGATCGTGGCCGGAGGGCGAGGTCGCCGCGCCGGTCATGCGGATGTAGCCCATGACCTCCTCCGCAACCACCCTGCTCGAGGCGATCGAGGGCCGCCCCGCCGGCCGGCCGCTGCTGGCGCCGCTGATCGCGGCGCTGGCGGCGGAGGTCGAGGAGCTCGACCAGCGCGCGTTCCTCACCGACGCCGGCAAGCGCGCGCGGATCCTGGCCGACCTGGCGCGCTCGCTGCCGATCGACGTGCTCGTCCTCGACTCCGGCAGCGGCTGGGACGTCGAGGCGGCCGGGCTGGCGACCGACTGGAGCCGCGGCTACCCGCCGGCGCCGCGCGCCGGTGGAGGCGACGCGCGCTTCGACCCGGCGCGCGGCGGCGCGCCGGTGGTCGTGGATCTGATCGGCCGCGCGAAGGCGGTGGTTCCGGCGACGATCGCCCTCGGGGTGACCGTCACGGGGCCCGCGACGCTCGCCGATGCGGGCGCCGGGCTCGACCTGGTCGCCGCCGTCCAGCAGGCGCTGGCGGCGGTGCGGACCGTCGCCCAGGCCGGCGCCGCGGTGGTAGTCGTCCGCGAGGACCCCGCCGTCGCGCTCGATCCCGAGCGCTACCTGCAGGCGACCGGCGCGCTGTGGGGGTCGCTTCGCTTCTTCCGCACCGCCGGCGTGCTGCACGTGCGCGGCCCGGCCGACGCGTGGGCGCCGGTGCTGACGCGGCCGGGGCCGTTCCTGCCGTGCTTCGACCCCGTCGCGGCGCCGGCGGTGGCCGCGGCGCTCGCCGGCGAGGCGCGGCCGTTCGGGCTCGTGGTGCCCGCGACGGCCGACGCTGCGCCGCGCCACGCCCTGCGCGACGACGAGCGCTGCGCGCTGCTCATCCACGAGGACGACCTCGCCGGCCGGGTGCCCGTCCGGGACGTGCGCGCCGCGGTCGGCGCGATGGGCGGCTGACGATGGCCGCGACCACGCCGCAGTCCTGGGCGCCGGAGCTGGAAGGCCGCCGGTGGGACGAGGTGCTCGCCGGGCAGGCCGAGCGCCTGCCCCGGACGATCGCGCACGCGCGCCGCCGTTCGGCGTTCTACGCACGGCACCTCGGGGACATCGACGCGGCGGCGATCGCGACGCCGCAGGCGCTGCGCCGGCTGCCGTTCACGACGAAGGCGCAGCTGCGCGCCGCGCAGGCCGACGCGAACCCCGACCGTCCGCTGGGCGCCAACCAGGCCGTGGCCCGCGGCGACCTCGTCCAGCTGCTGTCCTCGTCGGGGACGACCGGCCGGCCGATGTTCTACGGCCTCACCGCCGCCGACCGCGACGCGTGGGCCGACGGCATCGGTGGGATGTTCTTCACGCTGGGCCTGCGAGCCGAGGACACGATCGCCCACGTGGTCGCGCTGCCGATGGTCGCCGGCGGCCTCGCCTACGCCGACGGCATGCGCCGCGTCGGCGCCACGCTCGCCTGGCTGGGCGGCTTCCCGCCCGAGCGGATCCTCCAGTCGATCCTGCAGGTCGGGGCGACGGCGATGCTGGCCACCGTCTCGTTCGCGCTGTACCTGACCGAGCGCTGCGAGGAGCTGGTCGGCGTCGGCCCGGCGCAGCTGGGCATCCGCAAGCTGTTCGTCGGCGGCGAGCCCGGCCTCGCCCAGCCCGAGATCCGCGAGCGCATCCGGGCGGCGTGGCAGGTCGACGTGCTGCGCGAGTGCATGGGGCTGGGCGACGTCATGGCCGGCATGTGGGCCGAATGCGAGGCCGAGGACGGGATGCACTTCGTCGCGGCGCGCCACGTGCTCGTCGAGCTCGTCGATCCCGACGGCGGCGAGGCGGTGGCCTGGGAGGAGGGCGCCGGGGGCGAGCTCGTCTACACGACGCTGGACCGCGAGGCGACCCCGGTCGTGCGCTACCGCTCGGGCGACCGCGCCACGGTCGCAGGGACGACCTGCGCCTGCGGCCGTCGCACGCCGCGCGTGCGGATCGTGGGGCGGACCGACGACATGCTGATCTACAAGGGGATGAACGTCTTCCCGACGTCCATCCGCGACGTCGCCCTCGGCGCGGCCGGCGACGCGATCACCCACCACCTGCGCGTCCGCAAGGCCACGGCCGACCAGGTCCAGTTCCTCGACCCGATCCCGGTCGAGCTCGAAGCCGGCGCCGGGCTCGCCAGCGACCAGTACGCGCGGGTGGAGCGGACGGTCGAGGCGGCCGTGCGCCAGCACCTGCAGGTCCGCGTCGCGGTCGAGGTGCGTCCGCCCGGCTCGCTGCCGCCGGGCCCGTACAAGACGTCGCTGGCGTACGTCGCCGGAGAGGAGCCACGATGAGCGTCCCCTGCATCCCGCTGTCGGTCACATGGTCGTCGCCGTTCGTGAAGTGGCAGGGCGCGCTGGCGGCGACCTCGTCGATCGAGCTGGCCGGCGCGGTCGCGCGCCGCGCCCTGGAGCGGGTCGGCATCGGCCCGGCGGTCGCCGACCTCTTCGTGCTCGGCTGGACGATCCCGCAGCAGGGCATGTTCTACGGCGGCCCGTCCGTGGCCACGCTCATGGGCGCGCCGCAGACGCCCGGCGTGTCGGTCTCGCAGGCGTGCGCGACGAGTGTCGCCGCGCTGCGGGTGGCCGCCGACGCCGTGACCGCGGGGTCGGCGTCGGTCGCCCTGGTGGTGACCACCGACCGGACCAGCAACGCGCCGCTGCTCGTCCACCCGGACCCAGGCGGGCCGGGCGGCGCGCCGCGGACGGAGCGCTGGCTCCTGGACGCGATGGACCGCGACCCGATGGCCGGCGTCTCCGCGCTGCGCACCGCGGAGAACGTGGTGGCGGCGGGCGGGTTCGAGCGCGCGCAGCTCGATGAGGTCACGCTCCTGCGCTACGCCCAGTACGAGGACGCGCTGGCCGACGACCGCGCGTTCCAGCGGCGCTACCTGGTCGACGTCGAGCTGCCGGGGCGGCGCGGTCCGGTCGTGATCCATCGCGACGAGGGCGTCCACGCGACGACGGCCGAGGCGCTCGCCGGGCTGACGCCGGTGGCCCCGGACGGCGCGCACACGTTCGGCAGCCAGACCCATCCGGCCGACGGGACCGCGGGCACGATCGTGTGCGGCGAGGAGCGTGCGCGCGAGCTGTCGCGGGGCGAGGGCGTCGCGCGGATCCTCGGCTTCGGCGTGGCCCGGGCGCAGAGCGGCATGATGCCGCAGGCGCCGGTGCCCGCCGCCCGCGCCGCGCTGCGCGCCGCCGGCCTCGAGCTCGACGCGGTCGCCGCCGTCAAGACCCACACGCCGTTCGCGGTGAACGACTTGTGGTTCGCGGCGCAGACCGGCTACCCGCTGGCGGCCATGAACGCGTACGGCTGCAGCCTCGTCTACGGCCACCCCCAGGGGCCGACGGGCATGCGCGCGATCGCCGAGCTCATCGAGCTCCTGCGGCTGCGCGGCGGCGGGGTGGGGCTCTTCACCGGCTGCGCGGCGGGGGACACCGGCGCGGCCGTGGTCGTCGCCGTCGACGACTGAGGTCGGTCAGCTGCGGATGCCCTGGAGGACGAGCGTCGCGAGCTCGTCGTAGGCCTCGGCGTCGCTGAGCCCGGTGGCCTCGCCGACGGCGCCGGACTGGATCCGCGTCATCGTGGCGGCGACCGTGTCGGCGACGAACGCGGCGTGGACCGCCCGGAAGGCGCCGCGCTGCACGCCGTCGGCGATCAGCGTCCGGACCCGCTCGGCGGCCAGGCGCGTGTTGCGCTCGTAGACGGCGCGGGCGGCGGGGTGGGCGGCGAGGTCGGCCAGGAACGCCGCCGACGCCGGTCGCAGCTCGGCCGCGACGCCCTGGAGGTAGGCGACGATCCGCTGCGACGGATCGGTCTCGGCGTTCGTGCGCTCCTCGACGGCGACGGCTGCGCGGCGGAAGAACCGCACGATCGCGTTGACGGTGACCTGCTCCTTGCTGTGGCCCAGCGCGTAGAGCGTCGTCTTGGAGCAGTGCAGCCGGGCGGCGAGCTCGCCGAGCGTGAACGCGCGGAAGCCCTCGGCGAGGAAGAGCGCGACGAGCTCGTCGAGGAGCTCGTCGTGACGGAGCGTCGGGGCCGTGGCCACCGCGTGAGTGTAGCCCGGCGGTGGTGCGTTCGATAGTACTGTGGTACGCAGCCTGGTACTGTGCGCGCTATGCCCGCTGCGCGCATGCTGCCCTCCCCCGAGGCCGAGGCGATCGTCGAGATGGTCCGCGACGTGATGGCCGCCGAGGCGGCGCCGCGCGTCGCCCAGGCCGAGGCCGACGCCGCGTTCCCCCGCGACCTCTTCCGCCGCCTGGGCGCGCTGGGCGTGCTCGGCATGCCCTACGACGAGGCGCTCGGCGGCGGCGGCCAGAGCTACGAGGTCTACCTCCAGGCGCTGGAGGAGATCGCCGGCGTGTGGGCGAGCGTCGGCGTCGGCGTGAGCGTCCACGTCATGACCTGCTTCCCGCTCGTGAGCGCGGGGACCGCCGAGCAGCGCGAGCGCTGGCTGCCCGAGATGCTCGCGGGCGGGCTGCTCGGCGGCTACTGCCTCTCGGAGTCCCAGGCGGGCTCCGACGCCGCCGCGCTGCGCGCCCGCGCCCGCCGCACCGACGACGGCGGCTACCGCATCAGCGGCGCCAAGACCTGGGTCACGCATGGCGGGGAGGCCGACTACTACATCGTGTTCGCCCGCACCTCCGACGAGGGACCGCACGGCATCTCCTGCTTCCTCGTCCCCGGCGACGCGCCCGGCCTCTCGGTCGGCAAGCCCGAGGCGAAGATGGGCCTGACCGGCTCGACGACCGCCACGCTGGACTTCGACGACGTCGCCGTCGAGGCCGAGCGGCGGATCGGCGCCGAGGGCGAGGGACTGCCGATCGCGCTGCGGGCGCTCGACAGCGGCCGACTCGGGATCGCCGCGGTCGCCGTCGGGCTCGCGCAGGCGTCGCTCGACCACGCCGTCGCCTACGCGCGCGAGCGCGAGACGTTCGGCAAGCCGATCATCGAGCACCAGGGGCTCGCGTTCCTCCTGGCCGACATGGCCGCCGCGGTCGAGTCGGCGCGCGCCACGACGCTCGAGGCCGCCCGCCGGCGCGACCGCGGGCTGCCGTTCTCGCGCCAGGCGTCGATCGCCAAGCTCGTGGCGACCGACGCGGCGATGCGGGTCACCACCGACGCCGTCCAGGTGCTGGGCGGGTACGGGTACACGAAGGAGTTCCCCGTCGAGCGCCACATGCGCGAGGCGAAGGTCATGCAGATCTTCGAGGGCACCAACCAGATCCAGCGGATGGTCATCGCGCGCCATCTCGCCAAGGGCAGCTGACCGCCGCGGCGCCGCGGCCGACACGAAGGAGCACGTCGATGGAGATGTCGAACGCCGCCGCGATCGTCTTCGGCGGGGCGTCGGGCCTGGGCGAGGCGACCGCCCGCCGCCTCGCCGCGGCAGGGGCGCACGTCGTCGTCGCCGACCTGGCCGCCGAGCGCGCCGCCGCGCTGGCCGCCGAGCTCGGGGGCCGGGCCGTCGCGACCGACGTGACCGACCCCGACCAGGTCGAGGCCGCCGTCGCCGCGGCCGCCGGCGCGGCGCCGGCCGGGCTGCGCGTCAGCGTCGTGTGCGCCGGGCTGGCCACGCCCGGCAAGCTGCTGGGCCGCGACGGGCCGACGCCGCTGGACCACTTCGCCAAGGTGATCCAGGTCAACCTGCTCGGCACGATCAACGCGCTGCGCCTGGCGGCGGCGGCGATGTCGGCCAACGAGCCCGACGAGCGCGGCGAGCGCGGCGTTTGCGTCAACACGGCGTCGATCGCCGCCTACGAGGGGCAGATCGGCCAGATCGCCTACGCGGCGTCGAAGAGTGGCGTGGTGGGGCTCACGCTGCCGGTCGCGCGCGAGCTGGCGGCCCGGGCGATCCGCGTCGTCACGATCGCCCCCGGCCTCTTCGACACGCCGTTGCTGGCCGGCCTGCCCGAGGCCGCACGCGCCTCGCTCGGCGGCACCGTCCCCTATCCGCCCCGCCTGGGCGATCCGGCCGAATACGCGGCGCTGGTGGAGTCGATCGTCGCCAACCAGATGCTCAACGGCGAGGTCATCCGGCTCGACGGCGCGCTGCGGATGGCGCCGAAGTAGCGACGCGGCAGGCGCCGCCGCAACGATCGGCGGGGACGGCGGTTGGAGCCATCGATGACACCGATTCCCCCGCTTCGCCATCGTTCGTTCCTCGTCGCCTCGCTCGCCGTCCTTGCCGTGCTGGCCGTCTTGGTCGCGGCCGCCGTGCCATCGCCGGCTGCGGCACGGGTGACGGTGGGGATCGGCCAGCAGACCCCGGAGATCTTCCGCAGTCCGCACTGGCTGGCCCTCGGGGCACCGGACGTCCGCTACATCGCGCCGTGGGACGTCGTGAACGACCCCGCGCAGCTCGACAAGCTGGACGCCTGGATGGCGGCGGCGGATGCCGCGGGCGCCCGCGTGATGCTCGGCTTCCAGCACTCGCTCAGGAGCGCGCGCCTGGCGAAGGTCCTGCCGAGCCCCGTCGCGTACCGGCGCGCCGTTCGCGCGCTGCACGCCCGCTACCCGCACGTCCGCATCTGGGTGCCGTGGAACGAAGCCAACAACGCCGGCTCGCTGACCGGCAAGAACCCCGCGCGCGCTGCCGCGTACTACGACATCGTCAAGTCGATGTGCCCCCGTTGCAGCGTCGTCGCGGGCGACGTGCTCGACCAGCGCAACCTCGCGTCGTGGCTCACGCGCTACCGGCGCCACCTGCGCTCGCGGCCCACGATCTGGGGCCTGCACAACTACCACGACGCCAACGCGAGGACCGCGAAGTCGACGAAGCTCATGCTGCGCCTGACGAAGGGTCAGCTGTGGTTCACCGAGACCGGCGGCGTCGTGAAGATGCGCGTCTCGGGCAAGCGCGGGATGGTCACGAAGACCTACGGCATCCGCCACGCCGCCGAGTCGACCCGCTACGTGCTCAACCTGTCACGTCTGAGCAAGCGGATCACGCGCATCTACCTGTACCACTGGATGGCGCCCCTGCGGTTCACGACGTGGGACTCCGCGATGACCAACGCCAAGATGCGGCCGCGCCTGACCTACCACGCGGTGGCCACCTGGCTGCAGCGCGCACGGAAGCTGCGGCTCGCCGCGTAGACCCGAGCGGGCCGACGACCGGCCCGGCGGTCAGGCGCGCTCCAGCAGCAGCGCGATGCCCTGACCGCCGCCGATGCACAGCGTCACCAGGCCGTAGCGGTGGCCGGCGCGATCCATCTCGTTGAGGCACTTGACGGTGATCGCCGCGCCGGTCGCGCCGATCGGGTGGCCGAGCGCGATCGCGCCGCCGTTGGGGTTCACGCGCGCGGGATCGAGGTCGAGGTCGCGGATGACCGCCAGCGCCTGCGCGGCGAACGCCTCGTTGAGCTCGATGACGCCGACGTCGTCGAGCGCGACGCCGGCGCGGTCCAGCGCCTTGCGCACCGCCGGCACCGGGCCGATGCCCATGATCGCCGGGTCGACGCCGCACGACGCGTAGCCGGCGACCCGCGCTCGCACGGGCGCCCCCAGCGCCGTCGCGCGGTCGGCGTCCATGAGCACCACGGCGGCGCCCGCGTCGTTCATCCCCGACGCGTTGCCGGCGGTGACCGTGCCGCCGTCGCGCTTGAAGACCGGCGCCAGCTTGGCCATCGCGTCCGGGTCGGCGTCGTGGCGGATGTGCTCATCGCGCGTGAAGGCGATCGTCTCGCGCTTCACGCGGACGTCGACCGGCACGATCTCGTCGTCGAAGCGCCCGGCCTCCTGCGCCGCGCTCGCGCGCCGGTGCGACTCGACCGCGAACGCGTCCTGCTCCTCGCGCGAGATCCCCATCCGCTCGGCGAGGTTCTCCGCCGTGACGCCCATGAGGATGTCGTTGAACGGGTCGGTCAGCGCGCCCATGACCGGGTCGGTCATCGGGGTCTCGCCCATCCGCGCGCCCCAGCGGCCCGCGCGCATCCAGTACGGCGCGCGGCTCATCGACTCCGCGCCGCCCGCCAGCGCGACCGAGACGTCGCCGGACTGGATCGCCTGCGTCGCCGAGACGAGCGCCTGGACGCCGGTGCCGCACAGCCGGTTGACGGTGAACGCCGGGGTCTCCTTCGGGATCCCGGCCTTCATCCCGACGACGCGCGCCATGTACATGTCCTGCGGCTCGGTGTGCACGACGTTCCCGAAGACCACGTGGTCGACGTCCTCGGGTGCGATCTGCGCGCGGCGCAGCGCGTCGCGTGCGGCGGTGGCGCCGAGGTCGCTCGGCGCGACGTCCTTCAGCGAGCGGCCATAGGAGCCGATCGCGGTGCGGGCGGCCGAGGCGATGACGACGTCGGGCATGGATCTCTCTCTTTTGGTTCGAAGCTCGGTACTGCGAGCCGAAGTCTCGCATCCGGGCGCCACATCGCCTCCGGAAGCCACGAGGGCCCCGGCGAACCGGGGCCCTCGTCAGGTGTCTGATTCAGGTGGCCTGCGCCCGGAGGAGAGAGGGGAGGACGCAGACCGGTCATTCACCATCAGCCGCCACAGGGGTTATGGGTGGCGACTGCGGAGCATGATACGTGCTGTCTCGGCGGATGGTGTGTGAGACGCGTCACGTTGCGCTGCTGCGACGCCGCCGGCCGCGCGACCGCGACCGCCGCGGCTTGCCGCCGCCGTCGCTGGAGCGCGTGCTCTCGGCCGCGTGGCGCGGGGCCGACGACGTCGCGTTGGAACGCAAGCCCGAGCGCTCGAACTCGCGCGTCAGCTTCAGCTCGCCGGCGATCTTGGCCATGTCCTTGGCCTGCTCGACGCCGACGAACGTGATGCCGACGCCGGTGCGCCCGGCCCGTCCGGTCCGTCCCACGCGGTGGACGTAGCCTTCGCGGTCGTCGGGCGGGTCGAACTGGATCACGTGCGAGATCCCGTCGATGTCGATGCCGCGCGCGGCGACGTCGGTGGCCACGAGCGTGTCGACGTGCCCGGCCTCGAAGCGCGCGAGCGCCTTCTCGCGCTGGCGCTGCGACTTGTCGCCGTGCATCGCGACCGCCTCGACCCCCTCGCGGCTCAGCCGCTTCACGAGGCGGTCCGCGCCGCGCTTGGTGCGGACGAAGACGAGCGCGAGGTCGCGGTCGGCGCGCAGCTCGCGCACGAGCGCGTCGAGCCGCTCCTCGCGCTCGGCCCGCACGAAGCGATGCTCGATGTCGACCGCGCGGCGCTGCGGCGGCGCATGCTCGTGGCGGCGCGGATCGCGCGTGTAGGCCTCGGCGATGCGCCCGGCCTCGCCGTCGAGCGTGGCGGAGAAGAAGACGGTCTGGCGCTCCGCCGGGCACTGGGCGACGAGGCGGTCGACGACCGGGCGGAAGCCCATGTCGAGCATGCGGTCGGCCTCGTCGAGCACGAGCGTCCGGACGTTGCCGAGGGTGAACGCCCCGCGTGCGAGCTGGTCCTCGAGGCGACCGGGCGTGGCGACGACGATGTGCGACTTGGCCGCCTCGCGACCCTGCTTCTCCAGGCCGACGCCGCCGTAGACCGCGGTGACCTTCAGCGCGCGGGCGTGCGCCACGGCATGCAGCTCGTCGACGATCTGCGTCGCGAGCTCGCGCGTGGGGGCGAGGACGAGCGCCGCCGGGCGCGCGTCGGTCGCCTCGATGCGGTCGACGAGCGGCAGGCCGAAGGCGAGCGTCTTGCCCGAGCCGGTGGGGGACTTGGCGAGCACGTCGTGGCCCGCGAGCACGTCGGCGATGACGAGCTGCTGGATGGGGAACGGCGACGCGATGCCGCGCGCGGTCAGCGCGGCCACGACGGGTCGCGACACGCCGAGCTCGGCGAAGGTCTGCTGAGACAACTGAAGCTCCTGATATGGGCGGCGCTACCGGGCCGCGGGCGATTCGGGAGGCGGTTCCTGACCCGAACCGCACGAGGGCGGACCAAGCAAGCGATGCCTCGCGGCCGGCACCGTGCCGAGCCGCAACTGAGACGCAGACGTTAGCGGCCCGGCGCGCCGGGCCGCTACGACGCGAGCTTCAGCCCGACGACCGACACGATCAGCAGGCCCAGGAAGGCCAGCCGCGCGGGCGTGATCGCGTCGCCGAGCAGGACCATCCCGAGGATCGCCGTGCCGGCGGCGCCGACGCCGACCCAGACGCCGTAGGCCGTGCCGATTGGCAGCTTGCTCGCGGCGGCGCCCAGCAGCGCCATCGACCCGGCGAGCAGGACGAGGAACGAGACCGACGGGACGAGCTTGGTGAACCCGTCGGCGTACTTCAGCGAGATCGCCCAGCCCACCTCGAGCAGACCGGCGACGACGAGCATGATCCAGGCCATGACGCAACTCCTTGCGAGCTCCAACGACAGGGGCTGCGCGTCGTCTTGGCCTACCGGGTACGGCGCGCGTCTCGTCCGGAGCGGAGGATCATCCGCCGCCGGCGATCATAGCTAGTACCATGCGATGCCCGACCTGCCGCCGGCGGGTCGTTCCTTTGTGTCCCGACCCACGGAAGACCGTTCATGGCCCGCGGAGACGTGCGCATCGCTGTGACCCTCGCCTGCGAGGAGTGCAAGCGGCGCAACTACCAGACGAACAAGAGCAAGCGCAACAACCCCGATCGCATCACGCTGCGGAAGTTCTGCAAGTGGTGCCGGAAGCACACGTCGCACCGCGAGACGCGTTAGACGCACTGCGATGGCCAGCGACCGCCGCAAGGACGACGACCCTCTCGACCGGGCGGACCTGCCCGGTGAGCTCGAGCACGCCTCGGGCGAGGTCGAGGAGGCCGAGGCGGCGATCGTGTCCGGCGCCGAGGGCGAGGTGTCCTCGGTCGACGACCGCGAGCTGGCGGCCCAGGCCGCCGCGGCCGGCACCCGTGGGATCCCGGCGGATGAGCGCGGCGGCCCGCGGCCCAAGGGCAACCGCGTCCTGAACTTCCTGCGCGCGAGCTGGGCCGAGCTGCAGCGCGTCCAGTGGCCCGACCGCCGTCAGGTCGCCCAGGCGACCGCCGTCGTGCTCGGCTTCGTCGCCATCGCCGGCGCGTACCTCGGCGTCGCCGACTGGGCGGCCCAGAAGGTCGTCGACTTCATCATCTGATCACGAGAGACATCGCATGTTCCGCTGGTACGTCGTCAACACCTATTCGGGTCACGAGAAGAAGGTCAAGCAGAACCTCGAGCACCGCGTGGTCTCGCTGGGCCAGCAGCGGTCCGTGCGCCAGGTGGTCGTCCCGACCGAGACCGTCTCGGAGATGAAGGACAACCAGAAGGTCACGACCGAGAAGCGCACGATGCCCGGCTACGTGCTCGTGAACATGGACCTCAACGAGGACTCGTGGAGCCTCGTGAAGGGGACCCCGGGCGTGACCGGCTTCGTCGGCGCCTCCAACGAGCCGGTGCCGCTGACGCAGGCCGAGGTCGACCGGCTGCTGAAGAAGGAAGTCGCCGCCGCGCCTCGCACGCGCGCGCAGTTCACGATCGGCGAGTCGGTCAAGGTCATCCACGGGCCGCTCTCGGACTTCTCCGGCGAGATCTCCGAGATCAACGAGGACGCCAGCCGGCTCAAGGTCCTCGTCTCTATCTTTGGACGCGAGACCCCGGTCGAGGTCGGCTTCGATCAAGTCAAGAAGATCTAGGAAACCATGGCGAAGAAGGTCCTCACCACCATCAAGCTCCAGGCGCCGGGCGGCCAGGCCAGCCCCGCGCCGCCCGTCGGTCCCGCCCTCGGCCAGCACGGCATCAACATCATGGAGTTCGTCAAGGCGTTCAACGCCCAGACGGCGAACGACATGGGGACGACGATCCCGGTCGAGATCACGGTCTTCGAGGACCGCTCGTTCACCTTCGTCACCAAGACCCCGCCGGCTGCGGTGCTCATCCGCCAGGCGCTGGGGCTGGAGAAGGGCTCCTCGGAGCCGCACAAGACGAAGGTCGGCACGATCTCGCAGGCCCAGCTGCGCGAGATCGCCGAGAAGAAGCTGCAGGACCTGAACGCGCACGACGTCGATCAGGCCGCGAAGATCATCGCGGGCACCGCCCGCTCGATGGGCGTGGAGGTCGCATCGTGAGCCGGCATGGCAAGTCGTTCGTCGAGGCTCGCGCGCAGGTCGACCGCGAGCGCGAGTACTCGCCGGTCGAGGCGATCAAGCTCGTCAAGGAGCTCAAGCGCGCCAAGTTCGACGAGTCGATCGAGGTCCACATCCGCACCGGCCTCAACGTCCGCCACGCCGACGAGCAGCTGCGCGGCACGATCGGCCTGCCCAACGGCCTGGGCAAGGACGTCACCGTCGCGGTCTTCGCGCAGGGCCCCAAGGCCCAGGAGGCCGAGGAGGCCGGCGCGGACGTCGTCGGGGCCGAGGACCTCGCCAAGCGCATCGAGGACGGCTTCACCGACTTCGACGTGGCGATCGCCACCCCCGACCTCATGCCGATCGTCGGCCGCCTCGGCCGCATCCTCGGCCCGTCGGGCAAGATGCCCAACCCGAAGGTCGGCACGGTCACGATGGACGTGCGCAAGGCCGTCGAGGACTCCAAGGCCGGCAAGGTCGAGTACCGCACCGACCGCACCGCGATCGTCCACCTGACGATCGGCAAGACGTCCTTCGAGGAGAAGGCGCTGCTGGAGAACTACGCCGCGGTGATCGACGAGATCGTCCGCGCGAAGCCGTCGGCGGCCAAGGGTCGCTACATCCGCTCGATCACCCTGGCTTCGACCATGGGCCCGGGCGTGAAGGTCGACCCCACCCGCACCCGCGACATCGTCGAGGAGGCTGCGCCGGCCGCGGCCTGAGCGACAGCCCTTCTCCCGAGACCCCCGGCAACCGTAAGACCGGGCTAGGAGGCTGATGAACCGAGACCAGAAAGCTGCGGCGATCGCTGAGATCGCCACAGAGATCCAGGAGTCCCAGGCCGTCTTCGCGGTCGACTACCGGGGCATCTCCGTCCCGCAGGCGGCGGAGCTGCGCGCGAAGCTGCGCGAGTCCGACACCCGCTTCCGGATCGTCAAGAACACCCTGACCGAGCGCGCGGCCGACCAGGCCGGCGCCGAGGCGCTGAAGGCCCTCCTCGAGGGCCCGACCGCGCTCGCCTTCGTCCGCGGCGATGCCGCCGCGGCCGCGAAGGCGATCGCGGACTACGCCCGTGCCACCGACCTGCTGCCGTTCAAGGGCGGGTTGATGGAAGGCAACGCGCTCGATCCCGAGCAGATCCGGGCGATCTCCCGCCTTCCCTCGCGCGACGTCCTCTACGGGCAGCTCGTGGGGATCGTGGCGTCGCCGATCTCGGGCCTGGCCCGGACGCTGCAGGCGCTCATCTCCGGGCTGGCGATCCAGCTCGGGGCGATCCAGGAGCAGGGCCTGATCGGGCAGGGCGCGCCGGCGGCCGAGGCCGCGCCCGCCACCGAGGAGGAGGCCGCCGCGCCGGCCGCGGCGGAGGGCGACCAGGACGCCGAGCCGCCCGTGCACGCGGAGGCCGCCCAGGAGCCCGCCGAGGGCCCCGACGACGCATCAGCAACGACTTCGAACGACGAGGAGTAACCAGACATGGCCACCAGCACCCAGGAGTGGATCGAGGAGCTCAAGAGCATCTCCGTGCTCGAGCTCGCCGAGCGCATCAAGGCGCTCGAGGAGGAGTTCGGCGTCTCGGCGACCGCGGTCGCCGCCGCGGCGCCCGCCGCGGCCGCCGCGGGCGGCGACGGCGGCGCGACCGAGGAGGTCTCGTCGACCGTCGACGTCATGCTCACCGGCGCCGGCGACAAGAAGATCCAGGTCATCAAGGTCGTCCGCGCGGCGACGGGCCTGGGCCTGAAGGAGGCCAAGGCGCTCGTCGACGAGGCCCCCAAGCCGGTCAAGGAGGGCATCGAGCGCGACGAGGCCGAGAAGCTCAAGGCCGAGCTCGAGGAGGCCGGCGCCACCGTCGAGCTCAAGTAGCTCGCGGCGAACGCCGGTCAAGCCGTGCCGACGGGGCGCCCAGCGGGCGCCCCGTCGTCGTTCGCGCGGCGGTCACAGGACGGACCGGGACGGGGGTGGTCCGAGCCCCGCGGGGTAGCCGATCCATGGGGAACGACCGGATCGGAGGAGTGAGATGGCGATGGATCTGTGGACGTTCAAGTCCGACGTTGGGCAGGATCGCGCCAACCTGGAGGGCATGAAGGTCGAGGCGGTGGACGGCAGCATCGGGAAGATCGACCGCGTCCTCGGCGACGCGCTCGTGGTCGACACGGGCCCGTGGATCCTGGGCAAGAAGGTCCTGCTTCCGGCCGGCGTGGTCACGGCGATCGACGTCGACGACGCGCAGGTGAAGGTCGACCGCACGAAGGACGAGATCAAGAGCGCGCCGGCGCTCGACGAGGACCGTCTCGACGACCTCGACTACCGCGAGGCGCTGAGCCGCCACTACGGCGCGCGGGCCTGACCCGCGCGCCTCAGCGCCGGCCCCGGGCGGCCGGGCCCGTCCGGCCCGCGGCGTCGCGCGCCGCGACCGTCACGGTCGCCCGCCCGCGCCGGCTCACGCCGCCGACCGCGAGCCTGCGCTGGCCGGGCGGCACGACCCGCAGCAGGCTCCGCCCGCCGGGCAGCGTCACGCGCACGGCGTAGCCGCGGGCACCGCGGACCGCCCGCCAGCGCGCCGTGAGCGTGCGGCCATGGCGCGCGAGGCGCAGCCCGCGTACGCGCGCGGGACGCGCCGGGCCGGGCGCCACGTAGGTCGCCACGGTCTGGTCGAGCCGCGGCACGCCCGCGCGCTCCACGACCGCCGCGATCGTCCGCGGTCCCCGCGGGCCCGGCCCGGGGGCGAAGCGCAGCGTGCCGCGACGGCCCCGCGCCACGCCGATCGCGCGCGCGCCGAGGCGGCTGCGCTCGACGAACGTCGTCTGCATCCCGCGGCCAGCCGTCACCGTGTAGCGCAGGGTGCGCTTGCGCCCGCGACCGCCGAGGTGCGCGGTCACCTTCGGCGCGGCGACCGCGTGGGCGACCGCCACCGAAGCGATCGCCGCCGATCCGTCCACGGCCTCGACCGCCCACGTCCCGGGCGTCGCGTCGCGCACGCCGACGATCGTCCGCGTGCCCACCCGCACCGCCGCGGCCCGCGTGCCGGGCGCGCTGGGGTCGGCGGCCGGCACGATCCGCTCCCCGGACGGCGCGACGAGCACGACGTCGGGCGCGGCGCCCGCACCGGTCACGCGCACGTTCACGACCGACTGCCCGGCGGCCACGCGGAAGGTCCGCCGTCCCGCCTGGGCGGCCACCGCCCGACCGGCCGGAACGTCCTCGGTGTAGTCGGAGAGGTCGCACGAGAAGACCATCACCTCGACGTCGAGGATCGGGTCCTTCCAGCGGTGGCCGAACCCGCCGATCGGCGTGCAGGCCCCGATCCCGCGGGTCGACACGACGGCCGCCGCGTCGACGCACGCCGCGATGCACACCTCGCCGGCGACCTTGCCGCCGAAGCGCTTGCTGGGCAGGTCGACGAACGCGTCCAGGCCGCCCTCGACCGAGACCGGGCCGAGCTCGATCCCGACCCGGCCGTTGGCCTTGGCCAGGCCGTCGGTCGTGACGAGCAGGCGCTGGTCGGCGACCGGGAAGTCGAAGAACCGGCCGGTGCCCGTGAAGTCGAAGGTCACCGGGTCGGCGAACGTGACGCGCAGGTTGCCGTCGACCTGGAACGTGTACGCCGAGGGCGGGACCGGCAGCACCCCGATCCCGGCGCCGACCTCGACGAAGAGGGGGTCGATCCCGAACCCGCCGCTCACGCGGTTGAGGTAGGAGACGGCGAACGGGTCCAGCGCGATCCCGGGGTAGAAGAGCTTCAGCTCGAGGCGGCCCTCGCGGAAGGCGCCGCCCGCGAACCGCACCGCGGCGCCGAGCTTCGCGCCGCCGGGCTGCGGCGGCAGGCCGACCGTCGCCTTCCCGCGCCACTCGTCGCCGGCCGCCTGGTAGTCGATCGCCAGGCCCTGGAGCAGGACGGGCCCGATGAGCGCCTGGTCGACGCCGACATGGAGCGAGTCGACGTGCAGCCCGCGGGCGTTGTCGGCGCGCAGGAGCGCGTCGCCGCGGACGCCGCCGAACGCCTTGGGCAGCTCCAGTGAGACCGGGACGCAGCTCGACTCGCCCGCGAGGTACACGGCGATCGAGCCGCGGATCGGGAAGCCCTTGAGGTCGGTGTCGGCCGCGAAGTCCGCGAGGCGCTGCCCCGCGCAGGTGCCGACCGCCGCCGCCCGCGCCTGCGCACGCTGCTCGGCGGCGAGGCGGATGTGCAGCTCGCCGCGGAACAGCACGACCGGATCGATCCCGGGCGCCCGCAGCTGCACGCGGATGGTCCCGCTCGTGTCGAGCGTGCGGGCCCTGGCGTCGAGGACGATCTTCGCGCCGCCCTCGGGCACGAGCTCCAGGCCGTTGAGCCGCAGCGTTCCCTCGGCGACCTTGATCGCCTTGCTCTTGGCGGTCGGCAGCAGGCAGCCCTCGGTCGTGCGGATCGACACGTCGCCGAACGCGAGCCGCTGGCAGGTCGAGATCACGTCGGGGTCGAGCCCGCCGCCCGGCTGGCCGCCGAGCCCCGGCTGCCCGGTCGGCGACTGGTTGCCGAACGGCTGGGCGACGATCGGGCTCGCGCGCCCGTCGGGCGCCTGGTGGACGATCGCGAAGCCGCCGCCGTCGCCGGCCGCGGCCAGGTCGCTGGACCACAGCCCGGTGTCGCTCGGCGCCCGCAGGAGGGTCTGGGCCGCGGAGAACGTGCGACCGTCGGTCGCCGAGCGCACGCGCAGCACCGGTCCGTCGGCGGTCGACTGCCGGTAGGTCACGAAGAGCCGGCCGGACGCGTCCTGGAAGACGTCGCGCATCGAGGCGTTCCGGGTGCCCTGCAGGACCGTGCGCGGTCCGATCGCCCCGCCGTCGACGCGCCGCACGCCGAGCAGGTGGTCGACGTCGCGGCTGAGCAGGAAGACCCCGCCGGGGCCCCCGGCGAGCCGTGGATCGGTGCCGGGCAGCGTGACGTCCGACCAGGCTGCCGGGTCCTCCGGATCGCCGGCGCCGTTCCACGCGCGCACGTGGATGCGGCCGTCGAGCTGCGCGAACGCCGCCACGAGGCCGGCGCCGTCGGGCGCCAGCGACGCGTCGATGCCGTCCGCGCCGAGGTTGGCCGTGCGGGCGTTGTAGCGCGCGCCGCTGATCGCCTGGAAGAACGTGCCTCCGGTGACCGTGTCGGAGATCAGCCCGATGCGCGGCGTGTCGGGCGGGCCGAACACGGATGGCTGTCCGCTGGTCGGGCCCGTGCCGACGAGGGTCTCGGCCTGGAAGGCGCCGCCCCCGTCGTCCGAGGCGAAGAGGTAGGTGTTGCGGTCGTGCAGCTCGCCGTCGGGGCCGGCGATCAGGTTCGGGTAGCGCGCGGTGAGGACGACGAGCTCGTCGCCGATCGCCAGGACGCGCGGGACGCCGTACTCGTCGTTGTAGATCGGCGCGGCCAGCTCGCCGACCTGCACGGGCACGAGCTCCCGCGTCACGTCGCAGCCCGGTGCGCCCCGCTTCAGCCGGCAGTAGCGCACGGCGTCGGCGTCGTCGCCCCGCTCCTCGCTCCAGGTCACGTGCGCGGTCCCAGCGGCGTCGACGAGGACCTGGGGCGACCTGCCCGTGCCGATCGTGACCGGCGGCGGGTTCGGCGGCGCGGTCGTCTGCGGGACCTTCGTCGTCCCGCGGTAGCCGGGGCTGCGATACACGTCCGCCGCCGAGGCCAGCGCCGGAAGGCCGAGGACGACGACACCGACCAGCGCGGCCGCCAGGCCGCCCGAGACTGCTCCCCGAACGCGCACCGCGCGACCTTAGTCGACCGGCCGGCGGACGGTCCACTCGGTCGGCGGCGGGCGACTAGGGCATGATCCGGGCATGGTGACCTTGCGCGCAGGACGCCTCGAGGCCGACGTCGCCCCCGAGGCGGGGATGGTGGTCGCGTCGTTGCGCCTCGACGGCGAGGAGCTGCTCGGCGTGCGGGGCGGGCTGGCGGCCTACCGCGATCGGGGCGCCACGTTCGGCGTCCCGCTCCTGTACCCGTTCGCCAACCGCCTGTCGCAGGACCGCGGCGCGCGGATCGACGCACGCGCCGCGCGGCGCGACGAGCACGGCCTGCCGATCCACGGGCTGCCGGCGACCCGCGGTCCCTGGCGGATCGCTGAGGAGGGACCCGACCACGTGCGCGGCGTCCTGGACTGGGACGACCCCGCCTTCCCGCCGGCCCACCGCGTCGAGGTCACCCACGCGCTCGACGCCGGCGGGCTGCGCACGACGACCCGCGTCGAGGGGGACGGCGTGCCCGTCGCCTTCGGCTGGCACCCCTACGTCGCCATCGACCGCGCCACGACGCCGGTCGAGCTCCCGGCCATGCGCCGGCTGGAGCTCGACGCGCGCGGCCTGCCCACGGGCGCGACGCACGACGTGCCAGCGTTCGCGGGTCCGCTCGGCGACCGGACCTTCGACGACCTCTTCGCGACGCCGGCCGAGCCCTTCCGGGCCGGCCGCGTCGAGGTCGTCTTCGAGGCCGGCGCGCCCTACACCCAGGTCTTCGCCCCGGCGACCGAGCAGGTCATCGCCATCGAGCCGATGACCGCGCCGACGAACGCGCTCATCACCGGCGAGGGCCTGCAGGCCGCTCCGTTCGAGCAGCGCTTGCGGATCGGCGTCGCACGATGATCCTCGCCGACCGCTGGTCCTCGATCGAGGAGATCCTCGCCGCTCATCCGCAGCTGCGGCTCGACCTCGGCTGCGGCTACGTGAAGCCCCAGGGGTACGTCGGCCTCGACGACCTGCGCGGGGTCGGCGGACTGCAGGGGCAGCTGCCGAGCGTGGAGGGCGGACCCGACGTCCTGCTCGACCTCAACCAGGACCCGTACCCGTTCCCCGACGGGTCGGCGGTCGAGGTGCGCTCGCGCCACTTCCTCGAGCACTCGCATCTCGACCACGTGTTCGAGCAGTCCCATCGCGTGCTGCGCCCCGGCGGGCTGTTCGTGGGGATCGTGCCCTACGCCAACAGCGCGGACGGCATGTCGCCGGGCCACAACGTCTTCCTCACGGAGCGCTTCTTCGAGCGCAACCCGTCGTTCGGCCAGAAGTTCCAGATCTCGCGGATCACCTACCGCCAGAGCGAGGAGTGGGAGGCGTGGCCGCGCCTGCTGCGCAGGCTCATCCCGTACGACTGGGCCCGCACGCACCTCTTCAACGTCTGCAAGGAGATGCGGGTGGAGGCCGTCCGCCGGACCTGACCCGGCGCGCCTACCGCGTCTCGGGATAGGCGATGACCTCGAGCGGATGCCCACCGGGGGCCTCGAGGTAGAAGGAGCGCGTGCCGTCGCGGTGCGGGTGGATCGCCAGCTCGTAGCGCTCCGCCAGCTCCTCCAGCTCGGCCTCCGAGACCCGCCACGCCAGGTGGTCGGGATGCTGGTCGGCCATGACGAAGGCCAGCTTCAGGCCGCCGGCCTCGATCAGCCCCCACGTGGCGTCCTCGTAGAGCACCTTCGTCCCTGGGACCGTCTCCCGCCACCACGCGATCGCCGCGGCGATGTCGGGGACCTGGTGGGCGGCGTGGTCGAATCGCATCGTCGTTGGTACAGTACGGCGCGCTCGGCCAATAGTCGAAGCCGCCCACGCAACGGCGCCGTGCCACATACACGGCCGCCTCGGGCGGGGTCCGTGAGCGTCGAGCCGCCCCTCGCGGGGGGCCCAGCTTCGCGCTGTGCTAACTTGGATGGTCGCGCGCTTTGCCTGCGCGCGTCCCCCGCTCGCACCCTTCCCCCTCCAGAGGAGTCGCCGTCTTGGCTTCCGCCGATGCCACGCGCACGCGCCGCACCTTCGCGCGTCTGAGCAAGCCCCTCGAGGTCCCCAACCTCATCGACATCCAGCGCCGCTCCTTCGAGTGGCTCACCGACCCGCAGAACGGTGGGCTGCGCGAGACCATCGACGACATCACGCCGATCGAGGACTACACCGGCAACCTCGCCGTCGACTTCGGCGAGTTCCAGTTCGACGAGCCGGTCGCCTCGATCGAGGAGTGCCGCGAGAAGGACCTCACCTACGCGCGCCCGCTGACCGTCACGGTCGCCTTCGTCAACCGCGAGACCGGCGAGATCCGCGAGCAGTCGGTCTTCATGGGCGACTTCCCGTGGATGACCGAGCGGGGCACGTTCATCATCAACGGCACCGAGCGGGTCGTCGTCACCCAGCTGGTCCGCTCCCCGGGCGCCTACCTCATGGAGCCCAAGGACCGCGAGAAGCAGGTCTTCATCGCGAACCTCATGCCGGCCCGCGGCTCGTGGCTCGAGCTCGAGATCGACAAGAAGGGCAAGGTCTTCGTCCGCATCGACCGCAAGCGCAAGCTGCCGGTCACGGTCCTGCTGCGCGCGATGGGCTATGCGAGCGACGAGGAGATCCTGCGCCTCTTCGACAACTCGCTCTACATCCGCAACACGATCGACAGCGACACCGAGGTCACCAAGACCGAGGAGGGCGCGCTGATCGAGCTGTTCAAGAAGCAGCGTCCCGGCGAGCCGCCGAGCGTCGACAACGCGCGCGCGCTGCTCAACCAGCTCTTCTTCGACCCCAAGCGCTACGACCTCACGCGCGTCGGTCGCTACAAGCTGAACTCCCGCCTGGGCCTCGACATCGATCTCGAGACCCGCACGCTGACCCACGACGACATCCTCGCCCTGGTCAAGGAGCTCGTCACGCTGCCCAAGCTGCTCGGCATGCCCGAGGAGCCCGAGGTCGAGATCAAGGACTACGCGGCCGAGGCGGTCGCGATGCCGCGCGAGCCGATCCAGGAGCATCTGGACGAGTACGAGCACTTCGGCAACCGTCGCCTGCGGACCGTCGGCGAGCTCATCCAGGAGGCCTTCCGCATCGGCCTCTACCGGATGGAGCGCGTCGTGCGCGAGCGCCTCACCACCGAGGACGCCGACACGATCACCCCGCAGACGATCATCAACATCCGCCCGGTCGTGGCCGCGCAGAAGGAGTTCTTCGGCTCCTCGCAGCTGTCGCAGTTCATGGACCAGACGAACTCGCTCTCGGGCCTGACGCACCGCCGGCGCCTGAGCGCCCTCGGCGCGGGCGGCCTCACGCGCGAGCGCGCGCCGATCGAGGTGCGCGACGTGCACCCGACGCACTATGGCCGCATGTGCCCGATCGAGACGCCGGAGGGGCCGAACATCGGCCTCATGGGCTCGCTGTCGAGCTATGCGGAGGTCTCCGAGCACGGCTTCGTCACCACGCCGTACCGGGTCGTCAAGGACGGCGTCGTCACGTCCGAGATCGTCCACCTGGACGCCACCCAGGAGGAGGAGCGGCTGATCGGCCAGGCCGACAGCCGCGTCGACGAGCACGGCAAGCTGCTCGACGACGAGATCCTCTGCCGCACCCAGGCCGGCCAGTACGTGACCGTGCCGCCGACCGAGGTCGACCTCATCGACGTCTCGCCCGAGCAGATCTGGTCGGTCGCGACGGCGATGATCCCGTTCCTGGAGCACGACGACGCCAACCGGGCGCTCATGGGCTCCAACATGCAGCGCCAGGCGGTCCCACTGCTGAAGACCGACGCGCCCGTCGTCGGCACCGGCATGGAGCGCCGCGCCGCCCTGGACACCGGCGACGTGGTCATCGCCAAGAACGGGGGCACGATCGCCTTCGTCGACGCGACCCACATCACGATCGAGACCGCCGACGGCGGCCGCGACGAGTACGCGCTGCAGAAGTTCATGCGCTCCAACCAGGGCACGCTCATCCACCAGAAGCCGCTGGTCAAGCCGGGCGACACCGTCGAGGCCGGCGACCTGCTGGCCGACGGCTCCTCGACCGACCACGGCGAGATGGCCCTGGGCAAGAACCTCATGGTCGCCTTCATGTCCTGGGAGGGCTACAACTTCGAGGACGCGATCATCCTGTCCAAGCGGCTGGTCAAGGACGACGAGCTCACCTCGATCCACATCGAGGAGTACGAGATCGACGCCCGCACCACGAAGCTGGGCGACGAGGAGATCACCCGCGACATCCCCAACCGCTCCGAGGAGTCGCTGCGCAACCTCGACGACCGCGGCATCGTCCGCGTCGGCGCCGAGGTCGGCTCGGGCGACCTGCTCGTCGGCAAGGTCACGCCGAAGGGCGAGACCGAGCTGACCGCCGAGGAGAAGCTGATCCGCGCGATCTTCAAGGAGAAGGCGCGCGAGGTCCGCGACACGTCGCTGAAGGTGCCCCACGGCGAGGGCGGCGTCGTCATCGACGTCATGACGTTCTCGCGTGAGAACGGCGACGACCTGCCGCCGGGCGTCAACGACCTCGTGCGCGTGTTCGTCGCCAAGAAGCGCAAGATCTCCGAGGGCGACAAGCTCGCCGGGCGCCACGGCAACAAGGGCGTCATCTCGAAGATCGTCGACGAGCAGGACATGCCGTTCCTCGAGGACGGCACCCCGGTCGACGTGATCCTCAACCCGCTGGGCGTCCCGTCGCGGATGAACGTCGGCCAGATCCTGGAGACCCACCTCGGGTGGGCCGCCGCGCAGGGCTGGTACGACGACGGCAGCGACGCCTACCAGCAGGCCCAGGAGCGCGGGACGAAGGTCTACGTCTCCACGCCGGTCTTCGACGGCGCCTCGATCCAGGACGTCGACAACGCCCTGATCAAGTGGCAGGAGGCCCACCAGGGCGCCATCAACATGGACATCGACATGAGCCGTCGCGAGGGCGAGCGGGCCAGCGGCAAGCTGCAGCTCTTCAACGGCCGCACCGGCGAGCCCTTCGAGGAGAAGGTGACCGTCGGCTACATGTACATCCTCAAGCTCCACCACCTGGTCGACGACAAGATCCACGCCCGTTCGACCGGCCCCTACTCGCTCGTCACCCAGCAGCCCCTGGGCGGCAAGGCGCAGTTCGGCGGCCAGCGGTTCGGCGAGATGGAGGTGTGGGCACTGGAGGCCTACGGCGCCGCCTACACCCTCCAGGAGATGCTCACGATCAAGTCCGACGACACGGTCGGGCGCGTGAAGGCCTACGAGGCGATCGTCAAGGGCGAGAACATCGCCGAGCCGTCGATCCCCGAGTCCTTCAAGGTCCTCCTGAAGGAGATGCAGTCGCTGGCGCTCGACGTCAACGTCGTCTCCGACGAGGGCGCGCGCGCCGAGATGGGCGACGAGGACGACGACCTGCTGCGCGCCGCCGAGGAGCTCGGCATCGACCTCTCCGGGGTCCGTGCGGGCGACGGCGCCGGCGCCGACGAGCAGGTCGAGGGGACCGACGACACGGACGCGGTCGCCGAGAACGACGAGGACACCGAGGCCGACGTCGATGTGGACATCGACGCCGACGTGGACATCGCGGACCTTCCGCAGGAGTAACCGGCCTACATGATCGACATCAACAACTTCGACGCCATCGAGATCGGCCTCGCGTCCTCCAAGCAGATCCGGAGCTGGAGCTCCGGCGAGGTCACGAAGCCGGAGACCATCAACTACCGCACGCTCAAGCCCGAGAAGGACGGCCTCTTCTGCGAGCGCATCTTCGGTCCCACGAAGGACTGGGAGTGCTACTGCGGCAAGTACAAGCGGGTCCGCTACAAGGGCATCG
>CAYRCB010000018.1:58528-136786 GCA_964422645.1 uncultured Solirubrobacteraceae bacterium | reverse complement strand
ACGGACCTACACGATTCGGTGATCACCGAACTGCATTTTTCGATGGACACGGGCAGGCGGGGACGGTGGCGCTAACCCGTGGAGAACACTCATCAACCCCGGCCCCGACCACGCCGGGGAGATCGGCGACGCGCTCGGCGAGCCGGATGCCGCAGAGACAATCGTCTGCTTCGTGCTGAAGCACACACAGCGGCTTACGCGGCTCGCAGAGGCGATGGAGATCGTCGGGAGCCACATCGACCTCTCGCACGTGCCCGCGTTGATCATCGACGATGAGGCCGATCAGGCGAGCCTCAACCTAAAGGGGACGAAAGGCGGGATCTCCGCGACATACGGGGCGATTCAACGGCTACGCGGGTCGCTACCTCGGCACGACTTCCTGATGTATACCGCGACACCTCAGGGGCCGCTCCTGATCGCGCTCGAAGACGAGCTCTCGCCCGAGACAACCACGGTGCTTCGAAGCGGCGATGGCTACGTGGGCGGCCACGAGCTGTTCGTGGAGCACCGCGATAGCTATGTCCGGACCATCCCTGATTCCGACGTCCAGATCGCCATCGATCCCGCGTCGACCGATCCGCCACCGACGCTGCGTGCCGCGATCGCGACGTTCCTGCTCGCCCTCGTGATCGCCCAGGAACGTGAGAACCCCAGGCCGGTCTCGATGCTGATCCATCCCGACGTCAAGCGGGCAGTCCACCACCGCCACTTTGAGTGGGCGCAGGCAATCACCCAAGACCTGCGCCAGCGACTCGCTGATACCAGTGACGCAGCGTTCGCCGATGTCGTCCGGGATGTCTTCGCCGCGCCCTACGCAGACCTGTCGGCAACCGTGCCCAATCTCGATCCGATCGAGTCCCTTGTCGCGCGGATCCCGCAGTGGGCCCGACACATCACGATCCGTACCGTCAACCAGAACGCCCAGCGAGAGATCACGCCGAAGGACTGGAAGCGCCATGCGGGATGGATCGTCATCGGCGGGAACAAGCTCGATCGCGGCTTCACCGTCAAGAACCTCGCGATCACATACATGCCACGAGGGCCGGGGCTCAGTCACGCCGATGCGCTGCAGCAGCGTGGACGCTTCTTTGGATACAAGGCCTCGTACCTCGACATCTGTCGCGGTTGGTTCAATGCGGATACCCGAAGCGGATTCCAGGAGTACGTGACGCACGAGCGCGCGCTCCAGCTCTCGCTGATGGACGTCGAGTCCGAGGCCCGCCCGCTGCGCCAGTGGCGTCGGCAGCTGCTGCTCTCGCCGAACCTGAAGCCGACTCGCAAGCAGGTCATCAGCCTCCCCACAACGCACCGACGTGTGCTCTCCAGCGACGGCTGGTTCGATCAGCGCTTTGTCTTTGTCCGGAGCACCGCTGAGGCGAACCTAACGCGTGCATCGGAGGCCTTCGAGCGGTGGCGCGAGCATGCGGCACCGGAGCCCAATGATCCAAGAGTTGATCCGCACGTGGTCGCGGCGGCATCGGCCGCTGACCTCCTCCCGCTGCTCGTCGACTGGGCGACCGACGAGGACGACGTGGATCGCGCGCTCGGCGTGTCGCTCATCCTCACCACGCTGCTGGACACGCGCCCTGGTCTTCGCGCCCGAGTGTTGTTCGCAGACGGAGTGCGAGACGTCGACGATCGCGATCGGGCCCGAGAGCGGACGGCGCGCTCCGCCGACGCACCGCTCGAAAGGCGTGCGATCAACGTGTTCCAGGGCCGCGGCTCAGCGGGCAGCGCATTCCCCGGAGATCGCGCGTTCGTTGACGACGAGCGTCCAACGTTGGCGCTTTTCATGCTGGACCTGAGCGGCTCCGATCCCACCCTGGCCGACATCCTCGTCCCAGCTCTGGCGATCCATGTGCCCTCGGACCTCCAGACCCTCATCATGCAAACGTGACAAGGGCTGATCCCGCCTCTACACGAGCGGCCATCGCTAGAGCCCTTCGCGAGCTATCGCCGCCAGCAGAGCCGGACGGCCGCGCAATCGTGCGGCCAATGGGCAGCCAAGGCGTTTGCGCCGTCGGTCTCGACGGGCGCGGCTGGGCGACCCTGCTTGTGCCCGCGAGTCCCTCGGGTGTGACTATCTCCCTCGCAAACCTGGAGTTTGTGCCCCAGGCATCCTTGCTTCTAAGCACCGAGGACGGGCGGACCGAGCGTGCTGTCCGTGCGCAGCTTAGGTGCCACGTTGAGACTCCGCCCGCCGAGCTCGCGTTCTGCACCACCGCCGCAGCACTCGTCGAAGACCTTGACGCCGTACAGGACATCGACGTCCCGGCACGAATCGCTGGATTCGTCGAGCTATTCCGCGGGCTTCGCCGCCAAGTCGCGGATGCCGACGTGGTCGGTCTGTGGGGAGAGCTGGCACTCATCGCGTTCAGCGACGATCCGCTGGTGGTTGCCGAGGCCTGGCATCTCGACCCGGGCGAGGTCATCGACTTCGAGCTCGACGACCGTCGCCTGGAGGTCAAGACCACCCGAGACCCATCGCGATCTCACTGGTTCAGCCACGACCAGCTCGCGGTCAGCGATCTCACCGCTGTCACGCTAGCCAGCCTCGTCGCGGTGCCGTCAAAGACCGGCAGCACCCTGGCGGATCTGCTCGCCACGGTCACCGAGCGCCTTGCCGCTAACCCATCATTGGCCGAGCAGGTGATCGCCATCGCCACAAGATGTGTCGGCGACGCGTTGTCTGGAAGCGAGCTTCGCTTCGCGCCGGAGGCGACGCTTCGCTCCCTAAGGCTCATGGCCTTCCAGGACCTCCCGCGAGTCCAGGTCGCGGACGACCGCATCGTCGAAGCCAACTGGAAGGCGATCCTCCAGAACGTCCCGGAGCTGCCGGATGAGGTCGTCCAAACGTCACGGCTGCTTCGCGCACTTCCGAAGGGCTGAAGCCGACCACCAGACGCTCCTATCACATCACGCCGAGGAACTCGCAGGACTCGAGGACCTCGACCTTGGCAGGTTGGCGGGCGACCAGGTCGCCGAATACGACCCGGCGACGCCGGAGGTCCACGAGGATGACGGCGCCAATGCCCCTGCCCGTACGGCGACGAGGTGGCGTGGCCTCCGTCGAGCCCTGCGGCCCTCGCCAGCCGCCCTGCTCTCCGCGCTCGCGTCGGACTCCGTCCTCCACCCGCCGCGCGCGTCATCCTTGCACCGTGCCCGTTATCGCCGAGCAGCACCTCGCGCTCATGGTGGGGCCTGTCCGCGTGGCCGCCGCGGGAAGCGTGGCCGCCCACGACATCATGCGTGCCTTCCGACCTCTAGCGAGCGAGCTTGATCCGATCGTGACCCAATGGCTGAGCTGGTCGCGTGTCTGGAGCGAGGGCGCCGCGGCGGGGCTCGGCGAGTCACGCAGGCGAGCGCGCGAGAACCCGCGCCCCGACCTTAGCGCCCCGGACGTGCCGGAGGTCCTCGCAGAGCTCGTCGCCGCGCTTGCAGAGACCTACGCGGCGCTGCGCGTCGCCCGCGAGGAGATCCGCCGCTCCGGCCTCCGAGCACGCCGAGCCCGTCCCCGGCCGCTACGGAGAGCTCGCCGCGCCGGTGGCAGATTGGGCGACCACCGCGACCGAGGCGCAAAGGCGCGTCGGGGAGCGCGGCCTTCGATCCGGGTCCCCTGGGGCCCTAACCCGGCAGACCCTCGAGTGGGTGCGCCGGTGGCCCTTGCGCTGTCCACGAGCTTAGCCCTCTCCGCCGCGCTCGGCGCGATGGCAACCATCGACGACCACCGGCTCACAGGCCAGCACGAGCGTCTGCTCCAGCCGGTCTTCGAGATCGCAGCGCAGGCCCTCTGGTCCGCGACCGATCTAGCTGCCGGCGTGGCGATCTGCCTTCGGCACCCGCTCGATGACGGCCATCGATGGCCTGACGATCCGCTCGACGCGCAGGGTCGATGCCTCCAGTCAGCGACTGGGTATCGAGACGCGCTCGCGCTCCAACTCGATGGCCTCGATCGGTATCAGCCCGCTGATGCGTCCGCCGCCCGCCCGGGCTACGTGCTGATCCTGGGCCGAGTCGAGGAGCACCTTGAGGCCCTTCGATCAGCGATCGGCGGCTGCGACTAGTTCGGGTATGCCTGAGCGGAGCGAAAGAGCTCCTCGCCTCCATGCGTGCGCACATGCTCGAGGAAGCCGTCGGCCAGCTCCTCGAAGCGAGGATCAAGCACCGGCGGCGGGCTCGTATTCGCCAAGGCCCGCAGTCGTTGCTGCTCGGTGGCTCCGTGCATGCGGCTCCAGCCGCGAGGGAAGCCCAGCCGCTCCTCCACGTCCTCGATGGACATCCCCTCCGCGCGGCGCGCCGGCTCAAGCAGCCACGCCCGCGTGTGATGGGGGAACTCATCGAGCGCCGCTTCGATCGTCGTGGCCACCATGTCGACCAACTGCGTGGTGGCGGTGACAATGTCGACCTGGACCGGCTCCGCCTTCGACGAATCAAGACGAAAGTGGTACTGCGCCTCCGGCATTCCCTCGCCGATCGGAAGGCGCGTGGAGCGCACCCGGGTCTCGCCGATGTGCGTGCTCTCGTTGCGCCGATCGAGGACGTAGCTCGCGACGGCGTCGGCACGTAGCGCGTCAAGCCGAGCGGAGGTCCATCGCGCGAATGCGCGCTCCCGGCTCGCCGCGGCCCGTAGGGCCTCCAGCGCGCTGTAGGCTGCGCTTGCCGTCGCGCTGAACAGGCATCGCACCGCGACCGGATCGTTAGACGCGCTCTGCAGCTGCCCGAGGAAGAACCGGGCCTCCGCGAGCTTCTCTGCCGCAAGCTCCACCGAGGCTGCGCTTCTCGGCCTACTCATTCCTCCAGAACCTAGCGACGTCCCGTGCCCAACGCCGCGAGCGCAAGGGCGATGCCGATCGCGCAGTGGGCCGAGGCGCAGCCGCGCTCGGCCCGGGGCCGACTCTGACAGGAAATCTCGACAGGAAGTTGCCCGACCTTCCGATCACGAGGATGAGAAAAGTCCTGAATTTCCAGGGCTTTTCTGTGATAGCGGGGGCGGGATTCGAACCCGCGACCTTCGGGATATGAGGCCGGGCGCTCCCTGTCCCGATCCCTCCGGGACCGAGCCTGCGCCCAGCACAGGAGGCGAAGCACCGATGCCGCCGGCGCGCGCTAGGAGACGGGCTGCGCGGTGCAGCGATTCCATTCCGGCCAGTCGCCGCCGTGGTCCATCCAGCTGACGACGTTTACCGCGTGGGGACGACCGACGTTGAACTCGTCGATCTGCAACGCGATCGGCAGACTCACCCGCAGGCCACCGAAGTAACGACCCTCGCTCGCAGCGTCATCCACGGCCCGTAGCGCGCCTTGGAGTTCGTCGAGCATCTCGCTGGCGTCTGGATGACCAGGCGGCACGGCAAGCGTCATCGCCGTGAGCATCCTCGTCGCGTGACGGTAGGTGTCGCTGCGCGGCACGATCGGGAGCACGCTGACCTCGGCGCCCACGGGCATCTGCAGGTGCCTGCGGACCTCATCGATCGCTTGATCGACGTCGACCGTGGCAGTGCGGTACGGCCCCAGCCACTCGTCGTCGGCGCGTCGGCGACATTAGATCGCCCACAGCGGCTTGTCGGACACGATCGGTGAACCAGCCCAGTACGGGTGATATCCGGGCTGGCTGCGCAACCGGGCGACGCGCTCGCGCACCTCCGCGACGTAGTCGATTGTGTTTGCCATCACGCGCATTGTCCGCGATACGTCAACGCGGAAGCAGGGCGCGAGGTCTGAAGTCAGCGCGATGCACCATTGCGGCTCAACTGGACCAACAAAGCACCGGAGTCGCCCACACAAGTGGTGCGCCGGCCACGCTCCTACGACGCCCCGGGAGAAAATCGGTTCTACCGGGGTCCCGCAACGAGAAAAAGCCTCCATTTGGAGGCCTTTTCTCAGCGCGCCCGAGAGGATTCGAACCTCTGACCTTCGGTTCCGTAGCGGGCTCGTGGCCATCGGTGAAGTCCCCGCTATCGCCACGAGAAAGATGCGAATAGCAGGGAGTTCGCAACCCCGCGAGCGACCGCTACGGACCGCGAAGAACCCGCGTCGGACCGCCTAGCGACGGACGCGAGACGGACGCGCTCTGCGGTCTGCCCCGTCCTCCATACGTCGCGTAGAGTCGTCGTTGTCTACGCAACTAAGTTGCCCCGCGCCGGATTGCGGCCGACGCGGGGCCGCACGAAAGAAGGTGCCTTCCGTGCCTGACCACCCTAACCCTGACTCGACGGGGCTCGCGGTCCTCGGTGTCCTGCTCACGGAGCCGGTCGGTCCGTGGTCCGAGGACGAGGTCATCCGGCAGATGACCGGCGGCTCGACCGAGTTCGCGGACCGCGACCGGATCGCCGTCGCCCTCAGCGAGCTTGTTGCCGCCGGGCTCGCGCATCGCTCGGGTCGCTTCTACTTCGCGAGCCGCGCCGGCATCACGGCCAATGCGATGTTCGGCGCAACCTAGACCGACGCGACTCGTCGTCGGCGACCGTCGCCGGGAACGGCGACTGTGTAGCCGGCGGGCTCGGGGACCTCGCGGGGCAGGAGCGCGAGCGGCGAGCGAGCGTTGAGGTAGGCGTCGGCCCACGCGCGTTCGGTCGCCGAGAGGGCGTCCCACCACTCGCTGGCGCGGCGGTCGCTCATGTGATGCAGGGCGGTGACGGTCGCCACGCGCCACGCGTCCTCGAAGCTGAACCCGGCGCGGCGGGCGTAGACCATGAGGACGCGGACGAGCGCGAGCGGGTCGGGCGTTGGTCGGCCGTCGCCGCGTAGCCGCCGCTCGGGCACCGCCAGCGTGTCGGCTGGCCGGGAAGCCACGGCCGGGGTTGAGCTCGTGCGAGGGGGTGGCCCGCCGTGGCGACGGCAGGGTCCGACGCCGGGCGTCTCGGTCGCGAAGCCCGCCGGTCGCTCGCAGCCATCTACGCCGCAGGCCGGCTCGCCGGGCTTCGCTCGATGGGTGCGGCCGGCCACTACTCGTCCTCGTCGTCTTCGTCGGGGAACGACTCCCAACCGAGTTCGAGGATCGCTCGGGCGAGAGCTCCTTGCTCGGCCGGGGGCAGGGGTCCGGGTCCCCCGGCGGCGAGGAGGGCGTCGGCGCGTTCGAGCGCGGCCCATTGGCGGGCGCGGATCTCGCGAGCGACGGCGGCGCACTCGAAGGCCAGCTCAACTTCGGCCTTCAACTCCTCCGCCGGGACGTACTCGCCCATGTATTCGACCCAGCCGCCGGGGACGAGCCGCAGGGCGAAGGTGTCGGCGATCGTCATCGTCGGTTCCTCGCCGATCGCGGCGATGAGGACGCGGAGGCGTTCGCCCTTCATGTACAGGCGGTCGCGGTCCATCACGCCTCCCCCACTTCGGCGACGATCCGCCGCGCGGCGTCGGTCAGGTCCTCGGGCGAGCCGACGATGGCGCGCAGGTGCTCGTCGTACGCCTTCCACGTGGCGTCGAGGTCGCCGATCAGCGTCTCGACCTCCCGCACGGCGTCCATGTCGACGGTCGCCCAGGCTCGTGCCCACACCGGGTCCGACGCCGCGACCGCCTCGCGCCGTGGCTCGGGGAGCGCGAGGAGGATGGCGGCGAGGCGGTCTTCGGCGAGCCAGCCAAGGAGGTCCACGACGCCCGCGTCGGTCCGCTTGTCGAGCTTCGCGAGCGCCGCCGCGCAGAGGCGGTCGAGGTCGCTGGCGTCCTCGATCGACTCGGCGTCGATCGGCGAGACGAACACCGCGACCTTGCCGTCCAGAGCGGCGAAGCGCCGTTCGCGGTCGCGGGTCATGTACTCGGGCCGATCGGCCAGCAGCCGGAACAGCCGCGAGCGCTTCACGATGCGGGCGTCGCGCTCGGTCATCGCGTAGCGACCCCGTGCCCGGCGGCGCTTCGCGCGGCGGCGTCCTCGAACTGGATCGGGCCGTGGTCGAGGCTGCCGTCCTTCGCGGCCGTGATCCGGTTGCGCTCGGCGGGCGTCAGCCACGTCTGCTCGTAGTCGTCGCCCGCGGGCGGCGGCTCGGCGGAGGAAGACGCCTGCGTCGGAGCGGGAGCCGCCGGGGGCGGGGCCGGGGCCGTCGTGCGCCGGGCCGCCAGGGCGGACCGCTCCCCCGGCGTCAGCCAGGCGTCGGGGTAGTCCGTCGCGCCCTCGTAGAAGGCGTGGGCGTCGGCGAGGCCGGGCATGAGCCCGCCCTCGGCGCTGCTGGCGGTCAGCAGGCGCGTGATGATCTCGGGCTGGGCGTCGTAGAGACGGCGGTACTCGTCGGCCTGGGCGGCGCTGATCCGCCGCTCGCCGATCGCGCGCTGGATGAGCTGCTCGCGCTGGTTCATCGGTCCTCCTCGGGGCTCGTCAGGGCGTCGTGGTTCCGGGCGCGCTCGGCCAGTAGCGCCGCGCGCATCGCGGGATCGGTGGCCGTCACCGACGGCGGGGGCGGATCGCCGAGCATCGGCCCGCGATCGACCTCGGGCTGCGGTCCGGCGACCCCGGCCAGAGCCCCGAACGCGATGTGCCGGCCGGTCACGTCACGGAAGACGGGGTGACGGCCGGCGGTCCGCTGAAGCCAGGCGCGAAGCTGGCCGCGCTGACCGAGCGCCGCTTCGGCCTCGGCGAGCGCCCGACGCGCCTCCTCCACGCGCCGCGCCGCCTCGGCGTCCTCCTCGTCCAGCGCCGCCGTCCAGGCGTCGTACTTGTCGGTGATCTCGGCGATCGTGTCGGCGGCGAACTGCTCGATGACCTCTCCGATCGCGACGGCTTGCGCCTCCAGCGATGCGAGTTCGGCGGCGCGCTCGTCCGGCGGCGTCGGCCCCGGAAGCTCGACCGCCTCCCCGCGCGCCCTCGCGCGCAGCGCCTCCGCGTGCGCCTCGTCCTCGGCGGCGTAACGCGCCCGAAGCTCGGCGATCGCCGAATCGACCTCCGCCGCCGAGCCCAGAAGCGCCTGCTGCTGATCGCGCAGCTGATCCAGTTCCGGAGTGGCGCCCTCGGGCAGCCAGTCGGGCCGGACGACGGCGGGCGCCTCGTGCAGAAGGCCACCGTGGCGGCCGATGTTCAGCGGCCCGCCGCTCGCCGACCGAATCGGCCCCGGCGGGACGACCCGTCCTCTGATCGCAATCTCGGTCACGTTCGCTGCTCCTCTCGCGCGTACGCGGGTTTGGAAGGCAGCCCGTCGCCGCCTCCGTTCCGTCCGAACGCTAGGCGTCCCGTCGGCGGAAGCGCCTAGCGTTTTCCCTGCATATGGCCACTTTCTGAAAGCGAGAAGGACCGTGGGACACAGCCCCGAGCAGCGCTCGAAGCACGCCCTCTGCAATGCGAGGAAGAGGGACGGAACCCGCTGCCGCGCGTTCGCCGGACAAGGCACCGACCACCCTGGCGTCGGCTCCTGCAAGTTCCACGGCGGCAGCACCCCGAACGGCAAGAAGCGAGCGCTCGCCCTCGAAGCCAAGCAACGCATGGTCGCGATGAGCGTCCCGGTCGAAGACGCCCAGCCCCACGCCATCCTCCTGAAGGAACTGACCGTCTCCGCCGGGCACGTCGGCTGGCTGCGCCAGGAGATCGCGGGACTCGACCCCGACGAGATCGGCGGCGAGCGCTCAAAGGTGCTCCTGACCCGCTACGACGACGAGCGCGAACGCCTCACCCGGATCGCGAAGGCCTGCTCAGACGCCGGGGTTGACGAGGCCATGATCCGCATCGAGGGCACGAAGGCGACCCTTCTCGCCCAAGCCGTGATCCAAGCCGCCCGCGAGGCCGGCATCCCCCGCGACTACATCGACGCCCTCGGCGCCGCCCTCCGGCGGCAACTCGCCCTCGTCGCCGGAGACGACGCGACCGCCGAAGCCGAAGAGGCGCGCGTCGCCGAAGTCCGCGAACGCATCCGCTCCACCGAAGCCCAGCGCATCGAGAAGGCAGCCCAGCGCTACGCCGGACTCGTCCCCGCCGACGAACTCGACATCATCAACGCCCGCCCGGCCACCTAGAAGCTCGCCGCACCGCCCGACCTGGCCGGCGACCCTCCCGACACCTGAGCGAGCCGCCTCACGTGGCGGGCGATGGCCGAGCGCCGCCAACCGACGCCGACCGGCGCCGGTCCCGCGAGCCACCCCGGCGGAGCGACGACCTTCACGTCGGCGGGCCGGTCGGTAACGGTCGCTCGGAGCGCTGTATTCGTGGCTAGAGCGGGGATTCGGCCGTTCCGTCCGGTCCGTCGAGGACTCTTCCGGCGAGGCGTAAGACGCTAAGCCTCAGAGAGAGCATTCCCGCCTGTAGCGGGCGGGGTACTCGACACGGGACAAGACGAGGCCGCCGGGCCGGGAATCGAACCGTGAGCCGGTCGTACTGGACCGGCGCTCTCGCTGAGGCGCGCCAACGGCGAACGGCCTGAGATGGTCGCGCCGGGAGGCCTGACGGGGGCCTCCGAGCGAACAGTCAACCCCCTGTTCGTACTCGGAGGACCCGATGACGCAGACCAACCCCCAGTCGATCGACACCGTCGATCCGCGCCGGCTCTACACCTACGCCGAAGCCGCCGCCTACTACGGCGGCGACGTGACCGCCCGCCGCGTCCGGCGCTGGGTCGAAGACGGCAAGCACCCCTACGTCGAGCTTCCCGGCGGGCGCGGCCGGCGCATCTCCGGCCAGCAGCTTCTCGACACGATCGACAAGCACGCCGTCGCGGCGGCCGTCTGAGCCGATGGCCGTAGAACGACCGACGGGCCGGGGCCACAAGACCCCGACCCGTCCCAACGAAGGCGCTCCCGAGCAGCTAGCGGAAGCGAGAGAAGACCGTAGGGACCCCGCCGGACGACCCACGGATTCCCCAGCGGAGCCACGAGATTTCGCCCCGTTCGAGGTCGCGGCCCCGTGCTGCGGAAAGCCGTTCACGGTCCGCCGATCGCCTACCGGAGCGATCCTCTGCGCCTGCTTCGCCCACGGCGTCGAGGGCGTCGCCGCCGCGCTCGGCCTCCCGGTTTGGAAGTACCTGAATGACCCCGTGTCGTGGCTTCGGCCGTTCGAGGTCGGGACGCGCGGGCCGCGTGCTCGACGAGCCCATCGCCCGCCGTCCGAGGACAAGGTGCTCGCCTGGCGGCAGTTTCTCGGCGACGACCCCGATGCCCTCCGGCGGCTCCGCGACGAGCGCGGACTGACACCCGCGACCGTCGAAACGTTCGAGATCGGATGGGACCCCGTTCGCGAGGGCTACACCCTCCCGATCCGGAACGCGGCGGGCGAGCTCGTCAACGTTTCGTGGCGCGCGCCGAAGGGCCGGCGACTCCACCTGCCGTCTAGCCAGAAGCGGAAGCTGACGCGGCTCGGGCGCGGCGTCGAGGACGGCGGGCTTCCGCTGTACCCCGAGCCGCTGCCAACCGGAGCGGCGCTGCTCGCGGAGGGCGAGTGGGACGCGCTCGTCGCCCGGCAGCACGGCCTACCCGCGTTCACCGGCCTCCTCGGCAAGAAGTGGCACGCGGCCTGGGACGGCTACGCCCGGGGGCGGACGGTCGCCGTCGCGTACGACGTGGGCGCCGAGCCGGAAGCCGCCGAGACGGTCGAGCGGCTGCGAGAGGCCGGCGCACGTGAGGCGTGGGTCGTCCCGCTCGGGCTCCCCGAGGAAGGCGACGACCTCGTGGACTGGTTCGTGACGTACGGCCGCTCTGCGCGCGACCTGCGCGGCCTGATCCGCCGGGCGAGGAGGTCGGCGTGAATGGGCTACCTCCCGGACTCGTCAGCGCCAAGCGGGCGGTCATAGCAATGGCCTCCCGCGCTTCGAAGCGACCGGCGGACCGCCCGTGGCCAGCGCCGCTCGGCCCAGCCGCCTACCACGGACTCATCGGCGAGTACGTGCGGACCGTCGAGCCGCACACAGAAGGCGACCCGGCGGCGGTACTGATCCAACTCCTAGCGTGCGCGGGGAACGCGATGGGTCGCGCTCCTCACTTCCACGTCGAGGCGACGCGACACGGCACGAACCTCTTCGTGTGCGTCGTAGGGGACACCTCCGCCGCGCGGAAGGGAACCGCGCTCGATCGAGCCCGACGGATCATCCAACTCGCCGACTCCGACTGGGCGATCGCAAACGACGGCGAAGGTGGACTCTCAACTCACGAGGGCCTCATCAACGCCGTCCGCGACCAGCACATCGAAGGCAAGGACACCGACCCCGGCGTCTCGGACAAGCGGCTCCTCGCCGCCATGGGCGAGTTCGCCGAGACGCTGGGGAAGATGAAGCGTCAGGAGAACCCACTCAGCGCCGTGCTGCGGAGCGCGTGGGACGGCCGGACACTTCGCAACCGCACGAAGAATCGCCCGATGGTCGCTACCGGGGCGCACGTTTCGGTTATCGGGCACATCACCGAAGCGGACCTTCGGAAGCTGCTGGAAGAGGCCGACATCTTCAACGGCTTCGGGAACCGCTTCCTTTGGGTCCTGGCAAGACGGTCGAAGGAGCTTCCATTCGGCGGCAGCCTGACCGACGACGACCTCCAGCCGATCGTCGCGAGGTTCGTGGACGCGCTGATGTGGGCGGAAGACACCGACCGGGTGATCGAGTTCGACGCAGCGGCGGCGAAGTTGTGGCCGAGGTACTACGCGGAGCTAGGCGCGAGCGAGCCGGGTCCGTTCGGCGCCATCACAGATCGGGCCGAGCCGCAGGTCCGGCGGATCGCGCTGATCTACGCGGCGCTCGACAAGTCGAAGCGCGTGAAGCCGGTACACCTGCGGGCGGCACTGGAGGTTTGGCGCTACTGCGAGGACAGCGCACGCTACCTGTTTGCCGACGCTCCGGAGGACCGACGAGAGGCACGGCTGCTCGCGGTCGTCAATGGCGAGTGGCTGTCGAAGTCGGAGATCCACAAGCGACTCAAGTCGATACCGGCGTACCAACTCAACAGCCTCCTGGACGGGCTCGTGGAGCGTGGCCTACTGGAGCGCCGCGAGCAACGGACGACCGGCCGACCTCGAACGGAGTTCCGACGTGCGCGGAAGCGATAGAGAGAGGAGGGGGTTCTTTCCCTTTTCTCCTTTTCTCCTGGCCGTCTTACTGCGCCCTCTCCTCCCGGGCCTCTTCGTTCTCGGGAAGAGGGCGAAAAGGGAGAAAAGGGGTGGAAAGGGGCGACCGCTCCCGGACGAGCGAGCCCACTCCCGGCGGGGAAGGCGAAGACTCACGACGACGGCTCGACTCTCGATCGAGCCGACCTCACCCGCGCTCGCCCACCGCGCGAGCCGCGTAGCGGGCTCGACACGCGCCAGCCAGCCGGGGAACCGTCGCCGGGAGCCGGAGGGTGCGAGCGGCACTTCTCCGGCTCTCGGACCGACCGCTCCCCGGCGGCCAACGCCGAGCGCGGATCGGTCCCGAGGACCGAAGTGACACCGCGCGATCTCGCCGCTACGAGCGCGCTTTCGCTGGTTGGAACGCCTCACGCGTCCGTCTAGCGTCCCTATTCGCAACCGATCGGTTGCACGGTTGAACTTCCCGACAGCAGGAGACGACCATGGCCGGTCACATCAAGAAGCGGACCCTCAAGGACGGGTCGACGAGCTACCAGGCGCGCATCCCAAACCCCGTCAACCGGCGGAAGGACGTGGTCAAGACGTTCAAGCTGAAGCGCGACGCGGAGCGCTGGCTTGCCGCGCAGGCGGCGGCGATCGACCGGGGCGAGTTCTACGACGCGCGGCGCGGCGACACCCTCTTCCGGACGGTCGCGGAGGAGTGGCAGGAGACGTGGGCGGACCTAGCGCCCAAGACGCGCGTGGGCTACGAGTCGATTCTGACGCGGCACGTCCTGCCCGCGTTCGGAGCGGCGCGCGTCTCGGCGATCGCGCCGAAGGAGGTTCAGGACTTCGCGAACGGGCTCGGCGCGCGGCTCGCCCCGAACACCGTCCGCCGCATCATGGACGTAGTGCGCGGTGTCCTCTCGGTCGCCGTCGAGCGGCGCTACATCACGACGAACCCCGCCGCCGCCGTGCGGCTCCCGAAGAAGGGCGAAGCGCGGACGATCGACATCCACCCGCTGACGCACACGGAGGTCCGCGCGCTCGTCGCCGCCCTCCCCGAGCGCTGGCGCCTCCCGGTGCTCCTCGATGCCTACACCGGCCTCCGGGCCGGGGAACTTTGGGCGCTCCGTCGTCGCGACGTGGACCCGCTCCGGGGCGAGATCGCGGTGGACGAGGCGATCAAGGAGGTCACGACGAAGGCGGCGCAGACCGTGCCCGCGAACCAGCGCCTCACGGACTCGCTGATCGTCGGGCCGACGAAGACCTACGCGAAGCGCAAGGTGTCGGTGCCCGCGTTCCTCCGCGACGAGTTGGCGGCGCATCTGTCCCGGTCCCTCCCCGGCGGCGACGGTCCCGAGGCGTTCATCTTCACGACACCGACCGGCGAGCCCGTCCGCCACAACCTCTTCTACAAGCGGGTCTTCGTGCCGGCCGTGCGCGAGGCGTTCGGCGGGAGGCAACTCCGCTTCCACGACCTGCGGCACACGTGCGCGGCGTGGCTGATCGAGGCGGGCGCTCACCCGCTCCAGATCAAGCTCCGTCTTGGTCACAAGGAGATCAGGACGACGATGGACACGTACGGCCACCTGTTCCCGAGCGCCGAGCCGGAGTTGGCGGACCTCCTCGACAGCGGGTATCGGGCCGTCGATTCGCCCGCCGTCGTCGCCCTCTAGCGCTGGCGGAAGAAGGACTCCCCTACCAGTCGCGACCAACCGCCCGAGAACGATGGCCGCATCGGGCGCATCTGACGCATGCCTCGCATCGGTCGCATGCCGCGTATCCCACGGATCGGGCGTATGCTCCTCATCGGGCGCATCGGTCCGCCGGTCGCGTCGTCCGTGAAGAAGACGGCGTCGCCGGAGTTGTCCCGGACCCATCCATCGACGTACCAGCCCAGGTGCCGCCCGTCGTACGCGTACACGGACTCGCCGTCGAAGTACGCGACGGGTTCGCCGTTGTAGAGGTAGATGTCCTCGCGATCGAAGAAGGCAACCGCACTCCCGTTCGCGTCGTACAGCGTTCCTTCGCTCATTCGCTCAGGCTACGGTGACCACCGGATCGGATTTCGGAACCGAAGCCCCGCTCCTCCAATCGCCAGCGCGGACGCTCCACCGAGCCCACCCCGGCGGATGCGGCGTCCGGCTCGCGTCCGTTAGACCGGCGGCTCAGGCGGCTTACGCGCTAGCTGCCACGCCCGCGTAACGCCCTGCTGCGTCACGAACGCCACCAGGTTGACCGTTGCCAAGACGGCGTACGTCGAGAAGAACGTCGTGACGCCGAAGACGGTTCGCCGGAGGCATGACCATTGATCGGCGACGACGAGCCCCGCCCCGGCGGCGAGGACTGCTGTCGCGGCGATCGCCGCCACGAACCAGAACGGCCAGAAGTCGCCGATGGGGCCGTCGTCCGCCTTCGTCAAGACCTTCGCGTACTCCCGCGACAGGAATGCCACGACGATCGCGAGGCCGGCCACGACAACGCCGAGGACGGCGCCGATCAGACCGAACTCCGCCACGAGAAGGTTCGGAAGGACGTCCGTCAGCGTGTCGGAGTCCACGAAGATGACGCCTGCCGCCGTGATGATCACCGCGAGGAAGAGGTCCCATCCCAGCCACTGCTCGCGCTGGCCCCACGTCGTCTTGAAGAAGCCTTCGACTGGCGGCGGCTTCTCGTCCGAGCCCCCGCTAGCCATGGTTGCGCGTCTGGTCCCCGCCGTCGCCCGGAGGATCGGGAGCGATGTCGTTCATGAGGTCGCGGATCTTCGCCGCGATCGTCGGAGACGAGTCCTCGGTGGTGACCTCGATGACGCCCGACAGGAAGCGCTTGGCCGAGTCGAAGAAGCGCCGTCGCCCACCTACGACACCGGTCGCCTTGAAGGAACCGTTGCCCATCGCGGCCGTATCCGCCGCGCCGTCGAGCAGCGTGTCACGGACGTTGAGTCCCGTCTTCGACTCCGCTTCGATGGTGAGCCAGTCCGGCTCGACCTCCTCTGCGAGTTCACGGACCTGCTTCGCCCGCTTGCTCCATCCGGGATTCGGCTGGCGAAGCGTGACCCGGAAGCGCGTCACGGCATCGACGCTGTCGAGCCACGACTCGAACTCGTTGGTGTCCGAGATCAGGTTGACCTCTAGCCCAGCGGTCTCAAGGAAGAGTCCGAGCGCCTTGAGGAACGAGTCCCGCCGGAGGTCGTCCCCGCGGTCCTCGAACGCAATGATCTGCGTGTCGAGGTCGATGACGAAGTGGGCGAAGTTGCCGAGCCGCGCCGCCGCCTCGGAACTGATCCACTCGTGCTGCTCCTCGTCGTAGTCAACCTCTTCCTGCCGCCTGCGGCGGCGGAACCCCAGTTCGGCGGCGACCGTCTCGCGATCGGTTCGCGGCTGCGACAGCCGCCACTCGCGGTAGTACGTGACTCGCTTGTCCGGGTCGAGCGCGCGGCGCAAAGCGTCGGGGAACCGATCATGGACGAGCGCCATCTGCTCGGGCCGTCGATCGGTGAAGCTGACCTTGCCGAGCCAGATCGTCCTATGCACTCGGCGGGCCATCGCGCGGACACTAGGTCCTGACCCCGACGGAACGGACGCGGACGGACGCCCGGCGGGGATGACGGACGCGCGACGGACGCGGCATCTCCGCACGGCGCCCCGGAAACGACGAAACCCCAGCGGTTGCCGGGGTTTCTCGACGCGCCCGAGAGGATTCGAACCTCTGACCTTCGGTTCCGTAGACCGACGCTCTATCCAGCTGAGCTACGGGCGCAGAGCGGACCAGTGTAGCCGCCGCCACGCAGGGCCGGCGGCTGGCCCGTTCAGTGCTGCGTCCCCGACGATAGCGTGGCGCAGCCGACGACCGGGATCGCGGCCGGGCGCGGCCGCGTCCGCCACGCCTCCGCGGCCACCACGAGCGCCAGGACGGTCACGATCGAGCCGAACAGCTCGAAGGTCGACTCCAGCCCCAGCGGCGTCACGAGGACGCCGGCAAGCACCGCGGGCACCGACAGCGACGTGTACGCGACCACGTAGAACGCCGACATGACCGACGCCCGGTGCGCGGGCGGGATCGCCACCGACAGCGCCCGCAGCGCGCCCAGGAACGCGACGCCGAAGCCGGCGCCGCCGACCACCGAACCAATGACCAGCAGCAGGCTCGAGTCCGCCGACGCGGCCGCCACGATCAGCGCCGTCCCGACCGCGAGGGCGGCCGCGCCGCCCGTCGCCGCGATCCAGGCGGGACGACCGGCCCAGAGCAGCTGCGCCGCCGCGCCGGAGCCCGCGAGTGCGAAGACCACGACGCCGGTGACGAGGTGGTTGGTCGTCCCGAAGAGCTCCGCCGACAGCTGCGGGCCGAGCGCCAGGAACAGCCCGCCGATGGACCACGACGCCATCACCGCGAGTCCCGCGAGCAGGAACGGACCGCGCACGACCCGCGGCACGCTTGGGCGCTGCGGCGACAGACGCGGTCGCCGCCGCTCCGCGACCGGCTCCGGCATGAGCAGCGCGCCGACCAGCGCAACGGCGAACAACCCGAACAGCAGCACGTACGGCAGCACCCGCGGCGCCGGCAGCCATTCCACGATCGCCGCCGAGACCAGCACGCCCAGCCCCATGCCGGCGGCACTCACGACCCCGTTCGCCAGACCGACGCCGGCCGGATCGCGGCGCGGATGCAGGTCGAGCATCGCCGCGCTCGCCGCGCCGAGCGCGAGTCCGGTCGCCACGCCCTGCACGCCCCGCGCGACGAACAGCCAGGCGACCGACTGCGCCACCATGAAGAGCACGGTCGCGCCGAGCAGCGTGGTCAGCGCGACGATGAGCACCGGGCGGCGGCCGACCTCGTCGGACACCCGCCCGGCGAGCAGCAGCGCGGCGAGCACGCCGAACGCGTACGTCGCGTAGACGAGGGTGAGGACCACCGGTGAGAAGCCCCACAGCTCCCGGTAGACGCCGTAGAGCGGCGACGGTGTGCCGGACGCGAAGAGCGCGAGGCCGATGACCGCGGCGACCAGCGCGTAGGCGACGGGGCGGGCGAGCGTCCGGCGGGGCGGCGCGCCCGGCGGCGCGACGGTCGTGGTCAGGGCCATGGTCCATCCACCTCTTTCCGAATTTCCACAATCATGGAAGTTTGGAAGTTGTAGCATGCCGGCCATGTCCGTCAACACGAGCGGGCGCCAACGCACCGCAGAGCGCGAGCGGATCCCCCACCCGCCGACGAGCGCGCTGGACCTCGCGACGATCCTGCGCACGGTCGGCGACCCGGTCCGCCTCGAGATCGTCCGCCTGCTCGCCGACGACCGCCCGCGGGTGTGCAACGCCATCCAGGACGAGCTCGGCATCCCGGCGTCGACCGGCTCCTACCACTTGCGGCTGCTGCGCGAGGCCGGCCTGACCCGCACCCGCCCGCAGGGGACGCTGCGCGAGATCTCCCTGCGCCGCGACGACCTCGACGAGCGCTTCCCCGGCCTGGTCGACGCGATCACGCGCACCTGACGCCCGCGCGGGCGCTCAGCGCGCCGGAAGCTGGAGCGGAGAGGGCGGGATTCGAACCCGCGATGGAGCTTTCGCCCCATACTCGCTTAGCAGGCGAGTGCCTTCAGCCACTCGGCCACCTCTCCGGGGAGGAGTGAGGCAGTGTAGACCCTCGTAGGATCACTGCGCACGGAGGGGTGGCAGAGCGGTTGAATGCACCGGTCTTGAAAACCGGAGTCGGTTCACGCCGACCGCGGGTTCGAATCCCGCCCCCTCCGCTCGACGTGCCCTACAGCGCGTCCCCGAACGCCCGATCGACCACCCGCGCGGCCGCGCCGCCGTCGTCGAGCTCGCAGAACTCGGTGACGAACGCGTCGTAGCGGTCGGCGAAGTCGGCCCGCACCGCGTCGGCCTGCTCGACCGCCTCCGCGACCTCCTCGCCCGTGCTGAGGACGGGACCCGGGGCCTTCGCGGCGAGGTCGAACGAGAAGCCCTGGAGGCTGCTCTCGTAGGCCTGCAGGTCGTACGTGTAGAGCACGATCGGCCGCCCCGTGTTGGCGAAGTCGAACATCGCCTGCGCGTAGTCGGTGACGAGCACGTCCGCGGCGGCGAGCAGCTCGGTCGGGTCCGGGTACGCGGACACGTCGCGGACCGGGCCGTCGATGCCGAACGGCGACGCGTCGAGCACCTCCAGCGGCTTGCGGTAGAGCACGACCGCGTCGTCGCCGGCGGCGCGGCGCAGGCGCTCGAGGTCGAGGCGCAGGTCGAGCTGCTGGCGGCCCCGGCGGTCGGCGAGGTAGTCGCGGCCCGCGGGCGCGTACAGGACGGCGCGCTGGCCCTCGGCCAGGCCGAGCCGCGCGCGCAGCCGAGCCCGCACGTCGTCGCGGCCGGGCGCGAGCAGCGCGTCGGTCCGGGGCAGGCCGGTCTCGAGCATCTCGTCGCCGCCTGCGCCGAAGCGGCGCTGGAGCAGCGGCGTCGCGAACCGGTTGGGCGAGACGACGTAGCGCCAGCGGTCGTCGCGCGGCCCGGCCTCGCCGTCGACGCGCTGGAGCGGAACGCCCTGCGAGGTCTGCAGGCACACTTGGTCGGGCCGCGCCTCGAACCACGCCGGCAGGCCGTCGTTGACGACGACGAACCGCGCCTGCGCCAGCGCCTCGTAGTGCTCCCGGCTGCCCGCGCGCAGGACGCGCGCGCCCGCCGGCGCCGCGCACATCCCGTCGTGCACCACCCATACGTGCTCGAGCGGCGCCTCGCGGCGCGCCAGCTCGCGATGGATCGCCAGCGGGCTGTCCGCGCACGCCCGTCCGCCGAAGCTCGCGTAGACGACCGCGTCGCGCAGCGGCTCCCCGCGCCGCGCCGCGTACGCCGTCTCGCGCAACCGGCGCGCATGGAACGAGCCGCGCTCGTCCTCGTCGAGGTCGCGCTCGACGACGAGGATCGCGCGATCGTCGCGCGGCGCGCCGAACGTGAACGGCTTGTGGTCGACGGTCGTCGACAGCGGCAGCCGCGCGCGCAGCTCGCCGGCGACGGCGACGGGCACCACGTCCCCGCGCCCGCCGTCCGGCCGCACGCCCACCTCCCATGTCCCGGTCGGCAGCGGCAGCTCGCCGCCCAGCGTCGCGATCCGGGCCGGCGCCAGCCGCGCCACGAAGCGCCCGTCGCCCTCCGCGCGCATCGGGAAGGCATGCTCGGCCGGCTGGTCGCGCACGCCGAGCACCAGCTCCGGCGCCGCGCCCGCCGCCGCGGCGACCAGCTCCAGCTCGCCGTCGTCGGTCCAGCGAGCATCGACGAGCAGCGGCCGCCGACCCCGCACCGCGAGGTTCGCGTCGCCGACCGGCGTGCGCGCCAGCACGAGCTCGCCGGCGCCGACCGGCCAGATGCCGTCGGCCACGTCGACCGGCAGCCCGATCCGCACCCGCACGCCACCGCGGCCGACCAGCCACAGCTCCCACGTCCGTCCGTCCTCGGCTCCCAGCTCGGCGAGCGGGATCCGGGCCGTGAAGGCATGGCCGCCCCGGACGTGCACGTCCACCGTCCGCGGCGCCGCCTCTCCCCGCGCCGCCAGCTCCAGCGCGAGCTTCGCCGACCCGGCCCCGTGGACCTCCCCGACGAGCTCGACCTCGCCGTCCACGACCCGGTGCGACCGCAAAAGCGCCCACCGATCGCGCACGTGCACCGCGATCGTCCCCTTCGCCGCCCGCCCCGCCGTCAGGAGCATCCCGCCGCGCAGCACCTCGTGGATCGGCGCGATCGGCTGCGTGCTCTCGACCGCGAACCGCGCCCAGCGGCGCTTCACGGCCCCGTTGCGGACGACCGCGAACAGGTCCCAGGTGCCCGGGCGCCGCCGCCCGAGGAACCGCAGCCGCCGCGGCTCCAGCCGTGCCGTGAAGCCCGACCACGTCACGTCGGCGTTGGCCACGACGTCCGTCCGCCGCCCCGGGGTGACCCGCAGGCGCAGCGCGCCGATCCGTCGCCGCAGCCGCGCGAAGCGCCCGGTCCGCACGGCGATGACCGCGATCTCCTGCGCCCCCGGCGTCGGCGCGCCGGCGCCGCTGATGAACGCGAAGCCGCCCAGCTCGAGCCCGCCGTCGCGCCAGCGCATCGTGTCCAGGCCGGCCGACAGCGTCAGCTCGCGGTCGAGCCGGTACACCGACCGCGGGATCCCCAGCGGCGGGTCGTCGCGATACGGGTAGTCGCCGTACCAGTCGCTGCCGATCCGCACCGGCGGCGTGTCGGCCAGCCGCTCGCGCTGGAAGCGCAGCACCTCCAGCAGCTCCGGCATCCGCCGCCGGCGCACGAGCGCGTACTTCAGCCGCTCGATCGCCGGCAGGTGGTCCTCGGCGTGCGGCCCGACGCCGTCGAGGAACGCGTTGACGCGGTCGAGGAACACCCGGCGGTACTCCTCGTCGGCGCCGTCGAGCACGTTGAGGTGGTAGCGCAGGTCGTCGGCGACGACGGACTCCGCGTACCAGCGTCGCGCGTCGCGCCCCTCGTGCTCGGCCAGGAACGCGTCGACGTGCTCGATCGCGGCGAGGCGGTCCAGCAGCATCGGCAGCTCGCGCCGGCGCTGGGTGATCGAGCGGTCCTCGCCCTCGCGGACGCGGTAGAAGTACACCGGGTCGGCGATGACGTCGACGTGCTTGGCCTGGAACTGCGCCGGCACCACGACCGGGATGTCCTCGTGGACGACGCCCTCGGGGAAGCGCATCCGGTGCTCGTCCCAGAACGACCGCCGCCACAGCTTGTTGGGCGCGATGCGATCGACGACGAGCGCCCGGAACTGCTTGACGTGGGTGCGCTGCCGGGTCCGGGCGAACACCTTCGCCAGGAACGGCGCCTGCCGCGAGCCGAACCGGTTGAAGCGATGCACGTTGCCGGTCGCGAAGTCCGAGCCGGTCTCCTCCAGCGACCTGAGCAGCAGCTCATAACAGTGCAGCGCGACCTTGTCGTCGCTGTCGACGAACGCGAGGAACTCGCCCCGTGCCGCGTCGGCGCCGGTGTTGCGCGCGCGACCGAGCCCGCCGTTGGGCTGACGCAGCAGCCGGAACCGCCCGTCGCGGGCGGCGAAGCGCTCGGCGATCGCCGCCGAGCCGTCGGTCGAGCCGTCGTCGACCATCACGATCTCGAGGTCCGTGAACGTCTGCTGCTCGAGCGACGCGAGGCACTCGTCGAGGTAGGGCTCGACGTTGAAGATGGGGACGACGACGCTGACCCGAGGCACGGACATCACTTCAGCACGGCCGGATCCCAGCCGGCGGTCAGCACCTCATGATCGGCGACCAGGCAGTCGATGCCGCCGGCGACCAGCGCCCGCGCCTCGGGCAGCGGGGGGCACCATGCAGCGACCTCGATCCCGGCCCGGTGCGCGAGCTCGAGGACCTGCGCCAGCGGCCGCTCCACCCGCTCGATCGCGGGCTGGCCGAGCGGGAACGAGCCGACGTGCGCCATGAGCACGTCGGCCCCGAGGTGCACCGCGGCCGGGATCGCCTTGCGCAACGGGAAGCGCCCCCAGGTGATCAGCCCGGTCGCCACCGTGGGCGCCCGCTCGCGCGCGATCGCCAGCACGGACGCGTCGAAGCTCGACAGCAGCAGCGGCCGACGCCCGGCCTCCCGCGCAGCGAGGTCGGCGGCGAGCGCGCCGGTCGTGCGGTCGCGCGGCTCCAGCGCGTCCTCCAGCGACGTCTTGACGTCGAGGTCCACGCCGATCTCGGGCGGCAGCTCCTCGAGCAGGTCGGCGACGCGCAGCAGCCCGAGCGCGTCGGTCTCGCGGGCGGGCAGGTCGGCAATGAAGCGACCGTCCGCGACGACCGGATCGTGGCTCGCGACCAGGACGCGGTCGGCGGTCACGCGCGCGTCGACCTCGACCCAGCGCAGCCCCGCGGCGACGGCGGCCCGAAACGAGCCGAGCGTGTTCTCGCGCTGCCCGTCCACGACGCCGCGGCCGGCGCCGCGATGGCCACAGAGCACGGGAGGGTCGTCGAAGACGGGGCGGGCAGGGGGCATCGCGGGGCCTAGTGTGCCAGCCGCATCGCGTAGCCTGGGCCGCCGTCCATGCCGCTGCTCTCGTTCGTCCTCGTCCTGCACCGCGAGCAGGCCTACCTCGAGCCGTTCGCCGCCTCGGTCCTGGACCAGGGCGGGGTCGACCTCGAGCTGCTCGTCGTCGACGACGCGTCGCCCGACCACGGGCCGCAGCTGGCCGACGCGCTCGCGGCCCGCGACCCGCGCGTGCGCGTGATCCACCTCGCGCAGCGCGCCGGCCTCGGCCCCGCGCGCAACCGCGCCCTCGACGAGGTCGCCGGCGATCACGTCTGGTTCGTCAACGCCACCGACCTGCTCGCGGAGGGCGCGCTGCGTGCGATCGCCGATCGCCTCGTCCAGGACGAGCCCGACGTGCTCGTAGTCGACCATGCGCACGTCGACCGCGCCGGCCGCCGGCGGGCGAGCGTCGACGGGAAGCTCCTCGGCCGCGTGTTCGCCGAGGGCGTCGGGCCGCTCGACGGCCGCAAGCGCCTCGCCGACCTCCCGCCGCACGTCTGGAACCGCACGCTGCGCACGGCCCATCTGCGCGCGATCGAGGCCCGCTTCGGCGACGCAGGCCATAGCGGCCTGACCGTCGCCTGGCCCGCGCTCGCCACCGCCGAGCGGATCGGGGTCGCGCCGCTGCCGGCCTACGTCCGTCGCGAGCCGCCCAACGCCGTCCTCGAGCCGGCCACGCCCGCCGACGCGCTCGACCAGCACGCGGCGGTGTGGGCGCGGCTGGCGGCGCTCGACGTCCCGCCCGCCCGGGCCGCACTCGTCACCCGCGCGCTGCTGCGCGAGGAGCTGGGACTCCTCGCGCGCGCCCCCGAGGCCGAGCGCCGCGCGATCTTCCACCGCGTCGGCGAGCACCGCCGCGCCCACGGCGAGGGCGACCTCGGCGGCCTGCCCGCGCTGCAGGAGCGGATGCTCGAGCGCGACCGCTACGACGGCTTCCGCGCCGTCGGCGCGTCGCTGCGCGCGTACCGCGCCGCGCGCCGGCGTGGCGGCGCGGTCGTCCGCCGGGCCCGTGCCGCGAAGGCCAAGGCCGAAGGCAAGGAGCTCGACCGCTTCTACCGCTCTCGGCTGCGCCAGCCGATCGACCCCGACCTGGCCGTCTTCGCCGCCTACTGGAACCGCGGCTACGCGTGCAACCCGCGCGCGATCTACGAGCGCGCGCGCGAGCTCGTGCCGTCGATGCGCGGGGTCTGGGTCGTCGAGGCCAAGGCGGCCGCGAAGATGCCCGACGGGGTCGAGCACGTGGTCGCCGGCAGCCGCGAGTACTTCGACGCGATCGCGCGCGCCCGCTTCTTCGTCAACAACATCAACTTCCCCAACCACCTCGTCAAGCGGCCCGAGCAGATCCACGTCATGACCCATCACGGCACGCCGCTGAAGCGCATGGGGCTCGACATCCCGCGCGTGGCCGGCCGCAAGGACAACTCGGCGCTGCTGCGGCGCTGCTCGCGCTGGGACTACAGCGTCTCGTCCAACGCGTTCTCGACGCTCATCTGGGAGCGCGCGTACCCGACCCGCTACGAGACGCTCGAGGTCGGCTACCCGCGCAACGACGTGCTGGCGACCGCGACGGCCGAGGACGTCGCCCGCATCCGCGACGAGCTGGGGCTCGCGCCCGGCGAGCGGGCCGTGCTCTATGCGCCCACCCACCGCGAGTACCAGCCCGACTGGGTCCCCACCCTCGACGTCGCCGCGCTGGCCGACGGCCTCGGCGAGGGCTGGGTGCTGCTCGACCGCCGCCACTACTTCATGGGCTCCGACCCGCGCCTGGAGGGGCTGCGCCGCCGCGGCCGCGTGCGCGACGTCTCCGATCACCCGCGCGTCGAGGACCTCTGCCTCGCGGCGGACGCGCTCATCACCGACTACTCGTCGATCATGTTCGACTACGCGGTCGTCGACCGGCCGATCGTCATCCACGCGCCGGACTGGGAGGTCTACAAGACGATGCGCGGCACCTACTTCGACCTGCTCGCCGAGCCGCCCGGCGTCGTGACCCGCACGACGGCCGAGGCGATCGAGGCGTTCACGTCTGGCGCGATCGGCGACGCGACCGCCACCGCGGCGCGCGCCGCGTTCCGCGCCCGCTTCTGCGCGCTCGACGACGGCCACGCAGGCGAGCGCGTCGTGCGCCGCGTGTGGCTGGGCGAGCCGGCGGTGGCGCGATGAGCGATCCGCGACGGCTGCTGCTCGTCGTCGGCGTCGGGCGCAGCGGCACGAGCCTGCTGGCCGGGATCCTCGGCCAGGTCGGCCTGCACATCCCCCAGCCCGAGGTCCAGGCCGACGACACCAACCCGCGCGGCTTCGGCGAGCCGCGCTGGGTCGTCGACTTCCACCGCAAGCTCATGCGCGCGCGCCGGATCACGGTCTTCGACGCCCGCCCCGCCGCGTGGGAGCTGACCGCGACCGCGGCGGCCGACCCGGAGGTGGTCGGCGAGCTGCGCACCTGGCTGGGCGGCGAGTTCGCCCAGGCCGACGTCGTCGCCGTGAAGGATCCGCGCAGCGGCTGGTTCCTGCCGCTGTGGACGCGCTGCAGCGCGGAGATCGGGGTGCCGACCTCGACGGTGACGATGCTGCGCCATCCGGCCGAGATCCTCACCAGCGCCCGCAAGTCCTACGGCGACTGGCAGACCGACGCCAGCCGCGCCGCCTCGTGGCTGAACGTGATGCTCGAGACCGAGCGGGCGACGCGCGGCGCCTCGCGCACGTACCTCCGCTACGAGGACCTGCTGGCCGACTGGGCGCGGGAGCTGGCGCGCGCCGGAGCCCAGCTCGACCTGCCGGCGCTGGCGGGCATCGAGCGCGAGCGCTTCCCCGCCGTCGACGAGTTCGTCGACCCGACGCTGCACCGCAACCGCACCGGCTGGGACGGGCTGACCGTCCCAGCCTCGGTGCGCGAGCTGGCCGATGCGGTGTGGGAGCAGCTCCAGCGGCTCACCGATCCGGCGGTGGACGAGGCCGCGGTCCACGCCCGCCTGGACGCCGCGCGCGAGCGCTACGTCGCGCTCTACGGCGAGGCCGAGGCGATCGCCCAGTCGTCGGTCACCGCGGTCAAGCCGCGCAAGCGGCCGGGCGGGGGCGCCGCTGCCCGCCGTCCCGTGACGCCGCCGTCGGCGACCACCCGCGTGAAGATCGCGATCGCCCGCCGCCTGCCGGCCTCCGTACGCGCCCGGCTGCGCGGTCGTGGCTGACCGCTGACCCTCCCCCGTTTGGCGACCGCCCTGGTTGGGGACCTCGGCCACATGGGTCCCTTCCGGTGCACCTCGTGCGGCGCGCCGAGCGTTCACGCGACCGGCTGCGACCGCTGCGGCGGTCGCACCTTCGTGTTGACACGCGAAGCGCAGGAGCGCGTCACACCGCCGCCCCGGCTGGTCGAGCCGCGCGGACAGCTGATCTCGATCGCCGAGGCCCGCCGGCGCCTACGCGGCCGGCCCCTGCACGCTGCACGCCGCCGACGGAGCCGGCGGCGGTGAATCCGCCCCAGGTGGGCCCGAAGCGGATAGCGTCCGCGGGAGGTCCGGTCATGACGGAGTTCCCCAAGCCCCACTTCGACGTCATCGAGGAGGATCTCGACGACGACACGCGCGTGATCGCGGCCGCCGGCGAGATCCACGTCTCCACCGCGCCCGCGCTCGCCGAGCAGCTGACCGCCGCCCTCCAGGCCGGTCGGACGCGGATCGTGCTCGACTTCACCGAGGTCGAGTTCATCGACTCGACCGGCCTCAGCGTCCTGCTCAACGCCCTGCGCCGCCTCGCCCGCCGCGACGGCGCGCTGTCGCTGGTCTGCACGAACCCGACCGTCCTGCGGCTCTTCGAGATCACCCGCCTGGACGCGACGTTCGACATCGTGCAGACGCGCGACCAGGCGCTGGCCCACGTGGCGGCGTAGCGCTTCGTCAGACGACGCCGGCCTCAGCCAGCCAGCGCCACAGCTCGTCCTGGTCGACGACGGCGACGCCGAGCTTCTCGGCCTTGGCCGTCTTGGACGCGCCGACGTTGGCGCCCGCGAGCAGGTAGTCCGTGCTGGCCGACACCGAGGACGCCGCGGTCGCCGCCGCCTGCTCGACGAGCCGCGTCACGTCCGGGCGGCTCACCTTCGCGCCGCTGCGCGGATCGGTGAACGCACCGGTGATGACGACCGTCTTGCCCTTCAGCGGTGAGTCGCCGGCGGCGGCGGGATCGACGGGACGGTCCTCGTCGAGCACGTCGAGGACGACGCCGTGCGCGCGCAGCGCGGCGATCTCCTCGGCGATCTCGGGCCGGGCGAAGAACGCCGCGATGCTCTCGGCCACCTTCGGGCCGATGTCGCGGATCGCCTCGAGCTCCTCGGCGCTCGCCGCGGCGACGTCCTCGATGCGCTCGTAGCCGGCCAGGCACAGGCGCTTGGCCACGCCCTCCGACGCCATCGGGATCGCCAGGCCGATGAGCGCCCGGCGCAGCCCCAGGCCCTTGGAGCGTTGGATCGAGTCGACCATGTTGCGGGCGCTGACGTCGCCCATCCGCTCGTAGCCGAGCAGCTGCTCCACGGTGAGGTCGTAGAAGTCGCTGCGACGGCGCAGGACGCCGTCCTCGGCGAGCTTCTCGATCCACACGTCGCCGACGCCCTCCATGTCGGCGGCGTGGCGCGAGGCCCAGTGCATCAGGCGGCGCGTGGCCTGGGCGGGACACTGCAGGTTCAGGCACCAGCGCTCCTCGCCGGTCCCGCGCACCTCCAGCTCCGAGCCGCACGACGGGCAGTGCGTCGGCGCGACGATCTCCTGCTCGCTGCCGTCGCGGTCCTCGGGGATCGAGCGGCCGGCGAACGGGATCACGTCGCCGCGCCGCACGACCGCGACGGTGTCGCCGATGCGCAGGTCGCGCTCGCGGATGAGCCGCGGGTTGTGCAGCGTGATGTTCTCGACGGTGACCCCGCCGACGAAGACCGGCGCGACGCGGGCCCGCGGCGGCACGCGGCCGATCTTGCCGACCGGCCACTCGACCGCCAGGAGCTTCGTCAGCTTCTCCTCGGGCGGGTACTTGAACGCGAGCGCGCCGCGCGGCTCGGCGCTGTTGAACCCTGCGGCGTCGAAGGCGGCCGGATCGTGCAGCCGCACGACCGCGCCGTCGATGTCGTAGTCGAGCCCGTCGCGGCGGCCGGCGATCTCCTCGATCGCGGCGAGGACCGCGTCGGCGTCGGCGCAGACCGCCTGCGTGGCGACGGTGAACGGCAGCGGCTCGAGCTCCAGCGCGGCGCCGTCGCGGTCGGCGCCGAACGCGAAGAAGCGCAGCAGCCGCCCGGCGCTCGCCGCCGCCTCGGGGTCCTTCTGCATGAAGGTGCCGGCGGCGCCGCTGCGCGGGTTCGTCAGGGTCTTGTCGGGGTGGGCGGCGTTGTAGGCCTCCCAGGTCGAGCGCAGCATGACCGCCTCGCCGCGGATCTCGACGCGGCCCGGCGCCTCGATCGCGTCGGGCAGGTCGACGAGCACCCAGCGCGCCTTCTCGGTCACGAGCTCGCCGACGTCGCCGGTCCCGCGCGTGGCGACGTAGTCCAGCGCGCCGTCGGTGTAGACGATGCTGAGCGAGAGCCCATCGAGCTTCTCGGAGACCCGGAATGCCTGACCCGGGAAGCGGGCGCAGAAGACGCGGACCTGCTCCTCGTCGCTGGCCTTGGCCAGCGACAGCATCCGCCGCGCGTGGCGGACGGTCGGCCCGGTGAGCTGGGCGGGCGCGTTGACCTGCCCGAGCGGGCTGTCGGCCGGCTCCAGCTCCGGGTGCTCGGCCACGAGCGCGGCCAGCTCGTCCTTGAGTGCGTCGTAGTCGGCGTCGGGCAGCGGGCTGTCGCCGGTCCCGTAGTAGAGGTCGTTCAGCCGGCGGACCTCGCCCACCAGCTCGGCGATGCGCTCGCGGATCGCGCCGTCGGACATGCGGGCCAGACTACGCGGCCGGCGGGAGCTCGGCGGGGGCGCCGAACGGCACGAGCGCGGCGGGCAGCGCCACCGAGCCGTCCTCGCGCTGGCCGTTCTCGAGCAGCGCGATGATCGTGCGCCCGACCGCGACGGCCGTCCCGTTGAGCGTGTGCACCGTCACCGGGCGCCCGCCGTCGCGGCGGACGCGGATCTCGAGCCGACGCGCCTGGAAGTCGGTCGTGTCCGAGCACGACGTCAGCTCGCGGTAGGCGCCCTGACCGGGCAGCCACGCCTCCAGGTCGAACTTCCGCGCGGCGCTCGCCCCGAGGTCGTCGACGGCGATGTCGACCACGCGATAGGGGATCCCCAGCTCGCCGAGGATCTCCTCCTCGATCGCCAGCAGCCGCTCGTGCTCGTCGGCCGCGTGGTCGGGGTCGGCGAAGACGAACATCTCGACCTTGTCGAACTGGTGGACGCGGAAGATCCCGCGCGTGTCGCGCCCGGCGGCGCCGGCCTCGCGGCGGAAGCAGGGCGAGAAGCCGGCGTAGCGCAGCGGCAGCGCGTCGGCCTCGAGGATCTGGCCCGCGTGCAGGGAGGCGAGCGGCACCTCGCTCGTGCCGGCGAGGTACAGCGGGTCGTCGGCGAGGCGGTAGATCTGCTGCTCGGTGTCGGGCAGGAAGCCAGTGCCGAAGAGCGCCTCCTCGCGCACGAGCACGGGCGGGATCACCGGCTCGTGGCCGTGGCCGCGCAGCTTCTCCAGCGCCCAGCGCACGAGCGCCAGCTCGAGCAGGACGAGGTCGCCCTTGAGGTAGGCGAAGCGAGAGCCGGCGACGCGGGCGCCGGCCTCCATGTCGATCATCGCGCCGGCCAGCTCGAGGTGGTCGCGGCCGGTCCTGGACCCGTCGCCGACGACGCGCAGCACGGTGTCCTCGTCGGGCGCCGCCGACGCCGGCGGGTTGGGCAGCGAGGCCATCGCGACGCGCAGCCGCTCGTCGACGTCGGCCAGCTCGCCGTTGAGCGCCTTCTCGCGTCCGCCGACCTCGCGCATCGCGGCGATCGCGGCGGCGGCGTCCTCGCCGGCCTTCTTGGCCGCGGCGATCTGCTCGGAGGCCTCGTTCTTGCGGGCGCGCAGCTGCTCGAGCTCGGGCAGCACCTCGCGCCGGCGGGCGTCGAGCGCCAGGACCTCGTCGACGCGCGCCTCGGATCCGTCGCGCCGCCGGGCCAGCGCAGCCCGCACGGCCTCGGGCTCAGCGCGCAGCCGGCGGAGGTCCAGCACCCGGCCGGCCCCCTACTGCCCGGAGGCTTCCTTGCCGGAGTACTTCGCCAGGAACTCCGCGACCGCCAGGGCGTCCTCGCCGACCACGATGTTCTGGGGCATGATCGCGCCGGAGAACCCGCCGTTGCGGATGGCGTGGAGGACCTCGGGCACCTCCACCTTGCGCTGGTTGAAGTTCGGCCCGTCGGTGCGCTCGGCGTCATGGACGTTCGCCGCGGATCCCTCGGCGGCGGCCGCGTCGAGCGTGTGGCATCCGGAGCAGCGCTCGTAGAAGAGCTGGGCGCCGCGGTTGACTTCGGCGGAGTTCGTCGGGCTGTCCTCGACGTCCTGCGACCCGCATGCGGCGACCACCCCGGCGGCGCCGAGCGCGGCCGCGACGGCGGCGATCCTGAGGTACTTGGCGGTCATGCGGGGCCGGATCATACGGAACGAGGTAGGAGCACGACCCGCGGCGGCGAAGACCACCATCGTCCCCGGCGCCGGTCGACCCCCGAGGCCGCATCACGAGGCGCAAGCTGCGCGGTCCGAGGAACGGCGGCAACCGCGGCCGGCGCCGGGACTCCCCCTCAGAAGCCGGTCGCCGTCAACGCGCCCCGGGCCAGGAGGAAGGCGATCGCCAGGGCGCCGAGCGCCATCACGCCAGTCTCGCGGCGCTGGATGAGCGTGACGATCCAGCGCTGCTCGCGCTCCGGCAGCGCGCGCATGGCCTGGGCGTCCTCGAGCTCGCGGGCGTCCAGCACGGTGCGCGCCGACAGGACGCGGAACTGCTCGGCGACGAAGGACACGCCCAGCGGCACGAGCACGTACACCCAGAACACCCCGTCGTCGGGATGGTGGCCGGCGAGCGCGAGGACGCCGACGAGCGCGGCGAAGACGAGCGCCGCCGCCTGGCCGGCGCGGACGAGCGCCCAGAACGCGGCGCTGTAGGCGAAGCGCCGCCAGCACCAGCCGCCCCAGAGGGCGGCCAGCGCGTTGATCGCCGCGCCGGCCCAAGCGGCCCCGACGACCAGTCCGTTCATCTCGTGGCTCCTGTCACTTAGTAACAACCTCGCACAAGCAGTGCTATAACCCTCGGCGCAGTGCTCCGCTCGTATCTCCCTGCGCTCATCATGCTCCTGATCGGGGGCGTCATCGCCATGCTGTTCGCCTACGCGAACACGCTGCTCGGCCCCAAGCCCCGCAAGGCGATCAAGGCACAGGCCGAGCCGTACGAGTCGGGCATGCCCACCGAGGTGAAGCGGACGTTCCGCTTCGGGATCAGCTTCTACATGATCGCGATGCTGTTCATCCTCTTCGACATCGAGGTGATCTTCCTGTTCCCGATCGCCGTCAAGCTGCGGGAGTTCGGGACGTTCGCGATGTTCGAGGCCGCCACGTTCGTGGGCCTGCTGTTCATCGCGTTCATCTACGTGTGGCGCCGGGGGGCCCTGTCATGGAGGTGATCCGCCGCAGCGCGACGGACGCCGCCGACTTCCGGGCCCGCGGCATCCGCGCCCGCGCCGCGTTGAGCGGCGACCTCGACGGCGCCGAGCTCGAGCGCTACGTCGAGGAGCGCGTCCTCACGACGACGCTCGACAGGGCGCTCAACTGGGCGCGCGGCAACGCGATCTTCCCGGCCACGTTCGGCCTGGCCTGCTGCGCGATCGAGATGATGACGCTCGTCGCGGGCCACATGGACATCGCGCGCTTCGGCGCCGAGGCCTTCCGCGGCTCGCCGCGGCAGTCGGACCTGATGATCATCTCGGGCCGCATCTCGATCAAGATGGCGCCGGTCGTCCGGCGCGTCTACGACCAGATGCTCGAGCCCAAGTGGACGATCGCGATGGGCGCCTGCTCGTCGTCGATGGGCGTGTTCAACAACTACGCGATCGTCCCGGCCGACAAGTTCCTGCCGGTCGACGTGCACGTCCCGGGCTGCCCCCCACGCCCGGAGGCCGTCATGCACGGCATCCTCAAGCTCCGCTCCATGATCCAGGACGATCCCGCCCTCGGGTGGCGAGATCGCTATCAGGCCCGCGGGACCGAGGAGCTGGTCGGCGACCCGCAGCAGCATCCTGCTGCGGTCAACGTCTTCAAGCCCGAGGACACCGAAGGTGCCTGACGCGACCGGGCTCGAGCTACTCGCCCAGGAGCTTCGCGAGGCCGACCCGGAGGCGGTCCTCGAGACGACGTTCTTCCGGGGCAAGGGGCGCATCGCCGTGGCGCCCGGCCGGATCGTGGAGGTCCTGCGGTTCCTGAAGGGCAAGGGCTTCGGGTTCCTGGCCTCGGTCCACGGCCTGGACTACTACCCCCACGAGCCCCGCCTGGGCGTCCAGTACGAGCTGCTGAACATGCAGGACGTCGATCGCCTGACGATCACCCTGCGTGTGCCGACCGATGCCGCCGAGGTCCCGTCCGTGACGCCCGACTGGCCGACCGCCGACCACCAGGAGCGCGAGGTCTTCGACATGTTCGGCGTGGTCTTCACCGGCCATCCGGATCTGCGCCGCATCCTCATGCCCGAGGACTACGAGGGCTTCCCGCAGCGCCGCGACTTCCCGGTCGGCGGCGAGCCCGTCCTCTTCACCCAGCAGCAGGCCCACGGGACCGACTACACGCTCGGCCTCGACCGGCCCGACGTCGGGAGCGTGTCCGAGCCGTGATGCCCTGCGGGCACTCACACACCACGGCCCCGACCCTGCGGGAGGCTTCATCGTGAGCCACGTCAGCGAGTACCGCCAGGCCGAGCAGGCCGTCGAGATCGAGGGCCCGATCGGCACGCAGCAGGTCGAGTGGGGCGGCGAGGAGCTGCTCACCGTCAACCTCGGCCCGCACCACCCGGCCACCCACGGCGTCCTGCGCCTGCTCACGACGCTCGAGGGCGAGGTCGTCCGCGACATCAAGCCGATCATCGGCTACGTCCACACCGGCATCGAGAAGACCGCCGAGCAGAAGAGCTACTGGAAGGTCATCCCGGTCGTCGAGCGGATGGACTACCTGTCCTACTACTTCAACGCGCTCGCGTTCTGCGGCGCGGTGGAGACGCTGCTCGAGCTCGAGGTCCCCAAGCGCGCCCAGTACCTGCGCGTGATCCACCTGGAGCTCAACCGGATCATGAGCCACATGGTCTGGCTGGGCACCTCGGCGCTCGATCTCGGCGCGATGTCGCTGCTCTTCTACTGCTTCCGCGAGCGCGACAACATCCTCGACATCTTCGAGATGACCTCCGGCCAGCGCATGCACACGCGCTACTTCCAGGTCGGCGGCGTCATCGAGGACGTGCCCAAGGGCTTCGACGCGAAGGTGCGCGCGTTCTGCAAGCGCATGCCCAAGGCGGCCGACGACTTCCAGGCGCTGCTCAGCCGCAACGAGATCTTCCTCAACCGCATGCGCAACGTCACGCCGCTGGACGAGCAGACGCTGCTGGAGCTCGGGGTCACCGGGCCGCTGCTGCGCGCCGCCGGCAACCCGTGGGACCTGCGCAAGGCCCAGCCGTACTCCAGCTACGACGACTTCGACTTCAAGATCCCCGTCGGCACGAAGGGCGACAACTGGGATCGCTACGCGGTGCGCGTCGCCGAGATCTACGAGTCCTGCCGGATCATCGAGCAGGCGCTCGACGGGCTGCCCGAGGGGCCGCACATCGCCGACGACCGCAAGGTCGTGCTGCCGCCGCGCCACGAGCTGGCGACCTCGATGGAGGCGCTCATCCACCACTTCAAGCTGGTGACCGAGGGCTTCCGCGTGCCGGAGGGCGAGGCCTACTACGCGATCGAGTCGCCGCGCGGCGAGCTCGGCTGCTTCGTGCGCTCCGACGGCTCGTCCAAGCCCGCGCGCGTGCACATGCGCGACCCCTCGTTCGTCAACCTCCAGGCCACCGCGCCGATGGTCCGCGACTCCTACCTCGCCGACCTCATCGCGACGCTGGCCATGCTGGACCCCATCCTCGGCGGGATCGATCGCTGATGTCCTACCAGGTTCGTCGCTTCGAGCATGGCTCGCGGGTGCCCGGCTGGGACGACGCGGTCGACCCGACGAAGGATCCGGCGGGCGTCCCCGACCCGGCCACGACCGCGGTCCCCGCGCAGCTGCGCGAGGAGATCGAGGCCGCGATGGCCAAGTACCCCGACTTCCGCTCGGCCGCCCTGCCCGCGCTGGCCGCCGTCCAGCGCCACCACGGCTGGTGCTCGCCCGAGGGCATCGAGCAGGCCGCCTGCGTCATGCGGCTGACCCCGGGCTACCTCACCGCGGTCGCGACGTTCTACGACATGTTCGACACGCAGCCCGTCGGGCGCCACCGGATCTACGTGTGCACGAACATCTCGTGCTCGCTGCTGGGCGCCGACGAGCTCTGCCACCGCATCGAGCAGGCCGCGGCCGACGAGCCCGACATCAACGTCCGCCACTTCGAGTGCCTGGGCGCCTGCGACATCGCGCCGATGGCCTCCGTCGACGGCGTCTACATCGGCCCGATCGCGCTCGACGACGTCGACGAGCTGATCGACGACGTGCGCAACGGCCGCTCGCCGCTGGAGCGCAAGCAGCTGAAGCATCGGCCCAGCGCCGACACCCTCCCGATGGGAGACGCCGAATGAGCCAGAAGCTCATCTTCCACGACATCGACGAGCCCGGCCTCGACACGATCGAGGTCTACCGTCGGCGCGGCGGCTACGAGCAGCTGCGCAAGGCGCTGGCCATGCCGCGCGACGCCGTCCTCAACGAGCTGCTCGCCTCCGGCCTGCGCGGCCGCGGCGGCGCCGGCTTCGCCATGGGCAAGAAGGTCAGCTTCCTGCCCAAGGGCGCGATGGACATCTACCTCTGCTGCAACGCGGACGAGTCCGAGCCGGGCACGTTCAAGGACCGCGAGATCATGCAGAAGAACCCCCATCTGCTGATCGAGGGGATCATCATCGCGGCCTACGCGGCGGGCGCCAACAAGGCGTTCATCTACATCCGCGGCGAGTACCAGCTCCAGGCTGACGTCCTCGACGCCGCCGTGGCCGAAGCCGAGCGCGCCGGGTACCTGGGCGACCGCATCCTCGGCTCCGACCACACGCTGTCGCTCGTGGTCCACCGCGGCGCCGGCGCGTACATCTGCGGCGAGGAGACCGCGCTGCTGGACTCGCTGGAGGGCAAGCGCGGCAACCCGCGCCTGAAGCCGCCGTTCCCGGCCAACCAGGGCCTGTACCAGGGGCCGACGCTCATCAACAACGTCGAGACGCTCTCGACCGTGCCGTTCATCATCCAGATGGGCGGCGAGGAGTACGCCAAGCTCGGCACCGAGACCTCGACCGGCACGAAGCTCGTCTCCGTCTCCGGCCACGTGCGTCGCCCCGGCAACTACGAGATCGAGCTGGGCATCCCCTCCCGCGAGATCATCTACGGCCTCGCCGGCGGGCCGCCGAAGGGCCGCGAGGTGAAGCTCTGGTTCCCGGGCGGGTCGTCGTCGCCGGTGCTCACGAAGGACGACCTCGACCTCCCCTACGACTTCGACACGATGGCCAAGGCCGGCTCGATGCTCGGCTCCGGCGCGATCATCGTGGTCGACGACCAGACCTCGGTCGTCGACGTCGCCTACAAGACCGCCTACTTCTACCGCCACGAGTCGTGCGGGAAGTGCACGCCGTGCCGCGAGGGGACGAACTGGACGGTCAAGATGCTCGAGCGGATGAAGGCCGGCGAGGCCACGCCGATGGACCTCGACATCGTCGCCTCGGTCTGCACGAACATCATGGGCCACTGCCTCTGCGTGCTCGGCGACGCGATGGCGATGCCGGTCGGCTCGATGGTCGCGAAGTTCCGCGACGAGTTCGAGGAGTACATCGAGGCCCGTCGCCAGGAGTCGTTCCTCGGCACCAGCCAGCCGGAGCCCGAGCTGGCGCTCATCCAGGGAGCCGTCGCGTAACGCCATGCCGCGCCCCGAGGTGAAGATGATCACCTTCTCGATCGACGGTCGAGAGGTGCAGGCCCCCGAGAACATGATGCTCGTCGACGCCGCCAAGTACGGCGACGTCGAGATCCCCGTCTTCTGCTACGAGCCCAAGCTCGGCCAGCCCGTCGGCGCCTGCCGCATGTGCCTGGTGGAGATCGAGGGCATCCCGAAGCTCCAGACCGGCTGCTCGACGCCGGTCAAGGACGGGATGGTCGTCCACACGCAGTCCCAGCGCGTCCACGAGGCGCAGGAGGCGGTGGTCGAGTTCCTGCTCATCAACCACCCGCTCGACTGCCCGGTCTGCGACAAGGGCGGCGAGTGCCCGCTGCAGGACATCTCGTTCGGCTGGGGCGGCGGCCGCTCACGCTTCATCGAGCCCAAGCGCCACTTCCAGAAGCCGCTCGAGCTCTCGCCGCTCATCGCGATCGATCGCGAGCGCTGCATCCTGTGCTACCGCTGCGTGCGCTACTCGCAGGAGATCGCCGAGGACTACCAGCTCGTCCTCCAGGAGCGCGGCGCCGCGTCCTACGTGGCGACCTTCGACGGCCACCCGTACGTCGCCCCGTTCAGCGGCAACATCATCGAGCTCTGCCCGGTGGGCGCGCTCACGTCGCGGCCCTACCGCTTCCGCGCGCGTCCGTGGGACATCGAGGGCTCGGGCTCGGTCTGCACGATGTGCCCGGGCCAGTGCAACGTGACCTTCACCGTCCGCGACGACCGCGTCCTGCGCGTCCTGCAGCGCGACAACCACGACGTCGACGACGGCTGGCTGTGCGACCGCGGCCGCTTCGCCTACCAGTCGATCCACGTCGACGAGCGCATCACGAGCCCGATGGTCCGCGACGGCGGCGTCCTGCGCCCCGTCTCCTGGGACCGCGCGCTCGAGGAGGCCGCCAAGGCGCTGGGCCGCGCGAAGGGCAACGTCGGCGCGCTGGCCGGCGGCGGCACGACCAACGAAGAGGGCTTCCTCCTGCAGCGGATCGTCCGCGAGGCGCTGCGCTCGCCGCACCTGGACTCCCAGCGCGCCCCGGTCGCGCGCGACGCGCTCATCGCCCTGTCCGATCCGGCGCTGCAGGCGACGGTCCCCGACCTCGAGTTCGCCCACGCCGTCCTCGTGCTCGACACCGAGCCGGTCGACGACATGGCGATCCTCGACCTGCGCATCCGCAAGGGCGTACGCCGCAACCGCGCGAAGCTGGCGATCGCGAGCGCGCGGCCGTCGTCGCTGGATGGGAACGCCGTCCTGACCGCCCGCTTCGCCCCCGGCGAGGGCCCCGCCTTCGCCGCCGAGCTCGTCGCCGCCGCCCGCGGCGAGGCCGCCGGCGAGGACGCGCGCGCGATCGTCGAGCTGCTGCGCGACGCCGGCCCGGACATCGTGATCCTCGCCTCCGAGCGGGTGGGCGCGGCACTGGCCGCCCTGGCCGACGCGCTCGGCCTGCGCGGCCGCGACGGCGCCGGGCTGCTCGTCGTGCCGTCGTCGGCCAACGGCCGCGGGCTGCGCGAGGTCGGCGTGCTCCCGGACGCGGGGCCGGGCCTGGCGACCGTCGAGCAGGCCGGCATGCACGCCGCGGAGATCGCCGAGGCCGCGGCCCGGGGCGAGCTGCCCGCGCTGTGGCTCATGGGCGTCGACCCGCTGCGCGACCTGCCCTACCGCGAGCGCTGGGAGCAGGCGCTCGACCGCGCGTCCACCGTGATCTGCCACGCCTCGTTCCTCACCGAGGGCGTGCGCGAGCACGCAACCGTCGTCTTCCCCGCCGAGGCCTACGCCGAGAAGGACGGCACGCTCACGCACCCCGACGGGCGCCTGCAGCGCGTGCGCCCGGCGATCGGCCACCAGGGCGAGGGCCGCTACGGCTGGCAGGTCCTCAACGACCTCGGCCGCCGGCTCGGCCTCGAGCTCGGCGTGCTCACCTCCGGCATCGCGCTGGGCCAGCTCGCCCAGGCCGTCCCGTTCTACGCGGGCGTCACGCTCGACGAGATCGGCGGCCGCGGCGTGCGCTGGCAGGACCGCCCCGCCGCCTCCGCCTTCCCGACCGCCACGCGCGCGCCTGCGCTCGCGGCCCCGCGCACCGGCGCGGCCGCCGTCGCCGACGGCACGCTGCGCCTCGGCACGTTCCGCTCGATCTGGGCCTCGCCCGAGGTCGAGCACGCGCCGGCGCTGAAGTTCCTCGTGCCGCGCCAGCGGATCGAGATGGCGCCGGCCGACGCCGACCGCCTCGGCCTCGCCGACGGTCAGCACGTCGTGGTCGCCAACAACGGCACCAGCGTCGACGCGACCGTCGCGCTGCGCCAGGCGATCCCGGCGGGCTCGGTCTTCCTCCAGGACGGCATCCCGCAGGACGCCGCCAACGTCCTCACCGGTTCGATCGTCGAGGTCCGCCGCGCATGACCCTCCCGTTCGGCGACGTCTTCTACGTCGAGCCCTGGTGGATGCAGATCCTCAAGGCGCTCGTCTTCTTCCTCATCGTCTTCAACCTCGTGCCGGTGACGCTGCTGGTCGAGCGCAAGCTGCTCGGCCGCTTCCAGGGCCGCTACGGCCCCAACCGCGTCGGCGTGTTCGGCGCGATGCAGCCGCTGGCCGACATCGGCAAGCTGCTGGGCAAGCAGCAGTTCGCCCCGCGCCACGCGCAGACGTTCCTCTACATCCTCGCGCCGTGCCTGTCGGTCATCGCCGCGGCCGGGACGATCGCGATCATCCCGTTCGGCCCCGTCGTCGACATCTTCGGCGTCGAGACCGGCCTGTACGGCATCGACGTCTCGGTCGGCATCCTCTACGTCTTCGCGCTCGGCGCGATCTCGTTCTACGGCCTGATGCTCGGCGGCTGGGCGTCGACGAACAAGTACTCGTTCCTCGGCGCGATGCGCTCCGCCGCCCAGCTGATCTCCTACGAGGCGGCCCAGGGCATGGCGCTGGTCGGCGTCGTCATCACCGCCGGCTCGCTGTCGCTCGTCGACATCGTCGAGGCGCAGGCGGGCATGTGGTACTTCATCCCGCAGTTCGTCGGGTTCATCATCTTCCTCATCGCCGGCTTCGCCGAGTCCAACCGCGCGCCGTTCGCGCTGCCGGAGGGCGAGGCCGAGCTGATCGGCGGCTACAACACCGAGTACGGCGGCGGCCGCTTCGCCAACTACTACATGGCGGAGTACCTCGAGGTCGTCGTCATCTCGTTCTTGACCGTGACGATCTTCTTCGGCGGCTGGAACCTGCCGTTCGGCATCGACCCGCCGCACTGGGTCGACCCGTTCGTCGTGATCGTCAAGGCGACGTTCTTCATCTTCTTCTTCATCTGGATCCGCGCGACGCTGCCCGCGCTGCGCTACGACCAGCTGATGAGCTTCGGGTGGAAGGTCCTGCTCCCGCTCGCGACCCTGAACACCCTCGTGACCGCGATCTTGGTGGTGACGCTCAATTGACCCCTCCCTACGACCCCGGTGAGGTCGTCGAGGTCCTGCGCGCGCCCGAGCCCGGAGGCGCCGGCGGCGCCTACCGCGCGTTCGGCGAGACGCTGCGCGGCCTGAAGACGACCTTCAAGCGGATGATCGAGAAGCCGGTCACCGTCCAGTACCCGGAGGAGAAGTACCCGGTGTACCCGCGCTTCCGCGGGCGCCACAAGCTCCACCGCTTCGAGGACACCGGCCTGGAGAAGTGCGTCGGCTGCTCGCTGTGCGCGGCCGCCTGCCCGGCCGACTGCATCCGCGTCGTCGCGGCCGAGAACACGCCCGAGCACCGGGTCAGCGCCGGCGAGCGCTACGCCGCCGTCTACGAGATCAACCTCTCGCGCTGCATCTTCTGCGGCTACTGCGAGGTCGCGTGCCCGTTCGACGCGATCACGATGGGCCACGACTACGAGCTGTCGGACTACAACCGCTCGGACCTCGTCTTCACCAAGGAGATGCTGCTGGCCGAGCCCCTCGAGCGCACGCCGCTGCGGCGGGAAGGCGAGTAGCGTCCGCGCGGGTCTGAGCTGATGTCGGAGTTCTTCTTCTTCCTCACCGCGATCGTGGCCATCGGCGGCGCCATCGGCGTCGTGACGCTGCGCAACCCGTTCTACGCGGTGCTCGCGCTCGTCTGCCACCTCTTCGCCCTGGCCGGCCTCTTCCTGCTGCTGCACGCCGAGTTCGTGGCGTTCGCGCAGATCGTGGTCTACGCCGGCGCCGTCATGGTGCTCTACGTCTTCGTCGTCGGCTACATCGGCGGCGCCGACCAGACGGTCCATCCGTGGGACGGTCCGTCGCAGAAGGGCATCGCGCTCGTGTTCGCGGGCCTGCTGTTCGTCGAGCTCTGCATCGCGGTCCTCGGCTCCGGGATGAAGGCGCTCGACAGCGACGGCGCGGCGCTGGCCGCCGGCTTCGGCTCCCCCGGCCAGATCGGCGAGCTGCTGCTGACGAAGTTCCTCTTCGTCTTCGAGGCCGCCTCGATCCTGCTGCTCATCGCGGCCGTCGGCGCCGTCGTGCTGGCCCGCCGCCGCGGCGGCGCCCCGGACGTCACGCACCGCATGACGTTCACCGAGTTCATGCGCCCGATCGGCACCGGCACGACCGCCGAGGCCGTCGGCACGCGCGACGCGGGCATCAACCTGCCCGCGCCCGAGCCGGCGCGCACCCCGATCGGCCGAGGGGGTGACGACCGGTGAGACCCCGCGGGTCGTCACACACCACGCATCCGACCCTCGAGGCGGTGACATCGTGACCATCCAGTGGTTCCTCGTCGTCTCCGCGCTCATCTTCTGCATCGGCGCCGCGGGCGTGGTCACGCGCCGCAGCCCGCTGGTCACCCTGCTCTGCCTCGAGCTGATGCTCAACGCCGGCAACCTCGCGCTCATCGCGTTCAGCCGCATGTGGGGCAACGCCGAAGGCCAGGTCTTCGCGATCATCGTCATGGTGGTCGCCGCCTGTGAGGTCTGCGTCGGCCTCGGCGTGATCGTGGCCATGTACCGGCGCCGGCTGCCCATCGACGTCGACGACCTGCGGGAGCTGCACGGATGACCACCGCTGCCTGGCTCGTCCTGGCGCTGCCGCTCGCCGGGACGATCATCATCGCGCTCGGATTCAAGCTCTGGCCCGGCCGCGCGGCCGGCTGGATCGGGACGCTGGCGATCTTCGCCTCGTTCGTCGCGTCGGTCATCGCGTTCCTGGACCTGCAGGACCGCGACGAGCATCACCGCCAGGTCACGTCGACGCTCTTCGACTACGCCAACACCGTCGGCGTCGACGCGAAGGTGACGATCCTCGTCGACCCGCTGTCGGTCCTGATGATGCTCGTCGTCACCGGCGTCTCGACGCTCATCCACCTGTACTCGGTGACGTACATGACGCGGGACCGCGGCTTCTCGCGGTACTTCGCGTACCTGAACTTCTTCGTCTTCTCGATGCTGCTGCTCGTCCTGGCGGGCAACTTCGTCCTGCTGATCATCGGCTGGGCGTTCGTCGGCGCGGCGTCGTATCTGCTGATCTCCTTCTGGTACCGCCGCAAGACGGCGACGAAGGCCGGCGTGAAGGCGTTCGTCATCAACGTCGTCGGCGACGTCGGCCTGACGCTGGGCGCGTTCTTCATCTTCAAGGAGTTCGGCACCCTGGACTTCCTCGGCGTCTTCGCGCAGGCCGGCGACGTCACGACCAACACCGGCGACCTCGTCGCCGGCTGCATCCTGCTGCTGATCGGCGCGTTCGCGAAGTCGGCGCAGATGCCGTTCCACACCTGGCTGGCGGACGCGATGGAGGGCCCCACGCCCGTCTCCTCGCTGATCCACGCGGCGACGATGGTCACCGCGGGCGTCTACCTCATCGCCCGCATGTGGCCGCTCTACGAGGTCGCCCCGGCCGCCGCCAACGTCGGCGCGATCGTCGGCGGGTGCACGCTCTTCATCGCCGCGACCATCGGCCTCGCCGCGACCGACATCAAGCGCGTCATCGCGTGGTCGACGATGTCGCAGATCGGCTACATGGTCATGGCGGTCAGCTCCGGCGCCTACGCCGCGGGCATGTTCCACTTCATGACGCACGCCTTCTTCAAGGCGCTGCTCTTCATGGGCGCGGGCTCGGTCATCGGCGCGATGGCCGGCGTGCAGGACATGGACAAGATGGGCGGCTTCCGCAAGGCGCTGCCGTTCACCTTCGTCACGATGCTGGTCGGCGCGCTGGCGCTGTCGGGCATCCCGCCGTTCTCCGGCTTCTTCTCCAAGGACGAGATCCTCGCCGACGTCGCGCAGCGCGGCGGCTGGCATTGGGCGCTCGTCGTCGCCGGCTACGCCGCGGCGTTCATCACCGCCGTCTACACGTTCCGCATGATGTTCCGCGTCTTCGGCGGCAAGAAGTGCCCCGAGGCCGAGGAGCTCGAGCACGGCCACCTGGCTCACGCCGAGGTCCACACCAACCCGACCGACGGCGAGGTCGAGGACACCGACGTCGGCTTCCCCGGGCCGGAGCACTTCATCGCCGAGCGCGCCTTCCCGATGAAGGTCGCCATGAGCGTGCTCGCGGTGCTGGCCACGATCGCCGGCGCGCTGCAGATCCCCGAGGTCACCGACGCGCTGCACACCTTCCTGCACCCCACGTTCGAGGGCTCCAAGTACTACACCGAGCTCGACCCGAGCGAGTCGTTCACGTTCATCGGCATGGCCGTGGGCGCCGCGATCGGGCTGGCGGGCATCTTCGTCGCCTGGCAGATCTGGTCCAAGCGGCCGGGGACGTCGATGGCGATCGCCGCCCGCTTCAAGCCGATCTACACGCTGCTGCACAACAAGTGGTACTTCGACGAGGCGATCGACCTGCTGTTCGTCCGCCCCGGCGCGTGGATCGGCCGCTTCGCGCAGCAGACCTTCGAGCGCGTGATCGTCGACGGCGCGATCGTCGGCGGCGCCACGCTGCTCGTGCGCGCCAGCTCGGCCGCCGTCCGCGCCGCCCAGTCCGGGCTGCTGCGCTCCTACGCCGCGATGCTGATGCTCGGCCTCGGCGCGGTCGCCCTCTACTTCCTGCTCCAGAGCTAACGAGCCGCCCCTGATGCCCCTCTCGATCCTGATCTGGCTCCCCGCCGCCGTCGCGCTCGTCGCGGCGCTCGCGCCGCGGCCCCTCGGCCCGCGCATCGCCGCGCTCGGCACCCTCGGTGCGCTGGGGATCGCCATCGCCTACATCGCCGACTACGACCCGTCCGGCGGGATGCAGCACGTGACCGACGAGATGTGGATCGAGCAGCTGGGCATCCACTACAAGCTCGGCCTCGACGGGCTCAACCTCTTCCTCGTCGGCCTGACCACGCTCGGCTTCGCCGCCGCCGCCGTGGCCGCGAACTTCCGCACGTGGGAGCGCTCGCGCCTCTTCTACTTCCACCTGCTGCTCGCCGAGACCGCCGTCCTCGGCGCCTTCCTGGCTCAGGACCTGGCGCTGTTCGTCGTCTTCTTCGACCTGATGCTCATCCCGTTCTACTTCCTGGCGGGCATGTGGGGGCCGACCGAGCGGCGCGTGCCGGGCGTGACGAAGATGGTGATCTACACGTTCGTCGGCTCGCTGCTCATGCTCGCCGGCGCGGTCGCCACCGGCGTGCTGTCGGCCGGCGACGGGCAGTCGATCTCCTTCGCGCTGAGCGACCTGCGCGAGCGCACGCTCTCGGACGGCACGCAGAACTGGATCTTCGTCCTCTTCGCGCTGGCCTTCCTCGTCAAGATGCCGGCCTTCCCCGTCCATGGCTGGATGCCCGACGGCTACCGGGCGATGCCGATCGAGGTGCTGGCGGTCTTCTCGGCCGTGCTGTCGAAGGTCGCCGCCTACGGCTTCCTGCGGATCGTGCTGCCGATCTTCCCGGACGCCAGCCACCACTTCCAGGACGTGATGCTGATCATCGGCCTGGCGTCGATCCTCTACGGCTCGGTCATGGCCTTCACGACGACCCAGTCGCGGCTCGTCGCCGGCTACTCGTCCGTCGCGCAGCTCGGCTTCATCACGCTGGGCATCTTCGCCCTCAACGACCAGGGCGCCCAGGGCGCGGTCCTCCAGATGGTCAACCACGGGATCGTCGTGGTGCCGCTGATCCTCATCATCGGGATCCTGTCGCGGCGCGCCGGCGGCTCGGAGGACCTGCGCGACATGGGCGGCATCGCCTTCCGCGCGCCGGTGCTCGCGACGCTCTTCCTGATCGTCGCGCTGGCCACGCTGGCCATGCCCGGCTCGGCCAACTTCATCGGCGAGTTCATGATCCTGCTCGGCGTCTTCGACTCCAAGCTCGTCATCGCGTGCGTCGCGTTCACGGGCGTCGCGCTGGCCGCGGTCTACGCGCTGCGCCTGTTCATCCGCGCGATGCACAACCGCGTCGGGCCGCAGGTCGAGTCGCACGAGATCAGCCTGCGCGACGGCCTCGTGCTGGTCCCGCTCGTCGCCGTGATCCTGTTCTTCGCGGTCTATCCCCAGCTGGCGCTGCATCGCGGGCAGGACAGCGTGACCGCCACGATCGAGCCCGCGGTGGAGGTGTCGAAGTGATCGCCGCGCTGAAGGGCCCGTACATCGACGTCGCGGCGCTCTCGCCGCTGCTGGCGCTGGGCGGCGGGGCGATCGTCGTCCTGCTCACCGGCCTGCTGCGGCCGCGCTTCGTGCGCGAGGGCGTCGTGCCGGTCTTCACCCTGATCGCGCTCGGCGCCGCGCTGGGCCTGTCGATCTGGCAGTGGGACGCCAACACGTCGATCATCGCCGGGGCGCTGCGCGTCGACGACCTGGCGCTCGCGCTGACCGGCATCTTCGTCGTCGCGGCGATGCTCACGGTCGTCCTGTCGTGGCGCGCCGTCGCGCCGCGCGAGGCGTCGCACGGCGAGTTCTACGCGATGCTGCTCACGTCGGCGGCCGGCATGAGCGTGCTCGTCCAGGCGCAGAACATCGTCACGCTGTTCCTCGGCATCGAGCTGCTGTCGATCCCGCTCTACGTGCTGTGCGCGACCGAGATGCGCCGCGCGAGCTCGCTGGAGTCGGGGCTGAAGTACCTGATCGTCGGCTCGGTCGGCTCGGCGACGCTGCTGTACGGCCTGGCGCTGATCTACGGCGCGACCGGGCGCACGGACTTCGACGCGATCTACCGCGCGCTCAACAGCGCCGACGGGATGGTCAGCGATCCGCTCTTCCTCACCGGCATGGCGCTGGTCATCGTCGGGCTCGCGTTCAAGGCCTCGATCGCCCCGTTCCACCAGTGGACGCCGGACGTCTACGAGGGCGCCCCGACGCCGATCACCGCGTTCATGGCGACGGCGACGAAGGCGGCGGCGATCGGCGTGCTGATCCGCTTCTTCGACGTCGCGCTCGTCAACGCGCAGCACGACTGGGCGCCGGCGCTGGCCGTGCTCGCGACGGTGACGATCGTCGTCGGCAACGTCGGCGCGATCGGCCAGACCTCGCTGAAGCGGATCCTCGCCTGGTCGGGCGTGGCGCAGGCCGGCTACATCCTCGCCGGCGTCGTCGTCGCCTCCCAGGTGGGCACGCAGGCCGTCGTCTTCTACCTCGGCGTCTACCTCGTCATGAACGTCGCCGCCTTCGCGGTGATCCTGGCGCGCGCGCGCGAGACCGGCCTGGGCGACTCGATCCAGTCGATCGAGGGGATCGGCACGACCAAGCCGCTGCTGGCCTGGCCGATGACGCTCGCGATGCTCGGCCTTGCCGGCATCCCGGGCACTGCGGGCTTCGTCGGCAAGTTCTTCCTCATCGAGGCGGCCGTCGACGGCAGCTACACCTGGCTGGGCGTGGTCATCGTGCTCGGCTCGGCCGTCTCGCTGACCTACTACCTGCGCGTCATCGCCGCGATGTGGATGCGTCCGTCGCCGCGGACCGTGCCCGCGCTGGCCGGCGGCTCGCAGGACGCGGCCGAGGACGCGCCCGCCGGGCCGCGCGCGGCCGGCTGGGAGGTCACGGCGGTCGCCGTGGTCTGCGGGATCGCGACGATCGTCCTCGGCATCCTGCCGGGGCCGCTCTTCGACCTGGCCCAGGACGCCGGGTCGGCGATCGGCTGGCTGTTCTAGTCGACCGGCTCGAGGCCGATCGCGTCGGCACCATGCGTGACCCGACGCTCATCGGGTGAACGTGAGATGGGTGACGCCGCTCGGCGTCGACACCGCCTCCACGTCGTACTGCTCCTGCAGCGCCTCCAGACCGTCCCACAGCCGGACGCCGCGGCCGAGCAGGATCGGGACCTGCACGACGTGCAGATGGTCGACGAGCCCGGCGGCGAGGAACTCGCGCAGCATCGTCGCGCCCCCACCGAGGCGGACGTCCTGACCGTCTGCCCCCTCCCGAGCGACGGCGAGCGCCTCCACCGGCGGGGCATCGAGGAAATGGAACGTCGTACCGCCGTCCATCTCCAGCGGCGGCCGCGGGCGATGGGTCAGCACGTACGTCGGCGTGTGGAACGGCGGGTTCGGTCCCCACCATCCACGCCACTCCGGGTCGTCCTGCCAACCCGGAGGGCCGAACTTGCCGGCGCCCATGATCTCCGCGCCGATGCCGTGCTCGTGACGCTCGGCGAACGCGTTGTCGACGCCGGCAGTGCCGGCGGCGTCCCAGAATCGGGTCGCGAACATCCACTCGTGGAGCCGTTCCCCGGCGTGGCCGAACGGCGCCTCCAGCGACAGGCCCTCGCCGGTGCCGAACCCGTCGAGCGAGATCGAGAAGTTGTGAACCCGGACGCGAGACATAGGAGCTCCCTTCGGTGGTGATGTGCGACCTCAGAGTGGTGACCCGTCTCGCGGCGAGATCTCATCGGCGACTCAGGTAGAACTGAGCCGTGGCGCTCGCTCTCAGCTCCGACCTCTCGTCCGCCGACTGGATCGTCGACAGCGACATCTCGTGGTACCAGCTGGCCGACGTCGATGCCGCCCTGTGCGCCAGCGATCCATGGCCAGCGCTGTTCGAACTGCTCGCCGCGCACACCGACGCTTCCGGGGACTGCTACTTCCGCACAGGTCTCCTGGTCGCCGGCGCAAGCCCCCTTCACCGTCGCGGTCGCTGCCGACCGCACGATGATCAGGCAGTGCTCGGGAGCCGCGCCGGGTGGCCGGGCGCGAGCGCGTCGGCGAGCCGCGCGAGGACCGTCTCGCTGGGGTTCGAGCCGTCGAAGGTCGCGCGGGCGCCCTTCGTGGCGACGACGGACACCGCGAGCCGCTGCTGCGGGAGGTAGGCCATCACCCCGCCGTAGTTGTTGATGTACGGGTTCTGCACCCGCCAGTCGCCGGCCAGCAGCACCCCGAGCCCGTAGGAGAGGCCCGCGATGGGCGTCTTCACGACGGCCGGGCGGGCGACGAGCTGGCGCTCGCTGCGGCGTGAGAGCAGCTTCGCCCCGAGGATCCTGCGCGCCGACGTGGCCACGTCGTCGATCGTGCTGACCATGAGCTGCCCCTTGCCCAGGCCCCAGGAGGGGCTCCAGGAGCTGGTGTCCTCGAACGGGCCGCGATCGGTCCCGTAGGCGTGGAGCGCCGGCTCGGGCATCTTCGCCGTGCGCGTGATCGTCGTGTGCTCGAGGCCCAGCGGCCGGAAGATGCGTCGCCGGACGACCTGCGCGAACGGCTGGCCGGTGACGGCCGTCACCACCTGGCCGAGCAGCAGGAAGTTCGTATGGGCGTAGTGGAAGCAGCCGCCGGGCTCGCAGATGAGCGGCTGCGCGAAGGCGTGGTCGAGCAGCTCCTGCTCGCTCCAGAGCCGGAACGGATCGGCCAGCAGGAGGTCGACGAACGCCTGGTTGCCCTGGATCCAGTCCGGATAGCCCGAGATGCTGTGGCCGAGCATCCGCAGGGTGACGCGGTCGGCGTTCGGCGCGCCGCTGTCGGGGAGGTACTTCGCCAGCGGGTCGTCGAGGTCGAGCTTGCCCTCCTCCTGCAGCTGGAGCAGGATCGTCGTGAGGTAGGGGATGCTCATCGAGCCGATCCGGAAGCGCATGTCGCGCGTGGTGGGCACGCCGGTCATCGACTCCCCGAGCGCCGCCGTGACGACGTGCCGGTCGCCGCGGTCGACGCGAACGATCAGCCCCTCGAGATGCTGCTCGCGCATCACGTCGCGCGCGACGGTCACGACCTTGCGAGCTTCGGCGTCGCGCGAAGCGGCGGATGCGTGGGGAGCGACGCCTGATGCGATCACCACGGCGCCGAGCGCGGCGAGCAGGGCCCGCCCGACCCGTCCGGGCACTGCGAGATGGTGGTGCATCGGCCTATCCAACCCGAAACAGGGCCGTTCCGTCTACCGTGGGCAGTCGTCGTCGACGACCGCGCCGTCGGGCATCGTCGTCCGGCAGAGCGTCGCCCAGGCCCACGGGATCTCGCCGGCCTCGTCGGGGTCCCAGGTGGAGGCGCGCAGCGTGGCGCTCGTGAGGTCGGCGAGGAAGAGCGTGGTGCGGCGCGAGGCGCGCACGTCCTGCGCGGTCGCCGTGACGCGGTCCAGGCGGGCGCCGGCCAGCCGCCCGAAGCCGAGGTCGACCTTGTCGAGCGTCGCGCCGGTGAAGCGGGCACGGCGCATCGACGCGGTGGCGAAGGTCGTGTCGCTGATCGTGGCGCCGCGGAAGTCCGCCTCGTCGAGGCTGGCGGCGCGCAGGGCGCCGCTGCTGATGAGCGTCTCGGGCATGGTCAGCCGGGGCGCGTGGGCCTGGAACAGCGAGACCGCGCGGAAGCTCGCCCCCTGGGCGTCGACGCCGCCGAGGGCCGCGCCGTCGAAGCGGGTTGCGTCGAGGCCGGCGTCGGTCAGCTCGGCGCCCGTCAGGTCGGCCTTCAGGAACGATCCGCCGAGGTCGGCCTGGGCGAGCGCGGCGCCGGGGAGGTCGCAGCGGTCGTAGCCGCGGCCGCCGGCGGCGTCGGCGGTGATCGGGCGGTCCGAGCAGTCGAGGCTGCCGACCCGGCCGCGGCCGGGGCCGGCCTGGAGCGTGTCGACCGCGACGTAGCTGCGGTGGGTGCGCACGCGGGTGCTGTCGGGACGGGGCGCATGCTGGGTCGCGGTGAGCACGACCCGGTTGCCGCGCTGCAGGGCGGCGAGCTTGCGCGGGTCGGTGATCGTGACGCGGTAGGTCGTGGTGGCGTCGCCGGGGAGCCGATCGAGCGTCGCGGAGGCGATGCGCGTCGGCAGCCCGGTCGTGCCGTCGATGGCGACGACGCGGATGTCGCCGGCGGACATGCCGGCGGCGCCGGGTCCGAACGACGCGGCGTGCCAGCGGATCGTGGCGCCGACCGTCGCCGCGGGCTGCCGGTCGTCGATGCGGGCGCGGAGCGTCGCGGACCCGTCGCCCCGTGCCGCCCGGCGTCCGGCGCGGCGCGTCGCCGGCCCGTCGTCGGCGTCTCGCGCGGCCCGGCGTCCACCACGCTCGCGCGCCGGCTCCCGGTCCAGGCGACCGTCGACGCGCACGAACGGGTCCCTCGCGGGCGTCGGACCGGGGTCCACCGTCGCCCGGCAGTCGCGGTCCTCCCGCGCCGGGGGCCCGTCCGGCATGGCGGTGCGGCAGAGCGTCGCCCAGAGCAGGTCGGCGTCCGTGACGCCGGCGCCCTGCAGGTCCGCGTCGGTGAAGTCGGCGAAGTAGACCGAGGGCCCGCGCGCGGTGAGCCCGTGCAGGTCGGCGTCGCGGAAGCTTGCGCCGGCCGCGTTGACGCCCTGCCAGGTGGCGCCGGCGAACGTCGCGCCGTCGAAGCGGGAGTGGTTCAGCGAGACGCCGTTCAGCGTCGCGCCGCGGAAGTCGGCGTCGATCATCCGCGCGTCGAAGATGTCGGCGCCCGCGCTGATCCCGCGCGCGTCGCTCGTCGCGTCGCGGGCGATGAACCCGGCACCCTCGGCGCCGGCCAGCGACACGTTGTCGAGGATCGCCTCGGTGGCGTCGGCGCCGTTGACCCGGCCGCCGGCGATGCTGGCGCCGGTCAGGTCGGCGCCGCGCAGCGTCGCGCCGGTGAGGTCGGCGAGCATGAGCCGCGTGCCCGGCGACGGCGTGCGCACGGAGACGAGCGCACGGTCGAGGAAGGCGCCGACGAGGTCGCAGCGCTCCAGCCGCGCGCGCGGGACGATCGGGCGATCCGAGCAGTCGCGGCGTCCGATGCGGTCCTGCGGTATGCCGAACGGCTGCAGCTGTGCGACCGTGACGAAGGTCCGCTCCGTGCGCGCGGCGTCGCTGACGGGTGCGTGCTGGCTGGCGGTGAGGACGACGCGGTTGCCGGGCCGGATCGCGGCCAGGTCGTCGTCGCCGGCGATCGGGAGGCGGACGGTCTGCGTCGGGTCGTCGTCGATGCGGTCGTAGGTGGCGGTTGCGAGCAGCCGCGGGTGGTGGCCGCGGTCGCTGACCGCGACGACGCGCACGTCGCCGACCACCATGCGGTCCGGGTCGGCGCGCGCCGCGTCGCGGTTCCACGTGATGCGGGCGGTGACCGTGGCGCCGTCCGCGGTCCGGGTGAGGGCGGCGTCGTCGACGGCGACGAGCGGCGCGGCGGTGGCGGCCGATGCCGGGACGACCGCCAGCAGCGGGACCGCCAGTGCCGCGGCCCTCGTGATCCAGCGGCGTGCCATCCTGGCCCGGCCCGGCCGGCGGTCCTCCATCTCGCTTAACCTACCCGGATCGCACGGACGCGCTCGATCAGAGGAGCCCTGCTCGGCTCCGCCCTCGTCGTGATCGCGCTGCTGCTGGCCGCCCCCGGGGCGTCCGCGGCTCAGCTGCCGTCGCCCTGGACCTGGGTGGACCGCGGGCCGGCACTGCGAGCGGTGTCGTGCGCGGCCCCCGGCGCGTGCGTCGCGGTCGGCCAGCAGGGCGTCGTGCTGCGCTCCACCCCGGGCCTGGCGTCGCCGCTCGCCTGGTCGGGCGTGCGTCTGACCTACCCCGCCGAGCTCGTCGACGTCACCTGCACGGGCCCCCGCTGCCTCGCGATCTCCAACAGCCGGACGAAGTCCGCGACGTTCGCGTCCAGCATCTACCGCAGCACCGACGCAGGCGCGACCTGGTCGGCGCCGATCCCCCTCGAGGCCGCCGGCCCGGGCCGCACCCGCAGCGCGGCGGCGATCGCCTGCGACCCGGCGACTACGCGCCCCGCGTGCTACGCCGTCGGCCCGACCGGCGGCATCTGGCGCTCGACGGACGACGGGCGCAGCTGGGATGCGCTGGCGATCGGGCCCAACCCGACGCCGTACACCCGCATCGCCTGCCCGGCCCGCGGCACCTGCGTGGCCACCGGCAGCGACACGCGGACCTCCAGCGCGATCGTCGAGGGCACCGACGTGACGCCGGTGCCCCTTCCCGCCGGGATCGGCAAGGGCCTGCTCGCCCTGGCCTGCGACACCGCGACCCGCTGCACGACGACCGACGGCCTCGGCCACGTCACCTCGCTGTCGATCCCCGACCGACGCTGGAGTCCCGCCCGGCTGCTGCCGAAGGGCATGGCGATCACCGAGCTGGCCTGCCCGCTGGAGGACACGTGCATCGGCCTGACGGACGGCGCCGTCTCGCTCCGCACGACCACGCTCTCCTCGCCCACGGGCGGCTGGACGCGGCGCCCGCTCGGGACCCTGAACCTCGCCGCGCTGGACTGCGCGACCACCGCCTGCGTCGCGGTCGGCAAGGCCGGCACGTGGTTCGCCAGCCTCGACGCCGGCTTCGGCTGGGGCCGGGTGAACGAGGTCGCCAAGTTCGACACGATCCTGTGCTCCGCCGCGTTCGACGGCACCTGCGTCGCCGGCGGCGAGAAGGACCTCGGCGTCTCCCGCGCGCGCGGCGAGCTGTGGTCGCTGCCGATGAGCGGCTACGCCGGGCTGAACGTGAAGTCCATCACCTGCACCGGTCCGTCGGAGTGCCTCTTCCTCGGCAAGACGCAGACGCTCTTCACCAGCGACCTGGCCGGCTTCGGCGTGCGCCACCCGACGATCGTCGACCCGAAGGGCACCGACGCGCTCACGTGCGTGACCGCCGAGCTCTGCGTCGGCCTCAACGAGGGCGTCGCCTACACGACCTTCGACGGCGCGCTGACCGACTGGACCCAGAACGGCTTTCCCGACCAGAGCAAGTCGATCGCCTGCGTCCCGGGCCGCACCGACCCCGTCGTCTGCGTCGCCGCGACGCGCGACTTCATCGTCCGCGGCACGATGACCCGGACCGACGGCCGCGTGCTGTGGAGCTGGATATACACCGACGCCGACCCCGACTCCGGCATCGAGGGCATCGCCTGCAGCCCGGGCGGCCAGTGCTCCGCGGTGAACCCGAGCGGCGAGATCCTCACGACCACCGACGCCTCGCTGCTGCACTGGACCGCGCGCACGATCCCCGACGGAGCGCCCGTCTCCGAGCGACCGGCGCTGAAGACCGTCGCCTGCCCGGCCGACGGCGTGTGCCTGGCCGGCGGCGTCCACGGGGCCGACGCGATCATCGCCACGACGACCAACACCTGGGCCGACTACACCTACGATGCGATCGAGGGCCTCGAGGGCGGCGCGCCGACGGTGAAGGGGTTCGGCTGCGAGAGCATCGACCGCTGCGTCGCGGTCGGCGACACCGCGCTGATCGGGGTCCGCCGACCCGACTGAGTAGGGTCAGCGCCATGACGACCGCCTTCGCCATCACCGGGTATGAGATCTCGCTTTGGCTGCACATCAGCGCGGCCGTCGTCGGACTCGGCGCGACGTTCGCCACCGCCGTGCTGTTCCCCGTCGCCATGCGCACGGACCCGCGGCATCTGCCGTTCGTGCACCAGGCCCAGCTGGCGATCTACCGCTACCTCGCCAACCCGGCGCTGCTGCTCCTGCTGGCCACGGGCTTCTACCAGGTCGCCGACGGCGACTGGGACATGGGCTCGTTCTGGATCAGCGGGACCCTGGCGATCGTCATCGCGCTCGGCGCCCTCGTGGGCGGCTACTTCATCCCGACCGACAAGAAGCTCGTGCCGCTGGCGCAGCGCGACATCGCCGCGGCCGGCGACGGACCGGTCACCATGTCGGAGGAGTACCTGTCGCGCGCCCGCGCCGAGGGGATCGCCGGTGCCGTCACCGGCGTGCTCGTCATCGTCGCGGTCTTCCTCATGGTGGTGAAGCCCGGCGTGTAGTGGGTAGCCCGCGTCTCGATGAGACGCGACGAGGAACCCGACCACACCGAGGACCCGCGCGGCACCGACGTCGGCGCCGGCTACCCCGAGGAGCAGCCCGGCGGGGCCCAGCCGGGCGTCCAGCGACGCGACCGCAAGGGCCGCGACGACGCGCCCGGGACGTCGAGCGACGAGGACTCCGACCCCGGCACGGCGACCGGCAACCCCCGCGCCGCGGGCTGAGGCCCCACCAAGACGGCCCAACCGGTCGGCTTGGTGCACCTCGACCGCGCTACGGCGGTAGGCTGCCGGCCGTGCGCATCACCGCAAAGGCCGATTACGCCGTTCGCGCAGCCGCCGAGCTGGCCGCGGCGGCCGGCGACGAGCGCCCGGTGAAGGGCGAGACGATCGCCACCAACCAGGGCATCCCGCAGAAGTTCCTCGAGAACATCCTGTCCGACCTGCGCCAGTCCGGGCTGGTCAAGAGCCAGCGCGGGGTGGACGGCGGCTACCGGCTGGCCAAGGCGCCCGAGGACGTCAGCGTGGCCGACATCATCCGCGCCGTCGAGGGCCCGCTCGCCTCCGTCCGCGGCGAGGCGCCCGAGGACGTCGCCTACGGCGGCGCCGCCGAGCCGCTGCAGTCGGTCTGGATCGCGGTCCGGGCGGCGCTGCGCGGGGTCGTCGAGCAGGTCACGCTGGCCGACCTGGCCGCCGGCAAGGTCCCGGCGAAGATCGCCAAGCTCGCCGAAGACCCCGACGCCCGCCTCAGGCGCTGATCGCGTCCTCCGGGGCCGCGGCCGCGGGCGCGGTCGCCCGCAGCCAGACGATGTCGCCCTCGGCCACCTCGAGCTGCTGCGCCTCGTCGCGGGTGAGCTGCGCGAAGACGCCGTCCTCGCGGCCCGGCAGCGCCAGCTCGACGCGCACCTCGAAGCCGAGGTGGACGATCCGCGTGACCTGCGCCTCGAACGCGCCGGCGGCCGGCTCGAGCGCGATGGCGATGTCGTGCGGGCGCACGAGCCGGTCGCCCAGCTCGCTGACCGGCCCGAGGAAGCCCATGACGAACCGGTTGGCCGGCCGGTCGTAGAGCTCGCGCGGGCCGCCGACCTGCTCGATGCGCCCGTGATCCATGACCGCGATGTGGTCGGCGATCGCCATCGCCTCCTCCTGGTCGTGGGTGACCAGGATCGTCGTCACGTGCACCTCGTCGTGCAGTCGGCGCAGCCACTCGCGCAGGTCGGCGCGGACCTTCGCGTCCAGCGCGCCGAACGGCTCGTCGAGCAGCAGCACGCGCGGCTGCACCGCCAGCGCCCGCGCCAGCGCCATGCGCTGGCGCTGCCCGCCCGACAGCTGGTTGGGGTAGCGATCGGCGTACCCGGCCAGGCCCACCACGCCGAGCAGCTCGTCGACGCGCTCGCGTACGCGCGCCTTGGCCTGCTTGCGGATCTTCAGCCCGAACGCGACGTTGTCGCGCACCGTCATGTGCTTGAACGCCGCGTAGTGCTGGAAGACGAACCCGATCTCGCGCCGCTGCGGCGGCACGCGGGTGGCGTCGGCCCCGTGGATCTCCACGACTCCGCGGTCGGGCTGCTCGAGCCCGGCGATGATCCGCAGCAGCGTGGACTTGCCCGAGCCGCTGGGCCCCAGCAGGGCGGTGAGCGAGCCGTCGGGGACCTCCAGCGAGACGTCGTCGAGCGCGACGTAGTCCCCGAACCGCTTGGTGACGTCGCGAACGGCGATCATCCCTCTTCCCTTCGTGGATTGATGACGGTCATGGCCAGCAGCGTCGCCAGCGCGATCAGCGCCAGCAGCGCCGACGCGGCGTACGCCCCGGCGATGTCGAAGTTCGTGAAGCGCTTCTCCACGAGCAGGGTCAGCGTCTCGGTCTCGCCGGAGATCTTCCCGGAGACGACGCTCACCGCGCCGAACTCGCCGATGCAGCGCGCCACCGAGAGCACCACGCCGTAGGCGATCCCCCAGCGGATCGACGGCAGCGTGATCCGCCAGAACGTCTGCCAGGCGTTGGCGCCGAGCGTCGCCGCGGCCTGCTCCTGCTCGTCGCCCACCTCCTGCAGCACCGGCGTGACCTCGCGCACGACGAACGGCAGCGAGACGAAGATCGTCGCCAGCACGATGCCCGGGACCGAGAAGATCACCTGGATGCCGGCGTCGGCGAGCGCGGTCCCGAACCAGCCGGTCGTGCCGTAGACGAGGATCAGCGAGAGGCCGATCACCACCGGCGAGACCGCAAACGGCAGGTCGATGAGCGCGTTCAGCAGCGCCTTGCCGCGGAAGCGCCCACGGGCCAGGGCCATCGCGCAGACGATCCCGAAGGCGGTGTTGAGCGGGACGGCGATCGCCGTCACCTCGATCGTCAGCCAGAACGCGCTGACCGCGGCCGGCGTCGTGATCGAGTCCCAGAATGCGACGAGGCCGTGCTCGAAGGTCCGGTAGAAGATGAGGCCGACCGGGAACAGCAGCAGGAGCGCCAGCCAGCCGAGCGCGAAGACGCGCAGCGCGATCCGCCACGGCCGGCTAACGGTCATGGCGCGCCCCCCAGCGTCCCAGCGCCCGGATCCCCAGCAGCACGAGCAGCGACACGGCCAGCAGCACCACGGACACCGCCGCGGCGCCGATCGGGCTGTCGCTCTCGATGAGCTTGAAGACGTAGACCGACGAGACCTGGGTGTCGAACGGGATGTTGCCCGAGATCAGCACGATCGAGCCGAACTCGCCGACCGCGCGCGCGAACGCGAGCGCGGCGCCCGACAGGATCGCGGGCACGAGGTTGGGCAGGATGATCCGCAGGAACACCGTGCTGTTGCGCGCGCCGAGCGAGATCGCCGCCTCCTCCATCTCGCGGTCCAGCTCGATGAGCACCGGCTGCACGGCGCGGATGACGAACGGCAGCGTGACGAACAGCAGCGCCAGCAGGACGGCGAACTGCGTGAAGGCGACGTCGATGCCGACGGGGCTCGTCGGCCCGTAGAGCGCCATGAGCGTGAGGCCGGCGACGATCGTCGGCAGCGCGAACGGCAGATCGATGAGCGCGTTCACGAGCCGCTTGCCGGGGAAGCGGTCGCGGACGAGGACCCAGGCGATGAGGGTGCCCGTCACCGCGTTGACCGCCGCGGTGGCGAGCGAGACCAGCAGCGTGAAGCGCAGCGCGGCGACCGCCTGGCGGCTGGAGACCGCGTCCCAGAACGTGCCCAGGCCGCCGTCGAGCGAACGCACGACGACGGCGGCCAGCGGCAGGAGGACGATGACGCTCAGCCAGAGCGTCGCGACGCCCAGGCCGAGGGCGCCCGACCCGGAGGCCGGGCGCCGGCGGGAGAGGGCGATCGCGCTCACTTGGCGGTCGACACCCCCGCGTCCTCCTCGATCTTGGCGATCTTGCCCTGCTCGACGTCGAACAGCTCGTCGTTGACCTTCGACCAGCCGCCGAGGTCGTCGATGGTGAACAGGCCGGGCGGGTTGGGGAACTTGTCGGCGTTGGCCGCGAGGACCTCCTCGTTGACCGGCCGGTAGCCCCAGGCGGCGAACTTCTCCTGCGACGGCTCGGACAGCACGTAGTCGAGGAACGTCTTGGCGACCGGCGGCGCGTCCTTGGTCGTCGCGATGTCGATGTCGATCTTGATCGTGTCGTCGGGCAGGACGTAGTCGACTTGCTCGCCCTTCTTCTGCGCGGTCGTCGCCTCGTACTCGTAGGAGAGGAGGACGTCGCCCTGGCCGGCGACGAACGACTGGAGCGCTTCGCGGCCCGACTTGTCCTGGACCTTCACGTGGTCCTTGATGAGCTTGGAGACGTAGTCCAGGCCCGCCTGGGGGTCCTTGCCCTGGTCCGCCGCCTGCCCGTAGGCGGCCAGCAGGTTCCACTTCGCCGCGCCCGAGGTGAACGGGTTGGGCGTGAGCACCTCGACGCCCGGCTTCAGCAGGTCGTCCCAGGTGCGGATGTTCTTCGGGTTGCCGGGACGCACGACGAAGGCGACGACCGAGGTGGTGACCAGGCCCTTGTTGGGGCCGCTCTTCCAATCCGGCGCGACGATGCCCGCGTCGACCAGCCGGGTCATGTCGGGCTCGACGGAGAAGCTGACCACGTCGGCCTTCAGGCCGGCCTCGACGGCGCGGCTCTGGTCGCCGGAGGCGCCGAAGGAGGTCTTGAACTGCACGTCCTTGCCATCCGGCGTCTGCTGGAACGCGGGGATGATCTCGTCGTAGACGACCTGGGGCGTCGAGTAGGCGACGAGCGACAGGCTCCCGCCGTTGCCGTCGCCCGACGAGGCGCTGCCGGTGCTCCCGCCGCCCTTCTCGTCGGAGCTGCCGCCGCAGCCCGCGACCACGAAGGCGCCGAGGGCGAGCAGGGCAACCGCGAGGTTCCGTGCCTTGCGCATATTCTCCATAAATCTAGTAGACATTAAGGGAAAAGGAGTGTACACGATTCCCAGCAACTTGGTCTAGTACGTGGGGACGATCGGGTTGGTCGGGCTGACCGGCTTCGTGCGCGCCGCCACGGGCGGTACCGTCAGCCGGGTCGCCATGGAGTCCTTCACCCCCGCCGAGCGGGAGCGCCTCGCGCCCCACTTCAGCCACCTCGACCGGCCCGTCTTCGCGCTCGTCAACCTCCCCGAGACGGTCAAGGGAGCGCTCTTCGCCCGCTACTCGCGCTACCCGGGCACGTTGCGGCGGCTCTTCCTGGACGAGTTCGCCGACTCGCTGCCGGCCGGCGGCGACGTCGCGCTGCCCGCCCACGGAGACGAGGGCGCGCGCGCGGCCAAGCTCTACGAGACGATCTTCCTCGGCTACGGCGACGACTCCGTGGCCCAGCTCGGCGGGGCGCACATCGCCTGCGAATGGGTCTCCAACGTCCTGACGAAGATCCTCCAGCGCCCGCGGCTGGCCGCCTACCTCGAGCAGTCGACCCGCTACATCGCCTACGACCGGCCGATGGACGACGGCGGCTACCGCTACTACCGCGACCCTACGCTCGGGCCCGAGTACGTCGCCGCGATGGACGCGCTCTTCGCCACCTACTCGGCGGCGCTGCCCCGCGTGGGCGCGTGGGTGGACGCCTCGTTCCCGGGCGACCCGTCGCCGGCGCGCAGCCGGGCGGTGCAGGCCAAGGCGCTCGATCTGCTGCGCGGGCTGCTGCCGGCGGCGTCGCTGTCGCACATGGGGATCTACGCCAGCGGTCAGACCTACGAGCAGCTCATCCTCCACCTCCTCGCGCACCCGCTGCCCGAGGCACGGCGCTGCGGCGAGCTCGTCCTCGACGCGGTCAAGGCCGTCATGCCGAGCTTCGTGGCGCGCGTCGAGCGCCCCGACCGGGGCGGCGAGTGGATCGCGTACCTGCGCGAGCGCGACGACGCCGCGGCCCGCTGGGTGACGCGGCTGGGCCTCGACCAGCCGGCGCTCGACGAAGAGGCGGCTGGTCCGTCGGTGCGCCTGCTCCACGTCGACGGCGACGAGGAGGCGCTGCTGGCCTCGCTGCTCTTCGAGGCGGCCGGCTGCGACGAGGAGCGCACGCGACTGCGCCTGGCCACGCTGGGGGCCGAGGAGCGCGCGCGGCTGCTGGCCGACCTCGTGGGCGAGCGGCGCAACCGCCGCCATCGTCCGGGCCGCGGCTTCGAGGCGCTGCGCTACCGCTTCGAGATCGTCAGCGACTACGGCGCGTTCCGCGACCTCCAGCGCCACCGCATGCTCACGGTGCAGTGGCAGCGGCTGGGCCCGCACCTCGGCGCCGAGGTGCCCGAGGAGGTCGAGGCCGCCGGCTGCGGCGACGACTACCGGCGCGCGCTGGAGGTCTCGGCCGCCGAGTGGGAGCGCCTGACCGGCGCCGGGCGCGAGCGCGAGGCGCTCTACGCCCTGTGCCTCGGCTATCGCATCCGCTACGTGCTCGACCTCAACGCACGCGAGGCGATGCAGCTCATCGAGCTGCGCTCGGGGCGCGAGGGCCATCCGAGCTACCGCGCGGTCGCGCACGAGCTGCACCGCCAGATCGCCGGCGTCCATCCGATGGTCGCCGCGGCGATGTCCCACGTGGACACCGAGACCGAGCCGCGGCTGGAGCGGATCCTGGCCGAGATGCGCACGGACGCGAAGCGAGCCGCGCGGGCGTAGGGCGCGGACGCGCTACCGGGTCGTACGACGCCCGCATCCGTCACCATGCAGCCCATGCAGTCGCCGGTCCCGATCGAGGACGACGTGCGCACGTGGTCCCTCGAACGGACCTACGACGCCGCCGAGTACCCGCTGGAGCGCCTCCTCGCGGCCAAGCGCGAGACGATCAGCGTGATCCTGCCGGCCAAGGAGTGCGCGGACACGCTGCCGACGATCCTCCGCCACGTCCTCGACCTGCGGACCGCCGGCCTCGTCGACGAGGTCCTCGTCGTCGACGCCGACTCGCGCGACGGCACGGCGCAGACGGCCCGCGCGCTGGGCGCGGACGTCGCCCAAGAGAACGAGCTGCTGCCGTCGTTCGGCCCGGCGCTCGGCAAGGGCGACGCGATGTGGCGCGGCCTGTCGGCGACCAGCGGCGAGCTCGTCGCGTTCCTCGACGCCGACTCGGAGGGCGTCGAGGCCGGGTTCGTGCGCGGCGTGCTCGGACCGCTCGTCTGCCACCCCGGGCTGGCGCTCGTGAAGGGCGCGTTCGCACGCCCCTTTCGCGCCGGCGACGGCGGGCCCGAGGTCCCCGACGGAGGCGGCCGCGTCACCGAGCTCATGGCCCGGCCGCTCATCAACCTCCACGCGCCGCGGCTGGCCGGCTTCGTCCAGCCGCTGGCCGGCGAGGTCGCGGCACGGCGCTCGCTGCTGGAGCGGCTGCCCTTTCCGGCCGGCTACGGCGTCGAGATCGCGATGCTGCTCGACGCCCTGCGCGAGGTGGGCCTCGACGCGCTCGGCCAGGTCGACCTCGGCACGCGGCGCAACCGCCACCAGCCGCTCCAGGAGCTCGGGGCGATGGCGTACGCGGTGCTGGTCGCGGCCGAGCGGCGGCTGGGACGCGTGCCCGCGGCCGGGCCGTACCTGCGGCCCGGGCCGGCCCATGAGCTGTGCACGCGGACGATCGCGACCGACGAGCGCCCGCCGCTGGCGGAGTTGGACCGCGCGCAGGCGTAGCGGCCGCGCGAGGAGCCGCCGCCGGGCGGATCCGGCGCGCGACGTTCCCTAGCGGCGACGCTTGCGGCGCTTGCGCTGCGCCGCGCCCTGGGGGACCGGCGTCGGCTCGGCGGCGTCGTCGTCGCCCGCGTCCAGCGTCCGCGGGGCGGGAGCCGGCTTGGAGGGCTTGGCCGCCTTGTCGCGCTCCGCCGCGGCCATCCGCTGCTCGCGCAGCTCCGCGGCGCTCGGCCACGGCTCGGCCTGGCCGCTCGTCCACGCCGGCGGGTTGCCGTTGGGCCAGCGCAGGAGGAAGAGCGGCGCGAGGGCGATCATCCAGAAGACCTGGACGACCGGCAGCTGCCCGAACGGGATCACGTAGAGGACGCCGACCACGATCCCGAGCACGCCCATGAACCGGGTCAGCAGCCCGGCGCGCATGGCGTTCAGGCAGACGAGCACGAAGGCCAGCGCCAGCGCGAGCTGGCCGGCGAGGCCGAGCGCGCCGATGACCACGAGCGGGCCGCCGGCCAAGGCGGCGTCGATCGCGTCGCGCGAGCGATCGGCAGCGTCGAGGTAGTCCTGCGCGCGCAGCGTGCGAAAGACCGGCTGCAGGACGTAGTTGAGCGCCATCAACCCGGCGCCGGCGACGACGACCCACTGGGCCAGGGCGGGCAGCTCCGGCCGCCGCGCGCGGGTCGCGCGGAAGAGGTACAGCAGCGTGCAGCCGACCGCCAGCGCGCCGAGCGCGGTGAGCACCCCGGCGAAGATGATCGTGCCGCCATGGTCGGCGAAGAACTGGGCGAGCGTCGTGCGCGGGTTCACCGCCGGCTCGACCTGGCCCTCGAGCGCCGGCGTCAGCGCCTGGAGCTCGCCGATGACCGGCACGTCCTTGTACGCCGCGGTCTGGGCGAAGATGTTGCCGCCGAGCGTGAGCACGCCCCCGAGCACCGCGGCGACCGCGGCGGCAGGGGCGAGCCGGCGCTCCCACGCCAGCTGCTGCGCAACGGCCTGATCGCTCACGAGCGCGGCAGGGCGTGGCCGCCGACGACGAGGCGGGCGGCGGGCAGCGGACGGAGGTTCGGCATGGCCATGGGGGCCGCAGTGTAGATGCGCGCGGCCCGCCCCGCGCTCAGCCGAGCTCCTCGAGCGCGACCGCGGGATCGGCGAGGCGCGCGTCGTCCACCGCGACGCGCTCGCCGATGAGCCGGCGGATCGGCTCGACGACGTCCCAGACGTTGACGTTCATGCCCGCCTGGATGCGATCGCCCTCCATCCAGAACGCGATCAGCTCGCGGGCCGCGAGGTCGCCGCGCACGACGACGCGGTCCCAGTCGCGCGCCAGCCCCACGTACTCCATGCCGACGTCGTACTGGTCGGAGAAGAAGTACGGCAGGCGGTCGTAGGGCCCGCCGATCCCGAGCATCGAGCGCGCCGCGGCCGGGCCCTGGTGCAGCGCGTTGGACCAGTGCTCGACCCGCAGCCGCTCGCCGTAGAACGGGTGCTGGTGGCTGGCGACGTCGCCGGCCGCGAACACCTCGGGCACGCTCGTCCGCAGCCGCTCGTCGACGAGGATCCCGTCGCCGACGGCCAGGCCGGCGCGCTCGGCCAGCGCGATGCGCGGGCGGACACCGACGCCGACCACGACGAAGTCGGCGTCGAGCGTCTGGCCGTTCGAGGTCCGCACGCGCTCGACGGCGCCGTCGCCCTCGAACCCCTCGACGCCGGTCTCCAGCAGCATCCGCACGCCGTGATCGAGATGGATGTCGCGGTACAGCGCACCCAGCTCGGGGCCCAGGACGCGCTCGAGCGGGACGGCCTCCGGCGCGACGACGGTCACCTCCAAGCCGCGCTGGCGCGCCGACGCGGCGACCTCGCAGCCGATCCAGCCGGCCCCGACGACGACGACCGACCCGCCGCGGTCCAGCCGGGCGCGCAGCGCGTCGGAGTCCCCGACCGTTCGGAGCTCATGCACGCCCGCGAGCTCGGCGCCGGGGATCGTCAGGCGGCGGGGCTCGGCGCCGGTCGTCAGCAGGAGCCGGTCGTAGCGCAGGCGCTCGCCGTCGTCGAGCTCGATCTCGCGCGCGCCGACGTCCAGCGCCACCGCCTCGCGGCCGAGCCGCAGGTCGATCTCCTGCTCGACGTAGAAGCGCTCTTCGTGGACGTACACCGCCGCCCGCCCCGCCTCGCCGCGCAGGTAGTCCTTCGACAGCGGCGGCCGCTCGTAGGGCCGGTCGAGCTCGGCGCCGACCAGGACCACGCGCCCGTCGAAGCCCTCTGCGCGCAGCGTCTCGGCGGCCTTCGCCCCCGCCAGGCTCGCCCCGACGATCACGAACGTCTGGTCAGCGCTCATGCGGGGTCTCCTACCCCGTGTGCCGCGTCTCAGAGCAGCGCGGCGATCGCGTCGGCCGGAGCCTGGGCGCGGGCCCGGCGGGCGCCGGGGACGAGCGCGGCGAGCGCGTCGCCGGCGGCGCGCACGTGGTCGGGCGCCGCGGGGCCGTCGAGGACGACGAGCGGCGTCGCCAGCGTGCGCAGCTCGCGGCGCGAGAGCGCGAGCGTCGCCTGGCCGCCGAAGTCGGCGAAGAACGCGCGCGGCGCGGGCGACTCGGCCGGCGGGACGGGCCGCCCGCGCAACGTGCGCCAGCGGGCGACGGCGGCGATCGCGCCCTCGGCGCGCAGCGCCTCCTCCAGCTCGGAGCGCTCGCTGGCGAGCGCCTCGGTCGCCTCGGGCACCAGCGGGAAGGCCGGGACGTCGACGAGCACCGCCGCGCGCAGCACGTCGGGGTGGCGCAGCAGCAGGTCGAGGACCACCAGCGCGCCCAGGTCCGAACCGCAGGCGACCGCGCGCTCGGCGTCCAGCGCCCGCAGCAGCGCCAGCGCGTCCTCGGCCTGCTCGGCGACGGTCGTGCGCACATACGGCTCGGGGGCGCCGCTGTCGCCGTAGCCGCGGCGGTCGTAGGCGATGACCCGCGCTCGATCGGCCAGCGCCTCCGCGATCGGCGCGCCCGCCCGGCGGTCCTCCCCCATCCCGTGGACCAGCAGCACGGGCGGGCCGGCCCCGGTGACCTCGACCGCGAGCGGGACGCCGGCGCCTTCGACGATCTCCATGGTCGCCACGATAGACCCGTGGCTTGAGGGCGGCTTGAGACCCATGCCTACACTGGCCCCATGGGTGGTTTCGAGAACCTCTTCGGCGATCCCGACGAGCTGCAGCGGCGCATGGCGGAGTTCGCCGAGTCGATGCAGCGTCAGCAGGGCCTGGCCTGGGCGGACAACGCCATCGGCCTCGCCGTGCAGATGACCGTCGCCGCCATCAACCGCATCAACGTGCAGGGCACGGCCGAGCAGCAGGCGCAGCAGATCCGCTCGGTCATGGCGACCGTCTTCCCCGAGGCGGTCACGCTCGTGCGCGAGGCGCGGGCCGGGCTGCAGTAGGCGCCTCGGCTCGCTCCCCCTGCTCCGCCGCCGCCTCCGCGGCGCGATGCTCGCGCCCGGCCGCGATCACGGCCTTGAACGAGCGGAAGCGGAAGACGAAGAAGATCGCCGCGAAGCCCATCGCGAGGCTGAAGACGGCGATCGCGATCTGCTGGCCCACCGAGTAGGCGGCGACGGTCGCCCCGGCCGCCGTGCCGGCGAAGACCTTGATGAGCAGCGCCTGCTGGACGCCCGCGCCGCCCGGGGTGAACGGCATCAGCGACGCGATCGCGTTGACGCCGAGCACCAGCGCGACGTTGCGCACGGAGCCGCCGACGCCGAACGCGCTCAGCAGGAACCAGAACGCGGCGAAGCGGAAGAGCCACCCGACGAACTGGACGAGCCAGACTTCGCGGATGTAGCGACGACGGTCGAAGAGGATCGTCACCCCCTGCTTCACCCGCGCCCAGAACGCCTTGACCCGTCGCGAGAGCAGCGCGAAGGCGACGAGCGCCGCGATCGCCAGCGCGGTGAGCAGGAAGATCGTGAACTGCGGATGCGAGGCGAAGAAGCTGAGGTCGAACGCGTTCAGCTTCGAGAAGTCCGGCGGCTTGGGGAAGACCCCCTGGGTGAACGCGAAGATGAGGATCGGCACGGCCATCGTCGCGTCGAAGACCGCCTCGACGAAGAACGACGACGCGACCGCCGGATAGGTCGAGTTGGGGACCGAGGTCTTGACGAGGAACAGCTTCATCACGTCGCCGCCGCGCGCCGGGATGACGTTGTTGAAGCCATAGGCGGCGACGTAGGCGCCCCAGATGCGCCGGAACTGGAAGCGCTCGCCCGGGTAGGCCGCGCGCAGGACGTGGAAGTACGCGCGCGCGCGGATCGTGAGGTAGGCGCCGAAGCAGGCCAGCCCGATCAGCAGCGCGGGCCAGTCGACGTCGGCGAGGCTGGAGAAGAAGGACTCGACGCCGTCCCAGAACGAGGAGAAGTCGGCGAAGGGCACCGCCCGCCAGGGTACGCGGCGCAGACCCCGAACCGGCCTACGCGGCCAGCCGAACCCCGGTGGCCAGGCGAACCTCGGCCGCATGCAGCGAGGTCGCGACCAGGTGGGCCGCCGAGAGGTCCACGCCGTCCAGCGACGGCACCCCGATGACGTGCAGGCCCGCCGCGCGCGCCGCGGCGACGCCGGTCGGCGAGTCCTCGAGCGCGACGGAGGCGCGCGGGTCGGCATCCAGGCGCCGGCAGGCCTCGAGGTAGACGTCGGGCGCGGGCTTGCCGGCGGCAACCTGGTCCGCGGTGACGACGGTCGCGAACACGTCGTCGAAGCCGGCGGTGCGCAGGCTGAGCGCGACGAGCTGTGCGGGCGAGTTGGAGGCCAGCCCGATCGCGACGCCCTCGGCGCGCAACGCAGCGATCAGCTCGGGCGCGCCCGGCATCGGCGGCGCGCCGAGCTCGATCTCGATCGCGACGAGCGCATGCAGCTCCTGCTCCAGCCGTGCACCGATCCCGTCGAGGCCGAGATGGCGCTCGACGATCGCCCGCGCGGTCGGGCCCGCGGTACCGAGCAGCTCGCGCTTGTGGTCGAGCGTGAACTCGACGCCGTGGCGGGCGTAGAGGATCCGCTCGGCGCGGGTCCAGGCCGTCTCGGTGTCCACGAGCAGGCCGTCGCAGTCGAAGATCACCGCTTGCGGTTGCACCAAACCATCGTAGGATCGCCCCCATGCGGGGGACGAGGGCGGGTGGTGCGGCGGCGCTGGCGGGTGCCGCCCTGGCGCTGGTGAGCGCGACGGCGGCGCACGCGGCGACGGCGAGCTATCGCGAGAACTGCGTGCCGCGGATCGGCTGCTCGCCGACGCTGACGATCGCCGCGGCGCCGGGCGAGCGCAACGCGATGACGCTCGCGCCCGGGCCGGACGGCGGCGTGCTGATCACCGACGCGGGCGCGCCGTTGCGCGGCTGCACGCCCGCCGCGGCCGGCGCGATCCTCTGCCCGGGCGGCGAGGCCCGCTCCTTCGTCCCGCAGGTCGAGCTCGGCGACGGCGACGACACCGTCGACGTCGCGACGGGCTTGCCGTTCGCCGTCGAGGTGCACGCGGGGACCGGCGACGACATCGTGACCGGCGGGGCGGGCAACGACACGCTCACCGCCGGCCCCGGCCGTGACGTGCTCCATGGCGGTGCCGGCGACGACGAGCTGATCGACGGCGGCCCGGCAGCCGAGGCCGACACGTTCGACGGCGGCGCGGACGGCGACGGGGTGTCGTACGCCGGGCGGCGCGGGGCGGTCGTGGTGGACCTGCGGGGCGCACGCGCGGGCAGCACCGGCGAGCGCGACCGCCTCCTCGCGATCGAGGGCGCCACCGGCGGCCGCGGCGCCGATCGGCTGACCGGCGACGGCGGCGAGAACGTGCTGCGCGGCGGACCGGGCGGCGACGTGGTGCACGGCCGCGGCGGCATCGACCTGCTGTGGGGCGACGCCGGCGCCGATCGGCTGGACGCCGGCGCGGGCGACGACCAGCTCGACGTCGGCCCCGGCGCCGATCGGGCCCGCTGCGGCCCCGGGCGCGACGCGGTCACCGAGGGCGGAGCCCGTGACCTCCTCGACCGCTGCGAGCGCGCCGAGCTGGCCGGCGTCGACGACCCCGACGTCTTCTTCGCGATCGCGCCACCGCGCACGCTGCGCTCCCCGATCGCGCGGCTGAGCGAGCTGTTCTGCCTCGACGTGCGCTGCCGCGGGCGCATCTGGGCCACCGATCCGCGCGGCACGCCGCTCGGGCGCACCGACCTGCGCGCCGGTGCCGACCGCGCGGTGCGCCGCGCCCCGCTGCGGCTGTCGCCGCCCGCCCGCCGCCGCCTCGCCCGCGCGGGCACGCTGCGGGTGACGCTGCGCTACGCGATCCTGCCCGCCGGCCAGGACGAGCACGGCGCCGTGTCGATCGTCGTGCGCCGGCCCTAGGTCTCGGGCTCGGGCAGCGGCGCCGGGCGCGGCGGGACCGGCGACGTCTGGAGGATCGACGTCGTCGTCTGGCCGTGGAAGGCGAAGCGGTCGATGAGCTCCTCGAGCTCCTCGACGGAGCGCACGTGGACGCGCGCGATGAAGCAGTCCTCGCCGGTGATGCGGTGGCACTCGACGACCTCCGGCGTGTCGCGGGCGAGCTGCGCGACGGTGGCGATCTGGCGCGGCGCCGGCCGGATGCGGATGATCGCCCCGAGCGCGTAGCCCAGCGCCCGCGGCTCGACGAGCGCGCGATAGCCCGTGATGACGCCTTCGTCCTCCAGCCGCTGCAGGCGCTCGGCCACGGCGGGCGCCGAGAGCGCGACGCGACGGCCGAGCTCGGCCAGGCTCAAGCGCGCATCCGACTGCAGCTCGGCCAGCAGGCGGAGGTTCGTCGCGTCCAGCAGCGCGTTGGCCCTTCGTTGCGCAGGCATCCGGGCGGCAGCTCCTTCGATCCGCTCTTCCAGGATCGCGCGCCGGCTCGCACCGTGCAAGGAGCATGCGCGACCGGATCCCGCCGCACGCCTGGTTCGTCGTCAGCGCGGTGTTCCACTACCTCGGCCCCGCCTTCGCGGTGGTGCTGTTCGAGCGCGTCGCGGTGCTGGGCGTGATGTGGCTGCGAATCGCCTCGGCGGCGGCGATCTTCGCGCTCGCGCGGCGCCCGTGGGCCGCGCTGGGCGCGCCGGAGGTCCTCGCGCTCGGCGTCGTGCTGGCCGCGATGAACGCGTGCTTCTACGAGGCGATCGACCGGCTGCCGCTCGGCACCGTAGCGGCGATCGAGTTCGCCGGCGTGATCGTCGTCGCCGCCGCCGGCACGCGGACGGCCCGCAACTGGGCGGCGCTGGCGCTCGCCGTGCCGGGCGTCTACGTCCTCACCGGCGTGCGGATCGAGGCCGAGCCCGTGGGGCTGGCGTTCGCGTTCGCCAACGCGGCGCTGTTCGCGACCTACATCGTCGTCGCCCACCGCGTGGCGCGCGGGCCGGGGATCGAGGGGCTCGCGGCGGCGATGGTCGTCGCGGCCGTCGTGGCGACGCCGGTCGGACTGCCCGCCGCCGCCCCGGCGCTCGGCGACCCGGTCGCGCTGGCGGCAGGCGTCGGCGTGGGCGTCTGCTCGTCGGTGATCCCCTACGTCGCCGACCAGCTCGCGATGGCCCGGCTGGCCCGTGCGACGTACGCGCTGCTCGTCGCGCTGCTGCCGGCGACCGCGACCGTCGTCGGGCTGCTCGTCCTCGCTCAGGTCCCTTCGGCGCGCGAGGTCGCCGGCGTCGCGCTCGTCGTGGCGGGCGTCGCGCTGCACCGCGAGCGGACGCCGTAGCCTGCGGCTCGATGCCCGCCGACCGGGACCTGATCCACGCGTTGCGGGCGGAGCTGCGGACCCGCGCCGATCCGGTCAAGGCACCGGAGATGCAGCGCTACATGAAGTCGGCGATGCCGTTCGCCGGCGTCCAGAAGCCCGCCCGCGCGCAGATCGCCCGAGCCGTCTTCCCGCAGCATCCGCTGGCGGAGTTCGACGACTGGCACGACACGGTGCTCGCGCTGTGGCGCGAGGCGACGGTGCGCGAGGAGCGCTACCTGGCGATCGACCTGGCCCAGGCCCGTGCCGCCCGACCCCATCGCACGATCTCGGCGCTGCCGATCTACGAGGAGCTCATCGTCTCCGGCGCGTGGTGGGACTACGTCGACGCGGTGGCGGCCGGGCTGCTCGGCGAGCTGCTGGACCGCGACGGCGATGCGCTGCCCCCGGTCCTGCTCGCATGGGCGCACGACGACGACGTGTGGAAGCGGCGGGCGGCGATCGTCGCCCAGGTCCGCCGCGGGCCGCGCGTGGATGGCGAGCTGCTGTTCGCCTGCATCGAGCCCAACCGGGACGAGCCCGAGTTCTTCCTGCGCAAGGCGATCGGCTGGGCGCTGCGCTCCTACGCCAAGGTCGATCCCGACGCGGTGGTCGCCTACTGCGCAGCGCACGAGCTCAGCCCGCTGAGCCGTCGTGAGGCGCTGCGCAACGTCGTCGTCGATCCAGCCTGAGATCATCACGCGCCGTGAGCGCTGACGTCCTCGGTCCGCGGGCGCTGAACCGGGCGCTGCTCGCGCGCCAGGGGCTGCTGGAGCGCGTCGACGCGTCGCCGCTGGAGATGGTCGAGCGCCTCGCGGGGGTGCAGGCGCAGGTGCCGTCGAACCCGTACCTCGCGCTGTGGTCGCGGCTGGCGGACTTCGTCCCGCAGCGGCTCAGCGAGCTGCTGGCCGACCGGCGGGTCGTGCGCGCGGCCCTCGTCCGCCCCACGATCCATCTCGTCTCCGCGCGCGACTGCTTGGCCCAGCAGCCGTTCGCCGCCGAGGTGATGGCCAAGGCGTTCCGCAACCCGTTCGGCCGAGCGCTGGAGGCGGCCGGCGTGGACGCGCGGGCGGTCGCCGACGCCGGCCTCGAGCTGCTGCGCGAGCGTCCCCGCACCCGTGCCGAGCTGACCGAGCTGCTGGCGCCCCGCTGGCCGGACGGCGATCCGGCGGCGATCGGACAGGCCGTCACGTTCCTCAACCCGCTCGTCCAGATCCCGCCCCGTGGCCTCTGGCGAGCGACCGGTCAGCCGACCTGGGCCCCGACCGAGCAGTGGCTCGACGCGCCGCTCGCAGCCGAGCCGGCGCTCGACGAGCTCGTCCTGCGCTACCTCGCCGCCTTCGGCCCCGCCGCGCCGGCCGACATGCGGACCTGGTCGCGCCTCACCGACCTGCGCAGCGCGTTCGAGCGGCTGCGCCCGCAGCTGGCGGTGTTCCGCGACGAGCGCGGCCGCGAGCTCTTCGACCTCCCCGACGCCCCGCGCCCCGACCCCGCCACGCCCGCGCCGCCGCGCTTCCTGCCCGAGTACGACAACGTCGCGCTCTCCCATGACGACCGCACGCGGATCTTCGACGGCCGCGGCGCCGGCGAGCCGTTTCCCACCGGCCCGTGGATCGGCAGCATCCTCGTCGACGGGTTCTCCCGCGCGAACTGGAGCGCCGCCGTGGGCCCCGACGCGGCCGTGCTCACGATCGACCGCCTCACGATCCGCCCCGGCGACCCCGCGGACACGCGTGATGCGGTCGCCGCCGAGGGCGCCGCGCTGCTCGCGCTGATCGCCCCCGACGCCCCGCGCCACGAGGTGCGTTTCACGCCGGAGCCGTAGGCGGCGCTCAGCGGATCAGCACCACACGGGCGCCCACGTCGACCGTCGCCCAGGCCTGGTCCGCCGTGTGCGCGGGAACGCCGAGCCTGCGCGCCAGCGCGAGGCAAGCGCGATCGCCCAGCGACAACCCGGCTTCGCGAGTGGACGGCCACAACGCCGCAGCGGTGTGTGCGTCCTCGGCGGTGAAGCTCTCGATCGTCACGCCGAGCGCTTCGATGCTGGCCTGCTTTCCCGAGGTGTCGATGCCATGCGCACGGTACCGCTGCAGGACCTCCGCCCAGTTCACGGTCGACATCGCCGCCTGGCCCAGCACTCCTTCGACGGCGTCAGCTCCGGGCTCCTCCCAGAGCAGCGCGATCAGGGCCGATGCATCGAGGACCGCGTCAGGCTCACCGCTCATCCCTCGGCGGCCTCGCGCCGCGCTTCGGCCCGGCGCTCGGCGATCAGCTCGTCGACGACGCTCCCGCCCGCCGCCCGGCTCGCACGCGTCTCCCGACGCAGGCGCGCCAGGATGTCCTCGCGCCGCTCGAGGACGAGCCGATCCGACTCGACGTGCGCCACGAGCGTCGATCCGGTCTCGATCTCGAGGTCACGGCGAAGGTCGGCAGGGATGACGATCCGTCCCTGGGGACCGACGCGGAGCGTGACTGACCGAGACGTGTGTGCCATAGGCGACTCAGTATGGCACGTCCATCATCTTCTGCCACACACGGCTGACGCTCACCACTCCAAGGCGTCCGCGATGCGGTGCAGACCCGTGGCCCACGCCGCGTCGTCGGCCGGCGGCGCGTCGGAGGCCTCGAGGCCCAGCGCCTCACCCCGTGCCCGCAGCCGCGTCCAGGCGGCCGCGCGGTCGGGGTCCAGGCCGGCCGCGTCGGCGTAGCGGACGACGCGGTCCCAGGCCACGCGCCGGGCAGCGACGGGCTCGGCGGGCAGCGGCGGCACGAGCGGGTCGAGCAGCGCCCAGACGTCGGCGTGGCGGTCGGCGCGCAGGCCGTGGGGGTCGATGACCTTCCAGCCGTCGTCGGCGCGCAGCGCGTTGCCGCCGTGGAGGTCGGCATGGACGAGGACGTCGTCGTCGCCGGGCGTCACGAGCGCGTCGAGCTCGGCCAGCAGCGCGGGCTCGCCGGCGAACGCACGGCGCCAGGAGCGGGCATGGTCGTCGGCGGTGAGAAACCGCCCGTCCGGCGGGGTCCCGGCCGCGTGGAGCCGGCGCGCGAGCCGGCCGAGCACCACCAGCGCGTCCTCGAACGGCAGGCCGGCGTCCTGGAGCGAACCTCCAGGACGCACGTGCTCGAGCAACAGCGTGAACCCGTCGTCGCCGCGGTCGAGCACCTCCACGACGACGCCGGTGGGCCGCCAGAAGTCGAGGACGTCGCCCTCCGCGGCAAGCTCGGCATCGTCGGCGTGCCCCCGCGGACTGACCTTGACCACGACCGGCCGCCTGTCGCGCGTGGCGGCGCCGACCAGCGCGATCTCGCCGCCGGTCAGCGGACGGACGTCGCGGAGCCCCCACGCCCGGATGGCGTCGGCGAGGCGCGCGTCGGCGTCGGCTGCGAGCGCCGCCGCGTCGATGTCGGGCCAGAAGCGCGACCAGCTCGCCGCCAGCCGCCGCAGCGGCGCATCCCAGGCGTCGCCCGCGGCGGGACCGTGCCGACTCACCGACCGCTCCGCACGGCGACCGAACCGGCGAAGCCCCGGACGTACCGTCGCTGCCACGGCGTCTCGACCGCGCGGCGCTGGTAGTGCCGCCGCACCCACGCGGTCGCCTCTTCGGCGGGGACGCCCCCAAGCTGCGCGATGCACGCCAGCGCCGTCCCGGTGCGGCCCCGGCCGCCGCCGCAGACGACCTCGACCCGGCGCCCCTCGACGGCCAGCCGATGAGCCTCCTCGAACGCCGAGCGGGCGTCCCGATCGTCGCTCGGCAGCCAGAAGTCCGGCCAGCGCAGCCACCGGTGCGGCCACGGGATCCCGGCGGGCGCCTTGCCCAGCAGGACGAGGCTCCAGTCCGGCGGCGGCCCGGCCGGCACGTCGCGCCGCAGCCCGCGACCACGGAGCCGCGCCCCGTCGGGCAGCTCCACCACGCCGGGTCCCGGCGGCCAGGTCATCGGCGGCACCGCGCCATCCTCGCAGCTCGATCGCGGCGATTCCCGCCGCTATGCTGCACCCGCACCTCGACCGAAGGGAATCGGCCGCTCATGGGCAGGGTCGTCATGGCCATCGCGCTCGTCGCGACGGCGTTCGCCGGATTCAACGCCACCTCCGCCGCTGCCGCACCGGCCGACGCACCACCGCGGTGCACGATCACCGGCACCTCCGGCAACGATGTGCTGCGGGGGACGCCCCGCGCCGACGTGATCTGCGCCGGCGCCGGCGATGACGTCGTCCTCGCGCTCGGCGGCAACGATCGCGTGGAGGGCGGCCCGGGCCGCGACCGGATCTACGGCGGGGCCGGCCGCGACTCGCTGGCCGGCCAGCAGGGCGGCGACTCCCTGGTCGGCGGCCCTGGCGACGACGCGCTCTACGGGCACGGAGGCGACGACCGGCTGCGCGGCGGCGCGGGCGCCGACCTGCTCCTCGCCGCCGAGGGCGACGATCGGATCATCGGCGCCGGCCCCGAGGACCGCGTCGACGGCGGCATGGGCGACGACGTCGGCGTCGCACAGCCCAGCGCCCCGGACTGCCCCGACACGTCGACCTCGCAGTGCTGGATCAGCCTGCACTTCGACACCGGGCGCTGCCCCAGCTTCACCAAGAGCGCCGGCAACTGCTCGGGCACGATGTACGGGCAGGCCCGCTGGAACGACATCGGACGGCTGTCGTGGGGCGAGATGAGCCGGATCGCCGGCAACCGCAACGTCTACGTCGGCGACTCCGCGGCTCCCGGCTGCATCCACGGGAACATCCGCGGGCCCGGCCGCGCCGAGTTCTACGTGGACGGGGCGAGGACCAAGGCGGCCGGCACCACGAACTGGAACGCCGGGGCGACCGAGCCGGCGGGCCAGCCGAGCGGGCCGCTGTACTTCAACTTCGAGAACGGGGTCATCGGCGCCGACGTCTACATCTACGGCTACCTGCAGAAGATCGGCCCCGACGACGACGACTGGTGCACCGTCCCGTGAGCGGCGGCCCGATCAGCTGCGGCTGACGCCCAGCGCGCCGAGGACCAGGTCGTCGTGCTCCTTGGGCTTGACCTTGCGTAGCACGGCGGTGACCACGCCGTCGGCGTCGAGGACGAACGTCGTGCGCTCGTTGCCCCAGTAGGTGCGCCCGTACATCGACTTCTCGACCCAGACGCCGTACTGCTCGGCCACGGCATGGTCCTCGTCGGCGAGCAGGCGGAAGGTCAGCTGCTGGCCGTCGTGGAACTTCTTGACCTTCGTGACCGGGTCGGGCGAGATGCCGAGGACCGTCGCGCCGCGGGCGTCGTAGTCGGGCTGGTGATCGCGGACGCCGCAGGCCTGCGCGGTGCAGCCGGGCGTGTCGGCCTTCGGGTAGAAGTAGACGACGACCGGGCCGCCACGCAGCGACGAGAGCGTGACCGGCTCGCCGTCCTGGTCGGGGAGGGTGAAGTCCGGGGCCTGCTGTCCAGCTTCGATCACTTGAGCAACCTCGAGAGTCGTCGGTCCTTGAGCACCTTGCCGCCCGTCTGCTCCGACGGGCAGTAGGTCATCACGTAGTCCTCGTAGTGCACCGCCTCGAGCGTCGTCCCGCAGCGCGGGCACGGCTCGCCCTGGCGGCGATGCACGAGCAGCGGCATCGGCATCTTGTCGGGGATCGGCAGCTGCACGGTCTCCTCGTAGTGGGCGATCGCGCCGCCGAGCGTGTCGACGATCGCCTGGCGGAGGACCGCCGCCTCGTCGGCCGAGAGGTCGTCGCCGCGCTTGAACGGCGACAGCTTCGCGTGCCAGAGGATCTCGTCGACCCACGAGCGGCCGATGCCGTTGATCGTGCGCTGGTCGCGCAGCAGCGTGTGCAGCGGGCGCGGGACGCGCAGCAGCGAGCGCAGGTCCTCGGGCGGATCGGGCCAGGCTGGCGGGCCGAGCGTGGCGATCGCGTCGTCGCGCTCCAGGTCGCCGTCGCGCAGGACCTTCACCCACGCCGCCTGCCGCGTGCCGAACTCCCGCAGCCGCAGCTCGCGGCCGTCGTCGATGCGCAGCAGCAGGCGCGAGGTGCGGTCGCGCAGCGAGGCGCGCTTGTCGTAGAGCTGCAGGCGCCCGGCCGACATGAGGTGGATCAGCACATGCAGATCCCCGGCGACGTCCACCACGAGGTGCTTGCCGATCCGCCGCACACCCCCGATCGCCTGCCCGTCCAGCGCGTGCAGCGGGGGATCGAAGGTCTTCAGGGCGTTGAGGCCGGGCGCGAGGGTCGACTCGATCGTCGCCCCGCGCAGGGCGGCGTCGAGCCGGCGGGCCGTGATCTCGACCTCCGGCAGCTCGGGCATGGCCCGAGGGTACCGGCGCTACTCGTCGCGTCGGCGGCCGACCCAGAAGCCCAGCACGACGAGGCAGGCGGCGATCGCGAAGAAGCCGATCCCGATCACGAGGGCGGTGGACTTGTCCTCGGAGGCGACGGCGAGCAGGGCAAGCAGCGGAGTCACCGGCCAGAGACTAGGACCCGGCCAGCCGAGCCAGCTCGCGCGGCTGCAGCAACGCGATGAGCTTCGCCTCCGCGCCGCGCACCCGGATCCCGGCGACCGCGCCCTTGCGCAGCGCGACCCGCGCGCCGGTCAGGTCGTAGACCACCTGCTCGAAGTCGGGGTTGTGGCCGACGACGAGGACGCGCTGGTCGGCTTCGCCGGCCTCCACGAGCGCGAGCGCCTCGTCGCGATCGAAGCCGTCGGCCAGCGGCGCGTGCACCATCGGCTCGACGCCCAGCGGCGCGCAGGCCAGCGACGCGGTCTCCCACGCCCGCACCTTCGGGCTGGTGAAGACGAGGTGGACCGGCAGCTCCAGCCGGGCCAGCGCGCGGCCCGCGGCGCGCGCCTGCTCCTCGCCGCGCGCGGTGAGGCGGCGCTCGGCGTCGGGACGGACGTCGTGCGGCTCGGCCTCGCCGTGCCGCAGCAGCCAGAGCTGACGGGCCATCAAGACCGAGGCTAGCCGGGCTCAGGCCCGGCGGTACGCCCGGATCGGCGGACCCGAGTACGTCTTGCCGTCGGGCGCGGTCCAGCGCACGCGCCACGTGCGGCCGGCGCGGTCGGCGCCGCCGGCGCCCGAGAAGTAGCCGGACGCGTTCGTGCGCAGGGTCCGCAGGGCGCGCCACTTGCCGGAGCCGTCGCGCACCTGGATCTGGACCGGCGTCGCCGCCGTCGCGGGCCGCACCTTGCCCCACAGCCGCACCGAGCGCCCCGACTTCGTCACGGTCAGCGGCAGCCGGAAGCCGTCGTAGGCGGGCTTGCGCTTGCCGTTGGATCGCTCGAGGCCCGACTCGAAGCCCGGGAACGCGCTCTGGGCGAGGATGCCGCCGCCGCCCTTCGTGTCCTTCTTGTCGTCGCGCAGCAGGTACTGCGAGAACGACTTCACCCGCGGGTTGTCGTAGGCGAGCTTCTCGGAGATCGCGTAGTACTCGGGCTGCTGGCGCAGCGGCACGCCGAGCAGCCGGTCGGGGTAGGACTGGACGCCGAACTCGTCGAGGTAGATCGGCAGGTTGCGCTTCACCGCGCCGGCCCGCTCGGCCAGCCGCAGCGCGCGGTTCAGGCGGCCGACGACGCCCATCGTCACGTCGTCGCGGTTGGGCGGGACGAAGAACGGGCCCTGGCGCGTCGAGTAGGAGTGGTGGGCGTAGCCGTCGGCCGGCAGGTTGGAGCAGCGGCGCGCCTTCTGGTAGGAGGCGTCGAGGCACAGCGCCTGGCGCAGGAAGGCCAGCGGCGCCACGACCTTGCCGGTGCCGCGCGGGGCGGTCTCGCCCATCAGCAGCGCGTCGCGGCCGTTGCCGGTCGCCCGCAGCGCCCGCCAGGCGGCCAGGAACAGCGAGCGGTAGAGCTTGCCGGAGACCGCGTGGTGCTTGGCGTCGAACTGCGGCTGGAGGAAGTCCGGGTGGTTGGGCTCGTTCCACACCGACCAGGTCTGGACCTGGTCGCCGTAGTGGCGCCCGACCGCGGTCATGAACGTCTGGAACTCGCGCGGGCGGGGGTTGGTGACCTGGTCCTTGCGGGCCTTCGTCGCCCAGCGCGGCACGGGGCCGGAGACCGTCAGCAGCACCTGCCATCCGCGCTCGCGGGCAGCGGCCATGATCGCGTCGTACTCGCCCCACGCGTAGCGCGCGGGATCGGTGAGGTCGCCGGCCGGCTTGGCCTTCGACCGCGGCGACGGCGCGACGTCGCGCCAGGTGAGGATCAGGCGCAGCCGGTTCACGCCGAGCGAGCCGATCTTGTCCATCGCGGCGGCCCGGCGGGCCGGGTCCTTGAGGTCGCGCGGCGCCTCGAAGGTCATGTACTGATCCTTGGCCGCATGAGCGGCGCCGGGGACGAGCAGCACGAGGGCGAGCAGGGCGATCGGCAGGAGGCTTGCGCGAAGACGGGCCATTGGCCTCCTACAACGCCACGCAGACGGCAGGGTTGCGGCTCGACCGATTAGCCTCCCGGCCATGACGCACGGGAACGCCGCCGACGACGTCGTCGCGACCCACGAGGCCGCCGCCGGCAATGCGCGCGAGCCGCTGCTCGTCGTCGAGCCGCTGCGGGCCTTCCTCGACGGTCACGGCCTGGGCTCCGGCGACCTCACCGCCACGCCGATCGGCGACGGCCATTCGAACGTCACGTACCTGATCGCCCGCGAGGACGGCACCGAGATGGTGCTGCGCCGCCCGCCGCGCGGGCCGCTGCCGCCCAGCGCCCACGACGTGCTGCGCGAGGCGCGGCTGCTGCGCGCCCTCGACCCGACCGCCGCGCGCGTCCCGCAGGTGCTGGCGATCGCCGACGACCCGGCGCTGATCGGCGCCCCGTTCTACGTGATGGCGAAGGTCGACGGCCACGTCGTCACCCACGACATGCCGCCCGTCCTGGCCGAGCCAAGCGAGCGCCGGCGGGCTGGCGAGCAGCTCGTCGACGCCCTCGTCGAGATGCACGCCGTCGACTGGCGCGCCGCGGGCCTGGAGACGTTCGGCAAGCCGACCGGCTACCTCGAGCGCCAGCTGCGCCGCTTCTCGGGCCTGTGGGAGCACAACCGCACGCGCGAGCTGCCGGTGTTCGAGCGGGTCGGGCGGTGGCTGGCCGACCACCTCCCGGAGTCCCCGCCGGCGACGATCGTCCACGGCGACTACCGCCTCGGCAACGTCATGCTCGCGCCCGACTCGCCGGCGCGGATCGTCGCGATCTTCGACTGGGAGATGGCGACGATCGGCGACCCGCTCGCCGATCTCGGCTACCTGACGGCGATGTGGATCGAGCGCGACGACCCGCCGTCGGCGATGGACCTGTCGCCGGTGACGCGCGAGGAGGGCTTCCCGACGCGCGACGAGCTCATCGCCCGCTACGAGGAGCGCTCCGGCCGCGCGATGACCGACATCCGCTGGTACCAGACGCTCGCGGTCTGGAAGGCGGTCGTGTTCATGGAGGGCAACTACAAGCGCGCGGTGACGGGCGCGACCGACGACCCCTACCTGCAGTCGTTCGGCGAGGGCGTCGTGTGGCTCGCCGAGCGGGCAGAGGCGATCGCCCTTGGCGCGTAGCGGCCTCCTGGTCGACTTCGGCGGGGTCCTGACGACCAACGTCTTCGACGCCTTCCGGGTGTTCTGCGCCGGCGAGGGCCTGCAGCCCGACGCGGCGCGCGACGCCTTCCGCGACGACCCGCACGCGCGCCAGCTGCTCTTCGACCTCGAGATCGGGGCGCTGGAGGAGGCCGCGTTCGACGCGGCGTTCGCGCAGGTGCTCGGCGTCGCCGACGCGACCGACCTCGGCCGGCGCCTGTTCGCGGCGGCCGCGCCGGACGAGGCGATGCTCGCGGCGGTCGCCGCGTTCCGGGCCCGCGGCGTGCGGACCGGGCTCATCTCCAACTCGTGGGGCACCGCGCTCTACGACCGTCCGCGGCTGACCGAGCTGTTCGACGCGCTCGTCATCTCCGGCGAGGAGGGCATCCGCAAGCCCGACCCCGCGATCTACGCGCTCGGCGCCGAGCGCCTCGGGCTCGAGCCCGCCGACTGCGTGTTCGTCGACGACCTGGGCGGCAACCTGAAGCCGGCGCGCGCGATGGGCATGGCGACCGTCCATCACACCGACACGGCGCAGACGATCGCGCAGCTCGAGGAGCTCCTCGACCGCGATCCCGGGCTCGCATCGGTGCGGCCACGGTCGTAGAGTTCGGCGCGATCGCGGCCGCCCAGGCAGCGGCGGCCGTCCCGCCGACTGAGGAGGACCGTGGTCGTGTTCCGTGCGGAGGTCGTGGGGTCGATGCTGCGCCCGTCGTACCTGAAGGAGGCGCAGGCGGCGTTCCGACAGGGGGCGCTTGCGGCGAGCGAGCTCAAGCGCGTCGAGGACCGGGCCGTCGATCAGGTCATCGCCGTCCAGGAGGGCGTCGGCTTGCCGGTCGTCACCGACGGCGAGATGCGCCGCTTTCTGTTCATTGGGGCCGATCACCGAGACGGTCGAGGGGATCGAGCCGGCGGCGGTGCGCG
>CAYRCB010000018.1:0-58518 GCA_964422645.1 uncultured Solirubrobacteraceae bacterium | reverse complement strand
GGATCGAGCCGGTCGAGCACGGCAACGAGATGCCGTGGAGCACGCCGGGCGGCGACGTCGAGTGGGTGTTCCCGGCGGCGGTGACCGCGAAGCTGCGCAAGAAGCGTTCGATGGTCTGCGAGGAGTACAGCTACGCGCGGGCCCGCGCACGGCGGCCGCTGAAGGTCACCGTGCCCAGCCCGCTCGTCCTCTACGGCCTGTGGAACCCGCGCTACTCGACCGCCGCCTACGACGACGCGTTCGCGATGTTCGCCGACGCCGCGGAGGTGGGCCGCAGCGAGATCCAGGAGCTCGTCGCGCTGGGCTGCGAGTACGTCCAAGTCGACGCGCCGGAGCTCGCGACGCTGGTCGACCCGCGCATCCGCGACTGGACGCAGTCGCTGGGGCTGCCCGCCGAGCGCATGCTGACCGAGGGGATCGACCTCATCAACGGCATGGTCGAGGGCATCTCCGGCGTGCGCCTGGCGATCCACCTGTGCCGCGGCAACAACGCCGGCATGTGGATGGCCAGCGGCGGCTACGACTTCATCGCGCAGGCCCTCTTCGAGCGCGCCGGCGCGTTCGACGCGTTCCTCCTCGAGTACGACGACCCGCGCTCGGGGACGTTCGAGCCGCTCGCGCAGGCGCCGGACGACAAGCAGGTGGTGCTCGGGCTGGTCTCGACCAAGAGCGACCGGGAGGAGACCGCGGAGGAGCTGCTGGGACGGATCGACGACGCGGCGCGCTACGTCGCACGCGACCAGCTCGGCCTGTCCACGCAGTGCGGGTTCGCGTCGATCGCCGAGGGCAACCCGATCAGCGAGGAGGCACAGGAGCGCAAGCTGCGGCTGGTGGTCGAGGTCGCGCGGACCGCGTGGGAGAGCTAGATCATCCGCCGCTGCGCCGCCCAGCGGGTCAGCTCGTGGCGGTTGGAGAGCTGGAGCTTGCGCAGGACGTTGGAGACGTGCGTCTCCACGGTCTTCACCGACAGGTGCAGCCGCGCGGCGATCTCCTTGTACGTGTAGCCGCGGGCGATCAGCAGCAGGACGTCCTGCTCGCGCGCGGTCAGCTGGTCCAACTCGGCGTCGGCGGTGCCGCCCCCGGTCGTGAACGCGTCGAGCACGAAGCCGGCCAGCCAGGGGGAGAAGACCGCGTCGCCGTCGGCCACGCGATGGATCGCGTCGACGAGCTCGGCCGGCGAGATCGTCTTCGTCACGTAGCCGCGCGCGCCGGCGCGGATCGTGGCGATGACGTCCTCGGGCGCGTCGGAGACCGAGAGCGCCAGGAAGCGCACGCCGGGGCGCTCGGCGTGCACCGGGCCGATCACCGCCTGGCCGCCGCCGTCGGGCAGGTGGACGTCGAGCAGGACGACGTCGGGGTCGTGCTCGCGGATGAGCGGCACCGCGGCCTCGACCGTCCCCGCCTCGCCGACGATCTGGATCGTCGGGCCCAGGCCGGCCCGCAGCCCGGCGCGGAAGATCTCGTGGTCGTCGACGAGGACGACCCGGCGCAGCGGCACGTTCATGGCTGGCTCCTTCGCGGCAGCACGAGCTCTACCTCCGTCCCCTCGCCCGGGACCGACGTGATCGTCGCACGCCCGCCGTGGCGAGCCATCCGCCCGACGATCGACTCCCGCACGCCGCGGCGATCGTCGGCCACCGCGGCGGCGTCGAAGCCGGCGCCGCGGTCGCGCACGAAGACCGAGGCCTCGTCGTCGCCGACCCGGGCCAGCACGGAGAGCTCCTCGACGCCGGCGTGGCGGCCGGCGTTCGTCATCGCCTCGCGGGCGGCCGCGGCCAGGGCGGCGAGATCCTCGTCCAGGGGGCCGTCGCTGGGCTGGACGAGCTCGACGGCGACGCCGTAGTGCTCCTCGACGTCGTCGGCCGCCGCGCGCAGGGCCGAAGCGAGCGTCGCGGGCTCGCCGGGCTGCTCGCCGCCGTACAGCCAGGCCCGCAGCTCGCGCTCCTGGCGGCGGGCCAGCGACTGCGCGCGGCGCGGGTCGTCGACGCGCTGGATGAGCGCCAGCGTCTGGAGGACCGAGTCGTGCAGGCGGGCCGCGACATGCGCGCGCTCCTCGGTGCGGATGCGCTCGGTGCGCTCGGCCTCGGCCTCGGCGCGGGCGCGCACGAGCCGCGGGCCGACGAGCAGGCCGACGCCCGCCGCAACGACCGCGGCCGCGACGAGCGCGGAGGAGACCGCGGCGAGGTCGCCGCTGACCCCGAGGAAGAGCAGCGCGCCCCCGGCCAGAAGGATCAGCCCGCCGGCGAGCCGCGCCAGCTCGCGCAGCTCGGGGCGCTCGCTCTCGGGTCCCGCGAACACCTGGCGCCAGACGAGCGCGACGCCGCCAGCCAGCAGCGCGGCCGGCACGAGGATGCGCAGTGGGACGAGCAGCCCGTGTGCGGCCAGACCGATCGTGGCCGAGGCCAGCAGCAGGAGCAGGCCGAGCGCCTCCCGGCGGCGCTCGGCCCAGGGCCGCGCCGGGCCGGGCTCGCGCGGGAGGAAGAGGACGAGCGCGCCGTAGGCGATGAGGCCGATCCCGCCGACCAGCACGAGCGCGGCGAAGACGAGCCGGACGAGGACGACGTCGACGTCGAACCCCCGCGCGAGGCCGCCGCAGACGCCGAGGAGGACGCGGTCGGATGCCGCGCGCTGGAGCGGCTCGCGCGTCACCGCAGGCGCGCTCGCAGCACGATCACGAGGCCGGCGATCCCGATCGCGGCCGCGAGCACGGCTCCCGGCTCCATCGTGCCCGCGCCGGTGGCGTCGACCAGCGCGAGCGCGGCCAGCGCCGCGACGGCGGCGCCGGCGAGGCGGTCGGCTCGACGGGTCGCGTTACGGCGCATCCCGGATCACTTGGACGGAGTCGCCGAGGTCGACGTGGCCGTCGATCCGCACGATCGGCGTGTCGCTCGCCGGCTTCGTCGGCACCAGCGGCGCCAGCCGGCCGTCGACCCCGGTGTCGCCGACCGGCTCGACCCGGACCTCCGGCGGCACGCGCAGCTGGATCTCGCCGGCGCCGACGTCGGCCTTGATCGTCGTCACGCCCGGCGGCAGCTTCGTGTCGCGCAGGTCGAGGTCGAGCAGGCCGAGGCCGAGCTTGTAGGACGGCTGCAGATCGGCGGCGGTGGCGGGGCGGATCGTCCGCTCGCCGACGCCGTCGTCGAGCTCGCCGGCGATCGCGGCGACGCCGCCGGCCGACAGCGCGAGAACGATGCCGAGCGCCAGCGTCAGGCCGGTGCCGCGCCGGCTGGCGAAGATCGCCGCGGCCGCGCCGCAGGCCAGCCCGCCGGCGGCGAGGAGGATCGCGACGGTGGTGGCGGAGAGCTCGACGACGTCGAGCGCGTCGAGCGCGACCACGACGGCGAACGCGCCGACGACGATCCCGGCGACGACGAGGAAGACCGACGTGCCGCGCGGCTGCTCGGACGGGGCGGGCGGACGCATCTCGACGGTCGGCGGCGCCCCGCCGCCGGGTGCGCGGGTAGGCGCGACGCGGACGGCAGGCAGCGGCGCCGTCGGCGCATCGCGCGTGGCGGCGACCGTCGCGGCGGTCGACGGATCCGCCGGCGGCGCGGCGGCGGGGTCCGGCGAACCGGCGGTGCCGGCGTGCCCGGCTGCGGCGCCCCCGGACGGAGCCGCCGCGGCACCGGCCATGGCGGCCGATGCGCGCGAGCGGTCGCGGTTGGCGCGCGCCAGCACCACCACGCCGGCGACCAGCGCGGCCACCAGCAGCGGCGAGCTGAACGGATGGTCCACCCAGAAGACGTCGAAGGCCGGCGCCGACGCCAGCAGCAGGATCGACGCCAGCGCGACGCCGCTCCAGCCCAGCCAGGTCTCGCGCCGGTCGGGTGGATCGCCGGCGAGCAGCATGCGCCCGTCGTCGCGCGGCATGATGACGGCGGCGCCGACGTACGCGATCAGCGCCAGCGGCCCGGTGAACAGGCCGATCAGGATCGCCCCGACGCGCACGAGCACCGGATCGGCGTCGAGCACGCGGGCCACGCCGGCGCAGACGCCGAGCAGGAGCCGGCGATCGCCGTCGCGGCGCAGCGGCGGGCGCGGGGTTTCGGTCTCAGCGGAGGTCATGGCAGCGAGCTTGGAGCCTGCCGCACGATCGCACCATCGGGGAGCACCCTGAACGGACCCTGAGCGTCCCCGGTGGTCAATCCCCGACCGGTCCCGTGCCGGTGGACACGGCGCCCGTCTCGATCCGGTGCCGCAACTCCTCCCCCCGGCCGGCGGACACCGCGCGCGCCACCCGCCGCTCGTCGACCGCGACGCCGCGCGCCGCCGCGAGGTCGAGGAGCTCCTGGCGCTCGTCCGCCTCGCGGGCAGCCTTCAGGAACAGCCAGCAGAAGAGCCCGAGCGTGAGCAGCGACGACTCCACCATCATGATCGCGCCGGCCGTGGACTGGTCGGAGACCGGCTCACCGTACACGGGATAGAAGGCCGAGCCCGCCCACACGAGCACGTTGCCGAGCACCGCGCCGAGCAGCCGCACCGCGACGATGTAGACGAGCTTGGCCAGGTTGCCGAACCACGTGGGCTGCGGCAGCGGCCCGAAGAGCGGCATCCACATGACCATCCCGCAGGCGACGAACGTCCCGTGCTGGACGGCGTGCACCGCCTCGTGGCGCACAGCCGCCTCGTGCAGCGCCGGCAAATGCCACAGGTAGAGGTTCAGCGCCCACAGCGGCAGCGCGACGAGCGGATGGGCCAGCACGCGCAGCGGGCCCAGCAGCCGGTGGCGCAGCAGCGGCGCGAGCAGCGGCCCGGTCAGCCCGAGGACCAGCAGCAGCGTCGCCAGGTCGCCGACGAGCAGGTGCTCGGTCATGTGCCAGACGAACGACTCGCCGGCCAGGTCGCCGAGCGCGGTCAGCGCGAGCACGATGAGCGCCAGCCCGCCGTAGAAGCACGCCTGGCGCCAGCCGGGAACCGGCTTGCCGCGCTCGCGCAGATGGTGCGCGCGCACGGCGTAGAGCACCCCGGCCACGGTGGCCGGCGCGAGCTGCAGCGGAGCGAAGGTCACGGCCGCGGTCGGCATCATCCCTCTCGCCCCGAACGCTACGCCGCCGGGCGCGCGCAGGCGCCGCGGGTGCGCCGAGACGGCGATGTCCTAGGCTGTCGCGCCGGGTGATGACGAGCGGGGACACCCTGCAGACGCGCATCGTGGAGCTGGAGGCCGAGCTGGCCCGGGTCCGCGCGGAGTGCCACGCCCAGGCGCTGCAGCTGCAGCGCTACGCCGAGGACCTGCGCGAGACGTTCAAGGCCGAGCGCCGCCACCGCGCCCAGGTCGACGACTCCTATCGCGCCACGGTGCGCGCGCTTTCCAACGCGGTCGAGGCGCGCGACGCCTACACCGGCAAGCACGCCGAGCGGGTCGCCGCCTACGGGCTGGCGATCGCGCGGTCGATGGGCTCGCGGCTGGCCGACGACCCGACGATCGAGTTCGGCTTCCTGCTTCACGACGTCGGCAAGGTCGCCGTGCCCGACGCGATCCTCTACAAGCCCGCCGCGCTCACGACCGAGGAGCGCGCGCTCATGGCCCGCCACCCGGTCGTCGGCGCGCAGATCCTCCACGGCATCGCGTTCCTCGGCGAGGCGGAGGCGGTCGTCCGCCACCACCACGAGCGCTGGGACGGGGCCGGCTACCCGGACGGCCTGGCGGGGACGGCGATCCCGCTGGCCGCCCGCATGTTCGCGGTGGCCGACACGCTCGACGCGCTCACCACCGACCGCCCGTACCGCGCCGCGACGCCGCTGGGCCACGCGCGCGACGTGATCGCGCAGGAGTCGGGCGCCCAGTTCGACCCCGACGTGGTCCAGGGCTTCGCGACGATCTCCGACGACGAGCTGGAGCGCATCCGCCTGGAGACCGCGCTGTGACGGCGGCCGTTCTCGTCGTCGACGAGGACCGCTTCGTCCGCAAGCTCATCGCCACGACCCTCCACGGCATCGCCGACTTCGCGCTGCTGGAGGCGGCCGACGGCGAGCAGGCGCTGGCCACCGCGGTCGAGCACCGCCCGCGGCTCGTGCTCCTCGACGTGGAGCTGCCGCGGATGGACGGCATCGCGACCTGCCGCGCCCTGCGCTCCCGCGCCGAGCTGCACGCCACGCGGATCGTGCTGTTGACCGCGGGCGCCGAGCACGAGCCGAGCGCCCGCGCGGCGGGCGCCGACGACGTCCTCGTCAAGCCGTTCTCGCCGCTGGGCCTGCTGCGGCTCGTGGACGAGGTGATGGCCGCCTAGCGAACGCTCAGTGCGCGTGCCCGTGGCCGTCGCCCAGCGCGGCGGCGGGGGTGCGGCCGACGAGGTAGGCGGCCAGGCCGGTGGTGATCGGCACGGCGGCCATGAGCGCGAGGCAGCCCACGAGCGCGGCGGCGATCGGCTCGGCGACGTCCTGGGTGTTGAGCGCGTCGGTGAAGCCGACGCCGGTGCTGCGCATGACCAGCAGCAGCGGCAGCGCGCCGCCGGCGTAGGCGAGCACGAGGGTGTGGACCGTGGCCGAGAGGTGGTCGCGGCCGACGGCGAAGGCGCCGCGGTAGAGCTCGCGCGGGCGCAGGCGCGGGTCGGCCCGGCGCAGCGCGGCGACCGCCGAGGCCTGGGTGACCGCGGTGTCGGTCAGCACGCCGAGCGCGGCGATGACCATCCCGGCGAGCACGATCCCCTCCAGCGAGATCGCGCCGTTGGCCTGCGAGAGGAAGACCGTGAGCTCCGACGAGTGGCCGTCGAGCTGGACGAGGTGCACGGTCGCGATCGCCAGCAGGCAGGTGCCGAGCAGCGTCGAGCCGATCCCGAGCGCCGCGGCGAGGGTCTGGGCCGACAGCCCGTGGGTGAGCAGCAGCGTCACGAACATCACCGCCAGTGACCCGACGAGCGCGACGAGCAGCGGGGGCTCGCCGGCCAGCATCGCGGGCACGAGGAACGTCACGACGAGGCCGAGCGAGACGAACACGCCGCAGACCGCCAGCAGCCCGCGCAGGCGCACGGTGACCACGGCCACGACCGCCAGCGCGATCGCCAGCCACAGCAGCGAGTCGCGCCGCTCGACGGTCACGAACGACCAGCGCTCGGCGTCCGGCCCCAGCGGCGCCCCCTCCTGCTCGGGGACGCGCGTCACGCGCACGTGCTCGCCGGGCGACGGGTTCGGCGGCTCGGCCTCGACCGGCCCGAGCGTGATCGGCTCGCGCTCGCGCTCGCCGTCGACCGAGACGACGATCTGGCGGCAGCCCTGGCGGACCGGGCCGTCGCAGTCGACGATCCGCGACACCTCGACGGTGGCGCCGACGGTCGGCCCGCTGAACGCCTTGCCGTGCGTCTGCGGGACGTCGCCGGGCCACAGGACGATCAGGCCGACGACGGTGAAGAGCGCGAGCGCGGCGGCCGCGCCGAGGAGGATGCGGCCGGCGGACGAGTCGCGCAGGCGGATGTGGTGGTGGTCGCGCCGCGCACGCCGGCGCTCCGCGCGGGCCCGCTCCCGCCGCAGCTCGTCGGCGTAGAACTCGTCGGGGGGCGCATCGGCGGGGGGCTCGGCCACCCCGCGGCCTTCGCCGCCCGCGCCGGGTCTCCTGTCGCGCTCAGTCGCGCCGGCCGCGCCCGTAGAGCAGCTGGAACAGCCGCCCGATCAGGCGGCTCGTCTTGGCCTTGTAGGGGAAGTGGTGGAGGTCGCGCTTGGGATGCAGGCGCGAGACGAGGATCGCCTGCTGCGCGCAGTACTTGCGGATCCCGCCCGCGCCGTGGCGCGAGCCGAGCCCGGACGCCTTCCAGCCGCCCATCGGCAGCTCCAGCGCCGTGTAGTTCAGCAGCGCGTCGTTGACGTTGACCGCGCCGGCCTGCAGGCGCCGTGCGACCGCCTCGCCGCGCGCGACGTCCTTGGAGAAGACCGAGGCGCCCAGCCCGTAGGGCGAGTCGTTGGCCAGCCGGATCGCCTCCTCGGCGTCGGCGACCTTCATGATCGGCAGCGTCGGCCCGAACGTCTCCTCGGTCATCGCGGCCATCGTGTGGTCGACGTCGACGAGGACGGTCGGCTCGAAGAAGCGGCCCGGGCCGGTGCCGCGGTGGCCGCCGACGACCGCCTTGGCGCCCTTGTCGAGCGCATCCTGGACGTGGGACTCGATGATGTCGGCCTGCGGCGGGAACGTGACCGCCCCGACGTCGACGGAGCCGAAGCCGCTCGGCACGCCTTGGCGCAGCGCGCCCGCCTTCTCGGTCACCTTGGCGACGAACGCGTCGTAGACCGGCGCCTCGACGTAGACGCGCTCGGTCGAGACGCAGGTCTGCCCGCCGTTCATGAACGCCGACCACACGGCCGCGTTGGCGGCGCGCTCGAGATCGGCGTCGGAGAGGACGATCATCGGGTCCTTGCCGCCGAGCTCCAGCGACGCCGGGATCAACCGCTCGGCGGCCTGCTTGGCCACGAGCTTCCCGGTCCGCGTCGAGCCGGTGAACATGATCATGTCGACCTCGTCGACCAGCGCACGGCCGGCGTCGCCGCGGCCGGTGGCGACCTGGAAGACGTCGGCCGGCAGCCCGCAGGCGCGCATGCCCTCGGCCAGCAGCAGCGAGGTCAGCGGCGTCACCTCGCTCGGCTTGAGGATGACCGCGTTGCCGGCCATGAGCGCCGGGATGCAGTCGCCGAAGGAGTTCGTCAGCGGGTAGTTCCACGGCCCGATCACGCCGATCAGGCCCAGCGGCTCGTAGCGCAGCAGCAGCTTCTTGCCCTTGACGAGGACGTTCGAGGAGCGCACCCGCTCGTCGCGCAGGTACTCCTCGGCGTGCTTGGCCCAGAAGCCGAACGCGGAGGCGCCGTAGGCGAGCTCGGCGTTCTGCGCGTCCTCCCACGACTTGCCGGTCTCGGAGACGATCGTCTCGATGACCCGCTCGGCGTTGTCCATGAGCCACTTCTGCGCGCGGCGCATGACCTGGGCGCGGCCGTCGAAGCCGAGCGCCGCCCAGCCGGGCTGCGCGGCGCGGGCGCGCGCGGCGAGCTCGGCGACCTGCGCGGCCGTGAGATCCGGGACCGACCGGATGACCTCGCCGGTGGCGGGGTTCTCGACGGGGATCGACCGTTCGTCGGCGGTGACGGTGCCGGCCGGCGTCTGTGTGCTGGCCATGGGGGTTTGCTCCTCGGATCCGCGGAAGTTGGCCGGGCGGCCAAATCTACCGCCTCACCGACGCGTTCCCACCCGCGCGACGCGCTGCCGTCGCGCGAGCGGAGCCGCGCTGGGTCAGTCCGCGGTCTCGACCTTCTCCATGACCGCCGGCTCCTGCGGGCGGTCGCGCGGGTCGGTCGGCGTCGACTCGATCGCGTCGACGACCTCCATCCCGCCCGTCACCTGGCCGAAGACCGTGTGCTTGCCGTCCAGCCACGGCGCCTCGTCGACGGTGACGATGAAGAACTGCGAGCCGTTGGTGTTCGGCCCGGCGTTGGCCATCGCCAGCGCGCCGCGGACGACCTTGTGCTGGTTGAACTCGTCCTCGAACTGGTAGCCGGGGCCGCCGGTGCCGGTGCCCAGCGGGCAGCCGCCCTGGATCATGAAGTCCTTGATGACCCGGTGGAAGGTCAGGCCGTCGTAGAAGCCCTGGCCGATGAGCTTCTTGAAGTTCTCGACGGTCTTGGGCGCATCGTCGTCGAAGAGCTCGAGCTCGATGTCGCCGTGGTTGGTGTGCATCGTCGCGGTGGACATGGGCACACGATCGCAGGTCTCACAGTCCCGCCGGGTGCACGGCGGTGAAGCCGCGGACCGCGCGCATCGGCCGCTGCCAGCGCGAGCCGGTCTCGCGCAGGCCGACGGTGTCGAAGCGCGCGCCGCCGACGACCATGAACGCGTGGTCGGCGTTGGCGTAGATCGTCACCCAGCGGCCCTGGCCCGGCTTGCCCCAGCGCGCGAGCTCGCCGGAGGTCAGCGGGCGGTCGACGAGGCCCGCGTTGGCGAGCGCGAACGAGATCGAGCCCGAGCAGTCGTAGGCCGAGTCGACGAACAGGCCCTCGGCGCGGCCGTGGCCGCCGCCGTAGACATAGGGCAGGCGGGCGACCTGGTTGGCCGCGGCGACGATCCGCTGGACCGCCGTGGGCGCGTCGGGCGGGGCGGTGACCTGGCCCGCGGTCAGCGTGACGGAGCGGCCGAGGTCGTCGGCGGGCGGCGTCGCGCCGCTCTCGCCGTACAGCTCGCGCAGCTGCGCCCGGACCTCGGCGTCGCTCGGCGCGCCCGGCGCGATGTCGCTGCCGGCGGTCGCGCCGCGGTCCGTCGATCCGCGCCCTGACGCCCGCGAGGTCGCCCGGTCGCGTGCGGTCGCGTCCGCGCCGGCGCGCTCCCCCGCCGTCGCCTCGCGGACCGCGGTCGCGTCCGCGTCCGCGCGGGCCCTCGCCGTCGCCTCGCGCACCGCGGCCGGCGGCGCGTCCGCCCGCGCGACGAACGGCGCCTGCGGGAACGTCACGGACGCCAGGCGCACGACGGGGCGATCCGACGTCTCGTCCGCGCCGCCGCACCCGACGACCAGCAGGCTCACGGCGACGGCGGCGGCGATCCCGGGGCGCATCGCCACCGACGCTACCCGACCCGCTCCGCGCTCCGGCGCGCCGCCCGGATCGCCGCCACGCTCCGTCCGCCTTCGATGCGCCGTTCAGCGCCCACCCGGCCCGCAGCCAACGCGCGAGCCGAGCGCGCAGCCCGCGGCCGTCAGCCGCGCGCCGGCTCCAGCTCGAGCACGTGCCCGTTGATCCGCGTGCCGCTCACCTCGCGGGCGACGCGCTCGGCCTCGGCGGCCGGGACCGACAGGATCGCGAAGCGCTGCAGGAGGCGGACGTCGCGGACCGCCTCGCCGTCGATCCGCGCCTTCTCGGTGACGGCGTGCACGACGTCGGCGACCTCCAGCCCGTCGGCCGAGCCGCCCCGCGCGAACAGGGTCACGTACGCCTCGTCGCCGTTGCGCGAGACGTGCGGCTTGGTGTGCCGGCGCGGCCGCTCGCGGACCTCGGACGGCTCGGTCTTCGCGCCCTCGGTCCACGGCGCCAGCGTCGTGCCGATGTGCTGCTCGATCGCCTCGAGGTCGCGCTTCTGGCGCGGCTCGACGAACGTGATCGCGCGCCCCTTCTTCCCCATGCGGCCGGTGCGGCCGATGCGGTGGGCGTAGACGTCGGGCGAGGTCGGGATGTCGTAGTTGACGACGTGGGTGACCGTCGAGATGTCCAGGCCGCGCGCCGCGACGTCGGTCGCCACGAGGATCGGCAGCCGCCCGGCCTTGAACGCGAGCATCACGCCGTCGCGTGCGCCCTGCGTCATGTCGCCGTGCAGCGCCTTGACGTTGAGGCCCTTGTCGTTGAGCGTGCGGTTGAGCTGGTCGCAGCGGATCTTCGTGCGCACGAAGACGATCGCCTGCTCGGGCCGCTCGGCCTTCAGCACGTCGACGAGCTTGCCCGGCTTGTCGGCCGACTTGACGTCGAGCTGGAACTGCTCGACCGTGTCGATCGTCAGCGTCGGCGCCTCGACCTTGATCAGCTGCGGGTCGTAGAGGTAGCGATCGGCGAGCTTGGCGATCGGCGGCGGCATCGTCGCGCTGAACAGCGCCGTCTGGCGGCTGTTGGGCGTCATGCGCAGGATCCGCTCGACGTCCTCCAGGAAGCCGAGGTCGAGCATCTCGTCGGCCTCGTCGAGGACGACGTAGCGGGCGTCGTGGAGGACGAGCGAGTTGCGCGAGATGAGGTCGAGCACGCGGCCGACGGTGCCGACGACGATGTGCCCGCCACCGCGCAGCTGCGCCTGCTGGGTGCGGATCGGCGCGCCGCCGAAGACGGCGACGACGTCGATGCCCTTCGTCGTGCCGTAGGAGCGCAGCGCCTGGGTGACCTGGATGCACAGCTCACGCGTGGGCGTCAGCACGAGCGCCTGGACCTCCTGGACGGAGGGGTCGACCTGCTCGACCATCGGCAGGCCGAAGGCGGCGGTCTTGCCGGTGCCCGTCTGGGCCTGACCGATGACGTCGCGACCCTCCAGCAACGGCGGAATGGCCTGCTCCTGGATCGGCGAGGGCTTCTCGTAGCCGACGTCGTGGAGCGCCTTGAGGGTGGTCTCGGACAGGCCGAGATCGGCGAAGGTCGTCACGTACGTTCAGGCTAGTGGCCTTCGGTAGCTTGTCGCGGATGCCAGGGACATCGCGCAGGTGGGGGCTGATCGCGGCGCTGGTCGCGATGACGCTCGCGCTCGTGCCGGCGGCGACCGCGTCGGCCAAGCCCAAGATCGGGATCTCCGACCAGAACGTCTCGATGTTCAGCGACCCGCTGTTCCAGCCGCTGAACCTCAAGTACGCCCGCTACGTCACCCCGTGGGACGTGGCGCTGAAGCCGGACTCGCTGCCCGCGCTGGCCCTCGACGCGTGGCTGAAGGCCGCCCGCGCGGACGGCGTCCGCGTCATGGTCGCCTTCGAGCGGTCCGCCGGCGACGCGTGCCCGCGCAAGCCCTGCTCGGCTCCCGATCCGGCCGACTACCGCACGGCGATCAAGGCGTTCCGGGCCAAGTACCCGCAGATCAAGACGCTCTCGACCTGGAACGAGGCCAACAGCCCGACCCAGCCGGTCTACCGCGACCCGATCATGGCCGCCCAGTACTACCTCGCGCTGAAGCAGGAGTGCCCGAGCTGCACGATCGTCGCCGCCGACGTCCTCGACAACCGCATCGAGGCCAAGTGGCTGAAGACGTTCTCGACCGCCGCGCCCGACGCGCGCCTGTGGGGCCTGCACAACTGGAGCGACGCCAACCGCTTCAAGACCGACGGCCTGCAGGCGATGCTCGACACGGTCAAGGGCAGCGTGTGGCTGACCGAGACCGGCGGCATCGTCGCCTTCCAGACGATCGACGGCCGCCAGAGCTTCCACCCCAGCGACGCGCGCGCCGCCAAGGCCGTGAAGTACCTGTTCCAGAAGATCGTGCCGAGCTCGAAGCGGATCAAGCGCGTGTACATCTACAACTGGCTGAGCGCGCCGACCAACCGCTGGGACACGGGCCTGCTCGACCACAGCGGCCGCAAGCGCGCGATGTACGACGTGGTCAAGCGCTACGCGCGCGGGCGCTGAGGCTCGGGAACACACGCGCGCCGACCCAACCGTTCTTCGGGTGCCCGAGGGCACGTTCGGTCGATTGCCGGCTCCCACACCCGCCCGTACGGTGCGGACTGCAACGCGACCGAAGCGAGGGCACGTGAGCCAAGCGCCAACGGACTTCAAGACGCTGATCTTGTCTGCGGACGAGGTCTCCCCGTTCCTGGACATGCGCGTCGCGGTCGAGTTGATGGACCAGGCGATGCGCGGGCTGGACCGCGGCGAGTACCACCAGCCGATGCGCATGATGATGTGGCCGCCCAACGCGCCCGGTGCGATGGGCATGATGCCGAGCTACGGCGGCGCCGACGACCCGGCGTACGGCTTGAAGGCAGGCTGCATGACGCCGAGCAACCGCGAGCTCGGGATCGACATGCACCAGGGCGTGATGGCCGTGCTGGACGGACCGACGGGCCGCGTGCGCTCGATCATGAACCTCGCGCCGGTGACGGCGGTGCGCACGGCGGCGACCTCCGCCGTGGCCACCCGCGTCCTGGCCAATCCGAACGCCAGCCGCCTGGCGCTCATCGGCGCCGGCCTGCAGGCGCAGACGCACCTGGCCGCGATCGCGCTCGTCCGCGGCTTGGAGGCGGTGACGGTGTGGACCCCGCGGCGGGCGTCGCGCGAGGCGTTCGCCGAGCGAGAGGCCCGCAGCTACACGTTTCCGATCCGCGCGACCGAGACCGCGGAGGAGGCGGTGGCGTCCGCCGACATCGTCGTCACCGTCACCCCGTCGATGACGGCCGAGCCGGTCATCGAGCGCAGCTGGCTGGCGCCCGGCACCCACATCAACGCGGTCGGCTCCTGCGCGCCCTTCGCCCGCGAGATCGACGCCGCCACGGTGGCCGACTCGGTCGTGATCGTCGATCGGCTGGAGTCGGCGCTCAAGGAGGCGGGCGACCTGGTGCTGGCCCAGTCGGACGGGGCGATCGGCCCTGACCATGTGCGCGGGGACCTGGGCCAAGTGCTCAACGGCCGCTGCGACGGGCGCAGCACCCCGGAGGAGCTCACGATGTTCGAGTCGGTGGGCATCGCCGTGCAGGACCTCGCGATGGCCGTCGACGTCGAGCGGCGCGCCCGCGCGGCGGGCGTCGGGACGCTCATCTCCTTCTGACGCGCCGGAGGCGACCGCTACGGCAGGCGGCGCAGGACCCGGAGGAAGTTGCCTCCGAGCACCGCCGCGATGTCCGCATCCGAGTAGCCGCGCCGAGCGAGCGCGGCCGCCAGCGCCGGGAGCTGAGCGGGTCCCTCGAGGCCGTCGACCGGAGGGAGCATCCGCGAGAGCATCGGGTGATCCGGCGACATGCCGAAGTCCTTCGCGCTCATGGCACCGGAGCGGTAGAGCTGCTGGAAGAAGTCGGCGCCCACGCCGACGTGCCGGACGCCGATCAGCTGGGCGACGTGGTCGATGTGGTCCACCATGCAGTCGATCGACGTGTCGCCGGTGGGCGACAGCAGCGGAGGAGCCGCGACGATGCCCATGACGCCGTCGCGCTCGGCGAGGATCCGCAGCTGCTCGTCGCTCGTGCTCCGCGGCGCGTCGAACAGCGCCCGGCACGCGCCGTGGCTGTAGACGATCGGCGCCTCGGGCGCCTGGTCCACGATCTCGCGGAAGCTCGCCTCGCTCGCGTGCGCGAGATCGATGATCACTCCGAGCCCGGCAAGCCGCGCGACGAGCCGGCGCCCGAGGACGCTCAGGCCACCCGTCTCGGCGTCGCCGTCCGCGAACGCGTTGCGGAACGACCACGTCAGGCCCACCATCCGCACGCCGAGCTCCCAGAACAGGTCGAACATGCCGACGTCGACGCCGAGCGGCTCGACGCCCTCCATCGCCAGGAGCATGCCGATCTTCCCATCCGGTCCGACCTGGTCGAGATCGCCGCCCCCGGTCACGTGGAACGTCGCCTCCGGGGTCTCCCGTACCGCCCGCCGGAAGGCCAGCGCCTGGTCGAGCGCCACGCGAAGCGCCTTCTCCGGCAGATGCCCGGGAAGCGCGCTGAGCGCGCAGACCTGCACGCCGACACCACCCGCCCGCAGGTCGTCGAGATAGTGCCGCTCGAACGGCCGCTCCTCACTGGCGCGCATCGCCAGCTCCAACAGGAGATCACCGTGCGCGTCGACGACGGGGACCTGGTTCATCGGCGTCCTTTCGGGTTCACGACGGCCCTCACTCGATGGCCGCCCGCGGGAGGCGCACGGTCAGCATCGCGCCGCCGTCCTCGAACAGCCGAACGTCCAGTGCGCCGCGCAGCTGCTGCGCACGATCGGCCAACAGGCCCAGACATCCGCGCAGGTGCGGTCGCTCGGCCGGGACCGCGGGCGTCTGCGCGCTCGCGCCGCCGTCGTTGTGGACGGTCAGGGTGACGCAGCGGGCGTCGTAGGCGAGGTTCGCGACGACCCGGCTCGTCCGAGCGACCGCGTGCTTGCGAATGTTGCGCAGCGCCTCGGAGAGCGTCTCGAAGAGCACGTCCTCCTTGACGTCCCCGAGCGCCACCGGGTCGCCGGAGCACAGCAGGTTCGCGGTGATCCCGGTCGCCGCCTCGAAGGCGCGAACCTCGCCGTCGAGCAGCGCGTGCAGCGACCGCGATGGCGGCACGCGATTGAGGAACGTGAGCGTCTCGTACAGCTCACTGCGGGCCTCCCCGGCGAGCTCCAGGATCGACTGCAGCCCGCGCTCGCGTGCCGTCGCGTCGTCGGTGCCGAGCGCGATCCGCGCCTCCGCGCCGACCGCGAACAGCAGCTGTGCGACGGAGGCGTGGAGCTCCATCGCGAGCCGTTGACGCTCCCGGATGCGCACGAGCTCGACGCCGCTCGGGCACTCCGCCACCTCACCCGCGCCGAGCTCTTGTCGGCGCGTCCGCTCCCGAGCGCGGCCTTCATCGATGCCGACGACGACCACCATCGCTACGTCGCCTCCACCGGTCCGCGACCGGCACGCGCCGACAGCAGGCCCTCGCTGCTCGCCAGCACCACGGCTTCCAGGCGCGAGCGGGCGCCGAGCTTGCGCAGGATGCTGGTGACATGGCCCTTGACGGTGTATTCGGAGACGACCAGCCGGTCGGCGATCTGGCGGTTGGAGCACCCGTCGCCGAGCGCCACGAGGACGGCGCGCTCGCGCTGCGTCAGCCGGACGCCGGGCTGTTGCATGTCCCTCGTGAATCGCACGGCGAGCTCCTGCGCGATCCGCGGCTCGATCACCGTCTCGCCCGCCTTCATGCGTGCGAGCGTGGTGGTGAAGTCCGCCGTCGCCGCGTCCTTCAGGATGCAGCCGCGCGCTCCGGCCGTGATGCACTCGCCGATCCGGTCGGCATCCGCGAACGCGGTGCAGATCAGGATGCGGGTCTCCGGGCTCAGCGCGATGATCTCGCGACACAGCGCAGTCGTGCCTCGCGGCGTCGGCAGATCGAGGTCCAGGACGACGACGTCGGGCATGAGCCGTCGCACCTGCTGAAGCGCTCCTCGTCCATCCTGGGCCTCCCCCACGTGGTACCGGCGCGGCCCTCCCATCAGGAGCCCCCGAAGCCCTTGCCGAACGATCGGATGATCGTCGACGATGAGCACCGTCACCGCGTCGGCCGCGACGGGCTGCCTCGCTGCGGCACCTGTCGTTCGGTCCGTCATGTCTGCTCTCCTCCGGCCCGAAGTCGCGGCCCGGTTGACATCGACGCGGACGATAGATGCTCGCGGTCTCGGCGCTCGTCCGACGTTCGTCGGCTATGCCGGCCGCCGTGACCGGCACGCTGTCGGGCGCGCGGGGCGCCGTGACGTCATCCGCGCCGGCGGACGTCCCCGCTACCGAATGTGGGATCGAACGTGCCTCTTCACGAACGCCGCGATCCGCTGGGTCGCGGCGGACGACGGTGGCAGGCCGGGATAGCCCTGCCACAGGTGCAGGACCCCCTCCCACACCTCGAGCTCGACCTCACCACCGGCAACCCGGACCCTCTCGGCCAGGCGGCGGCTGTCGTCGATCAGGGCCTCGTCGGCGCCCACCTGCACCAACAGCGGCGGCAGCCCGGCCAGCTCCCCGGCGAGCGGCGAATGGGCGGCCGGGTCGCGACCACCCAGCCAGGCCGCAGCGGCCCCCTGGACCGCCGGGCGCGAGATGAACTGGTCCCGTTCGGCGTTCGTCTCGTAGCTGGCGCCCGACGCCGTGAAGTCGAGCACGGACGAGATCAGCACGCCGGCCGCCGGCGCCGGCAGGCCGTGGTCGCGCAGCGCCTGCAGGAGGAGGAGCACGAGGCCGCCTCCAACCGACTCGCCGCACACGACGACCTCCGACGGCGCGACCTCGGCGACCAGCGCCTCGTATGCCGTGCGGACGTCGTCGAGCGCGGCCGGGTAGGGATGCTCGGGCGCCAGGCGGTAGTCGACCGTGACCGACCGTCCACCGCTCGCGGCCGAGAGCCGCGCGAGCAGGAAGTCGTCCTGGTCGAGACCGCCGACCATGAAGCCGCCCCCGTGGACGTAGAGGACGACCGGCAACGACTCGGTGCCCTGGGCCGCGACCCACTGCACGGGCACGCCGCCGAGCTGGTCGGTCGTCACCGTGGTCCCGGCGGGCACGGCGCCGCGCGCACGCTCGCGCGCCGTCTCGCGCGCGATCGCGCGGGCCTCGTCCAGGCTCGTGGCCGTGGCGGAGCGCTGCATCATCGCGGCCTGCAACGCGAGCGCCGCCTCCAGCTCGGCCCCGCCGGGCGCCCCGTGGCGCGTCTCGTCCTCGTGCTGCGTCGTCATCGCGGCGCGGTCTCGTCGTCGACGAGGAAGAACGAGTCCCAGCTCTTGCCCTCGGCGACCCCACTCAGCATCCGCGCGACGTTGTGGCGCAGCATCGGACTCGCGGTGACGTGCTGCGCCCCGGTCTGCATGTCGCGGAATCCACGCTGGACGGGGCCGGGGCGGATCGAGAGCGTCCCGCCGGCGAGATAGACGAACGTCGCGACCTCGTGCGCGCGCCACGTGGCGTTCGTCACCGCCATGCGCTGCATGCTGATCTGCTCCTGGCTGAGGTCGTCACCGGCGTCGAGGGTCGCGTCGACGTCCTGCCAGGTCTCCCGGAACAGCGCCCGTGCCGAGCGCAGGCGCGCCTCGGCGACCTCGTAGCCGTCCAGGAACGCCTCGCTCTCCGACGCGGCGCCGGCGCGGCCGGCCTTGGCCGCGAGGTTCGCCTTGAGCTCATCGAGCATCCGGCGTCCCACGCCGAGCGCCCAGGCCCCGTGGCCGGCGGTGATGAACCCGATCTGGCCGGAGTGGTACAGCGGGCCGCCACGGGTCGAGGAAGCGGCGCTCGGTGCGGCGGTGAAGCTCTCGGGAACGAAGACCTGCTCGATGGTGTAGTCGAGGCTGCCGGTCGCACGAAGGCCGATGGTCTGCCAGCTGTCACGGTCGAGCTGGGCGTCCTCGATGCGCGTGGTCGTCAGCACGGGAGCGCCGTCGACGACGACGAGGTTCTGCGTCCACTGGGCGTGCTTGATGCCCGACCCGAAGCTCCAGTTGCCGGTGATGCCGTAGCCACCGTCCTGGCGCACGCCCAGTCCCGGGCGGCTGCCTTGGCCGGCCACGTGCGGGATGCGCTCGCCGCTGTACATCTCGGCGACCGCCTCGTCGCCGTAGTAGGCCCCGGAGCCCGCCGAGGCCGCGACCGCGCAGAAGAAGACCCAGCCCGACGAGCCGTCGCCGTAGGCGATCTGCTCGATCACCTCGCCACCGTCGGTGAAGCCGATCTCCGATCCGCCGAGGTTGCGCGGCGTCCACATGCCGATCAGCTCGGCGTCGTGCAGGGCATCCATCGTCGTCGCAGTGATCTCCCCGAGCTCCTCGGAGGCAGCCGCCTCGGAGGAGACGAGCGGGACGAGCGCCTTGGCGCGTTCGATCAGCTCAGGCCCCGATCGGTGCTCTGCGTGGGCAGCCAACGTCGCTCCTTCTCCTGGTAACAGACCTCACGCCGCCGCGAACTCGGATGTCACCCCGAGACGGACAACCTCGCTCGACGGTAAACCGCAGGGGTCAGAGCGGGCAATCGGTCAGACGTGCCGGCCCGACACCGCAAACGCGTGGGCCCGTCCGGCACCTTTCGGGGACTCGGACCCCGCTTGGGCAACGCCGGAGATTCGAGTGCCACCGGTCCGGCAGCCGCGGTCTACCCTCGTGACGATGGACACGCTGCAGAACATCGTCGACGATCTCGCCGATCGGCTCGGCCGACCGGTCACGATCGACGATCGACATGGGCGGCTGCTCGCACACAGCTCCCATCCTGCAGACATGGATGAGGGCCGCAGGAGCTCGATCCTCTCGCGGCGCACGCCGGACGAGGTGGTGGCGTGGACGCGCGAGCTGGTCGAGCGCGCGGAAGGTCCGACCTATCTGCCCGGCGATCCCCAGACGCGGCGCGACGCGCGCCTCGTCGTGCCGCTGCGCTGTCAGGACCTGCTGCTCGGCTACCTCAGCGTGATCGACGCCGACGGCACCATCGACGAGCGCGCCACGGACACGTACGCGAGCGCCGGCTCGGTCGCCGCGACGATCCTGTACCGCGAGCGGCTGCTCCACGAGGCCGAGCAGGCCCACGCACACCGGCTCGTCCGCGACGTGCTGTTCGGCGATCGTGAGGCACGGGGGCGCGCCGCCGAGCGTCTCGTCGCCGAGGGCCTGCTCTCGCACGGTCCGGTCGCAGCGATCGTGATCCGCTGGCGCACGGCGACGGCGCCGGGCTCCGACGACATCGTCGTGTCCGTCCGGCGCGCGCTTGCCCGCGTTCGCCGCACCCTGCCGCCGGGCTCGGTCGTCGAGTTCACGCGAACCGACCAGGCGGTGCTGCTCGTCCATCTGGCGGCGGTGAGCGGGGTCCGCGAGTTCGCGCGCGACGTCACGACCCTGATCCAGGAGGACTTGGCCGGTGCCGTGGACGGCGTCGCGGCCGGGTTCGGCGACGAGGCCGCCACCGCGGCGGACGCCGGCGCAAGCTACGACCAGGCCGTGCGCGCGCTGGAGGTGGGCGCACGCCTCGGCTGGTCCTCCGATCCCATCGGCTGGTGCGACCTGGGCGTCAACCGCATGCTCTCACGGCTCACGACGCGAGACGACGTGCTCGCCGAGATCCCGCCGGGTTGTCGCGAGCTCGCCCGCCATCCCGAGCTCCTGCGCACGGTCGAGCGCTACCTCGAGCTCGGCTGCGAGATCAAGAACACCGCGACGGAGCTGTCGCTGCACCGGACGAGCCTGTACGCGCGGCTCGAGAAGGCCCAGCGGATCACCGGCCTCAGCTTCAAGCGCGGCGAGGATCGGCTGGCCCTCCATCTCAGCCTGCGCCTGATCCGGCTCACCGGGGGCGGTCCAGCCGCCTGACTCAGGCGGTCCCGGCGCTGCCCGCGTCGGCGAACGCGTGCGGATAGTCCCGGCGCGCCGCTTCCTCGGTCACCAGACCCTCGCGCACGTCCTCGAGCACCGCCTGCGGGTCGCGCTCGCTCGGCGGGCCAAAGCCGCCACCGCCCGAGGTCCCGTGCTCGATGCGCGTTCCCGCCGGGATCGGCAGCGACGTGACCTTCGTGTGGCTCGCGTCGACCGTGCCGTCGGGGAAGCGCACCTGCCAGCGGTTGGCGCGCGCCTCCTTCCCGCCGTGCAGCCCCCACGGCGGCATCACCGTCCGATCCGCGATGGCGATGAGCATCTGGTCGTCGCGGGCGCGGTAGACCGCGTCGACGCCGGGTCCGCCGCGGAACTTGCCGGCGCCCCCGGAATCGGGCGCGTACTCCAGCCGCTCCACGACGATGTGACCGCTGAGCTCGGCCACCTCCGCGGGCGTGCTCTTCAAACCCGAGGCCGGCACCGGCATGAGCGGCGCGGTCATGTCTCCCTGGTGGCTCGCACCCAGCCCCGGGGACGTCAGCATCATCTCCACCCAGAACCCCGTGCGCGCGTCGTTGCCCCACGTCATCACGACGCCGTGGGCGCCGGCGTCGGCAGGGACCACCTCGGGCAGCGCGTCGGCGAGCGCCTTCTGCACGAGCGACACCATCACGGCCCCCGGCAGCGGATAGAGGAACATCGGAGCCGGCGGCAGCGGCTCGAAGACCGAACCCGGGCGCGTCTTGATCTCGAACGCCCGGAAGTGCCCCTCGTTCACACCCACGGCGAGCCCCGCCAGGGTCACCATCGCACAGCGCATGTACGACACGCTCATCGCCCGCGGCGAGTTGATCGGACCGCGCTGCTGATCGGCGCTGTCACTCAGGTCGATGCACAGCTCGTCGCCGTCGACGTCGATCGTCACCTCGAGCGGCACGGGAACACCAAGGTCGAGGCAGTTGTCGTCCATCACGCCGCTCGCGCGGTACTGACCATCCGCGAGACCGCGGATGAACTCCCGCATGACCCGCTCGCCGTGATCGAAGATCCGCTCCACCGCCGCCTCGAACCGCTCACGGCCGAAGCGCGTCAGCAGCCGGTTGAGCTCCTGCAACCCGACCCGCGCGCTCCCGATCTGCGCATTGAGGTCGCCGGCCAGCGCCACGGGCGCGCGCGAGTTCGCGAGGATCGTGCGGTACATCTCCTCGTTGCGCACACCGGCGCTGAAGATCCGCACCCCCGGGAAGATCGCGCCCTCCTGGAAGATGTCGGTCGTGTCGGAGCAGTACGGATCCTTGGCGCCGATGTCGAGATGGTGGCCCTTGATCACCGCATAGCCGATCAGCTCACCCTCGAAGAACCCCGGCACCACCACCGCCGCGTCCTGCGGATGCGACCCGATGTCATAGCCGTACGTCGAGAACAGGACGTCGCCGTCCTGCAAGGACTCCGGCCCACCGACCCGCTCGACGATCGACTCGATGCAGAACCCCATCGTGCCCAGGAACCCCGGAACCGACCGAGCCTGCGCCAGCAACCGCACATCACGGTCGTACAACGCCGCCGCGAAGTCCTGGACGTCATAGATGACCGGCGAGAACGCCGTGCGACACAGGTTCACCCGCATCTGATCCGCCGCGGCCTCCAACCCGTAGCGGATCACCTCCGTACTGACTGGATCCGCCAACACGGCAGCGTCACCCTTCGCATGTTCCACGGTGCTCATCGCGACGTCTCCTTCCGTCCCATCATCAACGCCCCACGCGGACCCACCCGCACCGTCCACCCCGCGTCGACGTACGTGGTGGCCGTCGGCTCCAGCACGATCATCGGCCCGTCGACCGGCTGCTCGCTCAGCGCGGCGCGGTCGCGCACGACGAACTCCATCCGCTGGTCCAGCTCGAAGGAGTACGCCTCGTGCGTGCGATCGGGCCCGACAGCCGTCTCGGCGGAGCCCACGGCGACACCGAGCTCGGGGAGCGGCTCGCGCACGGTCGCACGCACCGCCATGATCTCCACCGGCCCGTCGAGCGTGTGTCCGAAGACCCGCTCGTACTGCGCCTCGAACGCCTCGGCGAGCACGGCCGGGTCGACGCCGGGCGACGGCTCCGGCCACGGCACGGTCAGGCTGTAGTGCTGGCCCAGGTAGCGCATCTCCAGCGCGACCTCCAGGGTCCGGTTGCGGCCCGCGTCGCCGTCGTCGACCACCCGCTCGTCGAGTTCGTGCTGCAGCTCGCCGATGCGCTCGTGCGCGGCCGCGATCCCATCGGCGTCCAGCAGGCGCCGCAGCGTCGTGGACGCCGCGCGCGTCAGGTCCTGGCCCAGCAGGCTGGCCGCCGAGAAGTTGCCCGCATGCTCGGGCACCACGATCGTCGAGATGTCCAGCTCGGCGGCGATCGTCGTCGCCAGCATCGGACCCGCCCCACCGAACGCGATCAACGCCGCCTCGCGCGGATCCTCGCCCTGCTCCAGCGACACCGAGCGCACCGCACCCGCCATCGCTGCCGCGGCGATCCTGATCACGCCACCGGCCGCCTCGTCGCGCGACAGACCCAGGACCTCACCCAGCTGCTCGACCGCGCGCTCCGCCGCCGCGATGTCGAGCTGCAGGCCGCCCGCCAACTCCCCGAAGGCCAGCATGCCGAGCACCGCCGCCGCATCGGTCGTGGTCGCCTGCGTGCCCCCGCGCCCGTAGCACACCGGCCCCGGCACCGCGCCCGAGCTCTCCGGCCCCACGCGCAGCAACGAGCTCTCGTCGACGTAAGCGATCGACCCGCCGCCCGACCCGATCGAGCGCACATCCACCCACGGCGTCTGCAGCGGCAGATCGCCGACGATGCCCTCGTACTTGACGATCGGCGCCCCGTCGATCAACAGCGCCGTGTCGAAGCTCGTCCCGCCGACGTCCGCCGTGATCGCGCGAGGCAGTCCGAGCGCACGAGCCAGCGCACCGGCACCCACCGCACCCGCGACCGGCCCCGACATCACGGTCTCGAACGGCCGTGCCTCCGCCTCCGGGAAGCTGATCGATCCGCCGCCGGAGCGGGTGATCAGGCTCTCGCCGTCGAAGCCGCCTCCGCGCAGCGAGTCGTCGAGCCGGCGCAGGTACTCCGAGACCGCGGGCCGCACATAGGCGTCGACGACGCTCGTCGACGTCCGCTCGAACTCGTGCAACTCACGTGACACACGATGCGAGAGCGTGATCGCGCCATCGAACCCCAGACGCCGCAGCACCTGCTCCGCCTCGACCTCATGCGCCGGGAACGCGTACGCATTGATGAAGCACACCGCGATCGCCTCGACGCCCTCGGCGCGAAACCGCTCCAACGCTCGTGCGACATCACGCTCATCGAGCGGCCGCTCGATGGTGCCGTCCGCAAGGATCCGCTCACCGACGCCCACACGCAGGCGACGCGGCACCAACGGTGGCGCCGGCTGCCAGTGCAGGTCGTACATCGCGTCGCCGCGGGTACCGCGCCGTAGCGCCAGCGTGTCGCGGAACCCCTCGGTGGTCAGCAGCCCGACGCGCGCACCCTTGCGCTCGAGCAGGGCGTTGATGCCCACCGTCGTCCCGTGCAGGAAATACGCGGTCCGCCCGAGCTCCTCACCGTTCAGCGTCCCGGTGACGACGTTCATCACGCCCTGATCCTGCCGACCGGGCGTCGTCGGCCCCTTCGCGACCCGCGTCGTCCCAGCCACTTCGTCGTAGAACACGAAATCGGTGAACGTCCCACCGACATCCACGCCAATCCGCGTAGCCATGTGTCGCTCCTCCATCCACGCGAGCGATCAACGCACGGCGTATCCGTCCGCCTCGCCTCGCACTCGCAACCGGCGCACGACGATAGATCCAACGCCGCCACGCCATCTCCCGACATTGGTCGGATAAATCGACGGTCCACGCCCTCGCGGTGTCGGTCGGGCCCCTAGCCGTCGTACTGGGCCTCGAACCCCGTGTTCTGGATCGCCTGCTTGTCCAGGATCTCCGGATACTTCCCAGCGGTGATCGGGTCGATGCCCTTGGGCTGCGTGAGCTCGCCCTCATGGGCCTGCTTGACGAGGTCCAGGGCCATGACCATCTCATCCTTGGGCACGTACGTCTGCGTGGAGAGCCACCGGCCGGCGAGGACCCCGTCGATCGCATGCTTCGTCGCACCGATGCCGACCAGGCGCACCTCGCCGTCGCCCGTTCCGTACGGCTTGCCCGCCCGCTTGAGCGCGAGCTCGGCGCCGGCGACCCCCTGCGCGAGCGAGGCGATCACGTCGATGCCGGGCTCGGCCTGCAGGAGGTCCCGGGTGACGTTCGCGGCCGGCCCGCGCTGCGCGAACGTCGGGCCGCGGTCGGCGAGGCGCTTGATGTTCGGATGGCCCTCGAGCCCCTTGGCGAACGCGTCGATGATGGCCTTCTCCTGCGGATCGCCGGCCTGGACGGAGAACAGGTAGCTCACCTCGCAGGGGTCGATGCCCTCGCACGCGGCGATCACCTGCTCGGCCAGTGCCGCACCGCGCGCGCTGAACGGGTGTGCCACCCGCGCGGTCAGCCACGGCACTCCTGGCTGCGTGCTGGTGAAGTCGGAGGTCACGGTGCTGTCGACCAGGACGACCCGGATCCCGGACTCGGCCGCATCCTGGAGCGCCGGGGCGACCAAGGGGAAGCCGGCGAAGACCACGTAGGCGTTGTACTTCTTGGAGGCCGTCGCGTCTTCGATCTGGTTGACCTGCTTCTGCGCGTCGAAGCCGGCGTCGATGACCGTGTAGTCGGCGCCGTTGGCCTTCGCCCACGCTTCGCCCGCCTTCGCCTCCGCTGCGTAGTAGGCGACCTCGCCGGCCGGCCCGAAGTACGCCACCTTCAGCGGCTCGGTCGACGTCTGGGCGGGCGTGCTCGACGCGGTCGACTGGGCCGCCGTGCTGCTCTCGTCGGCGTCCCCGCACGCTGCCAACGCCGCGGTGGCCGCAAGCGCGCACGCCGCGACCAGGACCCTGCGATGCATGCTGCTCTCCTCTCCCCCATGACGGCCGGTGGGCCCGGGCCGCGTCTCGGCGGCCCGGGCAGCCTGACCCGAGCGTGCTGGGACGCCCGGGTCCGGATCTAGCCGTCGTATTGGGCCTGGAAGCCCGTGTCCTCGATCGCCTGCTTGTCCAGCGCCACCGGGTACTCGCCGGCGGTGGTCGGATCGACGCCCTTGGGCTCGGCCAGCTCACCGTCGTGCGCCTGCTTGAGCATGTCCAGCGCCATCACCATCTCATCGTCCGGCAACGCGCTCTGCGTCGAGAACCACCGGCCGGCCTTCACGCTGTCGACAGCGTGCTTCGTCGCGCCGATGCCGACCAGACGGACCTCACCGTCGCCGGTCCCGTACGCCTTGCCGGCCTGCTTGAGCGCGACCTCGGCCCCGGCGATCGACTGATCGAGCGACGCGATCACGTCCACGCCCGGCTCGGCCTGCAGCAGATCCTGCGTGACCTTCGCGGCCGGACCGCGCTGCGCCATCGCAGGACCACGATCCTTGAGCCGCTTGATGTTGGGATGGCCCTCGAGCCCCTTGTTGAAGGAGTCGATGATGACCTTCTCCTGCGGATCGCCGGCGATGGTGAACAGGTAGACCACCTCGCACGGATCGATGCCCTCGCACGCGGCGATCACCTGCTCGGCCAGCGCCGCACCACGGGCCGCCGGCGGCTGCGCGACCCGCCCAGCCAGCCACGGCACCCCAGGCTCCGTGCTCGAAAAGTCCGAGGTCACCGTGCTGGCCACCAGCGCGACCGGAATACCGCCCTCAGCCGCCTTCTCCAGCGCCGGCGCCACGATCGGACCGACCGCCGCGAACACCACGTAGGCGTTGTACTTCTTCGTGGCCGTCGCATCCTGAATCTGGTTCAGCTGCTTCTGCATGTCGAAGCCCGCATCCACGACCGTGAACTCCGCACCGTTGGCCTTCGCCCACTCCTCACCGGCCTTCGCCTCCGCCGCGAAGTAGGCATTCGCGCTCGCCGGCGCAAAGAACGCGATCTTCATCGGATCGGACGACTTCTTCGCGGCCGTGGTACCGGTCGTGGTCGGCTGGGCCGCCGTACCGCTGTCCTCGTCAGAGCCACCACACGCGGCCAACGCCGCTGTGACGGCAAGCGCACATACCGCAGCCAGGACGTTCCGCTGCATACCCTCCACGCTCCTCCTGTGCTTCGAACGCCGAGCAACCTCGGCGTGGTTTGATCAGAACGACTCGCCTGCGTCAGGCGTTCGCCGGGTGACGCGCGAGCGCATCGACGATCCGCCGCACGGCGTCCAGGCAACGCTCGCGGTCGGCAAATGCGGAGTAGACCAGCCGAACGTACTCGCCACCCCCGAACGCGCCGCCCGGGTTGATCAGCACGGACGCCTCGTCGAGCACGTACTTCGCCACGCTCTCGCTGTCACCATACGCCGAGACGTCGATCCACAGGAAGTAACCACCCTGGGGCTTGGGGAAGCGGATGTTGGGCACCGCGCCCAGCATCTCGGTGATCGCCTCGGCACGCGCCATGAACTCGCGCCGGTAGTCCTCGATGAACTGCGGATCGCGCAGTCCGGCGACGACAGCCGCCTGCGACACCGTGTTCGGCGTGCCGAAGACGTGAGGCACGACCGAGTGCAGCACGTTGGAGACCTCATCGGACGCGATCGCGTAGCCGATGCGGTAGCCACACAGTGCCATGTTCTTGGACATCGACCCGATCACGATCGTGCGCTCGGCCATCCCCGGCAGCACTGCGATGTGCGTCATCTCCTCGCCGTCGAAGACGATGTCCTCGAAGCACTGGTCGCTGACGACGACCAGGTCGTTGGCCGTGGCGAACTCGGCGAGCTGCTCGAGCGCGCGCCGGCTGTAGAGCCGGCCCGTCGGGTTGTTGGGATTGGTGATCAGCACCGCCTTCGTGCGCGGCGTCAGGCGGCGCTGGAACTCCTCGATGCGCAGATCGAAGTCGTCCTCCGGATGGGTCGGCACCGTCACCGTCACCCCGCCGGCGATCGCACCGACCTCGTAGTTGGAGTTGAACGCCGGGGCCGGTGTGAGGATCTCGTGCCGCGCCCCGGGCTCGAGGAACGGCCGCAGGCAGAACGTCAACAGCGGATCCGCGCCCGGCGCCACGGTGATGTGGCGGTCGGGGTCGATCTCCATGCCGCTCATCGCGGAGTACTTCTCGGCGATCAGCACGCGCAGCTCACGCGAGCCCGTCGGAGACCCGTAGTGCGCGCCCCCATCGTTCAGCGAGGCGATCGCCGCCGCGCGGACATGCTCGGGCGTGCAGTCGTCGGGCTCGAACGGATCCGAGATGCCCATGAACGCCAGCTTCTTCGGGTCCACCCCAAGTCGGGCGAGCATGATCTCCGGGTCGTACTCGCCCATCGACCGCCGGCTGGCGTACTCCGGCTCCATCAGCCGGCGGATCGAGGTCTCGCGCTCGTCAGGCACCGGGATGCTCGGCCGGCTCGACGTTGACCTCCCGGCTCAGCTCCGCGTACCGCGCGAGGACGTCCGGCGGCAGGACGGAGGGTTCGGGCAGGCGCGGCTCCTGCGCCGGGCGCGAGATCCCCACCAGGAACTTCTCGAAGCCGGCCGGGCTGATCGTCACCTGAAAGCGAGCCGGCTCACTCGATGTCACCAGAAATGTGTGCGGAACGCCCTTCGGCAGGATGGCGAAGTCGCCGGGATACAGCGTTCGGTTCATGGCGCCGGCCCACACCTCGATCTCGCCTTCGAGCACCTGGAACGCTTCGTCGGCGTCACGGTGGGTGTGCGGCGGCGGCTGATCACCGGGCGGTGCCAGGACCTCGAAGAGCGTGTACGCCCCATCGGTCTCGGCGCCGGTGACGATCATCTGGACGTAGCTGTTGCCGAACCAGTAACCCGTTCGTTCACCTGGCGCAACCGCCAAGGCGCGATCCGTCGACCCTTCGCTGAGTGGCATGGTCACACCCTCCGTCGTTTCACTCTGAGAGCAGAGTAAGACCCTGCTCCCAGCCGGACAACGGATGGAACGTACGGTCCGCCACCGCCAGAAGCATCACACTCGACCGGTACCTTCCGGGGGCGTCGGATCACGTCCTACGCGCGCGTGGCGGCGAGTGCCTCGACCACCCGCTTGGCCAGGCCCGCCGCCGCGTCCTCGGCGAGCGGGATGACCTTCGGGATGAGCAGCGCGTGGTGGATGAGGCCGGGGATCTCCCAGTACATGACCGGGACGCCGGCCGCCCGGAGCACCTCGGCGTACTGGGCTCCTTCGTCGACCAGCGGGTCGTACTCCGCGGTGATGATCAAGGCGGGAGCGAGGCCGGTGTGATCGGCCGCGCACAGCGGTGAGAGGTGGGGGTGGGTGCGGTTGACGCCGTTGGCGTACTGGCCGGCCTGCCAGTCCACGTACTCGCGGCGGACTCCGTACTTCCCATCCATGCTCGTCCAGGTGGGCGAGGCGAGACGAAGGTCGAGGGCGGCTTCGATCAGCACCTGCAGGGTGAGCTCCACGTCGCCGCGCTCCTTGGCGAGCAGGGCGCACGCGGCAGCGATGTTGCCACCGGCGCTCTCGCCGAGGACGACGAGGCAGGACGGGTCGCCGCCGTGGGACGCCGCGTTCTCCTGCATGAACCGGCAGACGGCGTAGACGTCCTCGAGCGGCGTCGGGAACGGGAACTCCGGAGCGAGGCGGTACTCGACCGCGGCGATGACGCAGCTCGTCCGGTTCGCCAGCAGGCGGTAGTACCCCTCCGCCGCGTCGATGGACCCGCGCACCCAGCCGCCGCCGTGAGCGCAGACCATGATCGGCAGCGCGTCACCGGCATCAGGCCGGTACACGCGCACGCGGACCGTCCCGCCGACCACCGGCACTTGGATGTCGTACACCTCCGCCACCGGCTCTTCCGTGAACCCGACGTCACCGAACCCCGCAACGGCCGCGCGGAACTGCTCGATCGGGATCTCGTGGGGCGGCTTGTCGTCGAAGTTCTCGAGAAAGGCGGCAGTGGCTGCGTCGAGCGGCATCGAGGTGAACCTCCTGAAGTGAGGACGCGTTATGACGTTTACGCTGGAGCTACGCCGGGACGGGGAAGGCTGCGTGACAGGAAGTCCAGGACCGCCCCTCCGGCGACGCTGGCGACCGTGCGCTCGGCCATGCCGCGACCGCGCATCCGCTGCAGCAGCGTCGGATAGTCGGCCGGCCCGGCACCGCCCTCGATCGACACGCGGGAGCCCATGTCGGGCGGAGGTCCCGCCGACTCGGGGTCGTCGGTCGACGGGGGCGCCTCGAAGAGGCCCGCCCGCATGATCTGCTCCATGAAGTCCCCGCCCAGGCCGACGCACCCCTCGCCGGCCACGCCGAGCGCATGCGCGATGTGGTCCACGAGGACGTCGAGCGACGCGTTCTGCGGGTCGATGAACGGGGGCAGCGCCAGGATCCCGACGATCCCATCGCGATCGCGGATCTGCGCGAGCTGCTCGTCGGAGACGTTGCGCCATACACCGGGGATGTCGTGGACCGCACGACACCCGGCGTGGCTGACGATGACCGGCGCGTCGCCCACGACCTCGAGCATGCCGGCGAACGACGCGTCGGTGGCGTGGGCGAAGTCGATGATGAAGCCGCGTGCGGCGGCACGCGCGACCAGCTCCCGACCGAGCGGCGTCAACCCGCCGTGGCTCGAGCCGGTCGTCCCGTCGCCGAACGCGTTGGACCCGGCCCAGAACGGCCCGACCATCCGCACCCCGAGCTCCCACAGGACCTCGAGCAGATCCAGGTCCTCGGCCACGCAGTCGGCGCCCTCCATCGCCAGCAGGATCCCTCGCTGGCCGCGGGACATCAGGTCCTGGACGTCCTCGCGCGTGCGCACGACCACGACCTCGTCGGCGTGGGCGCGCGCGGCGCGATGGAACGCCGCGGCCTGTCGCATCACCCGGTCGATCGTCGCCTGCGGCCCGTCGCAGGGATCGACCCAGATCGGACAGACCTGCAGGCGGACGCCGCCGTCGCGCAGCTGCTGCAGCCAGAGCTCGCCGAACGGGTCGGCGAGCTCGCGGCGCGCCGTGAGCTCGACCAGCAGGTCGGTGTGAAGGTCACAGACCGTGACGTCGGACATCGGCACGTCTCCCGTCAATCGAGGGGCAGACCGATCATGGCGCCGCCCGCGTCCGCCATGAGATTGGGGTCGTTGCCCACGTGCTGCGTCACGCCGGCCATGTCCATGTACAGACGCCCGAGTCGCGACGGCCGGCGCAGCGCGCTGGTTCCGCCCCACTCGTACGCGAACCGAACCGCCGGAGCGCCGACCACATGGGCATACGCGCACGCCTGGACGAACCGATAGGTCTCCTCGGACGTGGGCGCCCGCCCCTCGGCCGCGATCTGCTCCGCGGCGACCGCCGCGTCCACCGCAAGCGCCTTGGCGGCCCGCAGCGCGGCATCATGGACGCCGAAGTCGTAGCGGAACATCTGCTGGTCGGCGACGCGCGGCCAGTGCAGGCGCCCCTTGCGCGGCGCCAGCTGCCGCACCTCGTCCAGCGCCCGCCGCGCGACGCCCAGCGGCGCGGCGGCCTGCAAGATCGCCGACACCGGCCGAAGCCCCACGCGACGGTACGCCTGCCCACGCCGGACAGGACCGTCGGCGAGGAACGTGTGCTCCTCGGGCACGAACACATCGATGACCTCGAAGTCCTCGCTGGCCGTCGCCTCGAGCCCGTACACGCTCCAGTTGCCCAGCCGCTTGACATCCTCGATCGGTACGACGAGCCACCGATCCGACCCCGACCCATGCGGATCCGGCGCCGCGACCTGCACCCAGGTCGACTGCGCGATGCCCGAGCCGAACGAGAAGCGCCCCGACAGCTTGTACCCGCCGTCGACCGGCGTCGCGACGCCCACCGGCGCCGCGTACCCCGTCATACGCGGAAACGGATCGCACTCGAACATCCGACGGGCGACGTCATCGTCGTCGAGCAGCGCCCCGACGGTCGCCGTCGCCACACCCACCGCCAGAACGTTCCACCCCACAGACGGATTGTGGTAGAAGACCTGCTCGGTGACGTCGAGCGTCTCCACGACGCCGGCCCCGCCCCCGCCCAGCTCCGCCGGCGACTGCATAGCGAACAGGCCGCTCTCGATCAGGCCCTCCACGAGCGGCTCGGAGAGGGTTCCCAGCGTCTCGCTGATCGGGCCCTCCTGCTCGATCAGCGATGCGACGGCCTTGACCTCCGACATCCAGTCCGTGCTCGTCGTGGTCTCGCTCATGTCGTGCGCTTTCGCATGGTGTCGCTCCTGAACGTGCCGTCACTCAAGCGTGGTGACGCCCAACCGGTGCCGGCTGCTCTGTCACCACGCCGACGGTCAGGACGAGTGATTCCTGACACGCCGCTCGCGGAAGCGATCATAGATCGTCACCGAGAGCGTGAAAGGATTTTCCGCCAATGTGTGTCACCCCGCACGCGACCATCTGCGCGGCCGACACCCGACAAAGGTGCGAGCCCGCCTACGCGAGCCGCAGGAGCCGCAGGCTGAGGTGCAGCTGGAGCCGGTCCTCGCCGCTCTTGAAGCGCAGCCCGGTGATCCGCTCGGCCTTCTCCAGACGCGCATACAAGCTGGTCCGGTGCAGCGACAGCTCCTCCGCGGTCGGCTTGATCTCGCAACCGAGCTCGAGGTACCGCTCGACCGTGTGCAGCAGCTCGGGGTGACGAATGAGCTCGCGGCAGCCGGGCGGGATCTGGGCGATGAGCTCGGCATCGGCCGCAAGCAGCGAGAGGATCCGGTCGACCCCGAGATCACACCAGCCGACCGGACTCGGCAGCCCGGGGACGCGCGCCGCCACCTGGATCGCGCGCACGGCTTGGTCGTAGCTGACGCCGCCCTGTGCCGCCGAGGGCACCTCGTCGCCGAAGCCCGCCACGATGCCCTCCACGGCGCCTTCGGAGCCGTCGCTCACCAGCGCCGCCACCTGGCGCGCGCACTCGCGGACGTCCTTCACCCGCGTCGGATGGACCAGCAGGACCGCCTGGTTGGGTCCGACGAGCTCCACCGCCGACCCGTCCGGAAGCATCCGTCGGGCCCGAGCCAGGGCAAGCCGGACGGCGACGTCAGTGTCATGCGCGTGGTCCTGCGGCGGCCGCCGCCAGCGGATCACGATCGCCGCCACCGGGCTGCCGGTGAGCATCCCCTCGGCGACCAGCTGGGCCTCGACCCGCTCGCGCGTCTCGCGATCGCCGAACAGCACGTCACGCACGAGCACGTGCTCGCGTGTGCGCTCGCCGGCCCGGAGCAGCCGCTCGCGGTACAGGATCGCCGCGGCGGCCGCGCCGGTCTGGACGTACGCCCGCAGGTCACGATCGTCGATCGTGCGGTTGGCATCGACGACGGTGAGATATCCGAGCACGAGGCCATGACAGCGCAGCGGGACGATCAGCCGCGCGTGGAGTCTGAGCTCGGGCACGCCGGGGAAGTAGGTCGGATCCTCCGAGCGGTCGACCCCATGTGCGCGCGACAGGTCCACGAGCTGCTCCGGCGTGCGCCTCGAGAGGATCGACGACATGCGAACGACGTCCGTGTCGTCCGGGTGGGAGCTGTGCGCGAGCAGCCGGCCGCGGCGATCGTCGACGGTGACCGGACGTCCGAGCCGGTCGGCTATGTCGTCGACGACGTCCTGTAGCCCTTCCATGCCTCGATCGCCCCAGATCGACCCTTCGCGGGTTCACCCGACCGGCCCGATGGCCACACTCTCCTCCCCGACAGGACGAGGATACCGGCGGCGACGACATCCGATGATCGTCGGGCGCACCTCCCAGGGCGACCGATCTAACGTCTGCAGCGAATGGGACGAACGGGCTGCCCTAGCCCGCAGCAACGGGGGGAGGCGCGATGGAACGGGTGCCACGGAGGACGGTCGCGGACCGCAGCGATGATGGCGCTACGACCGTGCTGGTCGTGGATGACCATCCGATCGCGCGTCATGGGCTTCGTCGCCTCCTGGAGGACGCGCCACGCCGGTTCGAGGTGGCCGAGGCGGCGGACGGCCCGAGCGCCCTCGCGCAAGTGCGAGCGCTCAAGCCGGATCTCGTGATCCTCGACCTGCAACTGCCGGCGACGCGCAACGCGAGCACGCTGTGTCGCGAGATCATGCAGGCCAACCCGGCGACGCGGATCCTGATCTGCACGGCGTTCGAGGATGCCGACCAGATCTTCGAGTGCCTCGCGAACGGCGCACGGGGCTGCGTCCTGAAGGACGCCGAGATGACGGACTTCGCCACCGCCCTTGCACGGATCGACGCGGGCGAGACGGTGATCGCGCCCAGGATCGCGGAGCGGCTCGCCGTGCGCTTCACGAGGGAGATGAGCGGCGAGGAGGAGCGCCTCACCAAGCGCGAGCGCGCGGTGCTGGCGCTGCTCGGCGAGGGGCTCTCCAATCGCGAGATCGCCGGCCGGCTGTACCTGTCCGAGCACACCGTCAAGGGTCATGTCACCAGCGTGCTGCACAAGCTCGGCGCGCGGTCGCGACTGGAGGCCGTGGTGCTCGCCACGCGTGAGGGCCTGCTGGCGCCACACGCGGGTCGCGGCTCGGTCGCGTGGGAATAGGTGCCGCTCCGCCGGTGGAGCGTCGCGTCAGCTGAGCGCCGCGGCGCGGACCGCGGCGGCGAACGCGTCCACATCCTCCGGCCGCGTGTCCCACGAGCACATCCAACGGACTCGGTTCGTCGCGGGATCCGCCCCGAAGAACCACTCCGCCAGCAGGGCGCGCATCGCCGCCGGCGGCAGCGCCGCCCAGACGGTGTTGGTCTCGACGGGCTGCAGGACCTCCACGCAGGGCACATCCCGCACCGCTGCCGCCAGGCGCGATGCCATGGCGTTCGCGTTTCCCGCGAGCTCGCGCCACAGGTCGTCGGTGAGGATCGTGTCGAGCTGCACGGCGAGGTAGCGGCTCTTGGACGCGAGCTGGAGCGTCTGCTTGCGGAGGTGGTCGCACCCCTCGGCGAGCTCGGGCCGCAGGGTGATCACGGCCTCGGCGCCGAGCAGCCCGACCTTCGTTCCCCCGAAGGAGAGGACGTCGACGCCCACGTCGGTGGTCAGGGCGCGCAGCGGCAGGTCGAGCGCCGCTGCCGCATGGCACAGGCGCGCGCCGTCGACGTGCAGCAGCAGTCCGCGGTCATGCGCGGCGTCGGCCAACGCCCGCATCTCCTCGGGCGTGTAGACCGTCCCGAGCTCCGTGCTCTGACTGATGGAGACCAGCCCGGCCTGCGCTTGGTGCGGGTGCAGCGCCTGACGCTCGACGTCCGCCGGCGTCAGCTTGCCGTCCTCGGTCGGAGCGGTGAGGAGCTTCACGCCGGCGATGCGCTCGGGGGCGCCGCTCTCGGCGCCGTTCAGGTGAGCGGTCTCGGGACAGATCACGGCGCTCGCGGAGCGGCAGGCCACGCGAATCGCCAGCACGTTCGCACCCGTGCCGTTGAAGACGCAGAACGTCCGGGCGGCCGGACCGAAGTGCTCGCGCACCCGTTCCTCGAGGCGCGCGGTCCACGGGTCGCTGCCGTAGGCGGGCGCGTGGCCCTCGTTCACCTCCCGGATCGCGTCGAGGACCGCCGGGTGGGCCGGCGCGTAGGTATCGCTGCCGAAGGTCGTCATACGGGCTGCGCTGCCCGCGCGCCGCCTACGACCGGCCGAATCGCGCCCACGAGTCCACCGCGACGGCGGTGAGGATGATCACGCCCTGGGCGATCTGCTGGTAGTTGGCATCGATGCCCAGCAGGTTGAAGCCGTTGCCGATCAGCGCCAGCAGCAGCACGCCGAGCACGGTGCGCCACATCGCGCCCTCGCCTCCGGCGATGCTGATGCCGCCCAAGATCACGCCGGTGATGGCGTCCAGCGCGAGCTTCAGTCCGCCCGCGTCGGCCTGACCGGTCGCGGTCTCGGACGCGACGAGCATGCCGGCGATGGCAGCGCTGGCGCCGCTCAGCACGAAGGTGATGAGCCGCACCCTGACGACGCTCACCCCCGAGAGCCACGCCGCCTCGGGGTTGCCGCCGACGGCGTACACGAAGCGTCCGAACAACGTGCGCGAGAGCACGAAGCCGCAGATCAAGATGAACACGCCGGCCACCCAGATCTTGTATGAGATGCCGAGGAGCTCGTTGCGGCCCAGCTTGTCGAACGCGGGATCGGTCACCGTGATCAGGGATCCGCTGCTCACCAGCACCGCGAGACCGGTGATGATCATCATCGATGCGAGCGTCGTGATGAACGGATTGATCCGGCCGAACGTGGTCAGCAGCCCGTTGCCCAGGCCGCAGGCGAGGCCGGCGCCCAGGGCGATGACGAACGCCCACACGACCCCGACGTCGTCGACCATCACCGCCGCGACGACCCCGGCGAGGCCGAAGATCGCACCGATCGACAGATCGAAGCCGCCCGCGATGAGGACGATCGTGCTCGCGGCCGCCATGATCAACGCCGGCGACCACTGGTCGAGGATGTTCAGCAGGTTAGTCGACGTGAAGAAGGCGTCGCTGGTGAGACATAGTGTGATGAACAACGCCGCGAAGGACGCGACGATGCCGTAGTCACGCACCACCGCCAGGCCGGACAACCGGCCCGAGCGCTCCGCCGCGGCGGCGGGCGCCGTGGCCATCTCTGACGTACTCATGACAGGCTCCCGTGGGAATCGGAGTCGAATGCGGCGTTGATCACGGCCTCCTCCGTGATCTCGTCGGCCCCGAGCGTCGCGACCAGCCTCCCAGCGCGCATCACACAGACTCGATGTGACAGTGCAACCACTTCCTCCAGCTCAGACGAGATCAGCACGATCGCCATGCCTCGGTTGGCCAGGTCGACGATCAGGTCGTAGATGGCGCGCTTGGCACCGATGTCGACGCCTCGCGTGGGCTCGTCGGCGATCAGCAGCTTGGGCGGCCGCATCAGCGACTTGGCGAACAGCACCTTCTGCTGATTGCCGCCCGAGAGATTGGCGACCGGCGTGTCCACGCTCGGCGCGCGCACGCCCAGTCGCTCGACGATCGCGCCGACGTCGCGACGCTCCCGCTGCCGCGTCACGACGCCCAGCCGCGACAGGCCGGCCAGATGCGGGAGCGACACGTTCTCGGCGATCGAGCGGCTCAGCAGCAGGCCCTGCGCCTTGCGCGACTCCGGCAGCAACGCGATGCCCAATCGCGTCGCATGGCCCGGCGAGCGCGGCGCAATGGGCTTCCCGTCGAGCTCGATGGTCCCGGCGGTGATCCGCAACGCCCCCGAGATCGCGTGTGCGACCTCCGAGCGACCGCTGCCGATCAGACCGGCGACGCCGAGCACCTCGCCGGCGCGCACGTCGAACGAGATGTCCTCCACGGCGTGCGCGGCGCTCAGGTTCCGCACGCTCAGCACGGTGGGCGCGTCCTCCGCAACCGCGGGCCGCGGCGGGAACGCGACGTCCAGCGAGCGACCGATCATCTTGCTGATCAGCCCCTCCTCCGTCGCTTCGGCGGCGGGCTGCGTGTCGATCACGCGGCCGTCACGGAGCACCGTGACGGCGTCGGCCAGATCCAGCACCTCCTTGAGGAAGTGCGACACGTACACGATCGTCGTGCCCTGCTCACGCAGCGCGCGCACGATCGTGAACAGCCCCTCGGCCTGGTCGTGCGTGAGGGCGGCGGTCGGCTCGTCCATCACGATGAGGCGAGCGCCCTGCGCGATGCCGCGCAGGATCTCGACCTTCTGCTGGTCGGCCAGACGCAGGTTCGCGACGAGCTCGTCTCCGGGCGGCGGCACGAACCCCGCCCGATCGCTGAGCTCCTCGTAGCGCCTGCGCAAGGCACGGACGTCGATGTAGCCCGCACGCCGGGGCAGATCGCCGAGGAACACGTTCTCGGCCACGGTGCGCCGCGGGACCAGCGCAAGCTCTTGAGCGACGATCGTCACCCCGTCGGCGAGCGCGTCGCGCGGGGACCCGTAGCGCCGCGGCGACCCATCCACCAGCATCCGTCCGCCGTCGGGCGCGTGGACGCCGGCGATCATCTTGCCCAGCGTCGACTTCCCGGCGCCGTTCTCTCCAACCAGCGCGTGAACGGTTCCGGGCTCGATGGTGACGGTGACGTCCCGGAGCGCACGTACCACCCCGAAGCGCTTGTCGACACCTTCGACCCAGACGCTGGCACCGGGCTGCACCGCGTCGGTCTGATCTCTTTGATGTGAAGCGATTGAGGACATCAGCGTTTGGTCCACCGGCGGTCGCAGTTCATTGACGCTATATCGTCACCTCGGCAGCGACAACGCCCTCGATCGTCTGGTTCTGCACCCGACCAACGGCGCTCGCAGCCCCTCTTTCGGAGGGTGTGAGTCGGCTCGGTCTAGGAGGATTCGATGAGGACGGCGCCCACGTCGGCCAGGAGGTTGGGATCGTTGCCCTGATGCTGCGTCGCCGCGTTCATGTCGAGCATCAGATGCCCGAGCCGCCCGGATCGCCGCAACGCCGCGCTTCCACCCCACTCATGCGCGAAGCGCACCGCGCCCGAGGCCACGCGGTGCGCGTACAGGCACGCCTGGCCGAAACGATGCACCTCCACCGGTGACAACTCCGCCTGCTCGGCGAACACCGCGACCTCGCGCACCAGCGCCCGCGCCGCCTGGATCCCCGCGTCATGGAGCGCGAAGTCGTGCTGGAACAGCTGCTGATCGGCCACGCGCGGACGCCCCGGGCGCGCCTTGCGCGTCGCCAACTGCCGCACCTCGTCGAGCGCGCGCTGCGCGATACCCAACGGCACACCGGCCTGCTCGATCCCCGAGACCGGCCTCAGCCCCACCCGACGATACGCCTGGCCACGCCGAACGGGCCCACCGAACCGGAACGTGTGCTCTTCGGGCACGAACGCATCGGCGATCTCGAAGTCCTCGCTCGCCGTCGCCTCGAGCCCATACACGTCCCAATTGCCCAGCCGCTTGACCTGCTCGATCGGCACCACCAACCACCGATCCGATCCGGACCCATGCGGATCCGGCGCAGCCACCTGCACCCACGTCGACTGCGCGATCCCAGAGCCGAACTGAAACCGCCCTGACAGCACATACCCACCATCGACCGGCGTGGCCACACCCACCGGCGCCGCATACCCCGTCATCCGCGGAAACGGATCAGACTCGAACATCCGACGCGCGACGTCGTCGTCCTCGAGCATCGCGCCGACCGTCGCCGTCGCCACACCCACCGCCAACACGTTCCAACCCACGGACGCGTTGTGGTAGACGAGCCGTTCGGTCACCTCCACCGACTCCAGCAGGCCCGCCCCGCCGCCGCCCAGCTCGGCAGGCGACCGCATGGCGAAGAGACCGCTCTCGACCAGCGCTTCGACGACCGGCTCGGAGAGCGTCCCCTGCGCTTCACCCACCGGGCCTTCCCGTTCGATCAACGCTCCCAGCGCTTGCGCCCGTGCAAGCCAGTCGACCGTCGTCGTGGTCCCGCTCATCTCATCCCTTTCGCGTTCGAGTGCCGTCGGCGAGGTGGCCGTGTCCGGGACGGTAGATCGACGACCACTGAACACGCGCCCGACGTTCGTCGGCTATGTCACCCACGCCGACGGGCACGCTGTCGGGCATGGGGCGATCCTCCCGACTCCTACCTTTGGCGGGTTCACCAAGCGCCGATGTGTCAATAGCGTGCGCGCGATGAGCACCACAACGACTGCCGATCACGATGGCGTCCGGATTCACTTCGACGTCGTGGGGACCGGCACCGAGCCGCTGCTCATGCTGCCCGGCCTCGGCATCCCCGGCCGCGCGTTCGGACCGCTGATCGATCACCTCGCGACCGACCGGCCGGCGATCGTCGTCGACCCGCGTGGCAGCGGCCGCAGCGACGCGCCCGACGAGCCCTACACCGGCGAGCAGGTCGCCGGCGACGTCTGCGCCGTCCTCGACGCGGCCGGCGTCGAACGGGCCGACGTGCTCGGCCTCTCGATGGGCGGCTGCATCGCCCAGGAGCTCGCCATCCGCCACCCGGAGCGCGTGCGCTCGCTGACGCTGCTCTCGACCCTCGCGCGACGCGACGCTTGGTTCACCCGCCTGCTCGGCGTCCGCCGCACGCTGGTCAGCCAGCTGAGCCTCGCCGACCAGCGTCGAGATCGAACGCGGCTCGCACGGCCTCTGGCTCGAGCAGCCCCGGCGGCTCGCCGAGCTCGTCCGCCAGTTCCTCGCCGCGCGCGACTAGGTCGCCCTGGAACGACCGAAGGCGTCCCGGAGGATCTCCGGAACGCCCTCGCTGCCGCTCTCTGGGGCCTACGGGCGGGAGCCGGGGGGCCCGAGGATGTCCATCCCGCTTTCGCCGGCGAGCGCGCCCATGCGCTGCGCGTCGGCCGGGGACGGCGGCGGGGGCGGATCCGGGATGCGGGCCTCCTCGGCCGGACGCGAGATCGCCCGCAGGAAGTTGTCGAAGCCGGCCGGCGCGCACAGGACGAGCCACCGCGCCGGCTGCGGCGACGAGACCCGGTAGATGTGCGGCACGTTTTTGGGCAGCAGGGCGTAGTCGCCGGGACGGAGCGTCGTGTGGTCGGAGCCGATCCACACCTCCAGCTCGCCCTCGAGGACGAAGAAGGCCTCGTCGTCGTCGTGGTGGACGTGCAGCGGCGGCTCGTCGCCCGGGGGGCCGTGGACCTCGAAGAACGTGTAGCGCCCCTCGGTGTCCTCGCCCGTCGCCAGCATCTCGACGTAGTCGTTGAGGAACCAGTAGCCCTTGCGCTGGCCGCCGCGGACGATCAGCTCGCGGCTCGCGTCGTCGATTTCGGTCATGTCACCCTGCTTTCAGCTCACTGCTGCTTGCGCGCGGCGGTCGATCACGCGCCGCGCCTTGAAGACCTGCGTCTCGAAGCTGCCCGGCTCCTTGACGACCACGCCGACGCGCACGGAGAGCGCCTCCTTGAGGCGCCGTTCGAGCTCGCCTTGCAGCGCGCCGTCCGTCGATGCCTGCGGGTGGGCGGACTCGATCTCGACCGTCAGCTCGTCGAGATCGCCGCGGCGCTCGACCACGATCCGGTACTCCGCACCGGTGCCCGGCGTCTCGCGCACGACCGCGTCGATCGCGCTCGGGTACACGTTGGCGCCGCGGATCAACAGCATGTCGTCCAGCCGCCCGTAGACGCCCTTGGGCAGGCGCGGGTAGGTGCGTCCGCACGCACACGGGCTGTCGTCGAGCACGCCCTCGTCGCCGAGCCAGAAGCGGATCATCGGCTGCGACCGCCGCCACAGGTGGGTCGCGACCACACCGCCGGACGTGCCGGCGGGCACCGGCTCGTTGGGATCGTCCTGGGCGACGACCTCGGTGTAGTTCTCGTCCTGGAAGAGATGCACGCCACCATCGGTGTGACGGCAACCCACGTTGACGAAGAACGGGTACAGCTCCGACGACGAGCCGGCGCCGAGGTCGACAACGTCGGCGCCGCCGAGCAGCTCGCTCATCGACCGGCGCACCGCGGGGACGCTGCCGCCCGGCTCGCCGGCGACGATGACCACGCCGAGCGGGCTCGCGCTCAGGTCGATCCCGAGCTCGGCCGCCCGGCGGCCGAGGTGCAGCGCGTAGGACGGCGTCGCCACGAGCGCGTCGACCCCCAGGTCTGCCAGGAAGCGCACCTGCTGATCGGTCGGCACGAGGCTGCCCACCGGCAGCACGCCGGCGCCGAGCGCCTCGCAGGCCTGCAGCAGCCCCCAGCCGCCGAGGAACAGGCTGAACGGGAACGAGATCTGCACGACGTCGTCGGGCCGCACGCCCGCCGCCCACAGCGCCATGCACGACGCCTCGCGCGAGCGCTCCCAGTCGCCCTGGGAGATCCCGTACAGCGTCGGACGACCCGACGTGCCCGACGATCCCTGGATCCGCGCGAGCTCGCCGCGATCGACCCCGAGGTAGGACCCGAACGGCGGATGCTCGGCCTGGTCGGCCACCAGCTGCTTCTTGGTGATCACGGGGACCTTGCGCGTGAAGTCCTCGAGCGTGTGGACGTCCTGCGGCTTGAAGCCGTGGGCGTCGTAGTGGCGCCGGTAGAACGGCACGTGCTCGTAGACGTAGGCGAGCTGGCGCCGGACCCGCGCCAGGACGACCTGGTCGCGACGGTCCGGCGGCATCGTCTCGCGCTCCTCGTTGAAGAAGCGCGGGTACTCCGACTCCCGTCGCTGGACGCTGCGGCGGTCGCCCGCCGTCACGATCGCACCTCGACCGTCCCCAGCTGGTAGCCGGTGCGCTCGGCGAGCTCGGCGAGCTCGCGCTCGTCGTTGTCGGTGAGCTGCGCGATGAACGACAGCGGGATGTGGGTGCCGTTGTCGCGCGCCATCTTGTGCAGGCGCAGCGCCTCGTTGACCGACACCTTGTGGAAGTGGCGCAGCCCCGCCTCGGGCAGGTCGTCGATGCCACGGCTGTAGTACTCGCCGGTCTTCAGGCGCAGCCACGGCACCGACACCGACGGCCCGTCCGTGTCGGCCACGACGTCGACGACGGCGGTCTTCCCGCTGGCCAGCGCGCGCTCCAGCGCCGGACGCAACTGGTCCGACGAAGTCACGCGCTCGGTGTGGCAGCCCAGCGGCGCGAACACCTGGTCGTAGTGGGTGTCCTCGGTCATGCCCCACGAGGCGATGTCGGGCTGGATGTCCTCCTGGACCAGCGACCCGCCGCCCCACGAGCTGTTGTTGAGGATCACCACGACGGCCGGGATCTCGTAGCGCGCGAGCGTCTCGAGATCCATGCCCGCCAGCCCGATCCCACCGTCACCCACCAACGTCACGACCTGCGCACCCGGCCGCGCGATCGCGGCGCCGAACGCCATCCCGACCCCCTGGCCGAGCGCGACGCGCGGGCCGGCATCGAGCACCTGGCCGGAGGAGCGCGCCGTGATCGCATCCGTGAGGTACAGCGACCCCTGGTAGGAGTCGTAGATCACCGTCGCGTCCGGCGCGATCGTCTCGCCGATCGCCTGCGCCAGCTCGTAGGTGTGGATCGGCGTGCGGTCGGCGTACTTGGCCGCCAGCTGCTGACGACGCTCGCGATGGCGGGCGCGCGCGGCGTCGAGCACGTCGATCCACGCGCGGCGCTCGCGCGGCCCGTCGGCCTCGAGGCGATCGGCGAGCTGGCGCAGCACCAGCCGGCTGGAGCCGACGACGACCTCCTCGGACGGCAGCGCCTGCCACACGTCCCCGGGCGTCTCCTGAATCTGCACGTAGGTGACGTCCTGCGGCCACTCCGGCGCCTCGAACCACGAGTCCAGCTCGCCCGCCTGGAGGCCGACGATGCAGATGAGGTCGGCCTGCTCGAACAGCGGCTTGCGGTACCCGCTCGCGAAGGCCAGCGGATGGTCCTCCGGGATCGCGCCGCGCGCGGTCCGCCGCGCGCCGGCCGGCGCCTGCAGCACCTCGGCCAGGCGCTGGTACTCGGCGCCGCCGCCGGACCAATGGACCCCGTCGCCGGCGATCAGCACCGGCCGCTGCGCGTTGCGCAGCAGCTCGGCGACCCGGTCCACGCGCTCGGGATCGCCCTGCGTCTGCGGCAGCTCGGGCAGGCCGCCGCCGGCGCGGTACTTCAGCTGCGGGACCGGGCCCGGCGTCCACTGGTTGTTGAGCGGGAACTCCAGCACCACCGGGCCCTGCGGATACGTCATCGCATCCACCAGCGCCTTGCGAACCCAATAGGCGTTCAGCTCGGGATCGGTGCAGCGATGCGTCCACTTCGCGACCGTCTTGAACGCCTCGGCCGCGTAGCCCTCCTGCAACGTCTCAAGACGATCCCCAGCCGTCCCGTGCTGGCCGACCAGCAACACCATCGGGCTGCGCGCGCCGATGCCCTGCGACAGCGACGACAGGCAGTTGGCCATGCCCGCCGACGCCGACGCGAAGAACACGCCCGGGCGCCGCGCGGAGCGCGCGTAGGCGTCGGCCGCGAACCCGGCCGCCTGCTCGTGGCGGAAGTGCCACATCCGCAGCCCCAGCCGACACGCCTCCTCGATGACCGGGTTGATGTAGCCATGCACCCCGAACAACTCGGTCACATCGTTCTCGGCCAACGCCCGCGCCACCGCACGCGCACCGGTCGAGTCTGCCGACGCCGTCATCGACCCGTTCACACTCGTCACACTGCCGGCCTGGCTCGCCATCGACCCCTCGTTCTTCACGTTCATGCGAGGGGTGAACGTAAGCCGCGCTCGCTCGCCCGTGAAGCATGTTCGGAAAGAGGTACGGACAGTTCCTACCTTCCGAGGTGGCTGCGTGCCTACAAAGGAACCGGCCGACTCAGGGGCGACTGAGCGCGGCGACGCGCGAGCTACGCCGGCGTCGCCTCGAGCACCGGCGGCCGGCGCTCGATGCAGCCCGCCTCGCGCTCGATCGCGTGCGCGAACTGGAGGACCTCCCAGTCGCCGAGCTGGCGCCCGACGATCTGCAGCCCGACCGGCAGCCCGTCGTCGGTGAACCCGAACGGGACCGACACCGCCGGGAGCGCGGTCGCGCTGATCCGCGAGCACGAGCGCATCCACTCGATGTAGCTGCCCATCGGCTGCCCGGCGATGCTCGTCGGGTAGGGCTTCTCGACGTCGAACGGCAGCACCTGGACGACCGGGCCGACGAGGAAGTCGTACCGCTGCAGCAGCGCGACCGTCCGCGCGTACAGCGCGCCCCGCGCCCGCTCGGCCGCGGCCAGCTCGCCAGCGCTCAGCGCCTTGCCCTGCCGGATGTTCCACTGGACGTCCTCGTTGAGCAGCTGGCGGCGCTCCTCGTCGTCGTACAGCGCGCCGAAGCCCAGCTCGAACAGGAACGCCCGCCACGCCTCGAACGCCTCGTCGGCGCCGCTGAGGTCCGGCTCGACCTCCTCGACCACGCAGCCGAGCCGCTCCAGCAGCGCGCGTTGGCGCTCGAGCACCTCGGTGACGCCCGGCTCGACCGGCAGCCCGTCGAGGTCGCGGCTCCAGGCGATCCGCACGCCGCGCAGGTCGCGCTCCAGCGAGCCACCGAGGCCCGCGGGCAGGCCGCTACCCAACGGCGCGCGCGGATCCGGGCCCGCCATGACACTGAGCAGCAGCGCGACGTCGCCCACCGTCCGCCCCATCGGCCCGTGGATCACGAGCGGCTCCCACAGGCTCGGCGTCGGCAGCACGGGCACGACGCCCGGCGACGGCCGCAGCCCCACCACGTTGCAGAAGCTCGCGGGGTTGCGCAGCGAGCCGCCCATGTCGGTCCCGTCGGCGATCGCGACCATGCCGCAGGCCAGCGCGGCCGCGGCCCCGCCGCTGCTGCCGCCGCTCGTGCGATCGAGCGCGTACGGGTTGCGCGTCGCGCCGAAGAGCGCGTTGTAGGTCTGCGAGCCGGCGGCGAGCTCGGGCGTGTTGGTCTTGCCGACGGTCACCGCGCCGGCCCCCCGGATCCGCTCGACGCAGAGCGCATCGACGTCGGGCACGTGGTCGGCGAAGAGCGGCGATCCGAGCGTCGTGCGGATGCCCTTCGTCGCCGTGAAGTCCTTGTGCGCGACCGGCAGGCCGCACAGCGCCCCCGCCGTCCCGTCGGCCAAAGCACGATCCGCCGCGACAGCCCGTGACCGCGCCAGCTCCTCGGTGCGCGTCACGATCGCGTTCACCGCCGGGTCGACCCGCTCGACGACCGCGAGGTGGTGCTCGAGCAGCTCGACGGCGCTGACCTCGCGGCCACGGAGCAGCGCGAACTGCTCCGTGGCCGGCTTCAGACAGAGCTCGAGGGTGGCGTCCCAGTCCGGCATCTAGTCCAGGAAGGCGACGCAGCGGCACATCGCGGCCTCGCCGCCCTGGAAGCGCCACGGGTAGCAGCCGAACATGATCCGCTGGTCGAGCACCTGGTCGATGTCACCGCCGAGGTTCTCGACGTGGATCACGTCATACGGGAACAGGCGGATGTGCATCACCTGATAGTCCTCCTCGGGGAAGACGTCGTCCAGGGAGCGGCCCAGCGCCGCCTCCGCCTTGGCCGCCTCGTCGGGGCGCAGCCGGCGGATGATCGTGTTCATCGGATGGTCGGCCGAGCCGGCGTCGACGGCGATCCAGCGGATGCCGCGATCGAGGACCCACTCGGCGAACGCGCGCGCCGGGCCGGGATGGCGGACGAAGTACTTCGTCTCGTCGGTCTCGCGGCGGTCGGCCCAGTTCTCCGGGTAGTAGCGGTGGTAGCCGGTGTGGATGATCAGGATGTCGCCGCGCTCGATCGTGATCCCGGTGTCGCGCTCCCACTGCTCGAAGTGCTCGGGGCCGTACACCTGGTAGTCGCCAACGCCCATCCGCTCCAGGTCGACGACGCAGGCGGGCCCGGTGAGCCAGTCGATCGGCAGGTCGCCGATGAACTTGCCACCGGAGAGGAAGTGCGCGGGCGAGTCCAGGTGCGTGCTGACGTGCATCGTCGTCAGCATCTCCTGGCCGCCGCCCTTGTCGAACGCGAGCCGCTTGATCCAGCGGATCTGCGGGCCGAGGTAGCCGGCGAACGCCGGCGAGTGCATCGAGAAGTCCTGCGAGAGGTCGAGGACGCGGGAGAACGACATGAGGTCCTTTCGGAGTCTGGGTTGGAAGCGGTCAGGCGGCGCGCCGGCGGCCGCCGACGAGCAGGCCGAGGAGGAACGCGAGCACGGCGGCGACGCCGATCGCCGCGGGGGCGCGCTCGGCGACCAGCTCCTTGAGCAGGCCGCCGGCGTCGAACGCGTCCGCCTCGGGAGCCGCGGCGCCGGTCCGATGCGCAGCGGCGGAGGCGGCGCCGGGGGCGGGATCGCCGCCAGCGGACGCGGCGCGCGCCGGCTCGCCGCCAGAGGGCGTGGATGCCTCCGGCGCCGCCTCGGGCTCCGGCGGCGCCAGCAGGTCCTGGCGCAGCCGGTCGGCGAACTGGTTGACCATGCGGTCGGCGATCGACTGCATCATCGAGCCGCGCCCGCCGAACTGGGCGACGCGGCCAGTGACGTCGAGCTCCGTGACCATGACGACCTCGGTGCGGTCGTCGCCCTGGTCGCGGACCGTGCTGGTGATCGTCGCGTTCGCGGTGCCCGCGCCGCCCGCGTCGTTGCCCGCGCCCTTCATCACCACCACGCCGCGCTCGTCGTCGCGCTCGGCGATCTCGATCCGCCCGCGGTAGGCGGCGGTGACCGGTCCCACCTTGATCTTGAAGCGGCCCTGGTACGCGGTGCTGTCGAGGCGCTCCTCGATCTGCGCCCCCGGCATGCAGGGCGCGACCCGCTCGACGTCGAGCAGCGCGTCCCAGACCTCGCGGTAGGGGGCGTCGATGGTGAACGCGTTCTTGATCTCCATGGTGGTCCGTCCCTGCTGTGGTGTCCGAGGTCAGCGGCGCCCGCCGGTCACATCCCGATCGGGACCGGCGCGTCGGCCGAGGTCATCGCGCCCATGGCGCGGTCGCTGTCGGCGTGCGCGGTCGGCGCGGGCGTGGGCTCGTCCTTGCGGGCGCGGCTGAGGATCTGGTAGGTGACGATCGTCCCGATGGCGCTCAGCGCGATGCCGCCGAACGTGTAGTCGCCGACGACGAGCGTGTAGTCGGCGGTGCCGACGATGAGGCCGACGGCCGCGGTGACGAGGTTCACCGGGTCGCGGAAGTCGACGTTGCCCGCGACGTACATCCGCAGGCCCATGCACGCGATCATGCCGAACAGCACCGTGGTCACGCCGCCGATGACGCCGACGGGGATCGTCGAGATCAGCGCGCCGAACTTCGGCACGAGGCCGAGCAGGATCGCGATGCCGCCGGCGATGATGTAGGCCGCGGTCGAGTAGATCTTCGTGAGGCCCATCACGCCGATGTTCTCGGCGTAGGTGACGGTGCCGGTGCCGCCGAACATGCCCGAGACCATCGTGGCCGTGCCGTCGCCCATGATCGCGCGGCCGATCTCGGGATCGAGGTCGCGATCCGACATCGCGCCGACCGCCTTGACGTGCGCCGCCGTCTCGACCAGCAGCACGATGATCACGGCCGGGACGACGAGCAGGATCGCCTTCATGTCGAAGCTGGCGATGGTGAAGTCCGGCAGCCCGATCCACTTCGCGTCGCTGACCGGGCCGAAGTCGACGTGGCCGGTGATCGCGGCGAAGACGTAGCCGATCGCGACGCCGAGGAAGACCGACAGCCGGCTGACGAAACCGCGGAACACGACGCCGATCAGCAGGACGGCGCACAGGGTGACCATCGCCACCCCGGCCTCCTTCGTGAAGCTGTCCTTGGCGACGGGCGCCAGGTTCAGCCCGACCATCGCGACGATCGTGCCGATCACGACCGGCGGCAGCAGCCCCTCCAGGACCCCGTAGCCGACCTTGTTCAGGACGAGGCCGAGCAGGAAGAGGACGAAGCCGGCCGCGACGATGGCGCCCAGCGCGGCCGCCATCCCGCCGTCGGCCTTGGCGGCGATGACGGGGGCGATGAACGCGAACCCGGAGCCCGTGTACGACGGGACCCGGTTGCGGGTCATGAGGATGAAGATGATCGTGCCGACGCCGGAGAAGAACAGCGTGGTCGAGACCGGGAAGCCGGTCAGCAGCGGGACGAGCGTCGTCGCGCTGAACATCGCGACGATGTGCTGCGCCCCCAGCCCGAACATCCGCGGCCAGCGCAGCCGCTCGTCCGGGGCCACGACCTTGCCCGGCGTGACGGCCTTGCCGTCGCCGTGCAGCTTCCATCCGAGACCCATTGACATCTGCTCTCCTCCTCGTCCTTCGCGAGAGTGTGTTCGCTGAGCGAATACAATGCCCGATTGGCGGTTAGCGTATCCGTCACCGTCCTGGGCTGTCAACTACGGCGCGCCCGCGTCCGCCGACGCGGCCTCCGGAACGCGCGAAGGCGGCCGCCGGCCGCCTTCGCAGAGGAGCAGTGAGACGACGCTCAGGCCGCGCGGGCCAGCTGCGCGTCCACCACCAGGTCGTGGATCCGGCTCGGCGTGAGCGGCGCCTCGGTCACCCGCACGCCGAGGTGGCGCAGCGCGTCCTGCACGGCCGACGCGAACAGCGCCGGCACCGGGATCGCCCCCGCCTCGCCCACGCCCTTGATCCCGAGCGGGTTCAGCGGACTGGGCGTCTCGCGGTGGTGGATCTCCACGTGCGGGACCTCGGTCGCGTACGGCATCAGGAACTCCATGAACGAGGCGTTCTTGAGCTGTCCCTGCGCGTCGTACTGCATGCGCTCGTAGAACGCGCCGCCGACGCCCTGGGCGATCCCGCCGAGCACCTGCCCCTCGACCGCGTTGGGGTTGATCATCTTCCCGCAGTCGTGCGAGCAGACGTAGCGGCGCCAGCGCACCTCGAAGGTCTCGGGATCGATCTCGACGATCGCCGCGTGCACGCCGCTGGCCCACGTCGCCTTCTCCGGGCTGTAGAAGCCCGTCGCCTCCAGGCCGGGCTCCTCCCCGTCGGGCAGCGGCTTGCCCGCGCCCTGGTGGGCCTCCGCGAACTGGGTCGCCGCCACGGCCTCCTCGTCGAAGGCGTAGCGCAGCGGGTTGGACGCCACCGCGACCTGCTTCAGCGACACGCTCGCGCCGGGCGAGCCCTTGACGAACACCTGCCCGCCCGCGAGCTCGAGGTCCTCCGGCGCCGCCTCCAGCATGTTCGACGCCAGCCGGATCACCTTCTCGCGCACCTTCTCGGCGGCGATGCCCACCGCGTTGCCGCTGCAGACCGCCGCGCGGCTGGCGAACGTCGCCACGCCGTAGCCGAACTCGCCGGTGTCGCCGCTGGTGAGGATCACGTCCTCGGGGTCGACGCCGAGCTGGTCGGCGACGATCTGGGCGAACGTCGTCTCGTGCGACTGGCCCTGCGTCGTCAGGCCGATCGCGACATACACCTTCCCGCTGACCGGGTTCACCCGCACCAGCGCGCCCTCGTACGGCCCGAGGCCGGTGCCCTCGACGTAGCAGGCCAGCCCGAGCCCGAGCAGCTTGCCCTCGGCCCGCGCGGCCTCCTGCTCGGCCCGGAAGCCCTCGTAGTCGATCGCCTCCAGCACCTGGTCGAGACCGGCCTGATACTCGGCGCTGTCGATCGTGACGCCCTTGCCGTCGGCGAACACCAGGCCGGGCCGCTCGTACGGGCACTCCTCGGGCTTGACGAAGTTGCGCCGGCGCACCTCCATGCGGTCGAGGCCGAGCTCGTCGGCGAGCTTCTCCATCGCCAGCTCGAGCGCCATGCAGGCCTGCGGGCGCCCGCAGCCCCGGTACGGGCTGACCACCACCGTGTTCGTGTAGACGGCGGTGAAGTCGACCGCGACGTTGGGGATCCGGTACGGGCCGGCGATCTGCCCCGCGGCGACCTGCGCCACGGCGATCCCGTAGGGGATGTAGGCGCCGGTGTCGTGGATGAACGTGTCGCGCAGGCCGAGGACCTCGCCGTCCTTCGTCGCGGCGAGCTCGATGTCGTGGATCTGCTTGCGCTCGTGGTTGGAGCCGATGAAGTGCTCGGTGCGGTCCTCGACCCACTTCACGGGCCGCTTCAGCTGGACCGCCGCCCAGGGGATCAGGACCTCCTCCGGGTAGAACATCATCACCTTCGTGCCGAACCCGCCGCCGGTCTGCGGCACGATCACGCGGACGCGGTTCTCGGGGATCCCGAGCATCGACGCCAGCCCCGCCCGGATCGACAGCGAGGCCTGCGTGGAGTCCCAGACGACGAGGTCGTCCAGGCGCGCGTCGTAGCGCGCCACGACCCCGCGCCCCTCCAGCGGCATGCCCGCGCTGCGCTCGACGACGATCCGCTCGCGGATGATCACGTCGGCCTGCGCGAACGCCTGGTCGGGATCGCCGCTGACCTGCGCGTGACGGCAGGCGACGTTGCCGGGGATGTCGTCGTGGACCAGGGCCGAGCCGTCGGCGACCGCCGCCTCGAGGTCGACGACCACCGGCAGCGGCTCGTACTCGACCGCGACGAGCTCGGCGGCGTCCTCGGCGACGTAGCGGTCCGTCGCCACGATCATCACGACCGTCTCGCCGACGAACCGCACCTCGCCGCGGGCCAGCGGGCGCTGCGTGCGCGGCTCCTTCATGTCGGGGTGCGGGATCAGCAGCGGCAGCGGCGTGTCCAGCGAGCCGAGGTCGTCGGCGGTGTAGACCGCGGCGACGCCCGGCAGCTCGGCCGCCGCGGTCGTGTCGATCGACGCGATGCGCGCGTGGGCGATCGGCGATCGCACGAACGCGACGTGCAGCGCGTCGGCATCGTCGACGTCGTCCAGGTACGTGCCCTCACCGCGCAGCAGGCGGGGGTCCTCGACGCGCGGCACGCGCGCTCCGAAGCTTCGGGTCGCCATCAGGCCTCCTCTCCGGCCGCGACGCGCTCGGCCGCCAGGCGGACCGCCGCGACGATCCCCTGGTAGCCGGTGCAGCGGCACAGGTTGCCGGCGATCGCGGTGCGCAGCTCCTCGTCGGTGAAGTCGGTGCGGCCCTTCTGCTCGCGCAGGAACTCGGTGACGGCGACGACGAAGCCCGGCGTGCAGAAGCCGCACTGCAGGCCGTGGGCCTCGCGGAACGCCTGCTGCACGACGCTGAGCGTGCCGTCCTGCGGCGACAGTCCCTCGACCGTCGTGATCTCGGCACCCTGGCACTGCCCCACCAGCAGCAGGCAGGACCGGGCGCTGACGCCGTCGACGAGCACCGTGCAGCAGCCGCATACGCCGTGCTCGCAGCCGACGTGGGTGCCGTGGAGGTCGAGCTCGTGGCGCATGAAGTCGCTGAGCAGGCGCCGCGCGGCGGTCGTGCGGCGAACAGGGCGGCCGTTGACGGTGAGCTCCACCTCGATCTGCTGCTCGTCGGTCCCCACGCCGAGGTCCAGCATCTGATGCGGCATGGTCAGGCCTCCTGCGGGGTCGTCGTCGCCCGCGCGAAGGCCTGGGCGACGGCACGGGCGATGAGGGTGCGCACGAGGCGCTGGCGGTAGGCGACGGACGCCTGCTCCTCGTCGACGGCATCGACGAGCCCGGCGGCCGCGGCGCCGGCGGCCTCCAGCACGTCGGGCTCCGGCGCCTGGCCGGCCAGCAGCGCCTCCGCGTCGCGCGCGCGGACCGGCGTGGGGGCGATGCCCGAGCACGCAATCCGCGCCGAGCGGATGGCGCCGCCGTCGACGTCGACGATCGCGCACACGCCGGCCAGCGCGTAGTCGCCGTGCCGGCGTGCGACCTCGACGAACGCGGTGCCGGCGGTTCGGGGCACGGCGGGGAAGCGGACCTCGACGATCACCTCGTCGACGTCCAGCGACGTGGTCAGGTGGAACTCGAAGAGCTCGCCGACCGGGATGATCCGCTCGCCGCCGGTCCCGCACACGCGGACGCTGCCGTCCACCGCGGTCAGCGCGGTCGGCAGCTCGGCCGCCGCGTCGGCATGGGCGATCGTGCCGCCGACGGTGCCGCGGTTGCGGATCACCGGATGGGCGACGTGCTCGAGCGCGTCGCCCAGGACCGGGCAGGCCGCCATCGCGTCGGCGTGGCGCTCGAGCGCGCGCTGGCGGGTCATCGCCCCGACGCGGACATGGCCGTCGGCGACGGCGATCCCGGCCAGGCCGTCGACCCCGGAGAGGTCGACCAGCGCCTGCGGCCGCGCCAGGCGGAAGTTCAGCATCGGGACCAGGCTCTGGCCGCCCGCGAGCACCGAGGCGTCACCGTCGTAGCGTGCCTTCGTGGCGATCGCCTCGTCGAGCGTCTCGGGCCGTACGTACTCTAGCCGCGGCGGTTTCACATGACCCTCTCTCTATCCGACTCTGGTATTCGCTCAGCGGAGATGGTGTTCGCTGCTCGACGAAAAGGATGGTACGGTCGCACTCGCAGCACGTCAACGGGTCGACTCTCCCGGGAAGGACTTCTCACGTGAGCAAGGCGTCAGGCAACGGCAGCGAAGGCAAGGGCGGCTACGCCAACCTGCAGGGCGTCGGTCGTGCGCTGGCGATCCTCGAGGCGCTGGCGGAGCGGCCGATGCGCGCGCAGGACCTCGCGCGCCACCTCGGCCTGAAGTGGACGACCGCCTACCGCACGCTGAGCTACCTCGAGGAGGAGGAGTACCTCCGCCGCCACGAGGCGACCAACGAGTACACCGTCGGTCCACGCCTGTACCGGGTCGGCAGCGCGTATCTGGCCAGTCACCCGTTCGCCAACCTCGTGCCGCCGCACCTGAAGACCGCGTCGGACGCGATGAGCTGCGCCGCCCAGGCCAACGAGCGCCAGGGACGCACCGTCGTGACCGTCGCGGCGGTCGAGTCGCCGGTGGCGATCCGCAAGACCTCGCCGGGCTTCACGTTCCCGCTCGGGCTCGCCGCCAAGGGCCATCTCCTGCTGGCCTTCGCGCCCGAGGAGGTCCAGGCCGCGGTACTCGCGGGTGAGCTGCCGCGGTTCACGCAGCACACGATCACCGACCCGGCCGAGCTGGCCGAGCGGCTCGCCCAGATCCGCACCGACGGGTACGCGACGACGCGCGAGGACCTGCAGCTCGGCGTCGGCTCGGTCGCGGCGCCGATCCAGGACCGCGACGACCGGGTCATCGGCTGCATCTCGCTCGTCGTGCGCAGCACGCGGATGGACGACGCGGGCGTGGTCGAGGACCTCGTCGCGACCGCGCAGCAGGCGGCGCACGACGTGTCGATCGCGGTCGGCTGGCGGCCGCGCGCGGTCCTGCCGTAGCGGCCGGCGCGGCGCGGTCACGGCCCCAGCGGCCACGGCGCTACGCCGGCACCCGGCGCCCGGCGGGCTCGACGATCCCGCGGATGACGCCCAGCTCGAGCAGGTCCGACGGCGCGAGCCCGAGCTGCTCGGCCACTTCGGGCGCGCGCTGGCGGTCGCGGTGGAGGATCGCCGCGGCGCCCTCCGGCGCGATGACCGAGAAGCAGCTCGACGGGACCGCCCACAGGTCGTCGGGCGCGGCGATCGCCAGCGCACCGCCCGAGCCGCCCTCGCCGACAACGAGCGACGTGACCGGCACGTCGAGGGCGGCGACCGCCGCGAACGTCTGCGCGATCGCGGTGCCGATGCCCTCGCGCTCCGCGCGCGCGTCGTTGCGCGAGCCGGGGGTGTCGATGAGGGTGAGGACCGGGACCTGCCAGCGGTCGGCGAGCTGCAGGACGCGGATCGCCGTGCGGAAGCCGGCCGGCGCGTTCGCGGTGCCGGTCTGGGCGACGAAGGCGATGGCGCGCCCGCCGCGCAGCCCGATGCCGCAGCGCATGCCGCTGTCGCGGCCGCCGGCGCGGTCGCCCGACAGCTCCACGGTCTCGTCGAAGTACGCGGCGAGGTAGTCGTCGGCGCGCGGGCGGTCGGGCCGGCGGGCGCGCTGCACCGCCTCCCAGCCCATCGCGTGGACGTCCGCGCCCGGCAGCGCGTCCGGCGGCGCGCAGCGCACCGGCTCCGTGGCCAGGACGGCGCTCAGCGCCCGGACGTAGCGGGTGACGACGAGCTCGAGCTCGTGCTCGTCGGCGACCGCGTCGATCGCGCCGGCGTCGAGCTTGCCGGCGGCGGTGAAGTCGACGTCGTCGGTCGCGACCCCGCGCACGCGCGCGCCCGCGAAGGCGACGGTCGCCCCTTCGACGGCGACGATGACGTCGGCGGCCGAGGCCAGCGACGCCCAGATGCCGCCGGTCGTCGGATGGCGGGCAACGGTGAGGTGCGGCACGCCGGCGGCACGCAGGCGCTGCAGGGCGCCGGCGACGCGCTGCATCTGGATGAGCGAGTGCATCCCCTCCTGCATGCGGGCGCCGCCGGACGCGGTGATCGTGACGAGCGGCAGGCGCTCGTGGCGCGCGGCGTCGATCGCGAGCTCCAGCCGGCGGCCGGTCGCCTCGCCCATCGACCCGCCCATGAACGCGAAGTCGAACGCGGCGACGATGACCTGGCGGCCGCCGATCGTGGCGAGCATCGGCGTGACGCTGTCGGTCGCGCCGGAGCGCTCCTCGGCGCGCGTGAGCTGGTCGCGGTAGCCCGGGAAGCCGAGCGGGTCGCGCGAGACCGGGAGGTCGATCAGCGGTCGCGGGTCCTCGACCCAGGCGAGATCGCGCAGCACGGCGGTCATGCGACCCCGCCCCTCGCGAGCACCTCGTCGCGGATCTCGTCGCTGTGCTGGCCGAGCGTCGGCGGCGCGATGTGGTCGACCGGCGCGCTCACGCTGAAGCGCAGCGGCGGCCCCGGCAGCTCGATCGTGCCGAGGCTCGCGTGGTCGACCGCGACGACGAGGCCCTGCTGGCGGACCTGCGGGGTGGCGTACACACGGTCGAGCGTCTTGACCTCGCCGGCCGGGACGCCGTTGGCGGCGAACTGCTCGAGCCAGTGCTCGGCGCCGCGGGTGCGCAGCGCGGCGGAGACGAGCTCCTCCAGCTCGGCGCGGTGGGCGACGCGCTGCCCGTTCGTCGTGAAGCGCTCGTCCTCGGCGTCGAGGCCCAGCAGCGGAGCGAAGCGGCGCCAGATCGCGTCGTTGCCGACCGCGATGACGAGGCTGGCGTCGGCGGTCGGGAAGAGGCCGTACGGGCAGACCGTCGGATGGTGGTTGCCGGCGGGCTCGGGGACCTCGCCGGCGACGAGCCAGCGCGTGCCCTGGAACGCGTGGATCGCGATCTGGCCAGCCAGCAGCGACGTGCTGACGACCTGGCCCAGCCCGGTCTCCTCGCGCTGGTGCAGCGCGGCGAGGACGCCGACGACGCCGAGCGTCCCGGCGATGAGGTCGGCGATCGGGACGCCCACCTTCGTCGGCTGGTCTTCGGTCGGGCCGGTGAAGCTCATGAGGCCGCCCTCGGCCTGGAGGATCTGGTCGTAGCCCGCGCGGGCGGCCTCGGGCCCGTCGGCGCCGAAGCCGGTGATCGAGAGCGTGACGAGGCGCGGGTTGAGCTCGCGCAGCGCGTCGGCGCCGAGGCCGAGGCGGTCCATGACCCCGGTGCGGAAGTTCTCGATGACGACGTCGGCGCCCGCCAGCAGGGCGCGCAGGAGGGCGAGGTCGTCGGGGTCCTTGAGATCGGCGACGAGGCTGCGCTTGTTGCGGTTCGTCGAGAGGAAGTACGTGCTCTCGCGCTCCCCCTCGGGGCCGACGAACGGCGGGCCCCAGTGGCGGGTGTCGTCCCCGAGCTCGGGGCGCTCGACCTTGATGACCTCGGCGCCGAGGTCGGCGAGCAGCATGGCGGCGTACGGGCCGGCCAGCACGCGCGACAGGTCGATCACCTTCAGCCCGGTCAGCGCCGGGGGACAGCTCGAGACGGTCACATCGCCCTCCCTGCGGGACGGTTCGATTGGCCGGACCACCGTGGCAGACGGTCCTGCCAATTGTCAAGCCGCGCCGCCTGGTTCGCGAGAACTGCGGGGAAACTGCCGGAGAATTGGACGGACCAATATCGATCCTGGCTGACCACTGGCGTACGCTCTGGCCGTGGCGTCCGAGACCCGAACCCCGCTCTACGAGCAGGTCGCCCAGCACGTGCGCGACCTCGCCGAGGAGGCCGGCCTGCAGCCCGGCGACCGCTTGCCCCCGGAGCGTGACCTCGCCCAGCGCCTCGGTGTCAGCCGCTCGTCGGTGCGCCACGCGCTCGCGCTGCTGCGCGCGACCGGCCTCGTCCAGACCCGTCAGGGCGACGGCATCTACCTCCAGCGCGCGCCCGAGGAGATCCGGCCCGATCTCTCCACCGGCGCCGTCGCCGCCCACCAGACGCTCCCGCGGATCATGGAGGTCCGCGAGGCGCTCGAGACGCACCTCGCCCGCCTCGCCGCTCGGCGCCGTTCGCGCCAGGACGTCGAGGCGCTGCACGCCGCGCTCGACGCGATGGCGGTCGCGATCGCCCGCGGCGAGGACCCCTCCGAGGCCGATGCCCGCTTCCACGCCGCGGTCGCCCACGCGGCCGACAACCCGATGCTCGAGGAGCTCATGGAACAGCTCGCGACGCCCATCGCCCTCACCCGCCGCGCGTCGCTCTCACGCCCCGGCCGCCCTGCCCGCTCGCTGGAGGGCCACCGGCGGATCCTGGACGCGATCGCCGCGCGCAACGAGGAGGGCGCCAGCGCGGCGATGCGCGAGCACCTCGTGCTCGTCGCCGACGTGGCGCACGACGCGCCCGGCCGCGCCTCCTAGCGCGTCGGGTCCAGCAGGACCTTGCCGGTCGTCCGGCGCTCGGCCAGGTCGACCTGCGCCTGCGCGGCTTCGCTGAGCCCGTACGTGCCGCCGACCACCACGCGCAGCTCGCCGCGCGCGGCGCGGGCGAAGAGGTCGGCGAGCGCCTCGTCGACGAGCGCCGGGCGCTCGAGCAGGTGGAAGACCCAGAAGCCGACGACGCTGCGGCTCGTGCGCAGCAGCTTCCCGGTGCGGACCTCGTTCTGCTCGCGCGAGGCGATCCCGCAGACCGCGATCCGCCCGAACGGCGCGAGCGCCGCGAACGAGGCGTCGAAGACCGCGCCGCCGGCCATGTCGATCACGACGTCCACCGGCTCGCCGAGGTTGGCCTCCAGCAGCCGCTCGGTCAGGCCCTCGGCCGCCCCGTCGATCGCGACGTCGGCGCCGAGGTCGAGCGCGAGCGCCCGCTTGGCCTCGCTCGTCGCCGTCGCGATCACCCGGCCCGCGCCCAGCGGCCGCGCCAGCTGCACGGCGAGCGACCCGACCCCGCCGGCCGCGGAGTGCACGACGATCGCCTCGCCCGGTCCGAGCTTGGCCGCGGTGCGGAAGAGGTGCCAGGCGGTCAGGCCCTGCACGAGCAGCGCCAGCGCGGTCGCGTCGTCGACGCCGTCGGGGATCGGGAAGCAGCGCGACGCGGGCGCCGCCACCTCCTCCGCGTAGCCGCCGTGGCCGACGAGCGCCACGACCCGCTCGCCGGTGTCCCCGCGCACGCCGGCGACCTCGGCGCCCGGGATCATCGGGAGCTGCTGCTTGGCGACGTAGGCGTCGTTGCGCTGGTGGGTGTCGGCGAAGTTGACGCCGGCCAGCGAGACCTGCACGAGCACCTCGCCCGCCGCGGGACGCGGCTCGGGGACGTCCACCAGCTCGAGCACCTCGGGGCCGCCGAACTCGCGGATCTGGACGGCACGCATGGGCTCGAACCTAGTGGCTCTCGCCGCCGGCCGTCGCCTGGCCGCACCGCCGCCGCTCAAGGCTCCGACTTCGCCGGCCGATGAGGGCCGGATGCGTCTGTTCCCCGTTGCCGTGACCGCGCTCGCCGTCCTGGCGGGCGCGCTGCCGTCCGCCGCCTCCGCCGCCCCGACCGAGCGCCGTGTCCCCGTCGGGATCTCCGACCAGAGCCCCGCCACCTTCAGCGCTGCGCTCTTCGGCCCGCTGGGGATCAGGTACGGGCGCTACGTCACGCCGTGGAACGTCGCCACCAAGCCGGACTCCGATCCCGCCAAGGCCCTGGACGCGTGGCTGGAGGCGGCGCGCACGGCCGGGGTGAAGCCGCTGATCTCCTTCGAGCACCTCACGACCGACGACTGCCCGCGCGTCTGCACGAAGCCCAGCGACGCCGCCTACCGCAAGGCGTTTCGCGCCTTCCGCGCCGCCTACCCGGACGTGCTCTCGATCTCGCCGTGGAACGAGGCCAACCACATGGCGCAGCCCACCTACAAGCGCCCGGATCTCGCCGCGCGCTACTACCACGTGGTCAAGCGCGAGTGCCCGCAGTGCCAGGTCGTCGCGGCCGACGTGCTCGACCTCAAGAACATGGAGGCGTGGCTGGAGGCGTTCGTCGAGGCGGCGCCCGACGCGCGGCTGTGGGGCATGCACAACTACGGCGACGCCAACCGCTTCCGCACGTCGGGCATCGAGACCTACCTGCGCACGGTGAAGGGCTCGATCTGGCTGACCGAGACCGGCGCGATCACCGCGTTCACGACCGCGGCCGGCAAGGTCTCGTTCAAGCGCAGCGACACGCGCGCGGCGAAGGCGATGACATACCTCTTCGACACGCTGGTCCCCAGCTCGACGCGGATCAAGCGGGTCTACGTCTACAACTGGGGCAGCGATCCCAACAACCGCTGGGACACCGGGCTCGTCGACCACAAGGGCAAGCCGCGACCGGTCTACGACATCGTCAAGCGCTACGGCGCCGACGCGCCCGCGGACGCCGAGCGGCGCCGGTAGCCGCCGCACTACCCTGCCGCGCCCTATGAGCGTGACGGTGGTTGGTTCGATTGCGTATGACCGGGTGCGGACGCCGTTTGGTGAGC
>CAYRCB010000017.1:48078-139582 GCA_964422645.1 uncultured Solirubrobacteraceae bacterium | reverse complement strand
GGCCGGCGTTGTTGCCGCCCTGGAAGCGCACGACGGCGTCGGCGCGCTCGGCGAGGAGGTCGACGACCTTGCCCTTGCCCTCGTCGCCCCACTGGGCGCCGACGATGACGATGCCAGCCATGCCTCGGAGTGTAGGGCGGGTCTACGCGCTGAAGACCATGCGCTCGTCGTTGCCGAAGAGCGGCAGCGGGTCACCGCATATCTGGACGAGGCGCGACACGGTCCGGGCGCCGATCTGCTCGCCGAGCTCCTCGGGCATGAGGTTCGTCGTGACGAGGATCGAGCGCTCGTCCTCGTAGCGGGTGTTGACGATCGAGTAGAGCTGCTCCAGGACCCAGTCCGTGCGGTGCTCGGCGCCGAGGTCGTCGATGTGCAGGAGGTCGACGGTCGCGAGCCGGTCGAGGAGGCCGAGGAGGCCGTCCTCGGAGTCGATCGCCTCGCGCAGCACCGCCATGAGCCGGGGCATCGAGTAGATCGCGGTCGTCCGCTTGGCCTCGATCGCCGCCTTGGAGATGAGCATCGCCAGCGTGGTCTTGCCGGTGCCGGAGTCGCCGACGAACCACAGGCCCTTGCCCGCGTCGAGGTTGGCGTCGACGTCGCGGCAGAAGCGGCGCACCTCGTTGACGACGGTCGGCTCGATCGCGGTCACGGGAAAGCGGTCGAAGGCGACGTCGCGGTACTTCTTCGGGATCCGCGCCTCGAGCGAGCGCGCGCGGGCCGAGGCGAGCTGCAGCGGGCGGCAGCGGCAGTCGCTGGCCGTGTTCGTCGCGTCGTCGATGACGAAGCCGGAGCCGTCGCAGATGCCGAAGGCGCAAGGGGTGGCGTCGCCGCTCACTGGTAGCGATCCCCGGCGTAGTTGAGGAACTTCGGGTACTCCTTGCGGAAGGTCAGCGTGACGTCGCCCAGCCCGCCGTTGCGGTGCTTGGCGATGAGGATCTCCGCCAGCCCCTGCGCCTCGGACTCGTCCTTCTCGTAGTACTCGTCGCGGTAGATGAACATCACGAGGTCGGCGTCCTGCTCGATCTGGCCCGACTCGCGCAGGTCCGACAGGATCGGCTTCTTGTCGTGGCGCTGCTCGACGGCGCGGGAGAGCTGGGAGAGGGCGATGACGGGCACGCGCAGCTCGCGGGCCAGGATCTTCAAGCCGCGCGACATCTGGCCGACCTGCTCGACGCGGCTGTCGGTGCCGGCGTCGGGGCGCATGAGCTGCAGGTAGTCGACGATGATGAGCCCCAGCCCGCCGGGCGCCTGCTGGTGCAGGCGGCGCGCCTTGGCGCGGATGTCGAGGATGCCGATGTCGGAGGAGTCGTCGACGTAGAGCGGCGCGGCGCTGAGCTTGCGCGTCGCGTCGAGGATCTTGGGCCACTCGCTGTCGGCGACCTTCCCCTTGCGCAGCTTGTCGCCGAAGATCCGTCCCTGCGACGCGACGAACCGCTGCGCGAGCTCGGTCTCGGACATCTCGAGGCTGAACAGGGCGACCGCGCGGTTGTGGTCGATCGCCGCGTTCTCGGCGATGTTGGTGACGAGCGCGCTCTTTCCCATCGACGGCCTCGCCGCCAGGATGATGAGGTTGCCGGGCTGGAAGCCGCCGGTGATCTCGTCGAGGTCCTTGAAGCCGGAGGGGGTGCCGGTGAGGGCGGTGCCCTCGGCCGACAGGCGCTGCATCTTGTCCAGCTCGTCGTGGAGGATCTCGTCGATCGAGCGGAAGTCCTGCTGCTTGTCGTCGTGGGCGACCTCGAGCATCGCCTTCTCGGCCTGCTCGACGAGGTCGCGCGGGGAGTGGCGGCGCTCGGTCACCGAGGCCTGGATCTCGTAGGTCGTGTGCAGGAGGCGGCGCAGGAGCGCGTTCTCCTTGACGATCTGGGCGTAGCGGCGGGCGTTGCCGACGAGCGGGACGGCGCCGGTCAGCTCGTCGATCGCGTCGGCGCCGCCGGCGGCGTCGAGCTCGCCGGCCTGGCGCAGATGCTCGGTGACGGTGAGCGGGTCGATCGGCTCGTTGGCCGCGTAGAGGGCGAGCATCGCCGCGTAGGTGACGCGGTGGCGCTCGCGGTAGAAGTCCTCGGGTCGCAGACCCTCCTCGATGACCAGCGCGTACAGCGAGCGCTCCGACAGCAGGATCGCCCCGAGCACCGACTGCTCGGCCTCCAGGTTGTGCGGCGGCGCGGCTCCGTTCGCGAGCGGCGCGGGAGGGGCGAGGGCGGAGTCGGACGGGGCGGCCATCGGGCGGGATCGAAGCTAGCGAAGGGGGTCGTCGGCACGCATGCGGTCTTGCCGCACGGAGCGGAGAGTTCTGGCGGTGCGGGTGTCGGCGTGCGCGCGCACTCGACGGCGGCGCGGCGGCGGCGCCGCCGGCGCTGAACGACCACCACCGGCGCGGCCGGCGCGTCGCGGGCGCTGAACGACCACCGCCGGCGCGAGGCCGGCGGCGGGAACGAGCGGATGTCGGAGGCGGCTACTTGGCCTCGACGACCATCGTCTTGACCGACGCGGTGGCGCCCTCGGCGATCTCGACGTCGACCATGTAGGTGCCCACGTGCTTGATGGGCTCCTCGAGGTTGATCTTGCGCTTGTCGACCTTCAGGCCGCGCGCCTCGCGGATCGCGTCCGCGATGTCCTGCGAGGTGACCGAGCCGAAGAGGCGGCCGTCGTCGCCGGCCTGCTGCGCGATCGTCAGGACCGTGCGCGACAGCGTCGCCGCGTTCTCCTTGGCGCGCTCGATCGCCTCGGCCTTGGCCTTCTCGAGCTGGGCCATGCGGACCTGGGCCTGCTCGATCGCGCCCTTGGTCGCCGGCTGCGCCAGCCTGCGCGGGATGAGGAAGTTGCGCAGGTAGCCCTTGGAGACGTCGACGATCGTGCCGCGCTCGCCGACGCCGTCGACGTCCTTCAGCAGGATGGCCTCGGGCATGGGCTACCGGTCCTCGCGGTCGCGCCCGCGACCGCGTCCGCGCGGCTCGTCCTCGCGCCCGCCGGCCGGATCGACGTAGGGCAGCAGCGCCAGCTCGCGGGCATTCTTGACCGCCGTCGAGATCTGGTTCTGGTGCCGGCGGCACGCGCCGGTGATCCGCCGCGAGCGGATCTTGCCCTTCTCCGACACGAACTTGCGCAGCGTGCCGACGTCCTTGTAGTCGACCTGCTCCTGCTTGTCGCGGCAGAACGGGCAGGGCTTGCGGCGGCCGCTGCCGGGCCCGCCCTTCTTGTCACGCCGCCGGGTGGGCTTCCCGCGGCCTCGCGCCTTAGCCAAAGTCTCCTGGTTCCTTCTCGGGTCGAAAGCTGGTCGCGGCCGCGCAGCACGACATGCGGCGCGCGGCCCAGGCCCTCATTGTGGCACAGCCGCCCACCTAGCACGCTGGCCGGCGGATTCGCCCCGCCGCGTGGGCGGACGCGCGGTCCCCGAACGCGCCGCGCCCGTCGGTGCCGAACGCTGTCGAGCTCTCGGCCAGCGGTCCGCGATCGGCGGCGTCAGGCGCCGGTGCCGGCGGCGAAGTAGGTCACCTCGCGCGAGCCGTGCGAGATCGGCCCAGTGCGGCGCCGGTGCCGGCGGCGAACCGCGTCACTTCGCGGGAGCGGTCCGCGATCGGCGGCGTGTGGCGCCGGTGTCGGCGCGCGAAGCGGATCTCCTCGCGCGCCGGAGACCGGCGGTCGGTGCGGGCTAGAACGGAATGTCGTCGTCGGCCGCGCTGCCGCCGCCGAACGAGTCCCCGCCGCCGACCGGGGCCGGGGCGAAGTCGTCGGTGGAGACGGGCACGTCGCTGCGGGGCGTGAAGCTGCCGCCGCCATTGCCGCCCTCACCGCCGCCGAGGAACTGGACGTTGTCGGCGATGATGTCGACGGACTGGCGCTTGTTGCCCTGCTGGTCCTGCCACTCGCGCCACTCCAGGCGGCCGTCGATGGCCACCCCGCGCCCCTTCGACAGGTACTGCGCGGCGTTCTCGCCCTGGCGACCGAAGATGGTCACATCGAAGTAGTTGGGCTTGTCGACCCACTCGCCCGTCGCGCCGTCCTTGCGGCGGGTGTTGCAGGCGATCCGCAGTCCGCAGACGGCGAGCCCGCTGCTCGTCGACCGCAGCTCGGGGTCACGCGTGAGATTGCCCGTGATGATCACGCGATTGATGTTCGTGGCAGCCATGTCGCGGCGCCTCCTTTCGGCTCAGAACGATCTTGCGGCGAGCCTAGCGCGGGGGTCGGAGGTCGCCCGCGAAAGTCGCGGAAACTGCGCTGAGATGTTGCGAAGGCGGCGCAAAGCGCGCCGCCGCCGCTACAGAGCGGGCTCGTAGTCCGCGTCGACGGCCGGCGTGACGCCGGGCTCGGGCGGCTCGGGCGTGCCCGGAGCGAGCTTGATGATCCGGTGGCGCAGGAGGCCGTCGGCGATCGACAGCGTCCGGTCGAGCTCATCCAGGGTCGCCGTGTCGTTCACGTGGAACTGGAACAGGCGGTAGTCGGCGGAGTCCTGGTGCTTGATCTCGTACGCGAGCTCGCGAACGCCCCAGTCGTGGGCGCCGATCAGGGTGCCGCCGTCGGTGATGATGCGCTCGGCGTCGGCGACCACCTTCGCGCGCTGCTCGTCCTCGGACTCGATGTCGAGCAGGAGCATGAGGTCGTATGTCGGCTGAGGCTGGGCCATGCGGCCGATGAAGATAGCAAGGGTCGGGGGGCGGCTCGCGCGCGCGACGGACCTAGGCGAGGCATGGAACCGCTCGCCCGTCGGATCCGCTGGGGCAACGTCGCCCGCGCGGGTGCCGTCCTCGCGCTCATCGCCCTCGTCGCCGCGTGGCCGCGCTTGCGCCCGCACGAGCCGCGCCTGCCGCCGGCCGAGCCCGTCCCGGCCCACGGGACGGCGATGGCGGCCGAGCCCGCCCCGGACGGCGGCCCGACGAGGACGGGAGGGATGCCGTCGGAGACCGCTGCGCCGGACCGAGCCGAGGACCGTGGAGACGCCACCGGGGGCGCCCGCGGCGGGGACGAGGACGAGCCGGCGAGTGAGCGGGCGGGCCGTGACTCGGACCGGGCCGGTGGTGAGCCGGCGGGCGGTCGCTTGGGCCCGGCGGGTGGTGAGCGGGTGGGCCGTGGCGCGCGTCGGGCGGGTGGTGGCCGGGCGGGCCGTGGCTCGCGTCGGGCGGGTGGTGAGCGGACGGGCCGTGGCGCGCGTCGGGCGGGTGGACATCGGGCGCGTCGGCGCTCGGGTCGGACGGGGGCACGGCGGGCCGGCCGTGGCTCGCGCCGGGCGGGTGGTGAGCGGGCGGGCCGCGGCGCGGACGGAGCAGGTGCGCGTCGGGCGGGCGGTGGCGCGCGTGGGACGGGTGGACATCGGGCGCGTCGCCGCTCGGGTCGGACGGGTGCACAGCGGGCCGGCCGCTCGGGCCTGGCGGGTCGTGGCCGGGCGGGTCGGGGCTCGGGTCCGACGGCGCCCAGGGCCGGCGCGCAACGCGATCGAGGGAAGCCCGCCGCTCGGCGCGCCGGCCGGGGCGGATCGACCGTCGGCACGCCGTCGCGCGGCGCCGCACCCGCGACCGCCCCGCCCCGGAGCGCTCCGCCGTCGCGGTCCCCGGCGCCCGGGCAGACCGAGCCCAGACCGCCGGCCCCGCCAGCGCCCCCGACCAGCACCGCCCCGCCGGCTCGCGCGCCCGCGCCGCCCGGTCCGTCCGAGTTCGTCTTCGGATGACCCCCCGCGCCCTACGCGCGCGCCGCGGCGCGCTTGCGGCGGATGTCCTCGAGCTGGTCGTCGATCCAGTCGCCGGGGTCGCGGGCGGTGATGATCTCGCGCAGGCCCCGCGCCCGGCGCTCCCGCTCGCCCCCGCTCATCGTCAGCGCCGCATGGATCGAGTCGGCCAGCTCCTGGATGTCGAACGGGTTCACGCTCAGCGCGAACTCGCCGAGCTCCTCGTGGGCGCCGGTGTTCTCGCTCAGGATCGATACCCCGTCGCGCTCGTTGACCACCGGCCCCTCCTTGGCCACCAGGTTCATCCCGTCGAACATCGCGTTGACCAAGAGCACGTCGTAGTGCTTGTACGCCGCGACGGCCTCCTCGAGGTCGTCGCGGAGCTTGAGCTGGATCGGCATCCAGTCCGGCGTCCCGTGGCGATGGTTGACGACCGCGACGAGCGCCTCGATCCGCTCCAGGTATTCGGCGTATTCCGGCACGTCGGTTCGCGACGGCATGAGCTGCGCCACGAACGTCACCCGCTCGATGAACTCCGGGTGCTGCTCGAGGAACAGGTCGTAGCCGGTGAAGCCGCGCAGCACGTTCTTCGAGAGGTCGGCCCGGTCGACGCGCAGGATCAGGTGGTCGCGCCGGCGGCGCAGCAGCTCCTCCTCGAACGACGCGGTCCGGTCGGACTGGGCGACGCGCCGGGTCGCCGCGGCGTCGATCGGCAGCGGATACGCCCGCACCCACACCTCGTGGTCGTGCCAGACGACCACGCCCTCGTCGAAGTCGACCTCGAGCCCCATGAGATCGCGGCAGCACTGCAGGAAGTTGCGCTTGTAGGCCTGCGTGTGGAAGCCGATGATGTCGTTGGCCAGCAGCCCCTCGTAGATCTCGCGGCGGATCCGCGACGGCAGCACCAGCCAGGAGTCCGGCTGGGTCCACGGGATGTGCACGAAGTGGTGCAGGAACGCGTCGGGCCGCGCGCGCCGCACCAGGCCGGGCAGCGTGTAGAGGTGGTAGTCGTGGACCATCACGACCGGCTCGGCGACGTCGGAGACCTGGTCGATGACCGCGGCCGCGAGATCCTCGTTGACGACGTTGTAGCCGTACTCGAACGCCTCGACCTCGTTGCGGCGGATGTCCGGCGCGTTGCTGAGGTCCCAGAGGTAGTGCTGGATGAACCACAGCATCGGGTTGGCGAAGACGTTGTAGAAGCGCTCGAACGCGTCCGGGTCGCTCTCGACGAAGCGCACCTGGTACGCCCCGCCGCTGGGCGACTCGACGGTGAACGGCTTGCCGTCGTGGTGGCGCGCCCGCTCCGCGTCGCCCTGCGTCATCGACGACGCGATCCACACCGCCTCGCGATGCGACGCCAGCCCGGTCAGCGCGGTGACCAGCCCGCCGCCGCCGCGCTTCAGCGACCCGTCGTCGGAGAACGTGACCGGCCCGCGGTTGGAGACCAGGATGAGGGGTGCTCGCTCGTCGCGCACGCCGCTCACGTCTCCGCCAGCTCGGTGAAGATCCGCAGGTAGTCGCGCAGGTAGCGCGGCGTCAGGAACCGCTTGCGCACGTGCTCCTTGCCCCGCAGGCCCAGCCCTTTGCCGAGCGCCGGGTCGCGCAGGATCTCCAGACAGCGGGCGGCACAGCTCTCCACGTCACCCACCAGGTACCCCGACACGCCGTCCTCCACCTGCAGCGGGATCCCGCCCACGTCGCCGCCGACGAACGGCCGGGCCTTCCAGATCGCCTCGGTCACCGTCAGTCCGAAGCCCTCGCGGATCGACTTCTGGATGACGACGTCGGCGTGCGACTGGAACGCGTTGACCTCGATCGAGCCGACGTTGTTGAAGTTGTTGAGGATGTGGACGTCCTCGTCGCCGCCCGCGTGGGCGAGCGTCGCGTTGAAGAAGTCCCAGCCCTCCGGGTCGTCGCTGGCCATCGAGCCGACGAGCGCGAGCTGGACCTCGGGGATCTCCTCCTTCACCAGCCGGTAGGCGTCGATGACGCCGAGCGGGTCCTTCCACGGGTCGAAGCGCGACACCTGGCACAGCAGCGGCCGGTCGACGTCGATGCCGAACTGCTGGCAGACGTACGCGGCGTCCTCGGGCGAGAGCGCCATGTTCTTGGGCGCCAGCGGGTCGATCGCCGGCGGCACGATGTGGACGGCGCCGCTCATCCCCGCCGGCACGTACTGCTCCAGGTGGAAGAGCGAGTGGGGGTAGGTGCGGATCGACGGCAGCAGCCGCTCGATCGTCGCCGGGTTCGGCGTCGAGAGGTCGATGTGGCAGCGCCAGATCCAGCCGCGCGCCTTGTCGGGCACGAGCGTGCGGATCGCGGCGGGCTGCGGGTCGTGGACGATGCAGACGTCCCAGCCGGGCGACAGCTCCCGCGCGTTCATCTCGTTGTACTGCTCCCACACGCCCCACTGCTCCTCGGTGAGGTCCTGCGGGTTGCCCTGGAGCGCGTTGTGCATGAGCTTCGTCGCGTTGAAGAACTCCTCGCGACCGTAGATCACCTGCCACTCGACGTCGAGCCCGGCGTCCTTCATCAGCGGGACGAGCGTGTAGAGGATCTCCGAGACGCCGCCGCCGAAGGCGGTCGCCGACAGATGCACCACCCGCAGGCCGCGCAGCGGCTCCGCGAGCGCGTGGACCTCCTCGGCGACCTCACGGCCCACGATGTGCGTGTAGTCCGCGAGGCTCTTCGTCCCGACGTTCACCGGTTGGAGCACAAGCCGAGACGCTACCCGCTGAAGGCGTCGTCTATCTCACGAATCGCCGCGAGCGGACGGCTCGGCCGGCAACTCGAACGAGAACGTGGTCCGCCCGGGGCGCGACTCGACGGTCAGGCGGCCCTGCATGCGCTCGGCCAGCTCGTGGGCGATCGCGAGCCCGAGGCCCGATCCCTGGGCGTCGTCGGAGGTGTAGAACGGCTCGAAGATCCGCTCGACGTCGCTGTGGCGAATGCCCGGCCCGGTGTCGCGCACGGCGACCGCGACGTTGCCGTCGGCGCGCGACGCCGCGACGATCACGTCGGTGCCCGGCGGGGTGTGGACGAGCGCGTTGTCGATGAGGATCCGCAGCACCTGGGCGACCCGCTCGCCGTCGCAGGTCGCCTCCAGCGTCGTCGCCGGCAGGCGCAGCTCCAGCCGCGAGCCGTGCGTCGACAGCGCCGGCATGAACTCGCTGGCCACGACGCGCGCGATCATGCCGACGTCGATCCGCTCCGCGCGCAGCTCCAGTGACCCGGCCTCCAGCCGCGACAGGTCGAGCAGCTCGGTCGTGAGCGTGCGCAGCCGCGCGACCTGGTCGCGGACCTGGATCAGGAACGCCCGGCGCGTCTCGTCGTCGAGGTCCTCGTCGAGCAGCAGCTCCACGAAGCCCGACAGCGAGAAGATCGGCGTGCGCAGCTCGTGCGACGCGGTCGCGATGAAGCGCTTGCGGGCCGAGTCCAGCTGGGCGAGCTGGCGCTGCATCTCGTCCAGCGTGCGCGCGAGCTGGCCCAGCTCGTCGCGCGAGCCGGTCGGGAAGCGGGCGGAGAAGTCACCGGCGGCGACCTGGCTGGCCCCGCGGCGCAGGCGGCGGATGCGCCGCGAGAGCGGCCCGGAGAAGAGCAGGCCGGCGAGCAGCGCGACCACGACCGCGAAGGCGCCGGCGACGAGGATCCGGTGGCGGATCAGCGAGACGGTCTCGGTCACGTCGCTCAGCGGCGAGGAGTAGACGACGACCCGCGCGACGCGGCGGTTGTAGCGCAGCGGCCGCGCCGCCTGGCCGAGCCGGCCCTCGTCGCTGGCCTCGGTCCCGGTCTGCGCCTTGCCCGTCCGCGCCGCCTCCAGCGCGACGTCGAACGAGAGGTCGGAGATGTCGACCTCCTGCGTGGAGTCGGAGATCACGTAGGTCCCCAGCCCCTCGGTGCCGCGGCTGACGCCGAGCAGCGTCACGCGCGCGTTGGCCCGGTCGGCCGCAGCCCGGACCTCGCGGTCGACCTCCTTCTCGTCGACGTTGGAGCCGATCGCCGCGCGCAGCGGCGCGGAGTACGTGCGCGCCGCCTGGGCGAGCGAGTCGAGCTTCTGATCCTGGAGGCGCGTCTGCAGCGACGGCAGGACGTACAGCGTCACCACGCCGACCGCGACGAGGGCGACGACGAGGAAGCCCAGCGCCAGGCGCGCGCGGATCGAGCTGAGGATCAATCCGCTCGACCGCCGGCGTGCCGTTCCTTGTCGCGGAAGCGATAGCCGACGCCGCGCACCGTGAACAGGTACTCGGGATCCTTGGGGTCGCGCTCGAGCTTCTCGCGCAGGTGACGGATGTGGACATCGATGGTGCGCGGATCGCGGAAGGCGGAGTCGCCCCAGATCCGCGTGAGGAGCATGTCGCGCGTGAAGACGCGGCCGGGGTTGCGGGCCAGCGCGGCGATGATCTCGAACTCGACGAACGTGAGGTCGACGCGCACGTCGCGCACGGTGACCGCCCGCTTGGCGAAGTCGATCTCCAGGTCGAGCACGCGCAGCGGCGCATCCTCGCCGATCTCCTCGGTCCGCGACATCGCGCCGCGGCGCAGCGCCGCGCGCACCCGCGAGCGGAACTCGCGCATCGAGAACGGCTTCGTGATGTAGTCGTCGGCCCCCAGCTCGAGGCCGACGACCTTGTCGACCTCCTCCGCCTTCGCGGTCAACATGATGATCGGGACGTTGGACCGGGCCCGCATCCGCCGGCAGACCTCGAGCCCGTCGAGCTGCGGCATCATCACGTCGAGCACGACGAGATCGAACGGCCCGTCCTCGAAGCGGGCGAGCGCCTCACGGCCGTCGGTGGCCTGCACGACCTCGTAGCCGTCCTTCTGCAAGGGGTAGGAGAGCAGGGTCTGGATGGCCTGCTCGTCGTCCACCAGGAGGATGCGCGGTGCGCGGTCCATAGTCCTCGCCGGTCAATATGCCAGTGAATGCTCGATCTGCGCATCTATCGCGCCGCCTGGATCCCGGTGATCCTCGCGCTGGTCGTGGTCGCGTTCTCCCTGGAGACGCGCCCGCGCCCGATCACGACCACGCTGCCGCCCGACGCGTTCGACGCCGCACGCGCGATGCGCCTGCTCGACGACCTCGCCGAGCGCTTCCCCAGCCGCCGCCCCGGCTCCGACGGCGATCGTGCGCTGGGCGACACCGTCCAGCAGACCTTCCGGGCCAGCGGCTTCGAGGTCTCCACCCGCGACTTCGACGCGCAGACGATCGACGGCGAGCGCACGCTGCGCACGGTCGTGGCCGAGCGGCCCGGGCGCGTGAACCGGCGGGTGGTCGTGGTCGCCCATCGCGATGCGGCCACCAGCCCGGCGAAGGCCGAGCTGTCGGGCACGGCGGCGCTGCTCGAGCTGGCCCAGCTCTACGCCGGCCGCGCCACGCGCCGCACGCTGACGTTCGTCTCGACGAGCGGCGGCAGCGGCGGTGACGCCGGCGCCGCCGACTGGGCGGCGCACGTGGAGGGGCCGGTGGACGCCGTGATCGTCCTCGGCGACCTCGCCTCCGACGACGAGCGCCGCCCGCAGGTCGTCGGCTGGTCCAACGGGCGTGGGATCGCGCCGCGCCAGCTCGTGCGCACGGTCGAGCAGGCGGTGCGCGAGGAGGCCGGGCTGCCGGGCGGCACGCGGACGACGATGCAGTCGCTGCGCCTCGCGTTCCCCCTGACCGTCTCCGAGCAAGGCGTGATCGGCGAGGAGGGCCTGCCGGCGGTCCTCGTCGGGGTCTCCGGCGAGCTGGGGCCGGCGGCCGACGCGCCGGTCAGCCGCGCGCGGCTGGAGGGCATGGGCCGCGCGGTGCTGCGATCGATCACGGCGCTCGACGAGGGGCCGGAGGTCGAGCCCAACCGGCCCGAGACGATCGTCCTCGTGCGCAACCAGGAGCTGCCGCTGTGGGCGGTGCGGCTGCTGTGCGCCGTGCTGCTGCTGCCGCCGCTGCTGGCCGGCGTCGACGGGCTGGCGCGCGTGCGCCGCCGCCGGGAGGAGGTGCTGCCGTGGCTCGGCTGGGCGGCCGCGCTCGGCGCGCCGTTCCTGCTCGTGGGGATCGCGCTGGTCGCGCTGCGGGTCGTGGGGCTCCTCAGTGCGCCGGCGGCGCCGGTCCCGCCCGGGGTCATCCCGGTCTCGATCGGCGTGCTCGTCGTCGCGCTGGCGGTGCTCGTCCTGGCGATGCTCGCCGGCTGGCCCTTCGTCCGCCGCCGGGCGCCGGGCGCCGGCCGCGGCGGCGCGGGGATCGCCGTCGCGCTGGCCGCGCTGGCGATCGCCTGGCTCGTGTGGCTGCGCAACCCGTACGCGGCCCTGTTCCTCGTCCCGGCCGCGCACCTGTGGCTGCTCGCGGCGGCGCCCGAGGTCCGCGTGCCGCGCGTCGGCCGGGCGGTGCTCGTCGCGCTCGCCCTGCTGCCGTTCGCCCTCGCCTTCCTGGCCTACGAGGTCGCGCTCGATGCCGGGCCGGTGGCGCTGGCCTGGCTCGGGATGCTCGCGGTCGCCGGGGGCCACGTCGGGCTGCTGTGGGTGGCGACGTGGAGCGCGGTCGCGGGCTGCGCGATCGCGGCGCTCGTGGTGGCCCTGCGGACCGAGCCGCCGCCGAGCGGGCCTCGCCGGATCGACGTGCGCTCGCGCGGGCCGATCGGCTACGCGGGCCCGGGGTCCTTAGGCGGCACAGATTCGGCTCTGCGACGATGACGTGCCGTGCGTCCGGTCCTGCGCTTCGTCTCCACCGTCCTCATCGCCGCGGGCCTCATGCTCATGGCCGACGCGATCGTCACCGTGGTGTGGCAGGAGCCGGTCTCGGCGGCGATCGCCACGCGCACCCAGCATCAGCTCGATGCGCAGCTCGACGACCTGCGCGAGGACGAGCCGTCGGCGGCCGAGCTGCAGGAGCTGCGCGCGCTGCCGAGCCCCGCGCGGCGGCTGGACTACGCGGCGCGCCGCCTGAAGCGCAAGCTCTCGGAGGGCGACCCGGTCGGCAAGATCGAGCTCAAGCCGCTCGACAAGAGCTACGTGATGGTCTACGGCACCTCCACGGCCGACCTGCGCAAGGGACCTGGCGTCTACCCCGACACGCCGCTGCCCGGCGAGGGCGGCACGACGGGGATCGCGGGCCACCGCACCACCTATGGCGCGCCGTTTCGCCACATCGACCAGCTCGACCCGGGCGACCGGATCGTCCTGAAGATGCCCTACGGCGAGTTCACCTACGCCGTGCAGGGCACCAGGATCGTCCAGCCCGACGATCTCAGCGTCATCCGGAAGGTCGGCTATGAGCGGATCGTGCTCACCGCCTGCCATCCGCTCTACAGCGCCGCGCAGCGGATCGTGGCGTTCGCGCGCCTCGTGAAGGCTGTCCCGACTCAACGAATTGCCGATGTGGGATCGTCGTCCGTTGGCCGATAGGGGACTCGGGCATGGGAACGGAGGACGTGAAGGACAGGGTCGTGGACGCGGCCTACCGAATCGATGCTGGTGCCGTCGCCGAGGCGATGCTGCGCCGGCCGGGGATCCGCATGCTGCTCGCCTCGCCGCTGCCGGCGCTCATCGCGGGCGGCGGTGCTCGTACCCCCGCGTCGGCGTCGCAGCTGCGCCGGACCGACTGAGCGCGACCCCGGGCGTTCCGGCGCGCACGGCGCCGATCCACCGCACGATGCCGGCGGCCTCGGCCGCCGCGCGCGCGGCGGGGTCGACGCACGCCAGCAGCTCGTAGTCCTCGCCGCCGGCAACGGCGAGCTGCACCGGGTCGTCGCCGGTGGCGGCCGCCACGGCGTCGAGGCCGGGGGCCAGCGGCAGGTCGTCGAGCTCGATCGCCAGCGTCACGCCGGAGGCCTCGCCGACGTGGCGGGCGTCCGAGGCGACGCCGTCGGAGAGGTCGATGAGGGCGTGGGCGCCGGCGCGGGCGAGGGCTCGGCCGGCCGCCAGCCGCGGCTGCGGCCGCAGGTAGGCGCGCGTGAGCCGCTCGTCGGCGGGGGCCCGGCCCTCGAGGATGGCCAGGCCGCCGGCCGATCCGCCCAGCGGGCCGGTGACGCCGACGAGGTCGCCCTCGCGGGCGCCGTCGCGGCCCACGAGCTCCTCGGGCGCATCGGCCCAGCCGACCACGGTGACGGAGACGACCAGCGCCGGGCCGCTGGTCACGTCGCCGCCGACCACGTCGGTCCCGGTGGCGCGCGCGAGGGCGCCCATCGCGTCGGCGAGCGCCAGCACGTCGTCGTCGGCGAGCGCGTCGGGGAGCACGAGCGCGACGTACGCCTCGCCGGGGTCGGCGCCCATGGCGGCGAGGTCCGACAGCGCGCCGGCCAGCGCGCGGTGGCCCGCGTCGGCCGGCGAGGCCTCGCCGAGGCGGAAGTGGACGCCGTCGACCATCGTGTCGACGGACGTGACCGCGACCGGACGGGCGGCGACCACCGCCGCGTCGTCGCCGGACCCGCGCAGCACTCGATCGGACGGCGCGCCGAGCGCCGTCCTGATCGCCTCGATCAGCGCGAACTCGCCGCGCATCGCCCGAGGGCCGCTAACGGTGCCGGTAGACGATGCGCGCGCGGTCGAGGTCGTACGGCGACAGCTCGACGCGCACGCGATCCCCCGGCAAGATGCGGATCCGGAACCGGCGCATCTTGCCGGCCACGTGCCCGAGGACCGTGTGGCCGTTGTCGAGCTGCACGCGGAACATCGCGTTGGGCAGCGCCTCGACGACCTCGCCCTCGAATTCGACCTTCTCTTCCTTGGCCATGCGCTCCGGAGAGTACTCGGCCGGCGCACGCGCGCGCTGGGCGAACCGCTACGGCGTGGCGCCGCCGGCCGCCGCGCCGCCGTCGGCGACCCCGCCGCCGCCCGTCGCGGGCGGGTTGGCGGGCGGCGTGACCGGGGTCGCGGGCGGGGTGGTGGTCGCCGGCGCCTGCTGGGGCGGCGCCTCGTAGGCGTCGGGGTCGAAGCCCCCGCCGCCCCCGCCGCCCTGCTGCGCGGAGGAGTCCGGGGTGCTGCCGCCGGTCGCCGCGCCGCCGGTCTCCAGCGACTGCGCGCCGGTGCCGTCGGCGCTCGTGCCCGACGCCTCGGCGCCGGGCGCCCCGGTCGTCGCGTACTTGCCGAAGAACGGGCTGGCGCGGAACGGCTCCTTGGGCGCCCGGAAGTCGCCGCAGTAGCTGCCCTTGGCCTGCTTCATGTACGCGCCCCAGATCTGGGCGGGGAACGTGCCGCCGGCCACCGAGATGCCGTGCACCGAGCGCATCTCGACCTGCTTGTTGGGATAGCCGACCCACACCGCCGTCGCCAGCTTCGGCGTGAAGCCGACGAACCAGGCGTCGCGGAAGTCGTCGGTCGTGCCGGTCTTGCCGGCCGCGGGGCAGCCGATGTTGGCCGCGGTGCCGGTGCCGGCCTGGATGTTCTGCTCGAGGATCTTCGTCGCCTCGGCGGTGACGCCGTCGGAGAACGCCTTCTTGCGCTTGCGCTTGGAGAACGCCTCCGAGTGGCCGTCGGCGAAGGTCACCTTCGTGATGGCGGTCGGCCGGTTGCGGTAGCCGCCGCTGGCGATCGTGGCGTAGGCGTTGGCCATCTCCAGCGGCGAGACGCCGTACTCCAGGCCGCCCAGGCCCTCGGCCGGGTAGCCGTTGAGCTTGGACGTGATGCCCATCTTGCGGGCGATCCGCTTGACCTGGTCGGGGCCCAGGTCGAGGTCGAGCTGGGTGTAGATCGAGTTGTCGGAGGTCAGCGTCGCGCGGACGAGGTTGGCCGAGCCGATGTACGAGTTGGAGTAGGTCGAGACGTCGATCGGACCCCACGCCGGGTCGGTGAACTTCAGCGGCTTGGACGTGTAGTAGGTCGTGTCCGGATCGACGCCGCGGTCCAGCGCGGTCATCAGCACCATCGTCTTGAAGGTCGAGCCGGGCTGGCGCTGGCCCTGGGCGGCGAGGTTGAACTTCGAGCGGTCGTAGCTCGCCGACGACGCCATCGCGAGGATGTGCCCGTTGGACGGATCGATCGTGACGATCGCCGACGACGGGTCGCCGGGCTGGTTGAGGATCGAGGCCATCGACGCGCGCGCCTTGCGCTGCAGGTCGAGGTCGACCGTCGTGTAGATCTTCAGGCCGCCCCGGCGCACCTCGGCCGCGCCGTACTTCTCGATCAGCTCCGAGCGGACGAAGTCGAAGAAGAAGTTCTCGCGCCGCGACGTGTAGTAGCGCGACTGCTTGACGCCGAGGTCGCGGTCCATCGCCTTCGCGGCCTGGGCCTGGCTGATCATCCCCTGGTCGGCCATCGCGTCGAGCACCTCGTTGCGGCGCTGCATCGCCTTGCGCTCGTCGAGGAACGGGTTGTAGAGCGACGGAGCCTGCGGCAGGCCGGCCAGCAGCGCCGCCTCGTGGAGCCTGAGCCGGCTCGCGGGCTTGTTGAAGAAGACCCGCGCCGCGGCCTGGATCCCGATCGCCTCCTGCCCGCCGACCGTGCCGTAGGGGATGTTGTTGAGGTACTTGTCGAGGATCCACTGCTTGGAGTGGAGATCCTCGAGCTGCTCGGCGAGCTTGGCCTCGCGGATCTTGCGCTTGTAGCCGTCGATGCCGTCGCGGGCGCGGTCGGCGGTGTACATGTTGCGCACGAGCTGCATCGTGAGCGTCGAGCCGCCCTGGACCGTCTTGCCGGTGCGCAGGTTCTTGATCCCCGAGCGCACGAGGCCCTCGAAGTCGACGCCCTTGTGCTTGAAGAACCGCTTGTCCTCGATCGCGATCGTCGCGTCCTTCATCACCTGGGGGATGTCGTGCGACGGGATCGGGGTGCGCAGCACGTCGGACTGGATGAACCCCAGCCGCGAGCCGTCGGCGGCGTAGACGATCGAGCTCGAGCCGGGGTTGACCGGCTTGAGGTCCTCGATCGAGGGCCCGGAGGACGCGACGCTGACGACCCAGCCGACCGCGCCGGCCACGCCCAGCGCCGCGAACACGGCGACGATGCCGAGCGTCAGGAAGAGGATGCGCGCGCCGCCGTGGCGGTGGCCGCGGCGTCGCCGCTGGCGTTCGCGGCGTGACATGGGGGACTCACGGGAGCGGCGCGCCGCTCCCGTGGCGCGCCGGTGTATCGATTCTAGGGATGCGCGCCGGGTCCTCTCGCCGCACGGCGCCTGGCACCATCGGCTCCGATGGCCCGAGAGCGGATCCTCCCGGCGCGCGCGCCGGCCTGGGCGCCCAGCGCCGCGCTGCGTGACGCCTGGACCGCGCTGTGGACGTCGCGCCTGGTCGTGTGGGCGGCCGGCGTGGGCGCGGTGGCGATCTGGGGCCTGAGCGCCCGCGCGCCGGGGTTCGACCCCGCGGGCGTCGCCGGCCCGACCGCGTTCGCGCCCGCGGCGCGGTGGGACGCGATCTGGTTCCTGGAGATCGCGCGCGGCGGCTACCACGAGGGGCCGTCTGCGGCGTTCTTCCCGCTCTACCCGCTGCTGCTGCGCGCGCTCGGCGGCTCGCTGCTGGCCGGGGTGCTGCTGTCGACCGCGTGCTTCCTCGTCGCGCTGGTCGCGCTGCACCGGCTGACGGAGCTCGAGCTCGGGCCCGAGGCCGCGCGCTGGACGGTCCTGGCGCTCGCGTGGTCGCCGATGGGGTTCTTCTGGTCGGCGATCTACAGCGAGTCGCTCTTCCTCGCGCTCACCGTCGGCGCGGTCCTGGCGGCGCGGCGCGATCGCTGGGCGTGGGCGGGGGTCCTCGGCGCGCTGGCGGCCGCGACGCGCTCGACCGGAGTGCTGATCGCGGTGGCGCTCGTGTTGCTCGCGCTGGGCGGACCGGTCGGCGCGCGCTGGCGCCGGATCGCCTGGGTCGGGCTCGTGCCGCTCGGGCTCGTCGCGTTCCCGCTCGGCCTCGCGCTGGCCGGCCTGGACTGGAGGGCGCCGTTCGACGCGCAGGACGTCTGGTACCGCGCCTGGGCCGGGCCCCTGGGCGGCGTGTGGGACGGGGCGGTCGCCGCCTGGGACGGGGCGCGCCAGCTGCTGTCGGGCTCGCGCGAGCCCGTGTACTTCGAGGTCGCGGCCGGCGACCCGTTCGCCATCGCGCGGATCAACCTCGCGCTCTTCGCGTGGCTGCCGCTCGCGGCGATCGCGCTGGTCGGCGCGCTGCGGCGGCTGCCGCTCGCCTACCCCGCGTACGCGCTCGCGGCGCTGGCCGTCCCGCTCTCCTACCCGGTCGCGCCGCAGCCGCTCATGTCGCTGCCGCGCTTCGTGCTCGTCGCGTTCCCGCTGTGGATGTGGCTGGGCTGGCTGCTGGCCCGCCATCGCCGGGCACGGATCCCGGCGCTCGTCGCGAGCGCGATCATGCTGGCCGTGTGCACCGCCCAGTTCGCGACCTGGCACTTCGTGGCATGACCCCCGGCGCCGTCCTGCTCGACGCGATGGGGACGCTCGTCTCGTTCGCGCCGCCGGCGCCGCGCTTGCGTGCCCTGCTGGCCGAGCGCCACGGCGTGCACGTCGCCGAGGCCGAGGCGGCCGCGGCGATGCGGGCCGAGGTCGCCTACTACCGGCGCGAGCACGACCGCGCCGTCGACGCCGCGTCGCTCGCCGCGCTGCGCCGCGACTGCGCGGCGGTCGTGCGCGATCACCTGCCGCCGGCGGCGGCCCGCGCGCTCGACGACCTCGACGCGTTCGTCCCGACGCTCGTGGACGCGATCGCGTTCTCGGCCTACCCCGAGGCGGTCGCGGTGCTCGACGCGCTGCGCGAGCGGGGTCATCCGCTCGCGGTCGTCTCCAACTGGGACGTCTCGCTGCACGACGTGCTGGCGGCCACGGGCCTGGCCGAGCGCGTCGACGCGGTCGTCGTCTCCGCCGTGCTGGGCGCGGCCAAGCCGAGCCCGGCGCCGTTCCACGCCGCGCTGGACGCGCTCGGGGCCGAGGCCGCCGGAGCGTTGCACGTCGGCGACACGGTGGCCGAGGACGTCGCGGGGGCGCTGGCGGCCGGCATCCGCGCGGCGCTGGTGGTCCGCGACGGGCCGGCGGCGCCCGCGTCGAGCGCGGGGTCGGCGGCCGGTGCGCGGGACGGGCTCCGCGGCGTCGCCGGCGCGCCGACGCCCGCGCTGCCGGCCGGCGTGGCGACGATCGCCGACCTGCGCGGCGTGCTCGCGCTGGCGGTCGCCGGATGACGCGCCTCTAAGCTGGGCCGACGGTGCCGACCCCGACCTGGCTCCCGCCCCAACCGCCGCCCACGCCCCCGCCGCCGCCGTCCGAGCCGCCGGCGCCGTCCGCCGCTGAGCCGTCCTGGCCGCTGTGGACCGCGTTCGTCGCGCTTTTCGCAGGGATGCTCGTCGGCAACGTGCTGGGGTCGATCGTCTACGCGATCGCCTCCGGCGCCGGCTACGACACCGACCACCTGCCGATGGGCTACACGCTCGTGGCCAACCTGCTGTTCGACGGCTCCCTGATCGGCGCCGCGGTGGTCTTCGCGCGCCTCGGCGGGCGGGTCACCCCGGCGACGTTCGGGCTGCGCGCGGTGCGCCTGTGGACCGCGGTCAAGTGGGCCGCGGCCGCCTACGTCACCTACGTGGTGATCGGGCAGCTGTGGATCAACCTCCTGGACCTGCAGGACGAGACCGACGACATCACCGACAAGCTGAAGGACGACCCGACGGCCGCCACCGTGGCCGGGATCGCGATCTTCGCAGTGGTGATCGCGCCGATCGCCGAGGAGGTCGTCTTCCGTGGGTTCGTGTTCCCGGCGCTGCGGTCGAAGCTCAACGTCGCGTGGGCGGCGATCGTCACCGGCGTGCTGTTCGGCCTCGTGCACGTGTTCGGCTCGCCGATCGGGTTCCTCGTGCCGCTCGCCGTGCTGGGGACCGTGCTCTGCCTGCTGTACTGGAAGACCGGCTCGCTGTATCCGTGCATCGCGCTGCACGCGGCCAACAACTGCCTGGCGCTGGGGGCAGCGCTGGAGTGGGACTGGCAGATCCCGCTGCTGCTGGCGGGCTCCTTCGCCGCGATCGCGGCGATCCTCGCGCCGGTGGCGCGGCTCGGCCGGCGCTCCACCGCCCTGGCGTGAAATAGGATCCGGCGTCTCCATGCGCCCGGTTCGACTCGCCCTGGCGACGCTGCTCCTGCTCCCGGCCACCGCCGCGGCGCAGGACCCGACGACGCCGCCTCCACCGCCCGCTCCGCCCACGCCGACGGTCCCGGCTCCGCCGCCCGCCCCGACGCCCACGCCCACGCCGCCACCCGCGCCGGAGCCGGCCAAGGGCTCGCTGACGCTCAGCACGCCGCGTGAGACGCTCACCGGGCACCGGATCCGCGTCGAGGGCAAGCTCAGCCCCGCCGTGCGCGGCGAGCGCGTCACGGTCCGCTTCACGCGCGGGTCCAAGACGCTGCGCAAGGTCAAGGTCCGCGCCGGAGCCGACGGCGGCTTCACGGTCGGCTACACGCCGAAATCGGGCGGGCGCGTGACCGTGCGGGCGGTCCACGAGGCCAGCGCCGCGGTGACGAAGGCCACGGCGAAGGCGCGCCACGTCGAGGCGATCGCCACGTCGGCCCGTCCCGGGCAGCGCACCGCCTCGGTGCGCTGGCTGAAGCGCGCGCTGCGGGCCAAGCGCTACGCGATCTCCGGGAGCGGCACGTTCGACGCGTCGACCGGCCGTGCGGTGATGGCGTTCCGCAAGCTCACCGGGATGGCGCGCACCGAGACGGCCGACCGCGCGGTCTTCGAGGCGCTGTACCGAGGCAAGGGCGCGTTCCCCGTCCGCTACAAGGGGCACGGCCGCCACATCGAGGGGGACCTCACCCACCAGGTCCTCGCGCTCATCAACCCGGGCGGCAAGGTCTACCGGATCTACCAGACCGCCTCGGGCGCACCGGCCACGCCGACGATCCTCGGCAACTTCCGCGTCTACCTCAAGACGCCGGGTACCAACGCCAAGGGGATGGTCCACTCCAGCTACTTCATCCGCGGCTACGCGATCCACGGCTACGCCTCGGTGCCGCCGTATCCCGCCAGCCACGGTTGCTTCCGCGTGCCGATCCCCGACGCCCGGTTCATCTACGACTGGATCCGGATGGGTACCCGCGTCGACAGCTACTACCGGTGAGACGCTCGTGAGACCCTGCGGGTCCTCACCCACCGCGGCCGCGACCCTGCGGGAGGTTGCATCGTGAGCGCGCATGACGACCTCGTCCGCGAGCTGCGCGAGCATGCGCTCGTCATCGGCGACGTCGTGCTGACGAGCGGCGCGACGGCGGCGTACTACGTCGACGCCAAGCGGGCGATCCTGCTACCGGCCGGCTTCGCCGCGCTCGGTGCGCTGGTCGCCGAGCGCGCGCGCGCGTGGGACGCCACGGCGGTCGGCGGCATGACGATGGGCGCCGACCCCGTCGCCTGCGCGGCGCTGGCGGGCGGCGCCGACGTCAAGGCGTTCTTCGTGCGCAAGGCGGCCAAGGGCCACGGCCTGCACCGCCAGATCGAGGGGCCGCTGCTGGAGGCCGGGGTCGACCGCTGCGTGGTCGTCGAGGACGTCGTCACCACCGGCGGCTCGACGATCGCCGCGATCGAGGCGCTGCGGGAGGCCGGCCACACGATCGTCGGCGTCGTCTCGGTGCTCGACCGGCTCGCCGGCGGCGGCGAGCGGATCGTCGCGGCGGCCGCCGGCGCGCCCTACGTCCCGCTCACGACGATCGACGAGATCTACCCGGAGCGGCCCGACCGCGGCTGACGCGCAGGTACCCTTCGCCTCCGACGCCCTCGTAGCTCAGTGGATAGAGCGCCGCTCTCCTAAAGCGGGTGCGCAGGTTCGACTCCTGCCGGGGGCATTCACGCCGCCGGTCGCCCGGCCGGTCCGGGCCCCGCCCCCACCGGCACCACGTCCGGCATCGTGTCGCCGGCCGCCTGGGGGCTCATGTCCGAGCGGTTGGAGTCGGCGATCTCGTCGGCGGTGACGTTGAGCGGGTGGTGGCAGGCGGCCGTGTGCCCGTTGGCGTACTCGGTCAGCGGCGGCACCACCGTGCGGCAGATCTCGCTCGCGCGCGGGCAGCGGGTGTGGAAGACGCAGCCGGGCGGCGGGTCGATCGGGTTCGGCGGCTCCCCGCCGACGACGATCCGCGTGCGCGCGCGGTTCTCGCGCGGGTCGGGGATCGGGATCGCCGACAGCAGCGCCTCGGTGTAGGGATGGATCGGCTTGTCGTACAGCTCCGCGGCCGGCGACAGCTCCATGATCTTGCCGAGGTACATCACGGCGATGCGGTCGCTGACGTGGCGCACGACCGAGAGGTCGTGGGCGACGAACAGGTAGGTCAGCCCGAAGCTGTCCTGCAGCTCCTCCAGCAGGTTGATGATCTGGGCCTGGATCGACACGTCCAGCGCCGAGACCGGCTCGTCGAGCACGATCAGCCGCGGCTCCATCGCCAGCGCACGGGCGATCCCGATCCGCTGGCGCTGGCCGCCCGAGAACTCGTGCGGGTAGCGGTTGATGTGCTCCCGCCGCAGCCCGACGCGGTCGAGCAGGCTCTGCGCCTCGATGGTGCACACGTCCGACGCCACGCCGCGCTGCTTCAGCGGCGTCGCGAGGATCTGCCCGACGCGCTTGCGCGGGTTCAGCGACGCGAACGGGTCCTGGAAGACCATCTGCATCTCCCGGCGCACGGGACGCAGCTCGCGCCGGCTGGCATGGGTGATGTCGTTGCCGTGGAAGCGGATCGTCCCCGCCGTGGGGTTCAGCAGCTTCAGCACGGTCCGCGACAGCGTCGTCTTGCCGCAGCCCGACTCGCCGACGAGGCCGAGCGTCTCGCCCTCGCGCAACGTGAACGTGACGTCGTCGACCGCGTGCACGTTGGCGACGGTACGGTCGATCACCACGCCCGACTTGACCGGGAACCACTGCTTGACGTGCTCGACCTCGAGCAGCGGGGCCTTGCCGTTCGTGCTCACTCCGCCACCCCCGCGGCCGGCGCGCCCTCCGCCTTGCGCGCCAGCCCGATCTCACCGGGTGCGACCTCGCGCTTGGCGCGCTTGTCGGCGACCGTCATCCAGCAGCGGTCCAGGTGGCCGGCGCCGCGGTCCTCCAGCGCGGGCACCTCGCCGCACTTGGCGAACTCGTGCGGGCAGCGGGCGCGGAAGTGGCAGCCCGCCGGCGGGTTCAGCAGCGACGGCGGCAGGCCGGCGATCGACGGCAGCCGCTCGCCCCGGTGGCGGTCGACGCGCGTGATCGACCCCAGCAGGCCCCACGTGTACGGGTGCTGCGGGTCGTAGAAGATCTCGTCGACGGTCCCCTGCTCGACGATCCGCCCGCCGTACATGACGGCGATCCGGTCGGCGATGTCGGCGACGACGCCGAGGTCGTGGGTGACGAGGATGATCGCCGTCCCGGTCTCGTCCTTGAGCTCGTTCAGCCGCTCGAGGATCTGGGCCTGGATCGTCACGTCCAGCGCGGTCGTCGGCTCGTCGGCGATGAGCACCGACGGCGAGCACGAGAGCGCCAGCGCGATCATCACCCGCTGGCGCATGCCGCCCGAGAACTCGTGTGGATAGGCCCGCGAGCGCTCTGCCGCGCGGGGGATCCCGACGCGCTGCATGAGGTCGACCACGCGGTCGTGGACCTGCGCCTTGGAGAGCTTCTCGTGGGCGAGGATCTGCTCGGCGATCTGGTCCCCGATCCGCTGGACCGGGTTCAGCGACGTCATCGGGTCCTGGAAGATCATCGCGATCTCCGCCCCGCGGATCTTGCGCAGCTGATCGTCGGTGGCGGCGATCAGCTCGGTCCCCTTGTAGGTGGCCGTGCCGCTGAACGCCGCGTTCGGCGAGCGGTTCAGGCCCAGCAGCGACATCGCGGTCACGGTCTTGCCCGAGCCCGACTCGCCGACGACCGCCAGGACCTCGCCGGCGTCGAGCGTCAGCGACACGTCGTCGACGGCGTGGACCACGCCCTCGTCGGTGCGGAAGTCCACCTTGAGGTGGTCGACCACCAGGATCGGCTCGCTCATGTCCCCAGCCTGATTCGCGGGTCGAGCACCGCATAGACGATGTCGACCACCGTGTTCAAGACGACGATGAAGCAGGCGCCGAGGATCGTCACCTCGAGCACCGGCGGGACGTCCAGACGCCCGATCGCCTCGGCGTAGTACTGCCCGACGCCCTGCAGGTCGAACACGGTCTCGGTGAGGACCGCGCCGCCCGCGATGACCAGCCCGAAGTCCAGGCCCCAGAGCGTGACGATCGGGATCAGCGAGTTGCGCAGCACGTGGCGGACGAGCACGCGCCGCTCGCTGATGCCCTTCGCCCGCGCGGTGCGCACGTAGTCGTCGTTGATCGTGTCCAGCACGTTGGAGCGCAGGATCCGCGAGTAGACGCCGATGAACAGGATCGCCAGCGCGGTCCACGGGAGGATCAGGTGGTAGAGCCACTCGCCGACGCCGCCCTGGTCGATCTGGACGTAGCCGCCGTTGGGGAACCACCCGAGCTTGTAGCCGAGGTAGTAGTTCATGAGCGCGCCGACCCAGAAGACCGGCATCGAGACGCCGATCAGGGCGAGCACGGTGAGCAGTCGATCGGATATTCGCCCGGCCTTCACCGCGCTGTAGAGGCCCAGCGCGATGCCGAGCGACATCCAGATGATCGCGGCGCCGATGGCCAGCGCGAAGGTGCGCGGCATGCCCTTGCGGATCTCCTCCCAGACGTTCGTCTGGTCGCTGTAGGAGATCAGGTTGCCCGAGAAGACCTGCTTCATCGTGTACCAGTACTGCTCGGGCAGCGAGTCGTCGAAGTGCCACGTCTGGCGGATGGCCTCGATCTGGACCGGCGTGGAGTTCTTGCCGGCCATCCGCACGGCCGGGTCGCCGTTGGGGATGACGTTGAAGATCAGGAACGTCAGCACCGAGACGGCGAACAGCACGAAGACCATCCCGATGAGGCGGCGCACGATGAACCGCGCCATCTCAGTGCTCCAGGCGGATCTTCGCCCGCGGGTCGAGAGCGTCGCGCACGCCCTCGCCGAAGATGTTGAGCGACAGGACGGTGAGGACCAGCATGACGCCCGGCGCGATCGTCAGGTGCGGCGCGGTCGTGAGGAACTCGATGCCCTCGGAGATCATCACGCCCCACGACGGCTCGGGCGGCTGGACGCCCGCGCCGAGGAACGACAGCGCCGCCTCCAGCAGCACCGCGTTGGCCACGATGAGCGGGAAGAACACCAGCAGCGTCGAGGCGAGGTTGGGCAGCAGCTCGGTGAACATGATCCGCCACGACCCCAGCCCCTGGGCGCGCGCGGCTTCGATGAACTCCTTCTCGCGCAGCGCCAGGACCTGGCCGCGGATCGGTCTGCCCAGGTAGACGACGTAGGAGATCCCGATGATGATCGTCGGGATCCACAGCGACCCGCCCTCGAGCGAGATCGGCCCGATCGTGATGCCGCCGAGGTTCAGCGACACGCCGAGCGCCACCCCGAGCAGGATCACCGGGAAGGCCCACATCACGTCGAAGCATCTGGAGATGACCATGTCGACCCAGCCGCCGAAGAAGCCGGCGATGAGGCCGAAGAAGGTGGCGAGCACCATCGTGATGACCGAGGCGCCGATGCCGATCATGAGCGAGTTGCGCCCGCCGTAGAGCAGGCGGACCATCACGTCGCGGCCGTTGCGATCGGCGCCGAGGAAGTACTGGCCGTGCCACGTCGGGCCGATCGGCACGCCGTCGAACGCGACGATGTTCTTCGGCTCACCGCCGATCGTGATCGTGTCGGCGATGCGGTTCTTGTACGGCGTCGTCTTGGCGACGTGATCGGCGTACAGCGGCGCCGCGAGCGAGATCGCGACGAGCACGAGGAAGAGGGCTCCGAAGGCGAGCGCGACCTTGTTGCGGCGCAGGCGTCGCGCCGCGATGCGCCACGGCCCGGTGCCCGCGGCGACGCGACGTTCCTCGGCGGCGATCTCGGAAGGGAGATCGGTGGAGTAGTCGGTGGCGGCGGAGTCGGTGCTTGCCATGTGGTGGAAGGGCGTTGTGGAGACACGCCGGGGGCGCCCCGCGGGCGCCCCCGGGCATCCACGACTACTTCAGGCTGATCAGCGAGAAGTCCGTCTGGTACACCGGCTGCGCGACCACGGAATCCCAGTTCACGCGCTCGGAGACGAACTTCGTCAGCTCGCGGTTGCCGTAGGGCGCGATGTACGCCTTCTCGACCGCCATGCGATCTGCCTTCGCGTAATCCGGAGCCACGGCATCGAGGTCCGGGTTCACGTCGGCGGTGTCGATCAGCTTGTTGATCTGCGGGTTGTCGACGTTGCCGAAGTTCTGGTTGTTGGTCTCCTGGATCGACTTCCCGTTGATGAGGAACATGAAGTTCGACGGCGCGGGATAGTCCTGGAACCAGTTCGCGAAGCCCGCCTGGGCCTTCGTCTTCTGGTTGCCGATCGTCTGGAAGTACACCGACCCCTCGACGATCTTCGGCGTCGCCTTCAGCCCGATCGAGTTCATCGCGTCGGCGACGTACTCGGCCACCGGCTTGGACGGATCCTCGTCGTTGCCCCACACGGTGACCTTCGCGCCCTGCGCGCCGGCCTCCTGGATGAGCTGCTTGGCCTTCTCCACGTCCGGGGCCTGCGTCGGATCGCCGTACGGGCACGGCTCGATCTTCTGGTAGCCCTTCATGCCGGGCGGCAGGAAGTTGCAGCTCGGGGCGAGCAGGCCGCCGAAGATGCGCTGCAGCGCGCGCTTGTCGATGCCGAAGTTGACGGCCTGGCGGACCTTCTCGTCGTCGAATGGCGGGGTGCGCGTGTTGAGGAACACGTAGTACGTCGAGTTCGTCACGTAGGGCTCGAAGCGACCCTTGGCCTTCTCGGAGACCTCGCGGATCCGGTCGGCGGGCGGCGGGTCGAGGACCCAGTCGACCTTGTTCTGCAGCACGTCGTCGGTCTGGCGCTGCTGGTTCTTGGCGATCGTGATGTCGATCTTGTCGACGTTGCCCAGCGGGATGTCGGGGATGTTGAAGTTCGCGAAGCCCGGGACCTTCTCGAGCGTGAACCCGCGGTTGGGGACCGATCGCGTCAGCTTGTACGGGCCGACGCCCGGGGGCGGGTCGGTCGTCATGTTCTTGAACGGGGTGTCCGAGGGCACCAGGCCCGCGAAGTTCATCGCCAGCACGAACGAGAACGAGCCGTTCTTGCTCGTCAGCTTGACCGTGATGTCACCGGTCTGGTCGTTGGTGGTGATGCCCTTGATGTCCCCGTTGGGCTTGCCCGCCTTGACGTAATCCTCGGCGCCGACGATCTGCAGGTAGAACGCGCTGCCGCCCGACTCGAGGTTCAGCACGCGCTTGATCGTGTGCTCGAAGTCCGACGCCTTGACCGGCGTCCCGTCGGAGTACTTCAGGCCCTGGCGGAGCTTGAGCTTGTACGTCAAGCCGTCGGCCGAGATGTCCGGCATCGCCTCGGCGAGGCCGGGGATGAGCTCGGCGCCCGCGGCGCCCTCTTCATGCCGATAGGTGAGCAGCGGCGTGTAGACGTTCCACATGGCCGTCCAGCCGTCCTGCGTGTAGGACAGGGCCGGGTCCATGTAGTCCGGGCTCGAGGTGTAGTAGCCGGTCAGCGTGCCGCCGGTCTTGGTGGCCGTCGTCTCGGCCTGGGTCGAGCCCCCGCCCGTTCCCGTGGTGCCGTTGTCGTCGCCGCCGCAGGCGGAGATCGCCAGCGTCGAGGCACCGACCAGCATGAGAGCCGTGATGGCCCTACGGAACTTTCTCAACTGCGTAAACCTCCTCCAGGGATGTGATGCGCCCGCGCCGGCGGCGCCGGCCCACGGGCTGGAGCGAGCCTCCCAGTCGGACACGCTACTCCTTCCCTTCTTCGGCGGAGTCATACCCGAGGTCCAGAGATGAACGCGTCGGTTCACCGGGCGCGCGAGGCGCCGGCGGCCCCCGGAACCTGCTCTGCGGCCTCCGCGTCGGTGAGCGGAAAATGGCAGGCGGCCAGCGACCCGCCGGCCTTGGGCGTCAGCGGCGGCGTCACCTGGGCGCAGCGCGGCTGGGCCTTCGGGCAGCGCGTGTGGAAGCGGCACGCCGCCGGCGGATCGACCGGGCTGGGCACGTCGCCGGCGAGGATCCGGCGGCGCTTGGTGGCCGCGGCGACGACGTCGGCGACGGGGACGGCCGACAGCAGCGCGCCGGTGTAGGGATGGCGCGGATGGCGGTAGAGCGTCTCGGAGTCGGCCAGCTCGGCGATCCGGCCGAGGTACATCACCGCGATGCGATCGCACATGTGGCGCACGACGCTGAGGTCGTGGGCGATGAAGACGATCGTCAGCCCGAGCTCGCGCTGCAGCTCGCGCAGGAGGTTGAGGATCTGGGCCTGGATCGAGACGTCCAGCGCGGAGACCGGCTCGTCGGCGACGATCAGCTTCGGCTGCAGCGCCAGCGCCCGGGCCACGCCGACGCGCTGGCGCTGGCCGCCGGAGAACTCGTGCGGATAGCGGTTGTAGTGCTCGGGGTTGAGCCCCACGAGGTCCATCAGCTCCTGGACCCGGCGGCGCCGCTCCGCGCGCCCGGGCAGCAGGCCGTGGATCGCGAAGGGGTCGCCGATGATCGACCCCACCGTCTTGCGCGGGTTCAGCGAGGAGTAGGGGTCCTGGAAGATCATCTGCATGTCGCGGCGCAGCGCCTTCAGCCGCGCGCCCTTGGCATGGGTGATGTCCTCGCCCTCGAAGCGGATCGTGCCGCTCGTCGGATCGAGCAGGCGGACCATCGCGCGGGCGGTGGTGCTCTTGCCGCAGCCCGTCTCGCCGACGAGGCCGAGCGTCTCGCCGCGGTGCACCGCGAGCGTGACGCCGTCGACCGCGTGCACGGCGCCGACCTCGTGCTGGAACACGATCCCGTGGGTGATCGGGAAGTGCTTGACGAGGTCGCGGACGTCGAGCAGCGTCTGGGTCATGGCGGCGAGGGCTCCGTCTCGGCGGCGCGGTCCTCGACCGCGGCGCGCGCCTCGGACGGCGTGCCGCCGGCGGCGAGCCGGGCCCACAGCGCTCGGCGAACCTGGTCCGGGAGGAGGCACGCGACCTCGTGGCCGGGGCCGCCGGCGGGCGCGAGCGTCGGATCGATCTCCCGGTGGTGCGGTCGCGCGTAGGGACAGCGCGGGTGGAAGCGGCAGCCGGTGGGCGGGCGGATCATGCTCGGCGGCCGTCCCGGGATCGGCACGAGCGGCTCGTCGCGCGGATCGGTCAGCCGCGGGATCGAGCGGAGCAGTCCCCACGTGTACGGGTGGCGCGGCGCCGTGAAGATCGTCCGCACGTTTGCGCGCTCGACGATCCGCCCGGCGTACATCACCGCCACCTCGTCGGCGACCTCCGCGACGACGCCCAGATCGTGGGTGATGATGATCACCGCCATCCCCATCTCGGCCTGCAGGCGGGCGATCAGCTCGAGGATCTGCGCCTGGACGGTGACGTCCAGCGCCGTCGTCGGCTCGTCGGCGATCAGCAGCCGGGGGCGGTTGATCAGCGCCATCGCGATCATCGCCCGCTGGCGCATGCCGCCGGAGAGCTCGTGCGGGTAGTGGCGCATCCGCTCGTGCGGATCGGGGATGCCGACCAGGCGCAGCAGCTCGACCGAGCGGTCGTGCGCCTCGCCCGTGCCCGGGTCGCCGTGGGCCTGGACGGCCTCGATCAGCTGATCGCCGACGGTGTAGAACGGGTGCAGCGACGACAGCGGGTCCTGGAAGATCATCGCGATGTCGTTGCCGCGGATCGCGCGCAGCTCCTCGTCGGACGCGGTCGCCAGATCGCGGCCGCCGAAGCGGATGGCGCCGGAGATCGTCGCGTTGCGCGCCCGGGTCAAGCCCATCACCGACAGGCCGGTCACGCTCTTGCCCGAGCCCGACTCGCCGACGATGCCCAGCGTCCGGTGCGGCTGGACCGACAGCGAGACGCCGTCGACGGCGCCGACCACGCCGTCCTCGGTGCGGAAGGCGACGCGGAGGTCCTCGATCTCCAAGAGCGCGCTCATGCGTAGCGCACCCGTGGGTCGAGGAAGGCGTAGACGATGTCCACGACGAGGTTGAGGATCACGATGAAGAAGGCGCCGAACAGCACCGTGCCCTGGACGACCGGCAGGTCCCCGCGGGTGATCGCGTCGTAGGAGAGCCGCCCGATGCCCGGGATGTTGAAGACGGTCTCGGTGAGGATCGCCCCGCCGAGCAGCACCCCGAGATCGAGGCCGGCGAGCGTGACGATCGGCGTGATCGCGCTGCGCACGGCGTGGTGGAGGACCACGCGTCGCTCCGAGAGGCCCTTCGCCCGCGCGGTGCGGACGTAGTCCTCCGACAGCGCCTCGATGAGGTTGGCCCGCAGCATCCGCGCGTAGATCGCCGCGAACGCCGCCGACAGCACGATCCACGGCAGGATCATCGACGTGAGCCACTTCCACGGGTCGTCGCCGATCGGCGTGTAGGACCCGGCGCCCGGGAAGATCGGGAACTTGCCGATGCCCTGGGCGAAGAGGAGCAGGGAGACCAGCCCCAGCCAGTAGACGGGCGCCGAGATCAGCACGAGCGTGGTGCCCATGGCGACGCGGTCCAGGAGCGAGCGGCGCCGGACCGCCGAGACGATGCCGACGGCGATGCCGACGACCAGCCAGATGACCATCGCGCCGACCGCGAGCGAGATCGTGGCCGGAAGCCGCGCGAGGATCTCGTCGCGGACGTCGAGGTCGTTCAGATAGGAGTGGCCGAAGTCGAAGTGGAGGACGATCCCCTTCAGGTAGATCCAGAACTGCTCGATCTTCGGCTTGTCGAGCCCGAGCTGCTCGCGGATCGCGTGGATGACGGCCGGGTCGCGCGTCTTGCCGGCCCGCAGCGCCGCGGGGTCGGTGGACGGGACCACGAAGAAGATCGCGAAGGTGAGCGCGCTGACGAGGAACAGCAGCACGATCACCCAGAGCAGGCGGCGGATGATGTAGCGGGTCATCGGCGTGGCGGTCGATGGCCGTCCCGCCGGCCGGCGGCGCGACCGGCGGGCGGCCGGTCGGCTACTTCAGCGAGGTGTACGAGAGGTCATAGGAGCCCTGGTTCCACAGGGCGTTGACGCCGGCCACGTTGGCCGACTCGATCGTCGGGTACTTGTCCCACAGCCAGGGGACCAGCGGTGCCTGCGCCGTGACCATCTTGTCGATCTCGGCCCAGGCGCTCGCCCGCTCGGCCGGGTCGGTGATCGTCTCGGCCTTGTCCATCGCGGCGTTGATCGCCGGGTCGTCGAGCTGCGGCCAGTTCGAGTTGTTCTGGGCGACGATGTTCTTGCCGTTGAACGTCGGGTCGAGCACCGTCTGCGGGTCCGCGAAGTCGCGGATCCAGCCGACGTTCGGGCAGACCTGGACGTTCGCCTTCGGCACGTTGCAGTACTTCGTGTACATCGTGTCGTGGGTGACCTGGCGGAGCGTCACCTGGAAGCCGAGCCGCTCGAGCTGACGCTGCGCCACGAGCGCCCCCTGGGCCCCCACGCCGCTGTTGTCGCCGACCATGAGGATCGGCGGCCCGTGGTACTTGCCGTCGGAGAACCCGGCCTTCTTGAGGTAGTCGGCGGCCAGCGCCATGTCGCCGCTGGGGTTGGCGAGGAAGTCGTCCCCGGTGCCCTTCATCCCGCCGGCCTCCTCGAAGCCCGCCACGCCCGGATAGAGCATGTGGCTGGCGATGTCCCCGATCAGCGGCCCGCCGCGCGTGAGGCGCATGGCGTTGCGGTCGAAGCCGGCCAGGACCGCCTTGCGGACGTTGACGTCGTCGAACGGCTTCATCTTGGTGTTCATCGCGACCCAGCGCGTCCCTGCGCCCGGGTTGAACTGGATCTGGCGCTTCTGGGCGCCCTGCGTCGTCGCCTTGACGATCGCGGGCAGCGGGGCGAAGTCACCGGACACCATCGACTGGCCGTCGAGGATCCGGCGCGACGCCACGTTGGCGTCCTCGTTGCCCTCCTGGACCACGATCCGGTCCAGGTACGCCGGCCGCGGGTCCTTGGTGGCGCTCGGGTCGAAGTTCGGGTTGCGCACGAGCACGACCGACCGGGTCGGCTGGTAGCGCTCGATCCGATACGGGCCGGCCGAGACCTGATGTTGGCCGTAGGTCGACGGGTTCTGGGCGTCGAACTTCTTGGCGTACTCCTGCGGCACCGGCGAGGTGACCGGGAGGACGAGCGCGCTGGCGGTCGGGCCGCCCTGCGTCAGCTTCAGCACGAGCGTCTGGTCGTCGGGGGTCTGGATGCCCGAGATCTGGCCGGCGCTGCCGTCCTGGAACGCCTTGACGCCCTCGATGTTGCCGAAGTAGGCCGTCATGTACCCGTTGGGCACCTCCTTGGTGAACGCGCGCTCCATCGCGTACTTGACGTCCTTGGAGGTGACCTCGCGATCCACCGGCGGGCTGAACCGGTAGCCCGACTTGAGCTGCACGGTGATCGTCTTGCCGTCGGCGGAGATCTGCGGCTCCCCGTCGGCCAGGATCGGGATCTCCTGCTCCGGGTCGCCCGGCGCGTAGCCGTACAGCGGCGCCAGCGTCGGCTGGAGCACGGTGTACGAGAACGCGTAGTAGGCGAGGCCCGGGTCGATGTAGTCGACGTCACCGGCCGAGAGGACGGTGAGCGTGCCGCCCTTCTTGGCGTCGGACGGCGGTTGCGTGATGGGCTGGCCCGCCGCGCCGGCGGGCGCGGTGGTCGTCCCGCCGGTCGTCTCGTCGCCCCCGCCGCCGCAGCTGGCGGCCATGAGCGAGATGGCGAGCGCCGCGACCAGGGCGGCCGCGGTGTGGTGGAGTCGGATGCGCACGGAGACGTCCTTTCTCTGGAGGACGGGACCGCGAGAGATGAGCGGTGCTGGGCTCATCGGTCGCTCCGCGGGTTCAGGGCGTCCTGGAGGCCGTCGCCGACGAGGTTGAAGGCGAGGACCGTGAGCAGGAGCGCCATCCCCGGGAAGAACAGGTACCACCAGGCGGTGTCGAAGACGTTGACGGCGTCGGCGATCATCGAGCCCCAGCTCGCCCGGGGCGGTTGGACGCCGACGCCGAGGAACGACAGCGCCGCCTCGAACAGGATGTTCGTGGGGATGAGCAGCGACGCGTAGACGATGATCGGCGCGACGAGGTTGGGCAGGATCTCCCGGAAGATGATCCGCCGGCTGGAGGCGCCGGCCGCGACGGCCGACTGGACGAACTCCTTCTCGCGCAGCGACAGCGTCTGTCCGCGGATGATGCGGAAGACGTACGTCCAGCTCGAGAAGGCGATGACGAAGATCACCACGCCCACGCCGGGCTGGATGAGGCCGTGGACGCAGCCGTCGACGCCGGAGCAGGCGGCCGCCAGGCCGAGCCCCAGCAGGAGGATCGGAAAGGCGAGGAGCACGTCGGCCAGGCGCGACAGCAGCGTGTCGGCCCAGCCCCGGTAGTAGCCCGCCAGCAGCCCGAGCACGACGCCGATGAAGACGGCGATGCCGGTCGCGACGATCGCGACCTCCAGGGAGACCTGCGCCCCCGCGAGCGTGCGCGCGAACACGTCCCGCCCGAGCGTGTCGACGCCGAAGGGATGGGCCGAGCTCGGCCCCGAGGGGAGGCCGAACTCGTCGAGCGCCGACGGGTTCTGCGTCGCCGGCGCGGGTGCTCCCAAGAGCTCCCGGATCGGCGTCGCGAGCGCCGCGACCGCGATCAGCACGCCGATGAAGCCGAGCGCCACGACCGCCACGCGATCGGCCCGGAACCGTCGCCAGAAGAGCTGCCACGGGGACCGCGCGGCGATCTCCGTGTCCCAGCCTTCAAGGGGGACGGCCTCCGCCGTCTCGAGCGGCGGAACGCTCACGGGACTCGCCGCCCCGCGATCGCGGTGCCGGTGCTGCTCTTCGTTCCCGACCTCCCTCCAGGGAGGGTCCGAAGGGAAGATACCCCTGCAAACCGGCATTGACGCCGGTTCAGCGGCGCGGCTTCGTCACGCCTCCTCGTCGTCGTACAGCGACTCGCGGGCGAGCTCCTCGCCGCGGTCGTTGAACAGCTTGATGTCGAGGTAGTCGCCCGCGTAGTCGTCGGGCGCCAGGAGGGTGAAGCGGCCCTCGGCGGTCAGCGCGCACTGGTCGACGGTCAGGTCGGCCAGCTCGGCGGTGGCGATCGTCCCGCCGGGCACCATCGGGACGCCCCACACCAGCGTCATCGTCGCGATCTCGCCGTGCTCGCCCCGCCAGCCGCCGATCACCTCGTCGCAGAGGTCGAGCGTCCAGTCGGGGTTCTGGTCGGCGGTGTCGTCGGTCACGTCGGCGACCGCGCGCAGCGCCTCGGGCTCGCCGCCGTCCTGCGCGGGCCGGTAGGACACGACGCCGAAGACCTCGCGGCCGTCCGGGGTGCGGGCGGTGGCGGGCACGTAGGTGCGCCCGTGCCACGTGCGGTCGGGGAACCAGGCGATCTCGCCGAACTCCTCCTCGACGGCGAAGCGCAGCTCGGCGGCGAGGCGCTCGGCCCAGCGCCCGTAGGGGGCGACCTCCTGGGGCGGCTCGGCGGCGAAGCGGGGAACGAAGCGTGGCTCGGGCGGCATGGGGTCAGGCAGGGTAATCGACCGTGATCGTGACCGGGCCGTCGTTGACGAGCTCGACCGCCATGTGGGCGCCGAACACGCCGCGCTGGGCGCCGAGGCGGTCGCAGACGCGCTCGTAGAGCGCCCGGGCCCGGACGGGCTCGGCGGCGCCGACGAAGCTCGGGCGGTTGCCGCGGCGCGTGTCGGCCAGCAGCGTGAACTGGCTGACGCAGAGCACCTCGCGATCGCCGAGCGCTTCGTTCATGCGGCCGTCGGCATCCTCGAAGATCCGCAGCGCGCGCAGCTTGTCGGCCAGCCGGTCGGCGATCGCCTCGTCGTCGTCGTGGCCCACGCCGAGCAGGACGAGCAGGCCGGGACCGATCTGGGCGATCGTCTCGCCCTCGACGCGCACGGCGGCGCGGCTGACGCGCTGGACGAGCGCCCTCACAGCAGCGGTGCGACGACGATGGCGATCACGAGGACGATCATCGTGGACCAGGCCACGGCGGAAGCGGTGATCCGCAGGTCGAGCCCGTGGACGTGGGCGACGAGCACCGAGTTGGCGCCGCAGGCCATGCCGGCCTGCAGCAGGTAGGCCTTCGGGACCGGGTGGACGAGCGCGGCGAGGGCGAGCATCAACGCCGGCGCCGCCACGAGCCGCAGCCCCAGCGCGACGACGACGGGCGGCGTCAGCGCGGGCGGGAAGCTCAGCATCCCCTCCTCGGACTCGCCGCCGAGCGTCAGCCCGACGATGAAGAACGCGATCGGGACGGTCAGGTAGATCACGACGTGGGCCGCGTCGAGCAGCAGGTCGGGCGCGAGCGCCTCGGGCGCCAGCAGCCCGAGGGCGGCCGCGATCAGCGGCGGGTTGCGCAGGAGCGCGACCACGCGGTCGCGGCCGGACTCGCCGCGGTTGGTCCCCAGCGCGGCGCCGATGCTCATCGCGACGACCATGAACATGGGTCCCGAGACGGTGGCGTCGAAGGCGATCGCCGGACCGAGGGCGTCGCTGCCGAGCGTGGCCGCGACCAGCGGCAGGCCGAGGTAGCCGGTGTTGACGAGGATCACCACGACGACGAGCGCGCCGGTCTGCGGGCGCGTGAGGCGCAAGGCGCGGGTTGCGATCACCCACGCGATGGCCCCGACGATCGCGAGCTCGACGTATGCGAGGCCGATGCCGACGCCGATGTCGGCGGTCAGCTCGAGCCGGGCCATCACGAAGAAGATCGCGAACGGGATCATGACCCACAGCAGCAGCCGCGAGGCGCGCGCTGCCAGCGGCCGGCCGCCGTCGGGCAGGCGGCCCTCGACCACGATGCCGGCGGTGGTCGCGGCGGCGATCACCACGGCGAGGACGGCGACGCCGATCAAGCGTCGCGCAGCTCGGCGGCGGCGCGCTCGGGCGCGACGATGTTCAGGTTCACGCCGGTCCCCAGCTCGAGGCCGGCGAGATGGGTCAGGCGCGGCAGCACGTCGATCCGCCAGCAGAAGTGGTCGGCGCCGCGCGGCGCGGTGCGCACCCACAGGTTCAACGGCGGGCTGGCGCCGAGGTGGCGGGCGAGGCGGTTGAGGACGTCGTGCAGGAGCGCGGCGCCGAGCGGGCCGTCGTCCTCGAAGCGCGGCGTCGGGCGGCGGGGCGCGAGCAGGAGCTGGTAGGGCACGCGCGAGGCGTAGGGCGCGAGGCAGACCGCCTCGTCGTCGATCGCGACGATCCGCTCGCGGCGGCGGACCTCGTCCTGGACGAGGTCGGCGAGCAGGTTGGAGCCCATCGTGCGCACGGCGTAGGCCCCGAAGCGCTCGCGCTCGCGGGCGATCGCCGCCGGGACGAAGTCGAGCGCGTAGAGCTGGGCGTGGGTGTGGGGCAGCGACGCGCCCGCCTCGCGTCCCTCGTTGACGAGCGCGTGGACGCACGCGGCGCCGCCCTCTTGGACGTGGTGGCGCATCCGCGTGCGCCAGACGCCCATCGCCGTCGCCAGCTGGCCCGAGTCGAGCTCGGCCAGCGTGGTGGCCGGGTGGGGCGCGTTGACGACGACCTCGTGGGTGCCGAGGGCGGGGGCGGCGGTGAAGAGGTCGGGGCTCGCGTCGCGCTCGGGCTGCGGGCTGTCGGCGGTCAGGGCGGGGAAGAGGTTCGGGACGACGCGGACCGACCAGCCGGGGGTGTCGGGGGCGGCGCCGTCGGGACGCAGCGCGAAGACCTCGGGCGGGGTGCGGTCCTCGTGGCCCTCGAGGAAGGGGTCGGTGGCGGGATCCAGCGGGGCGCCCGGCGTCGCTCGCAGCTCGCCGCCGGGGCGGGTCGCGCGGTCGGCGGCGACGATCGTCCGCAGGCCGGTGAGCGGGTCGACGCGGACCTCAGGCATCGTCGCCGAGGGCGTAGCGGCGGATGTCGGCCTCGAGGCGCTCCTGGGTGGCGTAGCCGCCCTGGTGGGCGTACTGCAGCTCGCCCTCGGCGTCGTAGAAGAGGGTGAACGGCAGGCCGCGCGGCGCGTTGATCGCCTGGACGAGCGCGTCCTTGGGGTCCTCGTAGCTGGGGTAGGAGACCGGGAACTTCTCCAGGAAGCCGGTCGCATCGGTGTGGTTGTCCTCGGCGTTGATCCCCAGGAAGGCGACCTGCTTGCCGTAGTCGACGGCGGTGCGCTGGAAGAACGGGAACTCGAACCGGCAGGGCCCGCACCACGAGGCCCAGCCGTTGACGACGACCGGGTGGCCGCGCAGCTCGCGCAGGCGCGCCTCGTAGGCCTTCGTGCCGCCGGGCAGCAGTCGGTTGGCCTCTGCGTGCAGCGCGGCGAGCGGGGCGGGCGCGCCCTCGAGCTTGGCCCGCTGGTCGGCCGTGGAGATCGTCGCTGGCTTGGGCGCGGCGTTGTCGCCCTTGCTCTGCGTGAGCCCGATGGCGACCACGGCCACGAGGCCGAGGCCGATCACGACGAAGACGAGACGGCGCAGCACGGAAATCCAGGGTACCCCCGGGCCTCGTCCCGTCCGGCCATGCGATATCCTGCGGCTACCCGTGGCGGAGGCTGACTGGGAGGTCGTCTTCGCAGCATGTTCCGGGTGGGTTCCGGCACCTCGGGCAGCGAGCCGTTCGTTTTCGATCGCCGCCCTGATCTCCATCTTCTTCGAGCCTTCATGGCTGACTCCACGCCAGTGGCGGCCGCCGTGGCCGCACCCCTTCCGTCCCCAGCCGACATCGCTCGCGCGGAGCGCTTCACGCGCGAGCGCTTCGTGCACGAGGGCGAGGACCCCGCCGTCGCGCTCGGCGCCGGCTCCGCTCGCCGTCGCGCGCTCGATGCGGCGCTGGCCGAGCTGGCCGAGGGGCTCACCCATCCGTCGACCGAGTGGCGGCGGGCGTACTCGCTGCTGCTCGGCCTCGAGCGGCTGCTCAGCGAGGAGGAGCCGCACCTCGCCGACGGCACGCTGCTCAACCCGCACCAGGTCGATGCGCTCTCCGGCACGCTGACCGCGCTGCTGGCGGCGGCGCAATCGGGGCCGGCGAACGGCAGCGGGGCGCGCAACGGCGCCAACGGCAACGGGAAGGTCGTCGCGGCCGCGCGCTCGGCCTACGCCGGCTCGGCCGCCGTGCCGGGCGAGGAGGAGATCGACGAGGAGCTGCCCGACGACGAGGAGCCCCAGGACTGGGAGGAGCCGCCGGCCGTCGAGGACGAGGAGCAGCTCGAGGAGCAGCCCGAGGATCCCAACGCGCACAAGCGCTTCTGGTTCGAGCATGCGACGGGCGCGGGCAAGACCGTCGCGGCGCTCGGGTTCGTCGAGGCGTCGCGGACCGGCGGGATCCTGATCCTCACCCATCGCCGCAACCTCGTCGATCAGTTCACGGGCGAGCTGCGCGACCGCGGCTACCGCGACCGCATCCACCGGCCGCTGATGCAGGGCGACGCCGATCAGGCCGATGGTCCGGTGACGGTCGAGACCTACCAGTGGTTCGTGCGCAACGCCGGCCGGATCTCGTCGGCGTACACGGTCGTCATCTGCGACGAGGCGCACACCGCGCTGGGCGACAAGACGTCCGAGGCGATCCGCGCCTGGACCGGGCCGATCTTCGTCGGCATGACCGCGACGGGCGCGTTGATCGCCCGCCACGTCACCGACCTGTTCCCGACGCAGACGTCGCGCTTCGACCTGGCTCAGGCGGCGCGGCGCGGCGTGATCGCGCCGCTGCGCTGCATCCGCATCCCGCCGGGCGCAGGCGTGCGCTCGATCGCCAAGGTGCCGCTGCGACGCGGCGAGGTGGACGTCGAGTTCGACCAGGAGCTCCTGGCCGAGTTGCTGGACCAGATCCCCTTCAACCTGGCGATCGCGAACCTGTACAAGACCCGGTTCGACGGGGTGCCGGGCGTCGTCTACGCGGCGGGCGTGCGGCACGCGTACAACGTCGCGGACGCGTTCCGCGACGAGGGGCTGAAGGCGATGGCGGTCTCGGGCGAGACGCCCAAGCGCGAGCTGGCCGACATCCTGGCCAGGTACGAGCGCGGCGAGATCGACGTGCTCGTCAACGCGCAGCTGCTGGCCGAGGGGTGGAACTCGCCGCGGGCGACGGTCTGCATGCACCTGGCGCCGACCGCGTCCAAGCGCATCTACCAGCAGCGCGTGGGGCGCGTCACCCGGCGCCAGCCCGGCAAGGAGTCGGGGATCGTCGTCGACTTCGTCCATCCGGCGACCAAGCACGACGACCCCGTCGTGACGTTGCACTCGCTGCTGGACCGCGACGTGTACCGGGGCGGGGCGATCGTCGTCGGGCCCGTGCGGAGGGGCCGCGGGCGGCGCGTGCGGGTCGAGCGGCGCGTGCTGCCGGTGACGGCCGACCCGGAACGGCGGGCGCAGGTCTTCGAGCGCGAGCTGTGGCGGATCGCGGTCGAGCATCTGGATTGGGGCGAGCAGCACGTGTGGGCCGCGCTGGCGGGGGCCCGGGTGCAGCCGTCGGGGTGGCGGCGCGCGCGGGCGATGCTGCACTTCGACAAGTCCGGCGAGCTGAAGCGGCGCTTCCTGCTGACCGCGGTGCAGCGCAACAAGTCGTCGCAGCTGCGGATCCGGGCGCTGCAGGAGATCGCGCAGGCCAAGGACGCCGAGGCGTTCGACCTGGCCATCGACGAGATCGGCCAGTGGTCGCGCGACGAGCGGCGCGAGGCGGTGAAGGTCGGGCTGCAGGCGCTGGCCGAGAAGCGGATCGGGCGCCGCGACCAGGCCAACGCCTGGATCTGGCGGATGGCCGAGTACACGCGCGAGGTCCACGAGGAGTACGCGGTCCAGCGGTGGCCGGAGACGAAGCGGCTGCTCGGGCTGCTGGTGAACTCGTCGGGCGGGGCGCATGCGCGCAACGCGCGGCGGCTCGTGCAGGCGACGCGCAAGCAGGATCGACGGCTCTCGGCGGCCCTGCTGGCCGCGGCGTTGGCGCATACCCCGGAGGCCGAGGAGGTCCTGCGCGGCGCGCGGACGCGGATGGCGCGCAAGCCCAACTCGCTGGCACGGGATCTGCTGCGCAACTTCCCCAAGAAGCGCTCCGGCCGTGGGTCGCGGCGCAAGAAGCGCGTGGGCGAGGACGGCGTGGTCGAGCCGATCGAGGCGATGGAGGCCGCGGCGCTCGAGGCCGTGGAGGAGCTGGAGGGCGTCGAAGGCGTCGAGGCGCAGGCGGACGGTGCGGCGGTCGAAGGCGCCGAGGCGGCGGAGGTCGGCGCCGCTGCGGACGTCCGCGCGGAGGCCGACACCGATGAGGAGCAGATCGGCGCCGGTGCGGGCGGCCGCGCGGAGGCGGACGCGGATGAGGAGCAGATCGGCGCCGGTGCCGGGGCGGAGGCCGACGCGGACGAGGAGCAGATCGGCGCCGCGGCCGGCCGGATGAAGGCCGACAAGGGCGCCGCTGCGGGTCGCGCACGAGCCGGTGCCGACGAGGATGGCGAGATCGAGGATGCCGAGCCGCTGGATGCGGTCGAGCAGATCGGCGCCGCTGCGGCGCTCCTGCCCGGCCGGGCCCGCGGCCGGCGCCGCGCGGCCGCCACGCCGCCGGCCCTGATCGACGCCGACGGCGAGGGCCTCGACGATGCCCAGCCCGCAGAGACCGACCCGGCCGACACGGAGGCCCCGCCGAAGCCGAAGCGCCGCGCCCGCAAGGCGGCGGCGCCGGAGGCCGCGGACGACGCGACGACGGCGGCTGGCGAGGACGAGGCGGTCGCGCCGAAGCCGCGCCGCCGTGCCACGCGCAAGGCCGCTGAGTCGGCCGGTGCGGTCGAGGCTGCTGCTGCGGTGGAGGGTGAGGAGGCGTCGAAGCCGGCGCGGCGGCGTGCGACGCGGAAAGTCGCGGAGCCTGCTGGTGCCGTTGAGGCTGCTGCTGCGGTGGAGGGTGAGGGGGCGTCGAAGCCGGCGCGTCGGCGTGTGACGCGGAAGGTCGCGGAGCCTGCTGGTGCGGTTGAGGCTGCTGCTGCGGTGGAGGGTGAGGAGGCGCCGAGGTCGGCGCGCCGTCGTGCGACGCGGAAGGCGTCGGAGTCCGTCGGCGCGGTCGAGTCGGCCGGTGCGGTCGAGGCTGCTTCGGCGGCGGAGGCTGAGGTGCAGGAGGCGCCGAAGCCGGCGCGTCGTCGCACGACGCGGAAGGTCGCGGAGCCTGCTGGTGCCGTTGAGGCTGCCGGTGCGGTCGAGGCCGCTGCCGCGGTGGAGGGTGAGGGGGCACCCAAGCCGGCGCGTCGTCGCACGACGCGGAAGTCCGCGGAGCCTGCTGGTGCCGTCGAGGCTGCCGGTGCGGTCGAGGCCGCTGCCGCGGCGGAGGTTGGGGAGGCGCCGAAGCCGGCGCGGCGGGGTCGTGCGCGGAAGGCTGAAGTGGTGGAGGCGTCGACTGAGCCGGTGGAGGCCGCCGCGGTCGAAGCCGAGGACACGCCCAAGCCGGCGTCGCGGAGCCGGGCGCGGAAGACGCCGACGGAGACTGCGGCTGCCGGTCCATCGGAGGCGGTCGCCGAGGTCGAGGAGGCGCCGAAGCCGAAGCGGCGCGTGACGCGCAAGGCCACCGAGCCCGATGCGGCGACCGCCGCCGACAGCGCTGCCGAGGCCGCGCCGCCGAAGCCACGGCGCCGGTCGACGCGCGCGGCAGCCTCGGTTGCGGACGTCACGCCGAGTGAGGTCGGTGCGACCGAGGCCGCCGTGGAGAACGCCACATCGCCCGACGCCGATACATCCGCGCCCGCCCGCAGGAGTCGAGCGCGCAAGGCGGATGCGGCCACCGAACCGGTGGCCGAGGCCCCGAAGCCGCGCCGCAGGACGACCCGCGTCGCGTCCACCCAGGAGTCGTTGCCATTCGATACCCCGCCGGCGGAAGCGGCTCCCAAGCCGACGCGGCGCGTGACGCGCAAGGCCGCCGAGGCCGCGGCGCCGGTCGATGCTGCCGTGGTCGAGCCGCCCAAGCGGCGGACCACCCGCGCGGCGGCCGCCGACGAGGCTCCCGCGCCGCGCCCGGCCAACCAGCCCGCTGACGAGCCTGCGACGGAGCCGGTCACCCCGAAGCGCCGGTCGACGCGCAAGGCGTCGACGGCCGAGACCGACGAGGCTGCGGCCCCGCCGAACCCCCGGGCCAAGCGCACGGCCTCCGCGCCGGCGGACGCAACCGAGGCGTCGGCCACCCCGAAGCGGCGGTCGACGCGGAAGGCGTCGGCGTCGGTGGAGCCGGCCGTGGCCGATGAGGCCTCGTCCGCGCCGAAGCGGCGGACGCGGAGCACGGCGTCCGCGGAGGTGTCGGTGCCGGTGGCCGAGGTGGTCGTGACCGGCGACGAGCCCGCCGCATCGAAGCGCCGGTCGACGCGGAAGACGCAGGACGTCGCCGAGCCGGTCGCGGCGGCCGCCGCCGCGCCGAAGCGTCGCACGACGGCGAAGAAGCCCGCGGAGGCCGAGGCGGCCGTGCCGGAGCTTGGGACGACGACGAACGCCGCGGCGGGAGACCGCGAGACATCGGCGTCGAAGCGCGGGACGGCGGGGAAGGCCGGGGCGGAGGAGGCGGCGGCGGCGCAGGTCGCACCGAAGCGCCGGACCACCAAGAAGGCCGCGGCGGCGGCGTCCGAGTCGGCCGCGCCGAAGCGTGCGACCGCACGGAAGCCTGCGGCGGAGCCGGCCGAGCCGGCCGAGCCGTCCGCGCCGAAGCGTGCGACCGCACGGAAGGCTTCGACCGAGCCGGCTACGCCGAAGCGCCGGACTACCCGCAAGGCTGCGGCGCAGGAGGCGGCGCCGGATGCGGCGAAGCGCGGGACCGCCAAGAAGGCTGCAGCGGAGGAGGCCGCGCCGGCGGCGCCGAAGCGGCGGACCACGCGGAAGGCGGCGGCGACCGACGAGGCGCCGGCGGACGAAGCGAAGCCCGCGCGGCGGACCACCCGCAAGAAGCCGGACACCGCCGCTTGATCGACAGCGGTGAGAGTTTGTCCCGCTCTGCGGGAGGAACTCTCACCTCTGTGGCGGAGCGCTACCGCGCCAGGTGCACTTCGCCGGCGTCGAGCGCTGACGTCGAGCCGTCCGGCAGCTCCACGAGGAGGCGGCCGGCGGCGTCGATGCCGCGCGCCACGCCCTCACCGCCGTTCCAGGCGATCGCCCGATCGGCCAGGGCGTCGCGGGCACGGAACTCCGCGAGGACGTCGGCGTCAGTGGCCGCGAGCCAGCGGTCGAGCGCGGCGAGCAGCTCGTCGAGCGTCGTGTCGAGCTGATCCGGGGATCGGCCGAGGGTGCCGGCGCGCTCGCGCAGCTCCTCCGGGAGGTCCTCCAGCCGCACCGCCACGTTCAGGCCGATGCCGAGCACTGCCCAGCCCTCCTGCGGACGCGCCTCCGCCAGGATCCCGGCGACCTTGCGACCGTCGACGAGCACGTCGTTGGGCCACTTGATCCGCGCCGCCGCACCGGCGACTTCGGCCACCGCGGCCGCCGCGACCATCGGGAGGAGCCCAGGGGCCTCACGCAGCACGAGCGAGGCGACGAGCGCACGGCCGGGCGGCGCGGACCAGGCGCGCCCCTGGCGCCCCCGCCCGGCGGTCTGCTCGGTCGCCGTCACGAGCGTCCCGTGGGCTGCGCCGGCCGCAGCGAGCTCCTTCGCCCGGCGGTTGGTCGAGTCGACCGAGCGCAGGTGCAGCCGCGGGCGGCCCAGGCGGTGACACGCCGCGCCTCGCCCGGCGACCGGGTCAGGCCCTTGAAGCGAGCTGCCCGCACCGGGCCGGACGTTGCTGGCGACCGGGTGGTGCGGGGTGGTGCTGCCCGCACCGGGCTGGACCTCGCCGGTGGCCGGGTGGCGCGAGGAGCTCGTGTCCGGCGCGACCTCGCCCGCAGGGCGTTCGTCGCTCCCGCTCATGGGAGCAACCGGATCTCGGCGTCACGGCCCACGCGCAGCTCGCGCTGGGCCGATCCGCGATTGACCGCCAGCGCCAGCTGGCGTTGCGCGTCCTCGTACAGCAGCAGCTCGCCCGCGGCGACGTCGGCGAACGTCGAGGCGAACCGTGCCCGTGCGAGGCGCCCGCCCGCCCGCACCTCGACCTCGGCGCCCAGCCGCAGCCCGATCGCGGTGAGGTCGTCGTGCGTCGCGTCGAGGATCACGTTGCCGAAGCGGTCGGCGAGCAGGGCGTGGGCGATCAGCTCGCCGTCCTCGTGCGTCGCGACCGGCAGGGCCAGCCGGACGAGCTCGTCGACCGGGAACGGCTCCCCGGCCGCCGCGATCGGCTCGCCGCGCGCCAGCGCCGCCGCCACCGGGGCGAAGATGTCGCGCCCGTGGAACGTCGCCGACACCGGCTCCAGCCGCCACGGCGAGCGGGCGATGTCGACGGCCTCGACGACGCCGCCGAAGCGCTCGGCGGCCAGCATGAGCAGCCCGTTGTCGGGCCCGACGAGCCGCTGCTCCTCGTCGGCGCACTGCAGCGCCACGGCGCGGCGCGCTCCGCCGACCTGGGGATCGACGACCGCCAGATGCACCCCCGCCGGCATGAATGGCAGCGCGTTGCGCAGGACGATCGCGCCGAAGCGGACGTCGTGGCGCGGGATCCCGTGCGTGACGTCGATGACCCGCGTCATCGGCGCCAGACCGCAGAGCACGCCGTGGCAGATCCCGACGAACTCGTCCTGGTGGCCGTAGTCGCTGGCGAAGGTCACGAACACGCGCCGGAGGGTAGACCGCGCCCGTATGCTCGGCGGATGCGCGGCCGCCCGGGCTTCGAGCTGATCCTCGTCGGCGTGGCCGCGGGGGTGCTGACCGCGATCGTGGTCGGCGTGTTCGTCGGCGCCTCGCTGCCGGTGACGATCGTCGTGGTGGCCGCGGCGATCGTCGCGGTCTGGCTGCTCAGCCAGGCGTCTTGACCGCCGGCGCGCCGCGGGACGCCGTACGGTCAGAGCCGGACCACGATCCAGGACCACCGAGACCACCGCACACCAACCACATGGAGCTGCTCGTCGCCCTCGACGCCCGCAACGGCGTCCCGCTGCACGTCCAGCTCGAGCGGGCGCTGCGCGACGACGTCCGCGCCGGCCGCCTGCGGCCGGGCACGCGGCTGCCGTCCTCCCGCGCGCTCGCCGCGCAGCTCGGGGTGTCGCGCGGCGTGGTCGTCGAGAGCTACGCGCAGCTCACGGCCGAGGGCTACCTGGTCGCGCGCCGCGGCTCCGGCACCGAGGTCGCGGCCGGGGGAGCATCGCTGGCCGCGGCGCCCGATCGCGACACGCCGCCGCCGACGCCCCGCCAGACGTTCCACCCCGGGCAGCCCGACCTGGCGCTCTTCCCGCGCGCGGCGTGGCTGGCCTCCACGCGCCGGGCCCTCACGGCGATGGCCGACCACGAGCTCGGCTACGGCAGCGCGCGCGGCTCGCGGGCCCTGCGCGAGGCGCTCGCCGGCCACCTCGGGCGCACGCGCGGCGTGGTCGCGGCGCCCGAGCGGATGCTCATCTGCAACGGCTTCGTCCAGGGCTTCGCGCTCGTGTGCGACGTCCTGCGCCGCCGCGGCGCGACCCGGATCGCGCTCGAGGATCCCGGCTGGTTCGGGCATCGCGCGGTCGTGCAGCGCGCCGGCCTGGAGGCGGTCGGCGTGCCGGTCGACGAGGACGGCCTGCGGGTCGACGCCCTCGCGCGCGTGGAGGCCGACGCCGTCGTCGTGACCCCGGCTCACCAGTCGCCGATGGGCGCCGTCCTGGCGCCCGCGCGCCGCGCTGCGCTGCTGGACTGGGCCCAGCGGACCGGCGGGGTGATCGTCGAGGACGACTACGACGCGGAGTACCGCTACGACCGCGAGCCGGTCGGCGCGCTGCAGGGCCTCGCGCCCGAGCTGGTCGTCTACGCCGGCTCGGCGAGCAAGATCCTGGCCCCGTCGCTGCGGCTCGGCTGGCTCGTCGCGCCCGCGGCGCTGGCGCATCCGCTGGCGGACGCCAAGGGCCACGCCGACCTCGGCACGCCGCTGCTGGAGCAGGCGGCGCTGGCCGACTTCGTCGTGGGCGGTGAGCTGGACCGCCACCTGCGCCGCATGCGCCGCCGCTACCGGGCGCGCCGCGACGCCCTGCTCGCCGCGCTCGCCCGCCACCTCCCGGAGGTCCGCGTCGAAGGCGTGGCCGCCGGGCTGCACGTCGTCGCGCTGCTGCCCGGCCACGTCGACGAGCAGGCCCTCGTCGCCGCAGCCCACGACCGCTCGATCGAGCTGCACGGCCTGGCGGTCAATCGCCTCGACCCGCGCGGCGGCCCGCCCGGCCTCGTCCTCGGCTACGCCGCGATGCCGGAGCCGTCGATCGCGTCCGCGGTCGCGGAGCTGGCCGAGCTCATCCCCCGGTGACGTCGCGCAGCAGCGCCTCGACGAGCCCGTCGGGGGTGTGGTCGGTCGCCTCCACGTGGGGCTCCAGGCCGTGCTCGCGGAGCATCGCGCTCGTGACCGGCCCGATCGAGACGAGGCGGGGACCGTGCAGCTCGGCGCCGGCGTCGAGGACGTTGCGCACGCTGGACGCCGAGGTGAACGTGACGTACTGCGCGGACTCGACGGCCGCACGGGCCGCGACGTCCAGCGGCGCGGCGACGGTGCGGTAGAGGGCGACGACGTCGACCTGTGCGCCGCGCTCGCGCAGGGCGTCGGGCAGCACGTCGCGGGCCTCCTGGGCGCGGACGATCAGCGCGCGGGTCACCGGGACGTCACGCAGCGCATCGACGAGCGACTCGGCGATCGCGCGCTCGGGCACGACGTCGGCCTCGATGCCGCCGGCGCGCAGCGCCCGCGCCGTGCCGGGGCCGATCGCGGCGATCCGCGGACCGGCCAGCGCGCGAGCGTCGCGGACCTCCTCGAGCAGCCGCGTGGCGCCGTTGGGGCTGGTGACGCAGAGCAGGTCGTAGTCGCCGACGGTCGGAAGCGCGGTGTCGAGCGGCTCGATGGCGATCGCGGGCGCCTCGACGACATCGGCCCCGAGCGCGCGCAGTCGGCCGGCGAGCGCGCTGGCCTGCGCCCGGGCCCGCGTGACGGCGACGCCGACGCCGGCGAGCGGGCGCGCCTCGCCGAGCCAGGCCAGCTCGCGGGCCAGCTCGGCGACGGGCCCCACCACGGTGATCGACGGCGCGCGGATCTTGGCCTCCAACGCCGCGTTCGGCAGCTTGGCCAGCGTGGACACGACGACGCGCTGATCGCCGAGCGTCCCCCGCTGGACGACCGCGGCGGGCTCGGTGGCGGACCGGCCGCCGGCGATGAGGCGATCGGCGATCCGCGGCAGCGCTCGCACGCCCATGTAGAAGACGAGCGTCCCGGGGAACGCGGCCAGCGCGGGCCAGTCGAGCTGGGTCTCGGGCTTGGCCGGATCCTCGTGGCCGGTGACGAAGGCGACCCCGGCCGCCATCCCCCGCTGGGTCACGGGGATGCCGGCGTAGGCCGAGGCGGCGACGCCCGCGGTGACGCCGGGGACGACCTCGAACGGGATCCCGGCCCGGCGCAGCAGGAGCGCCTCCTCGCCGCCGCGGCCGAAGACGAACGGGTCGCCGCCCTTCAGCCGCACGACGAGCCGCCCGGCGCGCGCGTGCTCGACGAGCAGGCGGTTCGTCTCGTCCTGGGGCACCTGCTCGCCGCCGCCGACCTTGCCGACGTCGACGATCTCGGCCTCCAGCCCGTCGAAGATCCCCGGCGGCACGAGGCGGTCGGTGAGGATCACGTCCGCCTGGGCGAGCAGCTCGCGGGCGCGGACGGTGAGCAGCCCGGGGTCGCCCGGGCCGGCGCCGACGAGGTAGACGCGGCCGCTCACGCGGCTCGCTCCGCGTCGAGGATCTCCTGCGCTCCGGCGGCCAGCATCCGCCGCGCGACCTCCGCGCCCAGCGCCTCGGGCTCGGTGTCCGGGCCGTCGAGCTCGTCGGCGAGCCACGCCGAGCCGTCGACGCGGCCGACGAACGCGCGCAACGTGAGACGGTCGCCTTGGAGCATCGCGTGGGCCCCGACCGGCGTGTGGCAGTCCGCCCCGAGCCCTCGCACGAGGGCCCGCTCGGCGTTCACGCAGCGCAGCGTGGCGGGGTCGACGATCGCGGCGGCGGCGCGGCGCGCCTCCTCGTGCTCGATCCGGCATTCCAGCAGCAGCGCACCCTGCCCGGGCGACGGCACCACCTCGCGCAGCACGCAGCCGACCTCGTCCTCGCGGCCCAGCCGCCGCAGCCCGGCCAGCGCGAGCACGATGGCGTCGTAGTCGCCCTCGCGCAGCTTCCGCAGCCGCGTGTCGACGTTGCCGCGCAGCTCGACGATCTCCAGATCGGGCCGCAGCGCCTTCAGCGCGGCCGCCCGGCGCAGCGAAGCGGTCCCCACGCGCGCGCCCTGCGGGAGCTCCGCCAGCGACGCGGCCCCGCACAGCGCGTCCCACGGCTCCTCGCGCGCCGGGTAGCCGACCATCGCGAACCCGTCGGGCAGGATCGCGGGCACGTCCTTGGCCGAGTGGACGGCGACGTCGGCCTCGCCGCGCTCCAGCGCGTGCTCGATCTCGGCGACCCACTCGCGCTTGTCGGCCACGTTGCGCCGGCGATCGCCGCTCGTCACCACCTCGACCAGCTCCGCTCCGCCGAGCAGGTCGGCCACCGTGCGCGCCTGGACCTGCGCCAGGGCGCTGCCGCGCGTCGCGATCCGCATCAGCCCCGCAGCTGGCGGACGTTGTCGCGCGCGGCCGCGTCGCGCGCGGGCTCCTCGACCGGGCGGTCGGCGAGGCCGAACAGCTCACGCACCAGCGCGACGCGCCCGTGGCCGCTCTCGCGCAGCCGGATCGTCGGCTCGTGCAGCAGCCGCTGCATGACCGCGCGCGCGACCGCGTCGATCCGCGCGAGGTCGCGCTGCGTGACGCCCTCCCAGCGGCCCGTGTTCTCGGCCAGCACCTGGTCGACGATGTCGCGGCCGTGCTCGCGCAGTGCGGCGATCGTCGGGACGATGTCCTGCTGCCCCATCCACCGCGCGAACCGCCGGATCTCCTCCTCCACGATCTCCTCGGCGCGGCGCGCCTCGACCTCGCGGCTGGAGAGCGTGTGGGCGACCACCGACTGGAGGTCGTCGATGTCGTAGAGCGTGACGTCCTCGAGATCGCCGCAGGCCGGGTCGATGTCGCGCGGCACCGCGATGTCGATGAGCAGCAGCGGGCGACCGCCGCGCAGCGCCATCACCTCCGCCAGCTCCTCCTCGCCGACGATCGGGTGGGGCGAGGAGGTCGAGGCGACCACGATGTCGGCCGCGACGAGCTGCTCGGGCAGGTCGTGCAGCGAGACGACCTGGCCGCCGAACCTCGCGGCGATCGAGCGCGCGCGATCGGCGCGGCGGTTGGCCAGGAAGACGGTGGCGACGCCCTCGCCGGCCAGCGCCTGGGCGGTCAGCTCGCTCGTCTCGCCGGCGCCGATGAGCACGACGTGGCGCTCGCGCAGGTCGCCGAGGACCTCCTGGGCGAGCCGGACCGCGACCGAGGAGACCGACGCGCGGCCCTCCGACAGCGCGGTCTCCGAGCGGGCGCGCTTGCCGGTCTGCACCGCGGCCTGGAAGAGGCGATGGAGCATCGGCCCGGCGGTGCCGGCCTGGCGGGCGACGTCATGCGCGCGGCGGACCTGACCCTGCACCTCGGCCTCGCCGACGATCATCGAGTCCAGCCCCGCCGCGACGCGGTAGAGCTGCCTTGCAGCATCGCAGTTGCGGGGGGTGTAGAGCACCTCGGCCAGCTCGGTCGGCCGGATCGCGGCGTGGCGCGCGAGCAGCCCGAGGACCGCGCTCTCCGCCGCGACCGGGTTGGGCGAGACGAGGTAGACCTCGGTGCGGTTGCAGGTCGAGACGATCGCCGCCTCGTGGACGACCGGCTCGGCCGTCGCCTCCAGCAGGAACGCCTCCGCCTGGGCGGGCGTCATCGCCAGGCGCTCACGCAGGGCGACCGGCGCGGTCTTGAACGAGATGCCGAGGCAGAGGACCTCGCTCATCGGGTGGCGATCCGCTCCGCGTCGGCGCCGGGCGCCGGCTCCTGGGGCTCGACGAGGTCGTCGAGCTCGGCCAGCTCGCGCTCCAGGTGCTGGACGCGGACGGCCATGATGCCGACGTAGATGATCAGGAGGGCGAGGAACACGAGGTAGGCGGCGGCGACGTACTTGCCGGCCTCGTCGAGGGGGAGTGCGGGCATCAGAGGGAGGGAGCGGCCGAGCGCCGCAGGACGGGGGCGTCATCGCCGCCGAGCTTGCGCTTCAGCGAGCCGATCCGGGCGCGCGCGAGCTTGGTGGCGATCTCGAAGCGGTACAGGGTGACGAAGAGCAGCGCCATGCCGACCGTGGCGATGAGGAACGTCAGCCGCATGTCGCCGGGCATCGACCCGCCGGTCGTGCCGAGCACGCGCGGGTGGGTGTAGGCCTCGGCCATGCGGACGGCGGCGAAGTTCAGCGGCACGAACGCGCCGGCGACCACGGCGAAGACGGCGGCGTAGCGGGCCTGGCGCTCGCGGTCCTCGATCGCGAACCGCATCGGCGTGTAGGTCGCGTAGAGGAGGAAGACGATGAGGAAGGAGACCAGCGTCGGCTCGTCCCACACCCACCAGTGGCCCCACGAGCCCTTGGCCCAGATCGCACCGGTGACGAGGACGCCGACCGCGAGGATGATCGAGATGTGGATCGCGACGTAGGAGCGCAGGTCGTGGATCGGCGTGCGCGTGCGGAGGTACTGGACCGCGAAGATCCCGCCGGCGACGAAGCCGCAGAGCGCGATGATCGCCATCGGCACGTGGAGGTAGAAGATCTTCTGGATGAAGCCCTGGTCCGCGTCGTTGGGCGCGTAGAAGAACACCAGCGCGAACGCGCCGACGAGGGTGATGAGGGTGGCGACGGAGAGGCTCCGTAGCCCCTTGCCGTACATCCGCGGTCAGTCCTCCAGCAGGGGGTCGAAGACTGCGATCGACAGCAGTCCGAAGACCAGATCGTACAAGCCGACGATGGCCAGCCACTTCAGCTCGAGCGGGCCCGCACCGCCTTCGGCGAGCAGCGGCTTGAGGGCCTGGGCGCTGCCGATCACGACCGGGATCAGCAGCGGGAGCGCGATGAGCGGGCCGATGAGATCGCGCGCCCGGGTCCGCACGGCGATGGCGCCGACGAGGGCCGCGATGATCGCGAAGCCGACGTCGGCGAGCAGCAGCACGACGACCATCCCGGGCAGCGCCGGCCACAGGTCGGGGCCGAGGAGCAGCAGCGCGAAGGCCGGCACCGCGACGACCTCCAGCACCACGAGGTAGGCGAAGAGCGCGATCGCCTTGGCCAAGAAGAGCCACGTGCGATCGACCGGCGCGAGCATGAAGCCGTCGAAGCCGCCCTGCTCCTCGTCGGCGACGTACAGCCGGTTGAGGCCCAGCATGCCGGCGAACAGCAGCGTGACGACGAGGATCCCCGCGGCGAGGTCGCCCGCGACGGTGGCGCGGTCGAGGCTGAAGTGGAAGACGACGAAGGTCGTCATCGAGAAGAGCGCCATGCCGGGGACCGACTCCAGCGTGCGCAGCTCCAGGCGCAGCTCCTTGCGCAGCAGGGCGGAGAGGACGTTCACCGGTAGAGCTCCCCGATCTGGGCGGTGCTGATGTCGGCGGCAGGGCCCAGCAGCGCCACCTGCCCCCCGCGCAGTCCCAGCGCGAGATCGGCCTCGGCGAGGCCGCCGGCGGGGTCGTGGGAGGTGAGGACGCGGGTGCGGCCGCTGAGCAGCGGCTCGAGGTGCTCGGTGGCGGCGGGGTCGAGGTTGGCGCGCGGCTCGTCGAGGAGCAGCAGCTCGGGGTCGTGCAGGACGGCGCGGGCGACCGCGGCGCGCTGGACCATGCCGCGCGAGTAGGTGGAGATCGGGTCGTCGGCGCGGCGGGCGAGGCCGACGGCGTCGAGCAGCTCCTCGATCCGCTCGGGCGCGACGCCGTGCAGCCGCGCGTGGTAGCGCAGGTTCTCGCGCGCGCTGAGCTCGCGGTACAGCAGTGGATCGTGGCCGAGCAGGCCGATCTTCCCGCGCACCTTCCACGCCTCGCCGGGCAGCTTGGCGCCGAGGACCTCGACGCTGCCGGTGGTGGGTCGCAGGAGCGTCGCGAGGATCCGCAGGAGCGTGGACTTGCCGGCGCCGTTGGGCCCGAAGACGACGAGCGTCCGGCCCGCCTCCAGGGTCAGGTCGACGCCCTGCAGTGCGGCGCGGTCGCCGTAGGCGCGGCCGACGCCGGCCAGCTCAATGGCGAGAGACACCGTGGATGGTCGTGACCGCGTGGGCCAGCACGGGGCCGACCACGCCGAAGACCTCGTCGATCGCCTTCGGGTTGCCCGGGAAGTTGACGATCAGCGTGGTCCCCGCGACGCCGGCGACGCCGCGCGACAGCGCGCCCATCGGCGTGCGGCGGATCGACTCGGCGCGCATCGCCTCGGCCAGGCCGGGGATCTCGCGCGCGATGACGGCCTTCGTCGCCTCGGGCGTGACGTCGTCGGGGGTCAGGCCGGTGCCGCCGGTGGTGAGGACGACGTCGTAGCCGTCGGCGACGTACGCCTTCAGGCGGGCGGCGATCTGGTCGAGGTCGTCGGCGACGACGTCGTTGACGGCGACCTCGCAGCCGGCCTGCCGCGCATGCTCGGCCAGCCGCTGCCCGCTGGTGTCCTCGCGGCGATCGTGGGCGACGGAGGTGGAGACGGTGAGGACGGCGCAGCGCATGGCGCCGCGCAGCCTACTTGCGCGCGTAGTCGCCGCTCTTGCCGCCGGTCTTCGAGATCAGGGCCACCTCGCCGATCGTCACGGACTTCTCGATGCCCTTGACCATGTCGTAGACGGTGAGCGCGGCGACGGATGCGGCGGTCAGCGCCTCCATCTCGACGCCGGTCTTCGCGGTGACGCGGGCGAGCGTGGTGATGGTGACGAGGCCGGCGTCGACGTCGACCTCGGCGTCCACGGTGACCTTGTCGAGCGGCAGCGGGTGGCAGAGCGGGATCAGCTCGCTCGTGCGCTTGGCGGCCTGGATGCCGGCGATCCGGGCGGTGGCGAGCACGTCGCCCTTCGGGGCGTCGCCGGCGGCGATCGCGGCGGCGGTGGCGGGCGACATCCTCACCAGCGCCTGCGCGGTGGCGGTGCGGGTCGTCACGGCCTTGTCGCCGACGTCGACCATTCGCGCCTGGCCGCGCTCGTCGAGGTGGGTGAGGTGATCCGCCATCAGGCCGCTGCGTGCTGCGCGGCCGCGATGAGGTCGCGGACGGCCTGCACGTCGCCGCGCTCCAGGAGCTCGATCGGGTCGGGATCGCCGTTGACGATGCCCTCGAAGAACTCCTTGCGATCCTGGTAGGTCGGCAGCGTGCCCTTGGCCCAGCCGCGCGCCTCGTTGAGGAGGATCGCCAGCTGGGCGTAGGCCTGGCCGTACTGCTCGGCGATCTGGCGCTTCATCCGCTTGGCCAGGGCCGGCGAGGCGCCCGCGGTCGAGATCGCGATGGCCAGCGGGCCGGTGCGGACGATCGCCGGCAGGATGAAGTTGCACAGCGGCGGGACGTCGACGACGTTGGCGAGCATCGCGCGGCGCTCGGCGTCCTCGTAGATGCGGATGTTCGTGTCGGTGTCGTCGGTCGCGGCGATGACGATGAAGACGCCTTCGAGATCCTCCGGGCCGGCGTACTCGCGCCGCTCCCAGCGGATCGAGCCCTCCAGCGCCAGCTGCTGCAGCTCGGGACCGGCCTCGGGGGCGATCAGCGTGACCTCGCCGTCGCAGGCCAGCAGCCCCTCGACCTTCTCCAGGCCGATCTCGCCCCCGCCGACCACGACCGATCTGCGCCCGCGCAGCTTGAGGCAGGCGATGTAGAACGGCGTGTCCAACATGTCCTGCACGCAGGTCTGGTCGCAGATCCCGCGACGGAACTGGCAGACGCAGGGCTTTCCGGCGTAGGCGGCGGCAGGCATGGTCTTCAGGGTAACTCGCCCTCCGAGGCCGCTGGGCGCGCGGAGCGTCCTGCGCGAACATGCACCGGGTGAGCGCGACGGGGACGACGCGCGGAAGGATGGCGGGCGGGATGCGGGCCGCCGCCCCGCTGGCGGTGGCGGTCGCGCTGTTCGGGGTGCCGTACGGGCTGCTGGCCCGCGAGGAGCTCGGGGCGGTGCCGGGGTTCGTCTTCTCGGCGACGACGTTCGCCGGCTCGGCGCAGATGGCCGCCGTCTCGCTCGTCGGCAGCGGCGGGGTGGCGGCGGCGATCGTCGCCGCGCTGCTGCTCAACGCGCGCTATCTGCCGATCGGCATCTCGGTGGCGGCATCGCTGCCGCGGCCGCTGTGGAAGCGCGTGCTGAGCGCGCAGCTGTGCGTGGACGAGTCGTGGGCGATCTCGCATCGCGGGCGCGGCCGCTACGACGGGCCGATGCTCGTGGGCGCGGGCTTCGTCCTGTACGTGGCCTGGGTGGCGGGCAGCGTGGCCGGGCTCGTCGGCGGATCGCTGCTCGGCGACCCGAAGGACCTCGGGCTCGACGCGGCGTTCCCCGCGCTCTTCCTGGCGTTGCTGGTCGGCCAGATCCGCGACCGGCTCTCGGCGGTCGCGGCGCTGCTGGGTGGCGCGCTCGCCCTGGTGCTCGTGCCGTTCGTGCCCGCCGGCGTGCCGATCATCGCCGCGTCGGTCGTCTGCCTCCTCGGGTTGCGACCGGTGGTGCGGGGATGAGCGACGCGTGGGCGGTCGTCGTCGTGGTCGGGGTCGGCACGGTCGTGCTGAAGTCGGCTGGTCCGGTGCTGCTCGGCGGGCGCGAGCTGCCGGCGCGGGTGACCGGCGTGCTCGCGTTGCTGGCGCCGACGCTGCTGGCGGCGTTGATCGTCACGCAGGCGCTCGCGAGCGATCGGGCGCTGGTCGTGGATGCGCGAGCGGCGGGGCTGGCGGCCGCGGCGGTGGCGCTGGCGCTGCGTGCTCCGCTGCTGGTGGTGCTGGTGCTCGCGGCCGGGGTGGCCGCCGGGGTCCGGGCCGTGGGTTGGCTGGCGTGAGGCGGGCCCGGGCGAGCGGTCAGCGGCGGCGCAGCGCGCGGCGGACCACCTGGGCGAGCGGGCGGGGGCCGTGGCGAAGGGCGTGCTCGCGGTCGCGGTCGCGGATCGAGCGCAGGCCGGCGACGGCGCGGCCGGCGCGGGCGGCGGTCTCGTCGTACGGGCCCCACCACAGCGCGCTGCCCGCGGGCGGCTCCCACGTGATCGCCCGGGCGGTCGCGAAGGATCGCAGCGCGTCGACGCCGCCCGCCCCGCCGCCCCACGGGACGGCCGGGAGCGCCGGGCCGACGCGGTGGTCGTTCAGCCACGTCGCGCGGGCGCCGAGCGCGCGGGCGATGCGGTCGCCCTCGTAGCGGTTGGCCGTCCAGACCGAGATGCCCGGACCCGGGGTCAGTCGCGCGACGGCGTCGATCGCCGCCTGGGTCGACTCGGTCACGGTCACCGCGAGCAGGGGGCCGCGTGCCGGCTCGGTGCCCGCCCGCATCCCGTCGGTGACCCCGTCGAGGATCGCCGGAGCGAAGCGCCCGTCGGCCATCGGCCCGCCGGTCACCAGGCGCGCTCCGGCCGCGAGCGCGTCCGCGACGAGCTCGCGCAGGTGGCGCTCGTCGTCGCGAAGCTCGGAAGCATCGCTCGTCGGCGTCGGGTCGGTGGCGGTCCGTGGCGGGCCGCTTGGGCCGGCGGTCGGTCCGAGGGCATCGGCCGGCACGAACACGCCTGCCGCCTCGATCGCGGCCGCCAGCCAGGCGTCGTGCACCTCGGCGGCGACGAACACGCGCCGCAGCGCGCCGCGCGTCTGGCCGCCCGCCGCGAACGCCGCGTTCACCGCGCCGCGGGCGGCGCGCGGGACGCCCGCGTCGGCGAGCACCAGCGCGGCGCCGACGCCGGCCGTCTCGAGCGAGACCGGCACGCCCGCGCGGGCGCCGCCGAGCGCGACCTCGCGGCCCGCGGCGAGCGTGCCGGTGAACGCGACCTTGGCCAGCCCGGGCGTCGCGACCAGCGCCCGGCCCGCGTCGTCGCCTCCGGGGCACACGGCGAGCAGCCCTTCGGGAAGCGAGGCGCGCGCGAACAGGCGGGCGATCCGCTCGCCGGCGACGGTCGCCCGCGGCGACGGCTTCAGCACGACGCCGTTGCCGGCCAGCAGCGCGGCGCCGACCTGCCACAGCGGCTGGGCGAACGGCGCGTCGCCCGCGCCGACGATCGCCACGACGCCAAGCGGCTCGTACGTGCAGCGCACGCGGGTGAGCGGGTTCGTCGCGCGCGGCGCGGGCCGCCGCCGCTCGCGCAGCGCCCGCGTGCCCGCGTCGGCCAGCCAGCGCAGCCCGTCGACGGCGGGCAGCAGCTCGAGCGCGATCACCTCGGCGGGCGCCCGCCGCGACTCGGCGCCGAGCACGGCGGCCAGCTCGTCGAGCTCGTCGATGACCGCCTGCGCCGCGCGCCGCAGGTAGCGAGCGCGGTCGGGCACGCGCAGCGCCGCCCAGAGCGGCTGGACTTGCGCAGCCTCGGCGACGAGGGCGGCGGCGCCGTCGGTCTGCGTCACGAGCCTTCCGCGCTTCCGTCGCCGCGCGTCCGCCAGCGCCGCCAAGCCTCCAGCCGCTCGGCCAGCGCGGCCTCGCGCTCGTCGGGATGGAAGAAGCGGACGGCCTCCAGCCCCGCGGGCAGGAGCTGCTGGCGGGTCAGGTGGCCCGGGTTGTCGTGCGGGTAGTCGTAGCCCTCCCCGCCGCGGCCGGCCGGGGAGCGCAGGTACGGCGGCGGCTGCTGCGCGCCGTGCTCGCGGACGTGGGCCCGTGCCGCATGCAGCGCGCGCCCCGCGGCGTTCGACTTCGGCGCCATCGCCAGATACACCGCCGCCTGGGCGAGCGCGTAGTGCGCCTCGGGCATCCCCACGTGCTCCACCGCCTGCGCCGCGGCAACCGCGACGACGAGCGCCTGCGGATCGGCGTTGCCCACGTCCTCGGAGGCGAAGATCACCATCCGCCGGGCGATGAAGCGCGCGTCCTCCCCGCCTTCGAGCATCACCGCGAGGTAGTAGAGCGACGCATCGGGGTCCGAGCCGCGGGTCGCCTTGATCCATGCCGAGGCGAGGTCGTAGTGCTGGTCGCCCTGCTTGTCGTAGCGGACCGCCCGCCGCTGCAGGGCGTCCTCGGCGATCGCCAGCGTCACGCGGTCGTCGAGGGCGGTCTCGACGGCCAGCTCCAGCGCGCCGAGCGCGGTGCGGGCGTCGCCGCCGGAGCGCTCGGCGAGGAACGCGAGCGCCTCGTCGTCGATCTCCGCGCCGGTGCGGCGCAGGAGCGCGGCGACGTCGTCGGCGCTCAGCGGCTGCAGCTCGTAGACCGCCATCCGGCTCAGCAGCGCCGAGTTGACCTCGAAGTACGGGTTCTCGGTCGTCGCTCCGATGAGCGTGACCAGCCCGTCCTCGACTGCCGGCAGCAGCGCGTCTTGCTGGGCCTTGTTGAAGCGGTGGATCTCGTCGAGGAAGAAGACCGTGCGCTGCCCGGACGCCTGGCGGCGGTGCTCCGCGCGCTCGATGACGCCGCGCACCTCCGGCCGCCCGACCTGGACCGCGCTGAGCTCCTCGAACGCCGCGCTCGCGCTCGTCGCCACGATCCGCGCAAGCGTCGTCTTGCCGCTGCCGGGCGGACCGTAGAACAGCATCGAGTGCGGCCGGCCCTCCTCGATCGCCCGACGCAGCGGGCTGCCCTCGTGCAGCAGGTGCTCCTGGCCCACGACCTCGTCGAGCGTCGCCGGGCGCATCCGCGCGGGCAGCGGCGCGTCGGCGGGCGGCGCCGCGGGCGGGGCGGCGCCGGCGGGCGGATCCGGTTCACCGGTGGAGAACAGCTGGTCGGCCACGTCCTTCAGTATCCCCGGCTCATGGACGTCCCGCTCTCGACCGTCGCGCGCGAATGGGGTCGCATCGGCTGCCTCGGCTTCGGCGGCCCGCCCGCGCACGTGGCGCTGCTGCGCGAGCTGTGCGTCCAGCGCCGCGCGTGGATCGACAAGCTGGAGTTCGAGGACGCCAACGCCGCCTGCAACCTGCTGCCCGGTCCCGGCTCGACCCAGATGGCGATCTTCTGCGCCCATCGGGTCGCCGGCGTGGCGGGTGCGTTCGTCGGTGGGCTCGCGTTCATCCTGCCCGGGCTGGTGCTCATCCTCGTGCTGGCCGCCACGGCGCTGGCCGGCGGGGCGCCCGACTGGCTGCTGGCCGCCGGCGCCGGGGCCGGCGCGACCGTGGTCCCGGTCGTCGCCCAGGCCGGCCTGCAGCTCGCGCACTCGAGCGTCGGCGCGCTGCGCGGGTGGCGGTTGGCCCGCGGGCTGGGCTACCTCGCGGCGGGCGCCGTCGCCGCGCTGCTGGCCGGGCTCGGCGTGGTGGCCGTCCTTGTCGCCTGCGGGCTGGTCGAGCTGGCGATCCGCCGCGGCACGCCTCGGACGCCTGCGCGGGCATCGTTGCAGGCCGCGCCGATCGTGGTCGCGGCGGCCTCCGCGCTCCTGCCGCTCGCCTGGACGGGGCTGAAGGTCGGCCTGCTGAGCTTCGGCGGCGGCTTCGTGATCATCCCGCTCATGCAGGCCGACGCGGTCGACGCGTACGGCTGGATGTCCCACGCGGAGTTCCTCAACGCGGTCGCCTTCGGGCAGATCACGCCCGGCCCGGTCACCCACACGGTCGCGGTCGTCGGCTACGCCGCCGACGGCCTGCTCGGCGCCCTGCTCGTCTCGGCGATCGCGTTCGCGCCGTCGTTCGTCTTCGTGCTCGCCGGCGCGCGCCACTTCCACGCGCTGCGCGGCAACGCGACCGCGCGGGCGTTCCTCGACGGGGCCGGCCCCGCGGCGGTCGGCGCGATCCTCGGCGCGGCGATCACCCTCCTGGACGGAGTGCACCACACGTGGCAGTGGGTGCTGCTGGGCGCGGCGGTCGTCGCGCTGCTCGCGCGGCGTCCGCCGATCGTCGTCCTCGTCGCGGGCTTCCTGATCGGGATCGGGGCCTGGGCGCTCGGGGCGCCGGTGTAGCAGCGCGCTTAGAGGTCCCGCCGTGCGAACGCCCACGCGGCCAGCGCGCCGATCGCCACCGTCCAGCCGATCGCCCACGGCCAGATCGCGCCGCTCACGTCGCTGGCGCCGCCGAACGGCCCGAGCTGGATGACCACGCCGGTCACGCCGCCGATGCCGGAGGTCAGCGCGTCCAGGCCGTTCTGGTAGAGCGCCTCGAACGGCAGCGCCCAGGAGGCGATCGAGCTCGCCTGCTGCAGCCCGTCGACGTCGAGCGCCTCGCCGATCTGGCCGAGCAGCCCCGCCGCCAGCCCAGCGCCGAACGCCATGAAGATCGCGATGCCGTTGGCCGTGGCCGAGAAGAGCGCCGAGCCGAGCAGCGAGAGGGCGATGACGGAGACGACGCCGACGGCCAGGCCGGCCGCGGGCACGACGACCGACCCGGGCGTGAAGTCGCCGGCGGCGCGCGTGATGACGACCGAGGCGAGGAACACGACCACCACGTACGGGACGCAGACCGCGGTCGCCCCGAGCAGCCGGCCGACCAGCAGCACCGTCCGCCCGACCGGCCGCACGACGAGCGGCTGCAGGAGCCCGCGCTCGGCGTCGCCGCGGACGGCGTCCAGCGTCAGGAACACCGCGAGCACGACCCCGAGGAACAGCGTGACGAACATCGACAGCCCCAGCAGGGTGCCGCCGGCGAGCGCACGGTCGTCGATCGGGATCGTGCCGGTGAGGTTGCTGTCGGCGAGCGAGTCGAAGACCTGGACCACGGCAAGGACGTAGAGGCCCAGGAACGCGAGCGTCAGCGCGGCGACGACGATCAGCACGCGCCGGCGCACGGCGCCGCGCAGGGCGTGCCCCGCGATCGTCAGGACGTCGCTCATCCGTCGCGCCCCACGACGGCCTCGAGGTAGACGTCCTCCAGGGTGGAGCGCTGCACCGTGACGGCGTAGACGTCGACGCCGTCGTCGACGAGGCGTCGAACGAGCGCCGGGACGTCCTCGCGCGTGGCGTGCGGGAAGCGGCGCACCCCGTCGCCGGTCTCGATCTCCACGCCGCGCGCGTCGACGAGGTCCTCGGGCCGGCCCTCGCTCACCACCCGGCCGCGGTCGACGATCACCACGCGGTCGCAGACCAGCTCCACCTCGCTCAGCAGGTGCGAGTTCAGCAGCACGCCGGCGCCGCGCCCGCGCAGCCCCTCGAGGAGCTCGCGGACGGTGCGGCGGCCGGCCGGATCCAGGGCGCTCGTCGGCTCGTCGAGGAGGACCAGGCGCGGCTCGCCGACGAGCGCCTGGGCGATGCCCAGCCGCTGCTGCATCCCCTTGCTCATCGTCTCGACGCGGCGGCGCTCCTCGCCCGCCAGGCCGACCTGGGCCAGCAGCCGCGTCCGCTCGGCCGCGCCGCCGGTCGAGCGCGCGAGCCGCTGGTGCAGCGCGAGCAGCTCCTCGGCACGGCACCAGCCCGGGAAGCGGAAGAGCTCGGCCAGGTAGCCGGTGGCGGCGCGGGCGGGCGCGCTGCCGGCGGGGGCGCCGTTCACGGTCGCGTGCCCGCTGCTGGCCCGGACCAGGCCGCAGGCGATCTTCACCAAGGTCGACTTGCCCGCGCCGTTGGGGCCGAGCAGGCCCACGAGCTCGCCCTCGCCGACCTCCAGGTCGACGGTGTCCAGGGCGGTCGTGGCGCCGTAGCGCTTCGTCAACCCTCGGGCGGTCAGGGCGGCGGGCATGCCGGCATCCTGACAGCGTGGCGCCCGCGCGGCTTAGCATTGCGCCCCATGCCCGACCTCCAGGCCGCGGCCACCGAGCTGCTCCAGCGGCTGATCCGCTTCGACACGGTCAACCCGCCCGGCAACGAGCGGCCCGCGCAGGAGCACCTCGCCGCGCTGCTGCTCGATGCCGGCTTCGAGGTCGAGCTGCTCGGGCGCACCGACGAGCGGCCGAACCTCGTGGCGAGACTGCGCGGCGCCGCCGACGGCCCCACGCTCGGCCTGCTCTCGCACGTGGACACCGTCTACGCGACCCCGGCCGACTGGGAGCACGACCCGTGGTCGGGCGACCTCGCGGACGGCTGCGTGTGGGGGCGTGGCGCGCTGGACATGAAGAGCCAGACCGCGGCCGAGGTCGCCGCCGCGGTCGCGCTCGCCCGTACCGGCTGGCGCCCGGCCGCCGGCGAGCTGCTCGTCATCGTGCTCGTCGACGAGGAGGCGGGCGGGGTCGAGGGCGCGCAGTGGATCTGCGCGACCCATCCCGACAAGGTCCGCTGCGACTACCTGCTCAACGAGGGCGCGGGCGCGATCGTCCCGCTCGACGGGCGCCGCTACCTGCCGGTCTGCGTCGCCGAGAAGGGCGTCTTCCGCTTCCGGCTGTCGGTCGACGGCGTCGCCGGCCACGCGTCGTACCCGAAGATCGGCGACAACGCGCTGCTGAAGGTCGCGCCGCTGCTGGAGGCGCTGCGCGATCGCCAGCCGGGATTCGACCTCACCGAGGCGCCGCGCGCGCTGCTGGAGGGGCTCGGGTTCGACCCCGGCGATCCGGCCGCCGCGCTCGAGGGGCTGCACGCCCGCGACCCGCGGCTGGCGCTCCTCATCGAGCCGATGCTCGGCGTCACCTTCGCCCCGACGCGGATCTGGGCCTCGGAGAAGATCAACGTGCTGCCGTCGGTGGCGACGATCGGCGTCGACTGCCGCGTCCCGCCCGGCCTGGGCCGCGACGTGGCCGAGCGGCGCGTCGCCGAGGTCCTGGGCGAGAACGGCTACCGCCTGGAGTGGACCGAGCAGGTCGCGGGCAACGGCTCGCCGATCGCCTCGCCGCTCATGGCCGCGATCCGCGCCTGGGCAGCCGAGCACGACCCCGACGCGACGGTCGTCCCGACGATCCTGCCCGGCTTCACCGACTCGCGCTCGTTCCGCGCGGCGTTCCCCGACGTCGTCGCCTACGGTTGCTTCCCGCACCGCCACATGACGCTCCAGGAGACCGCTCCGCTCATGCACTCCGCCAACGAGCGCATCGACGTCCGCGACCTCGGCCACGCCGCGGGCTTCTACCGCGACATGGCCCGGCGGATCCTCGGATGAGCGCCGCTCGCCCGCCGCGCCTGTCCTCCGCCGTCTTCGGGCTGCCGATCCAGCGCATCCGCGAGGGCTACTACTCCGACCAGTACTTCAACCTGACCAAGGAGCTGCTGGAAGCCGAGGATCGCCATCCGCGGGTGCTCATGCAGGTCTTCCAGAAGCACGAGTCGATCCTCGGCGGGATCGACGAGGCGATCGCGGTCCTGCGCGAGTGCTCGGGGCGGCGCGGCCGCGACGGCGCCTGGCAGGCGGGCTGGGACCAGCTCGACGTGCGCGCGCTGTCGGAGGGCGACCCGATCTCCCCGCGCGAGCCGGTGCTGACGATCCGCGGCGACTACGGGCTGTTCGCCCACCTGGAGACCGTCTACCTCGGCTGCCTGGCCCGGCGCACGCTCGTCATGCGCAACGTCCGCGAGGTCGTCGACGCGGCCGCCGGCAAGCAGATCCTGTTCTTCCCGGCGCGCCACGACCACTGGCTCGTGCAGACCGGGGACGGCTGGGCCGCGCACGTCGCCGGGGCGATCGGGGTCTCGACCGACGCGCAGGCGTCGTGGTGGGGCGGGCGCGGCGTCGGGACCGTCCCGCACGCGCTCATCGCCTCCTACGGGGGCGACACGGTCGCGGCGGCGCGGGCGTTCGCCGGCCGCTACGCCGGCCACATGAACATCACCGTGCTCGTCGACTTCGACAACGACTCGGTCGGCACCTCGCTGGCGGTCGCCGAGGCGCTCGGCGACGACCTGTGGGGCGTGCGGCTGGACACGAGCGAGACGCTGGTGGACCAGGCGCTGGCCGGGACCGATCTGCGCGGCGTGCAGCCGCGCCTGGTCGAGCTGGTCCGCGCGGCGCTCGACGACGCCGGCCACGAGCGCGTGCGGATCGTGGTCTCGGGCGGCTTCGACGCCGAGCGGATCCGCCGCTTCGAGGCGGCCGGCGTGCCGGTCGACGCCTACGGCGTGGGCTCCTCGCTGCTGCGGGGCTCCAACGACTTCACCGCCGACGTGGTCGAGGTCGACGGCCGCCCGTGCGCGAAGGTCGGACGGGGCGTGGTCCCGAGCGAGCGGCTGCAGCTCGTCACCTAGGAGACAGCACGGGGGCCCGCCTCCTCGGCCACCGGCCACCGTCGCACCTTGCGCCAGGCGGGGCCTCGTCGGCACCCCTAGACTTCGCGCCCGCATGTTCGCCCGGATCGACCACATCGGGGTGGCGGTCGAGGACCTCGACGCCGCCATCGCGCTCTACGAGCAGACCTACGAGATGGCGCTGGTGCACCGCGAGACGGTGACCTCGCAGGGCGTCGAGGCGGTGCTGCTGGACGTCGGCGAGAACCACGTCGAGCTGCTGCGCCCGCTGGCGGCCGACACCCCCGTCGGCAAGTTCCTGGCCAAGCGCGGCCCCGGCCTCCACCACGTCGCCTACCAGACCGCCGACATCGAGCAGGAGCTGCGCCGGCTCGCCGGCCTCGGCGTGCGGCTCATCGACGAGCAGCCGCGCGTCGGCATCCGCGACTCGCGCGTCGCCTTCCTGCATCCGAGCGCGTCCGGCGGCGTGCTCACCGAGATCGTCCAGCCGTCCAAGGAGCACTGACAGACCATGGTCCAGGTATCGATCGGCTTCCACTCGAGCCCGCCGCTCGGGCTGAAGGTCGAGCAGGCCGAGCTCGACGCCCTGCTCGGTGCGATCGGCAGAGACGGCTGGCACGACCTCAAGACCCACGACGGCAACGTGCGCCTGAACCTCGCCCACGTCCTGTGGGTGCGCACCGAGAACACCGAGCCGAAGGTCGGCTTCGGGCGCTAGCGCTGGGGCGCGGCGGCCGCGGCGTTGCGGATCCAGCTGCGGAACTCGACCGCCAGGTGCTCGCAGTGGCCCTCGATCATCGAGTCCGGGGCCGCAGACGGGTAGATGATGCGCACGACGACGTCTGCGCCGACGTCGGTGTCCCGTGCCTGGTGCAGGGCGTACGCGAACGGCGTGCCGTCGTCGAGGCTCAGCAGGGCGTTCATCAGCGTCGCCGGGTAGGACGGATCGAGGTACGCGCCGACCGCCGGCGGCAGCTCGCGGGCCACCGACACCTTGAACCGGGTGAGGTGACCGCCGATCGTCTCCACCATGCCGCCCGTGTAGCTCGGCGGCTCGACGTAGTGCTCGGGGTGAGCGTCGAGGAGCAGCGCCTTGTCCTCGAAGCGGCCGGTGGCGGTCTGCGACCGGAACCAGGCGGCCAGGTCGGTGCCGCTGAGTCCGCGGACGGTGAACTCGGCGCGCGACTCACGGTAGGTGCCGCCCGAAGCCTCCACGATCGCCCTGTGGAAGCGGTCGCCGGCGTCGATCTGCTCGGCGAGGAGATCCATCATCACCTGGGCACCGGCCACCGTCTTCAGGTTCTTCAGGGCGCGTCGTGCGGCCTGCAGCTCCCACTGATCCAGGGCCGACTCGTCGAAGGTGCGGCCCAGGGTGTGGACGTCGACCGTCACCGGCTGCACATCGGCAGTGGTCCCCATGGCATCCCCTTTCGTGGTTCGAGCACTGCGTCGCCAGTATAAGATGCACTCATGCATCTTACAAGCGGGGGGCCTGGCCGCGCGCGTCGCCGCCGCGGCGCGGAGCTGGAGGGTGCGCTGCTCGAAGCCGCATGGGCCGAGCTGACGGAGCGCGGGTACGCCGCGCTCACGTTCGACGCGGTCGCTCGGCGAGCCGGCACCAGTCGCCCGGTCGTCAACCGCCGCTGGGCCGCGAAGGACGCACTCGTTCGTGACGCGATCATCTGGACCAGTGACCGGTCGTCGCTGGTCGATCCTGCGACCGGATCCTTGCGCGACGACACCATCGCGCTGCTGGAGCAGCTCAACGCGGGGTTCGTGGCGTTCGCGGCGGTGATGACCGCGCAGCTGGCCGCCTACTTCGAGGAGACCGGAACGAGCCCCGCGGAGCTGCGCGAGGCGCTCGTGCGTGACCGGTGGAGCCTCATCGAGTCCGTCACCCGCCGCGCCGTCGAACGCGGAGAGATCGATGGTGCGAAGCTGACCCCGCGCATCGTGAGCCTGCCCTACGACCTGCTCCGGCACGAGGTGCTCATGAACCTGCGACCGATGTCGTCGTCAGCCATCCGGGAGATCGTCGACACCATCTTCCTGCCGCTGGTCGTCTGAGCAGAGCGAAGGAGCCCGACTACAGCTCTCGCCGCGCCAGCTTCAGCGTCGACTCGGCGAGCCGCTGGCGCCGCGGGCGGCGCCGCCAGCGCTCCCGGTCGAAGGCCTCCGACACCGCGAGGTCGGCCTCGAACGCCTCGGTCAGCTGCCCGGCCACGGTCCGCGACTGCACGCACAACGTCGCCTCGTCGTTCTGCTGGAAGGAGCGGTTGTCGAAGTTGACCGAGCCGACCGTCGCCCACGCGCCGTCGATGCAGAGCGTCTTGGCGTGGAGCATCGTCGGGCGGTACTCGAACACCTCCGCGCCGCAGCTCAGCAGCCGGTCGTAGGCGTGGCGCCCGGCCGTGCGGATCACCTGCTTGTCGATGTGGGTGCCCGGCACGAGCACCCGCACCCGGACGCCGCGCTCGCCGGCCGCCTCGCAGAGCGCGTCGACGAACGCCGGGCGCGGGGCGAAGTACGCGGCCGTGAGGTCGAGCGTCTCGCGGGCGCAGGCGATGGCGAGGAAGTAGAGCGCCTCGACGTCGGTGTCGCCCACGCCGGCGCTGGAGCGCACGAGCTGCATCGGCCCGCCGTCGTCGACCGGCTCGAGCGCCGGCAGGTAGGCGTCGCCGACGAGCACGTCGCCGGTCGCCTCCAGCCAGTTCTCGGCGAATGCCCCCTGGAGGCCGCGGACGACCGGGCCGCGCACGCGCACGTGGGTGTCGCGCCAGTGGTCGGGGTCCTGCGCGTTCCCGGTCCACTCCTCGGCGATCCCGACCCCGCCGATCATTCCGACGGTCCCGTCGGCGACCAGCAGCTTGCGGTGGGTGCGCTTGTTGAGCTGGCGGATCGCGTAGGCCTTGGGCGGGCGGAAGAGCGCCACCGCGACCCCGGCGTCGCGCATGCGCTCGACGAGGCCGCGGTCCATCTTCGCCGCCCCGACCGCGTCGAGGATCACGTTGACCTCGACCCCCGCCTGCGCGCGCTGGCACAGCGCCTCGGCGACCTCGACCGCGATGTCGCCCCGCCAGTACACGTAGGTCTCAAGCGAGATCGAGCGCTGCGCGCCGCGGATCGTCTCGAGGAACGCCGGGAAGATCCGGTCGCCGTTGATGAGCAGCTCGAGGTCGTTGCCGGTGCTCACCGGCGCTCCGGTCAGCGCCTCGGCGGCGAAGAGGAAGTCCTCGTCGGCGACGTCGACCGCCTCGCCGCGCAGCGCATAGCCGTGGCGCTGCTCGCGGCGATGGCGCAGCGAGTCGCTCGCATACCAGGCCGCGCCGACCGCCGCGAGGCCGCCCGCCCACGCGGCGTGGGCCCGCCACGCGCCGCTCACGGGACCACCACCTCGACGCCGCCCTGCTGCGCCGTGAACGCGACCGCGCCCAGCCGGCACACCTCGCCGTCCACGTTCCAGGGGGTGCCGGCGGCGACCTCGACGTCGATCCGCCCCGCCTGCGCGTGCACGACGCCACGCTGCCGCGCGATCCGCCGGCTGCGCAGCCCCCACGCGCGCCGCAGCAGCGCGCCGCGCGAGCCCGCGGGGAGCACGACGACGTCGAGCAGGCCGTCGCGTGGGTCGGCCTCGGCGATTCCGCTGCCGCCGCCGAACGCGCCGGTCGCGCCGACGATGACCTGCCACGCGCGACCGGCGTGGACGATTCGCCCGTCGGCGGCGACGCGTGCGTCCAGCGGGCGCCCGGAGAGCCCGGCCCGCAGCGCGCCGACCGCGTAGGCGAGCGGCCCGAGCCGCGGCTTCAGCGGCTCCGCCCGGCGCGTCGCCACGACCGAGAGGCCGCAGCTCGCGGCGTTGACGAAGGGGCGCGGTCCGTCCGGGCCGCGCCGGGCCGCCCGCGTGCCGGCCGGCGCGAGCTCGGCCGCGCCCTCGGGGGCGTCGCCGAGCGGCCGCGCCAGGCCCAGCTCGATCGCCCGCGTGGGCGCTTCGGGACCGGCCGCCAACGCGCAGGCGGCGTCGATGTCGTCGGGGAGGCCGAGCGCGCGGGCGAAGTCGTTGGCGGTGCCCGTCGGGACGACGGCAAGCGGGACCGGTGCGGCCGCGGCCGCCGGCGCGATCGACCCGTCGCCGCCGGCGACGACGATCCGGTCGGCGTCCGGCAGCGGCGCGCGACCGACGTCGTGGAGCGACACGGTGGTGACGATCGCGCCATGCGAGCGCAGCCGGGCGGCGATCGCCTCGGCGTCCGTGGTCCCGCCGGATTCGTGATTGGCCACGAGCGTCAGGCGCATGGCGCTCAGTCTCGCCTATCGTGGCCCGGCAGAAACGTGGCCTCCGTCCCTCCGCCCTCCGATCCCGGCGCCCGCCGGTCGCTGCTGCGCCGCCTGCGGGGCGGGCCGGTCGCGCGCCGCCTCGCACGGATCGACGTGCGGCTGTACCGCGTCGTGCGCGGCGACCTCCACTCCGCCGCGCTGACGCCCGCGATCCGGAGGTTCTCGGCGACGGGCGAGCTGGCGGGGTGCTGGCTGGTGCTGGGCGCGGCCGGCGTCATGCTCGACCGGCCACGGCGGCGCCGCTGGCTGCGCGCGACGACCGCCGTCGGCGCGACGTACGGGCTCAACATGGCGATCAAGACGGTGGTGCGCCGGCGGCGACCGACGCTCGAGGACCTCCCGGCGCTGATCGTCACGCCGACGCTGCTCTCCTTCCCCAGCGCGCATGCCTCGTCCTCGTTTGCCGCCGCGACCGGGTTCGGCGCGCTCGTGAGGCCGGCGGCGCCGCTGTACGCCGCGGCCGGCGCGATGGCGCTCTCGCGGGTCTACCTCGGCGTCCACTACCCGTCCGACATCGTGGCGGGCGCGCTGCTCGGCGTCGGGGTGGCCACTATCTTGCGCCGCCCATGAAGGTCGGCATCGTCGGCATGCCCAACGCGGGCAAGTCCTCCCTGTTCAACGCGCTCACCAAGGCGGGCGCGGAAGCGGCGAACTACCCGTTCACCACCATCGATCCCAACGTCGCGGTCGTCCCTGTGCGCGACCGGCGGATCGACCAGCTCGCCGCGCTGACCGGCGCCGACGACATCCGCTACGACACGATCGACTTCCACGACATCGCGGGCCTCGTCGCGGGCGCCCACAAGGGCGAGGGCCTCGGCAACAAGTTCCTCGCGAACATCCGCGAGACCGACGCGATCGTCCACGTCGTCCGCGCCCACCACGACGAGAACGTCATCCACTCCGAGGGCCGCGTCGACCCGCTCGGCGACGTCGAGATCATCGAGACCGAGCTGATCATGGCCGACCTCGAGCAGGCCGAGCGACGCCACGACCGCGTGGTCCGCGCGGCGCGCGGCGGCGACAAGGCCGCGATCGCCGAGGAGGCGTGGCTGCGCGCGCTGATCGCAGCGCTGCAGGAGGGCAAGCCGGCGCGCTCCGTGCCGCCGCCCGAGGAGGCGCCGCACGCCCTGCGCGACCTCGGCCCGCTGACCGCCAAGCCGGTGCTGTTCGTGGCGAACGTCGACGAAGGCGAGACCGAGGTCCCGCCGGAGATCCTCGCGCACGCCGCCGCCCAAGACGCCGTGGCGGTCGCGGTCTCCTCGCGGCTGGAGGCCGAGCTGGGCGAGCTCGACGACGACGAGGCGGCGGTCATGCGCGAGGAGCTCGGCCTGCACGAGTCGGGGCTCGATCGCGTGGTCGGCGGCGCCTTCGCCCTGCTGCACCTGCTGACGTTCTTCACGGTCGGCGACCACATCGCGCAGTGCTGGCACCTGCGCGAAGGGCTCACCGTCTGGCACGCCGCCGGCGAGATCCACACCGACATCCAGCGGGGCTTCGTCCGCGCCGAGGTGATCGGCTGGGAGGAGCTGCTGGCGGCCGGCGGCTACGCGGGGGCGCGCGAGCGCGGGACGCTGCGCCTCGAGGGCCGCGACTACGTCATGCACGACGGCGACGTCATCACCGTCAAGCACACCGGATGAGCAAGGGATACGGCCAGCGGCGCTTCGCGCTGCCCCCGGACGCGACCGAGGTCGTCTTCGTCCGCCACGGCGCCTCGGCGCCCGTCTTCCCCGGGCAGCTGCACGAGCTGACGCCGGACGGCTGGGGCGACCCGCCGCTGGCGCCCGAGGGCGTCGCGCAGGCGGCCGCGGCCGCGGTGCGGCTCGCCGACGAGGACTTCGCCGCGCTGTTCGTCACGTCGCTGCGGCGCACGGTGGAGACCGCGGCGCCGCTGGTGGAGCGGCTCGGGCTGGAGCCGGCGGTGGTGCCGGAGCTGACCGAGATCCACCTCGGCGACTGGGAAGGCGGCGAGTACCGCATCCGCATCAACGAGGGCGACCCGATCGCGCTGCAGGCGCTGCGCGAGGAGCGCTGGGACGTGATCCCCGGCGCGGAGTCGATGGAGGGCTTCGCCGCGCGGGTGCGGGCCGGCGTCGAGAAGGTCGTGGCGGGGATCGGCCCGGGCCGGGTCGGCGCGGCGTTCGTCCACGGCGGCGTGATCGGCGAGATCTGCCGGCAGGCGACCGACAGCCGCCCGTTCGCCTTCGTCCACGCCGACAACTGCTCGCTGACGCGGCTCGTCGTGTTCGCCGACGGGCACTGGCTCCTGCGCGGCTTCAACGAGACGACGCACCTCCCGTAGCGCTAGGTTGGGCGTCATGCGGGAGGCGGTCCTGCACGGCGATCCCGACGGCCCGTTCTGGTGGGCGGTGCGCGGGCCCGACCCGCGCCTGTCGCCGTACGTGCACCGCTACGGCGACTTCCACGAGCGCTGCGACGGGCCGCGCCTTCGGCGGGAGCTGCCGGGCGGGGAGCTCGTCGTGATCGTCGACCTCGGCGACGGCTGGACGGTCGGCCAGGGCGCGACCCCGCGAACGCGGATGGGCTCGTTCGCCGGCGGGCTGCACGACGGCCCGGCCTGGGCCGGCCACGACGGACGCGCGCGCTGCCTGCAGATCGACCTCACGCCGCTGGGCGCTCGCGCGCTGCTCGGCGTCCCGCCGGGCGAGCTGGCCCACCGGGTCGTCGCGCTCGAGGACCTCCTCGGCGCCGAGGCGCCGCGGCTGGCCGAGCGCCTGGCGGCGGCGGGCGGTCCGACCGCGCGCTTCGCGCTGCTCGACGCACTGCTGCTGCGCCGCGCCGCGGACGTCCCGGCGCCGCGCCCGGACGTGGCGTGGGCGTGGCGGCGGCTCGTGGCCAGCGGCGGCGCCGTGGCGGTGGAGACCCTGCGGGGCGAGCTCGGCTGCAGCCGGCGCCACCTCGCGGCGCGCTTCCGCGAGGAGATCGGTCTCGGTCCGAAGGCGCTCGGGCGGGTCCTGCGCTTCCAGCGGGCGCTGGAGCTGCTGGAGCAGGCGCCGGAGCGCTCGCTGGCCGACGTCGCGCTGGCCTGCGGCTACGCCGACCAGCCGCACTTCAACCGCGAGGTCCGCGCGCTGGCGGGCACGACGCCGAGCGCCCTGCGCGCCGAGCGGGCGGCGGCGGTCGCCCTCGCGGCGTGAGCCGGCGGCGCTGCGTCAGCCCGCGGCCTTGGCCTCCAGCCGCTCGGCGAGCCGGTTCATGCCGCGCTCCCGGGCGGCCGCGGCGCCGGCACGCCAGTCGGTCGGCTGGTCCGGCGGGCGCTGCACCGGCACGTGCACGAGCGTGGCGATCTCGCGGAACGCGCGCAGCTCCTCGGCCTGATCGCGCAGCGCAGCCTGGACGCGCGGACGCTCGCGCACGGCGTTGGCGATCGCACCCTCCAGCGAGCCGTACTCGAGCAGCAGGTCGCGTGCGGTCTTCTCGCCGATCCCCTTCCCGCCGGGGATCGAGTCCGACGGGTCGCCGCGCAGCGCGATGAAGTCGGGAACGAGCGCCGGATCGATCCCGTAGCGCTTGCGCACCCCGGCCGGATCGATGACCTCGGGCGCGCCCTTGCCGCCGCCTGGCCACAGCACGTGGACGGCGTCGGAGACGCACTGGTACATGTCGCGGTCGCCCGTGAAGATCAGCGCCCGGCCGCCGGCCTCCACCTCGACGCTGGCCAGCGAGCCGAGCAGGTCGTCGGCCTCGAGCGTGTCGTGGACGATCGAGTGCCAGCCGAACGCGCCGAAGAACGCCCCGGCCCACTCGATCTGGCGATCGAGGTCGGGCGGCACCGGCGGGCGGTCGGCGTGGTAGCCCGGCCACAGCTCGACCCGGTAGACCGCCGCTTCGGCGCCCCAGCAGAGGACGACCGCGCGCGGCTCGTGCTGCTCGACGGCCTGCAGCAGCAGGTTCGCGGTGCCGAGCAGCGCGTTGACCGGGTGCCCGTCGCCGTCGGTGATCGAGTCGGGCAGCGCGAAGAACGCGCGGTAGATCAGCGACGGACCGTCGACGGCGAGCAACGGGGCGGGAGGCACGACCCGGGAGCCTACGGGGTCGACGCGAACCGCCTGCAAACCACCGTCCGGGCGGTCGCGCTCTGCGAGAATGACCGCCATGCCCACGGTCCTGCGCGCCGACATCCGCGAGTCGATCCTCGACGCGATCGGAGGCACGCCGCTGGTCCGCCTGCAGCGCCTCGGCGCCGACCTCGTGCCCCAGCTCGTGGCGAAGGTCGAGATGCTCAACCCGGGCGGCTCGATCAAGGACCGCGTGGCCGTCGCGATGATCGAGGCGGCCGAGCGCGACGGTCTCCTGCGCCCCGGCGGGACGATCGTCGAGCCGACGAGCGGCAACACCGGGACCGGCCTGGCCATCGCCGCGCGCCTGAAGGGGTACCGGGTCATCGCGGTCATGCCCGACAAGATGAGCCGCGAGAAGATCGACCTGCTGCGCGCGTACGGCGCCGAGGTCGTCGTCGCGCCGACCGAGGTGCCGCCCGAGTCGCCGGAGTCGTACTACCGCGTCGCCGAGCGGCTGGCCGAGGAGATCCCCGGCGCGTTCCAGCCCAACCAGTACGCCAACGCCGCCAACCCCGCAGCGCACTACGCGTCGACCGGGCCCGAGCTGTGGGAGCAGAGCGGCGGGGCGATCACCCACCTCGTCGTCGGTGTCGGCACGGGCGGCACGATCACCGGGACCGCCCGCTACCTCAAGGAGCGCAACCCGGCGATCGAGATCGTCGGCGCCGATCCGGCCGGGTCGATCTACACGGCGCCCACCCCGGCCGACGTGCGCGGCTACCTCATCGAGGGCGTCGGCGAGGACTTCTGGCCCGCGACCTTCGATCCCTCGGTCGTGGACCGCTACGTCATGGTCAGCGATCGCGACGCGTTCCTCACCGCACGCCGCCTGGCGATGACCGAGGGCATCCTCGCCGGCGGCTCGGCCGGCATGGCGGTCTGGGCGGCGCTCGAGGTCGCGCGCGGGATCGAGGACCCCAAGGCGCTGGTCGCGGTGATCCTGCCCGACGGCGGCCGCTCGTACCTGAGCAAGGTCTACAACGACGCCTGGATGACCGAGCACGGCTTCCTGGAGCGGGCCGGCGTCCACACGGTCGGCGAGGTGCTGCGCCGGCGCACGATCGACGCCGACGTGCCGCCGCTCGTGACGGTCAACGCCCACCAGCGCGTGCGCGACGCGGTCGCGCTGCTGCACGAGCACCGCGTCTCGCAGCTGCCGGTCGTCTCCGCGCACGACGACCAGGCGGTCGTCGGCTCGATCGCCGAGCGCGGGCTGCTCGCCCACGCGGTGAGCGACGCGAGCCTGCTCGACGCGCAGGTCGTCGACGTCATGGAGCCGCCGCTGACCGCGGTCGGCGCCGACGACCCGGTCTCCGACGCCGTGGAGCTGCTCGTCGGCGAGCGCCAGGCGCTGCTCGTCCTCGACGGCGGGCGGCCGGCCGGGATCGTCTCCCGGGCGGATCTCCTCGAGGCGCTGGCCCGCTGATGGACTTCGCGACGAAGGCGGTCCACGCCGGCCTGGACCCCGATCCGTCCTACGGCTCGGTCATCCCGGCCATCCACCAGACCTCGACCTACGCGCAGCGCCGCGTCGGCGAGTTCGTGGAGGACTACGACTACGCTCGCTCGGCCAATCCGACGCGCGCCGCGCTCGAGCGCGCGCTGGGCGAGCTCGAGGGCGGCCGCGCGGTCGCGTTCGCCAGCGGCCTGGCCGCGGCGCACGCGGTGCTCACCCACGTCTGCGCCGCCGGCGACCACGTCGTGCTGCCCGCCGACCTCTACGGCGGGACCTACCGGCTCGTGGACAAGGTGCTGACGCGCTGGGGCCTGCGCTACGACCTCGTCGACCAGACCGACCTCGACGCCCTGGACCGCGCGGTGACCGACGAGACGCGCCTGATCTGGGTCGAGACGCCGACCAACCCGCTGCTGAACGTCGTGGACGTGGCGGCGGTCGTGGCGCGGCGCCGCGGCGCGCTCGTGGCGGTCGACAACACGTTCGCCACCCCGGTCAACCAGCGGCCGCTGGAGCTGGGCGCCGACCTCGTCGTCCACTCGACGACGAAGTACCTCGGCGGCCACTCCGACGTCGTCGGCGGTGTGGCGATCGCGCGCGACGACGCGCTGGTCGACGGGCTGCGCTTCGTGCAGAACGCGGTCGGCGCGGTGCCGGCGCCGCTGGACTGCTTCCTCGTCCACCGCGGCCTGCGGACGCTGCACCTGCGGATGGCCGCGCACGCCGAGAGCGCGCGGGCGGTCGTCGCGGCGCTGCGCGAGGAGCCGGGCGTGAGCGACGTGCGCTGGCCCGGGTTCTCGGGCATGGTGTCGTTCCGCCACGCCGACGCCGTCGGCATCGCGCAGCGCACGCGGCTCTTCACGCTGGCGGAGTCGCTGGGCGGCGTCGAGTCGCTGATCGAGGTGCCGCAGGCGATGACGCACCAGTCCGTCGAGGGCTCGGCGGCGGCCGTTCCCGCCGACCTCGTGCGGCTGTCCTGCGGGATCGAGTCGCCGGCCGATCTCGTCGCCGACCTGCGGGCGGCGCTCGCCGGCTGAGCGTCGCCGCATGGCAGGATCCCGCCATGCTCACGCTCAACGGCATCGATGACGTCAAGGCCCGCGTCGGCCAGGAGCTCGGCGTCAGCGACTGGCTCGAGGTCACCCAGGACGCGATCGACCGCTTCGCCGAGGTCACCGGCGACCACCAGTGGATCCACGTCGACCCCGAGCGAGCGCGCCAGACGCCGTTCGGCGGCACGATCGCCCACGGCTACTTCACGCTCACGCTGGTGCCGCGCTTCGTGTACGCGATGTACACGATCGAGGGCGTCGCGTTCGCGTTGAACTACGGCGCCAACCGGGTCCGCTTCCCGGCGCCGCTCAAGGTCGGGTCGCGGGTCCGCATGCGCGCCCATCTCACCGCGGTCGAGGACGTCCCCGGCGGCATCCAGATGACCACGACGTGCACGTTCGAGGCCGAGGGCACCGAGAAGCCGGTCTGCGTCGCGGAGACCCTGACGCGGGTCTACGCCGGCTGAGCGCGCGTCCCGATCGCCGCCAGGGCGCCGATCGGGTCGTCGGGGAAGACGCCCGGCGCGATCCGGCAGAGGAAGAGGGACAGCTCCGGGCGGCTGGCGAACGCGACGTCGAAGTGCTCGCCGGCCTCGTCGGTCCGGCCGAGCCGGGCCAGGAGGACGCCGCGCCAGAACGTCGCCTCCTGGTTGCCGGCCCCCAGGATCTCGCGCCCCGCCGCGAGATCGTCGAGCGCCGCGTCGATGGTCGCGCGGTCGGCCGCGAGCGGCCCGCCGAGCACGCCTTCCTGGCTGAACAGCTCGAGCATCCGCGCGTAGAAGCGGTTCAGGCCGACCAGGCGCCGCAGCTCCGGCAGCGGATCGGGGTGATCGTCGACACGGCAGTCGATCCGGGTGGCCTCCCACCAGCGGTCGCGCGGCTCGTCGGCGATCACGAGGATCGAGGCCGATTGGCGGCCCCGCACGTCGCCGCCGAGCGCCTCGGCCGCGTCGAGCGCCGCGAGCAGGCGGTCGGCGAGGTCGCCCTCCGCCGCGGCGTAGGCGTCCAGCATCGCCGACCAGGTGCCGGCGCGCAGGAGCATGTTGCCCTGGGCCGTGACCTGGTGACCGAGCGCGTGCCCGGCCGCCTGCGCGCAGGCGTCGCCCGTGTGGGCCGCGCAGCGCCCGGTGGCGTCGACGAAGCCGAGCTGCCGCGTCGCGCTCGCGCGATCCTCGGCGAGCAGGCGCTCCAGCGCCTCGGGCGCCGACGCGCCGCCGGCCATCAGCTCGAGCCCCCGGGGCCCGTAGGCGACCTCGGCGAACGCCTGGGTCGCGATCGCGCCGACGCCGGGTCGCGCCCAGCCGACCACCCGGCCCACCCCGAAGAAGTGCGACTGGACGGCGACGCCGAGCTCGCCGGTGCGGGGATCGCGCGCGACGATGGAGTAGGTCACGCGACCACCGCCAGCGCGTCCGCGATCGCAGGCATCGTGCGCTCGACCGGCTCCTCCGGCGCGAAGCAGAGCGCGACCACGTCGGCGCCCGCCGCGCCGAGCGACTGCACCCGCGCGGCGCACTGGTCGGCCGGGCCGGCGATCGCGAAGCGGTCGATCCAGTCCTCGGGGATCCGCGCGGTTCCCTCCGCGAGGCCCAGGGCGGCCAGCCGCTCGGCCTCGTCGGCGATGCCCTGGACCTCGGTGAGCGCGTTGCGCGGCCCGGTCAGGAGATAGAGGCCGACCAGCTCGCGCAGCCGCTCGCGGGCGGCCGTCGGGTCGTCGTCGACCGCGCACAGCGCGAACAGCACCACCCGATGGTCGTCGCCGGCCCCGCCCTCGGCCAGCCGCTCGCGCGCCCAGCGCACGTACGGCTCGCCGGCAAGGACCGACAGCACCGTGCCGTCCGCCTCGGCGCCGGCCATCGCCAGCGCCTTCGGTCCGCTCACGCCGGCGTACAGCGGCGGCGCGACCGCGGGCGGATGGTGCAGCGCGACCGCCCGCGCCGCGAACGTCTCGTGCTCGACGTCGAGCGTCTCCCCGTCCAGCAGCGCCCGGACCGCCCGCAGCGTGTGGCGCACGGAGCCCAGCGGGGACCGCGGCCGCAGCGCCATCTGGTCCAGCCAATCCGGCACCCCGGCGCCGACGCCGGGGTGGACGCGCCCCGGGAACATCCCCGCGAGCGTCGCCAGCTCCATCGCCAGCAGCGCCGGATGGCGCGTGACCGCCGGCGCGATCCCGATCCCCACCGGCAGCTCGGTGCGCGCGAGCAGCGCAGCCGCGGCGGCGATCGCGCCGGTGAAGAAGTAGTCCTCGCCGACCCACAGCTCGTCGAAGCCGGCCTCCTCGGCGGCCCTGGCGGCGGCGAGCAGCTTGTCCGGCGGCTGGGAGCTGCCGAGCACGAGGCCCAGGCGTGGCGGGTGCGTCATCGCCCGATCAGGCATCGCGGACGGGCAGCGGCTCCCACGGCACCCAGCCGAGGCCCCGGGTGTTCGTGCTGTCGGCGAACCCGGGGCGCGTCTCGTCGGGATCGGGCAGCGCGCTGATGTGCGTGTGCCACATCCGCCACGCGGGCGTGCCGTCGCCGCGGTCGCGGTGGTAGATCTCGGTCGCCCGGATCCACGGGGTGTCGACGCTGTCGATCGTGTACGGCTGGCCGTCGCGCTGGGCGAACGGCAGGTGGACCTCGCAGGCCAGCCAGGCGGTGTCGCCGCGCACCTCGACCCGCATGACGCGAACGTCGAGGTCGAAGTCCTGGTCGACCTTGTCGCGGTACCACTCCCACAGCGCGACCTTCTCGCCCATCCCGAAGTACGGGTGGCCGTTGAAGTTGAACATGAGGTACTCGTCGCCGGGCTCCGGGAAGACGGCGGCCATCCGCGGGATGTCCCAGTCGAGGTTGGACTCCCACCACTCGCGGTGCAGGCGCAGGATCTCGTCGAGGTCCGCGGCCGGCGCGTGGCGCTCCGCGGAGGTCGTCGGGGTCATGGGTCGGTGCTCCTTGGTGTCATGGCATGGGTCGCCAGCAGCGCGGCGACCGCCTCGGGGGCTTCGTACATCGGGAGATGGCCGACGCCCGGCAGGACGCGCAGCTCCCCGCCGGTCGCCGCGGCCAGCCAGGCGGACTCGTCCGGCGGGCAGGTGCGGTCGTGCTCGCCGACGACGGCCAGGCACGGGGCGCGCAGCGCGGCGACGAGCGGGCGCGCATCGGTCGCGTTCGCGGCGCGCCAGATCGCGCGGACGGTCGCGGCGTCGTTGCGGCTGACGTCGGCCTCGACGCGGGCGGCCAGCGCGGTCGGCACGCCCGGCGCGAGCGCCTCGACCGTCGCGTCGCGCAGCGCGGACGCCACGCCGTGGACGTCGATCGCGTCCAGCAGCGGTGCGTCGGCCTCGGGCGCCGGCAGGAACGCCCCGCCGAGCGTGGTCACGGTGACGACCCGGTCGGGAAGGCGCGCGGCCAGCGCGACGACGATCGCGCCGCCGACCGATCCGCCGACGAGGTGCACCCGGTCGAGGTCGAGCGCCTGCACGACCGCCCAGCAGTCGTCGGCCCAGTCGGCCACGCTCATCGGTCCGCGACGTTCGGACTCGCCGTGGCCGCGCAGGTCCGGCGCGACGCACGCCCGCTCGTCCGCGAGCCGCGCCGCCAGGTCGCTCCAGCACGCGCCGCGCAGGTTGGCGGGGTGCACGAAGAGGATGGGCTCCGCGTCGGCGCGGAGCGTGCCGTGCACGGCGACCGCAAGCCGTCCGGCGGGGCCGTCGAGGGTGATCGCCTCGGCGGCCGCGCTCGTGGCGCCGGGTGCTTCGGCGTCGTGCCCTGGCGCGGGCACGCCGACGGCCTCCGTCTCGCCGGATGCGGTCACGCCGGCTCCGCGCCCGCGATCGTCGCGTCGACGGCGCCCGTCCGCTCGGCCTCGCCCGCCGCGAGCGGATCCACCGCCGGCGGCTCGTGCAGCAGCTGCGCGCTGCGCTCGATCGCCGCGGCCTCGCTGGCCGGATCGAAGCCGCGCATGAGCACGAGGTAGAGGACCCCGGCGACGAGCAGGCCCACGGCGAACGCGATGTCGGCACCGCCGACCCGGTCGACCGCCGGCCCGGTGAAGAACGACGTCGACATGAACGGCACCATCGCCGCGAAGCCGATCAGGTAGGCGCTCAGCCCCTGCCAGCCCCAGCGGCCATAGATCCCGTTGGGATCGAAGATCTCGGTGATCGCGTAGTGCCCGCGGCGCACGCGGTAGTAGTCGACGAGGTTGACCGCGGTCCAGGGCACGAGCAGGTAGAGCGTCAGCGTGATGAAGCTCGAGAAGCTCGTGACGAAGCTGGCCGGCATGAACAGGGCGATCCCGACGACCACGACGGCGAACGCCGCCACCCCGATCAGGCGCACGCGCCGGCTGGGCTGCACCGGCCGGAACCCCTCGACGATCGAGATGCCCGCGAGCATCGAGCCGTAGGCGTTGATGCCGGTGATCGCCAGCGCCGACGGGACGATCGAGGCGACGACCGCGAACGTGCCGAACCCGGCGAAGAGCTCGTCGCCGATCTGCTGCATCGCCGGCAGCGGGTCAGCGACCTCCATGGAGCTGGCGATGAACGCCCCGAGGACCATCAGCCAGATCGCCGACAGCGCCGAGCCGAGGTACGTCCAGCCGATCACCGCCCGCGGCGACGTGTCCGCCGGCAGGTAGCGCGAGTAGTCGGAGACGTAGACGGCGTAGCCGAGCTGGTAGCCGGCGGCGACGGCGAACTGGGCGAGGAACAGGCTCGCCGAGAAGCCACCGGCGTCGCCGGCCACGGCGCGCGGCTCCAGCGTGGTCAGCGAGAGGATCGTGACGATCACCCAGATCGGCACGACGAGGAGCGGCAGCCAGCGCAGTGCGAGGTGCAGCAGGTCGTAGCCGACGATCGCCACCAGGCAGGCGACGACGATGACCACGGGGTACCAGAGCTCCTTGCCGCCCGGCAGCACCATCGTGATCGCCTGGGTCGTGACGATCACCCCGAAGACGCTCAGGCCGACGTACATGCCCACGACGGCCAGCAGTGGGACGAGCGCGCCGCGCGTGCCGAACTGCGCGCGCGACTGGATCATCTGCGGGAGGCCCATCGTCGGCCCCTGGTTGGCGTGGAACGCCATGAAGAAGGTGCCGAACAGCACGCCCAGCGTCGAGGCGAGCGCGGCCCACCAGAAGCCCAGTCCCTGGGCCGGGCCGACGAACCCGACGACCGCCGTGGTGATCACGAAGCTCGCGGTGAACCAGAACGGCGCCTGCTGCCGGGCCTTGCCATGGCGCTCGTCGCGCGGGATGTGGTCGATCGAGTGGAGCTCGATGGTCGTGCTCTGCATGGCTGCGTGCCTCTCCTCGGGGGCGGGCGATGCCCGAAGCGGCGAGCAACTTACAAAGGAATTGTAAGTTGTGTCAACGTCCGCGCACGAACCGCACGTAGACTCGCGTCCGATGGTGGTGCGCGATGGCCAGACGTTCCTCACGATCGGCGAGGTCGCCGCCGAGGCCGGCGTCAGCGCGCAGACGCTGCGCGTCTGGGAGGCGCAGGGCCTCGTCCTGCCCGACCGCAGCCCCGGCGGCCAGCGGCTCTACAACCCCGACCACGTCGCCCGGGCCAAGCAGGTCGCCGAGCTGCGCCGCCGCCACGGCTGGAACCCGGCCGCGATCCGCACCGCGCTCGCGGGGCAGGGCGCCGTGAACCCGAGCACGTCTCAGTGGAACGGCGAGCGGATCCGCCGGGCGCGGCGCGCGCGCGAGCTCACGCTGAAGGAGGCCGCGGCCCGCATCGGCGTCTCGGCCTCCTACCTCGCGTCGATCGAGCGTGGCGAGAGCGAGGTGTCCACCCAGCTCGTCTCCCGCATCGCCGACGCGTTCCTCGTCCCGTGGAGCGCGCTGGCGACGTTCCGCGCGCGCGACCCGATGGTGGTCCGCCACGACGAGCGGGCCCAGGGCGTCTTCGGCGGTGGCGTCACCTGGGAGGAGCTCGTGCTGCCCGGGCACAGCATCGAGCCTTCGCTGCTCACGGTCCCGCCGGGCGAGGGCAGCGGCGGCGCCTACGCGCGCCCCGGCGAGACCTTCGCGTTCGTGCTCGCGGGTCGCCTACGCTACGTCGTCGAGCACGCCGAGGCCGGCGGCGAGATCGTCCTCGACGAGGGCGACTCGCTCATCGTCCCGCCCGGCACGCCGTGCGCCTGGGACAACCCGGGGCCGGAGCAGGCGCGGGCACTCGTCGTGGAGACCGTGCCGCCGGCCGCGTGGTCGGAGCCGCTCGCCGCCGAGGCGGTCGCGCGGACCCGGCGGGGCGGCGGACGCGGGTAGCTATCGCAGCCGCACGATCGGTCCCGGCGCGTCGCCGACGACGATGCGGTAGCGGCCCGGCCCGGGCAGCCCGATCTTGTAGCGGCGGGTCGTGCCCAGGCGCGTCTCGCCGACCCGCGCCCAGCGGTCGTCGGCCCGGCGCTGCAGCACGACGCGCGTGCCGGGCTTGGCCGGGAACGCGGAGCCCGTCACCCGCGGTCGGGTGAGTCGCGCGGCGGTGGCGCCGCCGGCCGGCGAGCCGCTCCCCCCGCGCTTGGCGGGCGCGGCCGTGGTCGTCGGCGCGTCCTCGGGCGTCTCGACCTCGGCCGTCGCGGAGTTGAACGTCATCCAGGTGTCGCGCAGCGCGAAGCGCGCCTTCAGCTGGTCGCCGGAGACCGTCGTGCGCCCAGCGCTGCCGACCACCACCGCCTTGACGATCCGCGGCGAGACGCCCCGCTGCGTGACCGTGATCCCCTTGAGGCGGCCCTTGACCAGCGAGCCGAGCTTGGCCTGCGCAGTCGCCAGCGGCATCCTGATCGGGCCCCAACGGTGGTAGGGCGAGAGGTCGTCGTAGGGGTCGTCGACCGAGACGAGGTAGGGCTTCGGGCTCGCGCCCGGCCACGCGTTCTCGACGTTCTCGGTGCGTCCCCCGGAGGTCGAGAAGAAGTACGTCGTGATCGGCTCGCCGTCGTAGGTGACGACCTGGCCGGCGGTCGCGTTGACCGCCTTGTTCGTGTTGGGGTGCTCGCTGATCACGCCGCGGTACACCTGCGAGCGCGTGTCCGGGTACTGGTCCCACCCGTTCTCGCCGCTGCGGCTCGTGGTGATCGCGTACGTGCGCGCGGCGACCGCTTGGGCCTGCAGCGCCTCGTCGGGCCACGACGGGATCGCCTCGTTGGCCACGACGCCGGCGACGTACTGCTCCAGGCCGACCGCGTTGATCGCCAGCACCTCGCCCATCGAGCCCGGACGGAGCTCGAGCCAGCCGCGGTAGGTGCCGTTGGGCACGCCGTTGGCCGCGGTGCCCACGAGCTTGACGGGCCCGTCGTCGCGGTTGGTGACCCGCAGGGGCGCGGCGAACGTGGCCAGCCGGCGCCCGCGCGCGTCCAGCAGCGAGACTCGGCCGCCCGCCGCGGCTCGCGCGCCGTACGTCTTGCCGGGATCGAGCTGCTTGGTCCCGGCGTTCGTCACGCCGCTGAACTGCGCGGTGCGCGGCGAGGCCAGGAGCACGCGGACCACGGTGTCCGACGGTGCCCGGCCCAGCTCGGTGCCGGTGAAGTAGTGGCCGAGGATCCGTGCGTGGTCCCACCCCTGCTTGGCGAACCCCGCCGCGCCGTACTGGCTCATGCCCACGCCGTGGCCGAAGCCGGCGCCCCGGATCGTCAGCGTCGACGCGGCCGGCGCGGACGCCGGAAGGGCTGCTGCGGCGGCCGTGACGGCGAGCGCGGCGGTGGGGGCGATCGTGGATCGGCGCATCTGAGACGTTCGAACTCGGGACGCGGTGAGGAGTTTCGGTCGGTTGGGTAGGGTCGTGGCGTGAGCGGACGGCGTGCGTCGGACGTCTTCGTCGAGTGCCTCGAGGCCGAAGGCGTCCGCTACGTCTTCGGCATCCCGGGCGAGGAGACCCTGGACCTCAACGCCTCCCTGGCCGACTCGTCGATCACGTTCGTCCCTGTTCGACACGAGCAGGGCGGCGCCTACATGGCGGACATGGTCGGGAGGCTGACCGGCCGCGCCGGCGTCTGCCTCGGCACGCTCGGCCCCGGTGCCACCAACCTCGTCACCGCGGTGGCCGACGCGTTCCTCGATCGCGCGCCGCTCGTCGCCCTCACCGGGCAGGGCGACCTCGAGCGCATGCACAAGGAGTCGCACCAGTACCTCGACGTCGTCGAGATGATGCGCCCGATCACGAAGTGGAACGCGCGCGTGACCGCGCCGGAGATCGTCCCCGAGGTGGTGCGCAAGGCGTTCAAGGTCGCCGAGTCCGAGAAGCCGGGCGCCACGCACCTCGAGCTGCCCGAGGACGTCATGGCCCAGGAGGTCGACGCCACGCCGCTGCCGCGCCGGCGGCCCGTGCTGCCCGAGCCGGGCGCGCGCGAGCTGCTCAAGGCGGCCGACACGATCCGCTCCGCGCTGAGCCCGGTCGTTCTCGCGGGCAACGGCGTCGTCCGCGGCGGCGCGGCGCCGGCGCTGCGCGAGTTCGCCCGGGCGACCGGCATCCCGGTGGCCGAGACGTTCATGGGCAAGGGCGTCCTCGACTACACCGATCCCCGCGCGCTGGGCACGGTCGGCCTGCAGTCGCGCGACTACGCGATGGCCGGCTTCGAGGACGCCGACGTGGTGATCGCCGTCGGCTACGACCTCGTCGAGCACGCGCCCAAGCACTGGAACCCGCGCCGCGACAAGCGGATCGTGGTGATCGACTCCGAGCAGGCCGAGATCGACGACTCCTTCACGCCCGAGGTCGAGCTCGTCGGCGACATCTACCACGTCCTCAGCCGGCTGGCCGAGGAGTGCCGGCACGTGCGATTCGGTCCCACCCGCCCCGGGTCCACGCGCTTGCGCGAGGTCGTCCTCGGCCGCTTCGAGGCGGCCAAGGACGACGACCACTTCCCGATGCAGCCGCCGCGCGTCCTGTGGGAGCTGCGCCAGGCGCTGGGCCGCCACGACATCCTGGTCTCCGACGTCGGCCTCCACAAGCTGTGGATCGGACGGATGTTCCCCGCCCACGAGCCCAACACGGTGCTCATCGCCAACGGGCTGGCCGGCATGGGCTTCGCGATCCCGTGCGGCATCGCCGCCAAGCTCGTCCACCCCGAGCGCAAGGTCGTCACGGTCAACGGCGACGGCGGCGTGCTCATGAACGTCCAGGAGCTCGAGACGGCCACCCGGCTGCGCACGCCGGTGGTCAACGTCGTCTGGGAGAACCGCCAGTTCGGCTCGATCGTCTGGAAGCAGGACAAGAAGTTCGGACGCCACTTCGGCACCGACTTCGCCAACCCCGACTTCGTCAAGCTCGCCGACGCGTTCGGCCTGCCCGCGTGGCGCTGCGAGACGGCCGACGACTTCGGGCGTAAGCTCCGCCACGCCCTCACCCTCGACGCGCCCTCGGTGATCGTGGTGCCGATCGACTACTCGATCGACGTGGCGATCTCCGAGGAGCTGGGAACCGAAACGGTGGTGACCTGACCTGATGGCCGCAACGGCAACGCAGTCCGAGCAGTCGGTCCTCGACGCTGTCCCCAAGCAGCTCTTCATCGGCGGCGCCTGGCGCGACGCCACCGGCGGTGGGACGCTGCCGGTCGAGGACCCGGCGACCGGCGAGGTCCTCTGTGAGATCGCCGACGCCACGATCGACGACGCCAAGGCGGCGCTGGCGGCCGCCGACGCGGCGTTCAAGACCTTCCGCCACGTCGCTCCGCGCGAGCGTGGCGACATCCTGCGCCGTGCCTACGACGCGATCGTCGAGCGCGCCGACGAGCTGGCGCTGCTGATGACGCTGGAGATGGGCAAGCCGGTGGCCGAGTCGAAGGCCGAGGTCGTCTACGCGGCCAACTTCTTCCGCTGGTACGCGGAGGAGGCGGTGCGCATCAACGGTCGCTTCACGGTCAACGAGGCGGGGACCGGGCGGGTCCTGACGATGCAGCAGCCGGTCGGCCCGTGCCTGTTCATCACGCCGTGGAACTTCCCGCTGGCGATGGGGACGCGCAAGATCGGCCCGGCGATCGCGGCGGGCTGCTCGATGGTCGTCAAGCCGGCCAAGCAGACGCCGCTGTCGATGCTGGCGCTGGCCGAGATCCTGCGCGAGGCGGGGCTGCCCGAGGGCGTGCTGAACGTCGTCACGTCGAAGTCGTCGGGCTCGATCATGGAGCCGCTGATCCGCGATCCGCGGCTGCGCAAGCTCTCGTTCACCGGCTCGACCGAGGTCGGGCGCAAGCTCATCGAGCAGTCGGCGCAGCAGGTGCTGAAGGTCTCGATGGAGCTGGGCGGCAACGCCCCGTTCCTCGTCTTCGAGGACGCCGACCTGGACGCGGCGGTCGAGGGCGCGCTGATCGCCAAGATGCGCAACGGCGGCGAGGCGTGCACGAGCGCCAACCGCTTCCACGTCCACGAGTCGGTCGCGGCGGCGTTCGCCGACCGGCTGGCGTCGCGGATCGCCGCGTTCAAGGTCGGGCGCGGGACCGAGGAGGACGTGCGGATGGGGCCGCTCATCGACGAGGCGCAGCGCACGAAGGTCGCCGAGCTCGTCGACGACGCGGTCGGCAAGGGCGCGAAGGTGCTGTGCGGGGGCAAGCGCGTCGACGGCGCCGGCTACTTCTTCGAGCCGACGGTGCTGACCGAGATCAGCTCCGACGCGCAGGTGCTGGGCGAGGAGATCTTCGGCCCGGTCGCGCCGATCATCTCCTTCGCGACCGAGGAGGAGGCGATCGCGGCCGCCAACGCGACCGAGTACGGCCTCGTCGCGTACGTCTTCACCCGCGACCTCCAGCGCTCGTTCCGGGTGATCGAGGCGCTCGACACCGGCATGATCGGCCTCAACCAGGGCATGGTCTCCAACGCCGGCGCGCCGTTCGGCGGGGTCAAGGCGTCCGGCTTCGGGCGCGAGGGCGGCCCCGAGGGCCTCGACGAGTACCTCGAGACCAAGTACGTGGCGATGAACGTGTGACGATGCCCGGCCCCGCCCAGGCCGTCGCGGCCGCCGCACGGGGCACGCTGGCGCTCGGGTCGGCCCGCTTCGAGCGCCAGCGGTTCATCGTCGCGCCCGAGCTGCGCGAGCCGGTCGTCGTCCAGACCGACGTCGGCGTCGCCGATCTGGCCCGGCCGCGCACCGCGTTCGAGCAGATCGTGGTCTCGCCGGCCGGGACGGAGGTGACCGAGCAGCGGCTGGTGGGGCGCACCGTCTACGTCCGGGCGGCCGGCGCCTGGCACAGCCACGCCGAGGACGTTCGGCGCGACGACCGCCGCCATCCGTCGGACCCGCTCTGGATCGTCGACGCGCTGCGGTTCGCCGACCGCGCCGACGCTCGTGACGAAGCCGCGGACGTGCGCGGCGCGCGTTGCCGCCGGTTCGGGTTCCTGCTCGAGCTGGCGGCGCTCGGCGCGCTCCTCGAGCTGCCCAAGGGCCAGCTCGACGCGTTCGGCGAGGTGTGCATTGACGACGACGAGCGCGTGCGCCGCGTCACCTGGCGCCACGTGCCGGCGCGCCGGCGCGCCCGCCGCCGCGAGGGCCAGGGCCGCCAAGTCTGGGACGCGACCGAGCTGTGGGAGTTCGGCGTCGCGGTGGAGATCGCCGTCCCGCCGGCGCGGCCGCTGCCGCGCCACCCGGGCGAGTAGGTTGGCGCATCCGCCCCGCTCAGCGGGGCGAATCCGCCAACCTCGCGGCGTCAGGCGTCCAGCAGCGCGTCGAAGAGCACGAACGCTCGGGTGCGTGCCGCGGCGGCATGGCGGGCGGTCTCCTCGGCCAGGCCGTCCGGGGCCGGGGCGTCCTCGCGCGCCGTCGCGATCCACGCGCCCACGATCCGCGCATCGGCCTCGGGGTGGAACTGGAGGCCGACGTGGCGGCCCAGCCGCCACGCCTGCACGCCGGTGCCGTTGGCCGCGAGGATCTCGGCGCCCGCGGGCGGGAGGATCTCGTCGCGGTGCCACTCCAGCCACGGGCCGTCGTCGACCAGCTCGGGCGCGCGACTGCCGATCGTGTGCCACCCGATCTCGGGCTGCGCGGCGCGGCGCACGCCGCCGCCGAGCGCGACCGCCAGCGACTGGCCGCCGAAGCAGATGCCGAGGATCGGCACGTCCGCGTCCGCCGCGGCGCGCAGCAGGCGCCGCTCGGCCGCCTGCCAGGGCACCGTCTCGTCGTCGGCCGCCTCCTCGGAGCCGAGCGAGACCAGGCGATCGAACCCGTCGATCGCCGGCTCCTCGCCGCGATCCACGTGCGCCACCTCCAGCACGAAGCCGCGCTCGGCCGCCCACTCGGCGAGCAGGCCGGCCGGCGCGTCGGCGTCGTGCTGGAGGATCAGGAGGCGCAGCGCGGCGCTCCGGGCGTCAGGCGTCTGGGTGCGCGGCCGACCCGCGCGCCATCTTGCGCAGGTCCATGGCCTTCTCGTAGGTCGCCTCGTCCACGCCGTGCTCGAGCGCCACGTCGCGGAGCATGCGGCCCGACTGCGCCGCCTCCTTGACGATCGCGCCGGCGCGGTCGTAGCCGATGTGCGGGTTCAGCGCGGTCGCCGCGGCGAGCGTCGACTCGGCCGAGCGGGTCGTGCCCTCGAGGTTGGCCTCGATCCCGTCGATGCACTTCTCGGCGAACAGCCGCGACGTCGTCGACAGCAGGTGGATCGAGCCGAGCAGGTTGCGCGCCATCAACGGGATGCGCACGTTGAGCTCGAACTGGCCCTGCATGCCGCCGATCGTGATCGCGGTGTCGTTGCCGATCACCTGCGCGCTGACCTGGAGCACGACCTCGGGCAGCACGGGGTTGACCTTGCCCGGCATGATCGACGAGCCCTTCTGCAGCTCGGGCAGGAACAGCTCGCCGATGCCGGCGCGCGGGCCCGAGCCCATGAGCGCGAGGTCGTTGGCGATCTTCGTCAGCGAGACGGCGACGACCTTCAGCGCGCCCGACAGCTCGACGAGCGCGTCGCGGTTGCCCTGCGCCTCGAAGGGATCCTCCGGGCCGCGGATGTCCAGGCCGCTCTTCTGCGACAGCTGTGCGCGCACGAGCTCGGCGAACTTCGGGTGCGTGTTGAGCCCGGTGCCGGTCGCGGTGCCGCCGAGCGGGATCTGGGCGACCTGGGGCAGCGCGTTGCGCACGCGGCGGGCGCCGAGGCGGATCTGGGCGGCGTAGCCGGAGAACTCCTGGCCGAGCGTGACCGGGACGGCGTCCATGAGGTGGGTGCGGCCGGCCTTGACGACATCGGCGAACGCATCGGCCTTGACCTGCAGCGCGCTCTCGAGGCGCTCCAGCGCCGGCAGCAGCGCGTTGGTCGCCTGGTCGAGCGCGGCGAGGTGCACGGCGCTGGGGAAGACGTCGTTGGACGACTGGCCCATGTTCACGTGGTCGTTGGCGTGGGCGCCGTCGCCCGCGAGGTTCGCGATGACCTCGTTGGCGTTCATGTTCGAGGACGTGCCCGAGCCGGTCTGGAACACGTCGATCGGGAACTGGTCGTCGAACTCGCCCGCGGCGATGCGGTCGCCCGCGTCGGCGATGCGGCCGGCGACGTCGGCGTCCAGGTTGCCCAGCTCGGCGTTGACGCGCGCGGCGGCCGCCTTGATCGCGCCCAGCCAGTGGATCACGGCGACGGGGACGCGCTCGCCGGAGACGGGGAAGTTCTCGATCGCCTTGGCGGTCTCGCCGCCCCAGAGGCTCTGCTCGGTCGTGCTCATGGTGCTTTGCACGTTAGACCGTTCCGTTCGGCCCCGATCAGCCGAGGAACGCGGCCAGCTCGCGGGCGACGCCGACCGGGTCGTCGTAGGCCATGAGGAAGCCGGTGCCGGGCAGGATCCGCAGCTGGCCGTCGTGCAGGAGGTCGAGCGCCTCCTCGGCGGTCTCCAGCGGATGGCGGGGGTCCTCGTCGGCCCACAGCAGCAGCGTCGGGCAGGCCACCGCTGAGAGCTCGTCGAGGACCTCGCGCCGGGCGCCGCGCGGCGGCCAGCAGCGGGCGAACTTCGCCCACGAGCGGGCGAGGTTGGCGTTGCCGCCGGCGTCGGCGACCGCATGGCGCATGAGGTCGCGGGCGGCCGGGTTGCGCTGGGCCGTGAGGCGGACGCCGACCTCGGGGCGCAGGACGAGCTTCGTGCCGTGGGCGACCGCGCGGTCGAGCACCGGGACGGCGCCGACGCGGGCGGCCATCCGCCACGCGCGGCGCTGCGGCGCGCAGCGGTGCAGCGCGCTGGGCATGAGGACGAGCCGGGCCGGCGTGATGCGGCCCTCGGCGACGCCGCGCAGCAGCAGCTCGGCGCCGAGCTCGTGGCCGGCGACGAGCGGGCGCGCGCCGCAGGTGTCGCGCACGAAGCCGGCGATGACCTCGGTGAGCCACTCCAGCGTGTAAGGGTGGCGCGGACGGTCCTCGGAGTCGCCGTGCAGCGGCAGGTCCGGCAGCACGACGCGGTAGCGGACGGCGAGGTCCTCGACGATCGGCTCGAACTCGCGGTGCGAGAGCATCGCCGAGTGGAGGATCGCCAGCCCGGGTCCGGTGCCGGCCTCCCGGTAGGCGACGCGGGCCCCGTCGGGGTGGTGGTAGAGCCGCAGCTTCATCGGGGCTCGCACGCTCCGATCCTAGAGTTCCGCGGGTGCTGCGCAGCCCCTACGACCGCGAGATCGGACGCCTGGCGCTGCCGGCGCTGGGCGCGCTTGCCGCCGGGCCGATGTACGTCCTCGCCGACACCGCGATCGTCGGCCATCTCGGCACGCCGCAGCTCGCCGCGCTCGCGCTGGCCGGGGCGCTCGTCACGACGCTGATCGACCTCTCGGACTTCCTGTCCTACGGGACGACCGCGCAGGTCAGCCGGCTGCACGGTGCCGGCCGCGAGCGCGAGGCCGGGGGGCTGGCGGCCCAGGCGCTGTGGCTCGCGCTGGCCACGGGCGTGCTCGCGGCGCTCGTCGTGATCGTCGTCGCGCGTCCGGCGATCGAGCTGCTCGGCGGGCACGGCGAGGTCGCCGACCTGACCGTCGGCTACGTGCGCATCGCCGCGCTCGGGATGCCGTTCATGCTCATCGCGCTGGCCGGCGAGGGCTACCTGCGCGGCGTGTCGGACCTGCGCTCGCCGCTGGTGATCCTCGTGATCGCCAACGCGCTGAACGTCGTGCTCGAGGTGCTCTTCGTCTACGGCTTCGACTGGGGGCTGACCGGGTCGGCGTGGGGGACCGTGATCGCGCAGGCGCTCATGGGGGCGGCGTTCGCGCGGCGGATGCTCGCCGCGCAGGCCGACTCGCGGCGGCCGTCGTGGGCGCGGATGCGGCCGCTGGTGCGGATGGGCGGTGACCTGACGATCCGCTCGGTCGCGCTGCTCGGCGCGTTCACGCTCGGCAGCGCGCTCGCCGCACGGATGGGCACGGCGCAGATCGCGGCGCACAACATCGCGTTTCAGCTCTTCCTCTTCCTCGCGCTCGTGCTCGACGCGATCGCGATCGCCGGGCAGATCCTCGTCGGGCGCGCGCTGGGCGCCGGGCGGGCCGACGAGGCGGTGGCGGCGTCGCGGCGGATGATCGGGTGGTCGCTCGTCGTCGGCGGGGCGTTCGCCGCGGTGCTGATGGCGGGGGTCGACCTCATCCCGCGCGCGTTCACCTCCGATCCGGCCGTGCTCGACCAGGCGCATGCGATGTGGCCGCTGTTCGCGCTCATGCAGCCCGCCGCGGGCGTGATCTTCGCGCTGGACGGGATCCTCATCGGCGCGGGCGACACGCGCTTCCTGGCGTGGGCGATGGTCGCCGCGCTGGTGGTCTACCTGCCGCTGGCGCTGGTCGCATCGACCCTCGTGGGGCTCTGGTGGGCGCTGCTGGCGCTCATGGCGGTGCGCCTGGCGACCGCGGCGTGGCGCTTCGCGGGGCGCCGCTGGCTGGTGGTCGGCGCGGTCAGGACAGGGTGATGCTGCCGTCGTCGGCGATCGTCCATGCCGGGTTGTGGGCGATCTCCCACACGGTGCCGTCCGGGTCGGCGAAGGCGCCCGCGTAGCCGCCCCACTCGGTCGGCGCACCCGGCCGCAGGATCTTGCCGCCCGCGGCGTGTGCCTCCTCGAGGACCGCGTCGACCTCCGCGGGCGAGCGGACGTTGTGCGCCAGCTCGACCCCCGGCCCGCCGCCGCGGCCCTCCAGCGCCGTCCACAGCCCGAAGACCATGCCGCCGGCCTGGAAGAACGCGACCTCGTCGTCGGGCTGGCGCGCGCCGCTCCAGCCGAGCGCCTCGTAGAAGGCGCGGGCGCGCGGCAGGTCCGCGACGCCGAGCGTGATGAGGCTGATTCGCTGCTCCATGGGCGCAGGATCGCGCACGCGGGCGGCGACGTCTTGGCCGAAACGGACATCGCATCGCTCCCCGAACCTGCGCGTCGCGGCCCTCAAAGCTGCGCAAAGACGCGCGATCCGTCGCGGGGTGGGCGGGCGGCCGCGATGAATGCGGCCATGAACCAGACGGCTTCCCCCATCGGCCTGGGCCTCACCGCCTCCCAGGCCGCGCGTGCCCTCGGCGTGTCGGTGTCCACGGTGCGCCGCTGGTCCGACAGCGGCGCGCTGCCCGGCTACCGCACGCCCGGCGGGCAACGACGCTTCAGCCGCGAGCAGATCGATGCGTTCATCGCGTCGCTGGAGCAGCACGGCGGGCGGGTTCCGACCGCGTAGGCGAACCCCACTCGTCGGCGTCGCCGTCGCCGCTCCTGCGCGCGCAACGCGCCTTGCAGGGTGCAGGGGGTGTTGCGCGAGTTGCGTGAACCTGCGCAAAGCTCGACAACTCTCGCGTGAGCGTCGTGCGCACCAACGCCGCCGCGGCCATGCTCGGCGTGAGCCCGAACACCCTGCGCTCGTGGGAGCGCCGGTTCGGCTACCCGCGCCCGCGGCGCACCCAAGGCGGCCATCGGCAGTTCGACCTGGCCGAGATCGAGGCGCTGCGGCAGGCCTTCGCCGAGACGCACAACATCTCCTCGGCGATCTCGATCGCGCAGCAGCGCGGCGAGGGGCCGGCGTCGCCGGCACGCCTGAGCGCCGCGTTCCGGGGCTTCGACGAGGGCCAGGCCGACCGGCTGCTCGAGGAGAGCCTCGCGGTGCGCTCGGTCGAGCGCACCGTGGAGGAGGTCCTGCTCGTGGCGGTCGCCGAGCTGGGCGACGACGAGGCGGCGGCCCCGTCGGCGGAGCTGAGCTTCGCCTGGCGCTATGCGACGGGCTGGCTGGCCGCGCACCAGCGGCTCGCGCCGCCCGCCCACCGCGAGGATGGCGTGCTGATCTTCGACGGCTCGGGCCAGCTCGACCTCGACGCCCTCCACATCCAGGCGCTCGAGCTCGCCGTGCGTCGCAGCGGGGTGCGGACCCTGACCCTGAGCGTCGACCTCGACCACGACCGGATCGCCCGCGCGATGCGCGCCTTGCGCCCGGTCGCGATGGTCCTTGCCGGCCGCCGCGCATCGCTCGACACGCTGGGCCGGCTCGTCTACGCCGCGCGCCGGAGCGCCCCCGGCGTCGAGGTGCTCGACTTCCGCGGCGCGCTGCCCGACACGGGAGCCTCGACGGTGGTGCGGTTGGGCGACCAGCCGCTGGCGGCGCGCGACCGCCTGCTCGACCGGCTCGCCGGACGTCCTGCGCCGGTCGTGGACGCCGGCCTGGACGGGCTCGCCGAGGCGCTGTAGCGCGGCTGCTCGCGCGGGCGTTCGGAGCGCGGCGTTCGGCGTTCAGAGCGCGGCGTTCCGCGTTCGCGTCCCGCGCTTGGCGTCGGGCGTCGGGCGTTAGGCCTTCGGAGCGCGGCGTTTGGCGTCGCGCGTCTGCCGCTCCACGCTCGGCTCGCACGTCGGTCGTCGGGCGGGCGCGGGCTGAACGGCGGGCATCGAAGGCGGTGTGCGGCCGGTGCGGCGGGTCCGGCGCGGTCGCTCCCGCCGACGTGTCGCGCGTTGTTCCGATCCCTCCGGCGGAAGGCGCGAGACGTTTGCCTCGCGTCGACGTGTCGCGCGTTGTTCCGATCCCTCCGGCGGAAGGCGCGAGACGTGTACTGCGTGCCGACGTGTCGCGCGTTGTTCCGATCCCTCCGGCGGAAGGCGCGAGACGTGTACTG
>CAYRCB010000017.1:0-47978 GCA_964422645.1 uncultured Solirubrobacteraceae bacterium | reverse complement strand
CGTGCCGACGTGTCGCGCGTTGTTCCGACCCCTCCGGCGGAATGCGCGAGACGTGTACTGCGTGCCGACGTGTCGCGCCTGCCGACCTGTGCGGCGCAATGCGCGAGTCGTCCGCGCCGAGGCGGCGGATCCGCGCATGTCCCCTTCGATGCCCGCCGTTCAGCGCGGTCCCGGCCCGCAGCCGACGTGCGAGCCGAGCGTGGAGCGGGCATCGGCGCCCCGTCGCGGTCGCGCGGCCGATCGCCGAACCACCCGCGCGAGTCGTCCGCGAGGCGAAGTACGGTCTCGCGCGCGATGAGTCTCGTCCCCGGCGACCCGCTGGCCCACCGTGCGCTGGAGTCGTTGATCCGCGCCGAGGCTCAGGTGCGGCGCCGGCTGTCCGCCGACCTCGAGCGGGAGGGGATCTCGGCCACCGGGTTCTCGGTGCTCGTCGTGCTCACGACCGCCGGCGGCGAGCTGGAGCTGCGCGCGCTGCGCACGCGGCTGCGGACCTCGAAGGCGAACGCGACCGAGGTCGTGACGACGCTCGAAGCCCGCGGCCTCGTCCTGCGCCGCCGCCTGCCGCACGACCGGCGCGCGGCCTCGGTGCTGCTCACGCCGCGCGGCCGCGAGGTGGTCGACCGCCTCTTCCCCGAGCACACCGAGCGCGTCTCGGCCGCCTTCAGCGTCCTCGACGAGCACGAGAAGCGCTCGCTGGCCGAGATCTGCCGCAAGCTCGCGGCGTAGCCGCCCAGCCTCGGCCGGCTCAGTCCGCCGCGGATTCCCACGAGCGCCGGCTGACATACTCGACGGCAACCGTCGAGCGAGGAGGTCGGGCGATGACGAACGCCACGGTGCGCTACATCGTCGATGACGTCGACGCGGCGATCGCGTTCTACACCGGGTCGCTGGACTTCGCGGTGGAGCTGCGTCCGGCGCCCCCGTTCGCGATCCTCGTCCGCCCCGGGCTGCGGCTGCTGCTCAGCGCCCCCGGGGGCCGAGGAGGCGGGGGACAGGCGCTCCCAGACGGCCGGGTGCCGGAGCCCGGCGGCTGGAACCGCATCGTGATCGAGGTCGACGACCTCGATGCGCGCGTCGCCTCGCTGCGGGCCGCCGGCGTCCCCGTGCGCAGCGAGCCCGTCACCGGCGTGGCCGGGCGGCAGGTCCTGGTCGACGACCCGTCCGGCAACTGCGTCGAGCTGTTCGAGCCGATCGCGTCGTAGGCCGTCGAGCCGGTCGCTCTCAGCGCCCGCCCTCGCTGACCAGCTCGGCCAGCAGCGTTCCTCGACCTGCCGCGGCACGCGCCTGCGCCGACTCGCCGTCGTCGGGGGCCGGGTCGTCCGGCAGCGCCGAGACGTCGAACGTCAGGCCCGCACGAGCGAGTCGCCGCGGAGCGCAAGTGCGTCGCTGCGGTCGTGTGTCGGCTCCATGCCTACAGCGACACCGCGGCCACCGCCGCGAACTGCAGCGCGGCTGCCGCGATGACCAGAGCATGGAAGACCTCGTGGTAGCCGAAGACCTTCGGGCTCGGGTCGGGCCGGCGGGTGGCGTAGACGATCGCGCCCAGCGTGTAGAGGAGGCCGCCGGCGGTCAGCAGCAACGTCAGGCCTAGGCCCGCATGCTCGAGCAGCTGCGGGTAGGCGACGACCGCCACCCAGCCCAGCGCCACGTAGAGCAGCGCGCCGAGCCACTTCGGCGCATGGATCCAGATCAGCTTGAGCACGATCCCGCCCAGCGCGCCGGTCCAGACCACCACGAGGATCGCGGTGGCCAGCGGGCCCTGGAGGAGCAACAGCGCGAACGGGGTGTAGGTGCCCGCGATGAGCAGGAAGATCATCGAGTGGTCCGCGCGGCGCATCCACGCCCGCGCGGTGGCCGAGCGCCAGGGCACCCGGTGGTAGAGCGCGCTGACGCCGAACAGGCCCGCGACGGTCGCCGCGTAGACGCCGAGCGCCAGGCGCGCGCGCCCGTCGGGCGCCATCGCGACGAGCACGATCCCCGCCACGACCGCCGCGCCGAACGCCCACGCGTGCGTGCGCCCTCGCCAGAGCGGGCGCGCGGTGACGTCGGGCAGGGCGGCGGCGGACATGTCCCGGAAATGTAGGGGGCGTCGCGTTGCGTGTCTGCCGCACCGCGTGACAATCCAGCGGCGGATCGGCAACGGGACGGATGCGGATTTGTGACACTGATGCCAATGAAGCCGCCGACCGCGACCCGCGACCGCCCGTGGGAGGAGCTGCCGCCCGAGATCGCCGCCGCTCTGCGTCCGGCGCTGCCCGGGCTCACCGAGGCGATCATCGCGGCGATCGCTGAGTCGATCCCGGAGTACAAGCGACCGATCGAGGGGTCGTTCGGGCGCGGGCTGCGGGTCGGTGTCGAGGAGGCCCTGGAGCGGTTCGTGCGGCTCATCGAAGAGCCGGCGCTGCGGGTCGAGGAGACGCCGGTCTACCGCGCGCTCGGGCGCGGCGAGATGCGCGCCGGCCGCTCGCTCGACGCACTCCAGGCCGCCTACCGCCTCGGCGCGCGCCTCGCCTGGCGCCACCTCGCCGACGCGGCCGCCGCCGCCTCGCTGCCGCCGGCCTCGCTGCCGACCCTCGCCGAGGCGATCTTCGCCTACATCGACGAGCTCGCGGCCCAGTCGGTCGAGGGCTATGCCGAGGCGCAGTCGGCCGCGGCAGGGGAGCGCAGCCGCCGGCGCGAGCGGCTGCTGGAGCTGCTGCTCGACGAGCAGGCCGTCGATCGCGCCTCCGTCGAGCATGCCGCGACGCGCGCGGGCTGGAAGGTGCCGCGCACGCTGGCCGCCGTCGCGCTGGAGCGCGCCGCCGACGGCGAGGCGCTCGTGCGCCGCCTCGGCGCCGACGTGCTCGCCGGCCGCACGCCGGACGGCCCGTGCGCGCTCGTCCCCGACCCCTACGGCCCCGGTCGCCGCGAGGCGCTCGACCGCGCGCTCGCCGGCCGGCCGGCCGCCGTCGGCCCGGCGCTCGACCCGCTGCACGCCGCGACGTCGCTGCGCCCGGCCCGCCGCCTGCTCGCGCTCGCCGCGGTCGGGGAGGGTCCGCCGGGCCGCTCGGGCGCGCTCGGGCCCGACGCGCCCGCCCCCGCGCCCCTCCACGTCGACGACCACCTCGCCGACCTCGCGCTCGACGCCGCCCGCGAGCCGCTTGCCGCGCTCGCCGCCCGCCGCCTCGCTCCGCTGGCCGAGCGCACCGAGGCCGCCCGCCGTCGCCTGCACGAGACGCTGCTGGCCTGGCTGGAGCTGCAGGGCAGCGCGCCCGCCGTCGCCCGCCGCCTGCACGTCCACCCGCAGACCGTCCGCTACCGGCTCGCCCGTCTGCGCGAGGCCCTCGGCGACGCCCTCGACGACCCGCAGGCCCGCTTCGAGCTCCAGCTCGTCCTGCGCGCCCAGGCGCTGACCGAGCCGCGCACCGAGCACCCGTGAGCGAGTCGACGGCCGCGCGGCGCGCCCGCCGCGAGCCGCCGCGCGCTCGCATCTAGAATCGACCGTTCCATGCCGGTCGACCCCAACGTCAGCTTCCCGCGCCTCGAAGAGCGCATCCTCGATCGCTGGCGCGAGCGCGACATCTTCCGCGAGTCGGTCCGCCGCCGCGCGGACGCGCCGCCGTTCGTCTTCTACGAGGGGCCGCCGACCGCCAACGGCCGGCCGGGCGCCCACCACGTCCTTGCCCGCGTCTTCAAGGACATCTACCCGCGCTACAAGACCATGCGCGGCTTCCGGGTCGACCGCAAGGGCGGCTGGGACACGCACGGTCTGCCGGTCGAGATCGCCGTCGAGCAGCAGCTCGGGATCAGCACCAAGCAGGAGATCGAGGCCTACGGCATCGCCGAGTTCAACGCGAAGTGCCGCGAGTCGGTCTTCGAGTTCCTCGAGGACTGGAACCGGCTGACCGAGCGGATCGGCTTCTGGCTCGACCTCGACCACGCCTACCGCACGCTGGACGCGACCTACATCGAGTCCGTCTGGTGGGCCCTGCGCCAGATCTTCGACAAGGACCTGCTCTACGAGGGCCACAAGGTCGTTCCCTACTGCCCGCGCTGCGGCACCGCGCTCTCCAGCCACGAGGTCGCGCTCGGCTACAGGGACGTCGTCGACCCGTCGGTCTACGTGCGCTTCACGGTCGCCCAGGACGGCGGCCCGGTCCAGTCGGGCGACGACCTCATCGCCTGGACCACGACGCCGTGGACCCTCGTCTCCAACGCCGCGGTCGCGGTGAATCCTGAGCTGACCTACGTGCGGGCGACCTATCCGCAGGGCGTGGCGATCGTCGCCGAGGAGCTGGCCGAGCGCGTGCTCGGCGAGGACTTCACGGTCATCGACCGCTTCCCCGGCGCCGCGTTGGACGGGGTGCGCTACGAGCCGGTCTTCCCGTACCTGACCGCCGACGCCTACGGCGAGCGCGGCCACACCGTCCTGCTCGGCGACTTCGTCACCGCCGCCGACGGCACCGGCATCGTCCACACCGCGATCGCCTTCGGCGAGGACGACTTCCAGCTCGGCCAGCGCTACGGCCTGAACGTCGTCAACCCGGTGCGGGCCGACGGCACCTACGACGAGCGCATCGGCCCCTACGCCGGCCGCTTCGTCAAGGACGCCGACGCCGACCTCGTCGAGGACCTCCGGCGCCGCGGCAAGCTGCTGCGCGACGAGCCCTACGAGCACGCCTACCCGCACTGCTGGCGCTGCGGCACCCCGCTGCTCTACTACGCCAAGCCGTCGTGGTACATCGCCACCTCGAAGCTCCGCGACCGCCTGCTCGCCGCCAACGAGACGGTCGACTGGCATCCCGAGCACATCAAGCACGGACGCTTCGGCGACTGGCTGAGCAACAACGTCGACTGGGCGCTCTCGCGCGAGCGCTACTGGGGCACGCCGCTGCCGATCTGGCGCTGCGAGGAGGGCCACGTGCACTGCGTCGGCTCCTTCGACGAGCTCGAGGAGCTGTCGGGCGTGCGGTTGGACGACCCGCACCGGCCGTACGTCGACGAGGTGCGCTTCCCATGCCCGCAGTGCTCGCGGCAGATGGAGCGCGTGCCCGAGGTCATCGACGTGTGGTTCGACTCGGGCTCGATGCCGTTCGCCCAGCACCACGCGCCCTTCGAGCACGAGGAGCGCTTCGAGACCCACTTCCCGGCCGACTACATCTGCGAGGCGCTGGACCAGACGCGCGGCTGGTTCTACTCGCTGCTGGCCGTCTCGACGCTGCTGTTCGACCAGGCGCCGTACCGCAACGTCGTCTGCCTGGGCCTCATCCTCGACGAGGACGGCCAGAAGATGTCGAAGTCCAAGGGCAACATCGTGGTGCCCTGGGACGTCCTCGACGAGCACGGCGCCGACGCGTTCCGCTGGTACTTCTTCACCGCCAAGCAGCCGTGGGACGGCTACCGCTTCTCGACCGACGCGATCGGCGAGGGCGTGCGCGGCTTCCTGCGCCAGCTCTGGAACACGTACGCGTTCCTGGACCGCTACAAGCCCGAGCGCCCGAGCGAGCCGACCGACCTCGACCGCTGGGCGCTGTCGCGGCTCAGCGCGACGGTCACCGAGGTCACCGAGCGGATGGACGCCTACGACGCGACGAACGCCGGCCGGGCGATCGCCGCGTTCGTCGACGATCTCTCCAACTGGTACGTCCGCCGCTCGCGCCGCCACTTCTGGAACGGCGATCAGGCCGCGTTCGACACCCTGCGCACCTGTCTGTTGACGGTGGCGAAGCTGCTCGCTCCGTTCACGCCGTTCGTCGCCGACGAGCTCTACGAGGGGCTGGACGGGTCCGAGCCGTCCGTCCACCTCACCGACTGGCCGCAGGCCGGTCCGCGCGACGTCGCGCTGGAGGCCGCGATGGCCGTGGCGCGCGAGACGGTCCGCCTCGGCCTCGCCGCGCGCAAGCAGTCGAAGATGAAGGTCCGCCAGCCGCTGCGGGCCGCGGTCGTCGTGGCCGACGGGGCAGAGCGCGCGGCGATCGAGCGCCTCGCCCGCGTGGTCGCCGACGAGCTCAACGTCAAGGAGCTGCGCTTCGTCGACACCGCCGACGAGCTCGGCTCCTACGAGGTGAAGGCCAACTACCGCTCGCTCGGCCCGCGCTTCGGCAAGGCGATGCCGCAGGCCGCGGCGGCGATCGCCGCGCTCGATCCGCCGCACGTCGCCGGCGCGCTGCGCGAGGGCCGGCCGATCGGCATCTCGGTCGACGGCCACGACCACCAGCTCGGCGCCGAGGACCTCCAGCTGGCGATGCAGCCGCTCGAGGGCTACCAGCTCGAGCGCGAGGGCTCGCACGCCGTCGCGCTGGAGCTCGCGCTCGATCAGGAGCTGATCATGGAAGGGCTCGCGCGCGAGGTCGTGCGCGCCGTCCAGGAGACGCGCAAGCGCGCCGGCCTGGAGGTCGAGGACCGCATCGCGCTGACGCTCGGCGGCGACGTCGAGCGGCTCGCCGCCGCGCGGGCGTTCGAGCGCTACGTGAGCGGCGAGACGCTGGCCACCGAGGTCGTCTACGCCAACGGCGACGCCGCCGACGGCGACCCGGCCACGATCGAGGGCCGCGAGCTGCGCATCGGCGTCGCGCGGGTCTGATGGCCCGCAACGCGTTCGCCGGCGGCGCGCTCGATCGCGTCGCGTGGCGGCGCACCGACCCGGCCTGGCTGGCGGCGCGCGCGGTCGACCCGGCGGCGCAGGCGCTCGTCACGGTCCGCGGCGAGCTGGCGGTGGACGCCGAGGGCGCGCCGTTGCTGGTGGCGCCCGACGCGGTGGCGCCGCTGGAGGGCACCGAGGCGGTGCTCCTGGGGCTGGCGGACGCCGGCGCCCTGCCCGGCCTCGCGCCGTCGGCGCCGCTCTACGCCATCGAGGCCGCCGCGCTGCCGGGCGGCGCGCGGCGGGCGAACCTGCGCGACCTCGTCGTCGTGGTCGGCCCGGCGGTGGGCGCGGCGATCGCGATGGGGGCCGCGATGGGCAACTGGCATCGCCGCCATCGCTTCTGCGCGAACTGCGGCGCCCCGACCGCGGTGCGCGACGCCGGCTTTCGCCGCGCGTGCCCCGTCTGCGAGGCCGATCACTTCCCGCGCACCGATCCGGTCGTGATCATGCTCGCGATCGACGCGGCGGGCGACCGGATCCTGCTCGGCCGTCAGCCGACGTGGCCGCCGGGACGCTACTCGTGCCTCGCCGGCTTCGTCGAGCCCGGCGAGTCGCTGGAGGAGGCCGTGGCGCGCGAGATCGCCGAGGAGGCGGGCATCGTCGTCGCCGGCGTCGACTACCGCTCGTCCCAGCCGTGGCCGTTTCCGACCTCGCTCATGCTCGGCTTCCACTGCCGCTACGTCAGCGGCGAGCCGCGGGCGCGCGACGGCGAGCTCGAGCACGTCGGCTGGTTCTCGCGCGCCCAGCTCGCCAGGCAGGAGGTCCAGCTGCCCCCGCCGCTCGCGATCGCGCGGACGCTGATCGACGAGTGGCTGGCGGGGGCGTAGGGGGCCGGCTGGCCGGCTAGGCCAGCGCGGGCTCCAGCTCCTTCTCGAGCTTGCGCTTCGGGTAGGCCCCGATGATCTTCGTGGCGGGGGCGCCGTTCTTGAAGAGGATCATCGTCGGGATCGAGAGGACCTCGTACTTGGCCGCGGTCTGCTGGTTGTCGTCGACGTTGAGCTTCACGACGCGCAGGCCGCGCTCCTCGGCGATCTCCTCGAGCACCGGGCCGACGACGCGGCACGGGCCGCACCACGGGGCCCAGAAGTCGACGAGGACCGGCTCCGAAGCCTCGAGGACCTCGGCCTGGAAGTTCGAGTCGGTCACGTCCTGCAGGGCTGCCATGCGGTTCTCCTCGGTGGGATGGGCTACCTACTATACAAAATGAAGCGCGAGCGTCAGCCGCGGCGCCGGCGCAGCTGCGGGACCAGCCAGGCCGCCTCGCGTGCGATGCCCCAGTGCATCTTCGACTGCCCCTGCTGGCGGTCGCGGAACACGATCGGCACCTCGACCACGCGGAACCCGCCCTGCACGGCGCGATAGGTCAGCTCGACCTGGAAGGCGTAGCCCTTCGACTGGACCGTCGGGAGGTCGATCGCCTCGAGCACCTCGCGCCGGAAGCACTTGAAGCCGCCGGTCAGGTCGCGCAGGCGCAGCTGGAGGACGAGCGAGGCGTACAGCGATCCGCCGCGCGAGATCACCCGGCGCAGCAGCGACCAGTCGGTCACGCCCCCGCCGGGGACGTAGCGCGAGCCGAGCGCGAGGTCGGCGCGGCCGGAGCGCACCGCGTCGAGCAGGCGGGTGAGGTCGGCGGGGTCGTGGGAGAAGTCGGCGTCCATCTCCAGCACGTAGCCGGCGCCGTCGGCGAGCGCGTGGTGGAAGCCCGCGAGATACGCGGGACCGAGCCCCTCGCGCACCGTGCGGTGCAGGACGCGCACCTCCGGCAGCTCCTCGGCCAGCGCGTCGGCGAGCCGGCCGGTGCCGTCGGGCGAGTCGTCGTCGACGACGAGGATCGTGAATCCCTCCGGCGTCGCGCGCGTGAGCACGGCGTGGGCGGCGCGGACGACCGCCGAGACGTTCGGGGCCTCGTTGAACGTCGGCAGGACGAGCCAGGGAACGCCGGGGACGGGCACGGGCGGGGTACTGTAGGCGAGCGCCGTGCCGGACTACTCCAACATGGCCATCGCCGCCGCGTTCGACGAGCTCGGCGACCTCTATGAGCTCGACGGCGCCGTCGTGCATCGCGTGCTGGCCTATCGCAACGCGGCGCGGGCGATCCGCGACGCCCCGATGTCGGTCGCGCAGCTCACGCGCGAGGGTCGGGTCACCGAGCTGCCGGGCGTCGGCAAGACGCTCGAGGAGAAGCTCCACGCGCTGCTCGACACGGGGACGATCCCGGCGATGGAGAAGCTGCGGGCGAAGTTCCCGCCGGGGCTGGTCGACATCACGCGGCTGCCGGGGGTGGGGCCCAAGCGCGTGCGGCTCATGTACGACGCGCTCGGCATCGACTCGCTCGACGCGCTGCGCGAGGCCGCCGAGGCCGAGCGCCTGCGCGACGTGCGCGGCCTGGGGCCGAAGTTCGAGACGAGCGTGCTCGAGGCGCTGGCCGCGGGCTACGGCGACAAGCCGGCGCCGCGCGTGCTGCTGCCGCGGGCGATCGAGCTCGGCGAGGCGATCCGCGACACGCTGCGCCTCCATCCGGCGGCCGATCGCGTCGAGCTGGCGGGCGGGGCGCGGCGGCTGGCCGACTCGGTGAAGGACCTCGACCTCATCGCGACGGCCAGCGACCCGGGCGCGCTGGCGGCCGCGCTGGGATCGGTGGACGCGATGGAGTCCGCGTCGTCAGCCGGTCCCAACGCGGCGAAGGGCCGTACCCACACCGGCATGTCGGTCGACCTGCGCGTCGTCGAGCCCGACCAGTTCGGCAACCTCCTCCAGCACTTCACCGGCTCCGCCCGCCACAACGTCGCGTTGCGCGAGATGGCGGTGCGGCGCGGGCTGCACATCAGCGAGTACGGGATCCTGGACGACGCGACGGGCGAGACGCTGCGCTGCGCCGACGAGGCCGCGGTGTACGAGCGGCTGGGGCTGGCCTGGATCCCGCCGGAGCTGCGCGAGGACCGCGGCGAGCTCGCGGCCGCCGCCAACGGCGGGCTGCCCGAGCGGCTGATCGAGGTCGGCGACCTGCGCGGCGACCTCCACATGCACACGACGGCCAGCGACGGCCACAACTCGATCGCCGAGATGGCCCACGCGGCGCTGGAGCGCGGCTACGAGTACATCGCGATCACCGACCACTCGGCGACGCACGGCTTCGGCAACCACGTCACGCCCGACGCGCTGCGCGCCCAGATCGAGGCGGTGCGGGCGGCGGACGCCGCGATCGACGGCATTCGCGTGCTGATCGGGACCGAGACGAACATCCTGCCCGACGGCTCGCCCGACTACGACGACGACCTGCTCGCGCAGCTGGACTGGGTGATCGCGTCGGTGCACACGAGCTTCGGGATGAGCGAGGCGGAGATGACCAAGCGGATGGTCGCCGCGTGCGAGCACCCGTGGGTCGACGCGATCGGCCACCCGACCGGGCGCAAGATCGAGCGCCGTCCGCCGTACGCGCTGAACGTCGACGCGTTGATCGAGGCGGCGGCGCGCACGGGGACGATGATCGAGATCAACTCGGCGCCGGACCGCCGCGACCTCAACGACGTCCACGCGCGCGCGGCGCGCGACGCGGGCGTGCGGATCCTCGTCGACTCCGACGCCCACCGCGTGTCGACGCTGGCCAACGTGCGCTGGGGGGTGGCGACGGCGCGCCGCGCGTGGCTGACGCGGGAGGACGTGGCCAACACGCTCCCGTGGGCGGAGTTCGCGCCGTTGCGAAAGCGGGCGCGCGCCGTGTGACAGATCGGCGAGCCGGTCGTAGAAGGGATTGCCCGCCGTTCAGCGCGAGCCCAACCCGCAACCCAACGTGCGAGCGGAGCGCCGAACGCGTCCTACCGCAGTCCCAACGGATCGCGCAGATACGCCGCCGACAACCGGAAGAACAGCCCGCCGTCGGTCGTCGGCGAGGTGGTCCCGTCCGCGCCTCCGCCGTACAGGAGCGCCACCACACCCGCATCGCGCAGCTCGGCCAGATGGCCCCGGTCGCCGAGCCAGTACTCGACGCGCGAGTCCTTGTAGCGGCCCCACGTGTCCGGCAGCGTCGAGTTGCCGAGCGGGATCTGCCAGATGACGATCGGCTCGCCCGTGCGCCGATGGAAGCCCCGGACGTACACCGTGTTGCGCGCGAAGTCGGCCGGGCCCCACGCGCTCTTCGCATCCCCGTTGACCTGCTCGTTGAAGCCCGCGTCGCGATCCTCGACGTCGAGGAACACGAGGTCGAACCGCGGGCCGCCGGCGCGGCGCCAGAACGCGGCCGAGCGGGCGGCGAGCTGGTCGACGTGGGCGAGCGACGGCTTCGAGTACGTCGGGTCCTCCTTCGTGCCCCAGATCGAGAGGTGCCAGGCGAGCGCGACGTTCGGCGCAAAGCGATCGCGCAGCGCGACGACGCGCGCCGCGAACCTCCGGGCGAGGGCGGCCTGGCCGCGCTGCTGGAGGTAGCCCCACAGGTCCGGCTCGATGTGCGCGACGACCAGGCCCTTCCCCCGCGCACGGCGCAGGAACAGCGTGAAGTCCTGCCAGTAGGCGCGCATCGTGTCGGCGTTGCGCAGGTTCGACAGGTCCTTGCTCGCCTCGTCGCCGCCGACCGCCGGCCGCGACGGGAGCAGCTGGTAGTAGGTGAAGACCGGGATCATCCCGGCCGCCCGGCTCTCGGCGATGTAGCGGGTGACGAAGGTCCCGTTCGGGTTCCAGGTCGCCCAGCCCGACCCTGTGTTCACGCCGGCCGTCAGGTACTGGTAGCGAAACGCGAACGGCGCCTGGGCGCGCAACGCCTGCGCGCCGCCGGGCTGATCGGTCACGCCGATCTCGAAGCGCTGCGGCCAGCCGGACGGCAGCGTCGCGGCGCCCGCCGGCGCACCCAGCGCCAGCGCCAGCATCCCTGCCACGACCGCCACGACCCTCCGCACGCGCACCAACGTACCGATCGCGGTCGGGTCGTCCGCCGATCCGAGCATCCCGGGGCGCGCGGGCAGCGTCAGCCGGCGTCGACGAGCAGCCGCGGCAGCACGTCGCGCGCCACCACCGCATCGACGGCCGCCGGCGCGAACGGCTCGAGCAGCGCCGCCGCGTGCTCCGCGTAGCCGGCGACCGGATCGTCCAGGGCGAGCCGGATCGCGCCCGCCAGATCGTCGCCGACCAGCCGCGGGTCGAGCCGGCGGGCGAGCGCGAGCGCCTCGTAGGGGCCCGGCGCCGGCGTCGTCACCAGCACGCAGCCGTCGGCGAGCGCCTCGAGCTGGGCGATGCCGTAGTCCTCGCGGCGCGGCGCGGTGACGAAGACCCGGGCGCGCCGCAGCAGCGCTCGGTACTCGCCCGGCGCCAGTCGCCCCGCCCAGCGCACCCCTGCGATCGGCGATCCCGGCGCGACGCCGGCCACCCACAGCTCCTCACCCGGCCGCCGGGCGGCCGCCCACGCGTCGAGCACGCGATCGAGCCCCTTCTTCCACGGGTTGGCCGCGTACGTGACCGCCGCGACGTCGCGCACCGGTGCCCCCGGCCCCGACGACGCAACCGGGATCGGCACCACGACCGCGTCGGCGCGCGGCGACGGCGTCTCGTCGAGCGTCATCGCGCTCACCGGCAGCAACAGGGGCGCGGTCGACAGCCGGCGCCGCTCGACCGGTCGCTGCCACACCCCGTGCCGCCCCGGCCGGTTGGCCGCCATCGGCGCGTCGAAGCGGATCGCTCCCGGCGCCGGCCACAGCAGCGCGGCGCCCATGGCGCCGTAGACGATCGACCGCGGCCGGTGCTCGGCGATCCCGCGCGCCGCCGCGGCCCGTGCCGCCTGCGCCCACACGAGGTCGGTGAGCGCCAGCGTGCGGACCTGGCGCTGCGGGGCGGCGGCGGCGACCGCGACGTCCGCGCCCGCCCGCCGCAGCGCCTCGGCCAGCGCCTCGTCGGACGCGCGCAGCCCTGCCGTCGAGGCGAGCGAGACGAGGAGGACGTCGACCGGGGCCATGACCGGGCCGATGCTGTCATGCCTACCGGCGCCGCGACCGCTCAGCTACGCTCGACCGCGATGCCACGGCGGCCCCGCCTGCGTTCGCTGGTCTTCGCCGCGCTCGGCGCCGGCGTCGTCGGAGCGCTCGCGATCGCGGCGCTGAACGTGTACGTCGTCGCCCGTGCCGGCGGCGCCAGCGACGACGTCGCCGCGCTCCCGCACGCCCAGGCGGCGATCGTGCTCGGCGCGGGCGTGCAGCCCGACGGCTCGATGAGCGGCATGCTGCGCGACCGCGTCACGCGAGCGATCGAGCTGTACCGCGCCGGCCGCGTGAACCGGATCATCGTCTCCGGCGACCACGGGCGCTGGTCCTACGACGAGCCGGGCACGATGCGCGACGCCCTCCTGCGCCACGGCATCCCACCGCAGGCGATCTTCACCGACCACGCCGGCTTCGACACGTGGGCCTCGATGGTCCGCGCGCGCGAGGTCTTCGGCGTGCGCAGCGCGATCGTCGTCACGCAGGGCTTCCACATGGGCCGGGCGCTGTATCTCGCCCGCGCCGCGGGACTGCAAGCCTACGGGCTGACCGCCGACCTCGGCCACGGCTACGGCCGCCAGGGCCAGATCAGCGACGTCCGGGAGGTGCTGGCCCGCGTGAAGGCTGTCGGCGAGACGGTCACGGATCGCCCGGTGCTGCTCGGGCCGCGCCATCCCATCGACGGCGATGGTCGCGATACGTGGGGCCCAGCTGCCCCTACGAGCTGACCCGCACCGCGCGTCGCAGCGCGCCGGCGAGATCGCCCCGCCGGCGCACCTCCACCCGCTCGAGCCCCAGCCAGCCGGCCATCGACGCCAGCTCGCCCGCGAGCTCGACGGCGGTCTGCGCCGGCGCGCCGTCCTCGGCCCATGCGGCCTGCACGAGCAGCGCGCCCGCCGCCCGGTCGGCTTTCAGGTCGACCCGCGCCACGAGCCGGTCGCCGAGCAGGAACGGCAGCACGTAGTAGCCGTGGACCCGCTTGGGCGCCGGCACGTAGATCTCCAGCCGGAAGCGGAAGCCGAACAGCCGCTCGGTGCGCTCGCGCTCCCAGATGAGCGGGTCGAACGGTCCCAGCAGCGCCCGTGCGCGCACCGTCCGGGGGATCCGCGCGCCCGGCCACAGGTAGCCGGGCGTCCGCCAGCCCTCAACCTGCACCCGCTCGAGCTCGCCGGCCTCGACCAGCTCGGCCACCCGTGCCTTCGCGTCGGCGGCCGGTAGCCGGAAGTAGTCGCGCAGGTCGCGCTCGGCGGCCACGCCCAGCGCGCGTGCCGCGATCCGCACGAGCTCGCGCTGCGCGTCGGCCCGCGAGGGCGTCGGCGCCGCGACGACCGCTCGCGGCAGCACGCGGTCGGGCAGGTCGTACCAGCGCTCGAACCCGCGCCGCCACGCCGACGTGATCTGCCCACTCCAGAACAGCCACGCGACCGCGCGCTTGACGTCCGACCAGTCCCACCACGGGCCCGTCGGCCGCGGCCGTTCGTCCTCGGCGAGCTGCCCGGCGGTGACCGGCCCGCGCGCCCGCACGTCCTCCAGCACGCGTGCGACGAGCTCGGGCTGGTCGGTCGCGACCCGGCGGACCCCGCGCCACGCCTCGTCGGCCGCGCGCTCCATGCGCCACCGCAGCAGCGGCTGCAGCCCCACCGGCAGCAGCGACGCCTCATGGCCCCAGTACTCGAACAGGCGCCGCGGTGCGCGCCACGAGGCCTGGTCGAAGCGGTCGCGGTCGTACGGCCCCAGGCGGCTGAACAGCGGCAGGTAGTGGGCCCGTGCGAGCACGTTCACGGAGTCGATCTGCACCACCCCGAGCCGCCCCACGGTGGCCAGCAGCTGCCGCGCGCCCGGCGGGCCCGTGCCGTCGTCGCCGCGGGAGCGGCCGAACCCCTGGGCGGCGAGGGCGATCCGGCGCGCCTGGGCGGCCGACAGCGAGGCGGAGCGGCTCACAGGACGGGGGCGGTGTCGCGGTCGCGCCGGAAGCCCTGGGCGCGCACGAGCTTGATCGGCTTCAGCGGCGAGGTGCGCTCGACGAAGAACACGACGCCGTCGCGCTCCTCGATCGCGGTGACGGCCTTCTCCTGGTGGCGCCAGGCCAGCGACCAGATGATGGCGAAGCCGCAGGCTATGCCGGCGATCTGCGGGGCGAGGAACGCGAGCGCGCCGGCGGCCAGCGTCGACAGCAGCAGCGGCCAGAGGCGGTTGAGCAGGATCATGCCGGGCCGCAGCTCGGGCAGCACCGTCGCCTGGCGCGCCTGCGCGAGGAGGCGGGCGATCGGCGGCGAGGTCTCATGCTTGCGTCCCAGCCACAGGCCGTAGAGCGTCGCCAGCACCCACCAGCCCGCGATGATCGGCACGAGCAGCGACTCCTCGCGGTTGGCGGCGCCGGCGACCGTCACCGCGCCCAGCGCGGTCGCCGCGCCGGCGCTGATGAAGACCGTCGCCTTGAGGAAGTCGGTGAACTTCAGAGCAGGGCCTCGAGGACGCCCCGGACGCCCGCGGGCCCGTCGACCAGCACGTCGGCCTCGCGCTCGAGCTCGGGCGGCGTCTCGTCCGAGCGCACGCCGACGCAGGTCGCCGTCTCCAGGCGACCTGCCGCGACGAGCGTTCGCAGGCCGCGGAAGGCGTCCAGATCGGTGGTGTCGTCGCCGACGTAGACCGCGTGGTCCACCTCGGCCCCGTCCAGCAGCCAGGCGATGCCGGCGCCCTTGTCGACACGTGCGGCCGGACGGATCTCCAGCACCTTGCGTCCCCAGTGGACCGCCAGCCCGTCCTCCTCCGCCCGCTGGGCGATGCTGCGCACCGCGGCCTCGGCCGCGCGCTCGTCGGGCGCGCCGCGCCAGTGCAGCGCCGCGATCACGCCCTTGTCCTCGCCCCGCACGCGCAGGCGCCGCAGCGCCCCGTCGTCCCACATCGACGCGGCGAACGCGCGCACGCGCGCGCCTCCGCGCGCGAACTCGGGCTCCAGCTCGGGCTCGGTCCGCCCCGCCCGCAGCAGCTCCCCGCCGTGGTTGCCGACGTAGGAGATCGACCCGATCGAGACGATGCGCCGCGCAGTCGGGGCGCGCCGTCCGCTCACGCACGCGACCACCCCGTAGGTGCGCGACACGCGGATGAGCAGCGCGCGTGTCGGCTCGGGGACGTGTGCGTCCTCGGCGTGGCGCACGATCGGCGCCAGCGTCCCGTCGACGTCGAAGAGGACGGCGGCCCGTCCGGGTTCGGCGCGCAGGGGCTCCAGCGCGCGTTCGAGCGTGAGCGCAGCGGACACGCTCCCAGTATGGCGCGCGGCCGTCCGGTCGGGGTCGGATACTGGCAAGTCGTGTCCCGGCGTGAGCCCGCAGTGGCGACCATCGTGCGCACCGTGCTCATCGTCGTCGGTGTGGCGGTTTGCCTCTACCTGATCTACCTGCTGCGCAAGCCGCTCAGCTGGGTGTTCATCGCCGGCTTCCTGGCCATCGCGCTGACCGGCCCGGTGAACCTGCTCAGCCGCGTCATGCCGCGCAAGCTGGCGATCGCGACCACCTACCTCGGCGTGATCCTCATCCCGTTCCTGCTCATCGCGATCATGGTCCCGCCGATCGTCAGCGAGGGAACCGAGCTCGCCGAGCGGGCGCCGCAGTACGCCCAGGACGTCCAGGACTACGTCAACAACAACGAGCGGCTGCGCAAGCTCGAGGAGGACTACGGCGTCATCACGAAGCTCAAGGAGGAGGCCGAGAAGCTCCCCGACCGCATCGGCGACGCCGCCAGCGCGCTGGGCAACGTCGGCGTGAGCCTGGTCAACTCGATCTTCGCGCTGGTGACGATCCTCATCCTCAGCGTGTTCCTCGTCTCCAGCGGGCCGGGATGGATACGCCGGCTCATCGACTTGCAGCCGCCCGAGCATCGGGCGCGGCTGGACCGCGCGTTCACGCGGATCGGGCGGGCGGTCGGCGCGTACGTCGCCGGCGCCGTGATCCAGGCGACGATCGCCGGGGTGTCGACCTTCATCGTGCTGACGATCATGGGCGTGCCGTTCGCCGCGCCGCTGGCCGTGCTCACCGCGCTCTTCGATCTCGTCCCGCTCGTCGGCGCGACGATCGGGGCGGTGATCGTCGGGTTCGTCACCGTCTTCCAGGACTTCCCGACGGTGACGATCATCTGGATCATCTGGGCGATCGTCTACCAGCAGGTCGAGAACAGCGTGATCCAGCCGCAGATCCAGAAGCGCGCGGTCAACGTGCACGCGTTCGTCGTGCTGGTGGCGGTGCTGTTCGGCTCGACGCTGTTCGGGATCATCGGCGCGCTGCTGGCCATCCCCGTCGCGGCGACGATCCAGATCACGGTCCGCGAGCTGTGGGAGTACCGCCGGGAGCTGCGGGAGCGCACCGAGCAGGGCCCGCGGATCCTCGAGCCGCCGAGCGGGCCGTCGCCGCCGGGGCCCGGCCCGGGGCCGAGCCCGGCCGGCTAGCCGGGCAGCGAGGGCGCGGACGCGCCGGGCTGAGCCAGGCCCGCCGCCGCCCCACCGCGCCGGCGCGCCAGCAGCGCCCGCAGCCCCCACTCCGCGCCTGCCGCGGCGAGCACGGTCAGCGGGATCTCGGCGGCCAGGCGGTAGCGGCTGAAGCCGAAGGTCATCGCCGCGGAGATCGTGACCAGCAGCGCGGGGACGAGCAGCGGCCACAGCGGTGTGCGGGCGCGGCGCAGGCGCACGATGCCGCCGATCGCGGCCAGCACCATGAGCGCGTACATCACCAGCCCGGCCTTCGCGAACGGGATGGAGCGGCTCCAGAGCTCGCCGTAGCCGAGGTCGTCCTGGTAGCGGTACAGCTCCCACAAGCGGAGCACGCGGACCGCGAGGACGACCGGGACGCGGTCGGCGTGGTCGCGCAGGTAGCGCCAGGCGGCGTCGCGCTGGCAGCGGGCCTGGTCGAGCTCGTCGGCGATCGACGCGCACGGGCCCTGCAGTGCGCACTCGTGGCGGGCGAACCCGAGGTAGGGGCTGCCGGCGTCGAAGGTGGCGTCGCAGACGGTCGCGGCCGCCGTGTGCCCGCTGTTGGAGGTCAGGACGATCGGCGCGTCCATCGTGATCGCGTTGCGGGCGACCCAGGGGACGAGCACCAACGCGGTGGCGGCGACGGCGGCGAGCGCCAGCGGGACGGCGGGGCGGACCGCGTCGCGCCAACGGACGGGTGCGGCGGCCGCTGCGCCGCCCGCCGCGTGCACGAACGCGCGTCTGCGGGCGGCGGTCAGGCATGCGGGCAGCGCGAGCAGCACGACGAGCAGGATCGCCTCGGTGCGCGCCAGCGTCGCGAGGCCGATCGCCGCGCCCAGCGCCGCGGCGGCCCACGGTCGCGGGCGGTCCAGCAGGCGGTAGGCGAGCAGGAGGATCGCCGCGACGAGCGGGGCGTAGAGCGCCTCGGTGATGACTGTGCCGTCGACCATGACCAGCTGCGGGTAGACGGCGGCCAGGCCCGCGGCGAGCACGCCCACGCGCGGCCCCGCGACGCGCCGGCCGAGCAGCCCGATCAGCACCACCGCGATCGCTCCCAGCAGGCACGACACCGCCCGGTGGGCCTCCAGCGAGTCCAGGCCGATGGCCGAGAACGCCGACAGGTACAGCGGATACAGCGGCGGGTAGCCGGCCGTCGGCACCGGATGCCCGGTCATCAGCTCCGAGAACGGGCGGAGGTAGCCCTTGCCGTCGGCGATGCCGTTGGCGAGGTAGTGGTAGAGGAGCGTGTCGCCGCGCGCCGGCAGATCGGGAGCGACCGCGAGCGCGTAGACGAGGCGGGCCGCCAGGCCCACGACCGCGATCGCGCCCAGCCACACCCCGAACCGCCGCGCCGTCACGGTCGCAAGGCTACGGGGCGAGGGACGCGGGCGTCGCGCGCATGCAAGCGCGGCAACCATGGTTGACAAACGGGCGCGCTGTCAACGAAGATTGACGTGGATTGCTGGCCATCGACCTGGACGCACTCGAGGATCCCCGCGACGGCCTGCGCGCGGTCGTCGCCCTGCGGGTTCTCGCCGACCGGCTCGAGGCCCGCGAGGTCACCCGCGCGCTCGACGCCGGCTGGACCTACCAGGAGATCGCGGACGCGCTCGGCGTGACGCGTCAGGCCGTCCACAAGAAGCACGGCAAGCGGAGGTAGCCATGGCCTTCGAGCGATTCACGAAGGACGCGCGGCGGGTCGTCGTGCGCTCCCAGGACGAGGCGCGCCATCTCGGCGCCCGCGCGATCCACCCCGAGCACCTGCTGCTCGGCGTGGCCAGCGCCGATCCCGGCGATCCCGCCGCCCGCGCGCTCGCCGACGCCGGCCTCGACGCCGGCGCGCTGCGCCAGGGCATCGACGACGACCTCGCCGAGGGCCTGGCGGCGATCGGCATCCCCGCCGAGGTCGTCGAGGCGGTGGGCCATCCGCCGCCGTCGCGCGACTCGCTGCGCTTCGCGCCTGCTGCCAAGCAGGCGCTCGCCCAGGCGCTGCGCGCGGCGCTCGAGCGCCACGACGGCGAGATCCGCACCGTCCACGTGCTGCTCGGCGTCCTGCGCACGCCGTCGGACACCGTCGACCGGCTGCTCGCGCGCGCCGGCACGGACCGCGACGCGCTGCGCGCCGTGGTCTAGCGCCCTAACCGAGCTGCGCGCCGACCGCGTCGTCGCGATCCGCGTCGGCAGCGCGCACGCGCCGCAGGACCAGCAGCGCCACGACGCCCGCGACGAGGAGCACGCCGGCCGCCACCCAGTAGGCCGAGGCAATCGCTGTCGTCACCGCGTCCTTCAGCACCTCGACGACCGACGGCGAGATCGTCGTCACGGCGCCGGTCTGGACCGCGTCGGGCTGGGCGAGCAGCGTCTCGATCTGCCCGACGTCGGCGCTGCGCGCGCTCGGGTCGGCGGCGACCCAGTCGCTGATCCGGGCGTGCTGGACGTTGGCGACGATCGTCCCCATCACCGCGATGCCGATCGTCCCGCCGACCTGACGCATCGTCTGCATGACGCCCGAGGCCTGGCCGCGCAGCGCGGGGTCGGCGACGCTCATCGCGTCGGTCGAGGCGGGGGTCATGATGAGCGCCAGGCCGATGCCCATCAGCAGGTAGCCGGGCACGACCCACGCGTAGCTCAGCTTGTCCAGCATCGCCGCGTTCCAGCCCAGCGCGACCGCGACCAACACCGCGCCGGCGGCGACCGGCAGGCGCGGCCCGAGGCGGTCGTAGAGGCGCCCGGTCGGCACGGCCAGCAGGAGCAGCGGGATGGTCAGCGGCAGCAGCGACAGGCCCGCGCTGATCGCCCCGAACCCGAGCACGTCCTGGACCCAGATGGCGCCGAACACGGAGACGCCCATCAGCCCGAACTGCACCGCGGCGAGCACGCCGTTGTCGGCGCTGAAGTTCGCCGAGCGGAAGAGCCGCAGCTGGACGAGCGGGTCCTTGGCCCGCAGCTCGACGAGCACGAACACGGGCAGCAGCACCGCGCTGGCCGCGAGCAGCCCGATCACCGCCGGCGACGACCAGCCCCAGGCGCGGCTCTGCATGAGCCCGAGCACGAGCGCGCCGACGCCCCCGATGAGCAGCGGCACGCCGAGCCAGTCGATCCGCCCCTCGCCGCGCTGCTCGCTGCCCCGCGGCATCGTCACGTGGGCCAGCGCCAGCATCGCGACTCCCACCGGCAGGTTCACGAAGAAGACGGCGCGCCACGAGATCCCCTCGGTGAGCAGGCCGCCGATCAGCGGCCCGAGCGCGAGGAAGATCATCGAGACGCCCGAGTAGACGCCCATCGCGCGGCCGCGCTCCCCGGGCGCGAAGGCGTTCATGACGATCGCGCCCGACGCGGGCGTCATGAGCGCGGCGCCGGCGCCCTCGATCGCGCGCGCGACGATGATCCACGTGTCGGACTGGGCGAAGCCGCAGGCGGCCGATGCGAGCACGAAGATCGCCGCGCCGATGCGGAACGTCCGCTCGTTGGAGATGAGGTCGCCGATCCGCCCGCCGAGCGCGACGAGGACCGCGATCGCCAGCAGGTAGGCGTTGACGACCCATTGCACGCCGGTCTGCGAGAGGTCGAGGTCGCGCTGCATGGTCGGCAGCGCGACCGAGACGACGGTCTGGTCGATGAGGATCATCGACAGCGAGCCGGTCATCGTGACCAGCACCCACCAGCGCCGGTTGTCGGCGGTGATCTTCACGAGACGGAGGCCGCCGGTGCGATGCCGTGCTCGATCGCGCCCTTGATCGCCGCGTCGACCGCGTTGAGGCGGTAGAGGGCGATCGCCTCCGCCGAGCCGAAGCGGCGCCCCGGCGCGGCGTCGGGCCCGTGGTGGGTGAGGACGCAGTGGGCGAGCGCGACGCGGCGCGCGTCGTCGAGCAGGTCGCGCCCCCGCTCGTCGAGCAGTCGCAGGCCGAGCTCCACGTGGCCCAGCAGGCGACCCTCGTCGGTCAGGCCGATCTCGGCGCCGTAGGTGAACTCGCGGGTCTTGCCGAGGTCGTGGACGAGCGCCGCGGTGAGCAGCAAGTGCTGGTCCAGGCGGGGGTGCAGCTGGCAGGTCTCCAGCGCGAGCGTGGCGACCGCGACGGTGTGCTCGAGCAGGCCGCCGAGGTAGGCGTGATGGCCGTTGCGCGAGCACGGCGCGCGGCGCCAGGCGGCGCGCAGCTCGCGGTCGTCGAGCAGGGCGTGCAGCAACGCGGCGAAGGCGGGGTCGCGCACCTCGCCGGCCAGCGACTCCAGGAAGCCGTCGAGCTCGTCGAGGTCGCGGTAGGCGACGGGCAGGAAGCGGGACGGATCGGCGTCGGCGCCCTCGGCCCGGGCGATCGCGCGCACGTCGAGCTGCAGCTGGTCGCGGAAGCGCTCGACGCGGCCGGCGACGCGGACGAGGTCGCCGCGCTCGAAGCGGCCGCCGAGCACGTCGGCGTCGCGGAAGATCCGGGCGGCGATCGCGCCGGAGGCGTCGCGCAGCTCGAGCGCCAGGTACGGCGCGCCGGCGCGGGTCTGCAGGCGATCCTTGCGGGTGCACGCGAAGACGCCGACGACGTCCTGCCCGGGCCGCAGCGTGGCGACGGTCGGCGGCGCGTCAGCGCGCGCACCGGCGGCGGAGGAGGCTCCGGGAGGCATCGACCCATGATGTACCGTGAATCGGATGCAGCCGCTGCTGTGGGACCGCCGTCCCGACGGGCTTCGCGCTCCCGCCCTGATCTGCGCCTTCAAGGGGTGGAACGATGCGGGCGATGCGGCCTCGGCCGCACTGACGTTCGTCGGCGCGTCGCTCAACGCGACCCGGTTCGCCCAGATCGATCCCGAGGACTTCTACGACTTCCAGGCGACGCGGCCGAAGATCGAGCTCGTCGACGGCCGCACGCGCGAGCTGAGCTGGCCCTCGGTCGAGATCTGGGAGGCGCGGGTGCCGCGCGCGCCCCGCGACCTCGTGCTGCTGAGCGGCCCCGAGCCGTCGATGAAGTGGCGCACGTTCTGCAAGCTGATCGTCGACCTCGCCGAGGCGCTCGACGTCCAGCTCGTCGTCACGCTCGGCGCGCTGCTGGCCGACGTGCCGCACTCGCGGCCGGTCGGGATCACCGGCTTCGCGACCGACGAGGGGCTCCAGCAGCGCACCGACCTGCAGCCGTCGTCGTACGAGGGGCCGACCGGGATCACCGGCGTCCTGCACGCCGCGTGCGCGGAGGCCGGCCTGCCGTCGGCGAGCCTGTGGGCGACCGTGCCCCACTACGTCGCCGCGGCGCCGAACCCGAAGGCCGCGCTCGCGCTCGTGCGCCGGCTCGAGCGGCTCGTCGGCGTGACCGTCGACGCGTCGGAGCTCGAGTCCGCCTCGGTCGACTACGAGCGCCAGGTCTCGCTGGCCGTCCAGTCCGACCCCGACGTCCAGGCGTTCGTCGAGCGGCTCGAGAAGGCCGCAGAGGAGGACGAGGAGCCCGTCGACCCGACGCAGCTGCCCTCGGGCGACTCGCTGGCCCGCGAGTTCCAGCGCTTCCTGCGCCAGCGCGGGCCCGACGAGGGGTAGGCCCGCCGCTAGGCGATGACGTCGACGGTCGCTCGGACGCCCGGGGCGTTGCCGAGACGCACATCGAGCGTGACGAGGGGCATCTCGAGACGCTCGGCCAGCGCGACGTACAGCCCGTCGTAGAAGCTGACGTTGGCACGGAGCGCCCACGCCCGCGCGAGGAGGCTCCGATGTCCTGCGCGGCGGAGCGGGAGGTCGGCGAGGTCCGCCAGCGCGGCACCCGCTGCGCCCGGTCGCAGCTCCCGGCGCACGACCGCGGTGCGAAGCACGTGCCCGACCTCGGCATCGACGAGGTGCGGCGCCCAGAGTGCCTCGTCGCGGCGCAGCAGTCGCTCCCGCGCCTGCTCGAAGCGCTCGCCGCCGCCCAGGTACTCGGCGAGCACCGAGGCGTCGACCACCGGCATCGGGTCAGTCCTCGCGGACGTCGCGCAGCGTCGAGAGGACCGTGCTCGTGCGCAGGCCCGATCGTCCGCGCGCCGTCACCCGTGCGTCGATCTCCTCGAGCGACGGCCGTGCGGCGGCCTCCTCGAGATCGCGCTTGATGTAGTCCGACAGCGACATGCCCGCGGCCGCGGCGCGTGCCTTCAGCGTCCGGTGGACCTCGTCGGGGACGTTGCGCACCTGGATCATCTGCGCCATGTGCTCCACCATAACGCATGTGGAGCACATGCTGGCTCAGTAGCCGCGGTCGGCCTCGATCACGCCGAGCAGCGGACGGCCGGTGGCGAAGCGGGCGACGTTGTCGACGACGCGGTGGGCGAGGGCGGCGGGGATGCCGCTTGCCGGGTTGGCGACGTGGGGCGTGACGAGCGCGCGCGGGTGGCGCCAGAGCGGGTGGCCGTCGGGCAGCGGCTCGGGCTCGGTGACGTCGAGCGCGGCGCCCGCGATCTCGCCGGCGTCGAGCGCCGCGACGAGCGCGTCGGTGTCGACGAGCGAGCCCCGCGCGACGTTGATCAGCCACGCGTCGGAGCGCATCGCCCGCAGCGCCGCCGCGTCGACGAGGTGCCGGGTCGCGGCGGTGGCGGGTGCGGCGAGGACGACGATCTCGGCCTCGCTCCACAGCTCGCCGACGCGGTCGGCGGTGACGGTCAGGCGGGCGCCATCGACCGGCGTCCCGCTGCGGGTGACGGCGAGCACGTCCGCGTCGAACGGCTGCAGCAGGCCGATCAGCGCGCGACCGATGCCGCCCGCGCCGACGATCAGCACCGTCGCGCCGCGGAGCGGGCGACCTTCGAGCCCCGGGTCCCAGGTCGTCGCCCGCGCGCAGTCGGCCAGGCGGCGGCGCCCGGCGAGGGCCAGCGCGAGCACGTGCTCGGCCACCGCGTCGCTGTAGGCGTCGGTCGCGGCGGTCCAGACGCGGTCGCCGTCGACCAGGCCCGAGGCCAGCCACCGCTCGACCCCCGCGCTGGGCAGCTGGACCCAGCGGATCGCGGGATGCAGCCGCGCGGCGAGCGGCTCCGGCTCGCCGAGCCAGACGATCGCGTCGGCCTCGCGCGCATCGGTCACCGGCTCGCCGCCGGCGCGGCGGACGGCGTCGAGGAGCACGTCCAGCGGCTCCGGGCCGATCCAGACGCGGGGCGGGTGAGCGAGGTCGGAGGGCATCGAGCCAGACTAGGGCCGGCGACGCCCGCTTCGTCCTGCGCGGCGGGTCGGCTCAGCCTGGCCGGCGGCCGGCCGCGACGAGCGTCAGCCCCGTCGTCTGGATCGGCTCCCCATCACCGATCGCCGCCACCGCGCGGTCGTGGATGGCCGCCACCGTCTGCGCCGGCAGCGAGGCGAGCAGCACGGCAGCCGGGCCGGCGATCGCGGTCACCTGCTCCCACCACGCCTGCGCGGAGGGAAACGACGTCGTCGCGTCGAGCTCCTCGACGACGACCTCCGTCAGCCCGCCGGCGCGCAGCACGCCCGTCAGCTCGCCGGGGTCCTCGAGCCGGAACGGACCGGGGATGCCCTCCGGTGGCATGGTGATGCCGAGCTCCTGGCCGACGGCGTCGAACAGGACGGCGAGCCACGGATTGCGCGCCCGCGCGCCCCACACCGCGACCGCCGCGCCGCCGCCCGGGCGCAGCACCCGCGCGATCTCCGCGGCCGCCCGCTCCGGCTGGGCCACGAGCATGATCCCGAAGCGGCAGACGACGGCGTCGAACGAGCCGTCGGGCTCGTCGATCGCCTCGAGGTCGAGCACGCGCGCCCGCACGTTCGCCAGCCCCAGCGCCGCCGCGCGACCGCCCGCGAGGTCGACCATCCCGGGCACGACGTCGGAGAGCACGACCTCGCCCTGCGGTCCGACGATCTCGGCGGCGGCGATCCCCACGCCGCCTGGTCCGCAGGCCAGCTCGAGCACCCGCTGCCCGGCGCGCACCCCGGCCGACCGCAGCATCGCCCCCGCGGTCGCGGCGCCCTGCGCGTCGACGAAGGCCGCGTTCGACGTCCAGCCCGGCGTCACCGCAGCCCACTGGGCGTGCAACGCCCGGCGCAGCTCCGCGTGCTCCACGTGCCGACCCTACGCCGGGCGGCACGGCGGCGCAACGGCGCCCGCTACTTCTCCGCCGCCGGGCACAGCAGCCGGTAGTCGCACATCGAGCACGCCAGGACCGACGGCGTCGGCTCGAAGCCCTGGCCGCGGATCCCCTCGGCGACCTCGAAGACGGTCTCGGAGATCCAGGCAGGATCGATCTCCTCCGTCGGGACCTGGACCTTCTCGTCGTCGAGCACGTACAGGTAGGCCTGCTGGGCGGCCTCGAGGTTCCACGCCTCGCGGGCGCCGACCGCGTAGAGCGAGAGCTGGACGTCCTCGCGCAGCTCGGGCAGGGAGCGCGGGCGGCCGGTCTTGTAGTCGATCAGCTCGTAGCCGCCCTCCGGCAGCCGGTCGACCCGGTCGACGCGGCCGCGCAGCAGGTGCGGGCCCATCTTGAACGCGAACGACCGCTCGAACCACACGGGCTCGGCGCTCTCGTCGCACGAGCGCTCGAAGTAGCGCCCCAGCGCCGAGGCGGCCTTGCTGCGCAGCTGGCGCTCCTCCTCGGAGTCGCCGAAGCCGCCGCGGCGCCAGCCCACCTCGAGCAGCCGCTCCATCTCGTCGATGCCGCCCGTGCCGCCGCCGGCGTGCCAGCGCTCGAGGACCTGGTGCACGAGGATGCCGAAGCGCTGGTTCAGCGTGGGCTCGGTCGGGATGCGGAAGACGCGCGCGAACTTGTACTTCAGCGGACAGGAGCGGTAGGTCTCGATGTCGGACGCGCTGAGCACGAGCCCGTCGCCGCGCGTGGGCAGGAACGCCTCCAGCGACGGCTCCGAGCGCCGGGCGATCGACGCGGCGCGCGTGCGGTCGTGGCGCTCGGCGTCGAGCAGCAGCTCGTCCAGCGCGCTCGTCAGGAAGATCTCGCGCTGCTCGCTCGTGGCGGCCGACAGCAGGCGCTGGTTGACGTCGTCGAGCGCGTCGGCCACCGACTGGCCCGCCGGGCGGCGCAGCAGCGCGCTGAGCTTCAGCAGCTCCATGAGCCGGACGACCGCGTGGGAGACGTCGAGGTCGGTGTCGAAGCGCAGCTCGCCGAGCCGCCCGCCGACGATCTGCACCTGGTCGAGCAGCTCGTCGCGCATCATGCGGAACGTCGAGTGCAGCGTCTCGGCCGGGCCGAACAGCTCCTCGTCGCGCTCCTCCCAGCGCCCGCCCACCGCGATCCGCGCCTCCTCGGCGAACGGCGACGGCGGGCTCGGCGCCGCGTGGGCGAGCACGAGCGTCCGGCGGGCGCGCGTCATCGCGAGGTGGAGCATCCGCCGCATCTGCGCGATGTGGACCGCGCGCGTGTCCGGCGGCAGCTGCTCGCGCAGCAGCTCGTCGGGGATCGGCTCCATCGCCCGCCGGCGCGCCCCCGGCATCCGGGTCGACTCCAGGCCGAGCACGAAGACGTGGTCGAACTCCAGGCCGCGCGCCTGGGCCATCGTCAGGATCTGCACGGCGCGCGGGTGGGCGTCGGCGATCGCCTCGGGCTCGGGCAGCCCCGCCTCGGCCACCGCGGCGATGTAGGCGGCGAACTCGCGCGGTCCCGCCTGCGGCGCCCGGCGCGTGAAGGCGGCCGCCAGCTCGCCGAAGCGGGCGAGGTTCACGAGCCGCTCGACGACGTCGGCCTGCGCGGCGAAGAGCTGCTGGCGGCGCAGCCCGAGCCGCTCGATGAGCCGCTCGACGAAGAGGTCGGGCCGGGCGGTGTCGAAGGCCGCGAGCGTCTCGCGGTGCAGCCGCAGGAAGGAGAGGATCCGCTCGCGCGCCTCCGGCGTGATCTGCGGCGACTCGGTTGCGGCCACCAGTCCCCCGACCATGTCGAGCTTGCGCCGCTTGGCGATCTGCACGCAGCGCGCCAGGTCGAGCTGGCGCAGCTCGATCGGCGGCCGCGACAGCGCCCGTACGACCGCGCTGGCGTCGCTGGGGTCGCCCAGCAGCCGCAGCCAGGCGAGCAGGTCGCGGACCTCGGTGCGCTCGAAGAACGCGGCGGCGCCGACGACCCGGTAGGGCACGGCGCGCTCCTCCAGCGACACGGCGACCGCCTGTCCCTCGGTCTCGACCGAGCGCACGAGCACGGCGATCCGCTCGGGCGTCGCCGCCTCGCGGGCGATGAGCCGCTCGATCTCCGCGGCCGTCGACTGGGCCTGCGCGCGCTCGTTGGCGCAGCGCCAGAACCGCACGGCGCCCTCGCGGGCCTCCCCGCCCGCCGCCTCCAGCTCCTTGCCGATCCGGTCCGGGTTGGGCAGCACCACGGCGCGCGCCGCGTCGAGGATCCGCTGCGGACAGCGGTGCGAGCGCTCCAGGCGCACGAGCAGCCCGTCGGGGTGCTCGTCGGCGAAGTCGCGCAGGTTCTTCGTGGACGCGCCGCGCGCGCGCTCGACCGACTGGTCGTCGTCGCCGGTGACCGTGATGTTCGCCCCGGCGCCGAGCAGCTTGACGAGCTCCATCGCCGCCCACCCGAGCTCGTGGACGTCGTCGACGAGCACGGCGCGGAACCGCCCGAGGATCCGCTCGCGCGCGTTGGGCCGGTGGCGCAGGAGCGCGATCGCGCCGAGCAGCAGGTCGCCGAAGTCCGGGGTGCCGCGCTCGGCGAGCATGCGGTCGTGGGCGGCGTAGAGCGCGGCGAACTCCTGCTCGCGCGCGGCCCGGGCGGCCCCGTCGACGTCGTCGGTGGGCAGCGCTCGAGCCCAGGCGTCCACGTCGGCGGCGGTGACGCCCTGGGCCTTGAGGGCATCGATCCGCTCGACCCAGCCGCCGACGAGGGCCGCGGGGCGGCCGCGGAAGTCGTGCTGGCGCACGGTCAGCTCGTCGACGCGGTCGAGCAGCATGGCGACCCGGTCCGCGGGCGTGGCGGGCAGCGTCCACGGGTCCAGCCCGCTCTCCAGCGGCTCGTCGCGCAGCAGCTTGGCCGCGAGGTCGAACGGGGCGAAGACGCACAGCTCCTCGTAGCCGCCGTCGAGGCGGTCCTCCAGCGCGCGGCGCAGCACGTCGGCGCCCGGCGGCGACGGCGCGACGACGAGGATGCGCTCCGGGTCCAGCCCGCCGTCGACGAGCCGCGCGAAGCGCTCCACGAGCACGCGCGTCTTGCCCGTCCCGGCGCCCCCGAGCACGAGCAGCGGAGCGGCCGGATGGTCGACCGCGCGCGACTGCTGGGAGGTGAGCCGGCCGGGCGCTGCGGGCACGCTGCAAGGATATGGCGCAGATGACCTCCGTCGAAACCGTGCTGGCCGCGGATTGGCTGGGCGCCTGCCGGCGCGCGGCGCACGCGATCCGCGTGCAGCTGGAGCGGCCGCAGACCCAGGCTCAGCGGCGGGCCGAGACCGGCACGATCGGCGGCGGCGGCGACCGCACGCTCGTGCTCGACGCGGCGGCCGAGGACGTCGTCTTCGCGCAGCTCGCGGGGCTGCACGCCGAGGGGCATCGGTTCGTCGCGGTCTCCGAGGAGCGCGGCGAGGTCCCCTTCGGCGACGGCGGCGGCGTGCGGGTGATCATCGACCCGATCGACGGCTCGCTGAACGCCAAGCGCGGGCTGCCGCACCACGCGCTCTCGATCGCCGTGGCCGAGGGGCCGACGATGGCCGACGTCGTCTTCGGCTACGTCTACGACTTCGGGCCCGGCGAGGAGTGGACCGCGCGGCGCGGCGGCGGCGCCTCGCTCGACGGCCGCCCGTTGCTGGAGCGTCCGGCCGAGCGCCGCTCCGCCGACGGCCGCCTGGAGATCCTGGCGATCGAGTCGGCCGATCCTCGTCACCTGCACCGCGCCGGCGACCTCGGCAGCTGCGCGCGGCGGCTGCGCGCGCTCGGCGCGATCGCCGTCTCGCTCTGCCAGGTCGCGGGCGGCCGCGTCGACGGGATGGTGTCGCTGTGGCGCTGCCGGGCGGTCGACGCCGCGGCGGCGCAGCTCATCGTGCGCGAGGCCGGCGGCCTGGTCGCCTTCCCGGCGTTCGACGACCCGCTCGGCGCGCCGCTGGACCTCGTGCCGCACTCGCCCGTCGTGGCCGCGCTCACCACGCAGGCACTGGACGAGCTGTCGACGATCCCCGTCCCCTGCGCGCAGCCATGATCGACTGGTCGCTCGCCCGCCGCGTGGCCCGCCTGGCCGCCGGGCCGATCGCCCCGTCGGTGCGCCTCCCGGGCGATCTGGCCGAGCTCGCGGCCGACGCCGAGCGCCGCGTCGTCGGCTACACGGGCCTGACGCCCGGCGGCCCGCTGCCGCCGCCCGAGGCGGTCGACCGGCCGCAGTGGGCCGACATCAACCTCGACTCGATGCGCCACCTGATGGATCCGGTCGCCGCGCGGATCGGCCCGAAGTCCGGGCCGCTGGCCGGCCCGGTGCGCTCGCTGGCCGGAGCGGTGCTGGCGATCGAGGTCGGCGGGCTCACGGGCCTGCTGTCGCAGCGCGTACTGGGGCAGTACGAGCTGGTGCTGCTGGACGCCGAGCGGCCGACGCGCCTGCTCTTCCTGGCGCCCAACCTCCGCGAGGCGGCCGGCAAGCTCGACGTCGACGAGGCGCAGCTCGTCGCCTGGGTCGCCTTCCACGAGGTGACCCACGCCGTGCAGTTCACCGCGGTCCCGTGGCTGCGCGAGCACATGGCGGGGCTCATCCACCAGCTGCTGGACGAGATGGACGTCGACGTCGACTGGAAGGCGCTGACGCGGCTGCCCTCGCGCGAGGACCTCGACGCGGTCGTGAAGTCGATCCGCGAGGAAGGCCTCGTGATGGTGCTGGCCGGGCCGCAGCGCCGCGAGCAGCTCGAGCGCCTGCAGGCGACGATGGCGGTGATCGAGGGCCACGCCGAGCACGTGATGGACGCGGTCGGCCGCGACGCCCTCCCCGACCTCGACGCCCTGCGCGCCGCGCTGGACCGCCGCCGGGCCAATCGCACCGGGCCGTGGCGGCTGCTCGAGCGGCTGCTCGGCCTCGAGATGAAGCTGCGCCAGTACGAGGTCGGCAAGCGCTTCTGCGATCGGGTGGTCGAGGCCGAGGGCGTCGCCGCGCTGCACCGTGTCTTCGCCGGCCCCGCGTCGCTGCCGACCTGGGCCGAGCTCGAGGACCCCGATGCGTGGCTGACCCGGATCGGCCGCGCGCTGCCGCCGGCGCCCTGAGCGCTCAGGCGGCCGCTCGCGCGGACGCCGCCCCGTGCGTCGCCGCGAGCGTCAGCGCGCGCCCGTGCGGGTGGACCTCGTCGAACCCGGTCTGCACCTCGCTCCAGCCGAAGTGCTCCAGCGCTCCGAGCAGGCTCTCCGGCGTGAGCCAGTTGCTGAAGGGCTGCGTCCCGCCCCAGAAGCCGGCGAGGCGGCGGCTCGGGCCGTAGCGGTGGCGGTGGACGACGTGGCGGAAGCCGGCGTGCTCGACCTCCTGCGCGGGACCCATCTTGCGGCCGTAGAGCGCCTTCGCGTGCTCGTCGTAGACGTGGGTCCACACGATCGCGCTGTCGGCCCGGCGCGCGATCAGCTCGATGAGCCGCACCGGCTCGGCCAGGTGGTACAGCAGGCCGCAGGCGATGCAGACGTCGAACGTCTCGTCGGTCGCGGCGAGGTAGGCCAGGGCGTCGCCGCACCGCGGCGACCAGCGCTCGAGCCCGAGCAGCTCCTTCGTCACGAGGCACTTCAGGTACGCCTCGCGGTTGGCCTCGACGGAGACGACCCGTGCGGCGCCGGCCGCGTGGGCCATCGCGCTGTGGGCGCCCTCGAGCGGCCCGAGGTCGAGGACGCGCTTGCCGGCGACCCCGCCGACCTGCGCGAAGCCCCAGTGGATCCGCGGATCGTCGAAGAGCGGCGCGTCGCCCGCGCGCACGTCGGCCAGCGGCGGCGGGAAGCGCGAGGCCCACAGGCCGGGGACGGCGTCGACGGCCGTCTGCGGCGACGGTGCCGCCCGCTCGAAGCGGCCGCCGGCCGAGAGCGACACGGTCCGCAGGCGGTCGCGGGCACTGCGGACGGACCCGAGGACGCCGCGCATGCGGCCGCGAAGGTATCGCCGAACGCGCGCGGCGGTCAACCCGCGCTGCGCAACGATGCGGCGCGATCGCGCGGCGCCCGTGGGGAACGTTCGTTCGCGAAACCCGATGGCGGGACGGTTGTACGTACGTGTGTTCGGGGGTATGCTTCTCCCTGAACAAGCTTAGAACTAACAAGTTGCCTTCCTGGAGGGGACATGGCCGCCGACGACACCACCACCGAGACCACGCCCGACGTCGAGCAGGGCACCCGTGAGACCGGGCGCGAGACCGCCGCCGTGCAGCGCTCGACCGCCGCCAAGAAGGGCGCGACGACGCGCGCCCGCAAGCGCACGACGGCGGCGACGAAGACCATGACCACGCGTGCGAAGGCCGGCGCGGCGCGTGCTCGGACCACGGCGCAGGCGCGCGGCGACGCGGCGGCGCAGGAGTCCGTGGACGCCGCGGAGTCCGGTGCCGCCCGGGCCCGGGGCCGCGCTGCGGACGCCGCGACGGCGAAGGACCGCGCGACCGCGGCCGGCGCCCAGACGACGCTCGACCGCGTCGGCGAGGTCGCCGAGCGCGCGGTGCTGACCTCCGTCGGCGCGGCGCTGATCGCGCGCGACAGCGTGGCGGAGATCGTGGCCGAGCTGCGCGAGGCGTACGGCACGCCCGAGAAGGCGGAGGCCGGCCTGCGCAAGGCGCAGCGCTCGATCGAGCGCGACCTGCGCCGCTACGAGCACCGCGGCTCCACCGCCCGGCGCTCGCTCGAGCGCGAGGTCGCCAAGACGCGCACGGCGCTCGAGCGCGAGCTGCGCGAGCGTCGCGACCGGCTGACGAAGGCGGTCAACACCGCGCCGCCCGCGCCTGACGCGCTGGTCCGCAACGCCAGGGCCCAAGCCGACCTCGCCGCCGCCCGCGTCGGCAATGCGGTCGAGACGGCGCAGCTGGCTGGCGCGACGGTCGTCGCCAAGGTCAGCGAGCGCGTCGGCTCGCTGGCGTAGCGCGGGCGGATCCGCGATGGGGTCGGGGCGCGCGACGGGCGCGCGCCCTCACGCCATCCGTCCGTCGTGCTGGCGGACGCGGTCGCTGCCGTCCATCGCCGCGCCGTGCTCGACGTCGGCGGCGATCGCGCCCGCCGAGTAGTAGCGCCGCAGCCACGCGGCCAGGCCCTCGAGCCCGGGCAGCAGCACGCGCTCGCTGATGTGCGCCTGGTCGAGGCGGCGGCGGATCTCGGCCTTCAGCCGCGCCGGCAGCCGCCAGGCACGCCAGGTGTCGGGGTGGCCGGCGAGCCAGTCGTCCAGCTGGCACGCCGGGTCGGAGATCACCGAGAGCACGGCGGCCTGGTTGACGATCCGCTCGTCCAGCGACGGCGGCTCGAAGAAGAGGACGAACGGCGCGTCCTCCTGCAACGCGTCGAGCTCCTCGATCTCGCCGGCGTGGCGGGCAAGCAGCTGCGTCGTGAAGACCAGCGAGCCCTCCTCCTCGAGCGCCTCGCCCAGCACACGGGGCAGCGCCCGGTGCGCCTCGGCGCAGTCCACCGCCCACAGGACCGCGTCGTCGTCGGGCCACGACGCGGTGGCGAAGTGCAGCGCGACGTACGGCGAGAAGGTCCAGTCGAGCAGCCGCGTCGGCAGCCCGTGGTGCTGGCCGAGCGCGAGCCAGTCCCACACCGTCGGGCCCGGCGACTCCTGGTGGGCGTACTTGCGGAAGTTGCGGATGAGATGGCGCTCCAGCGCCGGGTAGTCGCCGCTGAGTCGCGCCAGCCCGGAGGCGTTCGTGTAGCTCGCGCGCGCCAGGCCGCGGAACACGAGCGTCGAGCGGGCATGCCCCGGATGCACGCCCCAGCTGTCGTCGCCGAGCGCGTCGTCGAGGGCGCGCCAGCTGTGCAGGGTCTGCAGCTCCACGCGCGGGTTGATACCCCTCCGAGGCCCGCATGACCACTTTGGGACAATGCGGACATGACGAAGGATGAGATCCGCTCGGCACTCGAGGCGGTCATCGATCCCGAGCTGCGCCGGAACATCGTCGAGCTCGACATGGTCCGGTCGATCGAGATCGGCGAGGGCGGCGTGGTCGACGTCGTCGTCTCGCTGACCACCGCGGGCTGTCCGATCCGCAACCACTTCCAGACCGGGGTCACCCAGGCCGTCATGGGCGTCGAGGGCGTGACCAAGGTCAACGTGAGCTTCGACGTGCTCAGCGACCAGCAGAAGGCCGCGATCCAGCAGAAGCTGGGCCGCGGCGGCGGCCTCCCCAGCGGCGCGCTCGCGCAGGTCGACAACATCATCTGCGTGGGCTCCGGCAAGGGGGGCGTCGGCAAGTCCACGCTCACCGCCAACCTCGCCGCGGCGCTCGCCGCCGAGGGCAAGCGCGTCGGCGTGCTCGACGCCGACGTGTGGGGCTACTCGATCCCGCGCATGTTCGGCCTCGGCGCCCAGCGCCCGCCGGTCTCGGCGGAGCGCAAGATCATCCCGCTGGAGGCCGAAGGCGCCATCAAGGTCATGTCGATCGGCTTCTTCCTCGGCGAGGAGGACAGCGCCGTCGTGTGGCGCGGCCCCATGCTCCACAAGGCGCTGACCCAGTTCCTCGAGGACGTCGACTGGGGGGCGCTGGACTACCTGCTGCTCGACCTGCCGCCCGGCACCGGCGACGTCTCGATGACGCTGGCGCAGCTGCTGCCGCAGGCGAAGTTCCTCATCGTGACCACCCCGCAGCCGACCGCGCAGAAGGTCGCGCGCCGCGCGGCCGAGATGGCCACCAAGGTCAACCTCGAGATCTGCGGCGTGATCGAGAACATGTCCGGGTTCACCACCCCGTCGGGCGAGCGCTACCAGCTCTTCGGCGAGGGCGGCGGCCAGGCGCTGGCCGACGAGCTCGACGTGCCGCTGCTGGGCAAGGTCCCGCTGACCATGCCGCTGCGCGAGGGCGCCGACACCGGCCAGCCGCTCGTCTTCAGCGACCCCGACGACCCGGCCGCACAGGGCGTGCGGCACGCCGCCCGCGGCCTCGTCGCGCTAGAGCCGGTCAAGCTGCCGACCCTGCCGACGCTCGACGTCATCCCGCCGTCGAGCCCCAAGCCGTCGGGGATGTCGTTGCCGATGGCCGGCTAGTCACGCGTCTGCGGCCGGCGCTCGAACCGCCTCAGGCGCCGGCCGGCTCGTCGACCCACGACACGAGCTGCAGCACGACCCCGCACGGGTCCGTGATCTGGAAGGAGCGCTCGCCCCACGGCTCGGTCTCGATCGGGGTCGTGATCTCGACGCCCTCCGCGCGCAGGCGTGCCTCCTCGGCGTCGACGTCGTCGACGACGAACACGACCAGCAGTCCGTCCGCGCGCCGGCCGGCCAGGGCGGCCGGCTCGAAGGTGGGCAGGCCGGTACGCAGGTAGATGAGGTTGAAGCCGGCGTCCGGGCGCGACAGCGACACGAACCCGTCGGCCGCCATGGCGCGCACGAAGCCGAAGTGCCGTTGCACGAACGCGGCGGACGCCTCGGGATCGTCGACGTTGAGCGAGATGGCGGAGGCGGTGATCTTCATACCCTGTACAGCGTACAGCGTACGGAGTTGTCACCATGGCCGCGACATGGCCGACGAGCGGACCAGCGGCGGTGACCCGGCGCGCACCATCGCGCTCTTGTGGCGAGCGCATGCGGCGGCGGCGTCCAGCGGGCGGCGCGGTCCGCGGCCGCGGCTGTCGGCCGACGCGGTCGTCGAAGCGGCGATCGCGGCCGCCGACGCCGACGGACTCGACGCGCTGACCATCCGGGCGCTCGCCCAGCGCCTGGGCGTCTCGGCGATGACGGTCTACACCTACGTCCCGGGCAAGGCCGAGCTGCTCGACCTGATGCTCGACGCGCTCTACGCCGCGATGCCGCGCGAGCCGTGGGGCCGGCGCGGCTGGCGGGCGCGGGTGCGCGCGGTCGCGCAGGCCAACCGCGACCTGTACGCCGCGCACCCCTGGGCGGCCGCGATCTCGACGGCGCGTCCGCCGCTCGGTCCCGGTCTCATGGCGAAGTACGAGCACGAGCTCGCGGCCCTCGACGGGCTCGGCCTCGACGACCTGGAGATGGACGCGGCACTGACGTTCCTGCTCGGCTTCGTCCAGGCGGCCGCGGTGGCGGCCCACGACCACGCGCGGGCACAGCGCGCGACCGGGGACGACGCCGCGTGGTGGGCGGCGGCCGGCCCCCTGCTCGAGCAGGTGGTGGATCCGGAGCGCTACCCGCTGGCCGTGCGCGTGGGCGCCGCCGCCGGCGCGGCGCAGGGCGCGGCCTACGACCCCGACCGCGCCTACGCGTTCGGTCTCGAGCGCGTGCTCGACGGGCTGGAGGTCCTCATCGAGCGGCGCCGTCGCGGCGCTGCGGCCGGGACTTAACGGCGCTTGACCCGATCTTCTGCAGCGGCTGATGGTCGGTGCCCATCATCGGGGCATGCTGGAGCTCACCCTCGATCAAGCCCGAGAGGTCGCCCGGCTGCGCCGCGCGCACCCGGGCGCCGAGGTCGTGCTGCACCACCGCGCGCACGACCTCATCGTCGAGGTCCAGCGCCGGGGTCACACGGTCGCGCTCGCGCGGTTCGGCGCGGACGGCAGCGTCGGGGGCGAGCAGCCGGTGCTCGCCCTCGCGGCGTGAGTCCGCGCCTTACTTGCTGGCGAAGTAGTCCGCGTTGATCTGGACGAACTTGCTCCACTCCGCCGGCAGCTGATCCTCGGCGAAGCACGCGTCGACCGGGCAGGCCTCGACGCACGCATCGCAGTCGATGCACTCCTCCGCGTCGATGTAGAGCTGGTCGACGGTGTCGTAGTCGGGCTCGTCGGGCGTCGGGTGGATGCAGTCGACCGGACAGACCTCGACGCAGGAGTTGTCCTTGGTGCCGATGCAGGGCTCCGCGATCACGTAGGCCATGGTTCTGTGGTCGTCCTTCTTCCGTTTCGGTCCGGCTGGAGGCCGTACTCTAACCGCCATGGCCGTCACGCCGAAGCTGGCCGCGCGGATCCCGCCGGGCCAGTACCTCACCGAGCGCTTCCCGGTCCTCACCTACGGGCCGAATCCGCCCTACGACCTGGCCAGCTGGTCGCTGACGATCGACGGTGAGGTCGAGCAGCCGATCACCCTGTCCTGGGACGAACTGATGGCCCTGGAGCAGGTCACGATCACGGTCGACGTCCACTGCGTCACCCGCTGGTCGAAGCTCGACACCACGTGGACCGGCGTGCGCGTGCGCGACCTCCTCGCGCGCGCGGGCGTGAAGCCGTCGGGCGCGTTCGTCATGGCCCACGGCGACGGCGGCTACACGACGAACATGCCGCTCGAGCTGCTCTACGACGACGACGTGCTCGTCGCTCACACCTACGAGGGCGAGCCCCTGGAGCACGATCACGGCGCCCCGCTGCGGCTGCTGGTGCCCAAGCGCTACTTCTGGAAGTCGGCGAAGTTCCTGCGTCGCCTGGAGATCATGGCCTCCGACGAGCAGGGCTTCTGGGAGCTCAACGGCTACCACAACGACGCCGACCCCTGGCTCGAGCAGCGCCACTGGTTCTAGTGGCCGCCCGCCGATGACCGGCGTCGTCCTCGTCACCGGCGCGACGGGTCAGACCGGTGCGGCGCTGGTCCGCCGGCTGACCGAGCGCGGCCGCACGGTGCGCTGCCTGGTCCGCGATCCGCGGCGCCTGGGGGCCGAGCGCGTGCGGGTGCAGATCGCGCTGGGCGACCTCACCGACCCCCCGTCGTTCCGCAACGCGATGCGGGGCGTCTCGGCGGTCGTGCACCTCGCGGCGTCCGGGCGCGACCAGCCCGGCGGGTCGATCGAGGAGCTCAATGCGCTGGCGACCTGGCGGATGGTCGACGCGGCCGAGCGCGCCGGGGTCGAGCGCTTCGTCTTCTTCTCCGCGCTGGGCGCGACGACCCACCACCGCACCCGCCTGCGCCGCTCCAAGGCGCTGGCCGAGCGCGTGGTGCGGGAATCCTCGCTGCGCGCCACCGTGCTCGCCCCCTCGCTGATCTACGCCGACGGCGGGCGCTGGGTCGCGCTCCACCAGCGCCTCGCGCTCCTGCCGGTCGCGCCGATGTCGGGGCTCGGCCGTGCGCGGTTCCAGCCGCTGTGGGCGCAGGACGCCGCCGACTGCGTGGTCGCCGTGCTCGATGCCCCCGAGCCGCCGGCACGGGTGGAGCTCGCCGGGCCGCAGACGCTCACGCATGCCGAGATCGTCCGCCTCGCCGCCCGCGGCCGTGGCGTCGTCCCCGTGCCCACGCCGATCGCGCGCACGGCGCTGCGCCTGACCGAGCTGGCGCTGCCGTCGACCGCTCCCCTCACCTGGGACGAGGCCGAGCTGCTGGAGGTCACGACGGTCACCGAGCGCGGCACGGCGGACGTCGAGGCGCTCGGCGTGGCGCCGCGCCGGATGGCGGACGTGCTCGTGGCGTAGGGCGGCGCCTACGGCGCCGGCGAGGCCAGCTGCGGCCGTCGCTGGACCCACGGCCGCGCCCGCTCGAGCTGGGCCCCGAGCGCGAAGAGCACGTCCTCGCGCGCCGGCGGCCCGATGAGCTGCACGGCGACCGGCAGGCCGTCGTCGCCCTGGGCGATCGGCAGCATGAGCGCCGGCTGCCCGGTGGCGTTCAGCGTCGCCGTGAACGGCGTGAAGAGGGCGCCGCCGTGGAAGGCCGCCATCGGATCCTCGCCGTCGGAGTCCAGCGTGCCGATCGGCAGCGGGCGCTGGCCGAGGCCGGGGGTGAGCACGACGTCGTAGGCGGCCAGCTCGGCCATGAGCCCGCGCATGCGCGACTGCAGGCGGCCGTGGATCGCGCCCAGCTCCAGCGCGCTGCGCGCCCGCGCCTGCTCGTAGATCTCCCAGCTCATCGCCTGCATGTCCTCGCGCCGCGCGGGCCGGCCGGCGACCTGGGCGGAGAACTCGATCCCCAACGCGATCGCGTGGAGGAACTCGGCGTAGAAGAGCGGCGGCAGCGTCGGGTCGTCCCAGCTCGGCGTGATCTCCTCGACCTCATGGCCCAGCTCGGCCAGCAGCGCGGCGGTCGTCGCGACGGCGTCGAGGTGGAGCGGGTCGACCGTCGCCTCCGGCACCGGCGGCGTGACCGCGACGCCGATCCGCAGCGGCGCCGGGTCGCGCTCGACCGCGGTGGCGAACGGCGCGCTCGGCGGCGGCGCCCAGGTCGCGTCGCCGAGCACGTAGCCGGCGAGCAGGTCGAGGAGCTGGGCGCTCTCGGCCACGGTGCGTGTGAGGACGCCGTCCTGGACGAGCGCGTGGTCGCCGAGGTCGGGCGCCGGCGAGATCCGCCCGCGCTGCGGCTTGAGCCCGACGAGCCCGCAGCACGCCGCTGGGATGCGCGTCGACCCGCCGCCGTCGTTGGCGTGGGCGATCGGCACCATGCCGGCCGCCACGGCCGCCGCCGAGCCGCCCGACGACCCGCCCGGCGTTCGCGACGGGTCCCACGGGTTGCGCGACGCCGGGAAGCGGCGCGGCTCGGTCACCGGCTGGATGCCGTACTCCGGCAGGTTCGTGGTGCCGACGACCACGAAGCCGGCGCCCTTCAGCCGGGCGACCGCGTTGTGGTCGACCTGCGGCGTGTAGTCGCCCATGAGGTCGGCGGCGACGGTCATCCGCCAGCCCGCGACGGCGCGGTTGTTCTTGATCGCGATCGGCACGCCGGCGAACGGCCGCGGATCGCCGGGCCCGATCGCGTCCGCGTCCGCCAGCGCGCGCTCGCCGTCGACGTCGATGAACGCGTGCAGCTGCGGATCGAGCGCCGCGATCCGGGTCAGCGACAGCTCCACCAGCTCCCGCGCGGACACGGTGCCCGCGTGGACGAGCGCGGCGAGCTCGCCGACCGGGCGCCAGAGGAGATCGTCGTCAGCCATGGCGCGAACCCTAGGCGGTCGCGGGTCGAAGCGGGATGCTTCGCTGGTCGCCATGCGTCGCCGTCGACTCGTGTGGATCGCCGCCGCCGCGGCGGCCGTCGTCGCCGCCGTCGTGGTCGTGGTCGTGATCGTGGCGGTCGGCGGCGACGAGACGGTCTCCGGTCCGCCGCCCTCGGCGCCCGATCGTCTGCAGGTGGCCAGCCCGGCGTTCGCGGCGGATGGGGAGCTGCCCGTGTGGGCCACGTGCGACGGCGCCGGCCGCGCCCCCGCCCTCGACGTCCACGGCGTTCCGTCCGCCGCTCGCTCGCTCGCCGTGCTCGTCGAGGATCCCGACGCGCCGGGCGGCACCTACGTGCACTGGACCGGATGGCGCATCGAGCCCACGACCGTGCGCATCCGAGCGCCGCTGCCGCGGGAGGGTGCCGCGTCGTCGGGCCAGCACGGCTACGAGCCGCCGTGCCCGCCGCGCGGCGACGCGGACCACCGTTACCGCTTCATGGTCTACGCGCTGCGGGCGCCGCTGGATCTCGCGTCCGGAGCGTCCCCGGCGGCGGTGCGCGACGCGATCGCGGCGTCCCGTCCGCTGGCGGCCGGGACCCTCGTCGGGACCTTTGGTCGAGGGTGACCGGCGCTCTACCATGCAGACAGGGAAAGGAGGTTTCGATGGGGGTCGCAGAGCTGACGAGGATCCTCGACGAGGCGCACGTCCGCTACGAGCTCGTCCCGCACGCCCGCACCGATTCGGCCGTGGCCGAGGCGCGGGCCCTGGGCATCCCGCCGACCGGGGTGGCCAAGACGCTGATCGTCAAGACGCCGCACGGGCGTGTGCGCGCGGTGGTCCCGGCGACGGACCGGATCGACCTGGGCAAGCTCGCCGGGCTCCACGGCGAGGGCCGCAAGGAGGTCCATCTCGTCACCGAGGACGAGCTGGGCCGCGAGTACCCGGAGTTCGAGCTGGGTGCGGTCCCGCCGCTGGGCGGACAGCACGCCGACGCGGTCGTCGTCGACCGGCGGGTGGCCGAGCGGCCGTCGATCGTCCTGGAGGCGGGCGCCCACGACGAGTCGATCCGGCTCGCACCCGATGACCTGGTTCGCGTCGCCGCGGCCGAGGTCGCCGACATCTGCGAGGACTAGCAACGCTCCATCGCCACCGAGGATGAGCGAGGCACTGCTCATCGTCGACTTCCAGCACGACTTCGCCGCCCCCGACGGCGCGCTGAGCGTGCCCGGCGGCCACGAGATCGCCGACCGGATCAACGCGCTGGCCGCCTCCGGGCGGTTCCACCTCGTCGTCGCCACGCGCGACTGGCATCCGCCCGACCATCACTCCTTCGCCCGCGAGGGCGGCCCCTGGCCGGTGCACTGCGTGCGCGGTTCGCCGGGCGCGCAGCTCCATCACGCGCTGCGCACCGAGCACGTGCACGTCGTCGTCGACAAGGGCCGCGAGCGCGACGCGCCCGGCTACTCGGCCTTCGAGCGCACCGAGCTGGCCCGGATGCTGCGCGAGCGCGGTGTGGACGCGGTGACCGTCGTGGGGCTGGCGACGGACTACTGCGTCAAGCACACCGCGCTCGCTGCCCTGAACGCGGGCCTGCGCGTCACCGTGGACGTCGAGGCGGTTCGCGCCGTCGACGTGCAGCCCGGTGACGGCGAGGCCGCGCTCGGGGAGATCAGGCGGGCCGGCGGGCACGTGGCTCGCGGCCCAGCCGACTGAGGAACCGGCTACAGCGGCCGCTGGTTGGGTGCGCCGCGGTCGCGGCGGATCGGCGGCGGCATGCGCCGGGGCATTCGCGTGAGCTCGATGGCCGCGGCGGCGCCGGCCTCGGTCACGAGCGGAACGGCGATACGGGACCGCGCCAGGCAGCGCGGGCAGTGCTCGATCGCCAAGAACGACGAGCGAGGCGAGAACGAAAAACGGCAGCGCGGACAACTGAGTCGAATCACGCGCGAGCCTCCCACTGTGATTGACGGCACGGAGAGTCGGCACGGCCTGCGACCACAGGTCCGACGCTCGTCCCCCCAGAACTCTCCCGAGCGCCCCGGCCACCGTGTTCGACGGTCACCGGGCGTTGCGCCAGCCTACTCATGCTCGGTCCGGCGATGCGAGACAGCCGCGTCAACCGTCAGGGGGCGGACAAGGACCGGTGAGCGACGGCTCGGGCGCCTCCTTGGTCGCGAACAGGAAGAGCGTCATGGCGAGGTCGGGATCGGTCTCGCTGTCGCTCAGCGCGCAGAGCACGGGGCGGCCCGCGAGCTCCTCGACGGTGCGGATCGCGTCGGCACGGATCGCCTCGTAGATCGCCTCGCGCACCTGGAGGACGAGGTCTCGCCGCCCCGCCGCGAGGAGCGTCCGCTCCTCGCGCGTCAGCGTCTCGGAGAACACGACGAGGATGTGGTCGCGGCCCACGATGGCCCGCGCCCGGGACGGCCCGCGCCCGATGTGCTCGGACAGGAGCCGCACGAGTTGGTTGGAGACCGCCGCCGCCAGCGACCCCGTCCCCGGCCTCTCGGTCCGCTCCTCCTCCATCCCGGCCCTCACGCAGGTACCTACCCGATCGCCGGGTGGCGGGAACCGGCGTGCGTGCCGCTCAGCCGCGGTCGAGCGCCTTGCGCAACAGGTCGCGCAGCATCTGCTGCTCGCTGGGGTCGAGGCGCAGGAGCTGCTCGGGCGCGGCCTCCATGCGCTCCTTGATCTGGGCCCGCAGCGCCTGGCCCTTCGGCGTGACGACGAGCATCTTCACGCGCCGGTCCTGCGGCGAGGGGCGGCGCTCGACGAGGCCGCGATCCTCGAGCCGGTCGATGATGCCGGTCACGTTGGAGTTGTCGCAGGCCAGCGCGGTGGCGAGATCGCGCATCGGCTTGGGCGAATCGGGATCCAGCCACTTCAGGGCATGGAGCTGTCCCGGCGCGAGGTCGAAGTCCGAGCAGACGCACATGGTGCGCGAGCGCTGGCTCGCGAACAGCTCGGCGATCAGGACCCAAGCCTCGCTCGCCGCGGAGCGACGTGCCGGAGCGATCGTGGACATGCCTCCGATGATACTTGCTTGCGTCCGATCGTTGAAGACGTCAACTTCTGCGGGCGGCGAGCCGGAGGCGTAGGCTGCGGCCCGTGGGCGACCCGCGCCCGCTCGACCCCGGCGCCCTCGGCGACCATCTCGACCGGCTGTTCCGCGCAGCCTGGGCGCTGTGCGGCCGGCGCGAGGACGCCGAGGACCTCGTGCAGGACACCTTCGCCCGGGTCCTCGCCCGTCCGCGGCTGCTGCGGCGCGACGACGACCTCGGCTACCTGCTGCGCGTGCTGCGCAACACGCACGTGTCGCGCCTGCGCGAGGCCGCGCGGCGCCCCGCCACCGCGGCCTGGCCGCAAGACGCCGATCCGCCCGACCCGCGGATCGCCGATCGGCCCGAGACTGCGCTCGAGGTCGGCGCGCTCTTCGCCGCGATCGCGTCGCTGCCGCCGGACTTCCGCGACGCGCTCGTGGCCGTCGACGTCGCCGGGCTGCGCTACGGCGAGGCGGCCGCCGCGCTCGGCGTGCGCGAGGCGACGCTCACCACCCGCCTGCACCGCGCGCGCCGTCGCGTGGCCGACGCGCTGCGCGCCCAGGACGTGGCGCCGGCGGGGAAGGCCGCCGAGCGATGAGGCGTCCGGACGAGGCAGAGGCCATGGAGTCCGATGACGACATCGGCGCGGCCATCCGCGCCGCGGCGCACGCGGTCCACGCGCCGCCGTCGTTGCGACAGCAGGTGGAGGGGCAGCGCTCCGCCGCCCGGCGTCGGGGCCGCCGCGTCCGGGCCCTGCTCGCCGGCGCCGCCGCGGTCGCGGCGGCGACCGGGGTCGCCCTCGCGTTGGTCCTGCCGAGCGGCGGCGGTCCCAGCGTGGCCGACGCCGCTGCGCTCGCGCTCGCGCCGCCGACCGCGCCGGGCCCGGCGCCGGCCGACGCGACCACGCTCGACGCGCGCGTCGGCGAGCTCAGCTTCCCGGCCTGGGACGGCTGGCGGGCGGTCGGGGAGCGCGCGCAGCGCCTCGACGGCCGCGTGGCCCGCGCGGTCGTCTACGAGGACGGCGACGGCCGCCGTGTCGGCTACGCGATCGTCGCCGGCGCGCCGCTCGACGCGCCCGACGGGCGCCGCCTCGGCGGCGTCACGATCCTGCGCCGCGCGGGCGCGACGCTCGCCACCTGGCGCCGCGACGGGCACACCTGCGTCCTGGCCTCGACCGACGCGCCCGCGGAGGAGCTGGCCGCGCTGGCCGGGGGCGGGTACTGACGCCTGGCCGCCGCTCAGGCGCTGGCTTCGCGAGCGGCGGGCGGCGACGGACGCTCGCCGACCGTCACCGGGTCGCCCGCGTGGATCGTCGCCGGACGCAGCGGGCGGGCGTTGATGCCGAACAGCGTCTGGTGGGCGCGTGCGAGGTGACGCAGGAGCTCGGCCCACTTGACCTGGTTGTCGGGGTGCCGCGTGGGGATGACGCAGCGCACGCACGGGTGCAGCAGCTCGAGTTCGGCCTCGCCGACGGTCAGCCGCCGTCCCTGCCATCCCTGCTCGGCGAACGCGGGCGCGTCGAGGACCACGTGGACGTTCGGACGGAAGCGGCGCAGGTCGACCGGCTGGCCCATCTCGGCCTCCAGCGCCGCCAGCGTCGCCGCCGTCGTGACGAGGACGCTGTCGGCGAGGTCCTGCTGGCCGGCCACGTCGCGATGCAGGACGACCGGGCGGCCGAGGTCGGCGGCGAGCGCCGCGGGCAGGGCCGGGTCGCCCCAGGCGTGCCGGGTGCCGTCGGGGGCGGTCAGCCACGGCTCCGGCGGCTGCTCGGGGTCGACGTCGGCGCCGTCGTAGCTCGCGCGCCAGGCCAGCATGCGGGGCGCCTCGCGGGCCGTCAGCAGGCGCGGCTCCCGGCGCGCCGGATCGAGGTCGACGAGCGCATGGGTGCGATCGCCGCCCGCGCCGCGACGGTCGATGCGCAGACGATCGACCGGCTCGCCGCCCATCGACTTGACCGGCCAGCGGTGCAGCCGGTCGACCTGTCCGTGGAAGGCATCCAAGCGACCTGAGAGGGTACGCGGCTCCGTGGACGTGCCTGCATCCAGCCACCCCATCCAGATCGTCCTGCGCGAACCGGCGCTGGAGCGGACGCGCCTGACCGTGCTCCTGCGGCTGTTCCTCGCCATCCCGCACCTCGTCTGGTGGTCGCTCTGGGGGATCGCGGCGGTCGTCGTGCTGCCCGTCCAGTGGGTGTGGGCACTCATCGTCGGCGGCGCGCCCGCCGGGCTGCATCGCTTCTACGGCGCGTACGTGCGCCTGAGCGTCCACCTCTACGCCTACCTCAGCCTCGCCGCCGATCCGTTCCCGCCGTTCATGGGCGAGCCGGGGCGCTACCCGGTCGACGTCGAGATCGCCCCGCCGGGGCGCCAGAGCCGCTGGTCGATCCTGTTCCGGCTCGTGCTCTGGCTGCCGCCGGGGCTGCTTGCCGCGGCGCTCGTGGGCGGCGGTGGCGGCGGAGGCGGCACGGGTCTGGACACCGACGGCGACCAGACCACCGGCCTGCTCCTGCAGGCGCCCGGCGTGCTGACCGTCGTCGCGATCCTGGCCTGGTTCGCCTGCCTGGCGCGGGCGCGGCTCACGCCCGGCTTCCGCGACCTGCTCGTCTACTGCATCGGCTACGCGGCGCAGACCTACGGCTACCTCGCACTGCTCACCGCGCGCTATCCCGACAGCCGTCCGGCGCTCGCGCACCCGGCGTCCCAGCCCGAGCATCCGGTGCGCGCCGAGCTGGTCGACGCGGCGCTGCGGCGCGCGCGCCTGCTCGTGCTCCTGCGGCTGCCGCTGGCGTTCCCGCACTTCGTCTGGCTCTTCCTGTGGGGGCTCGTCGCGGTGCTCGCGGCGATCGTCGCGTGGATCTGCGCGCTCGTCACCGGCCGCGTCCCGGCCAAGGTGCACCGCTTCCTGGCGGCGTTCGTGCGCTACCGGCTGCACGTCTTCGCGTTCCTGCTGCTGGCCGCCAACCCGTTCCCCGGCTTCGTCGGCCGCAGCGGCACCTACCCCCTCGACCTCGAGATCGACGATCCGCGGCCGCAGCGCCGCGTGGTGACGCTCGTGCGGCTCGTGCTCGTCGTGCCCGCGGCGCTGGTCTCGGGCGCGCTGGGGTCGGCCCAGCTGCTCGCGGCGATCGGGGGCTGGTGGGTCGCGCTGCTCACCGGCCGGATGCCTACCGGCCTGCGCGACCTGATCGCGTTCGTCCTGCGCTACGACGCCCAGCTCGCCGCGTACGTGGCGCTGCTCACCGACCGCTATCCCTACAGCGGGCCCACGCTCCAGACCGGCCCGGCGCACCTGCGCTGGCTCCCGCCGACGCCGCCGGCCGGGCGCGACGCGGTCCTCGCGCCGGGGAGCGTGTAGGTGGACGGCGCCGGCCCGGTTCGCCGCCCGGCCGTCCCGGAGGGCGCGTCGGTGCCCGCCCGCTCGCCGGCTCGCCGCGCCGCCGGCGCGGTCGCCCTGGTCGTCGTCGTCGCCGCCGCGGTGCTCGCCGCGACGCGGCTGTGGCCGACGATCGTCCCCTCTGGGCTGGCCGAGCCCGCGGTCGACGTCGATGCGACCTTCGGCGCGGCGGCGGTGGAGCGCGCCGAGTCGTTCGAGGCGCTGATCCGCGTGACCACGATCCTCTCCCAGCTGGTGCTCGTCGTCACGCTCGCCCTGTACGCCTGGCGCGGCGCCCGCTTCGCCCGCGAGTCGGCGGCCGGGCCGATCGGCACGGGCTTCCTGCTCGGCATGCTCGGGCTCGGGCTCGTCTGGCTGGCGCAGCTGCCGTTCACCGTGGTGCAGCTGTGGTGGCTGCGCCGCCACGACGTGGTCGAGGTCGGCTACCTGGAGGCGCTCGTCGACGACTTCCTCGGGCTCGGCGGGACGTTCCTGACCATCTGCGCCGCGCTGCTCGTCGCGATGGGGCTGGCCCGGCTGCTGCGCGCCGCCTGGTGGGTGCCGGCGGCGGCCGTGTTCGTGGGGCTCTTCGCCGGGCTGGTCTTCGTCTCGCCCTACCTCGTCCCCGGCCTGGAGGATCCGCCGGCCTGGGCCCAGCGCGAGGTCGACCGACTCGCGCGGGTCGAGGGCGTCGGACGGGAGATCCCGCTGCGCGTCGAGGAGGTCCGCGACGTCACCAGCCAGCCGAACGCCTACGCGACCGGGCTGGGGTCCAGTCAGCGCGTGGTGCTGTGGGACACGCTGGCCGAGGGCTTCCCCCGCGACCAGGTCCGCGTCGTGCTCGGCCACGAGGTCGGGCATCTCGCGCGCCGCCACCTCGCCAAGCAGATCGGCTGGTTCGCGCTGACGATCCTGCCCACGGCGCTCGTCATCGCGCTCGTCACGCGGCGGCGCGGCGGGATGGGCGAGGCGGCGGCGGTGCCGCTCGCGCTGCTGGTCTTCGTGCTCGCGAACCTCGCGCTGATGCCGCTGAACGCGGCGGTCAGCCGTCGCTACGAGGCGGAAGCCGACTGGACCGCGCTGCAGGCCACGCGCGATCCCGCCGCGATGCAGGGCCTGTTCGTCGGCTTCACCCGCGAGGCGCTCGCCGACCCCGACCCGCCGGGCTGGTGGCACGCGCTCTACGACGGCCATCCCAGCGGCAAGGAGCGCGTGCAGATGGCGCGCGCGTGGGCGCAGCGCCACGGCGTCGCCGTCCCGGGACCGTGACCGGCCTGGAACGCGCGCGGGCGATCGTGTAGAACCGTCGGTCATGCGCGTGCTCGTCGCCGGCGCGACCGGCGTGCTCGGACGGCCGCTGCTCCCCGCCCTGCGGGCGGCCGGGCATGAGGTGACCGGCTGCTCGCGCCGCGGCGGGGACGGCGTGCGCGCCGTCGACGTGCTGGATGCGGCCGCGCTGGGCGCCCTGGTCGCCGAGGTGCGCCCGGAGGCGGTGGTCAACGTGCTGACCGCGATCCCCGGGCAGCTGAACCCGCGCCGGATCGCCCAGCAGTTCGCGCCGACCAACCGCCTGCGCATGGAGGGCACGCAGAACCTGATCACGGCCGCACCCGACGCGCTCCACGTGGCGGAGTCGATCGCCTTCCTCTACGACCCGGCGCCCGGGCTGGCCACCGAGGACGACGCCGTGTGGCGCCAGCCACCCGGCGGCTTCGTTGCGGTGCTCGCGGCGGTGCGCGAGCTGGAGACGGCGACGCTGGCCGCCGGCGGGACGGTGCTGCGGATGGGGAGCCTGTACGGACCGGGGACCGCGTTCGCCGACGGCGGCGCGTTCGCGCGGCAGGCCCGCAAGCGCCAGTTGCCGGTCGCCGGCGCGGGCGACGGCGTGCTGGGCTTCCTCCACGTCGACGACGCGGCGAGCGCGGTCGTCGCCGTCCTCGCGACCGGCGCGCGCGGCGTGCTCAACGTCGTCGAGGACGATCCGCGCCCGGCGCGCGAGTGGATCCCCGCCTACGCCCGCTCGCTCGGCGCCAAGCCGCCGCGGCGCGTGCCGCGATGGCTCGTGCGGCTCCTGGCCGGTGAGTACGGCGTCGCGTTCTTCGACCAGCTGCGCGGCGCGTCCAACGCGCGGGCGAAGGAGCGGCTGGGCTGGGCGGCGGCGCATCGCTTCCCGGCCTAGAACGCACGAGGGCCCGGCGCGTGCCGGGCCCCCGATGTGTGACGTCGCCTGACGGCGAAGCCGGCTTCCTTACATCATCCCCGACATGTCGGGCATGCCGCCGCCGCCACCCGCAGCCGGGGGCTCGGGGATCTCGGCGACGATGGCCTCGGTGGTGAGGATGTTCTTGGCGATCGAGGCCGCGTTCTGCAGCGCCGAGCGCGTGACCATCGCGGGGTCGATGACGCCGGCCTTCACCAGGTCGACGATCTCGCCGGTGGCCGCGTTCAGGCCCTGGTTGCCCTCGACCTTGCGGACGTCGTTGACGACGACCGAGCCCTCGAGGCCGGCGTTGAACGCGATCTGACGCAGCGGCTCCTCGAGCGCGCGCAGCACGATCTTCGCGCCGGTCTGCTCGTCGCCCTCGAACGCGTCGGCCGTGACGGCCGTCGACGCGCGGATGAGCGCGACGCCGCCGCCCGGGACGATGCCCTCCTCGACCGCCGCGCGGGTCGCCTGCAGGGCGTCCTCGACGCGGT
>CAYRCB010000016.1:0-141659 GCA_964422645.1 uncultured Solirubrobacteraceae bacterium | reverse complement strand
GAACGGCCCCTCACCCACCCGCGAACCGCGCCAGCCGCAGGATCGTCGCGGTGGCGTAGTCCACGAGCTCGTCGTGCGGGACGTCGATCTCGCCCCGCAGGCGGCCCATGAGCACCTCGGTCAGCGCGCCGACGACCGCGCGGGCGGTCATCGCCCGCTGCTGGGGCGTCGGGCGCGGGTGGGCCGGGTCGTCCTCGATCGTCGAGGCCACCAGCTCGACGTACGCGCTCAGCGTTCGCCGTCGCCGCTCCCGCAGCGCCGGGCTCTCCGGCGCCTCGAGCAGCAGCACGCGACCCTTGCGCGGGTCGTCGATGGTCAGCGTGACGAGCGAGTCGACCAGCGCCCGTGCCCGTGCCGGCCCGTCGCCGGTGCCCTGTGCGAGCGTATCGCGCGCCGCCTGCTGGGCCTCGCCGGCGACCTCGTCGAAGAGCGTCGTGACGAGGTCCTCGCGGTCGGTGAAGCTCTCGTAGAAGTAGCGCTGGGTGAGGCCCGCCTGCGTGCACACCGCCCGCATCGTCGTCGCGTTCCAGCCGCTGGTCCCCAGCAGCTCCAGCGCCGCCTCCAGCAGCCGCTGCCGTCGCGCCGCCCGCCGCGCCTCGGCCGATGCGCCGAGGTAGGTGCGCCCTCGGGAGCGGGGCTTGGTGGCGGTGGTGCGGGCCATCGAGGCCCCGCACGCTACCGGTCGGTCGCCCTCCTTCGGCGCGCCGCGGCGATCTCGCCGGGTTCGCAAACGGTGCGTTAGGGTTCCCGAAGTTAGGCCAACCTAATGCTGCCCTCGATCCAGTTCCGGAGACCGATCATGTCCATCCGCCCCTTGTTCCTGTCGCTGCTCGCGGCCGCGCTCATGAGCCTGCCGCTCGCCGCCTGCGGCAGCAGCGACGACCCGGCCTCGACCACGGCCGCCGCCGGCACCACGGCGAAGTCCGGCGTCGAGCCCGGCGCGCTGCCCGCCACGATCCGCCACAAGTTCGGCCAGACCACGATCAGCGAGGAGCCCAAGCGGGTCGCCGTCGTCGGCCTGCGCGAGCAGGACGCGCTGCTGGCGCTCGGCATCGTCCCGGTCGCCACGACCGAGTGGTACGGCGAGCATCCGGGCGCGATCTTCCCGTGGGCGCGGCGTGCGCTCGGCGACGCGCCGGAGCCGACCGTCCTCAGCTCCACCGACGGCGTCCAGTTCGAGCGCGTCGCCGCGGTCCGACCCGACCTCATCCTCGCCGTCTACTCCGGCCTGACCAAGAGCGACTACGAGAAGCTGTCGAAGATCGCGCCGACGGTCGCCCAGCCGCGCGGCCAGGTCGACTGGGGCTCCTCGTGGCAGGACGAGATCCTCGCCGTCGGGCGAGCGGTCGGCCGGCCGAAGGCGGCGGAGCGGCTGCGCGACGAGGCCGAGGCCCAGCTCGCCAAGGCGAAGGCCGAGCACCCCGAGTTCCAGGGCCAGACCGCGGCGGTCGCCTCGACCTACCAGGGCATCTGGGTCTACGGTCCGCAGGACGCGCGCTCGCGGCTGCTCGTCGATCTCGGCTTCACCTTCCCGCCGGCGCTGGAGGACATCGGCGCCGGGGACTTCGGCGGCCAGCTCGCCGCCGAGAAGACGGCGCTGCTGGACGTCGGGACCCTCCTGTGGTTCGCCAACCCGGCGCAGCAGAAGAAGCTGCAGGCCAACCGGCTCTACCGCGGGCTCGCGGTCAGCAAGGAGGGGCGCGACGTCTTCCTGCCCGAGCGCGGCACCCTCTACGAGGCGACCTCGTTCGTCACCGTCCTGAGCATCCCGCTGCTCGTCGACGAGCTCGTGCCCAAGCTCGCCGCGGCGGCCGACGGGGATCCGCAGACGACCGCCTGAAGTCCGCGCGTCCGGCGTGGGAACATGGCGGCGATGGCCGAGGCCGAGGAACGCGTCCGCATCGACAAGTGGCTATGGGCCGCGCGGCTGGTCAAGACGCGCGGCCTGGCCGTCGAGGCGATCAAGGCCGGCCGCGTCGAGATCGACGGGCAGCGCGTCAAGCCCAGCCGCGACGTGAAGCCGGGCGACCGGCTCGAGCTGCGCACCGGGCCGGTGCGCCGCACGGTCGTCGTGCGCGCGCTCTCCGCGCGGCGCGGCCCGGCGAGCGAGGCCGCGCTGCTCTACGACGAGACCGAGGAGAGCCGCGAGGCGCGCGAGCGCTCCGTGGCCGAGCGCCGTGCGCTGGGGCCGCCGCGCGAAGGCGGCGGCGCGCGCCCGACCAAGCGCGACCGGCGCCGCTTCGAGGCCGAGCGCGGGCGCCGCGGGCGGTAAGGTCGCTCGTGACCCGGCCGGCCCGGGGGCCGGCCTCGAGCCCGAGCGAGGTGATCCGCGTGGAGTCGCCCACCGCCGCAGCGTCCGCCAGCGATCGGCGCGACGCGCTGGCCGACCGCCTGTTCCAGTCGATCCTGGGGATGATCGACGTGTACGCGGTGCACGTCGGCGATCGGCTCGGGCTGTACCGGGCCCTGGCCGCGGTCCCGATGACGCCCCGCGATCTCGCGGCCGCGACGGCCACCGACGAGCGCTACGTGCGCGAGTGGCTCGAGCAGCAGGCGGTCTCCGGGGTGCTCGCGGTCGACGAGCCCGCCGCGCCCGAGGCCGAGCGGCGCTACCGGCTGCCGGCGGGCCACGCCGAGGTGCTCACCGACGAGGACAGCCTCGCCTGCATGACGCCCTTCGCCCGGATGATGGTCGGCATGGTGCGGCCGCTGCCCGCGGTGCTGGACGGGTTCCGCACCGGCGCCGGCGTGGCCTACGCCGACTACGACGCCGACTTCTGCGAGGGCCAGGGCCGGATGAACCGGGCGATGTTCGTCAACCTCCTCGGCAGCGCGTGGCTGCCGCAGGTGCCCGACGTCCACCGCCGCCTGCAGGACCAGCCGCCGGCCCGGGTCGCCGACGTCGCGTGCGGCACCGGGTGGTCGAGCATCGCGCTCGCCCGCGCGTACCCGTCGATCGTCGTCGACGGCTACGACCTCGACGAGCGCTCGATCGCGCTCGCCCGCGCCAACGCCGCGGCGGCCGGGCTCGACGATCGCGTGCGCTTCGCGGTCCGCGACGCGGCGCAGCTCGGCGCGGCCGACGGCGGCTACGACCTCGTCACGGTCTTCGAGGCCATCCACGACCTCGCGCGCCCGGTGGAGGCGCTCCGCGCGCTGCGGCGCCTCGTCGGCGAGCGCGGCACGGTGATCGTGGCCGACGAGCGCGTCGCCGAGACGTTCACCGCGCCCGGCGACGACGTCGAGCGGGTGATGTACGGCTTCAGCATCCTGCACTGCCTGCCCGTCGGCCGGGCCGAGCAGCCGTCGGCGGCGACCGGCACCGCGCTGCGCCCGGCGCGGATGCGCGAGTACGCGACCGCGGCGGGCTTCGGCACGGTCACCGTCCTGGGGATCGAGCACGACTTCTGGCGCTTCTATCGGCTCGATCCCTGAACTCCAGCGCGCGCGGTGCGCCGACGCGGCGGGCATCTCTATCTTCTCTACCATGTTGATGGAATTGCAGGGCGGGCGGGCCGTCGACGTCGACGCGGTCCTCGCGACGATCGCCGAGGGCGCCGCGGAGCGCGAGCGCGACCGGGTGCCGCCACACGACGCGGTCCGCCTCATCGCCCGCTCCGGGCTGGGCGCGGTCCGCCTCCCGCGCGCCGCCGGGGGCGCCGGCTGGTCGGCGCGCGAGCTCTTCGCCTTCCTGGTGCGGCTGGCGGCGGCCGACTCCAACGTCGCCCAGATCCTGCGGGCCCACTACCACTTCGTCGAGGCGCGGCTCGCCGCCGCGGATCCGGCCGAGCGCGAGCGCTGGCTGCCGGTCGTCGCAGCCGGCGCGCTCTTCGGCAACGGCACGGTCGAGCGCACGACGCGCGAGCTCTTCGGGTTCGAGACGACCCTCACGCCGCAGGGCGACGGCTACGTGCTGGATGGGACCAAGTACTACTCGACCGGCAGCCTCTACGCCGACCACGTCGCCGTCATGGCGGTCCTGCCCGACGGCAGCGTCGCCGCCGCGATCGTCCCGGTCGAACGCACCGGCGTCACCCTCGAGGACGACTGGGACGGGATGGGCCAGCGCCTGACGGCCAGCGGGACCTCGCGCTTCGAGCGCGTCCGCGTCGCCGCCGACGAGGTGCTGCCGACGACGGTCGGCGACGAGGACGCCGCGCCGCGCGGCGCGTTCCTGCAGCTCTACCTCGCCGCCGTCCAGGCGGGGATCGTGCGCAACGTCGTCGAGGACGCGATCGCCCTCGTTCGTCGCCGCACCCGCACCTTCAGCCACGGTGCGGGCGAGCTGCCCGCCGACGACCCGCTCATCCAGGAGGTCGTGGGCCGGCTGGCCGCCGATGCGTTCGCCGCGGAGGCGATCGTGCTCGCCGCGGCCGACGCGCTGGACGAGGCCGCTCGACGCCCGCGCGGCGCGCCCGGGCCGGCCGGCCCACCCGATCCCGATGCGCTCCACGAGGCCTCGCTGCAGGCCGCGCACGCCCAGGTCGTCGTCGGCGAGCTGGCGATGCGTGCGGCGCAGCGGCTGTTCGACGCCGGGGGAGCGTCGGCGACCAGCCGGGAGGCCAATCTCGATCGCCACTGGCGCAACGCCCGCACCCTCGCCTCGCACAACCCGGCTTCCTTCAAGGCCCGGGCGATCGGCGACCTGCTCGTCAACGGCCGCCGCCTGCCCGCCAACGGCTTCTTCTAGGGGCGCTGGCCAGCTCTCGCCGTCCAGCGGCGACCGCCCGCGGCGGCCGTATAACCAAGAAAGTCGATCAACTAAGTTCAGAATCTGCTACAACAGAGAGACGATGTCGGACACCACCCCAGCTGCCGTCGGCGCGCCCTTCACCCACGCACCCGCGCCCGCCACCACGCAGCCCCGCCGTGCCGGGCGCCGCCGCTCGCGGCTGCGCAGCCTCGCCCGCCGCGCCGCGGCGCCGGTCCTGCTCGTCGTCCTCTGGCAGGCCGCCTCGTGGCTGGGCTGGCTGAGCGGCGAGACGCTCGCCTCGCCGGTCGAGGTCTGGCGCGCCTTCGTCGACCTCTGGCAGAGCGGCGACCTCTGGCCCAGCGTGGTGACCTCGCTGCGGCGCGTCGTGCTCGGCCTGGCGATCGGCGTCTCGATCGGCACCGTGCTCGGGCTGATCGCCGGCCTGTCGCGGATCGGCGAGGAGCTCGTCGACGCGCCGCTGCAGATGCTGCGCGCGCTGCCGTTCCTGGGCCTGCTGCCGCTGCTCATCGTCTGGCTGGGCATCGGCGAGGGCATCAAGATCGGCCTCGTCGTCGTCGGCGTGATCTTCCCCGTCTACCTCAACCTCCACAAGGGGATCCGCTCGGTCGACCCGCGCTTCGCCGAGCTCGCCAAGGCCTGCGAGGTCGGCCGCTGGGGCGTCATCCGCAAGGTGATCCTCCCCGGCGCGCTGCCGTCGTTCCTCGTCGGCCTGCGCTTCTCGCTCGGCATCGCCTGGCTGTCGCTGGTCGTCGCCGAGACGGTCAACGCCGACCAGGGCATCGGCTACCTGATCATGCAGGGCCAGCAGTACCTGCAGACCGACGTGATCGTCATGGGCCTCGTCATCTACGCCCTGCTCGGGCTGGCGATGGAGGGGATCGTGCGGCTCATCGAGTGGCGCACGCTGCCGTGGCGGCGGGAGTTCGTGGCGGCATGACCGCGACCGTCGCCACCCCCGCCGCGGTCGAGGTCCGCGGCCTGCAGCGCCGCTTCGGCGACCGCGCCGTCCTGCGTGACGTCGACCTCACCGTCGCCGCCGGCGAGTTCGTCGTCATCGTCGGCCAGAGCGGCTGCGGCAAGAGCACGCTCCTGCGCGCGATCGGCGGCCTCGACGACGGCTACGAGGGCGGTCTGACGGTCGACGGCCGCGTCTCGATCGGGTTCCAGGACGCGCGCTTGCTGCCGTGGGCGCGCGTCTGGCAGAACGTCGTGTTCGGGATCAAGGGGACCAGCCGCGAGCTGCGTGAGGGCGCCTACGACGCGCTGCGCGCCGTCGGTCTGGAGGACCACGTGGACGCCTGGCCGGCCACGCTGTCGGGCGGCGAGGCCCAGCGCGTCGCGCTGGCCCGTGCGCTCAGCCGCGACCCGTCCGTCCTGCTGCTCGACGAGCCCTTCGGCGCCCTGGACGCGCTGACCCGCCTGCGGATGCAGGCGCTCGTCAGCGACCTGTGGCGCGAGCACGGCTTCTCCGTCGTGCTCGTCACCCACGACGTCGAGGAGGCGATCCTGCTCGCCGACCGCATCGCCGTGCTCGACCGCGGGGTGGTCGCCGACCTCATCGACGTCGACATGGACCGGCCCCGCTCGCGCCGCGACGAGCGCTTCGAGTCGCTGCGCGTGCGGATCCTCGACGACCTCGGCGTCTCCGACATCGACGCGAGCCTCAGCGCCCACCCGGGCTGACGAAGGAACCACGCATGACCGACACCCGCCACGGCCCGCCGCCGCGCTTCGGCGTCTGGGCTCCCGTCTACGGCTCCTGGGGCGCCCAGCAGCACCCCGACGACCCGGCCGACGCCAGCTACGCCCGCACCCGCGCCTACGTACGCGAGGCCGAGCGCAACGGCTTCGAGTCCGTCCTCCTGGCCGAGCACATCGTCAACCCGTCGCGCCCCGACCTCGCGGTGCTGGAGACCTGGACGGCGGCCGCCGCGGTCGCCGAGGCCACCGAGGAGATCGAGATCATCGCCGCGGTCAAGCCGTTGCTCTTCCACCCGGGCGTGCTGGCGAAGCTCGCGCTGGGGATCGACGAGATCAGCGGCGGGCGCTTCGCGATCAACCTCGTGTCGGCGTGGTTCCGGCCGGAGATGGCCCGTCTGGGCATTCCGATGCCCGACCACGACGCCCGCTACGACGCGTCCGCGGAGTGGCTGGAGGTCGTGCGGCGCCTGTGGCGCGAGGCGGACGTCCACCATCACGGCGAGCGCTTCGACATCGACGGGCTGACGCTCCTGCCGCGCCCGGTCCGCCCCGAGGGGCCGACCGTCTACTTCGGCGGCGAGTCGGAGGCTGCGCGCCGGCTGGCCGCCCGCGCCGCCGACGTCTTCTTCATCAACGGCCGCCCGCTCGGCGACACGGCGGCGCTCATCGAGGACCTGCGCCGCCGTCCGCGCGACGGCGCGCCGCCGCTGCGCTTCGGCCTCGCCGCGTTCGTCATCGCGCGCGAGGACGACGACGAGGCGCAGGCCGAGTACGAGCACCTCCAGGCGCTGGCCGACCGCGACGATCGCAGCGCCCTCGTGGCCGGCGTCGACCCCAAGGTGGCGATGATGCAGGTCGGCGCCGGCGTGCCCCGCGTGGGCACCAACGGCGGCACGCTGGCCGGCCTCGTCGGCGGCTACGACGAGGTCGCGCGCCGCATCCACGCCTTCCACGCCGCCGGGATCGAGCTGTTCATGCTCCAGTTCCAGCCGCTCGAGGCCGAGGCCGAGCGGTTCGCGAACGAGGTCATCCCGCGCGTGCGGTCCCGATCCCTGGCCGCGGCGTGAGCCGCCCGACGAAGGAGCACCCATGACCCTGACCTCACCCGCCGTCACCGAGCTCTGGTACACCCGCTGCCCGGTTCCGACGGCCTCGTCGATCGCCATCACGCAGGGCTGGCTGGAGGACGAGTTCGCCGCCGACGGCATCGCGATCGCCTCGCTGCGCGCCAGCGCCGACCGCGCGGTGCGCGAGTCGCACTTCGACCACACCCAGGCGGGCTCGTTCCGCCAGGGCGGCAACATCCCGCCGATCTGGACCCGCTCACGCGGCAGCGACGTGCGCCTCATCGGCCTCTCGTGGGCGCATCAGTACCAGGCGATCGTCGCGCTGCGCGGCAGCGGCATCGACGGCCCGGCGGATCTCGCCGGCCGCCGGCTCGCCCTCGCCCGCCGCGAGCACGACCAGATCGACTTCTGGCGCGCGACCGCCCTGCGCGGCTACGACAGCACGCTGCGCCACGTCGGGCTGTCGCTGGACGATGTGGAGCTGGTCGACCTGCCCGTGGCCGAGCCGTACCTGCCCGACCATGCCGCGTCGACCCGCGGCTCGCTCTTCGGCGCGTACACCAACCGCCGCCTGCAGGCGGCCGAGCTGCTCGCGCTCGTGCGCGGCGAGGTGGACGCCATCTACGTCGCCGGCGGCCGCGGGCCGGACCTGGAGGCGCTCGTCGACGTCGATGTGATCTTCGACCTCGCCGGCCATCCCGACCGGACGCTGGCGATCAACAACATCACGCCGGCCGCGCTGACGGTCAGCGGGGCGCTGCTGGACGAGCGGCCGGATCTCGTCGCCCGCTACGTCGCTGCGACCCTGCGCGCGGCGCGGTGGGCGGCCGAGCACCCCGCGCAGACGCGCGCCATCGTCGCCAACGAGGTCGGCATCGCCCACGACTTCGTGCTCGCCGGCTATCCCGGCGAGATCCACGCCAACCTCGAGCCGACGCTGGCGCCCGAGCTGGTCGCCGCGATCGAGTCCCAGAAGCGCTTCCTGCTCGAGCACGGCTTCATCGCCGCCGACTTCGACGTCACCGAGTGGATCGACGGCGGCCCGCTGCGGGCCGCGCACGAGCTGCTCGCCTAGAGAACCCGAAAGGAATCGACACCCGTGTCCCCGATCCGCCGCGCGCGCCGGCTGGCGCTCGCGCTCCTGACCCTGTTCGCCCTCGCGTCGGTCGTCGCCGCGTGCGGCTCCGACGACGACGGCGGCGGCGGTGGCAAGACCACCGGCACAGCCAGCGCCGCGGCCGCCGCGGGCGAGCCCGTGACCGTCACCGTCGGCGTCCCGCGCAACTTCGGCTACCTGTCGACGATGTGGGCCCGGGACACCCAAGTCCCGGGCGTGACGATCGAGTACAAGTACTTCCCGGTCTTCACCGACATGCTGACCGCGCTCAACGGCGGCAAGATCGACCTCACGGAGATCGGCGACGTCGGCGTGCTGCAGTCGGTGTCCAACGGCGGCAAGGTCGCCGCGGTGGCGGTCACCGAGCCGAACTCGGAGAACTGCGGCCTGATCGTGGCCAAGGACAGCCCGGCGAAGACGTTCGCCGACCTCAAAGGCAAGAAGATCACGTTCCTGCGCTCGACGAACTCGTACATCGCGTTCCTGCACGAGATCGAGAAGGCGGGGCTGAAGGAGAGCGACTTCCAGATCGTCGAGATCTCCGGGCCGCCGGCCAACAAGGCGTTCCAGTCGGGACAGATCGACGGCTACTACACGATCGACCCGAACATGGCCGACCTGCTCGAGCAGACCGGCGGGCGGATCATCTCCACCTGCCAGCAGGCCGGGGTCGAGAACCTGTACCCGTACGTCGCGACGCAGGCGGCGATCGCCGACAAGCCGGAGGCCATCGGCGCGGTCGTCCAGGCGGTGGCCGACACGATCGCGTGGGTCCAGGCCCACCCCGACGAGCAGGCCAAGGCGCTGGCGCCGAAGCTGGGCTTCAGCGAGTCGGCGATCAAGACGACGTACGCGCGCGGGGCCAAGGCGCTGCAGCCGATCGACGAGGCGTTCTACACGCGCGAGGAGGCGGTGCAGCAGGAGCTGGTCGAGGCCGGCATCCTCAAGCAGCCGGTCGACGTGCGCAAGGCGTTCGTCTCGACGTTCAACGACGACATCACGCCGTCGGCGGACACCGCGCAGCGATGAGCGTGCTCGCCGCCGGGGCGGACGTCGACCCGTCGCTGCCCACGGACGTGCGCGTGATCGCCTCCGACGCGGAGGCGATCGCCGCGGCCGGCGCGTACGCAGAGGCGATCCGCCCCGGGGCGATCGAGCGCGACCGCGAGCGGCGCCTGCCGTTCGCGGAGCTGCGCGAGCTGGCCCGCACGGGGCTGCTCGGGATGCGGGTGCCGCGTGCGCACGGCGGGGCGGAGGTGTCGAACGCGACCGTGGCCGAGGTGTTCCGCGTGCTCGCGGTGGCCGATCCGGCGATCGCCCAGATCCCCCAGAACCACGTCGCGTTCGCGGACACGATCATCCGCTACGGGTCCGAGGGTCAGCGGGCGTTCTTCCTCGCGGAGTTCCTGCGCGGCGCGCGGCTGGGCAACGCGCTGTCCGAGCGCGGCGGCCGCACGCCGCGCGACTACGTGACGCGGCTGACGCCGGCGGCCGACGGCAGCTACCGGCTCAACGGGCGCAAGTACTACTCGACCGGTGCGCTGACCGCGCAGTGGATCCCGGTGTTCGCGCTCGACGAGCGCGAGCAGGTGGCGGTCGCGTACGTGGAGCGGTCGGCGCCGGGCGTGGTCGTCGAGCAGGACTGGACGGCGTTCGGTCAGCGGGCGACGTTCAGCGGGAGCACGATCCTCGACGACGTGCACGTGCCGGCCGACCGGATCGTCCGCGGCGCGCTGGCGCGGCCGGAGGCGAACACGTTCGCGGCCTTCGGCCAGGTCATCCACGCGGCGATCCAGGTGGGCGTCGCGCGGGGCGCGCTGGAGGACGGGGTCGCGTTCCTGCGAGAGCACGCGCGGCCGTGGTGGGAGGCGGACGTCGAGCGCGCGGCCGACGACGAGCAGCTCGTCCGGCTGGCCGGGGAGCTGGACGCGCAGGTCCGGGCCGCGGAGGCGCTGTTGGAGCGGGCGGGGCGGGCGCTGGACGCCGCGGATGCGGTGGGTGAGGTCGAGGCGATCACCGAGGCGCGCCTCGCCGTCGCCGCGGCCAAGGCGTTCAGCGGCGAGGTCGCGCTCGACGTCGCGACGCGGATCTTCGACTTCGCCGGCAGCAGCGCGGCGGACGAGCGCCACGGCCTCGACCGCCACTGGCGCAACGCCCGCACCCACACGCTCCACGATCCGGCGCGGTCCAAGCACCTGCACCTCGGCCGGCACCTCATCGACGGGACCGCGCCGCCCGTGGACCATCCGCTGCTCTAGGCGGTCCGCGCCGCGCGCGCCCGGACCTCCTCCTCGCGCTCCTCCCGCGCGAGCGCGTTGACGAACACCACGAGGAACGCAAGGCCGAAGACCAGCGCCTCGAGGAAGCACATCGCGGCGCCGGCGAGCTTCTGGTCGACGAGCGGGTCGAGTCCCCGCGCGGCCGTGGTCTGCGCGAAGCCCGGGAAGTACAGCGTCCCCATGAACGTGAGCGGCAGGCAGACGACCGCGGTCGCCGCGCGTGAGACGCCGAGCACGGCCAGGCGCGAGAACCGGGGCTGGCGGCTGCGGGCGCCGAGCGGGTCCACCACGACCCACCACAGCAGGATGCCGCTGTAGAAGAGCATCGCGTGCTGGAGGAGGTGGAGGGCGGAGCTGTCCTGGGTCGCCTGCATCGTGGCCGGCAGCGCCCAGACGAGCTGGCACGCCATCCACAGGGGCACGACGACGATCGGATTGGTCACGACCGCGCCGATGCGCCCGAACCGGCCGCCGGGCGCGAGCAGCCGCAGGGCCTCCTTCGGGAGCCCGAGCGTCAGCAGCGGCGCGCGGAGGCCGAGCACGAGCAGCGCCGGCACGACGTCGGCGAGCGTGACGTGCTGGACCATGTGGACGGACAGGAGGTCGTCGGCGAGCGTGGAGACCGGCGGGACGCCGACGGCGACGAGCAGCGCGACGCCGGCGACGAACGGCACGACGTGGGCGGCGCCGATGCGCGCGCCGCCGGGCCGCTCGCGCGCGCGGCGGACGAGGGCGGCGTAGACGACGAGGTAGAGCGCGGCGATCGGCGCGATCGCAGCGAGCTGAGCCGGCGCGGTGCCGGTGGCGAATGGCATGGGGGTCCTTCGGTTCGGAGTCGATCGTGATGCGCGCGACGGGCCGGCGGGTGCTGCCGACGCGCGGCTGCCGGCACGCCGGGGTGCGCGCTACGCGGTGGCGATCGACGCCGGGGGCGGGCGGCGGGCGAGGCCGCTGCCCATCACCTGCGCGCCGCGCAGGAGCGGCGGGCGCTCCGTGGGAAGGACCGTCAGGAGGCGGCGCGGCGCACGCGGCCGCACGCCGTGGACGGCGCGCCGGAGCCGGTCGAGCTGCGCGGCGCCGACGTAGCGGCCGACCAGGAGCGGGATGAGCAGCCCGGCGAACGGCACGAGCGCCATGACCCCGCTGTCGCCGACCGCGAAGGCGCCCGCGAACAGCAGGCCGAAGAGGCCGAGCGCGACGCCGAGGAGCAGGAGCGGATGTCGGCGCAGACGGCCCATCGCGCTCGATCATAGGCGTCCCGCGGCGCGCCGGTCCGCGCCGCGGGACGCCGCGATCGGCCGCGCTACGGGGTCAACGGCGCCGGACAGGGGGTCTCGACGTGCGTCCCGAGCTGCACGTGCTCGCAGGAGAAGACCCGGGGGGAGGTCGGGTCGACGTGGAGCCGCAGGTACTCGCGCGGCGTGTTCGTCGAGCCCTGGACGACGACGCGGACCAGATTGGCCGGCTGGTCGGCCGGCGTGTCGACCTTGAACAGGTGCGAGTCGCCCTGCAGCAGCAGCACCGGCTTGCCGAACGCTTCCGCCCGCTCGGCCAGCACGGCCTTCACCGGCTCGAACGCGGTCAGCGCCGATGGCGGCGCGCTCGCGTCCCACATGTCGGCCTGCATGCCGAGCACGACCGCGGGGGCGTCCTCGCGCTCGGCCGCGTCGAAGATCGCGTCGATCCACGCCAGGTCGGCCGCCTCGCGGGCCGTGTACTCGCGCACGCGTGCGCCGCGCTCCGCGCGGGTCTCCGGCTCGGGCTGGCCGGTGGTCGGGTCGACGCGGTCGCCGAACCACGGCGCCTGCCCGTCATTGGAGCCGACCACGTGGACGGTGCCGTAGACGACGCCGTCGTCCGTCCAGCGCACGTTCTCCGGCAGCTGGTCGGACTGCGCCTCGACCTTGGCGCGGCCGCCGAGCGTCCAGCCGGGCCGCGCGAAGAACAGCCGGCGCAGCACCGCCAGGCGCTCGGTCGGCACGTAGGCGCCGTTGTTGGCGCGATGGCAGTCGGTCCACTCGTTGTCCCCCGGCGTGTAGACGAAGGGGTCGCTGAACGACTGGAAGTCGGCCAGCCGGGCCTCGAAGTAGCTCGTGTCGCAGCGCGACGAGCCGTTCTTGATGTCGCCGAGGTGGACGACCCGCTCGACGTCGGGGTCGGCGTTGATCTGGGCGATGTCGGTGGGGAACTGTGCGATCTGGGCGTCGCCGTAGGGGACGTCGCCGATGATCGCGAGCGTCGAGGCGGACGGGCGATGGTCGTGGCCGCGGCCCTTGCCGGCCCCCGCCGCCGCCGGGGCGGCGAGCAGGAGGCAGGCGAGCGCGACGAGGAGAGGACGTGTCATGGCGGGCGCGACTCTGGCAAGCGGTCGCGCCGCGGTTGTGGCGGTCCGGTTATCCGACGGGCATGACCATCGGGAAGCGCTCGTCGACCCACGTCAGCCACGCTCGCTCGATCGCTCGCGCCCGCTCCGCGGCGTCCTCCCCGAACACCGCGCCCTGCACGCGCACCATGGTCCGGCCGCCCATGTCGGCGGACATCAGCGTGAGGATCCCGGGCGCGGGCTCGTCGGTGCGGACGACGAGGTGCTGCGGCGTGACGTAGGCGACGGTTCCCGCCAGCGCCGGGACGCCCGAACCGGAGGTCGCCACCCGGTTGCCCACGGCCGCGTCCGCCGGCAGTCCGAGCGCCTGCAGCACCTCGCTCCACCCGCGCTCCACCGGGCCGTCCGCGCTCCCGTTCAGCAGGAACGCCGCGCTCGGCTGGCCGGCGAAGTGGTCGAGCACCTCGCGCAGCACGGCCAGGCAGAGCGCCCAGCCGTCGCTCACGCGCTCGATCGCGTCGTCCCAGTCGGCGCCGGTGCCGAAGCCGCTGGACACGAGCCGGACGAGGCACGTGCCGCCGGCCCGCGCCTCGACGAGCAGCTCGGTGGCGAGGTGCTCGGTGCTCGCGTCGGGGCCCGGCTGCCAGCCGCCGTCGTCGACCCAGCCGAACCGGCGGGGCGGCTCCCAGACGCCGACCGTCCCGGTGACGACGCCGCCCGGCCCCTGGTCGTGACGCTGGGTGACCGTGCCGCCCGGTTGCTCCTCCAGCTCGGTGGGCACGAACCAGACGCTGATGCCCGGCCCCGTTGCGATCGCCTCCCACACCTGCTCCGGCGTGCCGGTCACCGCGACCTCGAAGCTCGCCGCTCGTCCGAACCGCCGGGCCAGCCAGGCGCGCCACGCGGGCTCCTCGCGCGCGGCGGCGGCGCGGGCGTCCGGCCCGAAGCGGGAGAGGTGGACCTGCACCGCGGACGTCTCGCGGCCGGTCGGGTAGGCGTAGACCATCGCCAGGCCCGGGACCTCGCCGTCGAGTCGCAGCGCGACCTCCTCGCGGCCGACCCGCTCGACGATCCCCGCGAGCCGCGGCCCGTCCGGGGGCGCGGCGGCGACCCGGTCGCCCGGCGTCGCGCCGGCCAGGCCGGTCGCCTCCAGCAGCGCCGCCAGGGCGTCCGCGGCCGGCTGCGGCGCGGCGGCCCGGGCGAGCACGGTGGCCGCCGACTGTCCCGGGAAGTGCGTGCGGACGAGGCGCAGGTTGTCGAGGTAGCCGCGCCAGCCGGCCTCCATCGCCTCGCGCAGCGCGTCGTCGGCGGGGCCGAACCCGCTGCTGACGATGCGCACGAGGCAGGTGCCGCCGGCGCGCGCCTCGACGAGGACCTCGTGGGCCAGCGTGCTGCCGCCGACCTCCTCCTCGTAGGCGAACCGATGCGGCGCGTCGTAGGCGGTGATCGTGCACGGGTCGTCGGCGCCGGGCGCGTGGTGCATCGTCATCGCTCCCCCGGCGCGCTCCTCCAGCTCGGTCGGCAGGAACCAGGACGTGATCCCCGGGCCGGTGGCGATCGCCTGCCAGACCTCCTCGGGCGTGCCGGGGACCTCGATCTCGGCACGGGCGGTGTGGGACTGGTCGGCGGTCATGGCGCCTCCTCGGGGTCGGGGATCGGGTGCACGCCGACGACGAGCCGGTGGGCGCGGCCGTCGGGCGCCGCGGGGTCGTGGTAGCGGGCGGCGAGCGTCGTCACCGCGTGCGCGAGCTCGTCGGCGAACGCGGCGCGGTCGGCGGCGGAGGCGAAGCGCAGCTCGGTGTCGATCGACAGCGTCGCCAGGCGCTTGCCGCTGGTGTCCGCACGGCGGGCGAGTCCGCCGACCTCGCGCACGACGCGGGCGGCGAGCGCGACCAGGTAGCGGGCCGACAGCCGGTCCGACGCGCGTGCCGGGTCGCTGGCCGCCTCGCCCAGCGCAGCGGGGGAGACGACGTACGACGCCGCGGTGGCGACGAGCAGCCGCTCGGTCAGCCCGCCCCAGCGCCGCTCGCCGGCCGGCTCGACCAGGCCGTGCGCCTGCAGGGTGCGCAGGTGGTAGTTGACCTTCTGGCGCGGCAGCCCGACCCGCTCGGCCAGCGCCGCCGCCGACGCGGGCTCGCCCAGCTCGGCCAGCAGCCGCGCCCGGACCGGATCCAGCGCGACGATCGCCGCCGCCGGATCCTCGATGACGTCCACGTCGAGCATGGGCCCAGTGCAGCATTGACAAACATTCTTGTCAAGGGCCGATGGACGCGCGCCACGTCACCGCCTGGAGGCAGGCCCACAATGCTCAAGCTAGGTCGTCTGTGCGCCGATGCCTGCGCCAATCATGCTGTCTCGAGAATTCCGTGCCGGCGGAGGCGTGCTGAGGCGATGAGAATCTCCAGGGTCGCGATCCGTAACTATCGATCGATTCGATCGCTCGAGGTCGAAGTCGACGACTACACCGCGTTGATCGGCGCCAACGGCAGCGGCAAGTCGTCCATCCCCTACGCGCTTGACTGGTTCTTCAACGGCGGGCTCCTGACGCGCGACGACGTGCATCTCGGTGCCGGCCGGTCGGCCGCGCCAACCGGAGACGATGCACGGATCGTCGTCGAGGTGACCTTCTCGGATCTGAACTATGAGGACCGCGGCCTCCTCGGGAGGCATGGACGCGGCGAAGTCGCGCGACTGTGCCGGATCTGGGATGCGTCCACCGACAGCGAGCGGTTCGTGGGCGACGCGCATCAGGGCCCCGGGTTCGCGGCCGTTCGGTGCTCGCCGGACGCGGCGACGATGAAGGAGCGCTATCAGTCCCTGCGCGCGGAGCAGCCAACCCTTGGATTGCCGCCGGCGGGCACCAAGAAGGCGATCGAGGCCGGTCTCGACGCCTGGGAGCACGTCGCCTCCAACGCGGGGCGCCTCGTCACCGTCCCCGAGAGCGACGCCGGTCATCTGCTTGCGGCCCAAGACGAGCAGCGCCTCGCTCGCCGCATCGCGTACGTGCTGATCCCGGCTGCGACCGACATGGCGCAGCAGGTCGGAGTGATGGCCCGGGACTCGGCGCTTCGGCGTCTCGTTGGGGGGCTGCTCGGCCCGGCGGTCGAACAGGCGCGCGATGCTTGGCTCGCTCGGCATCGGACCGTGCTCGACGAGCTGACGGAGAGCGTGACCGCCGGCGTCGGCCTGGCCACCGATCAGCACGTCGGCAGGATCAACGAGCGACTCGCCGAGCTGCTGCCCAGGACCACGGTGGAGATCGCGCCCTCCATGCCGGATTGGCGGCCGACCGCCGACCCGACACTGCGCACGAACGTCGTCATCGACGGTGCTCGCCACGACGTCTCGCGTCAAGGTCACGGCGTCCAGCGAGCCGTGATGATGGCCATGCTCCAAGCGCTCGCACCGCAAGCAGCCCGTGAGGGAACCGACGAGGATGCGATCGCAGCCGATCCTGGACCGGCCCTCGTCATCGCCATCGAAGAGCCTGAGCTCTATCAGCACCCGGTCCGGGCGCGGCATTTCGCCCGGTCGCTGACGCGACTGTCGCAGTCGGAGGGCACCCAGGTCTGTCTCGCGACGCACAGTCCGTACTTCGTGCGTCCGGAGCAGTTCGCCGGGCTTCGGCGCCTCACGCTCGAGCATGGCTGCTCGCGGCTCACCTCGACGTCGATCATCGAGCTGGCTGCTGTGTCCGAGCTCGACGAGGCCCGTGTGCAGAAGCGGCTCGAGCTCGAACTGCCCAATGCGTTCTCCGAGGGCTTCTTCGCGGATCTCGCGTTGCTCGTCGAGGGCGACACGGACCGCGTCGTGTTCGAGACGCTGGCCGAAGGCCTCGGCACGCCCCTGGACGCCGTCGGCATCGCCGTCCTGGCGGTGGGAGGAAAGGAGAACCTCCGGCTTGCCGTCGAGTTGCTGGAGCGGCTCGGGACGCCGACGTTCGTCGCCGTCGACGGCGACGCCTTCGGGGCAGACCGCAAGCACCCGCGCAATCCCGACAAACGGGCGAAGGCGCGTGCCAGCCACGAGGAAGCGACCGAGCGGATGCTGTCATGGCTCGTCCCGCGCGGGACCACCGAGCTCCACGGCCGTGTCCCGAGGTCGTTCGGCGCCGCGACGGCGGTCACGGATGCGTACCTGTACCTCCAGGACGACCTCGAGCATGAGCTCGAGCAGTGGCCTGCGTACGTTGCGTGGCGCAAGCGCAGCGGCGTCGCGTCACGGGCGAAGGACGTCTCGGCGTACCGAGCTGCGGTGATCGCGGCGGGCGCGTCGACCGCGCCGGAGGTCCTCCACGCGGCGGTCGAGGCAATGATCGGTCGCCGTGAGAGGAGCGCTGTGGTCCATGCGCAAGGAGACGTGGCTCGGGGGACGCCGAACGGCCACGGCTTGGAGTCCTCCCGCGGCACTGGTCACGCGTCGCGATCCGGCTGAGGCAGGCCGGCCGCCGGCTCGGCGGCGCGACCGATCCCCAGGCGGCGCTGCGTGCCCCAGCCCTGCTTGCCGCGCGCCAGGTCGACGAGCCCGATCGTTCGCCACAGGTCGTTGAGCTGGCGGTAGCCGAGGTTCTCGACGACCGCGTAGCCGGCCATCCGCACGACGTCGCGATGCCGCGGATGGCGCTGGAAGTTGCGCTCCTCGAGCATGAGCGCGGCGAGCGTCAGCGCGACGCCGAGCAGGAGCGCGACGATGAGGAACGCCACCAGGAACCCCACCGACAGCTCGCCGAGGACGATCGCCAGGATCGTGATGATCGGTCCGAGCAGCGCCACGACGGGGCCGAGCAGCTCGAAGGCCACGAAGGCCGGCAGCGCGAACAGCCCGAACGCGCCGAGCCGAGGGTTGCCGATCGCGCGTCGGTGGCGTCGCAGCGTCTGGCCCAGGCCGCGCTGCCAGCGCCGCCGCTGCCGCGAGAGCGTGCGCAGGTCCTCGGGCGCCTCGGTCCAGCAGACCGGATCGGCGACGAACGCGATCCGGTAGGGGACGCCGCGCTCTCGGAAGTGGCGATGCATGCGCACGACCAGCTCCATGTCCTCGCCGACCGTCGCCGTCCAGTAGCCGCCGACCTCCTCGATCGCGTCGCGCTGGAACAGGCCGAACGCGCCGGAGATGATCAGCAGCGCGTTGCAGCGCGTCCAGCCGACGCGCCCGACGAGGAACGCCCTGACGTACTCGAGCACCTGGAGGACCGCGAGCCGGCTGCGCGGCAGGCGGACGTCGACGACCCGGCCGTGGTCGATCGTGCAGCCGTTGGCGATCCGCACGATCCCCCCGGTGGCGACCACGCGCTCGGGATCGTCGAGGATCGGCGCGGCGACCTGGAGCAGCGCGTCGGGCTCGATGAGCGCGTCGGCGTCGATCGCGCAGACGTACGGGTGCAGCGCGGCGTCGACGCCGGCGTTGAGCGCGTCGGCCTTGCCGCCGTTGTCCTTGTCGAGCACCCACAGGTTGCGCCAGCGGCGCGAGACGAACGTCGCCCGGACCGGCCGCGTGGCGATCCCTCCGCGGAGCGCTCGGTGGGCGGGGACGAGGTCGAAGGCGTCCCGCAGCCGGGTGAGCGTGTCGTCGGTCGAGCCGTCGTTGACGACCACGATCTCGTGGTGGGGGTAGCGCAGGTCCAGCAGCGAGCGGACGCTCTCGACGATCCCGGCCGCCTCGTTGAACGCCGGGAGCACGACGGTGATCCCCGGCGTGAAGGGCGAGTCGAACGCGTCGTCGATCGCCTCGTAGTCCCGCCGCCGCCGGTCGGCGCCCAGCGCGCGGGCGGCGATGACGGTGAACCCGAGGGAGAGCGCGTTCAGCGCCGTGAAGTACGCGATCGTCGCGATCGCCGTGACGAGGAAGAAGACGTGCAGCGCGCTCATCCGAGCGCGGCGACGTCGGCGGCTTCGCGCAGATGCACGGACCCCGTGGCGGCGGCCTCCCGCGCGGCGGCCGCGGGGTCCACGGCGGCCAGGCCGTACGCGGCGGCGCGCGCCACCTCGAAGCGATCCTCGCGCGCGACGGCGAGCAGCGGATCGGCGGCGCGCGGGTCGCGCAGCCGGCCCAGCGCCGTCGCGGCGGCGGCGCGGACGGCCGGGATGCGGTCGTCGAGCGCGGCCAGCAGCGCCGGCACGTTGCCCGCGCTCCCGAGCCGGCCGAGCGCGAGCGCCGCCTGGCCGCGCACGAGGGCGGAGCTGTCGCTCAGCCGCCGCTCGATCTCCGGCGCGTCGGCGGGACCGCCCAGCAGGCCGACGAGCGCGACGGCGCCGGCCCGCTGCTCGGGCTCGCCGCGGTCGACCCAGGGCGCGCAGCTGCGGGAGCGCCGGCGGGCCGATCGCCAGCAGCGCCCAGCGCGCCCGGCCGTCGGGGATGCGCCGCTCCGCGAGGGCGGCCAGCAGCGGCTCGACGGCCGACGGGTCGCCGACGCGCCCGAGGCTGGCGGTGGCCGCCGAGCGGACGTCGCGGTCGGGGTCGTCCAGCGCGGCGACGAGAGCCGGCGTCGTCGCGGCCGAGCCGATCTCGCCGAGGCGGGCCGCGGCCGTGGCGCGCCGCCACGCCGGGCCGTGCGCGAGCGCCGCCAGCTCGTTGCCAACCACGCCGCGGCGGGCGAAGCGCTCCGCGATCCGGTCGCGGGCGGGGCCGCGCAGCAGCCGCGCATAGCGCCCGAGGAGGTCGGCGAGCACCTCCTCCTCGCGCGCCGACAAGTCCGCCGGCAGCTCCGCACCGGTGGCGAGGAAGCGCTGCACCGCGGGGCGCAGCCGCGCCTGCGCCGCGGCGCGGCGGCGCTGCGCGCGGGCGCCGCGCACGCGCCGGACCGCCAGCGCGGCGAGCAGGAGCGCGCTGGCGGCCGCGAGGACGACGATGGCCGCGGCGAACGCGTCTTGCATCGACCTACCGGCGCCCGAGGACCGCCCGCACGCGCGCCACGAGCTCGTCCGGGTTGAACGGCTTGCGCAGGTAGTCGTCGGCGCCCGCCTCGAAGCCGCGGCTGATGTCGGCCTCCTGCGCGCGCGCCGTCAGCAGGATCACCGGCATCCGCTTCGTCGCCTCCTCGGCCCGCAGGCCGCGCGTCAGCTCGTAGCCGTCGAGCTTGGGCATCATCACGTCCAGCACGGCGAGGTCGGGCTGGCGCTCGATGGCCAGGCGCAGCGCCTCCTGCCCGTCGCAGGCCTCGAGCACCTCGTAGCCGGAGCGCGACAGCCGGTAGGCGACGAGCTCGCGCACGTCCGGCTCGTCGTCGGCGACGAGCACCGTCGGTGGGCGGGTCGGTTCGGTCACGCGGACGCCTCCTCACGCGTCATCGTTGGCAGCTCGACCACGAACACGGACCCCGGCCCGTCGTGGTCGGCCAGCGAGATGGTCCCTTCGTGGCTCTCGGCGATCGCCTTGCTGATCGCCAGGCCCAGGCCGGTGCCGCTGATGGCGTGGGCGGTCGCCGACGAGGCCCGGTAGAAGCGCTCGAACAGGCGGCCGCGCTCCTCGGGCGGGATCCCGATGCCGGTGTCGCGGACGGTGATGCGGCACGTGTCGTCGACGGCGGCGACCTCCAGGTCGACCCGCCCGCCGTCGGGCGTGAACTTGATCGCGTTGGCCACGAGGTTGGTCAGCAGCTGTCCGAGCCGGGCGCGGTCGCCGTGGACGACCACCTCGTCCGGTGCATCGACCGTCAGCTCGAGCTCCTTCTCCGCGGCTGAGGCCGCCACCAGGTCGGCGGTCTCGCGCGCGAGCTCGGCGACGTCGACGGGCCCGAGCTGCAGCGTCAGCTTGCCCGCCTCGACCTGGCCGGCGAGCAGCAAGTCACCGACGAGCCGCATGAGCCGGTCGCTGTTGCGCTTGACGGTCGTCAGGAAGCGGCGCTGGTCGTCGGTGAGCGGTCCCGGCTCGCCGCCGAGCAGGATGTGCAGCCAGCCGTCGATCGCCGTCAGCGGCGTGCGCAGCTCGTGCGAGACGGTCGCGACGAACTCGTCGCGCATGCGCTGCGTCGCCGCTTCGGTCTGCTGGCGCTCGACGTACTGCGCGATCTGCGCGGCGATCGAGCGCAGGGTGTCGAGGACGCCGTCCTGCTCGATCGGGCGGTCGACGAAGAACTCGGCGACGCCGAGCACGCTGGTGGCGCCCAGGATCGGCACCGCCACGGCGGCGCGCAGGCGCGGGTCGGCGAGTGCGTCCGGCCGCGGCGGCTCGGCTCGCAGGTCCGCGACGGCGAGCGGCTCGCGCCGGTCCAGCGCGACGCCCGCCGGACCGGTCCCGACGGCGACCGGCTGTGCGCTCAGTCGCGCCGCCTGGGCCTCCAGCCCGGCGGCCGCGTGCGTCGCCAGGCATTCGAGCCGCGCCCCGTCCTCGGCGAGCCGCCACGCGAGGCCGATCTGCCAGCCGAGCCCCTCGCAGACCGCCTGCAGCAGGCGCGGCAGCGCCGTCTCCAGGCTCGGCGTCTCGGCGAGCACGCGCGCGACCGCGTGCTGGGTGTCGCGCTCGCGCTCGGCCAGCTTGCGGGCGCTGATGTCCAGGAACGTGACGACCGCGCCGCGGATCTCGTCGCCGTCGAACAGGGGATAGCACGAGTACTCGACGGGGAACGGCGTGCCGTCGCGGCGCCAGAGGACCTCGTCGGCGATCCGCGCACCAGCCCCGGTGGCCACGGTGCGCGCGACCGGCGACTCGCTGCGCGGCGCTGCCGAGCCGTCCGCGCGCGTGTGGTGCAGCACCTCGTGCGCGTCGCGGCCCAGCAGCTCCTCCAGGCGGTAGCCGGTCTGAGCGAGCGCCGCGGGGTTGACGAGCGTGAACCGGCCCGCCAGGTCGACGCCGTAGATCCCTTCGTCCATCGAGGCGAGTAGGGCCTCGAGGTCGCGGGCCAGGCGCTCGATCCGGCGGACCGAGAGCGCTTCGGCGCAGGCGACCGCTGCTCGCTCGGCGAGGTCGTCGGCGAGCGCGAGATCGCCGGGCGAGGAGCGCTCGCCGCCGGTGCGGCCGAGGCTGACGACGCCGATCGTGCGCTCGCCGAGGCGTAGGGGGAGGTGCAGCTCGTGGCCCGCCGGGCGCGGCGCGCCGAGGCCGCGGACGCGCAGCTGCGCCTCGGCGTGGTCGACCTGCACGGGGCGCTGCTCGGCCAGCGCTCGACCGGGCAGCCCGTCGCCGGGGCGCAGCGTGGCAGGCACGTCCGTCGCGGCGATCCCGCGCCGGGCGACGAGGCCGAAGCCGTCGTCCTCGTCGCGCAGGTACAGCGTGCCCACGTCGGCGCCCGCCGCCTCGGCGAGCCCGGCGAGCGCGACCTCGCCGACCGTCGCCAGCCCCGAGGCCGACGCGAGCTCGTCGCCGAACCGCTGCAGCAGCTCGACGCGGGCCTTCTGCTCCTCGACGGCCGAGAGCGCGTGCTCGAGCTCCACCTGCTGGGCCTCCAGCTCGACCTGCTGGCTCTCGAGCTCGTCGCGGCTCAGCTCCAGGCTCTCGGCCATCGTGTTGAAGCCCTCGGTGAGCGCGCCGACCTCGGCCACGCCACCCGGCGGAACCCGGACCGACAGCTCGCCCGCCGACAGGCGCCCGACCGCGCCGGCCAGCCGCCGCAGCGGGATGACGATCGCGCGATGGACCCCGATCGCCAGCGCGAGGATCAGCACGCCGCAGATCGCGATGCCGGCCAGCCCCAGCGCGACCGCCAGGCGCCCGAGGTCGTTGGCGCGGTCGGTCCGCTCGCGATCGATGCGCTCTTGCGCCGCCGTGAGCGCGGCGAACCGCCGGCGCAGCGCGTCGACGCGCGCCTTGCCCTCGCCGGTCGCCACGACGTCGCGCGCCATGTCCGGGGTTCTCGACGCGGCGGATGAGCGGGCGGCCCCACTCGTCCACGTAGTCGTCGATCGCCGCGGAGATCGCCGCGATCCGCGCCCGCTGGGCGGGCTCGTCGGCGCTGAGCGACTCGAGATCGGCGACGAGGCCCGGGTAGGTGGCGACCGCCGCCTCGTAGGGCTCCAGGAAGCGGCGCTGGCCAGCCAGCACGTACCCGCGCAGCCCGGTCTCGAGGTCGAGCACCGAGCGCTCCAGCGCGTTCGCCTTCGCCAGCACCTCTCCGGAATGCGTCTCCGACCGGCTCGCCGCACGCAGGTTCAACACGGCGACCGTGAGCAGGACGAAGCCACCGACCACGACGGCGCCGACCACGGCGCTCGCGACGATCGATCGCGCGGTGAGGCCGCGCTTCACGATCCGCTCCCGCGGAAGACGTGGCGGGTGACCGCCTCGAGGCCGAGCTCCTGGGGGCGCAGGATGGTCTCGGCGCGGCCGAGCATGAGCAGGCCGCCGGGTCGCAGCACCGCCGCCAGACGGAGGTGGAGCTCGCGCTGCGCGTCGCGCTCGAGGTAGATCCCGACGTTGCGGCACAGCACGAGGTCGAAGCGGCCGGACGGCGGCGGGTCGGCCAGCAGGTCGCGCCGCTCGAAGCGCAGCGCCGAGCGGATCGCCGGCGCGTCGTCGGGTCGCGACCGCGCGGCGACCGCGAGCTCCTCGTCGAGGACGTCGGTGCCCAGGAGCCGGCTGGCCTCCAGGGCGCCGTGGCGCTCGAGCAGGGCGGCGACGCTGCGCAGCTCGTCGCCGCGCGAGCAGCCGGCCGACCAGACGTCCAGGCGGGCGCGGCGGGCCAGCAGCGCGGGGAGCAGCTTGCGGTCGAGCAGCTCGAACTGATCGCGGTCGCGGAACATGCTCGTCACCGGCACCAGGACCGACCGGCGGAACCGTGCGCGCGCCCGCTCGTCGCGCTGCAGTCTTTGCGCGAGCGCGTCGGCGTCGGCGACGCCTTCGCGCGTGAGCGCCCGCGCCACGCAGCGCTCGACGTGCGCTGCACGGTAGGCGTCCAGCGAGAGGCCGCAGGCACGGCCGAGCGCCGCCCCCGCCTCGTCGCGTCCTCGTATCGGTTGAGCCCCGCCCTCCACCAACACGCCCAGCATCATGGCTGACCCGGACGGCGAATGAGTCCGCGCCGTCTCGGCTGGCCGCGTCAGCCTGCGGTGAACCCGAGGATCAGCTGCGCGGTCTCCAGCGGGACGTCGAGCTGGGGGCAGTGGCCGACGTCGTCCAGCTCGACCCAGTCGGCGTGCGGCAGCCAGTCGCGGCGGAAGCGGACGGCGGCCGACGGCCACGGCAGGAGCCGGTCGGCGGTGCCCCACACGACCCGCACCGGGCAGGCGATCCGCTCGGCGTCGACGCGCCAGCCCTCGCGGTGGGCGTGCTCGACGAGCGGCCCCACCGCCGTGCACAGCGCGACGCCGCGCAGCTGATGGGCCAGCAGCTCGGCCGGGAGGTGCTCGTGGCGGACGGTGGTGAAGAGCGTCGCGCGACGCCGGCCCTCGCGCGTCGCCACGATCGCCTCCGCGTGTGGCGCGGCCGCGCGCAGCTGCTCCTGCATCGCCGGGAAGTGGTCCAGCGTCGCCCGGAAGGACTCGTCGCCGACCGCCCAGCCGCCCGCCGGTGCGAGCGCCACGACCGTGCGTGCCCGTCCGCGCGCCGCGAGCTGCAGCGCGACGTACCCGCCGAGCGAGTTGCCGACGATGTGGGCCGTGGCAAACCCGGCCGCGTCCATCGCCCGTTCGACCGCGTCCGCGAGCACGGCGTCGCTGACGGGGCCGGCGATCGGCGGTGCGCCGGCGTGGCCGGGCAGCGTCGGCGCCAGCACGTCGTGCTGGCGCTCGAGCATCGGCAGCACCGGCTCCCAGGTCCGCCAGGTGTCGGTGAAGCCGTGCAGGCAGACCATCGGCGAGCCGGCGCCGCCGCGGTGCGACGGCGTGAACCCGATGGACACGATGCGGCAGGGTAGGCGGGCCCGCGCTCGCGGCTGTCAGCGCGCGTCGTGGAAGATGATCCCGAGCGCGGTCCGCGAGCCGCGGGTGATCGTGCTGACGCCGTGGCGCAGCCCGACCTTGTGGTGGCCGCGGCGGCCGGCGTGCGGGCGCTCGCGGGTCGGGAAGATCACGAACGCGCCCTGCGCCGGCGAGACGACGTGCGCGCGGCTCTGCGCGCGCGGCCGCTGCTCGAGCAGCACGAACTCGCCGCCGTCGAAGTCGACGCCGGGGCGCGAGAGGATCGTCAGCACCTGGAACGGGAAGAAGACCTCGCCGTAGAGGTCCTGGTGCAGCGCGTTCCAGTCGCCGGGCCCGTAGCGCAGGATCAGCGGCGTCGGCCGCTGCTGCCCGGCCCGTCGGCAGCGCTCCAGGAGCTGCTCGTGGTCGGCGGGGAACGGGTTGGGTGCGCCGCCCAGCAGCGCCGACCAGTCGTTGGCGATGGGCGCCAGCCGGTGGTAGAAGGCGCCGCGCAGCTCGGCGATCGGCTCGGGCAGCGGGTGGTCGAAGTAGCGGTAGCGGCCGTCGCCGAAGCGGTGGCGGGCCATGTCGATCGTCGAGCGGAAGCGCCCGCCGTCGAACAGCGCCGCCAGGTCCTCGCAGGCGGCCGGCTCCAGCAGCGGCTCGGTGACCGCGAAGCCGCGGGCGTCGAGCTGGGCGCGAAGGTCGTCCCAGGGCAGCGCGGCGACGCGGTCGGAGAGGGTGGTCGTGGTGGTGGGCATCGACCGGCAGACGGCGCACGGCCCCGTGCCGTGAGGTCCGCCGGTCGGCCCGCGATCAGGCGGTGAGCGCCGGCTTGCGCAGCCGGCAGATCCACGCACGGGTGGTGGCGACGCCGGTGGCCGCGGGGTTGGCGCCGCCGGTCGCCGACGCGGCCGCACGCAGCGCGACCGGCGCTCGCGTCGCGGCGGACTCGAGGTGGTGGTGCGCGCCCGGTGGCGGCGTCGGCCGCTCGCCCGGGCGCACGACGTCCACGGTCATCATCATCCCGGCGTCCTCGTGGCCGAGGATGTGGCAGTGGAAGACGAAGTGGCCGGTGAAGCGGTCGAAGGGGATGCGGATCACGACCTCGCCCGGCTTGCCACCCGCCTTCTTGGGGATCGTCACGACGTCCTGGAGCCCCCGGGCCTGGAACGGCTTGCCGTTGATGCTCACGACCTGGAAGTCGTTGACGTGGATGTGGAACGGGTGCTCCTCGGTGGTGACGTTGCGCAGCGTCCACTCCTCGACCGTGTTCACGATCGGGGCGACGTTCGTCTCGTCGGGGTCGAACTGCTTGCCGTTGATCAGCGCGGTGAAGCTCGCCCCGGTGCCGAAGCTGAACGTGAACGTGCGCTTGCGGGCGACCGGCCGGTCCAGGATCGAGCCCGCCGGGGTCGGCAGCGTGCGTGGCAGGCGCGGCTTGCGCTGCGAACCCGTCCCACCCGGCAGGACCTCGACGCTCATCAGGTCCTCCCGCGGCAGCAGCTCGAAGCCCTCCTGGGGGTAGGCGAGCGTGCGCAGCTGGTAGGTGCCCGGATCGCCGGCTTCCACGAGCACGTCGAAGCGCTTGCCGGGCGGCATCACCAGGTGGTCGACGGTGCGGACCTTCCACACGGGCGAGCCGTCCTCGGCGAGGACCGTGAGCTTGTGGCCCTGGAGCTGGACGTCGTAGAAGAGGTCGGACCCGATGTTGGCCAGGCGCCAGAGCTGCGTCTCGCCGGCCCGCAGCGCGGTGCGCGGCCGCAGCAGCCCGTTGACGAGGCGCGTCGTGGGCGCGGCCGGGTCGATGTCGGCGCCGCTGAGCGCCGCCATGCCGGGCGCGGACGTCGTGGCCTGCAGGTCGCGGATCGCGATCTGGCGCTGCGGCACGTCCCGCAGCGCCTTGGGCAGCAGTCGCTCGAGGCCCTCGACGACGATCAGCCCGCTCATGCCGCCCATGACCTGCGGGTCGGTGAGGCCGTGGAAGTGCGCGTGGTACCAGTACGTGCCCGGCGAGTGGTCCTTGGGAAGCACGATCTTCGACCGGACCGTGGTGCCGGGCGCGAAGCGGCGGAAGACGTTGTCGCCCTGGCCCTTCGGCGACACGTGCATCCCGTGGAAGTGGATGTTCGTGTCCTGCGGGGTCGCGTTGCGGAAGATCACCTCGAGCGTGTCGCCGGGCTTGACGTGCAGCGTCGGCCCCACGAGCCGCCCGTTGAACGGCTGCGCGACGATCTGCGAGTCCGAGACGCTGATCGTCTTGCGCTCGGCGTCGAGCGTCACCCGCAGGACGCCGTGCTTGGCGTGGACCTGCTGGGGCTCGCTGAGCGCGAGCCCCGGCACCGGCGCCCAGGCGGGCGGCGCGGCGTCGTCGGCCTGGGCGGCGGGCGCGAGGCAGACGAGCGTGACGAGCGCCGCGAGCAGGCCGGCGGCCGGTGTCTTCCGTGACATGGCGCGCCAGCCTATCCGCGTGGACGCGCGCCGTCAGCTCACGGGCGCATACCGGCTGTGGAGCATCAGGTCGTTCCCGTCGGGGTCGGTGAAGAACGCCATCCGGCAGACCCCGGTGTCGAGCGTCTCGCCCAGGAACTCGACGCCCTTGCCCTCGAGCTCGGTGCGGGCCGCCTCGATGTCGTCGACGTGCAGCGCGAGATGAGCGTTCTTCTGGGGAGCGAACTTCCCGCCCAGCTTGTCGGGCTCCCAGATGCCCAGGCAGGTCTCGCCCACCCAGAACTCGTACTTCGCGTTGGCATCCGGGCGCAGCCCCAGCGTCTCGCCGTAGAACGCACGCGAGCGATCGGCGTCCTGCGACGGGATCGCCACGAAGTCCAGCTTGGTGATGGTGGGCACGGCGGTCCTCCTCGGGGAGTGGACGGGTCGGGCGGAGCCTGACACCGATTGCGGTCACGTACGGGCCGCGATCTCACCGCAGCCAGTCGATCAGGAGCCGGTTGACCTCGTCGGGGCGCTCCTGCTGGATCCAGTGGCCGCAGCCCTCGAGGATGTGCGAGGCGGTCAGGCCCGGCAGGGTCGTCGGGTGGGCGGCGATCGCGTCCGCCATCCACGTGGTCGTCGCGTCGTGCTCGCCGCCGATGAAGAGCGCCGGCTGGCGGATCGCGGCGCCGTCCCAGGCGGCGAGGTCCTCCCAGTCGCGGTCGACGTTGCGGTAGCGGTTCAGCGCGCCCGTGAAGCCGGTCCGCTCGAACTCGTGCGCGGCGGCGTCGAGGTCGGCCTCGGTGAGCCAGGACGGCAGCCGATCGCCGCGCGGGAACCGGTCGCGCATCCGGCCCCCGGCCGGGATCGTGAAGACCGCGCCGGCGGCCGTCTCGCCGCTCAGCGCCGTGGCGAAGCCCGCCAGCCACGAGCGGACGTCCGCCTCGATCTCCGCATCCGCCCGTCCGGGCTCCTGGAAGTAGCTCACGTAGAACTCCTCGTCGCCGCCGGCCTGGGCGAACGCGGTGGTCGGCCGCACGGGGCTGCGCGGCGCGTACGGGACGCCGAGCAGCCCCACCGCGGTGAAGACGTCCGGTCGCAGCAGCGCCGAGGCGGCCGCGATCGGCGAACCCCAGTCGTGTCCCACGATCGCCGCGTGCGTCGCACCCAGCCCGTGCACGACGCCGACGTTGTCGGCCACGTGGGCGAGCATGCGATACGCCTCGACCTCCGGCGGCTTGGACGATCGCCCGTAGCCGCGGACGTCGATCGCGACCGCGCGGAACCCGGCCGCCGCCAGCGCGGGCAGCTGGTGGCGCCAGGAGGACCAGGACTCGGGGAAGCCGTGCACCAGCACGACCAGCGGTCCTTCGCCTTGCTCGACCAGGTGGATGCGCCCGCCCGGCACGTCGACGAGCCTGTGCTTCGCGTCGTTCATGGCCCGAGCGTGACGACCGGCGCTTGCGTCTGGCAACGTCCTTGCCGTGCTGTCAAGCGACCCAGGCGCGGAGGAGCTCGAGGACCGGGTCCGCGCCCGCCTGCGCCAGCTGCGCTTCGAACGCGGCCTCACCCTCGCCGAGGCCGCCGGCGCCGCCGGGATCGACCCCTCGACGCTGAGCCGCCTGGAGTCGGGCAGCCGGCGCCTGACCCTCGCCCACGTCGCGCGGCTCGCCCGGGCGCTCGGGGTCGGCACCGACGAGCTGCTCGCGCACCGCCGGGCCGACGACCCGCGCGACGGGTCGCCGCGGACCGTGGACGGCAAGGTCTGGTGGCCGTTGACCGAGGAGTCGACGGCGGGGGCCCGCGCGTACCTGGTGCGGATCCCCGCCGAGCTGCGCGAGCCGGCGCCGCGCAGCCACGAGGGCCATCAGTGGCTCTACGTGCTGCGCGGCCGCCTGCGGCTCGTGCTGGGCGGCAGCGACGTCGTCGTCGAGCGCGGCGAGGCGGCGGAGTTCCCCACCTGGCTGCCGCACTGGATCGGCGCCGTCGACGGGCCCGTCGAGGTCCTCGTCATCTTCGGCCCGCACGGCCAGGCCGTGCGGGTCCATCGCCCTCCAGCGGCCTGACGCGGCGGCTCAGCGCGATCGCACGGCGTCCGGCTCGCGGTCGTACGCCGCGACCGCGCGCTCGACGGCGTCGACGTCGCGCACGGCGCCGGTGTCGGCCGAGGTCGCCATCGCCGCGTAGGCGCGCAGCGCGGGCGAGACGACGCGCTCGCGGGCGACCGGGGCGTAGCCGCCCGCGGCCTCGAGCTCGCGGCGGCGCTCGGCCAGCTCCTCGTCGTCGACCTCCAGCGCGATCGATCGGGCGGGGATGTCGATCGCGATCGTGTCGCCGTCGCGCACGAGCGCGATCGCGCCGCCGGCCGCCGCCTCGGGCGACACGTGGCCGATCGAGAGCCCCGAGGTGCCGCCGGAGAAGCGACCGTCGGTGATCAGTGCGCACGCCTTGCCGAGCCCGCGGCCCTTCAGGTAGGAGGTCGGGTAGAGCATCTCCTGCATGCCGGGGCCGCCGCGGGGACCTTCGTAGCGGATCACGACCACGTCGCCGGCGCGGACGCCGCCCCCGAGGATGAGGTCGACCGCCTCCTCCTGGGACTCGACGACCACGGCGGGGCCGCTGAAGCGCAGGATCGATTCGTCGACGCCCGCCGTCTTCACGACGCAGCCCCGCTCGGCGATGTTGCCGTAGAGGATCGCCAGGCCGCCGTCGGCCGAGTAGGCGTGCGCGACGTCGCGGATGCAGCCCTCGGCCGCGTCGACGTCCAGCGACTCCCACCGCTCCGACTGCGAGAAGGCGCTCGCGGAGCGCTTGCACCCGGGCGCCGCGTGGAACAGCTCGACGGCGACCTCGGACGGCCGCGGCCCGCGCACGTCCCAGCTGCCGAGCCACGCGTCCATCGTGCGCGCGTGGACCGTCGCGACGTCCTCGTGCAGCAGCCCGCCGCGGCGCAGCTCGCCGAGGATCGCCGGGATGCCGCCGGCGCGGTGGACGTCCTCCATGAGATAGCTGCCGTTGGGCGCCACCTTGCAGATGCAGGGGACGCGGCGCGACAGCTCGTCGATGTCGCGCATCGTGAAGTCGATCTCGGCCTCCCGCGCCGCGGCGAGCAGGTGCAGCACGGTGTTGGTCGAGCCGCCCATCGCGATGTCGAGCGTCATCGCGTTCTCGAACGCCTCGCGGGTCGCGATCGCGCGCGGCAGCACGCTCGCGTCGTCGTCCTCGTAGTAGCGCTTGGCGATCTCGACGACCGTCCGGCCCGCGTCCTCGTAGAGCTGCCGGCGGGCGGTGTGCGTGGCCAGCGTCGAGCCGTTGCCGGGCAGCGAGAGCCCGAGCGCCTCGGTCAGGCAGTTCATCGAGTTGGCGGTGAACATGCCCGAGCACGAGCCGCACGTCGGGCAGGCGCTCTCCTCGATGATCGCGATGTCCTCGTCGGAGACCTCGTCGGCGACGGCGTCGGCGATCGCGCTGATGAGGTTCACGCGCTTGCGCACCGTGCCGTCCACGAGCACCGCGGTGCCGCCCTCCATCGGCCCGCCGGAGACGAAGACCGTCGGGATGTCCAGGCGCAGCGCGGCGTTCAGCATCCCCGGCGTGATCTTGTCGCAGTTGGAGATGCAGATCAGCGCGTCGGCGCAGTGCGCGTTGACCATGTACTCGACGCTGTCGCTGATGAGGTCGCGCGACGGCAGCGAGTAGAGCATGCCGCCGTGGCCCATCGCGATCCCGTCGTCGACGGCGATCGTGTTGAACTCCAGCGGCACGCCGCCCGCCGCCTGGACGGCCGCCGAGACGACCTCGCCGACCGGCTTGAGGTGCGTATGGCCCGGGACGAACTGCGTGTAGGAGTTGGCGACGGCGACGATCGGCTTGCCGAAGTCCTCGCGCGCGACGCCCGCGGCGCGCAGCAGCGCGCGGGCGCCGGCCATGTTGCGGCCATGGGTGACGGTGCGGGACCGGAGCGGTGGCATGGCCGGGTAGGCTAGCGGAATGGCCGTTCCGCCTCCACCGTGGTCGACCCTCTCGGGTTCGCAGAAGCGCGCCCGCGCGCTGGCGGTCGCCAACGAGCTGTTCGCCCGCGACGGCCTCGACGTCCCGATGCCGGTGCTCGCCGAGGCGATCGGCGTCGGCGTCGGCAGCATCTACCGCCAGGTCGGCACGAAGGACGAGCTGATCGCGGCGCTCGTCATCGAGCGCTCCGCGGTCCTGCGCGCCCGCTTCCTCGCCGCGCTCGACGCAGCCGACCCGTGGGCGGCGCTCGTCGTCGCCACGCACGAGACCGTCGACGACTGCATCGAGGACGCGCTCTCCCAGACCGCCTGGGACGAGGCCGCGTTCGCCAGCGAGGACGTCCGCGACGCCCGCGCCGGCGCAACGGAGGCGCTGGCGCTCATCGTCGAGCGGGCGCGGGCGGCCGGCGCGTTGCGCGACGACGCGTCGCACGAGGACCTGCGGCTCGTGTTCTGCGCGCTGCGTGAGCTCGCCGGGATCGGCCCCGCGTCGGCCCATCGTCTCGCGGAGCTCGTGCTGCGCGGGATGCGGCGGGAGCGGTGAGCGCGACTCGCCCGCCGCAAGCGGGAACCAAGGCGATTGGAGGAGCGTGATGCGGGCGACGAAGGAACATGCGGTGGTCATCGCCGGCGGCGGTCCGACGGGGATGATGCTGGCGGCTGAGTTGGCATTGGCGAAGGTCGACGTCGCGGTCGTCGAGCGGCGTCCCGATCATGGGCTCGTCGGATCACGGGCCGGCGGCTTTCACTCGCGCACGATCGAGGTGCTGGACCACCGGGGGTCGCTGATCGGTTCCTCGCGGAGGGTCAGGTTGCACAGGTCGCGACGTTCGGCACGACGGTGTTGGACATGAGCGACTTCCCGACGCGTCATCCGTATTCGCTTCGAGCTGCTGGACGACGCACGGCTGCTGCTGCTCAACCTCGGTCCGCCCGGCGCCGTTGACATCACTGCGTGGGCTGACCGGGTCCGGCTGGTCGACGCGAGCTCCGAAGGGGAGTGGGAGCTCCCGGTCCTCGGCGTGGCGAGCGCCCGCACGGCCGTGCTGATCCGCCCTGACGGCTGCGTCGCCTGGGTCGCAGACGGGACCGAGGTGGGGCTCGCCGGCGCGCTCGCCACGTGGTTCGGACCACCTCGTGCGGCGTAGCTCACCGCCGGCACCTGGTGTGTCGCCGGACAGCCGTCTTGCCGGTCCCGAGCGCGAGCTCGCGCGGGCGTGGGGCGGAATTTGGTCCGCGAACTTGACCGAATTGAAACGTTGCAATATCGTCGTCGTCATGACCGGCACCGCACGAGACGCGACCACTGAGAAGCGCGGCCCGATCACCCTCTCGATGGCGCGAGAGCGGATCTTCCATCCCCCCGCGGAGCTGGACAGCCTGCTGCGCAGCGGCGAGTCGCTCCACCGGCTCCGGTTCAAGGGAGGCGAGATCGGCTGGCTGGTCACCGGCTACGACGCGGCGCGGGCCGTCCTGAACGACGCCCGGTTCTCGCTGCGCGAGATCCCCCCGCTGGTCACGGTCGAGCCCGCGAAGCACGAAGCGGTCATCCGGATGATGCGCGACGAGGGCCTCCTGCGCGGGGACATGCTCACGATGGATCCCCCGGAGCACACCCGCTTCCGGCAGGCCATCAACCCGCGGTTCGCCCTGCGCAGCGTCGAGCAGCTCGAGGCCACGGTGCAGGAGATCGTCGATCGCTGCCTCGACGATCTCGAGGCGGCCGCGCAGCCCGCGGATCTCGTGCGGACCTTCGCCGCCCCGATCTCCTTCAGGAGCCAGTGCGCGCTGCTCGGCGTCCCGGAACGCGACATCCCGATGCTCGAGCTGATCGGCGAGACCAACCGGAACCCGGCGCTGACCGCCGACGAGGTCATGGCGGCCACGCGGGAGTTCCGGGCGTACCTCGACGAGGTCCTGACCCGCAAGCGTCGCGAGCCGGGCGACGACCTCATCACCGACATCCTGCAAGGCGGCGTCCTGGACGACGAGGAGATCGTCGGCCTGCTCGTCCTCCTCTTCATCGCCGGGGTGGAGACCACCGAGTCGATGCTCGCCACCAGCGTCTTCGCCCTGCTCACCCACGAGGACCAGCTCGACCTGCTGCGCGGCGACCCGACGCTGATGAAGCCGGCGGTGGAGGAGCTGATGCGCTTCCTGACCGTCTTCAACGTCGGCGCGCTCACGCGCACCGCGACCGAGGACGTCGAGATCGACGGCGTCGTGATCGAGCGGGGCGCGTGGGTCTCGGTCTCGCTGCTCGGCGCCAACCGCGACGGCGAGCGCTTCAGCCATCCCGACGAGCTCGACCTCGCGCGCGGCGGGAAGGGGCAGATCGGATTCGGACACGGCGTGCACGTGTGCAGCGGCCAGCACCTCGCGCGGCTCGAGCTGCGGGTCGGCCTCACGCGGCTGTTCGAGCGCTTCCCGAGCATCGCGCTCGCGCCCGGCGAGGATGTGATCTTCTCGGGCGAGGACGAGGTCACGTTTGCCGTGAAGCGACTGCCCGTGACCTGGTGAGACCGGGCGACGGTGAAGGAGAGACACGTTGGAGAGCCATCAGGATGCGGTCGTGACGGAGCCCGTCGACCACCCGACCGAACGCGTCGACGTGCTCGACCCGCCGCCGGGCCTGCGTGCGCTGGCCGAGCGCGCGCCGGTGTCCCGGCTGCGGTTCTCCGACGGGCGGGCGGGGTGGCTGGTGACCGGCTACGCGCTGGGCCGCACCCTCCTGGTGGACAACCGGTTCCGCGTCGACCCGGTCACCCTGCCGCACGGTGACCCGGAGACGCTCGCGGAGATCGAGCGGATCGACGACAGCATGCCGGAGGGCGAGGGCGTCCTGATCCGGCTGCACCCGCCGCAGCACACGAAGATCCGCCGTGCCGCCGCCAAGTACTTCACGGTGCGCGCCGTCCACGAGCAGCAGGAGGCGATCGAACGGATCGTCGCCGGCCGGCTCGACGCGATGGAGGAGGCAGGCCGTCCGGTCGACCTGGTGACCTCGTTCGCGCTGCCGGTCTCGTCGTTCAGCATCTGTCAGCTGCTCGGCGTCTCGCACGAGGACCGGGAGCGATTCGAGCGCCCGAGCGCGGTGCTCGCCGATCCGCACATCGACCTCGACGAGAAGCGCCGCGCGCTCGAGGCGTTCTACGACTACTGCCGTCAGGTCGTGGCGGAGAAGCGCGCGTCGCCGCGCGCCGACATCCTCAGCGATCTCATCCAGCAGGGCGAGCTCACCGAGGACGAGATCGTCGGGCTGGCCCGCCAGCTGTTCGAGGCGGGGCACGAGACGACGGCGGCCCAGCTCTCGCTCGGCGTGATCGCGCTCCTGTGCGACCGCGCTCGCTGGGAGCAACTGCGCGCGGATCCCGCACAGGTCCGCAACGCGGTCGAGGAGCTGCTCCGCTACCTCTCGATCCTGCAGCTGGGTTCTTTCGCGCGCACGGCGGCGGAGGACGTGGAGCTCGGGGACGTCGTCGTCAAGCGGGGAGAGACGGTCGTCGTCTCGATCCCGGTGGCCAACCGCGATCCCGAGAAGTTCCCCGCCCCTGACGAGCTCGATCTCGGCCGCGACGCCGCCGGGCACCTCGCGTTCGGCCACGGCAGGCACATGTGCATCGGGCAGCACCTCGCCCGGCTGGAGCTGGAGGTCGCGCTCCGCGGCCTGCTCGAGCGGTTCCCGAACCTCGACCTCGCGGTGCCGATCGAGGAGATCCGCTTCTTCGGCGGCGAGCACCAGATGTACGGCGTCGAGGCGCTGCCGGTCGCCTGGTAGGACGATGAAGCTTATCGCCGACCTGGACCTGTGCATCGGTGCGGGCGTCTGCGTCCTCACCGCGCCCGACGTGTTCGACCAGAGCCCGGACGACGGCCGCGTGACGCTGCGCGTCGAGCACGTCAGCGGCGAGGACGCGGCGCTCGCCCGCGTGGCGGTCGATCGCTGCCCGTCCGCCGCGCTGTCGCTCGTCGACGACGAGGAGCAGGCGTGACGCCGCTGCTCGAGCGCTTCCAGAGGCCCGACCGCAGCTTCTTCCCGACGCCGATCTGGTGGTGGAGCGGAGAGCGGCTCGATCCGGCCCGCCTGCGCTGGCAGATGGAGCGCCTCGCGGCGGGCGGCGCGTTGAACCTCGTCGTCATGAACCTGCTCCCGACCGTGCCGGAGATGGGCAAGACCCGCGACGACCCGGCGCTCTTCTCCGAGCGGTGGTGGGAGGTCTTCGAAGGGGTCTGCCGCGACGCCGAGGAGCTGGGCGTCTCGCTGTGGCTCTACGACCAGATCGGGCACGGCGGCGCCAACCTGCTCGGCGAGGTGATCGCCGAGGACCCGAGCGCGACCGGCCTCGTGCTGGAGCGGGCGGTCGTCGAGGTGGACGGCCGCGGGACGGTCGAGTGCCCGCCGGCCGGCACGGTCGTCGCCGCCGCCTTCGTCGAGCCCGACGGCACGGTCCGCCCGGTCGCGCCGGCCGGCCGCGGCGCGTCGGCCGAGGGCCGCGGCCGCCTGATGCTCTTCTACACCGTCCCGCGCGGCCTGGACTTCCTCTCGCGCGAGGCGTGCGACCAGCTGATCCGGGTGGCGTTCGAGCCCTACGAGCAGCGCGTGCCCCAATACCTCGGGAGCGTGATCGTCGGCTCGTTCCAGGACGAGCTGCCGCCGATCCAGAACTGGTCGCCGGGCTTCCCCGAGCGCTTTCGGGAGCTCACCGGCTACGACCTGATCCCCCGGCTGGCCGAGCTCTGGGAGGACCTCGCGCCCGACAGCGGCCGCGTGCGGCGGGACTTCCACCACGTGCGCGGCAAGCTCGCCGAGGACGCGTTCTTCGTGCCGCTCCATGCCTGGCACGAGCGCCACGACATGCTGTCCGCGTTCGACCAGGACTACGGTGCGCGCGACGGCGATCCGGCCGGGTCGAGCCGGCTCTACGGCGACTACCTGCGGACCCACCGCTGGTTCAGCGCCCCCGGCTCCGACCACCACGGCGACGCGAAGCTCCACGCGTCGCTGGCCCACGCCTACGGACGCGAGCGCGTCTGGATCGAGTCCTTCCACTCGAGCGGCTGGGGCGGCACGCTGGAGGAGACGTTCGACTGGCTGCTGCCGTGGATCGGGGCGGGGGCGAACCTCTACAACCCGCACGCCACCTACTACTCGACGCGACACGGCTGGTGGGAGTGGGCCGCACCGGCCACGGATTGGCGACAGCCCTACTGGCGCCACCACCTGGCGTTCGCGCGCGCGGTGGCCCGCCTGTGCAGCGTCCTCTCCTGGGGCACCCACGCGTGCGACGTCGCCGTCCTGTTCCCGTCCGCGACCGCGCAGGCGGCGCTGACGCCGGACGGGGTGGTCACCGCGACGGGCCGGACGGCCTGCGAGACCTATCACCGGATCACCGGGAGGATGACCTGGTTCGACACCGAGCCCGGCGTCCTCAACGAGCTCTGCCGCGACTTCGACGTCCTCGACGACGACACCGTCGCCTCCGCCGAGGTCGGCGCCGGCGTGCTGGCGCATCGCGGCGAGCGCTACCGGACCGTCATCCTGCCGGCCTGCGTCGCGATCGAGGCGGCGACCGCTCGCCGCCTCGTCGAGTTCGTCGACGCCGGCGGGGACCTCGTCGCCGTCGGGCCGTTGCCCGAGGCGGCCGCGGGGATGATGGAGGACGACGGTCCGGTGGAGGCCCTGCGCCAGCGCTTCGCGCGCGGCGGCGCGCGGCAGGTCGACCGCCCCGAGGATCTGGCCGATGCGCTCGCCGCCGTGCCGGCGCTCGTTCGCGCCGATGTCCCGACGCTGTGCCGTCGCGACGGCGACGAGGTCGTGGTGTTCGTCCCGGCGGTCTTCCCGCGCGCGAGCAGGATCGCGAAGTCCGAGGACCACCCCGATCCGGTCTTCGACTGGCTCGAGGTCGACGTCGACTTCGAGCCGTCTCGCTGGGCGCGCGAGCAGGAGATCGTCGTCTCCGGCGTCCGCGGCGCGCCGCAGCTGTGGGAGCCCTTCTCCGGTCGCCGCCGGCCGCTGGAGGCCGAGCCGACCGCGGACGGGGTGAAGGTGCGGGTGCCGTTCGACGACGGCCCGGCCGCGCTGCTGGTCTGGGGCCGGACGGACGAGCCGCCCGCGGAGGCGGCGGACCTCGGCGAGCCGGTCGCCCTCGACGGCCGCTGGGAGGTCGAGGTCGAGACCACGCTGGAGGACCAGTGGGGCGATCTCGACGCGCCGCCCGCCGACCTGCCGGTCGAGGCGTGGACGCTCGAGCACGAGCACGACGGACGCTGGGTCCCGGCCCATGCGACCTTCGGCGCCCGCGCCCGCTGGACCGGTCCCGCCGCCCCGGACGCGCTGCCCGCCCCCGGCGACGAGCCGCGGGAGCCGTGGAAGGACGCCGTCTGGTCGCCGTCGCGCGGGATCCGCAAGGATCCGCTGCACCGCCAGGCGCTCGGCCCGAGTGGCCGGGTGCCGGAGGAGTTCCTGCGCTTCGGCCACGTCGAGCGCGGCCAGGCGGTGCACGTGCGCACCGTCCTGCACGCGGCGGCCGCGGGGGAGACCCACCTCGTGATCGGCGGCGCCGCGAGCAAGTCGGCCTGGCTCGACGGCCGGCCGGTGGAGCTCGTGGACGCGGGCTACCTGGCGCACGCCCGGGTCGCGCTCGACGCCGGCGCGTCGGTGCTCGACCTGCGGCTGGTCGCCGAGGAGCCGCTCGAGCTGCGGGCCAGCTTCACCTTCGTCGCCGACCTCGACGGCTCGCTGACCCCCGACTGGATCCGGACCGCCGGCCCGGCCCGGGCGCGCTCCGTCGTCGCGTTCACGCGCACGATCGAGCTCGACGCCGATCCGGTGCAGGCGCAGGCGCTGGTCGGCGCCAGCGGCCCCTGCCGGGTGCTGCTCGACGGCCGCGAGCTCGGCCGCCACGCGGGCTACAAGGCGGAGATCGAGGGCCCGCGCGACGAGATGGCCTCCTACGACCTCGGCGATGGCCTCACCGCGGGCCGGCACGAGCTGCGGGTCGAGGTCGGCGACTTCGGTCACGTCAGCCCGGCGGCGCAGGTCGACGTGGTCGTGACGACCACGACGGGGGAGCTGCGCCTGCACTCCGACCGCGACTGGCGCGGCGAGCGCGACGGCGTCGCCGTCCCGGTCGAGATCCGGCGCGCGCCGGCGGGCCTGATCAACGCCCGCGACGGCCAGTACGTGCAGTCGGGGGACCTCGCGCACACCCACCTCTGGACGCGGCCGCACCCGCTGCCGGAGGCGGTCTGGCTGGAGCCGGGGCGCGCCGGGGCCGACGCCGGCCTGCCGATCGACGCCCGGATCGCGGCGGAGAGCCCGACGCAGCGCTTCCGCCTGACCGCGCCGCCCGGCGCGCGGCGGGTGCAGGTCACGCCGGCGAGCGGCTGCCGCCTGCTGGAGCTCGGCGTCGACGGCGAGGCGGTCGCGTTCGACCCGTCGGCGCCGGGGGCGCCGACGCTGGTCGAGCTGCCGCACGGCGATCCCGGTCCCAGGAGCATCGAGCTGGCGATCGAGCCGGCGCCGGGGCTGCGCGGCGGCGGCGTGCTCGCCGGTCCCGTCCGGTTCGCGACCGCCACCGGGATGGTCGAGCTCGGCGACTGGCAGGCGCGCGGGCTCACCAGCCACAGCGGCGGCGTCCGCTACCGGCGCACGCTCGGCGACGTCCCGTCCGGTCGGCTGCGGCTCGACCTGGGGGTCGTGCGCGGCACCGCCGAGGTGCTCGTGGACGGCACGAGCGTCGGGGTCCGCGTCTGCTCGCCGTACCGCTTCGACGTATCGGCGGGCCCCGGCTCGACGCTCGACATCCTGGTGCTGAACACGCTGGGGCCGCATCTCGATGCGATCAGCCCCAGCCACTACATCTTCGCGGGTCAGACGCGGTCGGGGCTGTTCGGCCCGGTGACGCTGACGGCCTGCCGAGCGGACCGCAGGGAGGCGGCATGAACACGAGGTCGGAGCCAGCGAAGGTCGGCGTCTTCGGGATCGGGCTGGCCGCGTACTGGCCGCAGTTCGAGGGGTTGCGCGAGCGCTGCGAGTCCTATCAGCGGCGGGTCGAGGAGCGCGTCCGCGAGCTCGGCGCCGAGGTCGTCTCGGCCGGCCTCGTCGACGATGCCCAGGGCGCCCGCGCCGCCGGCGACGCCTTCGCCGCGGCCGGCGTCGACCTCGTCGTCTGCCACGCCGTCACCTACGCGACCTCGTCGCAGGTGATCCCGACGCTGCAGCGGGCGGGGGTGCCGGTGCTGCTCGCCGCGCTGCAACCGACGCCGAGCCTCGACTACGCGGACACCGACACCGCGGAGTGGTTGGCCAACTGCGCCGCCTGCTGCGTGCCCGAGATCGCCGGCGCCTGCGTGCGCTGCCGGATCCCCTACGACACGGTCGCCGGGACGATCGACGGCGACGAGCGCGCCTGGGCTCGGATCGGCTCGTGGGTGCGAGCGGCCGGCGTGGCTCGGGCGTTGCGCCGTTCGCGGCTCGGGTTCATGGGCCACGTGTACGCGGGCATGCTCGACATGTACTCGGACTTCACCGCGTTCCACGCCGACCTCGGCGCGCACGTCGAGGTGCTCGAGATCGACGACCTGGCGACGCGCGTCGCCGCGGCCGAGCCGGCCGCGGTCGACGCCAAGCTGCAGGAGATCCGCGCGAGCTTCGACTGGGCCGACCCGTCGACCGACCCGATCGCCGCGCCGATCGACGACGCCGCGCTGGACTGGAGCGCGCGCGTGGCGGTCGGCCTCGATCGGCTGGTGGCGGATTTCGAGCTCGACGGTCTGACCTACTACTACCGCGGCCTCGGCGGCAACGAGGCAGAGCGCCTCGGCGCCGGCGTGATCGTCGGCAACTCGCTGCTCACCGCGCGCGGGATCCCGACCTCCGGCGAGGGCGACCTCAAGACCAACGTCGCCCAGCTGATCCTCGACCGGCTCGGCGCCGGCGGCTCCTACACCGAGTTCTACGCGCTGGACTTCGACGAGGAGTTCGTGCTCATGGGCCACGACGGGCCGGCGCACGTCGCGATCGCCGAAGGCCGGCCGACGCTGCGCAATCTCAAGCTCTACCACGGCAAGCGCGGCCACGGCCTCTCGGTCGAGTGTCGCGTGCGCTACGGGCCGATCACGATCGTCGGCTGCACGCAGACCGCCGACGGCCGCCTGAAGCTGCTCGTCGCGGAGGGGGAGTCGGTTCCCGGCGCCACGTTCAGGATCGGCAACACGAACTCGCGCCTGCGGTTCTCCAAGCCGCCGGGGGAGTTCTTCGAGGCGTGGTGCGCGGAAGGGCCCACGCATCACGTCGCCCTCGGCGTCGGTCACCGCGCCGAGGACATCCGCCGGATCGCCCAGCTGCTCGACCTGCCCTGCACCGAAGTCGGATGAGGGCCACTGCGAATGGAGGAGAGGACATGAGGACCTGGCTCAAGCGGGTCTGCGTACTGGCACTCGTCGGCGCGCTGGGAGCGTTCGCCAGCGCCTGCGGAGGGTCGGGCGACGAGCAGAGCGGCGGCGCGACGACGGCCAGCAAGCCGGACCCGGCGTCGGTCAGCGGCAAGCTCGTCGTCTGGGACGTCTTCTACAAGTCGTTCCCGGACTACACGAAGGCCGTGCCCAAGCTGGATGCGGCGTTCGAGAAGAAGTACCCGAACGTGACCGTGGAGCACGTGGCCCAGCCGTTCGGCGACTACCCGGCGCTGCTGCAGGCCGCGTTCACCGGACGCGAGGGACCGGACGTGACGATGATGACGGCCGGGGACCTGCGCCGGTGGCAGAGCGGGCTGGAGGAGCTCAACGACCGGATCACGCCGGAGATGCAGGACCAGCTGTTCGGCTGGGAGCTGGTGACGCCCGGCTACAAGGCGGAGGGCCCGCACTATGGCGTGCCGATCGCCTCGACGGACTTCGTCTTCTACTACAACAAGGAGCTGTTCAAGAAGGCCGGCCTGCCGACCGACTTCCAGCCGAAGACCTGGGAGGAGCTGCGAGACGCCGGCCTGAAGCTGAAGGCCGCCGGCATCCAGCCCTTCACCGGGGGCAACAAGGAGGGCTACGAGTCACAGTGGTGGTGGCACCTGGCGTGGCCGACGATGAACACCAAGGAGCAGGCGATCGCGCTGGCCGACGGTGACATGCCGTTCACCGATCCGGCCGTCGCCAAGGCGTTCGGGCCCGAGAAGATGATGCAGGACGCGGGGCTCTTCGAGAAGGACCGCTTCACCACGCCGTTCTTCACCGACGGCTACATGCGCTTCGCCGACGGCAAGGGCGCGATGATCGTGGGCGGCGCGACGGTCACCGCCTATTGGGGCGAGTTCAACAAGGCGCTGGGCGAGGAGAACGTCGGCGTGTTCCTGCCGCCGGGCAGCAAGTACGTGTCCACGCAGCCCGAGTGGGGCTGGACGATCCCCAAGTTCGCCAAGAACAAGGAGGCGGCCTGGGCGTACATCGACTTCATGGCCAGCAAGGAGGGCATCAAGATGCTCTACGAGGACGCCGGCGAGCTCCCCAACCGCAAGGACGTGCCCCTGCCGCCCGACGCGCCGTCCCAGGCCGTGCAGATCCGCGACTGGTACCGCGACAAGCCGACGTTCATCGCGACGGACGTGCTGATGCCCAGCTCGGTCATGCGGACGCTCAACACGGAGGCGAAGGAGTACCTCCAGGGCCGCAAGTCGCTGGACGACATGTTGGAGTCGGTGCAGCAGACCAACGAGAAGGTCAACCGGTAGCCGGACGCCGTCCCCGTACCCGATGACCGTCTCCTCGGACACCCAGGCCATCAGCGGGCCCGCGCCACGGCGCGGGCCCGCCCTGGGCACCCGCCTGCGCCGCGTGGCCACGCCGCTGCTGCTGCTGGCGCCGGCAGTGGCGCTGCTCGTGTGGCTGATCGTGCTGCCGACCATCGACGCGGTGCGCCTGGCGTTCACCAACTGGGACGGCTACGCCGATCCACAGTGGATCGGGCTGGACAACTTCACCGACCTGCTGAGCGACGACCGCTTCACGCAGGCGCTGACCCACAACCTGATCATCATCGCGATCCTGCCGATCTGGATCGCGGTCCCCTACAGCCTGGCCTGGGGTCTTCACCGCAAGATCTGGGGCTGGCGCTTCTTCCGCTTCGCCTTCTTCCTGCCGGTGGTCCTGTCGCCGGTGGTGATCGGCGTGTACTACGGGATGTTCCTGGACCCCAACGGGCCGTTCAACGGGCTCCTGCGCGGGGTCGGCCTCGGCGGGCTGGCCCGCGAGTGGACCAACGATCCGTCGTTCGCGCTGGCCACCGTGATCGGGATCGTCATCTGGTGGACGTTCGGGATCGGCGTCCTCATCTTCCTCAGCGCGTTCTCGAACCTCGACGGCGAGCTCGAGGACGCGGCCCGTGTGGACGGCGCATCGCGCTGGCAGGTCCAGCGTCACGTGATCTTCTGGCAGATGCGCCCGGTGGTCGAGTTCTGGGCGATCATCATCGTGATCCTGTCGTTCACGGCGTTCTTCCCGCTGATCTACACGCTGACGAACGGCGGACCGGGATTCGCGACGGCGACCGTCGACTTCTACCTGTACCAGGAGGCGTTCACCAACGGTGCTCTCGGGTACGCCAGCGCCGTCGCGGTCGCACTCGTGATCGTGATCGGCCTGGTCTCCGCGCTGGCGATCGCGCTCATCCGCGGGCGCCGGAGGCCGATCCGATGAGCTCGATCGGGCGCACCGGCCGGCGTGTCGTGGTGTGGCTGATCTTCGCCGCGATCGCGGCCTCGACGATCTACCCGCTGTTCTTCCTGCTCGCGACCGCGCTGCGCACGTCCGACGACTACCGCAGGTCGCCCGGCGGGGTGCCGCAGGAGCTCACGTTCGACAACATCCAGCGGGCCTTCTCCGAGATGGGGATCGGCACGCTGGCCCTGAACTCGCTGCTGGTCGTCGTGCCGGCGGTGCTGCTGCTGACCGTGCTCGGCTGCCTGGCCGCGTACGCGCTGATCCACTTCGAGTTCCCGCTGCGGCGGACGACGCTGGCGATCGTCGCGCTGATGATCGCGATCCCGCCCGCGGCGATCGTGATCCCGATCTTCAAGACGGTCCTCGACGCCGGGCTGCTGAACAACCGGCTGGGGCTGATCCTGACCTACACGGCGCTCCAGCTGCCGTTCAGCATCGTCCTGCTGGCGGCGTTCATGCGCTCGGTCCCGGGCGAGCTGCTGAAGGCGGCGATGCTCGACGGCGCCGGCGCGCTGCGCACGCTGTGGTCGGTCGTGCTGCCGCTCGTGCGCCCGGGCCTGATGACGTTGATCGTCCTCAACTTCCTGTTCCTCTGGAACGAGTTCCTCTTCTCGCTCGTGCTGATCCAGCGCGAGACCGGGCGCACGATCATGGTCGGCATCGGCCAGTTCCAGGCCCATCTCGACCAGAGCCTGGGGATCGTCTCCGCGGGGCTGATGTTCTCGATGATCCCGCCGCTGCTGATCTTCTTCTTCTTCCAGCGCGATCTCGCCCGGGGCCTGACCTCCGGAGCGCTGAAGTGAGCCGCTCGCAATCACAAGGGAGACGCCATGGGCGCGATTCAGCTGCGTGAAGTGACCAAGGCCTTCCCGAAGGCGAAGGCCGCCGCCGTCGACCGCGTCTCGCTGGACATCGCCGACGGCGAGTTCCTCGTCCTGGTCGGCCCGTCGGGCTGCGGCAAGTCGACCCTGCTGCGGATGATCGCCGGGATCGAGGACGCAAGCTCCGGGCAGATCCTGATCGACGGCGTCGACGCCACCTACGCGCCGCCGAAGGAACGCGACATCGCGATGGTGTTCCAGAGCTACGCGCTCTACCCGCAGATGACGGTGGCCGAGAACCTGCACTTCGCCCTCAAGCTGCGCAAGGTCCCCAAGGCCGAGCGGATCCAGCGGGTCGACGAGGTGATGCGGATGCTGCGGCTGACGGAGCTCGCGTCGCGGACGCCGGGACAGCTCTCCGGCGGCCAGCGGCAGCGGGTGGCGATGGGCCGGGCGATGGTCCGCGAGCCCGCCGCCTTCTTGATGGACGAGCCGCTCTCGAACCTCGACGCGAAGCTGCGGATCGCGATGCGCGCCGAGCTCGCCCGCCTGCACGAGCGGCTCGGCGTCACGACGGTCTACGTGACCCACGACCAGACCGAGGCGATGACGCTCGGCCACCGGGTGGCGGTGCTGCGCGACGGCTCCCTGCAGCAGGTCGGCACCCCGCAGGAGCTCTTCCACGAGCCGCGCAACCTCTTCGTCGCCTCGTTCATCGGCAGCCCGACGATCAACCTGGTCCAGGCCGAGGTCCGCCACGGCGCGCTGCGCTTCGGCGGCCACGCGATCCCGGTCCCCGCGCACGCCCGGCCGGGCGACGGCGCGCCGGTGATCGTCGGGATCCGTCCCTCCGCGTTCGAGCTGGCCGAGGTCGCGGACGCCTCCGCCCCGCGCCTCACCGTGCGGCTCGAGGTGGTCGAGAACCTCGGCGACGAGATCCACGCGATCTTCCCGGTCGACGCGCCGCGCGTGGACGTCGAGGGGGCGGTCGGCGCGGAGGAGGCCGGCGACGAGCAGCTGCTCGTCGAGGAGCGGGCGCTGTTCACCGCCGCGCTCGCGGCGCGGCGTCCGCTCAGCCCCGGGGACGAGGTCGAGCTGGCGCTCGACACGAGCCGTCTGCAGTTCTTCGACCCGGAGAGCGGGCTGGCGCTCGGTCGGCCCACGACCGACGAGCAGGAGATCGAGAGGAGGATCCATGCCGGATAACCGCGGTGTCGCCTACGTCGCCCCGGGCAAGGTCGAGGTCCAGGACATCGCCTTCCCGACCTTCGAGCTGCAGGACGGCCCCGGGGTCCACCCGGCGAACGTCGGCCGCAGGCTGCCGCATGCGGCGATCGTGAAGTGCGTCACGACCAACATCTGCGGCTCCGACCAGCACATGGTCCGGGGCCGCACCACCGCCCCCGCCGGCCTGATCCTCGGTCACGAGATCACCGGCGAGGTGATCGAGGTCGGGCCCGACGTCGAGTTCATCCAGGTCGGCGACCTCTGCTCGGTGCCGTTCAACATCGCCTGCGGTCGCTGTCGGCGCTGCAAGACCGGGGACACCGGGGTGTGCCTCAACGTCAACCCCGACCGCCCCGGCTCCGCCTACGGCTACGTCGACATGGGCGGCTGGGTCGGCGGCCAGGCCGAGTACGCGGTCGTGCCGTACGCCGACTGGAACCTGCTCAAGTTCCCCGACAAGGAGCAGGCGCTGGAGAAGATCCTCGACCTGACGATGCTCTCCGACATCTTCCCGACGGGGTACCACGGGGCGGTGACGGCGGGCGTGACCTCGGGCTCGACGGTCTACGTCGCCGGCGCCGGTCCGGTCGGCCTGGCCGCCGCCCACTCGGCGCAGCTGCTCGGCGCCGCCGTGGTGATCGTCGGCGACCTGATCCCCGAGCGGCTGGCCCAGGCGCGCAGCTTCGGCTGCGAGACGATCGACGTCTCGGCGGGCGATCCCAAGGACCAGATCGAGCAGATCCTCGGCGTGCCGGAGGTCGACGCGGCGATCGACGCCGTCGGCTTCGAGGCGCGCGGGCACGGGGGCGACGCCGGCCACGAGGCGCCGGCCACCGTCCTCAACTCGATCATGGACGTGACCCGGGCGGCCGGCAAGCTCGGCATCCCGGGGCTCTACGTCACCGGCGATCCGGGCGCCGTCGACGACGCGGCGAAGGAGGGATCGCTCTCGATCCGGATCGGGCTCGGCTGGGCGAAGTCGCACAGCTTCACCACCGGCCAGTGCCCGGTCATGCGCTACCACCACGGCCTGATGCAGATGATCCTCAACGATCGCGCGCAGATCGCCCGCGCGGTCAACGCCACCGTGATCGGGCTCGACGACGCGCCCCGGGGCTACGCGGACTTCGACCAGGGCGCCGCCCGCAAGTACGTGATCGACCCGCACGGGATCGTCGGCGCCTGACGATGACCTGGCGGGAGGATTGGGTCGCGGCCGACGTCGCGCTCTACGGCGACGACGCGTGGGCGCACCACGACCTCGCGGTGACCGCCGACCAGCGCGTCGTCGGCTTCCGCTCCGGCGGCGATCGCTTCTGGATCCTGGACGCCGACGGGCGGCTCGTGGGGGAGTGGGCCAGCGACCTCGGCGAGGGGCACGGGCTGACGATCGCCGGGCCCGCCGGGGCGGAGGAGCTGTGGGTCGCCGACCCCGGCATCACGTTCGCGCGCGACGCCCAGGGCGTCCACGACGCGGTGCTGTCGCGCGCCCACGGCCGGGTCGTGGCCTTCGACCTCGACGGCCGCCGGATCGCCGAGCTGCCGACCCCGCCCACGCCGGCCTACGCCGACGGCGAGGCCTACCGGCCGACGACCGTCGTGGTCGACGACGCCGGCGACGGCTCGGTCTGGGTGGCCGACGGCTACGGCGCCGAGCTGGTCCACCAGCTCTCGCGCGAGGGCGAGCTGCTGCGGACGCTGAGCGGCGAGGAGGGCGCCGGCCGCTTCGACTGCCCGCACGGGCTGCTGATCGACCGCCGCCGGCCGGACGACCCGCAGCTCTACGTGACCGACCGCGGCAACGACCGAATCGTCGTCTACGACCTCGACGGGACCTTCCTGCGCGCGATCGACGAGGGCCTGCGCGCGCCCAGCGGGCTCGCGCTCCGCGGCGAGCAGCTCGTCGTCGCCGAGCTCGAGGCGCGCCTGACGATCCTCGACCGCGACGACCGTGTCGTCGAGCGGATCGGGGACGACCCGCAGGCGATCACCCGCCCGGGCTGGCCGAACGCCCTCGACGCCGACGGGCGCACCGTGCGCCCGGAGCTGCAGCCAGGACGCTGCAACAGCCCCCACGGGCTGGCGGTCGACGCCGCCGGACGGATCTACGTCGCCGAGTGGGTCCTGGGCGGCCGCATGATCCGCGTGGGGTGAGGGTGAAGCGGCCCGGCCTCGCGCCCATCGACCTGCCGAGCGAGCGGACCGATCCGCTCGAGCCCCCGGCGGCGCTCGGGGACCTGCGCGAGCGGGCTCCGGTCTGCCGCCTGCGCTTCTCCGACGGCCGAGGCCAAGCGCGCGGCGCTGGTCGAGTTCTCCGACTATTGCCGCCACGTCGCGGCGGCGAGGCGCGAGGCGCCCCAGGACGACCTGCTGAGCGCGGTCCTCGCCGAGGACGAGCGTCGACGCGCTCCTGCGCTACCTCTCGATCCTGTAGATGGGCACGTTCTCGCGCACTGCGACCGAGGACGTCGAGGTCGGCGGCGTGGTCATCGCCGCAGGGGAGAAGGTCGTCGTCTCGATCCCGGCGGCGCGAACCGCGACCCGCAGCGGTTCCCGGACCCCGACGCCCTCGACCTCAACCGCAACGCCGCCGGCCACGTCGCCTTCGGGCACGGCCGGCCCCGATCTGGACGTTGCGGCCGAGGAGATCCGCTTCCACGGCGGCGAGCACCTGCTGCTCGGCGTCGCGTCGCTGCCGGTGAGGTGGTGAGCGCTAGCCCGGCGTCGCGAGGAGGCTCATGAGGCGATCGCGGACCGGGCGCGCGCGCCGGTCATCGGCGAGGTTGACCTGCTCGAGCGGGTCGTCCTCGAGGTTCACCAGGAGGACTTCGTCCGGCTCCGGACGGAGGCGGGCGCTCAGCTTCCAGGCGCCGTCGCGGACGGCCGCGAAGCGCTCGCCGTCGCGGACCTCGGGGATCGGGGCGAACTCGGAGAAGACGGGCGCCGGCGCCGGCGCCGCGCCGCCCGTCAGCACCCCGGCCAGCGACGACGCTGCGAGGTCCGGCGGTGGCTCGATCCCGGCGAGGTCGAGGAGCGTGGGGAGGAGGCCGGCGACGCCGACCGGGGTCTCGACCGGGGCCCGCGGGGCGATCCGGTCGGGACCCCAGAAGACGTAGGGGACGTTGAGGACCGGCTCGAAGAACGTCTGCTTCTGCAGCAGCCCGAAGTCGCCGAGGTGGCAGCCGTGGTCAGAGCAGAAGACGACGACCAGGTTCTCGAGCAGCCCGCGCGCCTCCATCCAGTCGAGGAGCTCGCCGATCAGCCAGTCGAGGAAGGCGACTTCGCCGTAGTAGGCCTGGCGGGCGCGCTGCAGCTCACCGGTCGAGAGCCGCGCCGCCGCGGCGGTCCGCGCGACGTCGTGCAGCCAGGGCGGGCTGCCGCTCGGCAGGCCGGCCGGCTCCGGGTCGGGCAGGTCGCGGGGATCCACCCACATGTCCCACGGGGCGGGCGGCGCGACGGGCGTGTGCGGTCCGTTGAAGGAGAGACGCAAGAGGAACGGCCGTCGATCCGCGCTCGCCAGGCCGAGCCAGCCCTTGGCAGCATCGACGACCCGCGCCTCGGCGGTCTGCGTCCAGTCCCCGGGGAAGCGGCCGGCGAGGATCCACGGGAAGGGCTTGCGCGGGTACTGGACGACGTCGAACTCGGCCTGGTCCCAGCGGCTCGCGTACCCGAAGTACCCGACCTCCTGCGAGAGCCAGAGGTCGCCTTCCCCGCGCGCCTGCGCCTCGAGGTGCCGGTGCACGTCGTCGGCCTGCGTCGCGAACGCCGCCGGCGGCGCGGTGCGGTGATGGTGCTTGCCGAAGCTCGCGGTTCGGTAGCCGGCCTCGGCGAAGAGGCGGGTCAGCGGCGGAGCCGGGCGCCCCGGCTCGGCGCCGAACCCCGGCTCGGCGACGCCCTCCGCCTGGTCGTTGGACCAGATCCCGGTCGCGCGCGGCCGGCGCCCGGTGAGGATCGCCGTGCGAGCCGGGCCGCAGATCGGCGCCGGCGTCAGCGCCGTCCGGAAGCGGACGCCCTCCGCGGCGAGGCGGTCGATGGTCGGCGTCCGCGCCCATGCGCTGCCGTAGCAGCCGAGCGAGTCCGTCCGCTGTTCGTCGGTCATCAGCCACAGCACGTTGGGCCGGTCTGCTCCGCTCATGTCAGGCCAGACCGTATTGAAGCGGTTCAAAAATGCAAGGTCAGACCTGGGCGCGGCGGCGGTACCCGCGTGGCGAGACGCCGTGGATGCGCCGGAAGACGCGGCTGAAGTGGTACGGGTCGTCGTAGCCCACGGCCTGCGAGATCTCGGCGACGGTGCGGTCGGTCTCGACGAGGGCTCGCGCCGCCTGTGCCATGCGCCGCCCCTCCAGGTAGCGCCGCGGGCTGCTGCCGGTCGTGCGGGCGAACGCGGCCCGGAACGACCCCTCGCTCATGTGCGCGAGCGCGGCGAGCTGGGAGACGCGCGGACGCGCGCCGAGCACGCCGCCGTCGGGACCGCCGAGGAGGCGCAGGACCTCCAGCACCCGCGGGTCGGCGCCGGGGCCGGGGGCCGGTCCCTGGGGGCGCTCGTCGGCCAACATCCTCAGCCCCTGGCTGAGGATCTCCGCCGCGCGCAGCGCGCCCGCCACCGTGCGGACGGCGCGCCGGTCCCAGAGCTCGACGAGGTCCCCGAGCAGCTCGCGCCAGCGTTCGGGCTGCGAGGGTGCCGTCACCAGGCTCAGCTCGATCGCAGGCCCGGGCTCGCCCGTCCGCAGCCGGAAGCCGGGCACGACGGCCAGGGGCCGCCGGCGCTCCGTCCTCCCCAGCATGCGGATGTTCGCCGGCAGCTCGAGCTGCGGTCGCGCGTGGAGGTCGAAGTGGACGGCGATCGTCGTCCCGACCTCGCTGCCCCAAGCATGGGTGAAGCCGGGCGGGATGAAGGCGATCGTCCCCGCCTGGAGGTCGACGCTGCCGTCGTCGGGCTCCGACCAGATCCAGCTGACGCCGTCGAGCTGCAGGACGAGCTCGAAGTCGAGGAGGCTGCGCACCGGCGCCCGCGTCACCCGACTCGCGTCGTCCAGCGTCAGGGCGTGGGCGAACCGCAGCCACGGAGCGAGCGGACGGGCGGGAAGCTCGATCGGCCGCATGGAGCCCGCCGGCAGCGAGGGAACATCCAGGTCTTGAAGCGTTTCATCCATTCCCGCCGGCGCATGATCGGCCGTACCTTGGCAGCGGTCAAGCGCCGAGCGGGAACGAGGAGCAGCACGGATGGGGAACGAGGAGACGACCGCCGCGACGGAGCCCGTCGTCTTGCCGACGGGGCGGGCGAAGCTCTTCGATCCGCCCGCCGAGCTCGCCGCGCTGGCGGCCGCCGGGGCGCCGCGGCGCCTGCACTACGCCGACGGCCAGGTCGGCTGGCTCGTGACCTCGTACGACGGGGCGCGCCGCCTGATCGCGGACCGCCGCCTCGCGGTGGTCATGGTGCAACCGGTCGGCGACCCGGCCATCCAGGCGACGTTCGACGCGGCGATCGGCGGGCTCGACGACGGCTTCGTCAGCCTCAAGAACCCGCCCGACCACACGCGCCTGCGGCGCGCGGTCGCCGACCGCTTCACCCCCGGTCGGGTCGCCGAGCGGCGCACCCGGATCGAGCGGATCGTCGCCGACCTGCTCACCGCGATGGAGCGATCGGGCCCGCCGGTGGACCTGCGTTGCGCCTTCGCGCTGGCGATCCCGTCGCGGGTGATCTGCGAGCTGCTCGGGGTGCCGGCGAGCGACGAGCACCGGTTCCTGCACCCGACCGAGGTGATGCTCGATTCCGCCGCGACGCCGGAGCAGACGGCGGCGGCCTTCCGCGCCTTCGGCGACTACGTGCGCGAGGTGGTCGCCCGCAAGCACGCCGACCCCCAGGACGACCTGCTGACGGACCTGGCCAAGGGCGGCGACCTGGACGACCGGGAGCTGGCCGGGATGGCGATGGAGCTCTTCATCACCGGCCACGAGACGACGGCCAACGCGATCGCGCTCGGGGCACTGGCGCTGCTGCGCGACCGGGCGGCCTGGGAGTCCCTCTGCGCTGACCCGTCGCTGATCGACGACTGGAGCGAGGAGCTGCTGCGCTACCTGTCGATCGTCGAGCAGAGCTTCACCCGCGTCGCCACCGCGGACATCGAGCTGGACGGCGTGGTGATCCGCGCCGGCGAACGGGTCACGGTGTCGCTCCTGACGGCGAACCGCGATCCCGCCAAGTTCCCCGAGCCCGACGAGCTGCGGCTCGCCCGCAGCGCCCAGGGTCACCTCGCGTTCGGGCACGGCATCCACAAGTGCCTCGGCCAGCACTTGGCGCGGGTCGAGCTGCAGGTGGCGCTGGCGGGGCTCGCTCGCCGCTTCCCGACGCTGCGCCTCGCCGCGCCGGTGGAGGACCTGCCGATCGAGAGCGCCGACGTCGGCGTCTACCGCGCGCTCGCGCTCCCGGTCACCTGGTAGCCGACCGCAGCTCGTGCCGCCCGGGCCCGAGCTGCCGCCGCTCGCCGTCCCACTCCACCTCGAGCGCCACCGGGCTGTCGATCGCGAGCCGTCCGCCCTCGGCGTCGGCCCGCACCCGCAGCGGACCGCGGGGCGTCGGCGCCGTCCCCTCGGCCCACCGCAGGTCGCCCAGCGCCGGGGCGACGCGGGCGCGGGCGAAGCCCGGCGCGGCCGGCTGCACGCCCAGCGTGTAGACGATCAGGTCGCGGGTCGGGGTCGAGCTCCAGCCGTGGCAGTGCGAGCCGCCCACCCAGGTCTCCGGCCAGGTGCGCTCGCGCGCCCGCACGAACCGGCCCCAGTCGCGACAGGCGTCGGCGACGAGGTCGGCGCGGCCGGCCTCCGCCAGCGCGTCGTGGACGACGTAGCGGAAGAAGGGCTGCGCCTCGAGGATCCGGCGCTCCTGGTCCCAGCTCGGCTCCGGGTTGCCCTGGGTGACGAGGTCCACCCCGGCCTGCAGGTCGCCCGCGCCCAGGCGTTCGAAGGCGGGAGCCGAGTGGGCGAGGTGACGGCGGTCGGCCAGGGTCGCGGCGAGCCGGGCGAGCCGCTCGGCGGGCACGATCCCGGCGCAGATCGCCGCCGCGTTGGTGTGGCGGCTCGCCGCCGGGTGCACGGTGCCGGCCACGCGGTGGTCGCGGTAGAGCGCCCGCTTTGGGTCCCAGAAGACCTCGAACCCCGTGGCCACGTCGCGGCGCAGGCCCCGCGCCCACCACGCGCGGTGGCCGTCCCCGAGCCACTGCGCCATCTCCTCGAGGTCGCGCAGCCCGCGCGCCCACAGCGCGTTCAGCGCCGCGCTCGTGCCCGCGACCGGGACCGCGCTCCAGTCGATCAGCACCCAGCCCGGGACCTCGGCGAGGAGCCCGTCCGGCCCGCGGTAGGGCGCGAACCAGCGCAGCACGCGCTCGCAGCCGGCCAGCAGCGAGGCCACCAGCTCCCGGTCTCCGGTGTAGCGCATGAGGTTGCGCACGGCGCGGATCCAGTGCAGGGCCCAGTCGGGGATGTAGCTGCCCTCGAGCGGACCGCCGCCCAGGTTCGAGCAGACCGCCATCGGCAGCATCCCGTCGCTGCGCGGCGTGTCGGCGAGGACCGGATGCCAGCGTGCCAGCGACCAGTCCTCTGCCGTCGCGAGGTGCACCGACTGGTGGACGACGAAGTCCCCGGTCCAGGCGCGCGCCTCGCGGGTCGGGCAGTCGATGTAGGCGTCCTGCGAGCAGAGCTCGACCGTGCGCAGCCCGATCGCGAAGACCTCGTTCAGCAGCTCGTCGCTGCAGCGGAACGGCGCCGAGGCGCGGCGGGCCCGCGGGAAGAGCCGCTCGCGGACTGCGACCCGCAGGCGCACCGCTGCCTCGGCGCGGACCGAGACGACCGCGTAGCGGCCCCCCAGCGGGTCGAAGGACTCGTGGCCGTCGTGGGCGCCGCGGGCGATGTAGCGCAGGCCGGCGTGGGCGAACTCGGCGACGAGCAGGCCGTCGTCGTCGAGCTCCTCGCCCAGCGCGACGTCGATCCGCGTCCCCGCCGGCCCGTCGACGTCGAGCCGCACCGTCCCGGCGACGGTCTCCCCGAAGTCGAAGGCGACCAGGTGCGTGCCGCCGCCGGGGATCTCGACGGGGTCGTCGGCGGTCAGCTCGACCCGCCGCGCGACCACCGCGGCCCGCTGGTCGGCGATCACCTGCGCGACCGGGTCGTCGGCGGCGGGCGCGACGGCGGCGGCGGTCGGGATCACGACCGCTCGGAGCGGCCGGCGGACATCGCCCGAGAGCTGGGGGATCGGCCGCGGCGGCAGGCGGCCGAACGGGTCGCTCGGCGGCTCGAGGATGCCGAGGTAGCCGTCGTTGCGCGGGTCGATCGGCTCCGCCCACCGCCACGCGGCGTCGTCGAAGTCGGCCTCGGTCCAGCCCGCGGGCAGTCGCCGCGCGTCGACCATCTCGCGCAGGAACCCCGTCCCGTCCTCGAACGAACGCGGCCCCGGCGCCCAGGCGTCCCCGGCCAGCGCCCGCCAGCGCTCGTCGGTCGCGATGACCTCGCCTCCCCGGAGCCGGAGCTCGGCCGCCACGGCTCCCCCGCCGAGGCCGAGGGTGACCGGCGTCGGCAGCCACCAGGAGGTGGGGACCCCGTAGTAGCGGGCGAGCACCGCGATCGCGTTGCGGCCCGGGCGCAGCTGCTCGGCGACCGCGACGAGCTCGCAGCGCGTGCTCCGCGCGTCCGAGCGGACCGGTCCGCGGGCGACCTCGTGGCCGTTCACCCAGACGACGAGGCGCGAGTTGGCGACCGCCCGCAGCACTGCCTCGCCGGGCACCTCGGCAAGGTCGAAGGCCCGCCGCAGGAGGACGAACCGATCGTAGACCGTGGGGTCGACCGAGCCAGCCAGAAGGCCGGGGCGGTGACCGGTATCGCCGAGCCACACCCACTTCGCGTCCCACCGGTACGGCAGCTCGAAGGTCATCCCGTGGTGCGCAGCGTACCAACGCGTTGAAACGCTTCATGGCGGGACGCGAAGCGATGAGCGGCCGCGACGCACCGACGCGGGCGCGCCCCGAGCCCCGCGCGGCGGGTCAGGCGCGGCTCAGCTGGCGGTCCGGCGGCGTGGCGACCGCAGCGCCGGTCGACGCGCGGACGACGAGCTCGGGCTCGAAGACGATCCGCTCGTGCTTGTGCGCCTGGTCGTCGGCCTCGTTCAGCAGCTGCTCCGCCGCCCGGCGGCCGAGCTCGTAGGCGGGCTGGCGCACCGACGTCAGCGGCACGAATGCCATCGTCGCGAACGCGACGTCGTCGTAGCCGACGATCGCGAAGTCGTCGGGAACCCGATGGCCGGCTGCGATCAGCGCGTGCTCGACGCCGAGCGCCAGCAGGTCGTTGGTGCAGAAGATGCCGGTCGGCGCGTCGTCGCCGGCGAGGAGCTCCCGGACCGCTTCCTCTCCAGCGCTGATCGTCATCTGCTCGACCTCGATGTCGGCGCCGGCGAGCAGCTGCGCTCCGGCGGCGTCGGCAGCGGCCAGGAAGCCCTTGCGCCGGTCGGCGCACTGGCTCCAGTCGTGCGGGCCGTTGACGAGCGCCAGGCGCTTGTGCCCCAGCTCGCACAGGTGCTCGCCGGCAAGGCGGCCGCCGGCGACGTCGTCCACGGAGACGCTGCACTGGTCCTTGGTGGCGCTGCGCCGGTCGAGCATCACGACCGGCGTGCCGTTCTTGCGCATCCGGCTGTAGACGCGCGAGTTGCCCGTGCCCACCTGCGTCGCGAGGATGCCGGCCACCCGCTGCTCCTCGAGCAGGCGCAGCTGCCGGCGCTCGTGCGTGGGATCGCCGGCGAAGCTGCAGACCACGACGACGTAGCCAGCTTCGCTGGCCACCGACTCGACGCCCCGGTAGACCTCGGTGAAGAAGGGATTGTCGATGTCGAGCACGATCAGCCCGATCGCCGGGTTCCTGGCCCCCGTCATCTGACGAGCCGCGGCGCTCGGCACGAAATGCAGCTCGTCGATCGCCGCCTGGACGGCCGCGAGCGTCTTCTCCGCGACGATCTCGGGTCGATTGAGCGCATTCGACACGGTGCCGACCGACACGCCTGCGCGCTCGGCGACGTCGAGGATGGTCCAACGCCTCATCTCTCGGCGAAAGATACCTGCTGGCGGAGCGGCGACGGCGCTATGAAGCGTTTCAAATTCTTGTTAGGCTGGGGCGGCGATGGGCACCCGTTCACGGAACGCGATCCTTGCCGCGGTCGACCTCGGGGCCGAGTCCGGGCGGGTGTGCACCGGCGCCTTCGACGGCAGTCGCGTCGAGTTGCGCGAGGTCCATCGCTTCGCCAACCGCCCCGTCCAGTTGCCGGACGGGCTGCACTGGGACCTGCTCGGGCTCTACGAGCAGGCGCTGCACGGGCTCGCGCTGGCGGCCTCGGCGAACGGACCGCTCGCCGGCGTCGCCGTCGACACGTGGGCGGTCGACTACGGGCTGCTCGACGCAGGCGATCGGCTGCTCGGGCTGCCGTACCACTACCGCGACCCGCGCACGCGCACGATGGTCGAGCGCGCCGCCGGCCGCGTCTCGCCGCAGCGCAGCTTCCAGCTCAGCGGCATCCAGGCGCTCCCGATCAACACGGTGTTCCAGCTGCTGGCCGAGGTGGGCGGCGGGGCGCTCTCCGCGGCCGCCCGCATCGCCCTGATCCCTGACCTGCTCTCGTTCTGGCTGAGCGGTGAGCTCGCCAACGAGCGAACCGTCGCGTCGACCACCGGGCTGCTGGACGCGCGCTCCCGCGCCTGGTCCCGCGAGCTGATCGAAGGCATGGGCCTGCCGCCGCGCATCTTCGGCGCCCTGGTCGAGCCGGGAACGGTCCTGGCGCCCGCGCTGGCGCGCCATGGCCTGGGCGCCGCGCCGGTGATCGCGACCGCTTCGCATGACACCGCAGCGGCGTTCGTCGCGGCTCCGGTCGAGCCGTTCTCGTCGGCGGCGATCCTCTCGAGCGGGACTTGGTCGGTCCTCGGCGTCGAGCTTGCGGAGCCGGTGCTCAGCGAAGCCGCGCGGGCCGTCAACCTGAGCAACGAGGCGGGCGTCGAGGGGACGACCAGGCTGCTGAAGAACGTGATGGGCCTGTGGCTGGTGCAGGAGTGCCGGCGCGGCTGGGCGGAGCGGGGAACGGACCATTCCTTCGCCGACCTGACCCGAATGGCGCAGGCCGCCGAGGACGACGACGCGGCGCTGTTCGATCCCGACCACCCGAGCTTGCTGGAGCCAGGCGACATGTCGGCGCGCATCGCTGCGCTGTGCGGTGCGGCGGGGTTGCCCGCGCCAACCGATCCCGGCGCGATGGTGCGCTCGATCCTCCTCTCGCTGGCCTGCAAGTACCGGCTGGTGCTGGAGCAGATCGAGCACGTCACCGGCCGGCGCGCGCCCTGCGTCCACGTGATCGGCGGCGGTGCGCGCAACGGGCTCCTCTGCCGCCTCACGGCCGAGCTGCTCGACCGCCCGGTGATCGCCGGACCGGTCGAGGCGAGCGCCCTCGGCAACGTCCTCGGGCAGGCGATCGCCTTGGGCGAGCTGAGCTCGCTTGCGGATGCGCACGAGATCGCGCGCGCTTCCGCGACGCCGCAGCTGTACGAGCCGACGGGAAGCCGCGATCGCGCCGACGCGATCTACGGCCGGTTTCTCGACGTCACCGCGTCGGCGCCGCCGGTGCCGATCGATCGAAAGGACCTGAAAGTTGGCCAGGACCAGCGCTGAGGTGGAGCAGGAGCTCGCGCGGCTCGAGATCGAGACGCCCTCGTGGGGGTATGGCGACTCGGGGACCCGCTTCGCCACCTTCCCGCAGCCGGGCCGCCCGCGCGACCCGTTCGAGCGCATCGACGATGCCGCCGAGGTCCACCGGCTGACGGCGTCGGCCCCGGCGGTGGCGCTGCATTTCCCCTGGGACCGGGTGGACGACCTCACGGCGCTGCGCCGCCACGCCGAGTCGCGCGGCCTGCGGATCGGCGCCGTCAATCCGAACCTCTTCCAGGACCCCGAGTACAAGCTGGGCTCGCTCGCCCACCCGAATCGAGCGGTGCGCCAGCGCGCGGTCGCCCACCTGCTGGAGTGCGTGCGGATCGCCACCGAGCTCGGGTCGACCGCTCAGTCGCTGTGGCTCGCGGACGGCATCAACTACGTCGGGCAGGACGACCTGCGCGACCGCCGCGAGCGGATCCTCGAGTGCCTCCGGGCGGTGTACGCGGAGCTGCCGCCCGAGCAGGAGCTCCTGCTCGAGTACAAGCCCTTCGAGCCGGCCTTCTACGCGACGGACATCGCCGACTGGGGCTCGGCGTTGCTCTTCTGCCAACGGCTGGGGGAGCGGGCCGCGGTCCTGGTCGACATCGGCCACCACCTCCACGGGGTCAACATCGAGCAGATCGTCGCCATCCTGGCCGCCGAGGGCCGGCTCGGCGGCTTCCACTTCAACGGCCGCAAGTACGCCGACGACGACCTCATCGTCGGCTCGGTGAACCCGTTCGAGCTGTTCGCCGTCTTCGTCGAGCTGGGCACCGATCTCCCGCGCTTGACGATCGATCAGGCGCACAACGTCGAGGCCAAGGTCGAGGCGATGACGCTCTCCGTCGTCAACGTCCAGGAGGCCTACGCGAAGGCGCTGCTCGTCGACCGCGACGCCCTGGCGGCGGCACAGGCCGAAGGCGACGTGCTCGGCGCCCACGAGGTGCTCCTCGACGCGTTCCACTGCGACGTCCGCGAGCTCTGCGGCCGGGTGCGGGTCGCCGCCGGGGGCGTCGCCGACCCGGTGGCGGCCCTGCGCGAGTCCGGGTACGTGGAGCGGATCGCTCGCGAACGCGGGGACGCGGCTCCTGTCTCGGCTGGATGGAACGCATGAGCGTCGCGAGCTGCATCGCTCACCGGGTCGAGTCGCTCTGGCCGCCCGCCGCGGAGACGCCGGCGGAGACGTTGGACCAACTCGTGCTCGCGTCGCGCCTCCTCGGCGCCAACCGCGCCGTCGCCAACTTCGGTGGGGGCAACACCTCGGCAAAGGGGTTCTCGGTCGACCACGCTGGCCGCCGGGTGCGCACGCTCTGGGTCAAGGGCTCGGGCTCCGACCTCGCGACGATCGAGCGTCATGACTTCACCGCGCTGCGCCTCGACGAGGTCGAGCCGCTGATCGAGCGGGCCGAGATGAGCGACGAGGAGATGGTCGCCTACCTCGGTCGCTGCATGCTCGACCCGGCGATGCCGCGGGGCTCGATCGAGACCCTGCTGCACGCCTTCATCCCCGCCACGCACGTCCATCACACGCATCCCGATGGGATCAACGCGATCGCCGGCACCGAACACGGCGAGCAGCTCCTCGCCGAGATCTTCGGGCCGCGAGCGGCGTGGATCCCCTACATCCGGCCGGGCTTCGCCCTCGCCAAGCAGGTCGGCGAGCTCGTACGAGCCGACCGCGATCTCGAGCTCGTGGTGCTCGCCAAGCACGGTCTCGTGGTGTGGGGCGACACCGCCGAGCAGGCCTACCGGCGCACGGCTGCGGTGATCAACGAGGCGGTCGAGGCGATCAACCGGCGGACCGCCGGCGCCCGCCGCTTCGGCGCCCCCGCGGCCGCGGCCGCGGGGCTGACCGAGTCGCTGCGGCAGCAGCTGCTGGCTGAGCTGCTGCCGGTCGCGCGCGGCGCCGTCTCCAGCGAACGGCACAAGGTGTTGACGGTCGACGCCTCGGAGCCCGTCCTCGAGCTCGTCACGTCGGCCGCGGGCGAACGGCTGAGCCAGATCGGGGCCGCCTGTCCGGATCACCTGGTCCACACGAAGCGGGTGCCGTTGTGGATCCCATTCGATCCCGAGACCGATGACGCGACGACGCTCGGGGAGCGAATCCGCGAGCGCGCCGCCGCCTACCGCGAGGACTACCGCGCCTACGTCGAGGCGCACGGCGCAGGCGCCGAGGCCGCCGATCCCGATCCGCGGGTCGTGCTGATCCAACATCTGGGGATGGTGACCGCGGGGACGTCGGTCAAGGCATCACGGCTGTCCCGCGACCTCTATCTCCGCGCCATCGAGGTGATGGCCGGCGGCGAGGCCCTGGGCGGGTTCACCTCGTTGACCGCCGCGGAGAGCTTCGCGGTCGAGTACTGGCCGCTCGAGCTCTACAAGCTCTCGCTGGCACCGCCGCCCGGCGAGCTGCAGGGCCAGGTCGCTCTCGTCACCGGCGCCGCCGGCGGCATCGGTCGTGCTGTCGTCGCGGCGCTCGCGCACGCGGGCGCCTGCGTGGTCGCCTTCGATCTCGACGCCGACGGGGCCGCGGACGCCGTTGCCGATCTCGGCGAGACCGGCCTGGGGGTGGCCGGCGACGTCACGCGCGAGGAGGACGTGGCTGCGGCCTTCGCCGCCGCGACAGCCGCGTTCGGCGGCGTCGACGTGGTCGTGTCCAACGCCGGCATCGCATCGAGCGCGCCGATCACGGAGACCACCCTTGCCGACTGGGAGCAGAACTACCGCGTCCTCGCGACCGGCTACTTCCTCGTCTCGCGCGCCGCCTTCGAGCTGCTCGAACGACAGCGACTGGGTGGCTCGATCGTCTTCGTCGCATCCAAGAACGCCGTCGTCGCCGGCCGCAACGCCGCCGCCTACTCGAGCGCCAAGGCGGCGGAGCTTCACCTTGCGCGCTGCCTCGCGGAGGAGGGAGGGCCGGCTCGGATTCGGGTCAACACCGTCAATCCCGATGCCGTCCTACAGGGGTCGCGGATCTGGAGCTCGGGCTGGCGGCAAGAACGCGCCGCCGCCTACGGGATCGCTCCCGAGGACCTGGAGGACTACTACCGCCGACGCACCACCCTGGGGGTCAACGTCGGCCCGGGCGACATCGCCAATGCCGTCCTGCACTTCGCGTCGGCCGCCCGCTCGGCCAAGACCACCGGCAACATGCTCAACGTCGACGGCGGGGTCCCGGCCGCCTACCCCCGATGACCGCGACCGGTCGCGTGGCGCTGCTCGTCACCTGTTTGAGCGACACGCTCTTCCCGGCGGTGGCGAGGTCGACGGTGGCGGTCCTGGAGCGGCTCGGGTGCGAGGTGGCCTTCCCGGTCGAGCAGACGTGCTGTGGGCAGATGCACGGCAATGCCGGCGCCCGCGACGAGGGACTGGCGCTGGCAGCGCGGACGATCCGGGTCTTCTCGGCCGAGTCGGCGATCGTGTGCCCCTCCGCCTCCTGCGTGAGCTGGCTGCGGGAGACCGCGCCGCGGCTGGCCCGCGAGGCTGGCGAGGAGGGGCTCGCGGACGAGTTGGAGGCGCTCCGCGGGCGGCTCGCCGAGCTCACGGAGTTCCTGTGCGACCGCCTCGGCGTCGAGGACGTGGGCGCCTTCTTCCCGCACCGGGTCGCCTATCACGCCACCTGTCACTCGCAACGCGGCCTGCGGCTCGGCGATCGTCCTCTGCGGCTCCTGCGGTCGGTCGAAGGCCTCGAGCTTGCCGAGGTCGAAGACGATGACTGCTGCGGCTTCGGGGGCACGTTCGCCGTGAAGAACGCCGACGTCTCGACCGCGATGCTGGGCGACAAGACGGCGGCTCTGCGGGCCACGGGCGCCGAGGTCTGCGCCGCCGTCGACAGCTCCTGCCTGATGCAGATCGGCGGCGGCCTCCGACGCAACCGAGCCGGCCTTCGCACCATGCATCTGGCCGAGATCCTCGCCTGCGAACGATGAAGGCGGGCTTCGAAGCGGCAGCGCGAGAGGCGCTCGAGGACAGTCAGCTGCGCCGCAACCTCGCCCGGGCGACGACGACGATTCGCGGCCGCCGCGCGAGCGCCGTCGCCGAGGTCGAGGACTGGCAGGAGCTGCGCGAGGCGGGCGCGGCGATCAAGGCGCTGGCCATGGCGCGCCTGCCCGAGTGCTTGCAGCAACTGGAGCGCGCAGTGAAGGAGCGGGGTGGCGAAGTCCATTGGGCGCGAGACGCTCGCGAGGCGAACGCGATCGTGGCCCGCCTCGCGCGCGCCCACGGCGCCGAGGACGTGGTGAAGGTGAAGTCCATCACGACCGACGAGATCGAGCTCAACGCGGCGCTCGCCGAGGTCGGGATCACGGCGCACGAGACGGACCTCGCCGAACTGGTCAACCAGCTCGCCGGCGACTGGTCCTCGCACATCCTGGTTCCCGCGATTCACCGTAATCGCAACGAGATCCGGCTGCTCTTCGAAGCGACGATCGCCCGCGGCCGCAAGCTCGACGAGGATCCGGCCGCGCTCGCTGCGGCAGCGCGCGAGCACCTCCGGGAGCTGTTCCTCCGGGTCCCGTTCGCGGTCAGCGGTGCCAACTTCGCGGTCGCCGAGACCGGCTCCGTCGTCGTCGTCGAGTCCGAGGGCAACGGGCGCATGTGCACGACGCTTCCCGAGGTCTTGGTGACGGTCATGGGGATCGAGAAGGTGCTGGCGGACTGGCGCGACCTCGAAGTCTTCCTGCAGCTGTTGCCGCGCTCGGCGACGGGTGAACGGATGAATCCCTACACGTCGGTCTGGAGCGGCGTCGTGCCGGGCGACGGTCCCCGCGAGTTCCATCTCGTGCTGCTCGACAACGGTCGCACCGACGTGCTCGCCGACGAGCTCGGGCGCCAGGCATTGCATTGCATCCGCTGCTCGGCTTGCCTCAACGTCTGCCCCGTCTACGCGCGGGTCGGCGGCCATGCGTATGGATCCGTCTACCCGGGTCCGATCGGCGCCGTGCTGACGCCGCAGCTGCGCGGGCTCGAGCAGGCATCGACCCTGCCCTGGGCCTCGACGCTCTGCGGCGCGTGCCTCGATGCCTGCCCGGTGAAGATCGACATCCCGACGATGCTCGTCCACCTGCGGGGCCGGATCAGCCGCGAAGTCGAAGCCCCGGATCCGGAACGAGCCGCGCTGCGGCTCGCGTTCCGCGCCTTCTCCAGCCGCCGCGGCTACGAACGAGCGCAGCGGCTGCGGCGACTCGCCCGGGGACCGCTGGCGCAGGTGATGGGGGCCCGCTGGGCGCGGTCCCGCGAGCTGCCCGAGCCACCGTCCCAGACCTTCCGAGCGTGGTGGCATGAGCGCGGCTAGGGAGCAGATCCTGCGTCGCGCCCGGGCGGCGATCGGGTCCGCGAGCGCGGGGCCGGTGCCGCGTCGCTACCGCCGCGTCGGCACGCTCGACCAAGCTGCCCGGGTCGACCTGTTCTGCCGACGGGCCGCCGACTACGACGCGCGCGTGCACACGGTGGCCGCCGGGGAGCTCGACGCCGTCTTGGCGGTCCGCTGCGAGGAGCTGGGGCTCCGGCGGCTGGCGACCGCTCCGGCGGCCCCGTGGCGCCCGCCCGCGGCAACGATCGAGCTCCACGACGCCCCGAGCCCGGCGGCTGAGCTCGACCGGATGGACGGCGTCCTGACCGGCTGCGTCGTGGCGATCGCGCAGACCGGCACGGTCGTCCTCGACGGCTCGGAGCGTTGCGGTCGCCGTGCGCTTTCCCTCGTCCCGGACGTCCACCTCTGCGTCGTCGCTGCCGAGGATGTCGTCGAGACGGTGCCCGAGGCGATCGCCGCGCTCGGCCCCGCTGCTGCCGCCGGCGCCCCGCTCACCTTCATCTCGGGACCTTCCGCGACCTCCGACATCGAGCTGCAGCGGGTGGACGGCGTGCACGGCCCGCGTCGACTGGAGCTCTTCGTCGTGCAGCCGTGCATGCGCGGCGGAAACTTGGTATAAAGAAAAGACCAAGATGCTCGATTCCCGCAATCCATCCTCCTCGCCATCCGCGGACTCGGTCACGGGTCGGCTCGCGCCGGACCAGCTCCGCTCGATGGTCGCGGCGGGTGAGATCGACCAGGTCTTGCTCGCCCTCGTCGACATGCAGGGCAGACTTCAGGGCAAGCAGCTCGGCGCCCGCTACTTCGTCGAGGACGTCCTCGACCACGGCGCCGGCGCCTGCAGCTACCTGCTCAGCGTCGAGGTCGAGATGGCACCCCAGGAGGGTCTCTCGACGAGCAGCTGGGAGACGGGCCACGGCGACTTCACGCTGATTCCCGACCTCTCCTCGTTGCGGCTGGCCGCCTGGCGACCGCGCACCGCGATCTGCATCGCCGACGCGGTCTGGTCCGGCGGCGAGCCGGTGCTCCCGTCGCCCCGGCAGATCTTGCGCCGGCAGGTCGAGCGCCTCGCCGAGCGCGGCTGGACCGCCCGGACGGCGACCGAGCTGGAGTTCATCGTCCATCGCGAGAGCTACGCCGAGGCCCGCGAGCGCCGCTACCAGGGCCTCACGCCGGTCAGCGCCTACAACAGCGACTACTCGCTGCTCGGGCTGCGCGCGGCCGACCCCCTGCTCGACCGCCTCACCACCGAGATGCCGCGCTCGGGGCTCGAGCTCGAATCCGCCAAAGGCGAGGCCAACCTCGGGCAGTTCGAGATCAACTTCCGTCACTCGACGCCGCTCGACGCCGCCGACGGCCATTCCATCTTCAAGCATGCGGTCAAGGAGATCGCCACGGAGGAGGGCCTCTCGGCCACCTTCATGGCCAAGTGGGACGAGCGCGAGGGGAACTCGTGCCACCTGCACCTCTCCCTGGCCGACGCGGAGGGACCGCTCTTCGCGCGCGACGAGCGACTGTTCGAGCGCTTTCTCGCCGGCCAGATCGCGTGCACGCGGGAGCTGACCCTCCTCTTCGCCCCGAACGTCAACTCCTACAAGCGGTTCGCGGGCCACTCCTTCGCCCCGACCGCGATCGCGTGGGGGCGCGACAACCGCACCTGCGCGATCCGTGTGGTCGGCGCGGGCAGCTCGCTTCGGCTCGAGCACCGCGCTCCCGGCGGCGACGTCAACCCCTACCTCGCGCTCGCCGCGATGATCGCCGCCGGCCTGCACGGGATCGACGAGGGACTCGAGCCGGAGCCCGCCGTGGCGGGGAACGCCTATGCCTCGGGATCCCCGCGCCTGCCCACCACACTCGGCGATGCCGTGACCTTGTTCCGCGAGAGCGAGGTGGCGGCGCGCGCGTTCGGGGCCGACATCGTCAGCCACTACGCGCGCGCGGCGGAGATCGAGCTCGAGGCCTATGGCGCGGCAGTCACCGATTGGGAGAAGGTCCGGGGCTATGAGCGACTCTGACACGCGGCGCCGGCCGCTGATCGGCGTCTGTGCCGCATGGGAGCGAGTCGCCTGGAGCTTCTGGGATCAGCAGGCGGCCGTGGTCGCCGGCACCTACCTCGGCGCCGTGCGGCGCGCGGGCGGCATGCCCGTCGTGCTCGCCCCGGAACCGCTCGGAGAAGCCGGGATCGAGTCCGACAGCGCGTGGCTCGACGGCCTCTTGCTGATCGGCGGCGCCGACATCGACCCGGCCGGCTACGGCCAGCCGGCGGCCGAGCGGACCGAGGCCACCTACCCGCTGCGCGACGCGTTCGAGATCGCGCTCGCCCGTGCCGCGTTCGCTCGGGACCTTCCGGTTCTGGGCATCTGCCGCGGCCTGCAAGTCCTCAACGTCGCGACTGGAGGCACCCTGCACCAACACGTCACCGACGCCGGGTTCGCCGAGCACCGTCCGGTGCCCGGCAGCCTCGGGGCGCCGACCTTTCACGCGGTCGAGGTCGAGCCGGGATCGTCGCTGGCCGCGAACGGAGAGCGACAGATCACCGTGAACTCGCATCATCACCAGGGAATCGACCGGGTGGGCGAGGGCGGGTGGGTCGTCGCGCGCTCACTGCCGGACGGGCTCGTCGAGGCGGTCGAGTGGCCGCGGATGCGCTACGCGCTCGGCGTTCAGTGGCACCCCGAGGAGCTGGAGCTGGACGCGACGATCGCAGACCTCGTGGCGGCCGCCGCCGACCGCACCGCGGTCGCGCGCCCGGTGGAGGCGGTCCGATGACCGTCACCGTCGTCGAGCCCGCCACCGAGCAGGTGCTGACCACGCTCCCACGGACGAGCGCCCCCGAGCTCGACGGGATCGTCGCCGCCGCGCAGCGCGCGCAGCGGGAGTGGTGGGCGCTGGCGCCGAGCGAGCGCGGCGCCGTCCTCGCCGCCATCGCCGCGGGCATCGAGGCCGAGGCCGAGGCGCTCGCGCGACTCGAGGCCCGCAACGTCGGGATGCCGATCGGCGACGCGCGCGGTGCGGTCGCGGGCGCCGCGGCGACCTTCCGGTTCTACGCCGCGGCGCCGGAGCGCCTCGGCGGTCAGACGATCCCGGTCGCCGGCGGGGTCGACATGACCTTCCGCGAGCCGCTCGGCGTCGTCGGCGTGATCACGCCGTGGAACTTCCCGCTGACCATCGCCAGCTGGAAGATCGCGCCGGCGCTGGCCGCCGGCAACGCGGTCGTCCACAAGCCCGCCGAGCTGACCCCGCTGACGGCGCTCGAGCTGCAGCGGATCGCCACCGCGGCCGGGCTGCCCGAGGGGCTGCTCGCCGTCGTCGTCGGTCGCGGCTCGGAGCTGGGCCGGGCGCTCGTCGACCACCGCGACGTCAGCAAGATCACGCTCACCGGCTCGACCGCGGTCGGGATGGAGATCGGCGAGCGGGCGGCGCGCCAGATCAAGCGCGTCAGCCTGGAGCTCGGCGGCAAGTCGCCGTCGATCGTCTTCGCCGACGCGGACCTCGACGCCGCCGCCTCGGGCCTCGCCGGGGGCTGCTTCGGCAACGCCGGGCAGGACTGCTGCGCCCGCTCGCGCGTCTTCGTCGAGCGGCCCGTCCTGGCGGAGTTCCTCGAGCGGCTGGAGGCGATGGTGGTCGACCTGCGGGTCGGCGACCCGCTCGACGAGGCGACGCAGATGGGCCCGCTGATCTCCGCCCGCCAGCGGGCGAGCGTGGCCGAGATCGCCGCCGGGGCGCCGGTCGCGATCCAGGGTCGGGTGCCCGACGGTCCCGGCTACTGGTTCCCGCCCACCGTGCTGCACCCGCTCGCCGACGGCGACCGGGCGGCGCGCGAGGAGATCTTCGGGCCGGTCGTCGGCATCCTGCCGTTCGACCGCGAGGACGAGGTGATCGCCCGCGCCAACGACACCGACTACGGGCTCTCCGGTTCGATCTGGACCGCCGACGGGGCCCGCGCGCTGCGCGTCGCCCGCGGCGTCCAGGCCGGCGCCCTGGCGGTCAACTCATACACCTCGGTGCGGCTCGGCACGCCGTTCGGCGGGTTCAAGCAGTCCGGGCTCGGGCGCGAGCTCGGCGCCGACGCGCCGGAGGCCTACACCGAGCTCAAGAACGTCTTCTACGCGACGGAGGCCTGAGTGACGCCGCAGATCATGGCGCCGTTCGCCAACCACCTCCCGGTCCGCATCCGGTTCGGCGACGGCGTCGCGATGGAGCTGCCCGACATCGTCCGCGGCGCGGGCGCGAGCAGCGCGCTCGTCGTGGTGGACGACGGCCTCGAGCAGGTCAACCCCGCGGTCGGCGAGGTGCTGACCGCCCTCGCCGCCGCCGACATCGAGGTCGTCCGCAGCCTGAAGGGCCCCGGCGAGCCCCGCGGCGCCGACGTCGACCGCGCTGCGGCCGCGCTGCGCGAGAGCGGCGCCGGCATGGTCGTGGCGATCGGCGGCGGCTCGGTGATCGACACCGCCAAGGCCGCCCGGCTCTGCGCGCAGCAGGACCTGACGTTCTCCGGCTTTCTCGCCTCCGAGCGCGTCTTCCCGCCCGCCGACGTGCCGCTGGTCGCGCTGCCGACGACCGCCGGGACGGGCTCCGAGGTGTCGGGCGGCGCGGTGGTCTTCGACGACCAGTCGGGGACCAAGGCCGGGATCGCGAACCCGAACCTGCGCGCCGAGCACGCGCTCGTCGATCCGGTCCTCACCCACTCGACGCCGCCCGCGACGACTGCGTTCAGCGGCATCGACGCGATCGCGCAGGCGATCGCCGGGATGGTCGCGCGGACGCGGACGCCGATCGGCGATGCGATCGCGCTGGAGGCCATCCGGCTCGGGAGGCGCTCGCTCGTCGCCGCCTACCGCGACGGCTCCGACGCGGCCGCCCGGTCGGAGATGGCCTGCGCCAGCCTCCTGGCCGGGCTGACGATGAACATCTCGGACTGTGCCGCGGAGCATTCGCTGGCGCAGGCGATCGGAAGCCGCACCGGAGCTCCGCACGGGCTCACCGTCGGGCTGGTGCTGGCGGAGACGCTGGATCGCGAGCGTCAGTTCGCTCCCGAGCAACTGGAGCGGGTCGCCGACGCGCTCGGCGCCCCGGTGGACGGGAGCGCCGACGGCGGGCGCGCGGTCCGCGCCGTGCGCGAGCTGCTGCGCGAGCTGGACTTCCCCGTGCTCGGCTCGCTGGACGTCGGCGGCGCCCTCGACGAGCTCACCGAGCAGGCGCTGGCGGATTTCTTCATCACCCAGTCGCCGCAACCATGGTCAGCGACAGAGGTGCGGGCGGCCTTCGAGCAGGCGCTCGCCCTGTCCGGACGCTGAGGCGACCATGTCGGAGGCTGTCGATCGCGTGCGGACGCTCGGGCCGGTAACGGTCCCCAGCGCCGCCGATGTCGTCGTCGCGCAGGTGACCAGGGCGATCGAGCTCGGGCGGTTCCTGCCCGGTGACCAGCTCCCGCCCGAGCGCGAGTTCGCGGTGCAGCTGGGGGTCTCACGGATGACGCTGCGATCCGCGCTGCGCGACCTCGAGGCGGCGGGGCTGCTGAAGCGTGTGCGGCGCGGCTCCGGCGGCGGCGCGCTGGTGATCAGTGCCGGAACGATCGGCGCCACCGACGCGGAGCAGCGCGCGCTGCGCGGGGAGCTGGAGGCGATCTTCGACTTCCGCATCGCCTGCGAGTCGGTGGCCGCCGAGCTCGCGGCGAGGCGGAGGACCGACGCGCACCTGGCGCGGCTCGAGCAGGCGATCGAGGACCTCGGGTCCGAGCTCACCGCCGGACGGTTTCGCGCCGCCGACAACGCCTTCCACCTGGCCGTCGCCGACGCCGCGGGCAACCGCTGGCTGCGGCAAGCCGTCGAGGACGTCCGGGCCGCGATGCTCGCGCCGCTCGATGCGGTGAGCTTCGAGCTCGTCGTTGCCAGCTCCGTCGAGCACCACCGCCGGATCCTCGACGCCATCGCCGCGGGCGATCCTGATCGCGCCCGGGCAAGCATGATCGACCACATCCACGAGGCGAAGCACGAGCTGCTCGTGGCGCTCGCGGTCGCGGACCAGCCGGACTGAGCGCGCTTCGCGTCGCGTCCCAACCATGGCGCACGCGGCGCCCGAGGTGAGCATCGTCACCCGATCGGTGACATTTTCTCCTTGACAGTGATTATAACGTTTCAATACAGTCGAACATGTCCGAGAGAACGTCGTTCGACGTAGAGACGGAGGAGAGACCCATGTCGAAGTCGATCGCACGGGCGCTGTCGCGCCCGCGGCTCTTCGATGCCTCGCGCACCCCCGGCCGCCGCTCCCTGCTCGCCGCCGCGGGGGCGTTCCTCGCGGCCCTCCTGGCCACGGTTGCCCTGGTGGCGCCGGCGCAGGCCGCGCCGCTGTCGCAGGCCGACCAGGACTTCGTCGACACCACCGTGCAGCAGGCGCTCGCCAACACGGGAGTCGGCGGGATGTCGATCGCGATCAGCGGTCCGAAGGGGGAGTACACCAAGGCTTACGGTGACCGGTCATCCGCGCCGAAGGTCGCGCTGACGCTCAACGACCGCTTTCGCATCGGCAGCATCACCAAGTCCTTCACCGCGACCGCGATCCTCCAGCAGATCGAGCAGGGTCACCTGTCGTTCAACGACAAGCTGGACCAGTTCATCACCGGGATCCCGAACGGGAACCAGATCACCGTGCGCCACCTGCTCTCGATGCGGTCCGGTCTGTACGAGTACCAGCACGACGCGGGACTCCGGCTGACGTTCACGTTGACTCCGTGGGTGGCCTTCGAGCCGGAGCAGGTCGTGGACATCCTGCGCAACCCCAGCCACCAGCCGAGCTTCGCTCCCGGCACCAAGACCGAGTACAACAACTCCAACTACGTCCTGCTCGGCCTGATCCTCGAGCAGGTGACCGGCCAGGACGCGGAGACGGTGATCACCAACGACGTGATCCAGCCGTTGGGCCTGACGAACACGATCTTCCCCAGCGCGGCGAACTCCAACCCGATCTACCAGATGCCGTCGCCGTACGCCACCGGTTACGGCACGGGCATCATCCCCGGGACGATTCAGGACAAGACCGCGTTGAACCCCAACCTCTTCTGGACCGCCGGGGCGATGATCTCGACGGTCGGCGACCTGGAGAAGTACGCCAAGGCGCTCGGCACCGGGGCCCTGCTCAGCCCCGCGATGCACGCGGAACGCCAGCAGTGGTGCCCGAGCCCGTACACCCTCGAAGGCCCGACGCAGTACGGCTACGGGCTCGGCCTGTTCAGCTTCGGCAGCTGGATCGGGCACCACGGCTCGGTCCCCGGCTACAGCAGCACGGCGTTCTACGAGCCGCAGAGCGGCGCCGCGATCGCCGGAGTCGAGAACTTCCAGACGGCGAACGTCCAGGTGTTCTCGCGGGTGTTCAAGCGGATCGCCGAGCACCTGTACCCGGGGTCGATGAGCACTCCCGCATACCCGACCTGCTGAACGATGAGCGCGGGGGCGCAGCGCGGCGCCCCCGCGATCATCACCAGTGCGGCTCCCACCGCGGTCACGACAAGTACCTCGCGGTCGACTCGCGAAGCACCGTGTCGACCTAGGTCGGGACGAGGATGCCGCGGCCCTGCAGCCGCCCTTGGTCGAGGTCCGCCATCGCGTCATTGATCGCGTCGAGCGGATAGGTGCTCGTGTGCAGCTTGACGCGGCCCTGCGCGGTCAGCGTCATCAGGTCCTGAAGGTCGACGTAGGTCCCGACGAGGTTCCCGATGAAGGAGATCTCGCGCGAGATGATGTCGATGGTCGGGACGTTGAGGTTCTCGCCGTAGCCGATCACGTAGTAGAAGCCGCCGTCCTGCACCATCGCGACGCCGTCCTCGATCGCGCCCTTCTCGCCGACGAAGTCGAGGATCGCCTCGGCGCCCACGCCGTCCGTGAGCCCGGCGACGGCGGCGCGCTGCGAGCCGTCGGCCCTGACCGTGTGGTCGGCTCCGAGCTCGCTCGCGAGCGCGAGCGCCTTCTCGCTCGGGTCGACCACGATGATCTCGGCCGGCGTCATCGCCTCGAGGCACTGGATGCCGATGTGCCCCAGCCCACCGGCCCCGATGACGACGACCCGCGTCCCCGGGCCCAGCACCGGGATCGCCTTCTTCACCGCGTGGATCGCCGTCAGGCCCGCGTCGGCGAGCGCCGCGATCTGCGTGGGGTGGAGCGAGGGATCGAGCTTGACCACGGACCGCGCGCTCGTCAGGAGCAGCTCGGCGAAGCCTCCGTCGCGATCGATCCCGGGAAACGAGCCGTTCGCGCAGTGCATGTCGTCGCCGCGCCGGCACGCCCGGCACAGCCCACACGCGATGAACGGGTGGACGATGACGGTGTCCCCGACCTCGACGTTGGTCACCCCTGAGCCGACCTCGTGCACCCAGCCCGCGTTCTCGTGGCCTGGCGTGTACGGGAGGGCGACCCGGGACTTCTCGGCCCACTGACCCTCCTGGATGTGCAGGTCGGTCCGGCACAAGCCGGCCGCGCCGATCCTCACGATCACGTCGAGCGGGCTGGCGGCCTTCGGCTCGCCGACCTCGTCGAGCTTCAGTGCCTCGTGGTAGGCGTGCAGTCTTGCGGCCCTCATGCCGCCACCCCCTCCCGATCGCGAGCTTTCAGCAGATCGCGGCACATGCCCCCGTTGGTCTCGAGGCTCAGGCTCGCGAGTCGGGCGCGCCGCAGCCACGTGCGCAGCCCGTCGGCGGCGAGCGGCGCACCGTCGCCGGCCACGAGCGCCGGCGCGCCCGCGTCGTGCGACATGCCGAGCACGGCCCGCAACGCCACGCTGCGCGTGGCGTCGGGGGTGTCCGGCAGGTCTGCGACACGCCGCGCGACGATCGCCTCGAGGCTCTCGCCGGCGGCCAGCATCGCGTCGCACAGTCGCGCCTGGCGAGCGAGCAGCGCCTTGCGCCGGAACAGCTCGCGCAAGGCGTCGAGGTCGCCTGCCGTCTCGCCCGGGAACGCCGCGTCGAACCCGGCGCCGCTGCCCACCGCGGCGTTGATCTCCGCGCCCGTGTAGTGGTCCTCGAGCACGATCGTCACCTCGCGCACTCCGGCCAGACGGCGCACGGCCATCCGCGCGTCGGCTGCCATGAGGAACGCGAAGTTCGGCGCGCACTGCGGAGTCGGCAGCCGCAGCCGCACGTGCACGTCACCGGATGCGGTCACGACGCAGGAGTCGACGAACCCGAGCGCGGTGATCGGCTCGTCGAGCTCCGGGTCGTAGACCGTGCCCAGCGCCGCGAGGACTCTGGAGCACAGCGTCATGTGCGGTCCTCGACGAGCTGCGCGTCGGCCTGATCGGCGGGCACGCCGGCCTCGACGGGCAGCCGGCACTCCTCGGGCACGTCGATGCCGTAGAGCTTGGCCGCGTTGAGGCCGAAGACCTTCTTCTTGGCAGCGGTCGTCCAGCGCGGGTAGTCGGAGTACTCGTCGCCGGGGTACTCCCAGGCGGCGAGACCCTCGACCTGCCATCGCGGCTCCCAGATCGCGTAGTCGGAGGCGAACAGCATCTTGTCCTCGCCGACCCAGAACAGCAGCTCGCCCATCACCTTGGCGAAGAACCGCGGCCGGGCGTGCATGAGCCCTCCGACCACGACGGCAAGCCCCGCGTAGACGTTCGGCTCCTGCGTCGCCATGAAGCAGAAGTCCTCGATCCTCGGCAGTCCGACGTGCTCGACGATGAAGTTGAGCTCGGGGAAGTCGGTCGCCACGTGGTCGACGTCCGAGACGTCGAACGCATCCTTGTCCAGCGGCCAGATCGTCGGCCCCTTGTGGACGTGGATGTTCCGGATCCCCAGCTCCTGGCACTTCTCCAGGAAGGGCACCGCCTCGGGATCGGTCAGCTTCCAGCCACGCGAGCCCTGGTACCACTCCGCCGTGTAGAGCTTGACGCCCTTGATGCCGTAGCGCGCGTGGTCGGCCTCGAGCTGGCGCAGCCCGGCCTCGCCCTCGCGCGGGTCCCAGCGGCCGTTGAGGACGAGCTTTCCGGGGAAGCGATCGAGCAGCGGAGCGTTCTGCTCGATGGTGTTGAACCCCTTCGCGTACCACTCCTTCAGGTACGTCGGCTGGAAGATCCCGACGTCGACGTAGCCGTCGCGGAAGACGTCCTTCTCGAAGTCCTCGACCGAGTACTTCTGGAAATGCTCCAGCGGCCAGTGCGTGTCTGGTGGGCCGAGGCCCTGGTAGGCGTGGAAGCACTCGATCCAGCCCTTCGCGTACTGCTCGGCGCCCTTGACCCAGTTCTCGGGGCTCGCGTCCCAGAAGTGCACGTGGCCGTCGACGATGAAGTACTTCTCGCCGTCCTTCTCGTACATGCGGACCTCCTACTCGACCGGTTGTTGGTCGAACGCGATGCACTGCCCAGCTTCCTCCGGGTCGGCGAAAAGCACAACCTCCACCCGCTCCGGAACGCAGAAACCCCCGCGGTGCGGGGGCTTCTTCGGAATGGGGGTGGCGGGACTGCCGGCGGCCGATGACCTGCTCGAGCAGTCTCATCCGGTGCGTTCGCCGAACGACGGGCTCGGCGAGTCCGCGCTCGTCGACAGCGCAGCGCGCAGGCGGCGGACGGCGGGGGAGACGACGCCGGCTGGCCACAGCACGAGCAGCGGGAGCGTGACGTCGCCGGCGAGCGGAAGGCGGACGACGCCGTCGCCGGCCGGCCAGCCCTGCGCGGCGATCGCGATCGCGTTCTGGTCGCGCAGCTCGCGCATGCCGTGCTGCCCGATCACGAGCGCTTCGACCGGCTCGACGCGCGCGCCGCCCGCTGCGAGCCTCGCCAGCAGCATGTCCGTGTAGGGCGTGCCGGGCGGGTTGTACGTCAGCAGGCGCTCGCCGTCGAGCTCGGCGAGCGGGACGGGCTTGGCGTCGGCGCCGGCACGCGCCGCGAGGCGGTGGCCGGCGGGCACGAACAGCTCGGCGGGCGTCGGGCGCAGGGCGGCGCTGTCGATCTCCGGGCCGCCGTCGAACGTGCGCGCGAGCACGAGGTCGAGTCTGCGCCCGCGCAGCAGCTTCGGGATCGCGCCGGGGCGCACCTCGACGAGCGAGACGCGCAGGTCGGGCGCGCCGTCGCGGAGCACGTCCACGACCTGCTCGCGGACGGCGGCGCCGACCGCCGGCGAGACGCCCACGTCGACCGTGCCCGTCAGCCCCCGTCCGACCGTGCGAGCGCGCTCGAAGGCGGCGTCGGCGGCCGCGAGCGCGCGGCGGCCGTCCGCCAGCAGCGCCGCGCCGGCGTCCGTCAGGCGCACCTCGCGCGTCGTGCGCTCGAGCAGCTCGACGCCGAGATCGCGCTCGAGCGCCCGCACCGACTTCGAGACGGCCTGCTGGCCCATGTGCAGGCGCTCCGCCGCGCGCGTGAAGTTGAGCTGCTCGGCGACGGCGACGAACGTGCGCAGCTGCCGCAGCTCAGGCACCCACGCCCCGCGGTGGTCGGTTGACCTCCGATGCGCGTTTCACATCGCCGCCGGGCGGCGCGAACATCGAACCCATGACTGGGAACATGATGACGCGCCGGCTCGGTGCGGACGGCCCCGAGGTCTCGGCGATCGGCCTCGGCGCCATGGGCATGTCGGCTCTCTACGGGCCTGCCGACGAGACGGAGAGCATCGCCACGATTCACGCTGCGCTCGACTCCGGCGTCAACCTGATCGACACGGGCGACTTCTACGGGATGGGCCACAACGAGCTGTTGATCCGCGAGGCGCTCAGAGGCCGCGACCGCGACCAGGTGCTCATCAGCGTCAAGTTCGGCGCGCAGCGCGGCCCGGACGGCGGCTGGCTCGGCTACGACGCCCGCCCCGCCGCCGTCAAGACCGCGCTCGCCTACACGCTGCGGCGGCTGGGGACGGACCACGTCGACATCTACCGGCCGGCGCGGCTCGACCCGAACGTACCGATCGAGGAGACGGTCGGCGCGATCAAGGACATGGTCGACGAGGGTTACGTGCGCTGGATCGGCCTCTCCGAGGTCGGCTCGGAGACGATCCGCCGGGCGGCCACGGTGCACCCGATCGCGGACCTGCAGATCGAGTACTCGCTCATCTCGCGCGGGATCGAGGCGTCCGTGCTGCCGACGCTGCGCGAGCTCGGCATCGGCATGACCGCCTACGGCGTGCTGTCGCGCGGGCTGCTGTCGGGTCACTGGTCGCCGCGGCGCGACCTCGGACCCGGCGACTTCCGCACGCACAGCCCGCGCTTCCAGGGTGAGGCGCTGCAGCACAACCTCAGCCTCGTGGAGGAGCTGCGGCGGATCGCCGACGAGAAGCACGTGAGCGTCGCGCAGCTCGCGATCGCGTGGGTCGCCACGCAGGGCGAGGACGTCGTCCCGCTCGTCGGCGCGCGGCGGCGCGAGCGGCTGCACGAGTCGCTCGGCGCGCTCGCCGTCGAGCTGAGTGCGGACGACCTCGCGCGGATCGAGGCCGCGGTCCCCGCCGACGCCGCTCGCGGCGATCGCTACGCCGCGGAGCAGATGGCGATGCTCGACAGCGAACGGGGCTGAGCCGCGCGGTTCAGTCGGGCGCGAGCCCGTCCGCTCACGTCGTACGCCCGGGGAGCACCACGTGACCACTTCCCTCGCGCCGGCTACAGCTCGGCCAGCCGTCGGGCGAGGAGCTGCCGCTCGGCGTCCGTGGCGGCCAGTCGCAGGGCGTGCGCGAACGCCACCCGGGCCTCGTCGGTGCGGCCCAGGCGGCGCAGCAGCTCGGCGCGGGTGGAGTGCAGGTAGCGGTAGTCGCCGAGCTCGAGCGCGTCGACGATCGCGAGCGCCCGCTCGGGCATGCCCGCCTCGCAGACCGCCACCGCGCGGTTGAGCGCAACGACCGGCGAGCCGGTCAGGCGCTCGAGCCGCTCGTAGAGCAGCGCGACCTCGTGCCAGTCGATCTCCTGCTCGGCCTGGAGCGAGGCGATCGCCGCCTGCAGCACGTAGGGTCCGGCGGCCGGGCGCAGGGCGAGCGCGTGCTTGAGCGCGCGGCGCCCCTCCGCCACTTGCGCGCGGTCGTAGCGCGCGCGGTCCTGCTCCGCCAGCGGGATCAGCTGACCGTCCACGACGCGCGCGCGCCGGCGCGAGTCGTGCAGCAGCATGAGGGCGAGCAGCCCGTGCACCTCGGGCTCGTCGGCCATCAGCTCGGCGAGCAGCCGGCCGAGCCGGATCGCCTCGGCGGCGAGATCGCCGCGGTCGGGATAGCCCTGGTTGAAGACGAGGTAGACGACCGCGAGCACGGCCGCCAGGCGGTCTGGCAGCCGGTGGTCGGCCGGTACCGCGAACGGGATCGCGGTCGCTCTGATCTTTGCCTTCGCCCGTGTGAGCCGGCGCTTCATCGTCTCCTCGGAGACGAGGAACGCGCGCGCGATCTCGCGGGTGGTGAGCCCGCCGAGCGTGCGCAGCGTCAGCGCCACCTGTGCCTCGAGCGCGAGCGCCGGATGGCAGCAGGTGAAGATCAGCTCGAGCCGCTCGTCGGCGATCGTGCTGTCGTCGAGGTCGAGCTCGTCCATCATCGCGGTCGGTCGATCGGCCTCCAGCAGCCGCGTCTTGTCGCGCAGCGTCCGCTCGCGGCGGATGCGGTCGACGGCGCGGTTGCGCCCGGTGGCCACCAGCCAGGCCACCGGGTGCGCGGGTCGCCCCTCGCGGGGCCACCGCTCGGCCGCGATCGCGAACGCCTCCTGCGCCGCCTCCTCGGCACGGTCGATGTCGCCGAGGAAGCCGACCAGGGACGCGAGGACGCGGCCCCACTCGCGCTGGAAGACCTGCTCGATCAGTGACCCGTCTCCACGGGGATGTCGACCAGTGGCCGGATCTCCACCGCGCCGCCGAGGCGCACCGCCGGGATCCGCTGCGCGAACTCGAGCGCCGCATCGAGGTCGGACGCGTCGTAGACGAAGTAGCCCCCGAGCACCTCCTTCGCGTCGGCGAACGGCCCGTCCGTGATCAGATGCTCCGCGCCGCCCCCGTGACGGACCGTGGTCGCGGTCTCGCTCGGCTGCAGGTGGGCGCCGCCGATGCAGCGCGAGTCTTCGCGCAGCGCCAGGTACTCGGCGGTCAACGCCTCGGCCGCCTCCCCCTCGAACTGCTCGTGGCTCCCCGGCTTGGGGTAGATCAGCATCGCGTACTTCATCGTCGCCTCCTTCAGGTTGGTCGATCATCCTGGAGACGAACGGGCGACGCCAGCGGGGACAGCGCCACCCGAGCCTTGTTGACAGGGGCGGCGAGATTGCCGCGGATTCCCGAAACGACGAAACCCCCGGCTGTCCGGGGGTTCCGTGTGCATGGAGCTAGCCGGACTCGAACCGGCGACCTCCTGGGTGCGATCCAGGCGCTCTCCCAACTGAGCTATAGCCCCGAAGGTCGCCTAGTGTAGCCACCGAGGATGAGCTTCCGCGCGCGACTGACGCTGTTCTTCGTGGTGATCGTGATCGTGCCGATGCTCGCGGTCGCGATCGTGCTCTTCCGCCTGATCGCCGACAACGAGACCGGCAAGGCCGATGCAAGCGTCGCCGCGTACCAGCAGACCGCCATCAACCTCTACAGCGCCGCGCGCGCCCGCGCCGACCGAACGATCCCCCGGATCGGCACCGACGCGACCTTGGCGGCGGCGCTGCGAGAGGGCAAGGCCGCCGCGGCGACGGCACGGGCGCGCACGCTGCTCGCGCGGCGCGACGTCGACCGGATCGTCATCACCGACGGCGAGGTCGACGTCGATGCCGGCTCGCCGATGGCGATCGCGCCCGCGGTGCGCGACCTCGTCGGCCAGGGCACGCAGCGCTTCGGCCGTCTCGAGGTCTCGGTCACGCTGGCCGGCGACTACGCCGATCTCGTCAAGCGCACGACGGGCGCCGACGTGATCGTCGCCGAGGGCGCGCGGACGCTCGCCACCACGCTGCCGACCGCCGGCTCGCCGACCGACCTGCCGCCGCCCGGCGAGCCGCAGGACGTGACGATCGACGGCCGCGACCATCGCGCCGTCACGTTCACCGCGACGAGCTTCCGCGGCCGTCAGATCCACGTCGTCCTGCTCACCGACGACGCCGACCGCCAGGACGCGATCACCCGCAGCCGGCTGCTGGCCGCCGGCATCCTGCTGGGCTTCCTCACGCTTGCGCTGACCTTCGCGATCGCCGTCTCGCGCTCGCTGCAGGCGCAGATCGGCTCGTTCCTGGCCGCCGCCCGGCGGATCGCCTCGGGCGACTTCTCGACCGAGGTCAGAACCTCCGGGCACGACGAGTTCGCCGAGCTGGGTGCCGAGTTCAACAAGATGTCCCATCAGCTGGAGTCGCGCCTGGAGGACCTGCGCCAGGAGCGTGCGCGACTGCAGACCTCGCTGCGGCGCATCGGCCAGACCTTCGCGTCCAACCTCGACCGCGACGCGCTGCTGGAGATCGTCGTGCGCACCGCGGTCGACGGGCTCGACGCCCAGGGCGGGCGGGCCAGCGTGCGGGCGGCGTTCGGCCGTCCGGTCGAGGAGGTCGTCCGCGCGGGCGGCCTGGAGGGTCGGCTCGAGGCGCTGGCCGAGGCCGAGGCCGAGGCGCTCACGACCGGGGCGGGCAGCGAGGCCGTGCAAGACGACGTGCACGCGCTCGCCCATCCGCTCTCGGGCACCGAGCCCGGTGAGGTCGTCGGCCTGCTGGCGGTCGCGCGCGCCGGCCAGCCGTTCGCCGATCGCGACCGCGAGCTGCTCGCCTACCTCGCCGGCACCGCCTCGATCTCGCTCCAGAACGTCGGGCTGCACGAGGCCGTGCAGCGCCAGGCGGTCACCGACGACCTCACCGGCCTGTACAACCACCGTCGCTTCCAGGAGGCGATGGTGGCCGAGACGGAGCGGGCCCGCCGCTTCCGCCAGCCGCTGAGTCTCGTGATGCTCGACATCGACAACTTCAAGGCGATCAACGACGAACACGGCCACCAGCAGGGCGATCGCGTGCTCGCCGAGGTCGGCCGGGTCCTGCGCGAGAGCTCGCGCGAGATCGACGCGCCCGCCCGCTACGGCGGCGAGGAGCTCGCCGTCGTCCTGCCGCAGACCGACCTCGAAGGCGCCGAGCAGCTGGCCGAGCGCGTGCGCGAGCAGGTCGCCGCGCTCGAGGTCCCGCTCCTGGAGGGCGGCGGCACGGTGCGGGTCACGGCGAGCCTCGGTGTCGCCGCGATGCCCGACAACGCCACCGAGCCCGGCGAGCTGATCGCCGCCGCCGACGCCGCCCTCTATCGCGCCAAGCACGCGGGCAAGAACAAGACCGTGCGAGCGGACGGTAAGGTCTAGGCCTCACGATGGGACTGCTCGATGACGCCATCCGCGAGCACCTCGAGCTGAAGCGGCGCCATGGCGCCGATCCGTCCGAGGTCGCCCGCCAGGAACAGGAGGCGCTGGGACCGGCTCGTCGCGGCCCCGAGCCGCTCGAGGTCCAGACGCCCGAGCCCGGTCCGGAGGCCGGCCACGAGGACCAGCCGCCCTACGAGGCCCCGCGCGCGCCCGAGCCCGCGCCGGCCCCCGAGCCGGCCGCGCCACCGGTCGACGAGGTCGTGGAGCGCGCGCCGGAGCGCCGGGCACCCGAACCGGAGCCCGAGCCCGAGCCCGCGCCGCACGTCCCGGAGCCCGACCCGGAGCCGGAGCCCGCGCCGCCGCGGGCCTCGATCGTCGAGCAGCCGACGGTCGCCTTCGACGCGGCCGACCTCGAAGAGGCCCAGCGACGGCCCGACCCCGAGCCGGTCCGCGAGCGCCGCGCCGAACGGGAGTCGCAGCGGCGTCGTGAGCCGGAGCCGGAGCGTCGCTCCGCCGCCCCTGCGGCCGACGAGGAGGACGTGCTCGAGGAGACCCCGGACTTCCTCCAGGAGACTCCGGAGCACGACCGGCTCTGGTTCGAGCAGCGCCCGCCGCGGGACTTCGACTTCGACGGCTGAGCCGCCGTGTCGCAGCCGCTGCTCTGGCTGGACGTCTTCACGGACAGGCCGCTGACCGGCAACGGGCTCGCGGTCGTCGGCGACGCCGACGGCGTCTCCGACGCGACGATGGCGGCCTTCGCGCGCGAGACGAACCTCTCGGAGACGACATTCGTCCAGTCGGCGGCCGTGCCCGGCGCCGACTACCGCAACCGGATCTGGATGCCGGCGGGCGAGATCGACTTCGCCGGGCACCCGTCGCTCGGGACCGCGGTCGCCGTCGCGCGATGGCGCGGAGAGGACGAGGCCGCCTACGTCCAGGAGACCCGCGCCGGGATCCAGCCGATCGAGGTGCGCCGCACGCCGCGGGGCGCGCATGCGTCGATGCTCCAGAACCCGGCGACGTTCGGCGCCGAGGCGGACCCGGGGCCGGTCCTGGCCGTCGCCGGCCTGGACGCGGCCGACGCCGATCCCGCGCTGCCCTGCCAGGTGGTCTCGACTGGCCTCGCCCACCTCATCGCGCCGGTCCGCGATCGGGCGGTGCTGGCGCGCATCCGGCCCGACGGCCCGGCGCTCGCGCGGCTGCTCGCCGAGCACGGCGCGACGACGCTGTACCTCGTCGCTCGCGACGGCGAAGCACCCCACGCGCGCAGCCTCTTCGTCGTCGGCGACGCGTGGCGCGAGGACCCGGCGACCGGCTCGGCCGCCGGTCCGCTCATGGCCTACCTCCACGCCCGGACCGGCCTCGAGCGCGCGCGGGTCGCGCAGGGCGTCGAGATGCGGCGTCCCAGCCGGATGGACGTCGCGATCGAGGGCGACCGCGTGCGCGTGGGCGGCGACGTCGTGGTCCTCTTCGAGAGCCGCGTCGACCTCTGACCTTCGCGGGGCCGATCCGCCGTCCGTCCACCGCGGTGTGATGGGCGCGCCGCGCGGCCGACCACGGGGGAGCCACAAGCCGGCGCGGCGCCCCCGGGGAACGGGCCCGCGCCGATCGCGCGGCCGAGCGGCGTCCCCGTCGATGAGCAGGGGGCGCCGCTCGTCGCCGTCAGGGCGTGATCGCCGCCAGGACCCGTCGTAGCGCCAGCTCGTCGATCGCCGGCGGCGGCGCGCCCGGCGTGCGCGCGGTCATCTGCTCGAAGATCAGGCCGTCGAGGAGGGCGAGCAGGATCCCGGCGTCGCGCTCGGGCTCCGGGGAGCCGACGGAGACGACGATCGGCAGCAGCAGCCGCACGAACGACGCGCGCCCCGCCTGCATCTTCACCGCGATCTCGGGCCGGCGCGCACCCGCGAGGGACAGCTCGTAGCGGGCGAGCTGCAGCTCGGGTCGTGCACTGATCCACGCGGTGATGCCGGCGGCCAGCCGGGCGTAGTCGAGCTCGCCGCGGCCGCCGGCCAGCACCATCGCGACCTCGTGGCCGATCGCGTCGACGGCTTGGTGGTCGAGCTCGGCGAGCCGGTCGACGGCGGCGTCGATGAGCTGTTGGCGGGTCTTGAAGTAGTAGGTCGTCGATCCGTGCGGGAGGCCCGCCGCGGCCTCGACGGCGCGGTGGGTGACCGCGCTCAGCCCGCCCTCGCCGAGGAGGGCGAGGGTGGCATCGAGGAGCGCGGTGCGGCGGTCGACGGGGGTGGCCATGGAGCGCCTCATCTTGCCAGGTGGCGAAGCATCTTCTACAGTTGTAGAGACTTTCTCTGCAAGCGCATGAAACTGGGGTGCCTCCCTTGGCCGCCACCGCTCTTCCCTCGCCACCCGACCACCGTGCCCTGCCCGACCGCCGCGCGCTGATCCTGCTCGTGATCTGCGCCGCGCAGTTCGTCGCCGCGGTCGACGACACGATCGTCAACACGGCCCTGCCGACGATCCGCGACGACCTCGGGTTCAGCGAGCGCAGCCTGTCGTGGGTCGTGAACGCCTACCTGCTGCTGTTCGGCGGGTTCCTGCTGCTGGGCGGCCGGGCGGCCGACGTGATCGGCCGCCGGCGCACGTTCACCGCAGGGGTGGCGCTCTTCGGGCTCTTCTCGATGCTGTGTGGCCTCGCCGGCTCGTCGGAGTGGCTCGTCGCGGCGCGGGGCCTGCAGGGCTTCGCCGCCGCGCTGCTGTCGCCGGCGGCCCTGTCGATCCTCATGACGACCTTCCCGGAGGGCCCGGACCGCACGAAGGCGCTCGGCGTCTGGGCGTCGCTGCTGGGCCTCGGCGCGGCGACCGGCCTGGTCGGCGGCGGCGCGATCACCGAGGCGATCGGCTGGCGCTGGGTCTTCTTCATCAACGTCCCGATCTGCCTCGCGGTGCTGATCGCGTCGCGGCGCGCGCTCGCGCCCGATCCCGCCGCGGAGGATCGCGCGCGGCTCGACGCGCCCGGCGCGGTGCTCAGCACGGCCGGCCTGCTGGCGATCGTCTTCAGCGTCGTCGAGGCGCCGGACGCCGGGTGGGACTCGGCTCGCACGCTGGGCGGGCTGGCGCTCGGTGTCGTGCTGCTCGCCGCGTTCGCCTGGCGTGAGACCCGGGCGCCCGAGCCGCTCGTGCCGCCCGCGCTCGTGCGCCGGCGCAGCGTGGCGGTCTCCAACGCGGTGATGCTGCTCGCCGCCGGCGGCCTCTACGCGATGTTCTTCTTCGTCACCCTCTACATGCAGGTCGTGCAGGGCTGGGAGCCGCTGCGGGCCGGCGTCTCGTTCCTGGCGTTCAGCGGGATCTTCCTGGTCGTCAGCGCGATCGCGACCAAGCTCGTCGAGCGGGTGCCGATGCGCGCGATGATCTCCGCCGGCGGGGCGCTCGCGGCCGTGGGGCTGCTGCTCATGACCCGTCTGGAGCCGGGGTCGTCCTACGTCGAGGCGCTGCTGCCGGCGCTGCTGGTCGCGGGCACCGGCATGGGCCTGGCCTTCGTGCCGCTCACCACCGCCGCCACCAGCGGCGTGCCCGAGCGCGATGCCGGCCTGATCTCCGGGCTGCTGTCGACCTGCCAGCAGATCGGCGGGGCGATCGGCATCGCCGTGCTCGTCACGGTCGCCAGCGACCACACGGCGCGGCTCATCGCCGACGGCACGCCCGCCGCGGAAGCACTCTCCACCGGCTTCCACACCGCCTTCCGCCTCGACGCGGCGCTCCTGCTCGCGGCGGCGCTGCTCGCCCCGCTGCTGGGCCGCGTGCGGTCGGCGCCGCCGACTTCCTATCCTCCAGGGGAGCTCCGGGGGCGTGGTGCTAACGGGAACACGCGGCCTTTGCAAGGCTGAGTTGGGGGTTCGATTCCCCCCGCCTCCATCAGCGCCCCAACCTCGCTACGGCGTCAGCGCCACGGCCGCCTCCGGCGTCGCCACCCGGAAGCTGATGCTCTCCTCCAGGTACAGGTGGACGGCGTCGGCGTCGTGGTGGTCGTAGCCGATCGAGAGGTCCTGGCCGCACTCCAGCAAGAAGTCGCCGCCGCGCAGGCTCACGACGATCGCGCCGCGCAGGCCGGGCGCCCACACGAGCGGGCCGCCGAGGATCTTGCGCAGGTGGTCGAGGAGCGGGTAGCCGCCCTTCTCGGTCGTCTCGATCACGCGCGTGTAGGCCTCCGGGCTGAGGGCGAGGCCATACGGACCGTCGACACCGACGCCGAGCAGCATCTCGACCGCTCGCGCGACGTGGTTGGGGTAGCGGTCGCAGTCCTCGCCGAGCGCCATCGGCGGGTGCGCGGCCAGCTCGGCGATCCCGCCGATCCCCGCCGTCGCGAGCCCGTGGAAGACCGCCATGTTCTCGGCGACGGCGATCCGGCTGGCCGCACCGTCGAGCTCGCCGAAGTCGATGTCCTGGGCGCCGCGGTCGAGGTCGCGCAGCTCCCCTCGGTCGACCGAGAACGGGGCGCGCAGCTCCACGAGCGGCAGCACGCGCCGCTGCGACGCGGCGACGCCCTCGACGGGCTCGCCGTCCAGCGCCGCGACCCGGCCGAGGTTCGTCGCCGAGTGGGTCCAGCCCCGGGGCCCGGAGAAGTCCACGAGCTTGCGGGCGGCGAGCGCCGGGGTGAGGCGCTCGCGGGCCTCGCGGTCGATCGCGCGCCAGCCGGCCTCGGTGATCGGCGCGTGCTCGCGCAGGAGATGGCTCACAGCCCCGCTCCCCGCAGGCTCCCGATGCCCAGTGAGCCGTCGGCGGCGGGCACCGTCGCGGCGTCCCCGTCCGCGTCGCCGTCGCCGCCGTTGGCCGCCGCCTCCGCGGATTCGCCGTGCGCGACGATGTCACCCTCCTGGAACAGGATCCCCTGCGCGATCTCCCGCCAGACCGGCGTGCGGCGCAGCAGGTACTCGAGGTCCATCGCGAAGTGCTTGAACTCCTCGCCCTGCGCGTCGCGCATGATCGCTCGCGCGGCGGGATCAGGCTCGAGGGACAGCCGCTGCTCGTACCAGCCGATCGCCTCGGCCTCCTCCGTGAGCGACGCGCACATCCGCGCGAACGTCCGCGTCTGCGCCGGCAGCTCCTCCGGCGGCTCGTGGTACTGGTCGAAGCCCATGCACGATCTCCCGGTGGTCGGTGACCGGCAGGATGTTGGCAGTTCGCGGCGGATTACGCCGCCGACGCGTGCGGCAGCAGGCCCTTGCGCACGAGCGGCAGGCCGTGCGGAGCGCCCGGGTTGACGAACAGCGTCTGGTGGACGCCGATCTCGCCGGCCTCGAACGCCAGCGCCGCGCCGGTCATGTACAGGCGCCAGATCCGCTCGCGCTCCGGCCCGGCGATCGCGATCGCCTCGTCGCGGTTGGCCGCCAGGTTGCGGACCCACTCGCGCAGGGTCAGCGCGTAGTGCTCGCGCAGCGACTCGTCGTCGCGCGTCTCCCAGCCGGCCCGCTCGGCCGCCTCGATCGCCGTGCCCAGCAGCGACAGCTCGCCGTCGGGGAACACGTAGCGCGACAGGAAGGTGGCGTCCGACGCCCACGGCTTGCGCTTGACGTGCGGCTGCACCCGGGCGATGCCGTGGTTGAGGAACAGCCCGCCGGGCCGCAGCAGCCGCTTGACCGCTGCGAAGTAGTTGCCGAGCTCGTCGCGGCCGACGTGCTCGTACATGCCGACCGAGGCGATCTTGTCGAAGGGCCCGTCGGTCAGCTCGCGGTAGTCGGCGATGCGGATCTCGACCCGGTCCTCGAGCCCCGCCTCGCGCACGCGCTCGCGGGCGAGCGCCGCCTGCTCCCGCGACAGCGTCACGCCGACCGCGCGGGCGCCGTGCTCGCGCGCAGCGTGCAGGACGAGCGAGCCCCAGCCGCAGCCGATGTCGAGGAACCGGTCCTCCTCGCTCAACCGCAGCTTGCGGCAGATCAGCTCGAGCTTGCGCTCCTGCGCGGTGTCGACCGACTCGCTCGGGTCGGCGAAGTAGGCGCACGAGTAGACCATCGTCGGCCCGAGGACCAGCCGGTAGAACTCGTTGGAGACGTCGTAGTGATGGCTGATCGCCTCGCGGTCGCGCATGAGCGAGTGCAGCCGGCCGTGCTTGCGGAACTCGGTCTGCGGGATCGGCGGCTTGCCGCCTCGCAGCGCGCCCAGCTGCCGGGCCACCTTCGCCAGCAGCGCCAGCTCGCGCGGCCCGATGTCGATCCCCTCGAACCGCGTGCGCAGCCCGAGGATCTGCTCGATGTCGCCGTCGGCGTCGATCTCGCCGCTGACCCAGGCGCGCGCGACGCCCATCTCGCCCGGGCGCCAGGCGATGTGCGACAGCGCCCGCGGCGAGCGCAGCACGACCGCGGGCGCCGCGGCGTCGCCGTCGGCGGACGGGATCTCGCTCCCGTCCCAGAAGCGGATGCGGATCGTGCGCGCGCCGGGGGAGAGCTCGTCGATGCGGTGGACGAGGGGGGCGGCGATCTCGGCGCAGGTCATGACCCGCGGGAATCTACCGTCCCCGCCTGCCCGACCTACGCCGCCGTGACGTCGGCCAGCAGCTCGCCCGCGACCCGGTCGGTCGCCGCGCCCGTCCCGCCCAGCAGCCGCCGCGACAGCTGTGCGCGGCGGAAGTACAGCGGCGCGTCGTGCTCCCACGTCGCGCCGATCCCGCCGTGCACGGCGATGTTCGTCCGGGTGGCCAGGTCGAGCGCGCGGCCGGCGACCGAACGCGCCGCCGAGGCCGCCAGCGGCCACTCGTCGACCTTCGACTCGCCCGCCCAGCCGGCGTAGTAGAGCAGCGAGCGGCCGTTCTCCAGGACGCGCAGCACCTCGACCAGCCCGTGCTTGACCGCTTGGTAGGAGCCGATCGCCCGGCCGAACGTGTAGCGCTCCTTGGCGTAGGCGACCGCCATGTCCAGGCAGCGCTCGGCCGTGCCCACGGACTCCGCCGCGATGAGCGCCTGCGCGAGGTGCCAGGCGTAGGCGGCGTCGGCGGGCGTCACGTCCAGCGGGGCGGACGTGGCGCCGGCCAGTGCGACGTGCCCGAGCGACCGGGTTGCGTCGTAGCGCACGACCGCCTCGACGGCGGCTCCCTCGACGACCGTCACCGCGCCGCCCGCGCCGACGACCACGAGCAGGTCGGCGCCCGGCGCGTCGAGGACCCAGGACGCGGCGTCGCCGCCGGCAGGCACGCGCGCCTTGCCGCGCTCGCCCTCCCAGGTCCAGCCCGGGTCGAGGTCGCCGGGCGGCATCGCCGCCACGAACGCCGCGCGCCGCTCGCCGCTCGCGATGGCCTCGATCCCCTCGTAGCCGCCGCGGTCCAGCAGCCACGAGGCGGTCAGGTGGCCGAGGAGCGGCACGGAGGCGAGCACGCGCCCGCACTCGCCGAGCACGAGCATCGCGTCGAACGGACCGAGGCCCGCGCCGCCGTGCTCCTCGGAGATCAGCAGGCCGGGCCAGCCCGCCTCGCAGGCGGTCGGCCACAGGTCGGGCAGCGCGCCGCCCTCGAGCGCCTCGCGGGCCGCCGCGACGGTGTTCACCCGCGAGAGCGTTCCGCGAGCCGCCTCGCGCAGCAGCTCCTGCTCGTCGGAGAGCGCCAGGTTCATGCCATCGCCTCCCGCTCCTTGGCCCGCAGGTCGGAGAACGGGATGCCCTTGTCCAGCCGCGGCTCGGGCGGCAGGCCGAGGACCCGCTCGCCGACCGTGTTGCGCAGGATCTCCTCGGTGCCGCCCGCGGACTTCAGGCCGGGCAGGAACGAGATCGCGTAGGCCCACTCGTGGTCGTCGTCGAGGGCGTCGGGGCCGATGACGTCGGCGATGAGGTCGGTGGCCGCGATCGCCGCGTTGACCGTCGTGACCTTCGCCAGCGCCGACTCGGGTCCGGGGATCTGGCCGCTCTGCAGCGCGGTCAGCGTGCGGTAGCCGATGAAGCGCAGCGCGATGAAGTCGGCGGCCGCCTCGCCGAGGCGCTGGCGCACCTCGGGCTCCAGCCGCGCCACGGGGTCGTCGGCGATCGGCTTGGCGAAGCGGTCGGCGCGGTAGCCGAGCCCCTCGGATCCCAGGCCGATCGTGAGCCGCTCGAACATGAGGGTCGTCAGCGCGGTGCCCCAGCCGTTGCCGACGCCGCCCACGACCGCGTCGGCGTCGAGCCGCACGTCGTCGAAGAAGACCTCGTTGAACTCGGCCTCACCGGAGATCTGGCGCAGGCCGCGGACGGTCACGCCCGGCGCGTCCATCGGCACGACGAACATCGTCAGGCCCTTGTGCTTGGGCACGTCGGGGTCGGTGCGCGCGAGCAGCAGGCCGTAGGAGGCGAACTGGGCGTTCGTCGTCCAGACCTTCTGGCCGTTGAGCGTCCAGCCGCCGTCGTCGCGCGGTGTCGCGCGCGACTGCACGCCGGCGAGGTCCGAGCCGGCGGCCGGCTCGGAGAAGAGCTGGCACCAGACCTCGTCGCCGTGCAGCATCGGCCCGAGGTAGCGGGCCTTCTGCTCTTCGGTGCCGTGGGCGATGATCGTCGGCCCGAGCATCCCGACGCCGATGACGTCGAGGATCCCCGGCACGCCGGCAGCGCCGATCTCCTGGTTGACGATCACCTGCTCGATCGGGCCGAGGCCCTGCCCGCCCAGCTCCTTGGGCCAGACGACGCCGGCCAGGCCCGCCTCGGCGAGCTTGCCCTGCCACGCCCGACGCGCGGCCAGGTAGGTGTCCTCGTCGCCCTCGGGGGCCCGGGGCGGCGCCTCGTCGCGGTGGTCCCGCAGCCACCCGCGTACGCGCTCGCGATACGCGGCCTGCTCGGGGGTGTCGTTCAGGTCCACCCGTTGCCTCCTCTTGGCTGACCGGCCAGTCGACTCCTGAATCTACTTGATGAGGTACATCGGATTGGGCAGCTTGAACGTCCGCCGCGCAAAGCCGCCCTCCAGGTCGGAGCGCTGGTCGCCGACGTTGACGAGGATCTGGTAGCCGGCGCGCACGAGCTTGCGCCGCTCGCCGGACTTGAACGGGACGACCGACGGCGCTGCGAGATCGGCGGCCGGGCGCAGGATCAGCCGCTGCCAGCGGGTGTAGCCGGCCTCGCGCAGGTTCTTCACGGTCGCGGGCCGCATCGCCCGCACGCGGCCGGTGATGAAGAAGACCTTCACGCCCTTGCGCAGCGCGAGCCGGTAGAGGGCGCGCGTCTCGACGATCGGCGTCAGCGCGGCCGACTGCACGCAGGCCACACCACGGGCGCCGTCGTCGAACGGGAGGTCGCCCGGCTTGCGGCAGCGGTACTGCGACAGCGAGGTGTCGTCGATGTCCAACACGATCGCGGGCTTGCGGCCCTTGCGCAGGTGCTGGAGCCCGTCGAGCAGCGCCGCGCGCGCCTTGCGCAGCTGAGGCACGGTGTCGCGCGTCCATTGGCCGCTGTCGTAGTAGCGCTCGACGACCGGCCGCGGCTGCGGCGGCGCGGGCGGCTTGGCGACGGCGGCGGCGGCGACGGCGGTGACGAGCGCGAGCGCAGCGAGGCAGGCGGCGAGCAGGCGGCTGGACATGGCGGGCAAGCTACCGCGCGCCGGTCGCCCGGAACCCCGCATTCAGCAGCTTGCGCGCCTGGCGGCCGATGTCGGGCGAGTGCAGCAGCACGACGCCGAGGCGCCGGCCGTCGCGCGTCGCGGTCCCGACGAAGCAGTGGCCCGCCCGGTCGGTGAAGCCGGTCTTGATCCCGGTCGCGCCGCGGTAGCCGGTGCGCAGGAGCGGGTTGTGCGAGTTGAGCCACAGCCTGCCGCCCTTGATCGGGAACGGCAGCACGGCCTGGCGCCGGGCCACGATCCGCGCCAGGCGCGGCTCGTCGAGGACCGCACGGGCGAGCGCGGCGAGGTCCGCGGCGCACGAGTGGTTGCCGCGATCGAGGTAGCCGTCGGGGCGCGAGAAGCGCGTGCACGACAGGCCGCGTCGCTGCGCCTCGTCGTTCATCATCGCCACGAAGCGGGGCACGCTGCCGCCCACGCGCTGTGCGAGCGCGATCGCCGCGTCGTTGCCGGAGACGATGAGCAGGCCGTTGAGCATCGTCTCCAGGCGGATGAGCCGGCCCTTCGGCAGCAGCCCGATGCCCGAGCCCTCGTAGGCCAGCGCCTCCCTCGTGACCCGCACGCGATACGACGGCCGCGCGTGCTGGACGACGACGAGCGCCGTCATCATCTTCGTTACCGAGGCGATCGGCAGCACGCGCTCGGGCTCGCGGCGCCACAGCACCTCGCCGGTGTCGAGGTCGAAGAGCAGGCCGCTGCGCGGCGGGCGCTTGAAGGCGATGCGGACCGGGTCGGCGGTGGCGTCGAGCTTGACGTCGAGCGGCTGGCGCACGATCGCGGCCGGCGGCGGGGGGCCGTTGATCGCCTGCTGGGCGCCCAGATCCGCCTGGTCGGCGGTCGCCGAACCGGCGCGAGCGCCGTCGTCGCTGGCGTGCACGAGCGCGAAGACGATCGCGACGCCGGCGACGACCACGGCGAGGAGCGCGAGCACGCGCCTCACGACGGCGGCGGCTCCCGCAGCGCCCCGACGATGCCGAACGCGAAGAGCGCGAGCACGAGCAGCGAGACGGCGGTGAGCGGGTCGGGACCCTCGAGGACGGCGACCGCGATCGTCAGGCCTCCGAGGATCGCGATCATCGCCAACGCGGCCACGAGGATCGCCGTCCTCACGACAGCGCCGTGCGGCTGCGGCGCAGCAGCCCCTCCGGCGTCTTGACCCGGGTGGCGATCAGCCGCGCGACCAGCAGGCCGAACGCGAAGCCGCCGAGGTGCGCGGCGTAGGCGACGTCGCCCGGGTCGGTGATGCCGAGCACGACCTGCAGCGCGACCCACGCGGCGAGCATGACCCAGACCGGGATCGCGACGATCGTGAAGAAGAGCAGCAGGAAGACCAGGGTGAGGATCCGCCCCCAGGGATACAGCCGCAGGTAAGCGCCCATCACGGCCGCGATCGCGCCCGACGCACCGACGAGCGGGACCGTCGACCCCGGATCGATCGCGACCTGGACGCCGGTGGCGACGAGCCCCCCGACCAGGTAGAAGGCGAGGAAGCGCACGCGGCCGAGCGCGTCCTCCACGCTCGGCCCGAACCACCACAGGAACAGCATGTTGCCGACCACGTGGAGCAGGCTCGCGTGGAGGAACATCGAGCTGAACACGTCGCCCACGGTCGGGTCGGCGGGGACGAGCCCGCCGTCGCGGACCGCGCCGTCGCCGGCGAGCAGGTAGACGAGCGCGTTGGCGAAGATCAGCGCGAGCGTGACGACCGGCACGCGGTCGGTCGGGATGTCGTCCTTCACCGGGAACACACGCGTCCCGGCCAGGCTAGTGGCCCATCCCGCGGCGTTCGACCGGAAATGACGTCCGTCGATCACCGCCAGGCGGTGTCCTCGACCCTCGAAATCCCGGGGGGATTCCTTCGGGTCTGCGTCCTAGCCTGGCGGCGCCGCCGAACGCCCTTTCCGGCCGAACGCCACGAGACGGACCACTTGGTGCCCTACGACGCTGCGCGGGCGGCCAGCGGGCCGACGCCCGGCTGATCCTGGGGCACGTGCTGGTCGGCGTGGTAGCTGGAGCGCACGAGCGGCCCGGCGGCGATGTGGTCGAACCCGAGCGCGTAGGCCGCGTCTTCGAGCGCCTTGAACTCGTCGGGATGCCAGTAGCGCACGACCGGGAGGTGGTTCTCGGTGGGCCGCAGGTACTGGCCGACCGTCAGGACCTGGACGCCGGCCGCGCGCAGATCCTCGAACGCGGCGACCATCTCGTCGTGGGTCTCGCCGAGGCCGACCATCAGCCCGGACTTCGTCGTGACCTCGTCGCCGCCCATCGCCTTCGCGTTGGCGAGCACCCGCAGCGAGCGCTGCCAGGTCGAGCCGCGCCGCGCGATCGAGTACAGCCGCGGGACGACCTCGACGTTGTGGTTGAAGACGTCGGGCCGCTCGGCGATCACGGTCGCCAGCGGCATCTCGTGGCCCTGGAAGTCGGGCGTCAGCACCTCGACCTTGCAGGCCGGCGCCTGGCGGCGCACCTGGCGGATCGTCGCCGCCCAGATCCGCGCGCCCTTGTCGGGCAGGTCGTCGCGGTCGACGCTCGTGATGACCGCGTGGCGCAGGCCCATCCGGGCGATCGAGCGGGCGACGCGCGCGGGCTCCAGCGGGTCGTTCCACGTCGGCTTGCCGGTCTTGACGTGGCAGAACCCGCAGCGCCGCGTGCACGTGTCGCCGAGGATCATGAACGTCGCCGTCCCGCGCTCCCAGCACTCGCCCACGTTCGGGCAGGCGGCCTCCTGGCAGACCGTGTGGAGGTTCTCGCTCTCGATGAGCCCCCGCAGCTCGCGGTAGCGCGCGCCACCGGGGGGCGGGACCTTGAACCAGCGCGGCTTGCGCTCGCGCAGTGGCCGCACGTTCGGGCCCAGGACGGTGAGGACGTCCATGCCCCCGGGATTGGCCCGGGAGCGGGTCTGGTGCCTGCGCTCGCTCACGTGGTGGAGCGTATCGGTTGGCCGGGGTCGGCCCGGCTCAGCGCGTCGCGCCGTTGACCGTGATCGTCGTCTTGTTGCCCGCGGCGTCGGTCGCGGTGACCTTGAGGCTCATGCCCTGGGTCGCGTCGGCCCGCAGCGCCTTCTTGGCCGCCGCGTCGAGCTTGGCCGTGAGCTTCACCGAGCCCGCGGTGGCGAGCACCGAGCCGGTGACCGCCTTCAGCGAGCGCTTGCCGATCTTCAGCGTGCCCGAGACCGAGCACGCCTCGTCGCAGGAGGTGGTGAACGGCAGGCCCGACCGGAGCAGCGTGGCGGCCTTCGGCGCGCTGGAGGCGGCGACGACCGTGCGCGGCTTGGCGTCGTCGTCGGCGGCCGAGCCGAGCGCGGTCATCGCGATGATCGGCGTGTCCGTCGTGGCCCGCGACGAGGTTCGGTAGGCGATCGTCGCCCGGGCGTCGTCGCCCGACACCGGGCTGGCGGCGCCGGTCGCGAGATCGACCGTGTACAGGCGCGGCGTCTCGCCGGTGCCCGGGCTGAGCGCGGCGAACGCGGCCGTGGTCGGGGCGGTCGTCGTGGCGGCGCTGGGCGTGGTGGTGACGATCGCCAGCGCCGCGGAGCCGGTCGCGTCGACGTTCAGGGCGCCGAGCGTGCGCACGAGCGCCGCCTGCGTCGGCGCGGTGACGAGCGCGTCGCGCTCGGTGTCGATCCCGTACAGGGTCGAGCTGCCGCCGCCGGCCGGCGGCTGCGCGTAGGCCAGCGCGGCGAGCACGGGCGTCGTCCCGGCGCCCGGATCGCTCGGGTCGTAGGCGTAGGGCGCATCGACGCCGGCCACCTGGCCGTTGGCGACCGAGATGCGCAGGTCCTGATTGGTGCTCGAGTACGTGCGCGCGAGCTGCGTCATCGGATCGATCGCGAAGGTGAACGTCGTGCCGTTGAGCGGTGGCGCGAACGGGACGGAGCTCAGCGGCGTCGCCGCGCCGGTGACCGGGTTGACGATGTAGACGCGGTTGCTGGAGCCCAGCGCGTAGAGCCGCCCGATCGTGTCCAGCCAGCCGAGACCGACGAGCTTCTCGCCGCTCTGGATGCCCGTGATCGGCGCCGATCCCTGGAGGTTGCCGGGCGAGTCGGAGCGGAACAGCACGAGGTGGTTGTCGTCGGTCAGGCCGGCGAACTGCTCCGCGGCTGACGCGGCGGCCGGGACGCTCAGCGTCAGCCCGGCCGCGAGGAGGATCAGGAACGCGCGCATGTCGGCACGCATTCTCACCGACGCACAGGCGGCTCGATGCAGGATCGCTGGCGGCGGTCAGCCGGCGGCAGCCAGCGCGGGCAGCGCGCGCTGCGGCGAGACGATCCGCTGGCGCAGCCCGCACGCCTGCGCGAAGCGGTACGCGGCGCGCTTGCGGAAGCACGGCAGCAGCGGGCCCGGCCGGCCGGTGATCTGCGCCAGCGAGGTCGTGCGCACGTCGGGCAGGCCGCACGGCACGATCCAGCTCCACGGCTCGAGGTCGTTGTCGAGGTTGATCGCGAAGCCGTGCGTGGTGATCCCGCGGGACACGTGGACGCCGATCGAGGCGATCTTCTCCTCGCCGACCCAGACGCCCGTGAAGGCCGGCCCGTCGACGCTGCGTCCGCGCGCCTCGACGCCCTCGTCGGCGAGCGCGTCCACGAGCGCGCGCTCCATCGTGCGCACGTGCTCCAGCGCGCTGTCGACGCGCATGATCGGATAGCCCACGAGCTGCCCGGGCCCGTGGTGGGTGACCTTCCCGCCGCGGTCGACGTCGACGATGTCGATCCCGCGCTCGGCGTACCAGCGCTCGGGCAGCGTCAGCTCGCCGGGCGGCGTGCGGCGGCCGCGGGTGTAGCAGAGCGGATGCTCGAGCAGCAGCAGCGTGTCGGGGATCGCGTCGGCGGCGCGGGCGTCGGCGTAGCGCTGCTGCAGCGCCAGCGCCTCGCGGTACTCGACGAGGCCCAGGTTGACGACGTGCAGGTCGGCCATGGACACATGGTTGCACGCTCGGCGAAGCGGACTAAGCTTAGCCCGGTCATGTCGAGGACCGTGAACATGCACGAGGCGAAGACCCATCTCTCGCGGCTGGTCGACGACGCCGCCGCCGGGGAGGAGATCGTCATCGCGCGCAACGGCAAGCCCGCGGCGCGGCTGGTCGCGATCGAGGAGAAGCCGAAGAAGCGGCCCGGGTATGGCGCGATGAAGGGCAAGATCTGGTTCGCGCCGGATTGGGATGCGCCCGACCCGGAGCTCGAGCGTGAGATGACCACCTGGTCGCCCACCGACCCGATGCGTCAGTACCTCGCGGAGCGCGGGCTCCTGGACGACGACGACGAGTGAGGTTGCTCCTCGACACGCACACGCTCCTGTGGTTCGCCACAGGAGCACCGCTCGCCGATCGGACGCGCGCGTTGATCGAACGTGGCGATTCCGAGGTCTGCATCAGCGTCGTCACGCCGTGGGAGATCGCGATCAAGCAGGCCAAGGGCAAGCTCAGCGTCCGCGGCGATCTGCGGCAGTTCGTCGTCGACGCTGACATCGACGTCCTCCCCGTGACCTGGGAACACACTGAGCGTGCCGGGGCGCTCCCGATGCACCATGGCGACCCGTTCGACCGGATGCTCGTCGCCCAGGCGCAATGCGAGGGGCTGAGCCTGGTCACCGGCGACGTCGACCTGGCCCGCTACCAGGTCCACGTCGTCCCCGCACGTTAGAGCGCTTCCAACCGGCGCTTGATCGTCGCCAGGAACTGGGCGGCCAGCACGCCGTCGAGCGCGCGGTGGTCCCAGGAGAGGCCGAGGATGCAGATCGGGCGCACGGCGATCGCGTCGCCTTCGATCACCACCGGACGCTTCACGATCGCCTCGACGTCGAGGATGCCGACCTGCGGCTGGTTGATGACCGGCGTGGCCATGATCGAGCCGAACTGGCCGGGGTTGGTGATCGTGAACGTGCCGCCGCGGACCTCGTCGGGCTGCAGCTGGCCGGCGCGGGCGCGGCGGGCGACGTCGCGGATCGCGCGGCCCAGGCCCTCGGCGGAGAGGTCCTGCGCGTCGCGGATCACCGGGACGATCAGGCCCTCGTCGCCGAGCGAGACCGCGATGCCGAGATGGACCGCGTCGTCGTAGCGCGTGTAGGCGTCGCCGTCGAGCGTCGCGTTGAGCGCCGGGTGCTCGCGCAGCGCGTCGACGGTGGCGCGCGCGACGATCGGCAGCGCGGTCAGGCCCAGCCGTGCGCGCTCGGCCGCGACGCGCGAGAAGTCGACCTCGATCCAGGTCGTGCACGTCGCCGCGGTCTCCAGCGAGCGCTTCATGTGCTCGCCGATCGTGCGGCGCATGCGCGAGAGCGTTCCGGAGGGCTCGGCCTCGCCGGGCGCGGGCGCGGCCGTGGCGGGCTCGGGCCGGTACGGCGACTCGATGTGCAGCGGCGGCTCGGCGTCGGTCGGCGCGACGGGCGCTGCGGCGGCGCCGCGCTCGACGGCAGCCAGCACGTCCTGCTTGCGCACGCGCCCGCCGCGTCCGGTGCCTTCGACCGTCGCGAGGTCGATCCCGTGCTCGGCGGCGATCCGCTGCACGACCGGGGAGTAGCGCGCGCCCGCGTCCGTCGGCGCGGCGCTGGGCGCCGGGGTCGGCTCCGCGGCGCGCGCCGCGTCCGCGTCGCCGCGCGGCGCGCTCGGTGCGGCCGCCGCACCGGATCGACGCTCCGCCTCGCTCACGTGCGCCTCGCCCGGCCTCGCGTCGGTCGCGATCCGCGCGAGCACCGTGCCGACGTCGACCGTCGTGCCGACCTCCACGAGGATCTCGGTCAGCCGTCCGCTGGCCGGCGAGGGGACCTCGGTGTCGATCTTGTCGGTCGAGACCTCCAGCACGGGCTCGTCCTGGGCGACCCAGTCGCCGACCTGCTTGGACCAGCCGATCACCGTGCCCTCGGCGACCGACACGCCCATCTGCGGCATCGTGATGTCGACGACGGCGGTCTCAGTACGCGAGGAGCTCAACGCACGCCTCCCGCACGCGGTCGACCGACGGCAGCAGCGCCTGCTCCAGCGGCGGGGAGAACGGGATCGGCGTGTCGGGGGTGGACACCCGCACGACCGGCCCGTCGAGGTCCTCGAACCCGCGGTGGGCGATGAGCGACGCCACCTGGGCGCCGGCCGCGCACGTGTCGTTGGCCTCGTCGAGGATCACCACCTTCGAGCAGGCACGCACCGACTCCAGGATCGCCTCCTCGTCGAGCGGCACGAGCGAGCGCAGATCGAGCACCCGCACGCCGTCGAGCTCGGCGGTCGCCTCCAGCGCGGTGTGGACCATCGCGCCGTAGGCGATGACCACGAGCTGGTCGCCGTCGCGGGCGATGCGGGCCTTGAACGGCGTCTCGTACGTGCCCTCCGGGACCTCGCCCTTCACGCGGCGGTAGAGGTGCTTGTGCTCGCAGTAGACGACGGGGTTGGGGTCGCGGATCGCCGCGATGAGCAGGCCCTTCGCGTCCTGCGCCGTCGACGGCGCCACGACCTTCAGCCCCGGCGCGTGCATGAACCACGCCTCCGGGTTCTGCGAGTGGAACGGGCCGCCCGAGAAGCCGCCGCCGGTCGGCAGCCGCACCACGATCGGCACGGCGAGCCCCTGGCGGTAGTGCATCTTGCCGGCGACGTTGACGAGCTGGTCGAAGCCGCAGGCGACGAAGTCGGAGAACTGCATCTCGCAGACCGGCCGCATCCCGACGACCGCCGCGCCGACCGCGCTGCCGACGATCGCCGACTCGGCCAGCGGCGTGTCCATCACGCGCTCGGCGCCGAACTCGGCGAGGAAGCCGTCGGTGACCTTGAACGCCCCGCCGAACTCGCCGATGTCCTCGCCCATGAGCAGGACGCGCTCGTCCGCGCGCATCTCCTCGCGCAGGGCGTCGGAGATCGCCTGGAGGTAGCTGAGGGTGCGCGTGCCCTCCGCGACGGCGCTCATCGCGTCCACCCCGACCACGGCGCCTGGCCGTCCCCGAGCGGCACGGCCTCGTCGGCGAAGACGCCGTCGGTCGCCGTCGCCGGGTCGGGCATCGGCATCGCCAGCGCCTCCTGCACGCCCGCCTCGACGTCGGCCTCGACCTCGGCCCGCAGCGCCTCGACGTCGACGCCGAGCGCCTCGACCCGGCGCGCCTGGCGGTCGATCGGGTCGCGCTGCGCCCAGGTCTCGAGCAGCTCCTTGGGGACGTAGCGCATGTCGTCGTGGGCGGCATGGCCGTGCATGCGCATGGTCACCGCCGAGATGAGCGTCGGGCCGCCGCCGCCGAGCGCGCGGTCACGGGCGCGGCGGACGACGTCGAACATCGCCTCGACGTCGTTGCCGTCGACGGTCTCGCCCTCGATCCCGTAGGCGGCGGCGCGCTGGACCGGGTCGACCGCGTACTGGAGCGCGGTCGGCGTCGAGTACGCGTATTGGTTGTTCTCGAGGATGAAGATCGCCGGCAGCCGCTGGACCGCCGCCCAGTTGAGCGCCTCGTGGAAGTCGCCGCGGGAGGTGGAGCCGTCGCCGAACCACGTGAGCGCGCAGCGCTGCTCGCCGCGCAGCTTGAACGCCATCGCCATGCCGTTGGCGACGAGCATCATGTCGGGCAGCATCGAGACCATCCCGACGCAGCCGACGGCCGGGTCGCCGAAGTGGACGTTGCCGTCGCGTCCGCCGGTCACGCCGCCCGCGCGGCCCATGTACTGGCCGAAGATGCGGGCGGGCTCGACGCCGCGGACGAGGTGCGCGCCGAGGTCCCGATGCAGGACGCACAGCCGATCCTGGGCGGCCATCGCGAAGGCCGCGCCGACCGACACCGCCTCCTGGCCGTAGCCGTCGTAGAAGGAGCCCGGCACCTTGCCCTGCCGGTAGAGCGTCAGCGCCCGCGCCTCGATCGTGCGCATGAGCAGCATGAAGCGCAGGAGCGCGACCCGATCGTCCGTGGTGAGCTGCTCCGCCGCGGCTTCGTGCGCTACGTGAGCGGTCTCGGTCGCCATCTCCATCGTTCTCCCTGGTCCGGGCCGGAAGCGGGATCTCCGTCCGGCTCCTTCTCGCGCGGTTGCGGGATCGCCGCGGGCCGCGCCGGGCTGGCGCCAGGATACCCCGCGGCCCGGGCGTCCCACACCCCCCGACCGTCTGGTTGCGGCCGGCGTATCCTCGGCGGCGATGGAGCGCGTCTGGCTCAGGCGCCTGCGCTGGCGCCTGCGGGGAGCGTGGCAGTGGCCGACGTTCGCCGCGCTCACCGTCGTCGACACGGTGCTCCTGCACGAGTTGCCGATCGCCGGCTCGGGCCCCGACTGGTTCCCGGCGCTGCTGCTCGCGACGTTCTTCAACCTCGTCGCCGTGGCGGCGGCGGGGGTCCTGCTCGCGCTGGTGGTGCGCCGCTGGCGGCCCGACCTCCCGCGGGTCGTCGCCGCCGACCGCGCGGGCACGGGCGCGCTCGTCGCGACCACGGCGATCCTCGTGGGCTTCGGCATCGGCCACCGGACGGCGCTGAACGCCGAGCGCGAGGCGTTCTCGGCCCAGTCGCTGGCCGTCCGCCGCTGGGTCGCGCACCGGCCCGAGGACCGCTACGACCAGTATCGGCGCAACATCGAGCAGGCCGATTCGCTGCGCTTCGGCGAGGACCTCTACCGGACGTGCGTGCCGGGCGACGACGCCGAGCACGCGCTGTGCCTGTTCGTCGACACGAGCCAGTCGCCGCCGGGCATCCGCGTTGACCCCAATCCGGCGCCGAACACGACGATCGTGCCTTACGAGCAGCGGTAAGAGGTTCCGTCGCCCAGGAGGATGGCGGATTCGCCCCGCCGAGCGGGGCGGATCCGCCGATCTCACGTGGAGCGGTAGACCGCGACGGTGACGGAGCCGGTGACCGTGACGGGGTCTGGGAGCGTCGTGACGTCGATCGGGCCGTGGAACGCGCTCGGGCCCATGCCGGCCAGCGCGCGGGCGGCGGGGTGGTCGAGCGTCATCGTCCACGTGCAGCGCTCGCGGCGCTCCAGCTCGAAGCCGCCGGCCAGCCGCTCGGCCAGGCGCTCGTCCTTGCGCGGGTCGACGCCGAGCAGGCCGAGCGGCTCGACGAGCTCGGCGAGGTGGTCGGGCGCCGGCGTGGCGACGACGAGCGTGCCGCCGGGCGTGAGCACGCGCCGCAGCTCCGGTCCGTTGCGCGGGGCGAAGACGCAGAGCGCGGTGGCGATCGCGCGGTCGCGCAGCGGCAGGGTCCGCCACACGTCGGCGCCGACCGCGGCCATGCGCGGGTGCGCGCGTGCGGCGCGGCGCAGGGCGTGGCGCGAGACGTCGAGCGCGATCCCGATCGCGCCGGGGCGGCGGTCGAGCACGTGGGCGAGGTAGGAGCCGGTGCCGGCGCCGACGTCGACGATGGCCTCGCTCGCCGCAGCGCCGGCGCCGGCGACGTCCCCGGGCGTCGTGGCGTCCCCGCCGGCGCGCGTCGCCGCGGCGCCGCTCGAGCCCGCCGCCTCGGCCACCGCCGACGCGAGCGGCTCGAAGTGGCCCGCGCCGAGCACCGTGGCGCGGTCGGCGACCATCTCCGCGGTGTCGCCGCCGGCCGCGCCCGCGCCGCTCAGCAGGCTCAGGTACCCCTGGCGCGCGACGTCGAAGGCGTGGCCGGCGCCGCAGCGCACGGCCGAGCCGGCCGGGCCCAGCGCCCCCGCGCATACCGGGCAGCGCAGCAGCGGCAGGGCGGCGAGCAGCGAGGACCTCACGTGGTGGGACGCTAGCTACGGCACCAACACGACCTTGCCCATCGTCGCCCGCCCCTCCAGCGCCGTGTGTGCGGCCGGCGCGTCCTCGAGCGCGAAGCGGTGGGTCGCGGGGATCAGCTCGCCGGCCGCCACCGCGGCGATCGCGCGCTCGGCCAGCGGACGCAGGCCGCCCGGTCGCGCCAGCAGCCGCGGCCCGATCGCCACCGCGGCGCTCACGCCGCGCGCGTACAGGTCGTCGGTCGTCAGCTCGGTCATCGCGCCGGAGGACCCGCCGAACAGCACGATCCGCCCGCCGGGCGCCAGCAGCCCGAGCGCCGCGCGTCCGACCTCTCCGCCGACGCTCTCCAGCACGACGGTGACCGCTCGCTCCCCGAGCGCCGCCAGGACCTCCTCGGCCCAACCGACCTGCGTGTAGTCGACGGCGACGTCGGCCCCCAGCTCCCGCACGCGCGCGACCTTGCGGGCTCCGCCCGCGGCGCCGATCACGACCGCGCCCACGTTGCGCGCCGCCTGCACGAGCAGGCTCCCCATGCCGCCGGCCGCCGCGGTGACCAGCACGACGTCGTCGGCGCGCAGCGACGCCACGTCGAGCACGCCCATCGTCGTGCGGCCCGTGCCGACCATCGCCACCGCGTCCTCGGCGGGCAGGCCGTCCGGCAGCTCGATGAGGTCGTCGGCGCCCGCGAGGGCGAGCTCGGCGTATCCGCCGCCGGCTGCGCCCAGGTGGGCGACGGCCCGTCGGCCCAGCCAGCGCTCGTCCACGCCCGGCCCGGTGGCGTCGATCAGCCCGGCGACCTCCCGCCCGGGCGTCATCGGCAGCGCCGGGGGCGGGAACGGCCCGCCGTCGAATCCCTGGCGGATCGCCACGTCGAGCAGGTGCACGCCGGCGGCGGCCACGGCGATGCGCACCTGGCCCGCCGCGGGCAGCGGATCGGCGATCTCCTCGTAGCGGAGCTCCTCGGCGGTCCCGAAGGCCCGCTGGCGGATGGCGTGCATGGGCGGTCTCGCTTCGTCTCGGGAACGGAGACGGCGACCCTACGACTTCAAGTCGAGTTGAAGTCAAGGGCCGCGTCGAGCAGCCCGTCGAAGCTCTCGCGCGGCGCCGGGCGCCCGATCAGGTAGCCCTGGCCGAGGTCGCAGCCCAGCGACGTCAGCATCGCCAGCTGCTCGTCGGTCTCGATCCCCTCGGCGACCGTGGTCAGGCCGAGCGCGTGGGCCAGCGAGATGATCGCCGCCGCGATCGACGTGTCCTGCGGCGCGGTGCCCAGCCCGCTGACGAACGAGCGGTCGAGCTTGAGGAGATCCAGGGGGAATCGGCGCAGGTGGCCCAGCGACGACCAGCCGGTGCCGAAGTCGTCGATCGCCAGCCGCACGCCGAGCGCCTTCAGGCCGTGCAGCGTCGTCAGCGTCGCCGGCCCGCTCTCGATCACCGCGGACTCCGTCAGCTCCAGGCAGAGCGAGCCCGGCGTCAGCCCGCTGTCGCGCAGCGCGCTCGCGACGACGTCGACGAAGTCGGCCTGCGCCAGCTGCCGGGCGGAGACGTTCACCGAGACGAGCAGCTCGCCGGGCGCCCAGCGCGCGGCCTCCTCGCAGGCCCGGCGCAGGACCCACTCGCCGATCGGCACGATCAGCCCGGTCTCCTCGGCCAGCGGGATGAACTCGGCCGGGCCGAGCAGGCCGCGCTCGGGATGCTGCCAGCGCACGAGCGCCTCGAAGCCGACGAGCGCCCCGCCCGTGACCGCGATCTGCGGCTGCAGGTGCAGGCGCAGCTCGTCGCGGCGGATCGCGCGGCGCAGCGCGTTCTCGAGCTCCAGCCGGCGCAGCGCCTGCTCGCGCATCGCGGCGTCGTACAGCTCGTAGCGCGCCTTGCCGCGCTCCTTGGCGCGGTACATCGCCGCGTCGGCGTCGCGGATGAGGTCCTCGGGCCGGCGCGGCGCGGGCCGCGAGCCGGCGGCGAGCGCGACGCCGACGGAGGTCGTCAGGAACAGCTCGCGTCCGTCGACGTCGAACGGCTCCTCGAACAGGTCGATGACGCGCTGGGCGATCGCGACCGCCTCCAGCTCGCCGGCGACGTCCTCGCAGAGGATGGTGAACTCGTCGCCGCCGAAGCGAGCGACCGTGTCGGCCGGTCGCAGCGCGGCGTCCAGACGGCCGGCGACGTCGACCAGGAGTCGGTCGCCGGCGTCGTGGCCGAGCGAGTCGTTGATGACCTTGAAGCGGTCGACGTCGAGGAAGAGGACGGCGAGCACCCCGGTGCCGCGCCGGGTGCGGCGGCGCAGCGCGTGGTCGAGGCGGTCGAGGAACAGCGCGCGGTTGGGCAGGCCGGTGAGCGCGTCGTGCATCGCCTGGTGGGCGAGCTGCAGCTCGGCGGCCTTGCGGGCGGTGACGTCGCGCGAGACGCAGACCAGCTCGGTGAGGCGTCCGGCGGCGTCGTGGATCGGGGCGATCGTCGACTCGAACCACACGGTCCGCCCGTCACGCCGGCGCACGCGGCACACGATCGTGACCGACCCCTCGCGCTCCATCCGCGCGCCGGCGCTGCGCAGCGCCGGCAGGTCCTCGGGCATGAGGAGCTCGTCCGCGCGGCGGCCGACGAGCTCCGCGGGCTCGTAGCCCGTGAGCGCGCGGCACGCCGGCGAGACGAAGCGGATCTCCAGGGAGGGAGCCAGGCGCGACAGGACGTCTCCGGACGACTCGGTCACCAGGCGCGGCTCGGGCTCGGGCGCATCCATGCGCGACGCGCATCGGCCAAAGCGGCCCGAACCTTGAGCCTTGCAGCGTCAGTCGTCCTCGGGCACCGTCGCCGACCACTTCGCCAGGAAGTCCTCGACCTCCAGCGCGACGAGATCGGCGCGCAGCGCCCGGACCATCTTCGCGGCCTCGCGCGGCTCGCGATCCCAGAACAGGATCGTCTCGGCGGTCTCGATCTCGACGATCTCGATGCGGTCGACCGCGCCCGGCCCCGCCAACCAGGCCGGCAGCCGGCTGCCGCGGCCGTGGAGGACGCGCAGCCGGCGGTTCGCTCTCATCCCGCCAGCGGGGCGGCGGCCACCGCCGCGCGCTCGGGGGCGTCCTCGCCGATGAACGTCTCGCCGTCGGGCAGGACGATCGCCGGCACCGCGGTCACGTCGGCGCTGGCCCGCTCCAGCGCCGCGTGGGTGGAGCGCAGCTCGGCGCCCTTCAGCAGCGCCTTGGGATGCAGCTCGCAGGCTGCGCCGGCGATGAGGACCGAGTCCTGGTCGGCCAGCGAGCGGCCGCCGCACCAGGCCTGGCGGAAGGCGGCCAGCGAGAACGCGACGGCGCGGCCGGTGCCCTTGGCGAACGTCGCCGCGCGCATCGCGAACGCCGAGTCGAACGGCACCTCGCGCGGCCAGCGGACGGGCTGCAGCGCCAGCTCGGCGGCCCGCAGCTCGATCCGCTCACGCCAGATGCGCTCCTCCTCGGCGCAGCGGAACCCGTCGCCCTCGCGCGGGTGGGTGCCGTCCAGGTGGACCGGCACCCACTCCGTGGCCACCGGCATCACCTGGAGGATCCGCTCGGCGACCAGCCAGCAGCTCGGCGACGCGAGGTCGTAGAGGAAGGTCGGTCGCCGCTCAGCCGTGGATGAGCCAACCGTCAGCGGCACGTGCGGCCTCCATGACCGCCTCCGACAGGGTCGGGTGGCCGTGGACCATGCGCGCGATCTCGGGGTAGCCGCCCTCGAGCGCCTTGACGTTGACGAGCTCCTGGATCATCTCGGTGCTCTTGGCGCCGACGATGTGGCCCCCGAGCAGCTCGCCGTACTGCTTGTCGCCCACGATCTTGATCAGGCCGGTGCGGTCGCCGTAGACCGTGCCGGCGCCGACCGCCCCGTACTGGACCTTGCCGACGACGACGTCGTGGCCGGCCTCCTTGGCCTGGGCCTCGGTCAGGCCGAAGCTCGCGACGTTCGGCGTGCAGAAGGTCGCGCGCGGGATGTCGACGTGCTCCAGCGGGTGGGTGTTCAGCCCGGCGGCGTCCTCGACGGCGATGATGCCCTCGTCGGAGGCCTTGTGCGCCAGCGCCGGCCCGGGGACGAGGTCGCCGATCGCCCAGATGCCCTGCGCGGTGGTGCGCAGCGCCCCGTCGACCCTGATGAGGCCGTTGTCGGCGATCTCCACGCCGGCGTCCTTCAGGCCCAGCGCGTCGACGTCGGGGCCGCGGCCGGCCGCGATGATCAGCCAGTCGACCTCGCCCTGCTGGTCGCCGTAGGTGAAGGTGACGCTGCTGTCGCCGCTCTTGACGTTCTCCACGAACGTCTTGGTGAAGATCTGCATCCCCTGCTTCTTCAGGCCGCGCTCGGCGACCTTGGAGATGTCGGCGTCCTCGGTCGGCAGCACCCGATCCAGCGCCTCGAACAGCAGCACCTCGACGCCCAGCCGCGCGTAGGCGGAGGCGATCTCGGCGCCCGACGCGCCGGCGCCCACGACCGCGATCGACTTGGGCAGCTGCGGCAGCGCCCAGGCCTCCTCGGTGCCGATCACGCGGCCGCCGAAGGACGCGCCCGGGATCGGCTTCTTCACGCTGCCGGTCGCCAGGATGATGTGCTTGGCCTCGTGGACGTCGTCGCCGACGGCCACCTTGCCCGCGCCGGCCAGGCGCGCCTCGCCCTCGATGACCTCGACCTTGTTCTTCTTCATGAGGCCCGCCACGCCGCCGGTCAGCGTCGTGATGACCTTCTCCCGGCGCCCCATGACCGCGTCGTAGTCGATCTCGGGCTCGGCGACCTTGATGCCGAACTCGTCGGCCTCGCGCACCTCGCTCAGCACGTCGGCCACGCGCAGGACGGCCTTGGCCGGGATGCACGCGTAGTTCAGGCACCGCCCGCCGATGGTGTCCTTCTCCACCACCGCGGTCTTCATGCCCAGTTGCGCGGCGCGGACGGCGGCGACGTACCCGCCGGGGCCCGAGCCGATGACGATCGTGTCGAACGAGGAGGAAGCCATGGCAGCGCGGGAGTCTAGAAGGGCGGCTACGCCGGCTCGTGGTCCTGGCGATCGGCGGCCTGGATGCGCGCCATGACGCGGATCAGCTTCCACGACAGCCAGCCGCTCAGCCCGATGAGGACGATGCAGAGGACGAACGCGACCCAGCTGGACGCGACGACGAGGGCCAGCGCGGTCATGATCATCTGGAACCACAGGAAGGCCTCGAAGGCCAGGACCGCCCAGTAGCGCGTGTGCCACATCCCCCACGCGACGAACAGCAGGACCCCGCTCAGGAAGATGCCGAACGGGATCGTGCCGCCCTTCTCGCGCAGGTCCTCGGTGGTGAGGGCGCCGACGGTGACGGCGATCGCCAGCAGCACCGCGACGACGACCGCGACCGTGAGCGAGGTCGTGCGCTCGCCGGGGTGCAGTGGGACGAGCGCGGCGCGGATCGCGTCCGCGTTCTCGCGGCTGCGGGCGTAGCCGCGGCGCAGGGCGTCGTCGTCGTTGCTCACGACACCTCCGCCGGTCGCGCGCCGAGCAGCTCCCGCAGGTCGGCTGCGGCCGCCCGCGGATCGGCGGCATCGGCGATCGCGCGGACGACGGCGATGCGGGACGCGCCCGCGTCGACCGCCGCGGGGACGTTCGTCGTGTCGAGTCCGCCGATCGCGAACCACGGCTGGCGGGCATGGGCGGCGGCGTAGCGGACGAGCCCGAGGCCGACGCTCGGGCGGCCGAGCTTCGTCGGGGTCGCGTGGATCGGCCCGACGCCGATCAGGTCGGCCTCGACCGCGGCGTCGATCTGCTCCGGGGCATGGGTCGACTGGCCGATGAGCCGGTCGGGGCCGACGATCGCGCGGGCGGCGGCGACCGAGGCGTCGTCCTGGCCGACGTGGACGCCGTCCGCGTCGGCGGCCGCGGCCAGCTCGGGGCGATCGTTGACGAAGAAGAGCGCTCCGGCCGCGGCGCACAGCTCGCGCGCGACCGCGGCGGCGGCGAGGATCTCCTCGTCGGAGGCGGTCTTGTCGCGCAGCTGGAAGAGATCGACGCCGCCCTCCAGCGCCGGGCCGAGCACGTCGGCGAGCGGCCGCCCGCCCGGCTGGGCGTCGGCGATGAAGTACAGGCTGGCAGTGCTCAGGCGCGCACGGCGGTCCACGCGATCCAGGGTACGGCCACTAGCATGTGTCGCAACGGGAGCCCATCGCGGGCTGAGAGGGCGGCACCGCGGCCGCCGACCGTCAGAACCTGATCCGGGTCATGCCGGCGCAGGGAGCCAAGATGACTCCGACCGACGCAATCGAGAGGGATGTGGCCGTCGTGGGCGGCGGTCTCGTCGGGCTGTTCGCCGCCTGGCGCGCGCGTGAGCGCGGTCTGGACGTCGTCGTGCTCGAGGCCGGCGACCGCGAGGGCGTGGCCTGGCCGGTCGCCGCCGGCATGCTCGCGCCGGTCTCCGAGGCCCAGTTCGGCGAGGCCGGCGCCCGAGCGCTCGACCTCGGCCTCGCCGCCGCGCGGCGCTGGCCGTCGGCCGCGCGCGAGCTCGGCGAGGCGTCGGGGATCGACCCGCGGCTGCGCGACGTCGGCACGCTCCTGCTCGGTCGCGATCGTGACGAGGCGGAGGCGCTGGATCGGGAGGCGGCGTTCCGCGAGCGGCTCGGCCTCGAGGTCACGCGGCTGCTGCCCAGCCAGGCCCGCCGGCTGGAGCCGGCGCTCGCGCCGACCCTGCGCGCCGCGCTGGAGGTCCGGGGCGACCACTCCGTCGATCCGCGCCGCGTCGTCGCCGGGCTGCGCGCGCTGTTGGGCGACGCCGTCCGCGCCGGCGAGCGGGTCGTGCGGGTGGCGGCCGGCGAGGTCTCGCTGGCGTCGGGCGAGGTGGTCCGGGCGCGGAAGGTCGTGCTCGCCGCCGGCGCCTGGAGCGGCGAGCTGGCGGCCGTTCCGGTGCGGCCGCTCAAGGGGCAGGTCGTCCGGCTGCGCGATCCCGCCGGTCCGGGGCTGCTGTCCCGCACGCTGCGCTTCTCGCAGGTCTACCTCGTGCCGCGCGCCGACGGCCGCTACGTGCTCGGCGCGACGATGGAGGAGCGCGGGTACGAGACGACGGTCACCGCCGGCGGGGTCTACGAGCTCCTGCGCGACGCGGCCGAGCTCGTGCCGGGCGTCTTCGAGCTGGAGATCGAGGAGACGCTCGCGGGCCTGCGGCCCGTCACGCCGGACACGCTGCCGCTCATCGGCGAGCGCGACGGCGTCCTGCTCGCCTGCGGCCATGGACGCGACGGCGTGCTGCTGTCGGCGCTGACCGCGGACCTCGTCGCCGACCTGCTGACCGGGGAGCGCTCCGCCGAGGCCCGCCCGCAGCTGGAGGCCTGCGATCCCGCCCGCTTCGACCGCGTGGAGGTGCACGCATGATCAGAGTCAACGGAGACGAGCGCGAGCTGACGGGGGTGACGGTCGCCGAGCTGGTCGCCGAGCTCGGTGTGCCCGCCGGCGGGCGCGGCGTCGCGGTGGCGATCGACGGCGAGGTCGTCCGGCGCGGCGCCTGGGACGAGACGGCGGTGCCCGACGGCGCGGCGGTCGAGATCGTCACCGCGGTGCAGGGGGGCTAGGGCCGTGATCGCGGATCGTCCGCTCGTCATCGCCGGTCGCGAGCTGCGCTCGCGGTTGATCCTCGGCACCGGCGGCTTCCCGTCGCTGGAGCTCTTGTCGGCCGCCATCGAGGCGTCGGGGACCGAGCTGGTGACCGTCGCGCTGCGGCGGATCGATCCGGCGGCGCGCGGCTCGCTCGTCGACGTCCTCGATGCGGCGGGCGTCGAGCTGCTGCCCAACACCGCGGGCTGCTTCACCGCGCGCGACGCGGTCGCCACGGCGAGGCTCGCGCGCGAGGCGTTCGACACCGACTGGGTCAAGCTCGAGGTCATCGGCGACGAGCGCACGCTGCTGCCCGACGCGGTCGAGCTCGTCGCCGCGGCCGAGGAGCTCGTCGCCGACGGCTTCGTCGTGCTGCCGTACACGACCGACGATCCGGTGCTCGCGCGGCGGCTGGAGGACGTCGGCTGCGCGGCGGTGATGCCGGCCGGGTCGCCGATCGGCTCGGGCATGGGGATCGCGAACCCGTACAACTTGCGGTTGATCCGCGAGCAGACCGAGCTGCCGGTGATCCTCGACGCCGGCATCGGCACCGCGTCGGATGCGGCGCTGGCGATGGAGCACGGCTGCGACGGCGTGCTGTGCGCAAGCGCGATCTCGCGCGCGCAGGATCCCGTGACGATGGCGCGCGCGATCCGCGGGGCGGTCGAGGCGGGGCGCCTGGCGCTCTCGGCCGGCCGCATCCCGCGCCGACGCTACGCGGAGGCGTCGTCGCCGATGGACGGCTTGGCCGACCTGGCGGCGCGGTCCGCGTGAGCGCCGCCGACGAGCTCATCGACCGGTTCCAGTCCGCGCTGTCGGGCCACGATCCCGCGGCGTTCGCCGGCTGCTGCGCCGTGGATGTCCACTACGAGGATCCGCTCTCCGACGGGCCGCTCACGGGGCTCGACGCGCTCGCTGCGCATGCCGCGCGTCTGTGGGCGGCGTTCCCGGACGTGCAGGTGCAGCGGGCGGGCGAGCGGCTCACCGACGGTCGCTTCGTCGCCGCGCCGTGCCGGGTGACCGGGACCCATCGCGGGGAGCATCACCGGCTGCCGGCGACGAAGCGGCCCTTGTCGGTGTACGCGCTGCTCTACTGCGAGGTGGATGCGGACGCGGCCCTGCTGTGGCGGATCCGCGCGTTCTACGACGCGTACGAATCGGGGGTCCAGCTCGGGGTGCTGCCCAAGCCCGGCAGCTTCGGCGAGCGGGCGCTGCTGATGATGCGCGGGTTCGGGCTGCGGTCGGATTGAGGAGGGCGCCCCCAGGTGCGGCGCGGCAGCCGTGCCGCGCCGCGCGTGGTGCCTCCAGGGTCAGCGCACGGTGATCGTCCCGACCATGCCGGGATGCAGCGTGCACACGTAGTCGACCTTCCCGGCCTTGTCGGCCGTCCACTCGAAGGTGCCGCCCTGGCCGAACTGGTCGGACTTGAAGTCGGCGCCCTTCTCGGCGACCGCGTCGTGGTCGACGGAGTCCTGGTTGACCCACTTGACGGTCTGGCCGACCTTGACGGTGATGTCCTTGGGCGAGAACTGGATGTTCTTCATGTCGACGGTCACGACCTCGCCGGCCGCCGCGGTGTCGGTGCCTTCGGCGGCGGGGGCCGGGGCGGTGGCGGCGGGAGCTGCGGTGGTGGCCGAACCGGAATCGTCGTCGTCGCCGCCGCAGCCGGCGGCGACGAGCGCGAGCACGGCGACGAAGGGAAGGAGCGTGCGTCTCATATGCCTAGCGTGACGCATCCGGGCGCATGATCCTTCCCCGGCTCGCCACGGTCACGATCACCGGCGCGTGATCGGAGAGCGGCCCGCGCGTCGGCACCTCGACGCCGACCGGCTCGAGCCCGCGCACGAGCACGTGGTCGACGCCGCGGCCGCCGGCGTGGACGAACCCGTCGGCGCGCGGCGTGCGCACGTTGAAGTCGCCGCCCAGGATCGCCGGGGCGTCGCCGGCCCAGCGGCGCACCGCGGCGGCGGCTTTTTCTCTGTCGGCATGCGCGCGCTCGTCGGAGTGGACCTGCGCGTGGAGGTTGGCGACCCAGAGCCCGCTCGTCTTGACGGCGTGGACGACGCGCCGTTCCGGCCAGCAGCGCAGGCGCAGGCGGGCGTGCGCTTCGATCCGATTGCGGCGGACCAGGATCGCGTTGGCGCCGCCGCCGTTGGACTTGATGAGATCGGGCCAGCGGGTCGCGATCGCCTTGCGGAGGGGCAGGAGCGCGTTGCGCGAGGTGAGCGCGGTGGCGTGGTCGGCGCCGGGCAGGTGGGGTGGCCACCAGGGCGGGACCTCTTGGAGGAGCGCGAAGTCCCAGTCCCAGGCGGCGAGCGCGGCGGCGAACTCGGCTCGGAGGTCACGTCCGGCGGGCTGCTTGGCCCGGCCGTGGTAGAGGTTCCAGGTCACGACGCGCATGGCCGCGTATCCTTGCCCGCTCGCCCATGGCCACGCGTCACTTCCTCACCGGCGACGAGCTGTCCGCTTCGGAGCTGTCCGCGCTGCTCGACCGCGCGCTGGAGCTCAAGCGCGAGCCGCTGGCTTCGCGCGCCCTGGCGGGCCGCTCGGTCGCTTTGATCTTCCAGAAGCCGTCGACCCGGACCCGCGTCAGCTTCGAGACCGGCGTCTACGAGCTCGGCGGCCATCCGCTGGTGCTGCGGCCGGACGAGATGCAGCTCTCGCGCGGCGAGTCGCCGCGCGACACGGCGCTGGTGCTGTCGCGGCATGTGGCCGCGATCGGGATTCGGACGGGGCCGGATGAGTTGGTGTCGGAGCTCGCTTCTGCTGCTTCGGTGCCGGTCTTCAACATGCTCACCGCGGGGCATCATCCGTGCCAGGCGCTGGCCGATCTGCTGACGCTGCGGGAGACCTTCGGTCGTCTGGAGGGGCTGCGGCTCGCGTACGTCGGCGATGGCAACAACGTCGCCCGGTCGTTGGCCGTGCTGGGGGCCTTGGCGGGCGTGGAGGTCGTCGTGTCGTCGCCGCCGGGGTACGAGCTCTCGCCCGTCGCGGGCGCGCGTCTGGTGGGCGATCCGGTCGAGGCGGTCGCGGGCGCGCACGCCGTGTATACCGACGTGTGGGTGTCGATGGGCGACGAGTCGTCCGCGGACGAGCGCCGCCGCGCGTTGGCGCCGTACCGGATCGACGACGCGTTGCTGGATCACGCTGCGCCGGACGCTGTTGCGCTGCACTGCCTGCCGGCGCATCCGGGGGAGGAGATCACCGCCGAGGTGCTGTACGGCTCGCGCCAGCGGATCTGGGACCAGGCGGAGAACCGGCGGCACGCGCAGAAGGCGCTGTTGGAGCTGCTGGTCGGCTGAGGCGGGCGGGCGCGTTGGCGTCGTCCGGCTGACGCTCGGGTTGCGGTCCGGGCCGCCGCGGGCGGACGATCGCCTGCATGACCGATCGAGCCTCCCGGGTCGCTGCCTTGCTCTCCGAGGCCGCCGAGACCCACCACCGCGTCTACCGCATCACCGACGGCGCCGACGACGACTGGGCGTCGTGGTACGCCGACTGGCTGGTCCGGCTCTCCGAGTTGCCGGAGGTCCTGGGGGCCGTGCCGGTGCGGAGCGAGCTGACGTACCTGCTGGTGCGGCTGGACAAGGAGTACGCGGAGCAGGGGGCCGATGAGGGCTGGGAGGCGTGGTATGCGGAGCGGGTGGTGGAGCACTTTGCATCGCGTAGCGACAGGCCTTGAGGTGGCGCAACGGCGGGAGTGTGCCGTCTGCCGCTCACGTCGACACGAGCCGAGTCGTCACGAGCGCACGACATCGTGTGACGATGCGGGATACCGGCACGACGCCGATATCGAGTGAGTGCTGACGCAGTTGCTCGTTTCACGCGAAAGCGCTAGCCGGCGGATGGCTGCTCCCGGGTCCGCGCACGAGCCTAAGCGACCGTCTTGCTGATCGTCGTGTCCCGTTGAAGCACCTTCGATCGACTCGGTCCCTCGTCACGCACTGTCACGTGCCCGGCACCTTCCTCAACCGTCGCGACCCCCGATCACGTAAGGTCCGTTGAGTGAAGATCACGCGACTCCGGTTGAGCAACTTCCAGTCCTTCGGTCCCGAGCCGACGTCGATCTGCCTCGAGGACGTCACGTACGTCCTGGGGCCCAACGGCGCTGGCAAGACGGCTGTGTTGGTGGCTCTTGCCAGGCTCTTCAGTCCGGCCCTGGGGCAGCGACAACTTCGACCCAACGACTTCCACGTACCAGTGAGCAAGGGTCTCGGTGAAGCGCCGGCCCCGAACAGTACGCTGTGGATCGAGGTCGATGTCGAGATCCCCGAGTCCGGCGACGAGGAGTTGCACGCGTCGGTTCCGCCGAACTTCGCGCACATGCGGATCACGGCCGCAGATGGGGTTCCACGCGTCCGCATACGGCTGACCGGGGCTCTCGAAGCCGACGGGTTTGTCGACGAGAAGCTCGAGTACATCGTCGAGGTCGACGAGCACGACGAACCGACGAAGCGGTACGCGATGTCGCGACACGATCGCGCGCACATAGAGGTCCACTACCTCCCAGCGCAGCGGGACCCGGGGCATCACATCTCGTTCTCGACTACCTCGCTGCTCGGCAGGCTCCTTCGCGCGGTGGACTGGACGGCGGAGCGCAAGGCGCTCAATGAGCTCACCAGGGACCTCACGAAAGCCCTGACCGCCAACACGACCGTCTCGGGTATCGGCGTAAGCCTCGCTACCGAGTGGACGGGGCTGCATACAGGCCAGTTCTTCCGTGATCCGACGATCGCGTTCGGCCGTGGGGAGCTCGAAGGCGTTCTCAGTCAGCTCACGGTGAGGTTCTCACCGTCGCACGGCGGCGAGTCGTTGGCGTTCGACAGGCTGAGCGACGGCCAGAAGTCCCTGCTGTACATGTCCCTCGTGCTCGCCTGGCAGTCGATGGCGCGCCGCGTTCTAACAGGGCAAGACACGTCTCTGGACGCTGACCGGCTGCGGCCGCCGGTGCTCACCGTGATGGCGCTCGAAGAGCCGGAGAACAGCTTGTCGCCGCAGTACCTCGGACGGATCGTCCGTCAGCTACGCGCGTCCTGCGAGCATGGCGATTCTCAAGCTCTTATCGCCACGCACGCCCCTACGCTGTTGCGGAGGGTCTCCCCGGAGGCGATCTGCTTCCTTCGCCTTGACGGCGCACGACAGACAACGGTGCGTCGGATCGTTCTTCCGGAGAGCGATCAAGAGGCTGCGAAGTACGTATCGGAGGCTGTCCAGGCCTTTCCCGAGCTCTACTTCTCGCGCGTTGTCGTACTCGGCGAGGGCGACAGCGAGCTCGTCGTCCTCCCGCGCGTGCTTGCGGCGGCGGGAATCGCCGAGGACGACGCCTCTGTGGCGGTCGTGCCGCTCGGCGGTAGGCACGTGAATCATTTCTGGCGGCTGCTCAACGAACTCGAGATACCGCACGTGACGCTGATCGACCTCGACGCGGGGCGTCACCAGGGCGGCTGGGGAAGGGTCCGAAACGCGCTCAAGCAGCTAAACAAGGCCAAGCCGGGCACGTTCGCTGAAGATGACATCGAGGCGCTACCGAAGTGGGATGAGGACTGCGGCTTCCCGGAACTCGGCAGTTCAGATGCTCTCAACGAGGAAGGCGCCATCGCGGCGCTCGAGGAGCACCGGACCTTCTTCTCGGATCCAGTGGACCTCGACCTGATGATGCTTCGCGCGTATCCCGCTGCCTATAACGTGAAAACAGACGAGCCGGACGAGGCCGTCACCATCTCGGTCCTCGGCAAGTCGCACAAGAACGAGCATCATCTGCCTGCGGAGGTTCGCTCGCTCTTCGCTCACTACCACGGGAGCTTCGGGCTGACAAGCAAGCCGGCGACACATTTGACCGCGCTCGCCGCCATGACCGACGAGGCGTTGATGACATCGCTGCCCGGAGTGCTCGAACGGCTCGTCCAGTGCATCAACGATGTGCTCAACGCGCTGCCCGAATGATCCGTCCGGAAGACTGGCATCCGGCCCCAGAGATCCTGCTCGAGCCGAATGCCCGCACGGCGGCGACCATGGTGACGGGCAATGCTGTCGTCACGGCGGGGCCGGGCGCCGGCAAGACCGAATTGCTCGCGCAACGCGCGGACTTCCTTCTGCGAACGGGGGTGTGCAGGTACCCGAGGAGGATCCTCGCGATCTGCTTCAAGGTCGACGCTGCAGCCAACCTGCGCAACCGCGTCAGGGCGCGTTCCGGGGACCGATATGCGGCGCGGTTGGACAGCCTGACCTTCCATGCCTTCGCGAAGCGCCTAATTGACAACTTCCGCCCGGCCTTGACGGACGACCGGGCGCTCAGCGCGGCCTACTGCATCGACCCCAAGCACCGGATCGCTGGTGAGCAGATCACGTTCGACGATCTGATCGAGCTGGCGCTGACGATCCTGAGTAGCAACCCCTACACGCTCCCAGCGCTGCGACAGACATACAGCCACGTGTTTCTTGACGAGTTCCAGGACGCCACCGCAGCGCAGTACGACCTCTTGCGCGCTGCATTCCGAGGGTCCGGGACCGCTCTCACCGCCGTCGGGGACGTTAAGCAACGCATCATGGCGTGGGCCGGCGCGCTCGATGGCGTCTTCAAGCGCTTCGCCGACGACTTCGACGCCCTGCCCTTGCCGCTGTACCAGAACTTTCGATCCGCGCCGCGGCTGCGTCGGATGCAGAACCGGATGATCCTGGAGATGGATCCCGACGCCGCCAGCCCACCCGAAGACCTCCTCGGGGACGAGGGGCGCGTCGACGTCCTGCACTTCAACGACCAGACCGAGGAGGCCGAAGAGCTCTCCGCCCGCATTCACGCTTGGCTCTGCGACGGCGTGCCGCCCACTGAGATCGCCGTGCTGGTGCGTCAGCAATCCGGACCGGTCACAACGGAGCTCCGCGCGCGGCTTCAGCAGCAGGGGATCCCGTACCGAGATGAGCACGGCGCTCAGGACCTCCTCGCTGAGCCCATCGGATCGCTGGTCTTCAACTTCATCCGCGTCATCACGGAAGACGGCCAGCCCGCGGCGTACACCGAGTTGATGCGGCTCGTGCAGCACGGGAGCGTTCTCGAAGAGACAGCCGTTCGCTTCGACCGCAAGGCGAAGCAGATGATCCAGGACTGCCGTACGCAGGTCCGGAGCGCGGAATTCCAGCCCGCGCTCCTCGCCTCATGGGAACCACTGGTCGAGCGCCTCTTGACGACCATTTCGCGAGCGATGCTGGTCGCGTTGTCGGCGGGCTACCAGCAGGGTTCCCGGTTGGATGACCTCATCGAGGACACGAAGCGCGTCTTTGGAAGGGAGCTGACCACGGACGGCGATCCGGTGGCCGCTATGCGACGCCTGTCGCAGAGCGACGCCATCCGCATACTTAACATCCATAAGTGCAAGGGGCTCGAGTTCGAGAAGGTCATCGTCCTTGGCGTCGAGCACGAGTTCTTCTGGAGCGGGGAACCGCTCTCCGAGTTCTTCGTCGCCATCTCACGGGCGAAACGAGAGCTCGTGCTGACTCACGTCGATGAGAGGGCCCGCCCCTCGGGCGTTACGACACATTGGGAAGCGAATCGGCGGGCTCAGGCGGAGTTCCTCGCCTTTGCTTCGGAGTAGCGACCTCACGGGTCCATGCGCGCGGCGACAAGGAACCAACCGCCGATATCTCGAAACACCTCGGCGGAAGGATCGGCGTACCTACGCGTCGTCGCAGTCGACGTTACGTCCGCCACTGCTCCGGTGGCCGCGAGAACGCGACGCGACGGTCACTATCGCTTCGCGCGAAACGCAGTCGCGGTGTGTGGCGGCGACCATGCCCCCGCCGCCGCGGAACGGTACTGCCATAAGCAGCTCGGCGCTGGGCGTCGCCGTTCTCCGGCGACCACGCTGTGCGCAGACACGGGCGCTCCGACAGAGGCAACAAACTTGTCCCCGAACACGCCGTTGATTGGGAAGGCACCATGTCCGGTACCTGAGGGGCTAGCAGCGGTGCTCGCCGGGCGCTTAACCCAGCCCGTACTCGTGCGCGAGCGCGCCGGGCGACATGACGCGGACCGGGCCAATGTTGTCCATGGTGTAGTCGGTCATGTTCGAGGTGCAGAGGATGTCGGCGCCGTTCTCCAGAGCCGTGAGAGCCAGGTGCAGGTCGAACGGATCGAAGTGCTTCACGCTTGGTCCCGGGGTAACAGTCGGCTGCGACTCGAGATCCACGAGCAGGGTTTCGTCGTCGCGTCCGGTCAGCTCGTAAAGGACCTGGCCAAGTGGCATGTCGTGCAGCGCGTGGTTGTTTGTCAGGGCGCGGCCCATCGGCGACGCGCGCACGTTGTCGTCGTCGAAGAGCGGCGCGAATGTCTCGAGGAATTCCTCGATCTCGTCCGGCCCGTAGCGGCGCGCTGCCCCGTCGGCGCCGAACCCCTCGAGCGCGTTGCGCACGAACTCGACGCCGGCGACGTCGGTCGTGAAACCGCTGAACGGAACGCCTTCGGCCGCCCGAATCAACAACTCGAAGTTGATGCCGTTCGGCTTGACGAGCGCGCCCGAAAGCACCGTGGCGTCGAACGCCACGACCTCTACCGCGATCGTGCCCTCCGGCTGCGGAGGGTCGCGACCATCTCGTCCGTCTCGATCTCGTTCTGATCCTCGTGCCGCCGCACGAGTTCCTGCTGCAGCCGGCGCGCACGGGTGATGTCGAACCGCGCGTCGCGCTCGAGTGCGCTGATCGGGATCCGATAGGAGCCGCCCGGCCGCTCACGCGCCTCGATGACGCCCTTGTGGATCCACTTGTAGACCGCCTGGGGCGTGACGTCGTAGACCGCGGCGACTTCGGCGACCGTGACGTACGTGTCGTTGTCGTCGTCGACCTCGCCCTCCACGTCGGCCACCGCGGCCGCCCGCCAGAGCTCGGCCAGCATGCGAGCACTCTCCCGCTCCGCGCGACCGAGGCGCTTGACCGTCGACGCCTCTCTAAGGTGGCGAGCGAGGGCCGCGGCGAACGCGCGCGTCGTACCGCGCCCTTCGTCAATGTCCTCGAAGGCCTGGCGCAGTTCGTCGCGGCCGATAAGACCGGTCTGTTCGAGTAGGTCGAAGCTGTCGCGGCTCGCGGCGGCGTAGTCGTCGCTGTACAGGCTCAGCTCCGACCCGACCATTTGAAAGGCGACCGAGGCGAGGATCCGGCGCTTGTAGTCGCGCTCGTCGGGCGCCGCGGACACCGCGTCATGCCACGCTTGCGCGCGCTCCTCGGGGCTCAGAATCAGCATGCGTCATCGAGTGTAGACGTGCGTTTCAACTCCTTCAACTCCTTCAACCTTCGGGCTTGCCGCAGGCGGTCGCAATAGACGCGTCGGCCGATCTGATCATCACTGCACCGGAAGCAACAAGCGACCGGACTGCGAATGCTGCTGCCCAACCGCAGCGCCATTTCCTGGCCGCTATTGCTCTGCGCGATAGGCAGCTGCGTCGCATGGAGGGCCGGGACCGGGGTGCGCGACGTCGCCGGACGAACGTCGACGCCGGAGTGCGGTGTGCGGAAGCTACGTTCGGCGATCCTCGTCGTACCAGGCGGCTCCGCGGGACGGTCTGCGATCCGTGAATCGTGTCGAGGTTGGCCGTCGCGACGGGCTTACGGTTGGGCATGTCAGCTCACGCTGCCTCTGAGGTCCGAACTCATCGGCATTGGTCCGGTCAGCGTGCGTGCTTGCGCCCGCGACCGTTGCGCTCGGACGCAGCTCAGGGCGACGAACGACCGATGACTCGCGGGCTCCGCGCGGGTCCTCAAGGTATGCCCGATCGCAGAGCTCTCGCGTCCATCGCTCGTTCGGTGCTCGACCGCGCCGCGTACATGACGCTCGCGACTGCCGACGCCGACGGGCGACCGTGGGTGTCGCCGGTCTGGTTCGCGTCCGAGGATCACCGCACGTTCTGGTGGGTCTCCATGCCGGACGCGGTGCACTCGCGGAACATCGCCGTGCGGTCCGAGGTCGCCATGGTGTTCTACGACACCGCGGCGGCGGTCGGCGAGGCGCAGGCGGTGTACAGCCGCGCTCGTGCGGCGCAAGTCGACGACGCCAACGGCCTCGCCGTGTTCTCGCGCGCGTCGCTCGCGGCCGGACTGGCGAGCTGGACGATGGAGGACGTCACGGCCGCGGACGGCCTGCGCCTCTACCGCGCCGTCGCGACCGAGCTGTCGGTCCTGGACGCCGCCGGCGGCCATGGTCGAGACGAACGCTTCGTGATTGAGCTTTAGACGAAGGCGTCACTGTCAGCGACCGGGAGCGAGGCCAGTAGCGCCAATGGAAGGACTTCCCATTCGAGGAGCTCGGCCTGTGGCATCCCCAACAAACTCATCCGCAACTTTTGGATTTGCCTCATGCTTGGCGGCGGTCACCAACACTAGGCTGCCGACCACCTTGTCGGTCCTTGCGTACGCAAGTCGCGCAGCATCGAAGTGCCAGTAGTCCAAGCGTCGTCGTCACCAAGCCAGCGCTAGCCGGCTCACACTTGACGGACCGATCTTGCGCCGAGCCCTCGGCGCGAACGGATGAGAACGGCCCGCAGGCCACGTTCACTCGGAGGCACACATGGTCAGACCGTCACCGATTCGGATCGTCGCGCCACTCGTGCTTGCGACCGGAATCCTGACGGCTTGCGGTTCGTCGCAACGCGATTCCACGTCGACAGCCCCCACGCCAAGCGGTCAGCCGATCGTCATCGGGATCATCAGCGACACCACCCAGGCGGGCGGCGGCGGCCTGCCCGAAGTGCCGGTCGCGGCAAGTGCGCGCGTTCAGCACATCAACGCCCACGGAGGCATCAACGGGCGGCCGGTACGCCTCGTGTCGTGTGACACCAAGCAGGATCCGAATGCCGCGCGGATGTGCGCTCGAACCGTCGTCGACAGCGGTGCGGTCGCGGTCGTCGGCGTGACCTCGACAGCGGATGCATCGGTGCTTCCCATCCTCGAGCAAGCCGACGTTCCCGCCATCGGAACGATCCCGCTCACGCCGGTTGCGGGTGACAGCAAGGTCGCGTACTGCTTCGGGCCGGGCATCGCGGGCGCTTTCATGGCAACTGCTCCGGCAGTGGCGGCGGCGGGCGCAACGAAGGTCGGATTGATCTATCCCTCCAACGTCGGCGCCACCTCGGAGAGCGCGAGGGCGGCCTTCGAGCTCGGCGCTCGCAACGGGAACGTCGCGACCGGCCCCGTCGTCGGCTTCGGTTGGGGCGAGACGCAGTTCGACGCGCCGATCGCGAAGGCCACCGCAGGAGGGGTGGACGGCGTCGTCGTGAATGCGCCGGGAAGCAGCGAAGCAACGCTGCTTGCCGCGATGCGCCAGCAACGAAGCGACGTCAAGGTCAGCACTCTCGCCGTCGCTCTCACACCACAGATCATCGAGGCGCTCGGCGGTGCAGCCGAAGGCGTCGTCGCGGTCGGATTCACGCAGCCAGCCACCGCGGAGGACCTCCCAGGGATCGCTGCATTCAACCAGGACATGGATCGGTTCGGGAAGTCCGCGAACCGTACGGACATCGCGATCAACGCCTGGACGTCGGTGTGGGCGTTCGAGCAGATCGCCAGGAAGCTGCCGACGATCTCCAGGGCCACCGTCGCACAGGCCATGGACGACGTGGAAGATCTCGATCTCGGCGGGATCTACCCGCCGCTGTCGGCGCGTGGGACGTCCCCGAAGGCGCCGGGTCTGTCGTGTGCGATGTCAACGAGCGTGGTGTTCGACAAGGTGCAGAACAGTCAGCTTGTCGCGCTCGAGCCCGGCTCCTTCTATGACCCGTTCGCCAAGGCGCGCTAGGCGAGACCGCGACCCGGCGGGGCCGCAGAGAGCGCCGCCTGGCACCGGGAAGCCAGCGCTTCCGTCTCATCTGTTCGGCAAGGAACAACGCGAGGAGGACGTTCGTGATCACCATGAACTACGTGTTGTGGCGGCAGCCACACTTGACACGGGAAGAGTTTCAGCACTGGATGAAGGAAGTGCACGGCCCGCGCGTTGCCGGTCACGGCAGCTCGCTGCAGATCGAACGCTATGCCCAGTGTTACACGATCGACGATCCGTTCAACGACTATGTGCAGGGAAGGCGCGGGTTCATGGAGCCCTGCGACGGGGTTGACCAATTCTGGTGGGAGAACCGACAGGACTTGGTCGACGCACTTGCTTCACCGAACGGCAAGGAGGCGCTCGCCGATATCGTGGATGACGAGCGGAAGTTCGTCGACTTCGAGCGGTCGTCGCTGTGGCTCTCCATGGTGTACCCGCAGATCAATCCGAATCCCGACAACGGCTTCGTGGCCCGGGAGAAGAGCCCGTACGTCGAGATGATCTCGTTCCAGCGCCCGGCCCAGGGACTGACGGACGAGGAGGGTGTGCGGTACTGGCTGATGAACCACGCATCGCTGGTCAGACTGTTCTGCGATGCGATTCGCTGTTACCGGTACATCCATCAGCACCGGATCGACGATCCGATCACCGATGAGCTGCGAGCGGCTCGGGGACAGATGGACGACACCTACATGGGGCAATGCGAGTCCTGGTGGAACCGTCTCGAGTCAGCCTGGGTCATGCAGTCGCCGGAGATGGCGACGTTCATGACCGAGACGCTGCACGAGGACGAGAAGAACTACTGCGACCACGCTCGTTCGATCGCGATGATCGTCAAGGAGCGGCTGTTCATCGAGCGGTAGGACGGCGGATCGGTGCGCGCTCCGGGAGTGAGCGGCGGGCGTGTCCCGGCCGCTCACTCCCGCCGTCGCCGCAAGCGCACCGCCACCCACGCCCGCGCCACCACCAGCGCGCTCCCGAACCCGGCCAGCGCCGGCAGCAGCTCCTCGACCGGCACCCCGGCCACGTGCGCCATCACGAGGCGGCACCGTACTCGTCGTGGAGGTTCCACCACTGATACGGCGGCGTCTGCGGGTAGCCCGCGGGCGAGTCCTCCCACTCCTCCTGGCGCCCCAGCGCGGTGATGTCGAGGTAGGCCCACGTGCTGCCCATCGCCTCGTCGCCGCGGTTGTCGATGAAGTACGTGCGGAAGATGCGGCCGTCGTCGTCGCGGTAGAAGGCGTTCGTGCCGTGCCACTCGTCGACGCCGAAGTCGGCGTCGAAGTCGTCCGTGAGCGTGTACCAGGGCATGTCCCAGCCCATCCGCTCCTTCCAGCGCTCGATCAACGGCTGGGGCGCGCGCGAGACGAACGCCAGGGTGGTGTCGCGGGCGTTCAGGTGGGCCAGATGGGCGACTTGGTCGGCCAGGAACGAGCACCCGCCGCACCCGCGCTCCGGCCAGCCGGCCACGCCCGGCTCGTAGAAGAAGCGGTAGACGATCAGCTGCCGGCGGCCCTCGAACAGGTCCGCCAAGCCGACCGGGCCGGACGGCCCCTCGAAGCGGTACTCCTTCTCGACCAACATCCGCGGCATCCGACGGCGCGCGGCGGCCAGCGCGTCGCGCGCCCGGGTCAGCTCCTTCTCCTTGACCAGGAGCTCCTCGCGCGCGGCTTCCCACTGCGGTGGCGAGACGATCGGCGGCATGTCCATGGCGGCGCTCCTCCCTGGGGAACGACGGCGAGCCGGCGCCCGCAAAGGGCGCCGGCCACCGATGAGGTCTGTCACACCTAGAGACGCCGGGGACCGCCGGAACTCATCGGTCCGTCTCGCTCAATGCGTCGGCTTCGGCGGATTCGTGACGCCGCCCGGCCCGCCGAGCTCCCCCGCCGGCGTCTTCGTCGTGAACGTCCGCCACGGCGATCCGTCCTCGGTCCCGTACGGGTTCAGCGCCACGAGCCGGTACTCGTAGGTCGTCCCGGGCTGCAGGAACGACAGCGAGAAGCCGACCTTGCCGTCGACCGAGTCGAGCTGGTCGCGCGTCTTGATCGTCCAGACGTCGTCCATCGTCTCCGGCTTGCCCTTGACCCGGTACTGGACACCGATGTGGGTCATGTTGATCCCGCGGTGGGCGATCGTGCCGCCGACCACAGCCCAGAGCTGGTCGACCTGGTCAGCGGTCGCGCTCGTCGTGACGCCCGGCCGCTGCAGCTTGAGCAGGCGCAGCGCCTCGAAGGCGTCCAGGCGGCCATGGGTCCAGACCCGGTCCACCAGCGAGCCCTCGTGCGACACCGAGTTCAGCAGCGCGCCCCGCGCGCCCAGCACGCCGACCCGGTCCGCCGGCGCCAGCCAGTCGTTCATCCCGTACAGCAGCGCGGCGACCCCGGCCACGTGCGGCGCGGCGAGCGACGTGCCGGACTCGGTCAGGTAGCCGCTGAAGCCCGTGGTCTTGATCTCCGCCCCCGGCGCGGCGAGGTCGACCTCGCCGCCGTGGTTGCTCCACGGCGAGGCCGTGCCGTTCTTCTCGTGGGAGCCCACGCAGATCACGTTCACGTGGTTGTTCTCGCACGGGTATGCCTCACGGTGGCCCCAGTCGAGGTCGTAGCCGTCGTTGCCGGCGCCGGCGATCACGAGGAGGCCCGGCGAGTCCGACAGCGCATCCGACACCGAGTGCGTCCACGCGCCGATCGTCAGCGACACGTTGGCGATGTCCGCGCCCGCCCGGTCGGCGTAGCGGATCGCGTCGGCCACGCGGCCGGCGGTGAACTTCCCGTCGTCCTTCAGCGCCTTGACCGGCAGGATGCTCGCGCCCCGCCGCACGATGCCCGACACACCCTGCTCGTTGCCGTTCGCCGCGATGATCCCCGACACCATCATCCCGTGCTTGTGCGCGTCGCTGCCGGCCGGCGTCGTGTCGGTCGGGTTGGCGTCGTCCTCGCCGACGTCGTAGCCGTGCCAGTCGTCGACGTAGCCGTTGCCGTCGTCGTCCTTGCCGTTGGCGCGCAGGTGCAACGGGCTCTCGCCCGGGTTCTCGTGCATGACGCCCGCCAGGTCCGGGTGGTCGAAGACGACCCCGGAGTCGATGACGGCGACGACCGGTCCCGGGTTGCCCTCGGTGATGCCCCAGGCCCGGTCGGCGTCGATGTCCTTGTTGTGGAACGCGGCGTTCTCCAACCCCCACTGGTCGCCGAAGAGCGGATCGAGGGGGTCGACCGACGCATGCTCGAGCGGCCACCCGGCCACCTCGCCATACACATCGGGCTCGGCCCACTTGACCCCGGGCTGCGCCCCTAGCTCGCGCGAGACGACGCGCGGATCGCGTGACTCGGGGAACGACACCTCGAACGCGTTCTCGAGCCCCATGGTCCGCGAGACCGTGACCCGCGCCGCCGCGAACGCGCGCGTCCGGGTCGCCTCGTCGGTGCCCGGCAGGAAGCGCACGAGCGCGCGGCCCTCCACGACCCGCACGTCGGGTGGCGGCGGCTGGGGCGGGTCGGTGACATCAGCCAGCGCGGGCGTGGCGCCGAGCGCGAGTCCCACGCCGGCGGCGGTGAGTGCGGTGCGGAAGATCGACATGCGGGCAGGATCGACGCACGCCCGCGCGGGCGCATGAGGGGGCACCCCTCAATCTCGTCCTGGGGGATCGGCTGGCATGCTTTCGAGGTCATGGACGGCACGACGCTCGAGCGGGAGCGGGAACTCGCTCGTCTGCAGGCCGCGCTGCACGCGGCTGCCGGGGGCGATGGCGCCCTCGTCGTGATCGAGGGCCCGCCCGGCATCGGGAAGACCCACCTCGTGGAGACCGCCCGCGCGCTCGCCAAGGCCGACGGCTTCGGCCGCCTGAAGGCGATCGGCGACGAGCCCGAGCGCTCGGTCCCGTGGGGGGTCGTCCGCCAGCTCGTCGAGCGCTCCGTGCTGCGCTACTCCGGCGCCACGCGCGAGGCGATCCTCGCGGGCCCGGCGGGCGACGCGCTCGCCGCCATCGACCGCGCCGCCGGCGCCGATCCCGACGACGCCGAGTTCGCCCGCACGCTGCACGCGCTGTGGTGGGTCGCCGCCGACCTGGCCGCCGATCGGCCGCTGCTCATCACGATCGACGACGCCCAATGGGCCGACGCCCCGTCGCTGCGCTTCGTCGCCTACCTCGCCCGGCGGATCGCCGACCTGCCGATCGCGCTGGTCGTCGCCACCCGCCCGCCGGGCGCCGACGCCGGGCCGCTCACCGACCTCACCGCCGGCCGCACGGGCGAGCGCCTCGTGCCCCAGCCGCTCTCGCCCGCCGCCCTCGCCGTCTACGTCAGCGCCCGGGGCGGCGCGCAGGCCGCGTCCGAGGTCGTCGCGGCGCTCCACGCGGCCAGCGGCGGCAACCCCTTCCTCGCCGGCCAGCTCCTGGAGGAGCTCGGCGCCGCCGGACACTCGCCGCAGGACCCGTCGGCAGCCGCCTCGGTCCGCGAGCTCGGCCCGCGGACCGTGTCGCGCGCGCTGCTCGCCCGCCTGTCCGACGACGCTCGCGCGCTCGCGGGCGCCGCCGCGGTGCTCGGGGCCCGCGCCGACGCCTCCGCGGCCGCCGCGCTCGCCAACCTGAGCGACGCCGCCGCCGACACGGCGGCGGACGAGCTGCGCCGCGATCACGTCGTGGAGGCCGCCGCCACCGAGCTGGAGTTCGTCCATCCGGTGATCCGTGAGGCGATCCTCGGCGAGCTGCCGCCCGCCCGGCGCGGCGCCCTGCACGCCGCCGCCGCGCGGCGCCTCCACGCCCAGGGCGCGGCGGCCGATCGCGTCGCGGCGCATCTCGTCGACGCGCCCGACGGCACGCTGCCCGATGCGCCGGCCGTCCTCCACACTGCCGCCCGCACGCTCCTGGCCGAAGGCGACGCCCGCACCGCCGTCGGCTACCTGCGCCGCGCGCTCGCCCAGGCCCCCGGCGACGACGCGATCGCCGCCGCGCTCGGCCGCGCGCTGCTGCGCGCCGCCCGCCCCGACGACGCGCGGCGCCTGCTGCGTGAGGCGCTCGCGGCCACGGCCGACCCGCGCCAGCGCGCGATCCGCACCGCGCTCGCCGCCGAGGCGACGCTCGAGGTCGACGGGCCCGAGGCGGCCGTGGCCGAGCTGCGAGCGGCGCTCCAGCACCCCAGCGCCCAGGAGGAGCCTGCGCGCCTGATCCTCGAGGCGCGCCTGGCCGGCCTGTGCACCTTCCTGCCCGCGGAGCGCGAGCGCTCCGGCGAGCGGCTCGCCGCCTACGGGGACCGGCGCGGCGACAGCCCGGAGGAGCGGATGCTGCTCGCGCTGCTAGCCCAGTGGTGCTTCGGCGCCGCCGACGACGCGGCGGGCGTGGCCGAGCTCGTGCAGCGGGCGCTGGGCGACGGCGCGTTCCTGCGCTCGGGCGCCGGCGACGTGCTCGCCTGGGGGCAGGCGCTGCACGCGGCCGTCTTCGCCGACGGCCTCGAGGTCGTCGAGACCGAGCTCGCGCAGGCCCGTGCCTCGCTGCTGCCTCGCGGCGCGCCCGTGGACTTCGCCGCCGTCGCGTTCATCGAGGCGCTGGCGGCCTGGCGCGTGGGCGACGTGGCCCGCTGCGAGCTCGAGGCCGCGAGCGGCCTCGACGCGCTCGCGCTCGCCGACCCCAGCGCGCTGGCCGCCGCGCTGCGCGCCACGTGCACCCGCTTCCACGTGCTCGCGAGCCTGGAGCGCGGCGAGATCGACGTCGCCGCGGCGGTGCTCGACGCCTGGGACCGCGCGGTCCCCGAGCAGACGCCGGTGGTGGTCGCCGCGCGCGTGCGCGGCGCTCGGGCGGCGCTGGCGCTCGCGCGCGAGGACCCGGCGACGGCCCTGCGGGAGGCGCGCGCGCTGGGCGCGGCCGAGGCGGAGATCGGCGACAACCCCGCGATCGCCTGGCGCGTGCCGGCGGCGCTGGCGGCGCTGCGGCTCGGCGACGACGCCACCGCCCGCGAGCTCGCCGCCGAGCAGCTGACGCTCGCGCGCCGCTGGGGGGCGGCGACCGACGTCGGCGCCGCGCTGCGGCTCATGGCTCGCGTGGGGGACGAGGATCGGATCGACGTCCTTCAGGACGCGGTCGCCGTGCTGGAGGCGTCGCCCGGGCGCCTCGAGCTGGCGGCCGCGTTGTGCGATCTCGGCGAGGCCCTGCGCGTCGAGCGACGTCGCCGCGAGGCGCACGCCCCGCTCGAGCGCGCCGCCGAGCTGGCCGAGGCGTGCGGAGCCCGGGTGGTGGCCGCACGGGCGCTCGACAGCCTCGCGGCGCTCGGCGATCGACCGCGCCGCCTGGCGTTCTCCGGCGCCGATGCGCTGACCGCCAGCGAGCGTCGCGTCGCCGCGCTCGCGGCCGCGGGCCGCTCGAATCGCGAGATCGCCCACGAGCTGTTCGTCACGCCCAAGACCGTCGAGAACCACCTCGGCCGCGTCTACGGCAAGCTCGGGATCGGCGGCCGGCGCGAGCTGCGCAGCGTGCTGACGACGGCCTGACCCGGCTGCTGCGCGGCGAGCGCCGCGGGCGTACCGTGCGTCCGTGAGCCGCAACGACCGATGGGGATGGATGCGCGACCGCCGGCTCAGCACGTCCGAGCCGGCGACGCGCGCCGCCCGCGCCGCGGCCGAGCTGCAACGCGACGACCCGCTCTGGCCGGGCCAGCTGGCGACGCTCGTCGCGCTCCTGCTCTACCTCGCCCTGCCGGTGCGGCTGACGATCGGCCCGGGCTGGCCGCTGCCGCTGGCCGAGTCGCTGGTCTTCGCGGTGCTCGTCCTGTCGGCCCGCAGCGGACGCGAGGCTCGGCGCCGGCGTGGCGCCGCGATCGGGCTGGTCGTCGTCGCCGTGCTCGCCAACCTGGTCGCGCTCGGGCTCCTGACGCACTACCTGCTCGAGGGCGGCCGGGCGCGCGGCGCCGACCTCATCGGCGGCGGCGCGATCATCTGGACCACGAACCTGCTGCTGTTCGCCGTCCTCTACTGGGAGCTCGATCGTGGCGGCCCGCTGCGTCCGGCCGCGGCTCGCCCGCCGATGTCACCCGACTTCCTCTTCCCGCAGATGACCGACGACCGCTACGCCGAGCCGGGCTGGCGACCGGGCTTCGCCGACTACCTGTACGTCTCGCTGACCAACCAGACGGCGTTCAGCCCGACCGACACGATGCCGCTGACGCTGCGGGTCAAGTACCTCATGGGCGTCCAAGGGCTCGCCGGGATCATCACGACCGGCGTCATCATCGCGCGAGCGGTCAACATCCTGGGCTGACTAGCCTCAACTGGGTGGAGGCCTCGACCCGACCTGCCCGGCCCGACCAGCGCGCCGAGCTCGAGCTGACGATCGATGCGCTCGCCTACGGCGGCAAGGGCGTCGCGCGCTTGGACGGCTACGTGCTGTTCGTCGCCGGCGGCGTCCCCGGCGATCGCGTGCGCGCCGTCGTCACCAAGCGCAAGCGCCATTACGGCGAGGCCCGCACCCTGGAGGTCCTCGCTCCGAGCGCTGACCGGATCGCCCCCGTCGCCGATCACCCGGGTGCGCCGTGGCAGGTGCTGCCGTACGAGCGCCAGCTCGCGGTCAAGCGCGACCAGGTCGAGGACGCGCTGCGCCGCATCGGCAGGCTCGACGGCTTCGAGCTGGAGGAGATGATCGCGGCCGAGCAGACCTGGCGCTACCGCAACAAGGCCGAGTTCTCGTTCGGGACCGACGAGGCCGGCACGCTGCACTGCGGCTTCCACCCACCCGGCCGCTGGGATCTCGTGGCGCCGATGGGGGAGTGCCTGCTCGTCTCCGAGCGCGCCGACGCGGCGCGCCGCGCCGTCTTGGAGTGGGCGCGCGCCGAGGGCCTCAGCGCCCACGACCGCCGTGCCCACGTCGGCCTGCTGCGCAACCTCGTCGTCCGCGAGGGCCGGCACACCGGCCAGCTCCAGGTCCGCCTCGTCACCGGCCCGGCGGCCGACGACGCGCTCGACCTCACCGGCCTCGCCGCCGCCGTCGACTGCGACGGCCTCTTCTGGACCCGCACCGAGGAGCTCGCCGAGACGACGGCGGGCGGTGACACCACGCTCGTCGCCGGCGCGGCGACGCTCGAGGAGGAGCTGTGCGGGCTGACCTTCGCGATCTCGCCCGAGGCGTTCTTCCAGACCAACACCGAGATGGCCGAGCGCCTCTACGGCGTCGCGCGCGAGTACGCCGCGCTCTCCGGCCACGAGCGCGTCTACGACCTCTTCTGCGGGATCGGCACGATCGGCCTCTCGCTGGCGCCCCGCGCCGGCGAGGTCTGGGGCGTGGAGATCGTCGAGGAGGCGGTCGCCGACGCGATCAACTCCGCCCGCGCCAACGACGTCCGCAACGCCCGCTTCTTCGCCGGCGACGTGCGCACCTCGATGCGCGAGCTGGTCGAGCGCGCCGGCCGGCCCGACGTCGTGGTCGTCGACCCGCCCCGTGCCGGCCTCTCGCAGAAGATCGTGCGCCGGATCATCGAGGCCGCGCCGCGCCGGGTCGTCTACGTCTCCTGCAACCCGACGACGCTGGCGCCGAACGCGGCCCAGCTCGTCGAGGCCGGCTACGCGCTGCGCAAGGTCCGTCCGGTCGACATGTTCCCGCAGACGCCGCACATCGAGTGCGTCGCGGTGCTGGACCGCGCAGCGGACTGACCGGACGCTGCCGCCGCCCTAGCGCGACGGCGCGCCGGACCCGACGGGCCCGGCGCGCCGATGCGGGCTAGGCGTCGGCGACCGCGGCGCCGGGGACCGGCCGACGCTCGGGCTCCTTGAACGCCGCGTGGATGAGGCCACCGATGGCGCCGCCGATCAGCGGTCCGACGATGTACAGCCACAGCGAGCCGAACTCACCGGCGACGATCGCCGGGGCGAGCGAGCGCGCCGGGTTGAACGAGCCGCCGCTGATCGGGCCGCAGACGACCGCGGCCGTGAAGATGAACAGGCCGATCGCGAACGGCGCGAAGACCCCGTTCCACGGCGCCCGCTTGTCGGTGGCGACGGTGGCGATGACGAGCACGAAGAGCGCGGTGAAGATGAGCTCGAGCACGAACGCCTTGCCGTCGGAGACGCCGCGGCCGGGCACGTTGACGACCGCGTCCATGACCCGCCCGTTGAAGATGATGCGGATCGCCAGCGACGCGATCAGGCCGCCGACGATCTGCGCGATCCAATACGGGACGACCTCCGCGGACGGAAAGCGACGAGCAGCCGCCAGGCCGAGCGTCACCGCGGGGTTGAAGTGACCGCCCGACACGTGGCCGAACGCGAAGATCATCAGGCCCAGACCGAAGCCGAAGCCGACGGCGATGCCGATCGACTGGATGGCCGTCGGGCCCTGGGTGACCAGCGCGGCGATGCCGCAGAAGCCGGTGAAGAAGAACCCGAACGTGCCGATGGCCTCGGCAGCCAGACGCTTGGGCAGTGGTGGTAGCACGAGCAGCCTCCCGAAGATGAGACAGTTGACGGGCGGCACCCTACCCACGCCATCGGCCGCGCTCTACCCTGGCGGCCCATGGCGTCACGGTCCCCGTCGCCGCTGGGTATGGCGTCGGTCGCACTGTACGTCGTCGTCGTGGCGGTGGTCGAGGCCACCGGCTGGCCGACATGGTCGTCGCTCGCGTCGTCGCCGGACGCGATCGCCCACGGCCGGGGGTGGCTGCTGCTCACCAGCGGCCTCGTCGTCGACGGGATCCCGTCGGTGCAGCTCGTGGTCCTGGCGGCGGTGCTCGGCGTCGCGCTCGCGCGCCTCGGGACCGTGCGGCTGTGGATCGTCGCGCTGAGCGCCCACGTCGGCGCTGCGCTGATCGCCTATCTCGGCGTGCTCGTGCTCTGGCTGGTCGATCCGGGATCGGTCGATCCGCGCGAGCCCGACTACGGGGTCTCCGTCGTCCTGGCCGGCGAGCTTGGCGCGCTGGCGGTGACGGGCGGCCGGCGCATGGCGCTGACCGTCGGGGCGCTCGCACTGGTCGGCTTCGGGATCGGCCTCGGTGAGTCGTCCGTGCTCGCCAACGTCGAGCACGTGCTCGGGTTCGCGATCGGGGCCGGGGCGATCTGGGTGCTGGATCGGCCGGCGCGGCCCATGCGCCCCGCGCCGCCGGCTGGGTCGGCGTACCCTGCCGGCCATGCAGGCGGTGACGATCCGTGACGGCGGCGTGCTCGAGCTCGCCGAGCACCCCGATCCCCAGCCGGGCGCCGGCGAGGTCCTCGTCCGCGTCCGCGCGGCGGGGCTGAACGGCGCCGACATGCTCCAGCGGCGCGGCGGCTACCCCGCCCCGCCGGGCGCGCCGGCGGACATCCCGGGCCTGGAGCTGGCCGGCGAGGTGGCCGCGCTCGGGCCGGGCGCGGCGCGCTTCGCGATCGGCGACCGCGTGATGGGGATCGTCGGCGGGGGCGGCCAAGCCGAGCTGGCCGTCGTGCACGAGCGCCAGCTCATGCCGGTGCCCGACGGCGTGGCGTGGGAGGCCGCCGGCGGCTTCCCGGAGGTCTTCACCACGGCCCACGACGCCCTCTTCACCCAGGCCGGCCTGCGTCCCGGCGAGCGCCTGCTGGTCCATGGCGCCGCCGGGGGCGTCGGGACCGCGGCGGTCCAGCTCGGCGCGCTGACCGGCGCCCGCGTGACCGCGACCGTGCGCAACCCCGACGCGCGGCCCGCCGTGGCCGCGCTCGGCGCCGAGCAGGTGCTGGCGCCTGACGCGTTCGCTGACGCCGGCCCGTTCGACGTCGTGCTCGAGCTGGTCGGCGCCCCGAACCTCCCGGCGAACCTCGACGCGCTGGCGACCGGCGGGCGGATCGTGGTGATCGGCGTCGGCGCCGGGTTCAAGGCCGAGGTCAACCTGCTTGCGCTCATGGGCAAGCGCGCGACGCTGCGCGCCTCGACCCTGCGCGCCCGCCCGCTGGAGGAGAAGGCGCTCACCGCGCGCGCCGTCGAGCGCGAGATCCTCCCCGCCCTGGCCGCCGGTCGGGTTCAGGTCCCGGTCGCCGAGACCTTCCCGCTCGCCGCGGCCGCGGCCGCCTACGACCGCTTCACGGGCGGCGGCAAGCTGGGGAAGGTCGTGCTGCTGGCCTAGGTTGCCGGCTCGTCGTCGGGCTCGGCCCCCAGCGCGTCGCGCTCGATCGCGTGCATCGTGCACAGCGCCGGGCCGCCGGTCTCCATCGCGACGCGCAGCTCCTCGGAGGTCAGCTTGGCGCCGCACTCCTCGCAGCGGTCCTGGACGGTCTCGGTGCCTTCTCGCTCCTCGAGGTCCATGCCCGTGACCGTAGCGCGTCGGCGCTCAGTAGGGCGGCAGGTCCGCGTACCAGTCGCCCAGGACGCGGAACGCCCGCCAGAAGGCGCGCTTGGCGTCCTCCTCGTCGAGCGCGTCGTCGATGTTGGGGACGTAGAGGGCGTCGATCGACGGGGAGAAGGTCTGCACGACGCCGAGCGCCGGGTCGAGCTGGCGGGCCAGGGGGACGTCGATGTCGTTCAGCGTGGCGAGCGCGTCGGCGCCCATGACGACGACGATCTTCGGCTGGACGATCGCCAGCTCCTCGACGACCCGCGCGACGCAGCCCGGCTCGGCGAGCGCCGGATCGCCGACCGGGCACTTCACGCAGACGGTCCCGTAGACCGCCAGCGGGTCGATGTCCAGCCGCCGCAGCGACTTCATCAGCGCCATCCCTGAGCGGCCGTAGAAGGCCACGCCCTCCTCGATCTCCGAGGCGGTCGGCGCGTGCTTGATGAGCATCACGTCGGCCTGCGGGTGCCCGGAGCCGAGGACCGGCATCAGGTTCCCGCGGGGACAGTGGGGACAGGCCTGGAGCTCCCGCGTCAGCGCGTTCAGCTCGCGGATGGCACGCTCCAGGTACTTCTCTGCGATCTCGTCGTCCGTGGCCCGCATAGCGTCGCGGGAGGGATTCACCGCATCGCCATGTGGTCCCTGCGCCTGCATCACGACTTGCGCGTCGCGCGCGCCACCCGGCGCGCCTTGCGGGCGGCCCGGGCCCCCGCCGGCGTGGCCTTCGTCTCCAGGAACTTCAGCGCCTGCACGTACAGCAGCGACGTCGGCTTGCGGATGATGTCGGCGTCGCGCAGAGACTCCAGGAACTCTTGCGGCCCGTCGAAGTCGCGCATCCGGATCCGCACCGAGCCGAGTCCCTGGGCGACGTGCGAGTCCGAGCCGGCGCCCGCGACGATCCGGTACTTGGCCGCGAACCGCTCGGCCTCCTCGTTGAACGAGCCGATCGCGACGCGGGGGTTGAAGACCTCGATCGCGTCGACCTCGTCGACGATCGCCAGCAGGTGCTCGTAGTCGGGCACCGCGTGCATGCGGTCGAACGGATGGGGCACGTAGACGAGGCCGCCTTGGCGCTTGATCTCGGCGACGGTCTCCTGCATGGTCAGCCCGCGCGGGATCTTCTCGGTGAGGAACAGCCCGATGACCTCGCCCTGCGAGGCGGTCTTGACCTCCTCGCCGACGATCACCTTCACGCCGAACTCGGCCGCCTTGGCCTGCGCCTCCAGCGCGCCGGAGATCTCGTTGTGGTCGGTCACCGCGATCGCCCCCAGCTGCTGGCGGCGCGCGGTGTCCAGCAGCACCTCGACCGGGGTGGCGCAGTCGCCGGAGTGGTCGGTGTGCATGTGCAGGTCGACGTCGATGAGCCGCCGGCGGGCGAGCGCCGCGCGCAGGGCCGGGTTGCCGCGTCCGTCGTGACGCCGCGCGAGCAGCTCCTCGTAGATCGCCTCGAGGTCGTCGAGGACGGCGGCCGGCGACCGCGGCGGGGGCGCGGCGACCAGGCGCGCGCGCAGCGGCTCGTCGGTGAGCAGGCGGCCGAGCTGGGCGGCGAGCGTGTCGGTGTCCTCGGGCTCGAAGAGCAGGCCGGCGTCGCCGAGCGCCTCCTCGTAGATCGGCAGGCGGCTGGCCACGGGCACGACGGTCGCAGCCCGTGCGCGCAGCAGCAGGCCGGGGGCGGGGGTCGTGCCGCTGGAGGCGGCGACGAGCACGTCGGCGCTCGCGAGCACGTCGGCCTCCGAGCACTCGTCGGGCGTGACGAAGCGCAGCCGCTCGCGGACCGCCGCGCGCAGCGGCGTCGACGACGAGGGGCCGCGCGCCGTGAGGACGACGCCCTCCCAGTCGGCGTCGAGCGGCAGGCCGCGCAGCGCGCGCAGGAAGGCGCGCAGCGCGGGGCGCTCCTCGCGATCGACGTAGGCGATCCGCAGCGGGGCGCCGGGCGGCCGCGATTGGTGCTCGATCGGCGCCGCGCCGGGCTCGACCACGCGGTACTCGGCGGGGAACCAGCGCTCCATGAGCGCCGCGGCGGCGGTGAACGGGGTCGTCCGGACGTCCAGGCGCCCGAAGATCCGCTCGACGAGCTTGCGCGCGACCTGGCCTGAGAGCACCCCCTCGGTCGGCAGGTGGAACGTGCCGACGTTGAGCGAGCGCGAGGTGCGCAGCGCGGCGCTGGCCACGGTCGGCGCGAACGGGTCGTGGACGTGGCAGAGGTCGAGCGGCACATGCGCGTGGAGCGCCTCGATCGTCCGCGCCACGTCGATCGGCAGCGCCGCCCGCCGGGCGCCGGCGGCGATGGCCTCGCCGACCGCCAGCACGCGGGCCTGGCCGGGGACGAAGAGCGCGTCGGGCCGGGTGCGCGCCTCACGCAGCGCGGCCCGCGTCGCCCGCACGGCGCCGTGGTCGTCGGACGGCGCCACGATGAGCACGCGATGGCCCCGTTGCGCCAGCTCGCCGGCGGCCCGGGCCACGAACCGGTTGACGTCGTGGTCGGACTCCCACGCGTACGGTGTGACCTGCGCGATCGTGAGCGGCTGCGCCACGGCAGGCCAGGATAGAGAGGCGCTGGCGTCCGCCGCGTCGACGAGGCGACGCGGCGGAGCTGCGCGGTGCTAGTTCGTCGCCGCTTCCGTGGCCGCCGGCAGCGGCGCACCGATCGGCTTGGTGCCGGGGACGCCGCGGTAGCGCTCGATGAACTCCTCCGTCATCCGGCGCGCCTCGTCGTCGGGGCGCTGGTTGTGCGGGGACTTCATGAGATACGAGGACGGGCCGTCCAGCTGCCCGGCCAGCCCGTGGTTGAGCGCGAGCTTGCAGCAGCGCACGGCGTCGGTGACGATGCCGGCCGAGTTGGGGGAGTCCCACACCTCGAGCTTCATCTCGACGTTGAGCGGCACGTCGCCGAACGCCTGGCCCTCGACGCGGATGTGGGCCCACTTGCGGTCGGTCAGCCACGGCACGTAGTCCGACGGCCCGATGTAGACGTCGTCGGCGGGCAGCGTGTGGCCCATGATCGACGTGACCGCCTGCGTCTTGGAGATCTTCTTGGACTCGAGGCGATCGCGCTCGAGCATGTTGTAGAAGTCCATGTTGCCGCCGACGTTCAGCTGCGAGGTGTGCAGCATCTTCACGCCGCGGTCGTGGAACAGGCGAGCGAGCGCGCGGTGGGTGATCGTCGCGCCGACCTGCGACTTGATGTCGTCGCCGACGATCGGCAGCCCGGCCTTGACGAAGCGCTCGTTCCAGTACTGCGACGAGGCGATGAACGTCGGGATGCAGTTCACGAAGCCACAGCCGGCCTCGATCACCTTCTCGACGTACCACTTGGTCGCCTCCTCGGAGCCGACCGGCAGGTAGGAGACGACGACGTCGGTGTGCGTGTCCTTGAGGATCTGGACGATGTCGTCGGTCGGGCCCTCGGCCTTGGTGATCTTCTCCTTGAGGTACCGGCCCAGCCCGTCGTGCGTCATCCCGCGATAGACCTTGGCCCCGAGCTGCTGCGGGACCTCCGCGAACTTGATCGTGTTGTTCGGGTCGGCCCAGATCGCCTCGCCGAGGTCCTTGCCGACCTTCGTCGCGTTGATGTCGAACGCGCACGTGAACTCGATGTCGCGGACGTGGTAGCCGCCGAGGTCGACGTGCATGAGGCCGGGGACCCGCTCCGCCGGGTCGGCGTCGCGGTAGTACTGCACCCCCTGGACGAAGGCGGAGGCGCAGTTGCCGACGCCGATGATCGCCACGCGAACCTTGTCCGTCTGATAGCGACTGGCGCCGTTGTTGGCTGTGGTCAAGTTGAAACCCTCCTGGGTGGCTTTCTCGGCCTGTTCATACCCGCAGCGCCTCGTTCTGTTACGAGGCGGTGGGGGCGTTCAGGGCCGCGCGCACGTGGAAGATGCGCTGGAAGACGGTGATGACGGAGAGCGCCGCGAGCACGTACACGGCGGGCTCGAGCAGCTCGAACGAGCCCAGCGAGGCGCCCTTGGCGAAGATCAGGCCGATCGACAGGATCACGACGCGGACCGCGCGCGTCGCGATGCCGACCTTGCACTCGACGCCGAGCGCCTCGGCGCGCGCCCGCGTGTAGGACACCATCAGCGACGCGAGCACCGCGATCACCACGGCGCCCGCCGCCCAGCCGTGCCCGTCCTCGGCGAAGACGACGCAGACCGCAGCGAGCACGACGCCCTCCTCGATGCGGTCGAGCGTCGAGTCCAGGAACGCGCCGAACGGCGTGCCCTTGCCGCTCATCCGTGAGTAGCGGCCGTCGAGCGTGTCGCAGACCGAGCCCACGATGAAGGCGATCCCGGCCAGGAAGTACCAGCGCTCGAGCACGAGCACGGCGGCCACGACGTTGAGGACGAGGCCGGTCAGCGAGATCGCGTTCGGCGTCAGGCGCGACTCGATGAGCCGGGTGCGGACGACCTCGCGGCGCTCGGCGGAGCGGGCGACGAGACGTTCCCGGACGGGCTGGCGGTCAGCGGACATCGCCGCAGGAGACTACGCCGTGAGCTCGGCCGAGCGTGCGCCGAACCGCCACGCCTCCGGCCGGGCGCGCGCCATCCAGGCCGCCGCATAGGCGCCGGCGCCGGCGGTGAGCGCGCCGAGGACCGCGTCGGCGATGAAGTGGTTGGCCGTCACGACGATCACGAGCGTGACGACGAAGGGGTACGTGAACCAGAAGACCTTCAGCGCGCGCCAGCGCACGAGCCGGGCCAGCGGCCAGCCGATCATGAGCGCGAACGCGACGTGCATCGACGGGACCGCCGCGTACGGGTTGAAGAGCGCGTTCACGGCGACCGAGTCCTGCGGGATGCCGGTGTAGAGCGAGACCGTGTCCTCGAAGCCCCACTCCGGCAGGAAGCGCGGCGGCGCGGTCGGGTAGACCACGTAGCCCACGATCGCCAGGGCGAAGGCGACGCAGAACATGTTGCGCACGAAGTAGAACGAGTCGTTGCGGAACAGGTACAGCCAGACGAGCGCGCCGAGCGTGACCGAGGTCTGCGCGTTGATGTAGACCCAGCTCGCGGCGTCGGTCGCGAGGCCCCAGCCGGAGACCCACGCCTGCACGCTGGGCTCGACGAAGATGTGCAGCGACCGCTCGATGTCGATGAGGTTGCGCGCGTTCTCGAACGCGTCGGCGGCCTTGCCGTGCACCGCGCCGCGCGTGAGGCGGTAGGCGTAGTAGAGGATCGCGAAGACGGCGAACTGCCGCAGCAGATCCCATGGCCCGTGCGGCGTCAGACGCGCCAGGATTGACTTGGGGCCGCGGACCATGGCTCAAGGGATGTTATCTGCCCGTTACCTCGGCCCAGGTGCGGGCAGCCGTACTCTTCAGCAGCGTTCGCCGGTGCGCCGCAGCAGCGCCCGCGGGACGTCGAGGCGCACGCCGACGCGCATCGTGCCGGGCCGCGTGGCGCGCACGCGCGTGTAGCCGCCGGGGGCCTCGGAGACGCAGCCCGCCCCCGAGAGCACCGCCCAATGCGGGGAGAAGCGCACGCGCACGTCGAGCGCACCGGCGCGCGGCGCGTCGACGACGAAGCCGTCGGCTCCGAGCTCGCGCACGCCCAGCGGCGTGGCGTCGGCGACCCGGTAGAGCGTCCAGTGCTCGTTGCGCCACACCGGCCGCAGCTGCGGGATCCCGTCCCGGAGCAAGGCCGCTTCGGCGTCGGCGGAGTGGTCGAGCTCGACGTCGGGCAGGGCGACGAACGTGACGCCGTTGGCATGCAGCCAGTCGAGGTAGCGGGCGGCGGTCAGCGGCTCGTCGTCGTAGAAGAGCGCGTTGCGCTCGCGATCGAGCTGGCGCTCCCATCCGCGTGCGAGCGCGACGTGCTCGGCCAGGTGCGCAGCCTCCCAATGGGAGCGGGTGAACGGGACCTCGACCCGCAGGGGGCCGTCCTCGCGGGCCAGCCGGTCGACGAGCGGCGTGTAGTAGCTCGCGGTCGTCGACGGGTCGCCGTCGAGGGCGGTCGCGTCCCGGATCGGCGGCATGAGCTGCCAGTAGAGGAACGGGACGGCGGCGAGCGCGACGACCGTGCGGTACCGCGGCCAGGCTGCGCAGGCGACGAGCGGGCCGCCGACCAGGGCGACCATCCGCGTCACGTTGCCGCCGACCGGGCTGGGCACGACGAAGCAGGCCACCACGGCGACCGCGTAGAGCGCGGCGCCGACGCGCAGGACGCGGTCCTCGCGCGGCAGCAGCAGCGCGAGCGCGACCAGCACGGCCAGCGCCGGCCAGAACGCCGACGGCGCGAACGGCTCGGTCCCGCCCTCGGGGAAGACCGCGGCGAGGAACGCCACCGGGGCGAGCGCGGCCGCGGCGATGACCAGCCCGATCCGCCGGCCGGCGCCCACCGTCCAAGCCACGCCCGCGAGCGCGAGGAAGGCGCCGTCGACCGGGCTGGCCAGCGGGGTCGCGAGCGCGAGGGCGACCGCCAGCGCGGGGCGCCCGCGCTGCGCGGCCAGCAGCGCGCCGAGCGCGAACGGCACGCCGAGCAGGAACGTGACGCGGCCGGTGAACAGCTGCGCGCCGATCGCGAACGCGAACCACAGCGAGCCCAGCCACGCGCCGCGGCGCGGGAACGCGCGGTCGGCCAGCTCCGCGAAGATCCCGGCGGCGACGACCACCGCGATCGCCGCCACGACCCGCGGCCCCAGCCACGACCCGAGCGGCGGCATGAGGACCGAGTAGGCCGGCACGTGATGGCTGCCGTACCAGGCGTCGTTGACGACGACGAAGCCCTCGCGCGCGAAGAGGTCGCTGCGGAACACCGCGGCGGCGAGGTCCTGGCTGATCGGGGCGACCAGCAGGTAGGCCACGCCGATCGCGGCCGCCAGCAGGACGCAGGGCTGCAGGGGCCGGCGCACGGCGCGAGCGTAGCTGGCCGCGACGGTTCGGGGCTTGACGAGGGAGGTAGTGTCCGCGAGCGGGAGCGCCTGGACCAGGGCACAGAGAGGGACGCGTTGCGGTGAGTCCAACGGAGACGGTCGAGCTGGTGTCAGCCCGCTTGCGCATCCGCCCGGGTGAGCCCGTCGGCGACGCGGTGTGCCTCCGGCTGGAAGGACAGCTCGACGGCGACTCCGCCCTCTCGTGCGCGCGCGTGCTCCTCGACGCCCAGCGCGTCGGCACCGAGCTCGTGCTCGACCTCTCGCGCCTGGCGCTCGTCGACGTCGCCGGCCTGCGGGTGCTCGTCCATGCCGCCCGCCGTGCGTGCAACGGCGGCAGCGAGCTGGTCCTGCGCGCCCCGTCGCCGGCGGCGCGGCGGCTGTTTCGCATGACCGGGCTCGGCGCGTGGGCCCGCCTCGACGAGGACGGGTGCGTGCTGGCCACGCTGCCGCCGCTGCACCGGGCGGTCGTCGCCGGCTGGGGCCGGACCGGCCTGCTCTAGCGACCCGTCTCGCGCAGGAACGCCGCGACGCGGTCGATCACCGCGGGGTCGTCCAGCCACGGCCAGTGGCCGGCGCCGGGCCGCACGTCGACCTCGGCGGTCCCGCCGAGCATCGCCGCGTAGGCGTGGGCGAACTCGCGCGGGATGTACGGATCGTCCTCGCCCCACACGATCAGCGCCGGCGCCTCGATGGCGCCCAGCCGTGCGCCCGCGGCGCCGAGCTCGGGCGGGTCGGCCCAGCGAGTGAGCTTCAGGATCGCCCGCTGGGTGCCCTGGTCGAAGTGGTCGGCCGTGAGACCCGCGAGCGGGGCGGGCAGCACCCGCCGCAGCACGAACGGGATCGACAGCCCCATCGCCATCTCACCGGCCAGCGGCGTGCGCCACACGCGCGCGATCCGGTGCCAGCGGTAGCTGTCCAGCAGCGGGACCACGTCGAGCAGCACGAGCCGCTGCACGCGCTCCGGCTCGCGCTGGGCCCAGCCGAGCGCCGCCACGCCCCAGTCCTCGCAGACGAGCCGCACGGCGTCGATGCCCACGAGCTCCAGGAAGCGGCTCAGGAACGCGGCGTAGCCGGGGACGCTGTAGTCGAGGTCGCCGCGCTTGCCCGAGCGGCCGAAGCCCGGCAGGTCGACGGCGATCCCGCCGGTGCGCTGCAGGAACGGCGTCCACACGTCGGCGTTGGTGGGGACCCCGTGGACGTAGAGGATCGGCGGGCCGCCGTCGACGACCGGCGCCGCGCGCCAGAAGACGGGCTGCTCGTCGAGCTGCTCGGTGTGCTCCTCCATCCCACCCACGCAGCGCGCGACGATACCGTTGCCGGCCGTGCGCGCGCCATCCCTCATCCAGCCCGCGTGAGCGCGGCCGAGTTCACGCGGCCGTCGCCGCGCCGGGTGCGGGCGCTGCGCGACCGGCTGCGCACGATCTACGGGCGCCCGATCGCGCCGCCGCACCACCGACCGCTCGACGAGCTCATCCTCACCGTCCTGTCGCAGTCGACCAACGACCGCAACCGCGACGTCGCCTACCTGCGCCTGACCGCGGCGTTCCCCACCTGGGAGGCGGTCCGCGACGCGCCCAACGAGGCGGTCGAGGAGGCGATCCGTCCCGGCGGGATCTCGAAGGTCAAGTCGCGGCGCATCCAGGACATCCTGCGGGCGATCGGCGAGCCGCTCACGCTCGACGACCTCGAGCACCTGCCGGTGCCCGAGGCGCAGGCGCGGCTGTGCGCGCTGCCCGGCGTGGGCCGCAAGACCGCCGCGTGCGTCCTGTGCTTCGCGTTCGGCATGCACGACATCCCGGTCGACACGCACGTCTCGCGGGTCGGCGCGCGGCTGCATCTCTTCCGGCCCAAGGCGGGGTTCGAGGAGATGCACGACGAGATGCTCGCGATGACGCCCGCCGGCGAGGCGCTCGAGCTGCACGTCAACCTGCTGCGCCACGGCCGCCGCACCTGCCATGCGCGCACCCCCGACTGCCGCGCGTGCGCGCTGCGGCGGATGTGCCCCGAGCGGAGGCTCTGAGCTCCCGCCCACCTCCGCTGATCGGACCTAGCGGCGCCGATCGAACACGAGCGCGGTGGCGACCGGGCGCGACTCGGGGGACGGCTGGTCGTGGTCGGCGTACGGCCGGTTGAGGAGATGCCCGCGGTGGACGAGCGTCGAGGAGCCGCCGCCGTCGAGGTTGATGGCATCCCGTGCGCCGAGCGAGACGAGCAGGTCGGCGAGCTCGTCCATCGCGAGGCCGGCGTCGACCCCCGAGCGGCGACCGTCGCAGCAGACGGCCAGCAGCTCGTCGGCGCTCAGGCCCAGCGCGCAGCGGGGATACCGCCCGACGGTGATGTCGGAGTCGAACTGCGCCGAGCCGGCCGAGAAGCCCTCGCGGTCCTCGCCGTCGACGACCGAGCGCCCGTCGCGGACGAGCAGCGGGCCGGCCTGGACGAGGTCGCCGGGCGGGTCGGCCCCGAGCTCCTCGCGCGCGGCCAGGCGCACCGCGCCGTCGACGTGGACGCACGCCCGCCGCTGCCCCCACGGCGGCGCGATCGGCTCGTGGGCGACCGGCGCGCCGTCGATGCGGACCTCGCCGAGCGGGCGCTGGGGATCGCGCACGAAGAAGCCCGCGACGATCGCCTCGGGCCGGCTCTGCGCAGCGCACCAGTGGTCCAGGCGGGTCGGCTCGTCGAAGCAGACGACCTCCACGCGCGTCGAGCGCCGCGGGTGGCGGACGACGTAGACGGTCGTGGCGCCGCCCCCGGTCGGGACGCGCAGCAGGTCGTAGACGATCCCGTCGTCCATGTCGGCGGAGCGTACGCGGCACGGCGGCCGGGCTCGCGATGGGCGCAGGCGCGGCCGCTGCGCCGAGTGCTGGAGCCCACCGGCGAGCTGCACTTCGTTGAGCACGGCCTCGCTCCCGACGAGCCCGTCCGACGCTGGCAGCATCGCCTCGAGCCCGTGCAGAAGCGCGCTTTCGGCGGCTGCCACCTCACGCGCCAGATCGTGGACCTCGTGCAGGGCGCCGGCTTCGCGGTCGCCGAGCTCGACGTCTCCTACGAGAAGGGCACGCCGAGGTTCCTCGGCGCGAACTCGCTCGGCGTCGCTCGCCCGGCCTGAACCGGCGGTCGGCCGGCCACGAGGATCAGCGAGGAGGCTGCCAGCGCCGCCGCCACCTGGGTGGAGACCGCGGTCGTGGTTGGGGTATCGGCCGGGTATGGCGCTTGAGGACGAGCTGCGAGCGCGAGCCGCGGCGCTCGAGCGCGAGCAGCGACGCGCAACGCCGCTCGCGTTCGTGGCGGCCGACGATGTCGCCGCAGGACGCCTCGTCCGGATGGTCACCGCGGCGCGTGCGTTCCGGCGGCGCCATCGCACGCCGATCGCGATCGTCGGCTCGGTCGCCGTTGCGGCGGTGCTCGCGTACGTCCTCGCCGGCCAGCGCGACGAGTTCGCGACCGCCTTGGGCAGCGCGTCGATCGGTGTGCTGGCGCTCGCCGCGATGCTCCAGATCCTCGCGCTGCTGGCTCGCAGCGAGGCGTGGCACCGCTGCATCGAGGCCGCGGGTGGCACGGTCGATCGTCGTGTCCTGTACCGCGCCTCCAGCATGGGGTACGTCGGGAGCCTCGTCAACGCGCAGCTCGGGGTGGCGGCGCGCATCGGCGCGTTGCGGGCGTCCGCCGCCGCGGAGAGCCCGGGCATCGCGACGCTGATCGCCGCCGAGTTCCCGATCCTCGCCGTCGAGGCGACGCTCGCGGCCCTGACCTCGTTCACCCTCGTCGGCCCGCTTGGCCTGCCCTGGTGGTTGCCGATCGTCTTGCTGGCCGTCATGGTCACGCTCAGCGCCGGCCTGCGCCACTTGGCGCTGCGTACGGGCCGCGAGCTGTGGAAGGGCCTCGCGGTGCTGCGCAGCTTGCACGGCGGCGGCCGATTGATCGGCCTCGTGTTCATCGCGGTGATCGCGCAGATCCTGCGCAACTGGCTGCTCCTGCACGCCGTCGCCGTGGACGCCTCGCTCTTCGATGCCGTCGCGGTCCTCATCGCGATGGTCACGCTCAGTCAGCTCCCGGTCGGCCCGCTCTCCGGTGCCGCCGCGGCGGTCCTGATCCTCGGCCGCGACGGCGTCGCCGCCGTCGCCGCGGCCGGCGTGCTGACGACCGTCACCGGCACGATCGGAGGCCTGTCGTTCGCGGCCTGGGCCGGGCTCGATCGCCTCTGGCACGGCAGCCGCCTCCAAGGCCGACTTCGCCGCGCGCGTTCGCGCGATCGCCGCCCGTGAGGCAGGTGGCCCACGAACCGATCGAGGCGCTCGGCACCCGCTTCGGTCCGCCTTTCGAGCAGCGCAAGTTCGGTGGTGGGGAGCGGCGGAAGGGAGTACTGTGGTGGGTAGGGCTGACCCTGCGGGCGGGACTTCAGCCCCAAGCCCGAAGGCCACCGACGCGCTCAGGGCGCCGAGGCAGGGAGCCTGAGGCAAATGATGAAACCCGCGGGGCCAGCCGGTTTCGCTCGTCGGGTCTTCTCCCTCTTCCTTACGTGCGACTCCCGCGAGAGGGGGCAGGAGATGACCAGTGATCCCGACGTACACGGCGCTTGCCGAGCGCGCACGACGGTGGCGACGACGCCGCCGCGCGACGCGGTCCACACCGGAGCCGGCCGGCCATGGCTGCGAGCAGCGGTGGAGCGCGCTCGCTGAACGGGTCGATCACCTCGAATCGGCGCTCGAGGGTCTGCAAGACGCGATCTATCGCCGCGAAGTCCTCGTCAACGAGCAGCTCGAGCAGGTGCGCAGGCGTATCGAACCCGGCCAGATGGCGCGGGATCTCAGCGACGACGCGCGACGGCGCGGTCTGTGATGGCCACCACCCGACACCTCGAGGACCTGCGCGCCGAAGCTCGTTACCACCGCGAACGCTACGACCTGTACCGCGCGAAGATGTACGGCCTGCGTCCGACGTCCATGACACGGCTGCGCGAGCTCGAGCGCGCCTACGTGGCTGCCGAGGCGCGCCTGCGGCACGCCGAGCGGGAGTCCGGACCGCCCAGCTCGGACTGACCGCCCTGCCTTGAACCGCCTCGCAAATCTGCCATAATGGCGCTCAGATTTCATTCGCAAGAGCGAGGGAGCACCAACCACTCATGGGCAAGACCATCGGCATCGACCTGGGCACGACGAACTCCTGCATGGCAGTGCTGGAGGGCGGTGAGCCCACGGTCATCGAGAACGCCGAGGGTGGTCGCACGACCCCCTCGGTCGTGGCCTTCACGCAGAGCGGCGAGCGGCTCGTCGGCACCGTCGCCAAGCGCCAGGCCGTCACCAACCCCGGGAACACGATCTTCTCCGTCAAGCGCTTCATGGGCCGCAAGGAGGCCGAGGTGCGCGAGGAGGAGTCGATCGTCCCCTACAAGGTCGTCAGCGGGCCCAACGGCGACGCGCGCATCGAGGCGGGCGGCAAGCAGTACAGCCCGCCGGAGATCAGCGCGATGATCCTGGCCAAGCTGAAGGCCGACGCCGAGGCGTACCTCGGGGACACCGTCGACAGCGCGGTCATCACCGTTCCCGCGTACTTCAACGACGACCAGCGCCAGGCGACCAAGGACGCCGGCAAGATCGCCGGCC
>CAYRCB010000015.1:0-170847 GCA_964422645.1 uncultured Solirubrobacteraceae bacterium | reverse complement strand
ACCTGCCAGTCCTCCATCCCGGTCCACAGCGGCAGGCGGACGAGCCGGGCGCTGACGTCCTCGGTCACGGTCATGGGGCCTACCGTCCGGCCGAAGCGTCGCCCGGCAGGAGAGTCGTGCAGCGGAACGTAGTGGAAGACGCAGCCGACGCCGTGCGCCGCCATCCGCTCGATGAAGCCATCGCGCTCGACGTCGGGTGGCAGCACCACGTAGTAGAGATGGCCGTTCTCGACGCAGTCCGATGGGACCGTCGGCCGGCGTAGGCGCCCCTCCTGCTCCAGCCCCTCGAGACCGTCATGGAAGCGACGCCACACGCTGCGCCGGCCATCGGTGATGCGCTCGGTGTGCTCGAGCTGCGCCAGCAGGAAGGCCGCGCTGACCTCGCTCGGCACGAACGACGAGCCGAGATCGACCCAGGTGTACTTGTCGACCTCTCCACGGAAGAACTGGCGGCGGTTGGTCCCCTTCTCCTGCAGGACCTCCGCCCGCTCGACGAAGCGGTCGTCGTTGATCAGCAGGGCTCCTCCCTCCCCGCAGGTGATGTTCTTCGTGTCGTGGAAGCTGAGCGCGACCAAGGGTGCTCGCCCACCGACGGGGGCACCGCGGTAGCGCGACCCGAGCGCCTGGGCGGCGTCCTCGACCAGCACGAGCTCGTGCTGACGAGCCAGACCTTCGAGCGCCTCGAGGTCGCTGCTGACCCCCGCGTAGTCGACCGTGGCGATCGCGCGCGTCCGCGGGCCGATCGCTTCGGCCACCCTTGCGGGGTCCAGGTTCAGCGTGTCCGGACACACGTCGACGAACACCGGCGTCGCCCCGCGGAGCGCGAACGCGCTGGCCGTCGACACGAAGGTGAACGAGGGCAGGATCACCTCGTCGCCAGGGCCGACGTCGGTCAGCAGCGCGGCGAGCTCGAGCGCCCCCGTCCCGGAGTGCGTCAGCAGTGCAGCCCGGCATCCGGTGTGCGCTCGCAGCCAGCCCGCGCAGGCCTCCGTGAAGCGCCCGTTGCCCGACAGGCGGAGCTCTTCGGCCGCCTCGGCGATGTAGCGCAGCTCCCGCCCGGTGAGCGCCGGTCGGTTGAACGGCACGCGCGTGGCGGCATGGGCGGCGGCGGTCGAGCTGCGGATCATCGGGTGGCCAGCACGATCCCGACGAGGATGAGGGCGACCCCGGCGATCTTCGGACCGGTGAGCGCGTCTTGGAAGAACACCGCACTAAGGAACAGCACCGCAACGAACGACAGGCTCATGACGGGATAGGCGCGGCTGAGCGGCAGATCGGAAAGCGCCGCCATGTACGTCAGCGCGGCGATCGCCGCGGCGCAGAGCGACGTGATCACCCATGGATCCAGCAGGAGCCGAACCAGATGACTCGCGATCGCTCCAGCCCCCGACGGGAGCTCGCCGGCGTCAGCCGCACGCCACTTGATGACGAGCTGGCCGTACGTCGTGAGCGCGACCGTGACGAGCACGTAGACGTAGCTCATCGCGCTATGCGTCCGCCCACGTGGCAAGACCGACACCGCTCATACCGTAGCCGTTGCCGTTGTAGAGCAGATGGCGCTCCCCAGAGCGGTCGAAGATGAAGGGGTACTCGATCATCTCCGCGTCCCAACCGTCCGCCGACACGTCGATGCCCGCCCGCTCGTCGCAGCGGGTCCAGGCCAAGCCGTCGTCGGACTCGGCGTAGCCGATGCGGTAGCTCGGCCCGCGGAACGAGAACCACATGCGGTACCGATCGGCGTCGCGGCGCACACACGGCCTGGCGATGGCGTACTCGTCTGCGCCGCGGAAGTCGATGCACCGCAGTCCGGATGGCCGCCAGACGATGCCGTCGTCGGATTCCGCGTACCGGATGTTGTAGTGGTGCTTCGGCCCGTCCGGCGTCGGCTCCCAGCGCTCGCACGACGTGTACCACATGCGCCACGTTCCGCCATCGCGCAAGACCCACGGCGAGGTGGTGAAGAACGGGTCGCTCGTGCTTCGGCCCAGCACCGGCGCGGGAGACACGCGCTCGAACCGGCGGCCGTCGCCGATCGCCAGTCCGATCGCCGTGGAGAACGGCACGGTCACGCCTCGGTTCCACCCGATGTAGAACAGGTACGCCCGCCCGTCGTGCCAGACGAGCGAAGCGCCCATGGCGCCGCTGTCGTCGAACGCCCCCAGCGCCCCGGGTGACAGCACGGGCTCCTCCTCGAAGGACCCGACCGCGATCGTGTCGTCCACCGTCAGCCGAGCACGGAGCGTCGACGAACGCCCCTCGTCGTCACGACCGGACACGTAGAGCTGATCTCCGTCGAGGAACGGCACCATCGCCCCGCGCCAACCGGGCGGGTCGGCGACGAGAAGACCCCGCTTGCGCCAACGCCCCTGCATCAGAGCTCGAATCGCACGAGCACGGTGAACTCGTACAGGCCGTAGTCGTGCAGGACGGCGACGTGGGGCGAGAAGCGCCGCTTGCAGTGGTCGAAGATCACCGCCGGATCGGCGTAGTAGAGATCGTCGCGCATCCGTTCGGGATCCGAGTAGGAGGTCAGCATGTTGAACGCCATGCCGCGCACGGTGAGGCGTCGCATCCGGTCCAGCGTCTGGAGCACGTACCGCCGCCACGCGTCCGCGTCGTACCCCAGACGGACGTTGAAGATCCCACTGGCGACCGTGAACGCCGCCGGCGCCAGCTGCGCCTCGTCGGCGGTCAGGAAGGCGCGAGGATGACGCTGGCGAGCGGCATCGACCATGTCGGAAGCGATGTCGAAGCCCACATACGCAAGCCGTGGGAGCCGCTCGGACAGCACGTCGGCCAGCGCCCCGTATCCACAACCGTAGTCGAGCAGCGACGCGTCGCGCTCGACGTCGACGATGCGCAGCAGCTGCTCGAAGCGCAGCCGCTGCGAGGCCTCGGAGCTCCAGTCCACGCCAGCCGCGGTCGCGCCATGGGCCGCGAGCTTGCCGCGATAGTAGGCCGCGACATCGCCGCGCGGATCAGCGGTCATGGCACCACCGTCGGCTTCAGGAGGGCGCCCACGGTGGCGCCCGCATGGAACAGCGGATCGAGCGCGGTCACCGCGTGCTCGAAAGGCGGATGGACCTGGTCATAGACGGGATAGCCGGCGTAATCGGCCCACCGTACCGTGATGCCGGCGCCCTCGAACACCGCCTGGTCCAGGTAGTCGCGAGCAGCGGGCCCTGACACGTACTCGGTGGCCCCGACGGCCTGGCAGAGCGTTGCCAGTCGGCGTGTCGCATCGCCCGGGCGCTCAACCTCGACATCGGTGGATGCCATCAGCCGGGTGACGATGCCGAGCTCGCTGCAGAGCGCCTCGAGGAGGCGGCGGTTGATGTCGCTGAGCCGGTCCAGACTGGCCACCGTCTCGTACCACCCGCGGACGCGATCTTCGTACTCCGCGAAGGCGGGCGCACCGCGGTACGCGTGGCGCAGCGTCTCCCAGTGTCGGTCGGCCCACGATCGGTCGCTCACCTCCATCTCGTCGATGCGCGCCTCATAGCGCCCCTTGACCCGAAGGGGGATCGAAAGCCACCGGGTCCCGCCCGACGACTTGATGCGGTTGCGGTTGCGCCAGTCCCGCCGCGTGTACTGGACCTCGTCGTAGAGCAGGAAGAGGTCGACGCTGCGGATCAGGTCGAAGTACCCCTTCCACGGGATGTAGTTGGACTGGACGATCGCGACCCGCATCGTCAGCGCGCGGTCGCCTCGACGATCGCGTGCGTGTACGGGACGCGCAGGAGATCACCGCGAACGATCACGTCGACGTCGTCGAACGCCTGACCGACGAGGGCCTTCAACCGCACCGGCGTACGGACGTTCTGTCCTCGATCCATCGCGATGAGCCATCGGGCCAGGCGCGGTTGTCCGTCCTGGAAGGCGGGGTCGATCGTGACGAGACGTCCTCCCGATCGCAGCGCCCGGCGCACCGACGCGAGCAGCCCGGCAGCTGCCGCATCGTCCAGATGGTGCAGCAGGCCCATCGCCACGACCACGTCGAACGGCTCTTCGCCGTCGAGCCCGCCGTTGCGCAGATCGGCGCAGCGAAATCGTCCGCGGTCTCCGTGCTGCTCTCTCGCCGCTCGCACGTAGTCCGGGTTGAGGTCGATGCCGAGGTAGTCCACGTCGGCCAGGACCGCGAGCACATGTCCTGGACCGCATCCCAGGTCGAGGACGCGGTCGCCCGGGCGGGCCCGGACGTGCTCGGCCACGAAGCGCCGGTGCGACCGGTCGGACCCGAGCGCCCGCTGGAGCGAGAGGTACGCCGCCGGCCGAGACAGGACCGCGCGTGCTCCGGTGGTGATCTCCCCCATGGCGCGCCGATCATAGGCGCCGCCTACAATCGCGGCCTCGCCGTGCTCTCCGTCGCCGTCCCAGCCGTCGAGGAGCGCCGCACAGCCGCGCAACGCCTCCTGCCATGGGCGGCGTGCGTCGCGTTCCTGAGCGTCGCGTCCTACCTCTACACGGCCTACCGCTACGACGTCTGGCCCCAACCAGGCTTCCTCGCGCACGTCCTGCGCTACAACGGCGAGCTGCGGGGCGACTGGTTCACCAGCCTCTCGCCGGGACACTGGGCGCTCGACCACGCGCTCGGCGTCCTGCCTCCCTCGTGGCTGGAGCCGGTGGTCGCGATCCTCTGGGGCCTGACGACGATCGTGCTGTGGGCGGGGTTCGCTGCCATCGCCGACAGCTTCCGCCTCCCACCATGGACGGCGGCGCTCGCGGGGCTGGTGCTGCTGCACACCTGGCTGGGCGGCTTCGGGTTCTCGGAGATGCTGGCGGGCTACTTCTATCCGAGCAACCTCGCGTTCGCGCTGTCGGTCGCCGCCATCGCGTTCGCGCTCCGCGACCGGTACGCATGGGCGGGCGCAGGCGTCGGGCTCGCGACGCTGATCCATGTCGGCCTGGGACCGCTCGTCGTGCTCGTCGCGGGACCGATCGTGCTGTGGCAGTCGACCGATCGGCGGCGGGATCTCCTCCGCTTCGCCGTTCCCGCCGCAGTGCTGGGCGGGCCTGCCGTGGTGCAACTGTTGCTCGACACCACATCAGGCGGCCAGCTGAGTCCCCGCGAGACCTACGAGTTCCTCACCGTGGTGCGCCAGCCGCACCACATGCTCTACAGCGCCTTCACCACCGAGGAGTACGTCCGCACCGGGCTGTGGGCGCTCGGCGTGACCGGCGCGTTGGCCGTCCTCTGGTCGCTGCGCCCGGCACGATCGATCGCGCTCGTCCTCGGTGTGATCGCCGCGACCTGCGCGGCCGGTGCGGTGAGCAGTGCGATCGGCTGGCCGCTGCTGCTCGTCGAGGCCCAGACGGCCCGTCTGAGCTCGTACGTCGTCCTTCTTGCCGTGATCGCGCTGGCCGCCGCGCTGCACCGCCGCCAACCGACGGTCGCGATCGTCGTCTTGGCCCTCACCTTCCTGCTCGCGCCGCGCTTCGTCGACAACTGGGTCGCCCGGGTGCCCGACCTCGTCGACGCGATCGGCGTGAGCGCGGTCGAGGCGCTCGCACTCGGAGGCAGCTTGGCGGTGCTGGTGATCATCGACCGTCTCGCCCCGTCACGAAGCGCCTGGCCGAGAGCCGCGCCGTATGTGGCAATGGGAGCGATCGCTGCCTGCGCGATCTCGTTGATCGCGTTGCGCGACGAGCGCGTGCCCCAGGCCAGCCAGGTGGAGCGAGACTACGTCGACGTCGCCCGCCAGGCCGCAGCCAGGACCACCCCGGGAGCGCTGATCGTCACGCCACCGCAGATGGATGGGTTCCGCTCCCACGCCGCACGTGCCAATGTCGTCGAGTTCGGCTCGATCCGCCTCGGCCATGGCGACGGTGAGTGGCGCAAGCGTGTCACCGATCTGACCGGCGATCCAGCGGTGCTCGACCCCGACGCGTTCGGTCCCGACCTCGCCCGGCGCTACCAGGCAATGGACGACGGCTACACACGGACGTTGACCCGGTCGTCGTCGGTGCCGTGCGACTACGGCGCCGAGCTGGTGGTCCTTCGCCACGGTGCCACCACGCCGACCTGGCTGCATGCGGTCTACGAGAACCCGTCGTGGACGCTGCTGGAGGTCGTCCCGGGGACCTGCGCAGACGATCCGCAAGCCGCGGAATAGCCTGACCGGGTGTCCTTCGTTCGCTTCGGTCGGCGGACCCCCGCTCCGACCGTCTCGCTGAGCAGCCCCGACCCCGTCTCCGCGGTCTTCGGACTCGACCGCGGCACGCCCATCGACCGGTGCTACATCGAGCGGTTCCTGGCCGCCAACGCCGCGCGCATCGGCGGTCGTGCGTTGGAGATCGGCGACGCCACCTACGCCGCACGGTTCGGCGATCCGACGACCCGGATCGACGTCCTGCACGCCGTGGAGGGCAACCCGCACGCGACCATCGTCGGGGACCTCCAGCAGCCGGACGTACTACCGGAGGCGGCCTTCGACTGCATCCTGCTCGTGCAGACCCTGCACGTGATCTCAGATCCCGCCGCCGCGATCCGCTCGTGCAGGCAGGCGCTGGCGCCCGGCGGAAGCGTCCTGGCGACGCTGCCCGGGATCAGCCAGATCAGCCGATACGACATGGATCGTTGGGGCGACTTCTGGCGCGTGACCACGAGCGGCGCCCAAGCGCTGTTCGGTGTGGCGTTCGCTGACGACGAGCTGGACATCGCCGCGCACGGCAACGCCGCGACCGCGTGCGCCTTCTTGCAGGGCCTCGCGGTGGAGGACCTCGATCCGTCCATCCTCGAGGTCGATCACCCGGACTACCCACTTCTGGTCACGGTGGTCGCGACCCGCCGATGAGCCTGGGCGCGCGACGCTGGATCGACGACGCGGCACATCGCGCTCGCCGGACGCTGCTGCGACGCCACGGCGGTGTGGCGATCCTGCTGTACCACCGGGTGGCCGCGCTCAGGCAGGACCCCCAGCAACTGGCCGTGTCGCCGGATCGCTTCGCGGGGCACCTCGAGGTCCTGGCAGAGACGTGCACGCCGGTGCGTCTCCGGGAGGTACCCAAGCTGCTGCGCTCACAGCGCATCCCTCGGCGAGCCATCGCGGTGACGTTCGACGACGGGTACGCCGACAACCTGCATGCGGCCAAGCCGCTCCTGGAGCGTCTCGGAGTCCCGGCGACGGTGTTCGTCGCCACCGGCTATGTCGGTGTACGCCAGGAGTTCTGGTGGGACGAGCTCGAGCGCCTGCTGCTCCTCCCTGCGACGAGCGAGCGAGCGGAACGCGTCGGCTGCGACGGCGTGGAGATCGCTGTGGCGAGCGAATGGGAGCGAACCGCAGCCTACGAGCGGATCTCCGCACTGCTCCGCCAAGCGCCGTTGGCCCAACGCGACGCGTGGCTGCGGGTGCTCCGCGCCTGGGCCGGGGAGCCCGCTGAGGGCGCCGTGCGCGCGGACTACCTCGCCGTCGACCCCGAGGAGCTCCAGCGGTTGGACGGCGGCACCGTCGACGTCGGCGATCACAGCCGGCACCATCTGAGCCTCGCCGCCCAGCCGCGGGCGGTCCAGCGTGAGGAGATCGCCGAGAGCGTGCGCCAGCTGCGGGAGTGGCTGGGCCGTGACGTCGACCTGTTCTCCTATCCGTTCGGCACGCCCGGCGCCGACGTCGACCGTCTGACCCGCTCGATCGTGCGGGCAGCCGGCCCGCGCATCGCGACGATCAACCGGCCGGGCGCGGCGCACGCGGCGACCAGCCGATTCGCGCTGCCGCGGTATCTGGTTCGCGACTGGACGCAGGACCGGTTCGCCGACTGGCTGGATCGGGAGGTGTTCGGCTGGTGAAGGTCGTGCTGATCAACACCTCCGACGGCGCCGGCGGCGCGCAGGGCATCAGCACGGTGCTCATGCGAGGCCTCCGCAGCCGCGGACATGCGGTCGAGCTGGCAGTCGGCCATGGCGTCCGCGAGGAGCCGGGCGTGACCGTGCTGCCGAACGCACAGCGCCGCCACCCGCTCGCTCGCATGGCCGCGCACGCCGGCGGCATCCTGGAGCATCATCGCGGCAAGCCGCGGCTCGGTCGCGCGGTCGTGCGAGCCGGCGAGCCACTGCGCACGGCAAGGGTGCTCCGCGGGGACGAGGACTTCGACTTCCCAGGGACGAGCACCCTGCTCGAGCAGCACCCCCGTCCAGACGCCATCCACGCGCACAACCTCCATGGCGGCTACTTCGACCTGCGCGTGCTGCCCGCGTTGAGCCGACTCGCGCCGCTGGTCGTGACCATGCACGACAGCTGGCTGCTTACCGGTCACTGCGCCCACTCGTTCGCCTGTGAGCGTTGGCGCGTCGGATGCGGATCGTGCCCGCATCTGGACACCTACCCCGCGGTCCCACGGGATCGCACGGCCGCCAACTGGCTGCGCAAGCGGGACATCTACGCGCGATCGGAGCTGCATGTCGCGGCACCGTCACGCTGGCTGGCGGCCCGCGCCGCCGACTCGATCCTTGCGGCCGGAGCGCGGGAGATCCGCGTCATTCCGAATGGCGTCGACCTCTCGACGTTCGCCCCTGGGGACCGCGCCCTGGCCCGCCGGCAGCTCGCGCTCGCCGACGAAGCCGATGTCATCCTCTTCGCGGCCAACGCCACGCGGGCGAACGACTTCAAGGACTTCCCGACACTCGAGCGTGCCGTACGGCTGCTCGGCGAGGCATCCCGGGATCGTCCTCTCATCTTCGCGTGTGTCGGGGAGGCAGGCACCGCCGCGCAGCACGGCTCGGCGGAGGTGCGTATGGTCGGCCATCTCGGCACGGCGAGAGCCCTGGTCCCCTGGTATCAGGCGGCCGATCTCTACGTCCACGCCGCGCGCGCCGACACGTTCCCCACGACGGTGCTGGAGGCGTTGGCGTGCGGCCTGCCCGTCGTCGCCACCGCAGTCGGCGGGATCCCAGAGCAGGTCGATCCAGGACGCACCGGAGAGCTCACCCCGCCCGGCGACGCCCGCGCTCTGGCCGCGACCGTGCAGCGCCTGCTCGACCAGCCACAGCAGCGCGCACAGATGGCGAGCGCCGCGCGGCAGGACGCCAGCGCCCGGTTCGACGCCGAGCGCATGGTGGACGCCTACGAGGCGTGGTATCGGGAGCTACGCCGCGCGCGGAAGCGGCCCGCGGCGTAGCGGTCCTCCAGGAGCTCGGCGAGCTGACTCATGCGCTGCACGTACGTGTGCTCGCGCAGCGTTCGGCGCTGCCCCGCAGCGGCGATGCGAACCGCGTGCGCCTCGTCGGCGAGCAGCGCCTGCACACGTTCCACGAGCTCGTCGCCGTCGGCGTACGTCACGACCTCTCTGTCCGGCTCGAAGAGGTTCGCCAGGTTCGGCGCCGCCTCGGTGACCAGCGTCGCGCCGACGCCGGTGGCCTCGAACAGGCGCATGTTGTTGGCGTAGCCCTCCGCGATGTCGCCGTGGCGGTTGACCACGACCCGCGCCCGCGCGAGCAGCCGGTACATCTCCATCCCCCAAGCCGTCCCGCGGTACCTGGCGCGGATCGCCGATCCCGCGGCCAAGCGATCGGCGTCGTAGCCGCGGACGTCCACGTCGACCTCCGCACACAGCCGCTCGAGCGCCGGCGTCACGGACGGATAGATCTTCGGGTTCAGGCCCCCGACGAAGACGACGCCCTTGCGGCCCGGCGCGTCGGGCGATGTCGACACGCCCTCGGCGTGCAGCTCCTCGAGCACCCGTGGCATGAACCCCAGCGGAAACAGCTCGCTGTCGATCCCAGCCGAACGGAACCAGCGCACGTAGTGCGGGAACGAGCTCAGCATGAGATCGAAGCGCTGCATGCGCTCGATTGGTGGGGGATGTGAGGCGATCTGGCCGACGAGGTACGGCACGCGCGTCCTCAGCCACGCGAGCATGCGGTCGCTCACCTCCCACAGATCGTCGATGAAGAGCACGTCGGGGCGAAGACGCTCGACCTGCACGAGGACCGTGGCGCGCTGGGCGTCGCGGCCCAAACGCCCAGGCTGCGACAGCGCGCGCCGCAGCGGGTCGAAGCGCCGCCCACGCTCGCGCAGCCACGCAGCCTGCGTCGGAACGCAGTTGCACAGGACGTGCAGGCTCTGCTGGCCGGCGTCGGCGAGATGGCGCACGTAGCCGTCGCCGGTGCCGAAGCACTCGCGCCAATAGCACTCCAGCTGCTCGCGGTAGGACGCGCTTTCGAGCTCGGGGACGCGACGATAGAGATCCTCGACGAACGCCGGGTAGACGCTGTCGACCACCAGGATGCGCATCGGTCAGCCCGCGCTCCAGCGGTAGTCGACGAGCACCGCCTGATGGTTCGCCGGAGCTGGCTGCCCGCTCGCGTAGAAGTCACCGCCAGCGATCTGCAGCTCGACGGCCCGCTGGACCCAGTCGAGCGTCTCACCACCCTGGTGAGCGAAGAGATTGAGCCAGTAGGTCCCGTCGGGCAGCGGGCAGCGGGGAAGCGTGCAGCGCACCTGACCGGTCGGCGGCAGCCCGTCGAACCGCGCGCCGACCAGCTCGGTCGGGAGGTTGAGCAGGCGCTCGCCCAGCATGCTGTTGACCGAGACCGAGAAGCTCAGGTCGCGGGCCGGGCGACCGTCGGCCGTCTCGTATCCGAGCACGATCGCCAGCTCGTCGCCGGTCCGTGCGATGTCGCTCGGCTCGCCGGCGACCTCGAAGCCGACGGCCGTGAACCGCACGCGGCCGCTGCCCTCCCGATCGGGCCGCTCGTCGAGGCGCTGCGTCATCCCGGCGCGTGTCCGGCTGATGTACTCCTGGATCACCTCGCCGGTCGGGCCCTCGGTGAGCTTGCGCCCGCCCTGCAGGAGCATCGAGCGCGTGCAAAGTGCGGCGACCGCGGCGAGGTTGTGACTGACGAACAACACCGTGCGCCCCTCACCGGCGACGGCTTGCATGCGGCCGAGGCATTTCTCCTGGAACGCGAGATCGCCCACCGAGAGCACCTCGTCGATGATCAGGATCTCCGGCTCGAGGTGCGCCGCGACGGCGAAGGCGAGCCGTAGGTACATCCCGCTCGAATACCGCTTGACGGGCGTGTCGATGAACCGCTCGACGCCGGCGAAGTCCACGATCTCGTCGAAGCGCCGCTCGACCTCCTGGCGACGCATGCCGAGCAGCGCTCCGTTGAGATAGACGTTCTCACGACCGGTCAGCTCGGGATGGAAGCCGGTTCCGACCTCCAGCAGCGCCCCGACGCGGCCGTTCAGGTCGACGCCGCCCGTGGTCGGAGCGGTCACGCGGCTGAGGATCTTCAGCAGCGTGCTCTTGCCGGCGCCGTTGTGACCGATGATGCCGAACGTCTCGCCTCGGGCAACCTCGAAGGCGACGTCACGCAGCGCCCAGAACTCCCTGCGCGCCGCTCGCTCGCGCCGGACCGCACCACGCAGCCGCTCGCTCAGCAGCTGGTAGCCGCCGCCTCGCTCGCCGAGCGAATAGCGCTTCCCGACATCGAAGGTCGTGACGGCCGCAGCGACGCTCATACGATGTCGGCGAAGTGTTGCTCGCTGCGGCGGAAGTACACGAACGCCGCCAGGAACACGAGCGCCGCCGCGACGGCGGACACCGCCACCTGCGCCACCGTCGGGGGCGTCGTGTCCAGCAGCGCCCACCTCATCCCAGTGACCGCACTCGCCGCGGGATTCAGCGCATAGACGATCTCCCATGCTCCGCTCACCAACGAGGCCGGATAGGCGACCGGCGTGAGGAAGAGCCAGACCTGGATCGCGAGCGGGAGCACCGCCGCGACGTCGCGGTAGCGGACGTTCAGCGCTGCCGCGAACATGCCGAACCCGGCCGCGGTGGCAAACGCCAGCGCGAGCCAGAGCGGCAGCGTGGCGAGCTGCCAACTGGGATACCGCCCATAGAGCGCCGCCACGACGAGCAGGACGACGATGGCGATCGCAAGGTCGACCAGGAGCGCCAGCGCCTTGGCAAGCGGGATGACCAGCCGCGGGAAGTAGACCTTGGTCAGCAGGTTGGCGTCGGCGACCAGGCTCACGCCACCCTGGCCCACCGCTTGGGCGATGAACATCCACACGGTGAACCCGGCCAGCGCGAACAGCGGGTAGGGGACGCCGTCGGACGGGACCTCCACGAGCCGCCCGAAGATCAGCGAGAAGATCGCCGTGAGTGCCAGCGGCTGCAGGATCGCCCAGCCGATCCCGAAGATGCTCTGCTTGTAGCGGACCTGCAGCTCCCGCTTGGCGAGGAAGTAGAGGAGCTCGCGGTACTCGACGAGCGCGCCGAGTCCTGCCCCGCCCCACCGCGACGGCGGCCGGATGCGCACGTGATGCTCGATCATCGGAGGGGGAGGCAGCGCGGACACGAGTCGGCGGCCAGAGTATCGGCGCCCCGGCTCAGCGCAGGTCGGCCCGGCGTGCGTAGACCAGCGCGAACCACGTCGTGTTCGCATCCAGCCGGAACGGCGGCCGCACCGCGGGATTCGTCTCGAGGTCGAGATGATTCACGAGGTAGTGGAATCCGGCCTCTTCGAGAAGCCCGAGCAGCTCACCCAGACGGGGCGGCTCACCGGCCCAGCCGTGGTACTCGATGACCATCTCCCGGATGGCCGGCAACCGCGCGCGGGCCTCGTAGAGGACCGGCACCTCGAAGCCCTCGATGTTGAGCTTGAGGAAGTCCACCTCGTCGCCGAGGTAGTCCGACAGCGGCATCGACGCGATCGTCAACTGGCCGCCGTCCATGATCCGCCCTCCATCGCTGCCATCCGGAACGAATCCGCGCTCGCCGCGATCGGCGGCAAGCGCCGCCGGAACGACCTCCACGTCGGCCGAGCCGTTCCGCGCGAGGTTCTCCTCCAGCAGGAGCCGACTCTGAGGGTCCGGTTCGAAGCACGTGACGCGAGCGCCCGGGTAGCGCTGGCGCAGTCGCAGGACGGACATGCCGATGTGGGCACCGCCATCGATCACGCGGGGTCGCGGCGTGACCGACTCGAAGTCGTAGATCCGCCCGCAGAAGATGTCCTTGTACTCGGTATAGAGGGACAAGCGATCGTCGTAGCGGACGCGGAGGCCCGCGAGCGTGGCAACACCTGGGGTGTGCCGGGGCGCCGCCAATGCCCAGCGGTGGAGCATCGCCAGGCGGGTCCGGTCTCGCATCGCGACCGCCCGGTCGAGGGCCCGTCGCGGGTTCACGCCGTCAGCCACCCCTCCGCGTACACCGCCGTGAAGTCCGCACCGGCGTCGATCGCCCAGCGCTTCGGCGCGACGACGACTCCGCCGCGGTCACCCAGCCAGGCACCCCACCAGCTGAAGGAGCTGTTGGCGATCACGTGGTGGCGGCAGGCGCTCATGAGCGCCAGATCTTCCCAAGCCGGCCGTCCGGCAGCACGCACGACGGTCGTCGGATAGCCGAGGACGAGCTCCTCCTCGCACCAATCGGGGTCGTCGGAGAAGACGAACAGCGCAACGTCGCCGACCCGCGCGGTGACGAGCTCCACGGCATGACGGTAGTAGTCGACGTCCAGCACGCCGTGGTAGCGCAGCGCGTGGGGGTTGGTGAGGTAGTCGCCGCGGCGGACGTGCAGCGAGACCGCGTTCGGCGCGGATCGGATCGCCGCGTCGAGGACGACGGCGTGGTCGCTCGGTGCGTCGCGCGGCGTGAAGTCGCGCCGGACATGGTCGGCCGCATCCTGGAAGTAGCGCTCGCTCTGCCAGTAGCCGACGAGGTGCGTGCCGTCCGGCGCATCGAGCACGCGCGCGTCGAAGCCGGTGCCCTGCTGGCGAAGCAGCTTCGAGCGCCGACCGAGCGCCTCGCCGAGTCGCACTCGAGCCAGTCCGAGGCGGGTACGCGGCTCGCGTAGGCGAACGACGACCTTCTCGACCTCGGCGTCGCAACGGAAGACGTCAAGCTCGTACGCGCGCGGCGTGTCCTGCGGTGGCTGATCGGCGTACCAGCCGAGGTCGAGGCGCAGCGGCACACCGCGTCGCAGCGCCAGCGCGCGCCCGGCGGCGTACTGGAACATCTGGTTGCCCAGACCGCCGATGAGCCGGACGGTGATCATCGGCCGATGAGGGCTTGGCGGCTCACGGTCAAGGCATACGACGCTCGCGAGAAGGCCGCTCGACGCAGCGCTCGATCGCCGGGGCGGGCACGCCAGCGGCGCCAGAAGAGCCGAGCGACCGCCAGCTCGTTCGTCGCCGTCCGGTGGCTCAGACGATCGGTGCCGTGGTCGGCGTAGCGCACGAGTGGCTCCCCGAGGATCACGAAGCGTGCGCCCGCGTCGGCGAGTGCGAGCCAAAGGGCGTAGTCCTCGATGCCGGCGAGCCACGGCTCCTCTTCGAACCTACCGATCGCCAGCACCAGCTCGCGGCGGGACAGCGCCGTCGAGAGGATGATCGGGTTTCCGCGCAGCAGCGCCGAGCCCGGGGGCCGAACGACCGCTGGTGGCCGCGGGAAGTACCACGCACCGTCCGGCGTCTGCGCGTTGGCCGCCACCACGTCCGCTTCGTCGTTGAGATAGGGCGCTTGGGCGGCCAACTTGCCGGGGAGCCACTCGTCGTCGTCGTCGAGGAACGCCAGCCACGTCCCACGTGCCGCATCGATCGCCCGATTGCGCGGCGGAGCGGGGCGCCCGGCGGAGGGCGCGTCCGGCAGCACGCGGAGACGAGGCTCGGTCAGACCCCACTCCTCCAGCATCTCCCGGGTTCCGTCGGTCGAGCCGTCGACCGCGACGAGGACCTCCAGCGGCGATGGCCGCTGGGCCAGCGCCGAGGCGACCGCGCGACGGCAGAGGTCACGCCGCTGATGGGTGGCGACGACGACGCTGATGGTGGGCGGCGGCACGCGGGCACGGTAGCTCAGCCGCCCGGCGCCTACTCTCCACGCGGCATGCCGCGCGTCTCGGTCATCGTCCCCGCGTACAACGCCGAGGCGCATCTCGGCGACGCGCTCGACTCGGTCCGCGCCCAGACCTACGCGGACTGGGAGGTCATCGTCGCCGACGACGGCTCCACCGACGACACGGCCGCGATCGCAAGCGGCTACGACGAACGGATCGTCGTCGTTCGCAGCCCCGTCAACCGCGGCCTGGCGGCCACGCGCAATCTCGCGATCGAGCAGGCGCGGGGAGAGCTCGTCGTCCTCCTCGACAGCGATGACGCCTGGCTCCCCGACTTCCTCGCTAGGCAGGTCGCGCGCTACGACGCCGAGCAGGCCCAAGCGCCGGGCGTCGGGATCGTCTGCTGCAACGCATGGCTGACCGGTCCCGACGGGCCGCTCTCGGAGACCTACGCCGAACGCTTCGGCATCCCGCGATTGCCGATCGACGCCGCCGAGCTGCTGCGCGGCAACCGGATCTTCGTGAGCGCGCTCCTGCCGCGGGCCGTCGTCGACGAGGTTGGCCGGTTCGACGCGTCGCTGCGCTCGGTGGAAGACCTCGACCTCTGGCTACGGATCGTCGAACGTGGCTATCGCGTCGTCTACGAGCCGGAGCCGCTGGCGGTCTACCGCTTGAGCGATGGCTCGCTGTCGCGCGACACCCTGCGCATGACACGCTCGCGACAAGCGGTGTACCGCGCTGCGCTCGAGCGCGGCCGTTTGTCCGACGCAGCCCGACGCGAGGCCCGCCGCGCGATTCGCCTGGAACGAGCTGCCGAGGTCGTCGAGCTCGTCCGCCGCGGTTGGCGCCAGCGGCCGGCCCGCACCGTGGTCGGCGCGCTCGCTGCGGCGCCGTCGGTGGCACTGGCGGTTGCTGAGACGAGGCTCAGGCGGGCTTGCGAAGCCAGAAGCAGCCGGTCCCCGCGCTGATGGTCTGTGCCTGCTGGGGCACGCGCGCCGTCGCCTCGTCACCGGTGACGAGCCCTGAGCCGTCCTCGAGCACGAGCGCGAACTCCCGCAGCTCGAGACCCTCCAGCTCGGCGAGCACCAGTTCCACCGAGTACACGCGGTGAGCGTTGTAGCGCACCCGTGGCGGGCCGACCGGCACAGCGACGAGCAGGTTCCCACCCGGCGCCAGCACGCGACGCAGCTCAGCGAATGCCCGCCGGTCGCTCCCCGCGTCGATCGGGTCGCCATAGCGGCCGAGGCCGAGATGCTCGATGACATGCAGGCACGACAGCGAGGCGATCGAGCCATCCGCGAAGGGCAGCGCCATGAGATCGGCTTGGTGGGAGGCCAGACCGTCGAGACCGACGATGGGCGTCGGCCGAAACTCGTAGTAGTCGATCGGGACGAACGCGGAGACCAAGGCCACGAACGGCAGGTAGGAGCTGATGTCGACATGGCGCTCCGGCGCGATCCGTGCCACACAGCGCGCCGCCCACGCCGGGTGATAGAGGTAGTGCGGCTCGAACGGGACCGAGTCCGTGCGATCGGCGAGCTGGGGGAAGCGGTCTTCCCAGCGCAGGGGGAAGCGGCCATCGCGCTCGTTGGACTCCTCGAAACGCCGGAAGTCCGAGCGAAACCCCATGCGCGCCGCCACGTCGGGCTCGGTCGAAGACCGGAACCCAGCGACATGGCTGACCCAGCTGGTGACCCGCAGTCCCCGCTGGGCCATCCGCGTGGCGCGCGGGCTACGGCCAATCGCCGCTTTGAGGTCGTCCAGGCGCACTGTGGGCGCGGAGAGTAGCCCGTGCCAGCGCCCACCGACCGCCTGGCCACAGTCGGTACGTTGCGGCCGATGCAACCGAAGGTCAGCCTCGTCCTCGGCAGCTACAACCGCAAGGCGTTCCTGCGCGCGACCATCGCGAGCATCCGCGACAACGGGTTCGGTGGGCCCTACGAGATCATCGTCGTCGACGGCGGGTCCGACGACGGCTCGATCCCCTGGCTGACTGCTCAGAAGGACGTCATCACGATCGTCCAGCACAACCGCGGCGAGTTTCGCGGACGGGCCATCGAGCGGCGCAGCTGGGGGTACTTCATGAACCTCGGCTTCCGCGCCGCGGAGGGCAAGTACGTGCTGATGGTCAGCGACGACTGCCTGCTCGAGCCTGGCGCGATCGACGCTGGCGTGCGCCGGTTCGAGGACGGGCTCGCTGCCGGCGAGCCGCTTGGTGCGGTCGCGTTCTACTGGCGCAATTGGCCCGATCAAGCGGAGTACAACGTCGGCCTGACACTCGGCGGACGCATGTTCGTCAACCACGGCCTCTATCTGCGCGACGCGCTCGACGCGGTCGGGTGGATCGACGAGGACCGCTACGGCTTCTACCACGCGGACGGCGATCTCTGCCTGAAGCTGTGGGACGCCGGATACACCGTCGTCGACTGCCCCGACGCCTACGTCGAGCACTTCACCCACGCCAACCTCGAGGTCCGTGCCTCCAACCAGCAGCAGCAGCAGGCCGACTGGGCCGCGTACGTCAGCCGCTGGGAACCCGTCGTCGGACCGGCGCAGGGCGACTGGATCACGCGCCGCCACATCGATCCACATCGCACCGCCCGCCGCTTCCCTCGAACCGAGCGCTGGCGCCTGCGTGCTCGGCGCAACCGAACGTTGGGGCTGGCCCGCGGCGCGCTACGGCGATTGCGGCCCACGCGATGAGCGCCGACGTCACCGCGATCATCACCACGCGTAACCGCGCGGCGTCCTGCCTGCGTGCGCTGGACTCCGTCCTGACGCAGGACCCGCCACCCCAGGCGGTGATCGTGACCGATGACGCGTCGACCGACGAGACGCAGACGGTCCTCACCCGTCGCGCCGCCGAAGACCCCCGGATCCGGTATCACCGCTTCGACCCTGCGCTCGGCGGGCCCGGCCCCGGACGCAACAAGGGCATCGAGCTGGCGACCACGACCTGGGTCGCCTTCCTCGATGACGACGATGTCTGGCAGCCAGGCAAGCTCGCCGCGCAGGCGGCGTGGTTCGAGAGCCCAGCCGTCGACGTGGTCGGCACGAACGCCGTGCGGTCCGACGGGTCGGTCTACCTTCCCTCGCTTGCCGCGCCCGTGCGTCCCACGCGGGCTGCGATCATCCGCGACAACCCACTCATCGTGTCCAGCGTGGCGGTGCGCCGCGACGCGATCCGGGCGATCGGCGGCTTCGACGAACGCCGATGGATGGGGGGAATCGCCGATTACGACGCGTGGCTGCGCCTCGCCGACGCGGGATGCGGGTTCGCGGTCCTCCCTGAGCCGCTCATCCGCTACGACGATGCTGGCGTGGACCGCTACAGCCCGTCGCGCCGCCGGATGCAACGCGCGCTCATCCGCCATGGCTGGGATCGCTGGCGGCGCCGTCCGACCGACCGGGCCGACTTCATGGCGGCCGTGCGCCGCACGTCGGACTACGCGTTGATCGCGCTGGAGGACGTGCGCAGGTCGCGGTACAGGCGCTCGTAGCGGTCGGTCACCCGCGCCCACGAGTAGTCCGCGCGCCACGCCTGGCGCCCTCGCTCCCCCAGCTCCGCCCGCCGCCGCGGATCGGCAAGCAGCTCCTCGACCGCCCGGGCGACATCCGCCGGCCGGCCGCGGACGAGCCCGTCGTGGCGCGGGGCGTCGACCACCACGCCTCCGCCGGTCCACGCCGCGATCTCGGCGGCGTTGCCGGCCGGGACCGTGACGAACGGCAGACCCGCGGCCGCCGCCTCGAAGAGCACGAGCGGCGAGCATTCGACCTGGGAGCCGAAGACGAAGAGGTCGGCGGCGAAGTAGGCGTCGACGACGCCGTCCCGAGGCGGGTCCAACAGCAGCGCCCGCCGGCGACCGCGCGAGCGCACCCGCGCGAACGCGGCCCGGCGGCGGCAGCCCGGCAGGCATCCGCGCCCCAGCGCGGTGTTGCCGACGAGCGCCAGCGTCGCGCGGGGAACCTGCAGCCGGCCGAGCGCGGCCAGCACCAGGGAGTGGCCCTTGCCGCCCGTGTGGCTGCCGACGGTCAGCAGCAGGGGCTCGTCGGACGCGATCCGGTGCTCGGCACGAAAGCGCGCACGCCGCTCGGCCCGCTCGGCGTCAGGCACGTCGAACTCGCGCTCGTCGGCGCCGTTGGGGATGACCTGGAGCCGCTCCAGCCCGTGGTCGCGGGCGAACGCGATGTCCTGATAGGTCGACGAGTGGAACACCAGCCGGTCCCAGCCGCGCATCTGCTCCGGCAGCGAGGCGAAGAACCCCGCGTACGCCGGATCGTGCAGCGCGGAGAAGCCGCACGGGGAGAGCACCGTCGCCGCATCGAGCTCGGTCGCGATCGGCAGCAACGCGTCGGTCGCCCACTGCTGGGTCGCGTAGCTCATGACGACGTCGAAGCCCCCGTCGCGCACGAACGCCCGGTAGCGGTCGACCTCGCCGCGCATGCCCCGCACCGCGTTGCCGGACACGTCGAACTCCTCGATGCGGACACCGTCGAGCTCGCGACTCGTGCGCTGCGGCAGCCGGGTGGTCGCCACCGTCACGTCATGCCCACGAGCCGCCAGGCGCGTGGAGACCTGGCGGACGACCTCCTGGGCCCCGCCGACGCTGGGGGCGTAGAACTCGACGGTGTGCAGGATGCGCAGCGGGCGGGTCACGGCCGAGACGCTAGCCAGCCGAGCGCCGCACCAGCGCCCGCAGGTCGTGCAGCTCCTCCCGCGTCGGCACCAGCAGCGGCGCCACCCGATCACCCGTCGCCCGCCGGTAGTACGCCGCGGTCACCGCGAAGTTGATCGCGTACGAGACCGTGGACGCGATCGCGGCGCCCCATTCGTCCAGCAGCGGGATCAGCACCGCGTACAGGGCGAGCGCGATCGGCGTGGAGATCGCGGCCGCCCGGAGCGAGTAGCCGGGGAAGCCGCGACCGTTGATCGTCGCCGCCAGCACGGAGGCGATGCCGAAGAGCGCGCAGCCGGGCAGCAGGACGAGGCCGAGGCCGATCGCCTCGTCGAAGTCCGAGCCGTACAGCAAGGGGATCGCCACAGCCATCGCGACCGCGACGGCCGGCACCGAGACGAGCGTGATGAGCGAGACGTGGCGCAGCGACTTCGCCTCGACCATGGCGCGGTGCTCGAGGTCGGAGGCGCCCCCGGCGCTCAGCGCGGCCACGCGCGGGAACACGATCTGGGCCAGCGTCTGCGGCGCGAGGAACATCACGCTCGTCACCGAGACGGCGGTGGCGTAGAGACCGAGGTCGGAGGTCGTCGCCACGGCGCTGAGCACGAAGAGATCGACGCGATAGTTGAGGAACTGCAGCGCGGTCGCCGCGTTGGCCCGCACGCCGAACCACGTCGCCTCGCGCAGCGGGCCCGTGCCGACCGGCACCGCCTCCCGGGGGACCGAGCGCCAGCCGTCGACGAGCGCGGCCACCGCGGTGAGCACGTAGGCGACGAGCAGGCCGACGATCATGCCCGTCTCGTCGTCGAGCAGCGCGCCCGCCGCGCAGAGCACGAGGGCCAGCACGGACACGAGCGCCGGCGGCACGACGAACGCCTCGTAGCGGTCCAGCGCGACCGCCAGCCAGCGCGAGTACTGCCACGAGATCAGGAACGGCAGACCTCCGGCCGCCACCGCGACCAGCGCGACCGACATGCCGGCGAACGCGCTCGGCACGAGCAGCCGCGCGACGAGCGCCACCACCATGCCCGCCAGGCCCAGGCCGAGCGCGAGCGCCTGCGTCTGGCGCAGCGCCGCCCGCGGCGGCCAGCGGCCGGCGGCCACGCTCCATGCGATCCCGTTCTCCAGCCCCAGCGACGCGACCACGCCGAGCACGAGCAGCAGCGACAGCGCGACCGTGTACGCGCCCAGCCCGTCCGCTCCCAGCACGCGTGCGACCACGACCGTGGTCGCGAACCCGCTCAGCGCCGTCACGACCTGCGCGACCGACATGAGCACCGCCCCGCTGCGCAGTGGACGCGGCTGCGCGCTCACGCCGCGTCTCCGCGCCGGCGGGATCTCATGAGCCGACGCGGAAGACCGCGAACTGCCCCGGCACATGCGCCAGCTGCTCGACCCCGGGGCACCGCTCCCAGAACGCGATCTGGGCCGCATGGCCGCCCGTGGCCTCCTCGAGGTCGGCGCCGGTGAGCTTCGCCTCCCGCGCCGGATCGAGGCCGAGTGCCGACTCGGTCACGACCAACGTCCCGAAGCCGTCGAGGTCGTCGCAGCGTTGCGGCTCGCCGCGGGTCGTGCGCAGCGGCCAGTAGAAGCCCAGCCGCCCGTCGACGCTGATCAGACGGCCGGGATCACGGTCGAGCGCCGCGGCGGTGTCGTCCACCAGGACGGCCAGCGAGGGATCGGCGGCCCGGAAGGCGCGGTCGGCGTGAAACCAGCCCGTCACGCCGAGGTCCCGGACGGCCCGCGCCGCGCTGACCGAGCCGTCGGGGCGGCTGCCGAGCCCGTCGAGGTTGCGCAGGTCCACGACCGCCAGCGCGCAGAGCACGCCCACCACGACCCAGCCCCAGCGCGCGCCGCGCCACACCGCCATTCCCCGCACCGAGGTCCACAGCGACGCCGCGACGAGCGCGTAGATCGGCGCCCACGCGGGCGACAGGTAGCGGGTCTGGAACGGGGCCGACGCGACCCAGGCGAGCGTCGGCGGGATCGCCCAGATCAGCATCCGCGCCAGGTGGGCGCGGGTCGGCGCCTCCTCGTCCGGACAGTTGCGCGCCAGCCACAGCGGCACGATCAGCGCCAGCGTGCCGAGCACCGCGAGCGGACGGTCGAGGTCGTACGGACCGACGGTGCCGCCGGCGCCCGGGTCGGCCAGGAACGGCAGCAGCCAGGAGAGCACCACCGCCGCCGGCGCCGCGATCGTCACCGAGAGGCGATGCGGCCGGCCCACCACCCGGATCGCGGCGTAGACGAGCCCGAAGATCAGCGGCAGCGTCAGATACGGGCCCAGCCACTCCATGCCGGCGATGAACGACCCGCGCGACTGGGCGTTGAGCTGGTCGTAGTAGTTGACGACGCCCGTGCTGACCTGTCCCTCCACGCCCCGCAGGAAGTCGGTCAGCGCCACGCCGGTGCGATCCGCCTGGACCGCGTCCCAGGCCAGCGCGACCAGAGCGCCGATCGCCAGCGGCACACCACGCCACAGCAACCGCCCCACGAGCCGCTCGCGCGGCCCGACGAACAGCGCGAGGCCGAGCCCGACGAGCGCGATGAACGCCGACGGCTTGGCCAGGCAGGCCAGGGCGGCGGTCACCACGATCGCCGCGGCCGTCAGCCACGGTCGCCGATCCCCGGGCAGCAGGACGGCGACGCCGGTGAGCGCGACGGTCGCCGCGACCGGGACGTCCGTGAGGCCAGCTGCGCCCAGCGAGACGACGTCCGGGGTCGCCACGAGCAGCACGGCGGCGATCGCGCCGGTCAGCGCACCGCCGCGATCGGCGGCGGCGATCCGCCACACCGAGAACACGAGCACCGCGACGAAGAGGAACGACCACAGCCGTCCGATCCACTCGTGGAAGCCGAAGAGATCCCACAGCCAGCCCTGGACGACGTAGACGAGCGGCCGGTGCAGGTAGCCGGAGCCGATGCCGGGGAAGTCGATCCCGCCCTCGAGGCCGATGAGGCGCGACCAGCGGCCGTAGATGAGCGCGTCGGTCGCGTGGAACGGCACCCACAGCGCCACCCAGGCCAGCGCCGCGAGGAAGAGCGCGACGACGGCCCCCATGACCCGGCGCATCGCCATCAGCGCCCTCGCAGCAGGTAGATCTCGTCGGGGCCGAAGCGATCCGCGCGGCGCAGCCCGTGGCGGCGCTCGCGCTCGGCGCCGAAGCGCGCGAGCGGATCGACGACGGCGTCCGCACCGAGGCGCTGCGCGACGTCGGCGCCGTAGAGGCGCACGTGATCGTGGTGGCCGAAGCGCTCCTCGCGCTGCTGCGGGGTCACGGCGGTGGGATCCTCGAACGTGGCGGCGACGGACCGGTCGACCGGGAGCATGATGGCGGCCCAGCCGCCGGGGCGCAGCACCCGCCGCAGCTCGCGCAGCGCCGCCGCCTCGTCGGGCACGTGCTCGAGGACGTGCGAGCACAGCACCGAGTCGAACGCGGCGTCGTCGAACGGCAGGCGCGTGATGTCGGCGGCCATCATCGCCTGGGAGCCGTCGATGTCCGCGCTCAGGTAGTCCAGGCCGGGCCGCTCGCGCAGGCGGGCGTCGGAGGCGTCGTCGGGACCGAACGCGAGCATCCGCCCGCGCAGCCGATCCTCCTCGGCCAGCCACAGCCACATGAGGCGGTGGCGCTCCGCGCACCCGCAGCCCGGGCAGAGCGCCCCCTCGCGGCCCCCGTACGGGAGGAACCGCGCGAAGCGGCCGCCGCAGACCGGGCACTCGACCGCGTCCCCGCGCTCCCGCCAGCGCGTGCGCGCGGCGCGCAAGCGCGCGAGGGGGGCTCCGGGGAGCCGCACGGCGGTCGCTACTCCGCGCCCGCCTCGGCCACGACCGGCTCCTCGAGCTCGGAGACGCGGTCCTGCTCGCCGGCGGCGCGGGCGCGGCGGGCGGCGACCTCCTCCATGTGGCCGCGGCGCCAGGCGATCAGCTCGCGCAGGCCCTCCTCGAGCTCGACCTTGTACGTGTAGCCGAGGTCGCGGGTGGCGGCGACCGGGTCGCCGATGCGGTTCTTGACGAACGTGAGGCCCTGCGGCTCGTAGCGGATGCCGGCGTCGCTGCCCGTGATGCGCAGGACGATCTCGGCCAGCTCGCGCAGCGAGGTGCGCACGCCGGTGCCGACGTTGTAGAAGCCGTCCGTCGCATCCGCCTTCATCGCGCAGACGTTGGCGGCGGCGCAGTCGGTGACGTAGACGAAGTCGTAGGCCTGGGAGCCGTCGCCGTAGAGCGTGACCGGGTCACCGCGGTCGATCGCGTCGAGCATCTTCATGATCACCGCGATGTAGGCGCCGCGGTAGTCCTGGCGGGCGCCGTAGACGTTCATGTAGCGCAGGCCGACGTAGTCGAGCCCGTAGCGCTCGTGGTACGCGCGGGCCATCGCCTCGCCGGCGATCTTCGTCGCGCCGTAGAAGTTGCGGTTGTTGAACGGGTGGGACTCCGTCATCGGCTCCTCGACCGCGTCGCCGTAGACGGACGCGCTGGAGGAGTACACGAGCCGCTGCACGTGCTGGTGGACGCACGCCTCGAGGACGTTGAACGTGCCGCGGATGTTCACGTCGAAGGCCGACTGCGGGAACTCGTGGCACTGCAGCAGCCACAGCGCGGCGAAGTGGAACACCCCGTCGGCGCCCTTCAGCGCGGCCTCGAGGATGTCGGTCTGGGTGATGTCCCCGCCGATCTCGAAGACGGAGACGCGGTCGTCGCGCAGCGCCCCGGCGAGGTTCTCCGCGGTGCCCCGGACGAAGTTGTCGAAGACCACGATCTCGCCGACGTCCTCGCGGGTCAGCGCGTCGACGGTGTGCGACCCGATGAGGCCGGCGCCGCCGATGACGACGAGCTTCTTGCCGCGGATGTCCATGGCGCCGGAGTGTAGGAGGGGCGTGCCCGGCGCCTCGGCGCGCTTCGTCCCGCGCGCCGGTCGTTCATGATGTCCTGCGCATTGCAGGGGATGGACCGCACCACGGCGGCGCACGAGACGCGCGTCGACGTCGCGAAGACGCCAAGCCGAGCTGTCGGCACGACCGTCCCGTTCCTCCTCGGCGCGGTTGTCGCCTGGATGCTCGCCTTGCTCCTGATCGCGATCTTCGTGCCGTACCACGGCACCGACGCACTGGTGTACGGAAGCTGGTCGGAGCGCATCGCGCAGTTCGGGGGGCTCCGGACGCCCGACGTGAGCAACGCCTTCCTCCATCGTCCTCTGTTCTATGGCGGCCAGGGATTGCTCTGGGGTGTGTTCGGGATCCACGAGTGGATCGGCCGGCTCTGGTCGTGGCTCTTCATGGCCGTGTTCCTCGCGGGCCTCATGCGGCTCGCCGCGGGATGGCGCCGGGACCTCCTGGCCGCGGCCTTCGCCGGCCTGCTGGCGCTCGCCATCCCGGACGTGGCCGTCCAGGCGGCCGCCGGACAGACCGACGTCCCGGTCGCCGCGCTCGTGACGCTCAGCGCTGCGCTCGTGTGGACGGTCGCGCCGACCCCGCTGCGAACGGCCGGCGTCGTGGCGGCCGTCGCCGCGGCGGCGCTGACGAAGCCGTCGGCGTTCCCGGCCATCGCGGGACTCGCCGCGGCGACGCTGATCGGGCCGCCGAGCACGTGGCGGCTTCGCGTCCTGCGGGATACCTTGCCGATCGTCGCGGGCGTCGTCGTCGCGCTGATCTACCACGAGATCCAGGCCCGGTACCTCGGGCAGTCGCTGTACGACTTCCTGTCGGGAACAGCCGACGATCCCGCCGCGGCGGCGACCATCGATGCGGCGTTCGACGAGACGTTCGCCGATGCCCGCCGCACCGTCGTGGTCGCGGCGCAGTGGCTCGGCCCGTACGTTGCGGTGCTCGCGCTGTTCTCGACGATCTACGCGGGCGCGCGCACCGTCGGGATGCGACACCGGCTTGCGGGACCGGCGACGTTCGTGCTGGCCATCCTCCTTGCCTGGCTGCTGCCCTATCTCGGCCAGAGCGGTGCACGATCGATCCGGGTTGGACCGCTCGAAGCCGGCCAGCCGGGCGCGCTCATCGCCTTCGTCCTCTTGCTCGTGCCGCTGTGGCTGTTCAGCCGCCTGCCGGAGGACCGGACACCCAGCCGGGCGCTCCTCGCGCGGATGCTCGTGTGGACGATCCCCATGGTGGTCGCCTGGATCCATCTGAGTCCGTCCGAGACGAGGTACCTGTCCGCCGCCTGGGCGCCGCTCGTGGTGCTGATGGCGTCCGTCCTGACCAGCGCCACGCGTTCGGTCACCACACGGACGTGGGTCGTCCCGGTCGCGCTGCTCGCCACTCCGGTGGTCCTCGTCGCACTCAACCTGCGCAACATCGACAGCCTGGGCACACGCCCCGACGGAACGCGGAACGCGTTGCGCGCGCTGTCCGAGCTGCGTCCGTCCGACCTCGGGCATCCAGAGCGGATGCGCGCCCTCGCCGACCCGCAGCTGACCGGGCTCCTGAACGACGGGCGCACCGCCGTGGGCCCGCAGGGCAGGCTGCTGACCGACGACGGTCGCCTGGTGTTCTTCTTCCTCGACCGCATCATCGTGCGCAACCCGACCGGGTGCGCGGACATGCGCGGCTTCGACGGTGTCGCGCTGCTCGGCAACCTGGCGACCCCACAACTCGACCTGGCGCGCTGTGAGGCGCCAAGGGCATCGATCGTGCGTGCGGTGCCGGGCTCCTACGCGGTGTACGCAGTCCGCTGAGCGATCGCCTGGAGCGTCACGCGCCGGGCTGCCGCTCGTCTGCGAATCGCGTGGCGACCCACGACCGGCAGGCGTCGCGGTCGGCCACCCACTCCGAGCGGCCGCTGCTCGCGTCGACGAACAACGCCCTCCCGTACTGCGTCCGCCAGCTCGCGTCGTACAGGACGCCGACCGGCAGGACTGCTCGACCCAGGCACCGCAGATCCGTCATCGTCGCCTCGGGCGCGGCTTGGATGGACCGATCGTGCCACAAGGCGCGCAACGCGCCGCTCAGGCTCCAGGTCGCGTGGAAGACGGGTACGCCGGGCGCGGTCTGGCCAGGGGTGGCGAAGCTGAACACCCGCGTGCCAGGAGGAGGCTTGCGGATGTCCGCGCGATACACGGCGAGGACCCGCTCCTGCAGGTCGTGCGCCTCGGCGAACTGGGCCTTGTGGTCGAGCAGCCGCGGCAGATAGGTCGCCGCGAGCGCAAGGCAGATGACCCCTGCAGCGATCGAGGCGCCCCGCGGAGTCAGGCGGCGTCCGGCGAGCAGCCCGAGCGCCATCATCGCGACCGCGACCGTCAGGAGCACGTAGCCGACGCCCGCAACCACGTTGACGCGATTGTCGATGCCGGCGCCGAGCGGGATGTAGCCGGTCACCGTGAGGAGCGCCGCGTGCCCGGCCGCGACGACCAGGAGGCCGGCGATCGCGACCGCCACCCACCGCAGAAGGTACGCACGCCGCGGATCGTCGCTCGACAGCCGTCGGATGCGCACCCCCGCGAAGACCGCGACGGCGACGACGACAAGGGCGGCGCCGCGTGCCACCAGCCCAGAGACTCGGGTCTCGCCGACCGGCGCTCCGACCGCGGTCCCCACCGACGCAAAGATCTGGTTCGCCTGCACCGCGATGAGCCAGGCGCGATCGACGAGCCCGCTGGCCGGCTCCGATCCCTTGAGGGTGTTCGACGAGATGTACGCGATCAGCGCGACAGTCAGCGCCCAATCGCCGGCGCCGCGCAACAGGGCGGCGCGCCACGTACCGCGTAGGCGATACACGAGGAACAGCATCGGCAGCACCGCAAGCGGCGCCTCGTAGGTGAGGCAGGCCATGGCGTAGAGCAACAGGGCAAGGCCGTGCGTCAGGGCGGCAGCGACCCCGTCCCGGCGCGTACCGATGAGCGCCACGACGAGACCGGCGAGGACGAGCGCGAGCGCGATGTCGCCGCTCGCCGCGGCGGGCCAGAGCCGGACGGCGTCCGAGACCGGGATCAAGAGCGTGAGCCCGCCCATGCCCAGCGCCGGCACATACGGCACCCGCACGAGGCGCAGCACGGTGAAAAGCAGCACGCAGACCGCCAGCGCCAACAAGGCGAGCAGCACGATGTAGGCCGCGTCGTGCTCCCCGAAGCCGCGGTAGATCAGGCCCAGGAGGAAGAAGCCCACCGGACGGTCACCGCCGTTCGTGCTCACGGCGCTCGTCGCCACCTCGAGCAGCGGGCGCGAATCGAACGCCGAAAACAGCTCGATGAAGCTCCAGTCGTCATGGAGGACGCCCGCGCGCGAGACGAACGTCGCGAAGACGATCGCCGTCAGGAGCAGGTACGTCGCGAGCGCGACCAGCCATCCGGCGGCCGGGCGTCGAGCTGCGAAGGCCACGTCAGCCCGGGTTCGCCCGGGCGAGGAAATCGACGGTGCGGCGCGGCGGCTGCGGCGCTTCCAGGTTGGTCACCTCGCGCACGACGAACAGCGGCCGCCCCTTCACCTCGTCGTACATGCGCCCCAAGTACTGGCCGATGACGCCGAGCGAGGCGAGCTGCACGCCCCCGAGCACCAAGCTCACCGCGAGCAACGACGTCCATCCCTCGACGGCCGCGTCCGACGTCAGCCGGACGATCACCACGTAGACGAGATACAGCGCGCCGACAAACGAGACGAGGAACCCGAGCACGCTGGCAATGCGCAGCGGGATCGCCGAGAAGCTGGCGATCGCATCCCACGCAAATCGCACCATCCGCGGGAGCGTGTACTTCGAGCGCCCGCCGACGCGCGACGCCCGGTCGTACTCGACGATGGTCTGGGCGAACCCCGCCCAGCGCGTCATCCCGCGCAGGAACCGGTGGCGCTCGGGCATCGAGTTCACGACGTCGACGACTGCGCGGCTCATGTAGCGGTAGTCGGCTCCCCCGCGCGGCAGGTCGAGACGCGTGGTCTCGTTGAGGATCCAGTAGAAGACCGCCGCCGCATGGACCTTGAGCCATCCCTCGGAATCGTCGGCGCTGCGCACCGCGTAGACCACGTCCCATCCCTCGGCCGCCTTGTCGAGCAGCGCCGGCAGCAGCTCGGGCGGATGCTGGAGATCGCCATCCATCGTCACGACGCCGTCGCCGCGAGCGAACGCCAGGCCGGCCGACAGTGCGACTTGGTGACCGAAGTTGCGCGACAGGCGGACGCCGCGGATGCGCGGATCGCGGTCGCTCTCACCGCGGATCAGTGACCAGGTCCGATCGGTCGAGCCATCGTCGGTCAGGACGAGCTCCCAGTCGACCCCCCGCGCACCCAGGACCGCCTGCACGCGGCGCACCAGCTCCGGCAGAGCAGCCGCCTCGTCCTGCAATGGAACGACGATGCTGATCACAACGAGAAAATCATACGGATAGGATCTCCTGCGTGACGCCTGCCACCGCCGGCGGGCTCGAGGGCCGCGCGCTCTTCTACGAGCGCTTCGCCGACGAGTTCGACACGGAGATGAACCGCTACGAGGTCGGCAAGCGCCTGCGCCTCGTCTACGACGACGCCCTGGCCGACCTGGATCTCGACGGCCGCTCGCTGCTGGATGCGGGCTGCGGGACCGGCTTGTTCAGCGCCGCGGCCGCCGCGCGCGGCGCCGAGGTGACGTCGCTCGACGTGGGCGAGCGCCTGCTCGCCAAGGTCGCCGAGAAGTGCGACACGCGGCGGGTGGTCGGCGATCTCGCCGCGCTGCCGTTCGCCGACGCCACCTTCGACGTGGTCCTCAGCACCGAGGTGATCGAGCACCTCGCGTCACCGGTCGACGGTGTGCGCGAGCTCGCGCGGGTGCTGCGCCCCGGCGGGCGCCTCGTGCTGACGACGCCCAACCGCGTCTGGCTGCCGGCCCTGCGGCTCGCCAACGTGCTCGGGCTGCGCCCTTACGAGGGATTGGAGAACTGGGTGCGCATGGGCGAGCTGCGAGCCTGGCTCGCCGCGCTCGGCCTCGACGTGGTGCGCCTGGAGGGCTTCAACCTCCTCCCGTTCGTCCATCCGGTCCTCCACGGGCCCAACGACCGGCTCGATGCGCTCGGCCGCGGCCCCGCCGGACGCGCGATGATCAACATGCTCGCGGTCGCGGAACGGCCGGGTTAGCTCGGGGACGGCGAGCCCTTCGGCCGCAGCGACACCGCGATCGCACCGGCCAACCCGAAGAGCACCACGAACCACACCGCGACCGCGCCGGCGTCGGGCAGGCGCGGGCCCTGGGTGGCGACGCCGGTCAGCGCGGTCGTCGCGGCGCGGATGCTCGCCGCCGGCATCCGCAGCGGGACCGCGCCGGTCGTGGAGACGCGGACGCCGAGCGTCGCGGGGCCGTTGGCCTTCACCTGGCGGATGAACGTGCGCTCGGTGCCTTGCGCGATGGCATCGACCGGCACGTCCTGGCCCACGACCACCGCGCCGTTGGCCACGAACTCGATCCGCGCGGCCGTGCCGCCACCCGCCGTCGCGTCACCGGCCCGCGACAGCGCGACCGCGATCGAGTACTCGCCGGCCGGGACCTCCCGCGCGCCGCCGGTCCAGATGACGCCGGAGCCGTCGGATGCCGTCGCCTCGACGTAGCCGCCGGGACCGCAGCCGTGGACCGTCCCGACGGGGTGCCGGCTGTCGCAGACGCCGATCGCGTCGGCGAACTGCGGCGCCGTGCTCTCGCGCGACACGGTCGGCCACGGGCGCAGGAACACGTTCGCCGCGCCGATGTCCGCCCGCGCCTTGCCCGGCGTGAACTGCACGAGGCCGCCGGCGTGGGTCATCCCGAACACGGTGAGGATCGCGCCGATACCGGCGAGCGGCCAGAACAGCCAGCGCGTCCAGCGCACCTGGGTGAGCACCATCAGCAGGGGCACGGCGAGCAGCGGCACGAAGACGATCTCGAAGCGCCCCGGCAGCGCGTAGGCGGGCAACACGCCGGCGCTCGCGATCTGCACCAGATACGCGAGCGCCACGCCGAGCCCGAGCGCCACCCACCATCGCCGGCGCAGGACAAGCGCGATCGCGCCCGCCACGGCGAGCACGCCGACAGGCACGAACGGTATCCAGCCGCTGCGGGAGCTGAACAGACTGCGCGCGACGCCGGGGACGACATCGTCGGCGTGGACGACCTCCAGCAAGCTGGGACTCTCGGGCGCCGCGGCGGGACTCGCACTCGGCGTCGGCGCCGGAACGGCGCTGCCCGTGCCGGAGTCCTCCGACGGCGCCGCGTCGGGCGCGGGAGCCGCCGGCGCCTTGGGCTGGTAGTCGGAGGCGTGCAGCTGCACCGTCAGCGAGGAGGTGCCGTACCAGCGGTGGAACTCGATCGCCATCACGCCGAGGCTCACCACGACCGGGACGCCAAGCGCGAGGACACCGACGGCTAGCGCCCGCCGCGACCCGCGCCAGTGCAGCTCCAGCAGCCGCACGAGGACCGCGAGGATGAGGCCGGCCGCCAGCAGCCCGAAGCGGACGTGCAGCCACGGCAGGTACCCGATGAGGACGCCGGCCAGGACGATCTGCCACACCCGCAATCGGTCGCTGAGCAGGATCCGGACGACCCCGAGCACCAGAAGCGCGCCCGGCATCTCGGGGTACAGCCGCGTCGAGTAGCCGACGAGCGGAAGGCTGAAGACCACGGCCGCCCACACCGCCCAGCGCAGCCCTTGGTGGCGCGGGACGACCTTGGCGAGGATCCCGAACAGCAGCTGTGCGGCGATCGCCGCCAGCAGCACCAGCTCCAACTGCAGCGCGTCGACGGTCTGCGAGATGCGAGCCGCGGGCAGCAACAGCAGGGGCAACCCGACGTGGTGGCTGGAGACGAACGGCCCGTCGGCCGTGAAGTGGTACGCGTGCGGCTGCAGCGTCGTCGTCTGCCCGTCGGTGGCCGCGAGCACACGGTCGGGGCTCGCGTAGTCGTTGGCGAGGTCGCGGTCGCCGTCGAGCGCAAGGCTGAACGCCTCCAGTGCGTAGTGCGGCTCGTCGGCGGTGAATGGCGGCTGCATCTGCCGCATCGCGAAGAGGTAGCCGGCGAGCGCGATGAGGAACGGGGCGAGCCAAATCAGCCCGCGGCGCAGCCGCTCGGCCGGGCGATGCGCACGATCGGAGCCCGCGCGCGCGTCTCCGCCACGCGCGGAAGGGGTGTCCTGCAGCGCCACGGGGGCGAGTCTAGGCGGCCTTGCGGATCCGGTACGTCCCGCCGATCCCGGCGTGCAGGTCGCCGACCATCGGCCGGTGCTGGTAGTCGTAGCGCAGCCCGCGCAGGAAGTCGCGGTGCTCGGCCGCCAGCCGCTCGTCGGCGATCGCGAAGCCCCAGGACTCCTGCATCGCGCGCAGCTCCCATTGGGAGAGGTAGCCGCCGAGGTAGCGGGCCTCGAAGCCCGCCTCCTCCAGCAGCGCGACGAACTCCGGGCCGCGGTAGCAGTTGGCGATCGGGCAGTCCTCGCCGTCGGTGGAGCGGCCGAACGCCTCGGCCGCGGTGAGGCCGGGCCAGCGGCCGTCGCGGATCAGCAGCTCCCAGGCGACGTGGAGGTGGAGCCACACCGAGTCGCGGTTGTAGACCATGATCGTGCCCTCGCCGCCGGGCCGCAGCACGCGATGCAGCTCGCGCAGGATCGCGACCGGGTCGCTCGTGTGGTGGAGCACGCCCTGGCTGGAGACGAAGTCGAACTCCTCGTCGGCGAACGGGAGGCCCACGTGGTCGTCGGTCAGTCGCACCAGCTCCACCCGGGGCGAGCCGATCCCGTGCAGCCCGAGCCGGTGACGCGCGAGCTCCAGCGCGCTCGGCGACACGTCGGCGCCGACGACGCGCCGCGCGCCTGAGTGCAGGGCGAAGCCGACGACGTCGTTGCCTGGTCCGCAGCCGTAGTCGAGCACGGCCTGCCCCGCATGATCGCCGTAGAGCCCGGACAGCTCCCGGAACAGCGGGTACTCTGCGAAGCGCCACTCCAGGTAGCGCGCCGACTGGCGCGCGCTCAGGAACGGCGCGCTGTTGACCGTGTGGCCGGTCCAGTAGTCGTCGACGCGGTTGCGCTCGCCGGCCGCCTGGCGGATCTCCGGCGCCGGACCGCCACGACGGGCGCGGATGTCCATGTAGGTCCGACCGGCGCGCGCCTTGGCGCGCGGCACGATCCCGAAGCGGAAGACCTTGGAGGCGAGGCGCTGGGCCGTGGACACGGCGCCAGAGGGTACGGTGCGGCCCCACATGTCCGGGCCCGCCGACGATCGCCTTCGCGACCACCTGCGCCGGCTGGTGCGTTCGTGGCTCGGGGTCCCGGCGGGCGCCGACGTCGAGCTGCCCGAGCTGCCGGCTCCGCTCGCCCGCCGGCTGCTGCGCACCGAGGAGCGCGAGGTCGCCCACCGCGACCAGTGGGGCAACTGGGAGTTCGGCGCCTGCGAGGCGTTCCGCGACGGCACGCTGTGGATCCCCGCGGTCGACCGCTGGCTGCGCGACCAGGAGCCGGCCCTGACGGGGATCGCGCGCGAGCCGCGATGGCCCGGTGGCGCGCCGTTCGCCGTCTGCCTGACCCACGACGTCGACGCGCTCGCAGCTGGCCTCAGCCCGCGCCAGGCGCTGCGCCTGATCCGCGCCCGCGCGACCGCGACCCCCGGGACGCCGGGCGCCGACGCGCTCGGCCGCGCGGTGCGCGCCGCCGGCGCCGCCACCGCGCTCGCCTGGCAGCGGGGCGGCCGGGCGCCCGACGCCGGCCCGGTGCTCGAGGCGTGCGTCGCGGTCGAGCGCGCCCACGGCGTGCGCGGCTCGTACTTCGTCCCCGTCCACGCGGGCCGCGCGACGAACCCCTACGACGTCTGCACCTACGCCCTCGACGACCGCTGCACCTGGGCGGGACGCGAGCGAACCGTCGCGGAGGTGCTGCGCGAGCTGGCGCAGGAGGGGTTCGACATCGGCCTCCACGGCAGCTACGCGTCGGCCACCGACGGCGCGCTTCTGCGCGAGGAGCGCGAGCGGCTGGCCACCGCGCTGGGCCGCGAGGTGCACACCTCGCGCCAGCACTGGCTGCACTGGGAGATCGACCGCACCCCCGCGTTCCAAGAGGCCGCGGGCCTGCGCGCCGACTCGACGCTCGGGTTCAACCGCAACGTCGGCTTCCGTGCGGGCACGTCGCTGCCGCTGTGGTGGTTCGACGCCGCCGCCGGCCGCCGGCTCGACCTCCTCCAAGTGCCGCTGATCGTGCAGGAGGCGGCGCTGACGACCGCCAACGCGCTGGAGCTCGGCCGTGAGGCGGCGCTCGACGTGTGGGCGCGGATGGTGAGCGCGGTCCGCGAGGTCGGCGGCGTGGCGACGCTGCTCGTCCACCCCCACGCGCTCGCCGACCCGACCGTCGACGCGCTCTACCGCCGCGCGGTCGCCGAGGCGGTCGACGCGGGAGCCTGGATCGCCGACGTGGCGACGATCGACGCGCACTGGCGGGCGCGCGAGGCACGGCTGGGCCTGACATGACCGTCCTCGACCTCGTCGAAGGCCCGCTCGACGACGACCGCCTGCGGTGGGTCGCCGACCTCTACGGCCAGGCCGACCCGCGCTGGGCCGATCTCGCCTACGTCCGCCACCTGCTCGTGGACAACCCGTCGGGCGCCGCGGTCCACGCGTTCGCGATGGACGACGGGCGCGCCGTCGGGCACTGCTGCGTCTTGCCGATGGCGACGAGGGTCGGCGACCAGCTCGCCACGACCGGCAAGATCGAGGCGCTCTACCTCGAGCCGTCGGCCCGCGGCGACGTCGTCGACCACCGCGGCAAGCCGGCGCCGCTCTCGATGGCGATGCTGCGCGAGCTCTACGACTTCGCCGAGGCGCGCGGCATGGGGCTGCTGCACTCCTACTCGGCGCCGGAGCTGGCGCGCCTGCACCGCGTCGCGCGCTGCCACACCGTGACCGTCGACGCCGAGGTCCGCGCCGTCGCGCTGCGCCCGGCCGCAGTGGCTCGCCACGCGACCGGACGCGACCGGGCGATCCGGCTCGCCGGCGGCTGGGGCCAGCGCGTCTGGCTGTCGCTCGCCGGCATGGCCGCCCGTGCCGCGGTGCGACGTCCCGGCCGCAGCGCCGTCCGCGCCGCCACCGAGTTCCCCGGCGGGGCGCTCGCGGTCGCCGGGCCGCCGCCCGGCCGCTGGGCGATCTCCGGGGCCGACGCGCCCGGGTGGTACACGAGCTCGTCCGCTCTGCGCACGGTCGCGCTGCCGGGCGTCCGCCCGCCGCTGGCGCTCGTACGCTGGCCGCTGCAGCCGGGTGACCCGGCCCTGCTCGTCGCCGCCGACCTCGCCGGCGGCGGCCTGCCCGAGGCGATCGCCCTCGTCGGCGCGACCGCCGCACTGGCCCGCCGCGCCGGCGCCGCCTCGCTGAGCTGGGGACGCTGGGACGGGCCCGACACCGCCCTGATCGACCGCGCCTGCCGCCTGCTCGGCTTCGTCGTCGCCGAGCGCGAGCTCACGCTCTCCATTCGCGTTTCATCAGCTATGTTCGAGGAAAGCACGCAGCCGTTGCCGACCCCGTTCCTCCACGCGATCTTCTGACGACAGCCTCGAGCGCCATCGCCAGGCGGCGCTGGCGACCATCGTCGTGGCGGGCCTGGCACTGCGGTGCGTCACGCTCGCCCAGCGGTTCAACTCCGACGACGCGTACACGTGGATCGTGGCGCACGCGCCGTCGTGGGATGCCTTCTACGACCGGCTGATCGCCTACGAGAACACGCCGCCGCTCTACTACCTCATCGCCCGCGCGCTGCCGGCGGTCGGAGAGGCATGGCTGCGGCTGCCCGCCGTGCTCGCCTCGACGGCGTGCGTCGCGGTCGCGTACGCGATCGCACGCCCGCTGCTCGGCACCCGCGCGGCCCTCCTCGCCGCGGCCGGGCTGGCGATCGCGCCGTTCTCGCTGACGACCGCGACGCTCGCGCGCGGCTTCGTCCTCGGCGAGCTCGGACTGCTGCTGGTGATCTGGGCCGCCGCGCGGCTGGCGCAAGGCGGGCGGCGGCGCTGGTGGTGGCTCTACGCGCTCGGCAGCGTCGTGGCGCTCTACGCCTCCTACGCGAGCCCGCTCGTCTTGATCCTCGTCGCCGCGGTGCTGCTCGGACTCGGCCGTCCCCGGCGCCTGGAGACGATCGGCTTCGCGGCGCTCCCCGGGCTGGCGTTCGTCCCATGGCTGCCGTCGCTGCGGCGCTCGATGGACGCCATCGACGTGACGAAGGTCGCCGGGGTCCCGCCCGACGCCAGCCTCGACGGCGCCCGCATCGTGCTGAACTCGCTCGTCTACGGGCGGCTGCGCTTCGACGAGGCGATCGCCGCGCTCGGCGGGCCCCGGGCCGCCCTCGCGATCGCGGCGATCGCGGTGTGCGCGGTCCTGCTCTGGCGCCGGCCGGAGCGGCCCCGGATCGCCTTCTGGCTGACGATCGGCGTCGCCGCGGGCACCTTCGCCGGCCACTGGGTCATCGCCGCCGCCGGTGCCGACGGCGTCTTCGACCCGCGCTACCTCAGCATCGCCACGCCGCTGCTGGTGATCGCCGTGGCCGGCGCGCTCGACGCGCTCCCGTGGCGCCCGCTCGTGCCGGCCGCGCTGACCGCCATCGCGCTCGTCGCCGTCGCGACCGCCGTGGTCCGCGCCGGCCGGGAGCCCTACCCCGACATGGCGCCGGTGCGCGCGGCCGCCGCCGCGGAGCGTCCGCGCACGCTGCTCACGAACACCGCGCTGGTCGGCTACTACCTGCGCGACCTGCATCCGGAGGTCGACCGCGCGTTCGGCCTGGCGGGCGGCGGACGCGACTGCTCGACCGGCTGCCCGCGCCCGGTCGTGATCGTCGACGACACCGCCTCGACCGCCGGCGGCGCACGCCCGGGCCCGGGGCCGTCGCAGCAGGTCGGCCGGTTCGTCGTGCGCCGGGCCGCGGGCTAGCCGACGCGGCGCAGCCGGTAGGTCCCGCCGATCCCGGCCAGCACGCCGTCGCGCAGCGGCAGGCCGTCCGCGTCGAACGCGATCTCGCGCAGGAACGCGCGGTGCTCCTCGCCGAGGCGCTCGTCGGTCAGCGCGCGACGGTGCAGGCGGCGCAGCACGTCGAGCTCCATCCTCGACGGGTAGCCGCCGAGGTAGCGGGCCTCGAAGCCGGCCTGCTCGCACATCGCGACGAACGTCGTCGACGACCACGCGCGCGAGACCGGGCAGTCCGGGCCGTCGGTGTTGTGGCGGAACGCCTCGTCGATGTCGTCGTCGGCCCACCGACCCTGAACGATCTGCAGCTCGTAGGCGGTGGCGAGGTGGAACCAGGTCGAGTCGCGGTTGTAGACCATGATCGAGCCCGCGCCGCCCGGCCGCACGACGCGGGCCAGCTCGGCGAGGACCGCGTCGGGATCGGAGGTGTGGTGGATGACGCCCTGGCTGGAGAGGAAGTCGATCGACGCGTCCTCCAGCGGCAGCGCGGGGTCGTCCTCGAGCAGCTGCACGAGCTCGACGCGGCCCACCGCCTCCGGGTGCAGCGACAGCCGCTGGCTGGAGAGCATGAGCGCGGTCGGCGAGACGTCGGCGCCGACGATCCGCCGGGCGCCGGTGTGCAGCGCGAAGCCGACGAGGTCGTTGCCCGGCCCGCAGCCGTAGTCCAGGATCGCCTCGCCGTCGTGGCTGCCGTACAGGCCCGACAGCTCGCGGAAGCGCGGGTACTCGCGGAACCGCCACTCCAGGTAGCGCCGCGACTGCCAGGCGCTGAGGAACGGCCGCGAGTTGACCGTGTGGCCCGTCCAGAAGGCGGCGACCTCGGTCGGCTGCGCGTCCTGGGCCCAGTGGACGGGGAACTCCGGCCCGGGCCGTCGGCGCGCGAGGATCTGGCGCTCGAGAGCGGTGCGGATGCGGCCGGGGATCCCGGTGGCGGAGACGGCGGACAGGACTTTCTCGTGAAGCCTGGGCACGGCGGCGGGAGCATAGGCAATGGGTGCCCGGTGTACCCTCGCCCGCGCCATGGACAGCGGACGTGCGCTCATCCTCTACGCCTTCGGCGAGCCCCTGCGGCGGGCCACGAACCGCGACCACCTGTACGCGTTCGCGCGCCACTCCTCGCTGCGCTGCCACTACGTCAACATCGCCGTGCGGCCGATCCCGCGACGGCTGCGGCGCCTGGACTACGACCTCGTCGTGCTGCACACGAGCGTGCTCGCCGGCCTGCGCTGGCCGCCGCGGCCGCCCGGCTGGCTCAAGCGCCGCCTCCAGCCGGTCAAGCGCCTGTCCGGCGTGCGGGTCGCGCTGCCGCAGGACGACTTCCTGCGCTCGCGCCCGGTCGGCGAGCTGCTGCGCGAGCTGGAGGTCGACCACGTCTTCACGCCCGTCCCCGCGTCCGAGTGGGACCGCGTCTACGCGGCCGTCGACCGCTCGCGCACGCAGCTGCACCTGGCATTGACCGGCTACCTCGAAGACGAGGAGGTCGCGCGCATGGAGCGGATCACCGCCGAGGTGAGCGAGCGCCGGCCGATCGACGTCGGCTACCGCGCTTGGCACGCCCCGCCGTGGCTGGGGCGCCACGGCGCCCTGAAGACGCAGATCGCCGCGGCCTTTGCTCAGCAGGGACCCGCCCACGGCCTCACCGTCGACATCTCCACCGACGACTCCGACACGAAGTACGGCGACGACTGGACCCGCTTCATGGCGGAGTGCAAGTACACGATCGGCGTCGAGGGTGGCGCGTCGATCGACGACTACGACGGCTCGGTGCGTGCTGCCACCGACGCCTACCTCGCGTCGCATCCCGGCGCCTCGTTCGAGGAGGTCGAGGCGGCCTGCTTCCCCGGACGCGACGGCGAGCTCGACCTGCGTGCGCTGTCGCCCCGGCACCTGGAGGCGTGCGTGACCCGCACCTGCCAGGTGCTCGTCGAGGGCGAGTACAACGGCGCGCTGGAGGCCGGCGTCCACTACCTGCCGCTGAAGCGAGACTTCTCCAACCTCGACGAGGTCCTGGAGGAGCTGCGCCGCGACGAGCGGCGCGCCGCGATCGTCGAGGCCGCCCACCGCGACGTCGTCGCCTCGGGACGCTGGACCTACGCGACGTTCGTCGCCGAGGTCGAGCGGACCGCGCTCGGCGCGCCGCGGGCGACCCCCGCGCCGCGGCCCGCGACGATCGACGACCGCGCCGCCGAGCTCAACGACCGCCTCTCGTGGGGGCTCGTCGCGCTGCGCTCGCGGCTGATCCTGCCGCTGTGGCTGCGGCTGCTGAAGCTCATCCCGCGCCCGGTCGCGGCCGCGATCAAGGCTCGGTTGTCATGAGCCGGGTCGTCACGCTCACCCCGACCAGCCTCGAGCGTGACTCCCGCACCCTCAAGCAGGCCTCTTCCGTCGCCCGGCTCGGTCACGCGTCGATCGTCGTCGAGGCGCAGGGCAGCGAGCGGCCCCCGGCCGAGCCGGCGGTGCGGCTCGTGACGCTGCGCAGCGTCGGCGAGTCGCTGGCCAGCGGCGGAGGATCCGGCGGCGATGGGAGCTCCAGCGCCGCGTCGGCCCAGCGCGGGCTCGTCGAGCGTCTGGCGGGCCTCGCCGACCGGATCGCGGGACCGCTGTACTTCCTCGCGAGCTGGACGGCGTTCAACCTGCGGACCGCGCGCCGCCTGCCGCGCGCCGACGTCTACTGGCTGCACGGCTACGAGCAGGCGCTCGCCGTCTGGCTGCGCCACGCGCCCTACGTCTACGACGCCCACGACTACTACCCGGCGCTGCCGTTCGACGGCCAGCGGCTCACGTGGGCGCGTCGCGCGACGCACCGCGTCCGGCTGGCGATCGAGCGCGCCTGCATCCGGCGCGCCGCCGTCCGCGTGACGACGAGCGCGGCGATGGCACGGGTCTACGAGGAGCGCTTCGGCGCCCCGTTCATCGTGCTGCGCAACGCCCAGGACGCCCGCCTCGCCCAGCCGGCCGACGACGACGTGCGCGCCCGCGCGGGCGTCGGCGACGACGTCTTCCTGCTGGTCATGGTCGCCCAGCACAAGGCCGGGACGATCGTGCCGCAGCAGCTGCCCGACGGCGTCCACCTCGCGTTCGTGGGCGACCGCTACGACGGCGACCCGCCGCCCGGCGTGTCGTTCGTCGGCTCGGTGGCGCCCGAGCAGATCGGCGCCTTCATCGCCACCGCCGACGCCGCGGCGCTGCTCTACGTCCCGGTCACGGAGAACTCGCCGACCCAGCTCGTCAACGGGCTCTTCCACGCCGTCGGCGCCGGCCTGCCGCTGCTGCTGCCCGACCGCATGGACGCGATCCGCGAGCTGGGCGAGGAGCACGGGCTCGGCGTCATGGTCGATCCCGCCGACCCGGCCTCGCTCGCGGCCGGCATCGCCGCCCTGCGCGCCGACCTCGAGCGCTTCCGCGCCAACGTCGCCGCCGCCGCGCCGCAGCTGACGTGGGAGCGCGAGGAGGAGACGGTGCGCATCGTGCTGGAGGCGGCGCTGGCACGCAGCACGCGTCAGCGGTAGCGAGCCCCGACCTCGTCGAGCCGGCGCAACGTGTCGACCAGCGGCACCGGACGAAAGTCCTCGTCGAGCGCGTTGCACGCGCTGTCGAAGAGCCCCTCGACCTGCGGCCGCCCAGCGGCGATGCCACTCACCGCCGCGGTGTACCCGCGCTCCAGGAACGCCTGAGGATGGTGGACGAAGACGGCGGTGTCGCCGACCGCCGGGCGCGGCCCCTCGGCGCGGAAGACGCCGTGGGCATCGACCATCTCGGGGCTGAGGTAGGTCAGGCGCTGCCGTCGCGCCTCGTCGAGCCCGGCGCCCGCGAGCGCCACCATCGGCGCCGCGTCGTAGAGCTCGGACACGAACGCGAACACGCCGCCGGTCGTGTAGACGTCGTCGCCCCAGAAGTGCGTGACCTCGGTGACGACCGCCTGGGCGGGCTTTTCCGGCATGTCCTGGATCGCGTGGAAGGAGCCCGAGCCGGTCAGGCTCAGTCCCGGCTCCACCTCGGTCACGCCGCGCGCGGCGAGCGTCGCGAACGTGACGGCGTTCGCCTCGCCGCCGGTGTTGACGTGCAGGTCCTCGAGCCCGAGCTCGCGCTCCAGCAGCGCCTTCGCGCGCAAGGCCGTCTCGAGCGCCTGCGTCGGGACGGCGTCCTGCGCCCGGACCTGCGCGCCGTAGGCGATGCCGCCGAACTGCATCAGCCCGGCGACCCGCACGTTCGGGAGGTCGAGGATCGGGCGGATGCCCTCGGCGCAGCTCTCCTCCGTCCAACCGCCCACGAGCACGCCGAATGCGCCCTCGTCGGTCCCGAGGATCGGCGCATCGGGGTCGTGCGCCGGGTTGGTGACGCGCACGTACAGGCGTTGCTCGACCCCGAGCTCCGCCGCCGCCTCGCTGACGCGGCGCGCCGCCTCGAGCGTGTAGACCGAGACGAACTCGGGGCGCATCGCCACGATGCGACGGACCTCGTGACGCGGCACGTTGGTCAGGTGGCCGGCCGCGCCGAGCGGGAAGCCGTAACGATGGATCTGGTGGGCCTGGATCGCCTCCAGCGCCACGACACTGTGCAGCCCTCGGTCGAGGGCGACGCGGGTCAGGAACGGGTTGTTGCCGTTCTGCTTGGTCATGGCGAACACGCGCAGGCCGTGACGCTCGGCGCTCTGGGCGAGCACCGTGGCGTTCTCGGCCACCGCGTCGAGGTCGATGACCTGGGTCGACGCCGGGATCCGGCCGCTCTGGTGCAGCTCGATGGCCGCCTCCAGCAGCTGCGGGTTGCGTTCCAGGGTCCGGTCGAGCAGCGACATGGCGGCTACCGCGCGAAGGTGGACAGGACCTGCGGAAGCGTGAGCTCCGGCGGGTCGTTGAGGTCGAGGCCGGTCGCCGTGGCCAGGCTGCGCTTGAACCACTGGTCGAACGCGTCCTGCGAGGGCGCGAACGCCCCGACCGCCGCGGCGAAGTCCGGGGCCTCGATGTAGGCGATCAGCGTGTCGCCACCAGGGCCCGGCGCGAGGAACCAGACTTCCTTGTCGATGCCGATCCGGTCCTGCGAGGCGCGGTAGTCGTCGACGCGCGCGTGGTCGAGCTCCTCGAGGAACTCCTGCGCGAAGCGCGTCTGACCGGGCAGGAGCGGGAGAACGAGGCAGACGTGGTCCATGGCGCCACGCTACGTCCGGCCGCGCGCGCCGTCTGCGCTGCGCGCGGAGGGACGGACCCCCGACCAAAGGAGGGGGACCGTCCCTCCCGAAGCCCTAGACCATGGGCACGACGACCGTCTTGACCTCGGTGTACAGGTCGATCCCCGCCGCCCCGTGCTCGCGTCCCCAGCCGGACTGCTTGTAGCCGCCGAACGGCAGCGCCGCGTCGAGGACGTTGTAGCTGTTGACCCACACCGAGCCGGCCTTCAGCCGCGACGCGACGCCGTGCGCCTTGGCGACGTCCCGTGTCCAGACGCCCGCGGCCAGGCCGTATGGCGTGTCGTTGGCGGCGCGCGCGATCTCGTCGGGGTCGTCGAACGGCATCGCCGTGACGACCGGGCCGAAGATCTCCTCGCGCACGACGCGCATCGCCGGCGTCGTGTCGACGAGCACGGTCGGCTCGACGAAGTACCCACGGTCGCCATGGCGCCGGCCGCCGGCCGAAGTGACCGCGCCCTCGGCCGCGCCGACCTCGAGATAGCCCAGCACCCGGTCCAGCTGCTCCTGGGAGACGAGCGGGCCCATGTCGGTCGTGGGCGCCAGGCCGTGCCCGAGCCGCAGTCTCCCGGCGATCTCCGCAACCCCGGCGACCACGTCGTCGAAGACCTCGCGCTGGACGTACAGCCGCGACGCCGCGGTGCAGACCTCGCCCTGGTTGAAGAAGACCGCCTGCGCCGCGCCGGGGATCGTGACGTCGAGGTCGGCGTCGGCGAAGACCACGTTGGGCGACTTGCCGCCGAGCTCGAGCGAGACGCGCTTGAGGTTGCCGCGCGCCGCGTCGACGATGAGCTTGCCGACCTCGGTCGACCCGGTGAACGAGACCTTGTCGACGCCGTCATGGGCGGCGAGCGCGGCGCCGACCGGGTCGCCGAAGCCTTGGACGATGTTCACCACACCGTCCGGCAGCCCGGCCTCCTGGACGACGTGCCCGAGCAGCGCGGCGCTCAGCGGCGTCTGCTCGGCGGGCTTGAGGACGACGGTGTTCCCGGTCGCCAGCGCGGGCGCGAGCTTCCAGGCCGCCATGAGCAGCGGGAAGTTCCAGGGCACGATCGCTGCCACCACGCCGACCGGCTCGCGGACCGTGTAGGCGTGGTAGCGCCCCGGGGCGGCGAGCGCCGACACGGGGATCGTGGTCCCCTCGACCTTGGTCGCCCAGCCGGCCATGTAGCGGAAGTGGTCGGCGGCGAGCGCGACGTCGACCGCCCGGGCGTGCGCGACCGGCTTGCCGTTGTCGAGCGACTCGAGCTCCGCGAACGCGTCGGCCCGCTCCTCGATCAGCTCGCCGATGCGCCAGACCAGCCGGCCGCGCTGCGACGGCGTCATCGTCGCCCACGGGCCGTCGTCGAACGCGCGCCGCGCCGCGCCGACGGCGCGGTCGACGTCCGTGCGATCGCCCAGCGCGACGTCCGCCAGCACCTCGCCGGTCGCCGGGTCGTGGGCGGCGAACGTCTCCCCGGCGGCGGCGGGGACGAACGCCCCGTCGATCAGCAGGTCGATCCGGCCGCCGAGGAACGCCCGGTTGGACGCGCTGATCTCGGGCGCGGCGATCACGTCGGTCATCGTGCTTCTCCTGTCATTCGTGGCTCGGGCTCGGCGATCGCGAGCTCGCGCAGGCGGAACTTCTGGACCTTGCCGGTGACGGTCATCGGGAACTCGTCGACGAACCGCACGTAGCGCGGGACCTTGAAATGGGCGATCGAGCCGCGGCAGAAGTCGCGGACGGCGTCGGCGTCGAGCCGCGCCCCGGCGCGGGGCTTGACCCACGCCATCAGCTCCTCGCCGTACTTCTCGTCGGGCACGCCGATCACCGCGACGTCGACGATGTCGGGGTGGCGGTGCAGGAACTCCTCGATCTCGCGCGGGTAGAGGTTCTCGCCGCCGCGGATCACCATCTCCTTGCTGCGCCCGACGATGCGGACGTAGCCGTCGTCGTCCATCGTCGCCAGGTCGCCGGTGTGCATCCAGCCGTCGGCGTCGATCGCCTCGGCGGTGCGGTCCGGCTCGCCCCAGTAGCCGGCCATCACGGAGTAGCCGCGCGTCAGGAGCTCGCCCGGCGCGCCGCGCTCCACGACCTCGCCGGTGGCGGGGTCCACGATGCGGACCTCGACGTGGGGATGCACGCGCCCGACCGTCCCGACGCGCTGCTCGAGCGGGTCGTCGACCGCGGTCTGCGTCGACACCGGCGAGGTCTCGGTCATCCCGTAGGCGATCGTCACCTCGCGCATGTGCATGCGGTCCATCACCTGGCGCATGACCTCCTCCGGGCACGGCGCGCCGGCCATGATCCCGGTGCGCAGCGAGCGCAGGTCGAAGCGCTCGAAGTCGGGCTCCGCGAGCTCGGCGATGAACATCGTCGGGACCCCGTAGAGGCTCGTGCAGCGCTCGCGCTCGACGACCTCGAGCGTGGCGCGCGGCTCGAACACGGCCCCGGGGACGACCATCGCCGCGCCGTGGCTGGTGCAGGCGAGGTTGCCCATGACCATGCCGAAGCAGTGGTAGAACGGCACCGGGATGCAGACCCGGTCGGCCTCCGTGTACCGACACGCCTCGCCGACGAGATAGCCGTTGTTGAGGATGTTGCGGTGGCTGAGCGTCGCGCCCTTCGGCGCGCCGGTCGTGCCGCTCGTGTACTGGATGTTGACCGGGTCCGTCGGCGCGATGCGCGCGGCCCGCGTCCGCAGCGCGTCGGGGTCCGCGTCGTCGCCGCGGGCCAGGAGCTCGTCCCAGCCGGGCGTCCCCACGTGGACGACGTGCTCCAGCTCGTCGAGGCGCGGGGCGACCGCGGCCGCCATCGCCTCGTAGTCGGACGACTTGTGGCGCACCGCCGCGACGAGCACCCGGCACCCCGACTGGCGCAGCGCGTACTCGAGCTCCGCCACGCGGTAGGCCGGGTTCACCGTCACGAGGATCAGGCCCGCCTTGGCCGTCGCGTACTGGGTCACGACCCATTCGGCGCAGTTCGGCGCCCAGATCCCGACGCGATCGCCGGGCTGCAGCCCCGTGGCGATGAGCGCGAGCGCGAGACGATCGACCTGCGCGTCCAGCTCCGCGTACGTGAAGCGCACGTCCTGGTGCGCGACGACGAGCGCCTCCCGGTCCGGCCAGCGGGCGACGGTGCGCTCCAGGTTGGCGCCGATCGTCTCCTCCAGCAGCGGGACGTCGGTGCGGCCGACGGCGTGGGAGGCGGTCACGCCACCACCCCCGCCGCCTCGGTCTCGACGCCGCCATGGCCGAAGGCCGCATAGACGTCCGGTCGCGTCCTACGCGTGCGCACGGCGACGGCGGCGCCCGCGGCCAGCACCACCGGGATCGCCCACCACAGGTGGTTCATGACCGGTGACTCGGTCCCGGTCAGCGCCGGGTAGTGGACGATAGCGAGCACGATCGCGGCCGAGAGCGCCACGGCCGCGAGGCTCGGCGCGACGAGCGTGCGCCAGACGTCGCGCTCGGGATGGCCGCGGAAGAACCCGACCACGGACACGCTGGCGAGCGCCTGGAGCAGCAGGATGCAGACCGCGCCGAGGCCGAGGAAGCCGGCGGCGATGTCGGCCTCCGGCAGCCCCGCGATCGCGGCGACGGCGACGAACGTCGCGGTGATCGTCAGCTGCACCGCGCTGGCCACGTACGGCGATCCGTGCCGGGGGTGGGTGCGGGTGAGCGCGCGCGGCAGCACGTGGTCGCGCGCGAGGGCGAACATGTAGCGCGCGGTGGCGTTGTGGAACGCGAGCAGCGCCGCGAAGAGGCTCGTGCAGATGAGCAGGCTCATCGCGTCGTCCGTGAAGCCGCCGACGTACCGCGCGTTGGCCGCGAACACGAAGCCCTCCGGGTCGGCCTGCGCCGCGGCGACGGCGTGATCGGCGCCGTAGGCGGCGACCAGCGACCACGTGGTCAGGACGTAGAACGCCGAGATGATCGCGACGGCGAGGTACGTCGCCCGCGGGACGGTCCGGCGCGGGTTGCGGGCCTCCTCGCCGTAGATCGCGGTCGCCTCGAAGCCGGTGAACGAGGAGAAGGCGTAGATGATGCTGACGCCGAGCGCGCCGGCGAAGACGTGGCTGGGCGCGAAGGACTGCAGCGTGAAGGCGCCCGGGCCCTGGTCGAGCAGGACCGCGACGTCCAGCGTCGCGAGCACGAGGAACTCGCAGGCGAGCAGGACGCCGAGGACCTTCGCGCTCAGCTCGATCTGGAAGTACGCGAGCGCGCACAGCAGCGCGAACGCGATCACCGACCACGCCTGCCAGGGCAGATCGACGTGGAGCGTGGACAGCGCCGACTCGTGGGCGAAGAGGCCGACGAAGACGAGCAGCGCGATGACATAGGCGTTGTAGGCCAGGAGCGCCACCGCCGCGGTCGCGAAGCCCGCGGGCCGTCCGAGCCCGCGGGTCACGTAGGCGTAGAACGCGCCGGCGTTGACGACGTGGCGGCTCATCGCGACGTAGCCCACGGCGAACAGCGCGAGCGTGAGCCCCGCGAGGACGTAGACGCCGGGCGTCCCGATGCCGTTGCCCTCGCCGATCGAGGCGGCGACGCCCACGAACATCGCGGCCAGCGGCCCGGCCGCGGCCAGGACCATGAACACGATCCCGCCCACGCCCAGCTGATTCGCGCGAAGCCGGTCCTGCTGCGCGCCCTGCATGCGGTGTCTCCCCTCGGTCGAAGGAACGTCGAACGGTCCGTCAGCGCGCCGCGAGCGCGTCCAGCTGCGGCCGGTGCTGCGTCCACGGGCGGACGCGCTCGAACGACGCGGCCGCCTGCAGGACCGCGGCGTCGGCGTGCAGCCCGCCGGCGATCTGCAGGCCGACCGGCAGCCCGGACGCGGTGAAGCCCGCCGGCACGCTGATCGCCGGCGTCCCGAGCATGTTGAACGGGTACGTCATCAGCCAGCCGAGCAGCTGGCGGCGCAGCGGCTGGCCGTCGAGCGACTCGGGCGCGAACCGATCCAGCGGGAACGTCTGCAGACTGAGCGTCGGCGAGATCAGCAGGTCGTAGCTGCCCATGAGCCGCGCGAACGCGTCCCACATCCCGCCGCGGATCGCGTCGGCGCGCGCGATGTCCAGCGGCGACACCTTGGCGCCGAAGTGCATCAGCTCGATGAGCTGCTCGTCGACCTGGCCGGCCCACCGGTCCCAGTCGGCCGCTTCCAGCATCGACGCGTACGTGGGCGCCCACAGGCCCTCCCACATCGCCTGCTCGGGATCGGGCCAGCCGGGGTCGGCCTGCTCGACCCGGCAGCCGAGCTCCTCGAACGCGCGCACCGCGTCGGCGCAGATCGCGGCGATCTCGGGGTCGACGTCGGCGAACCCCAGGTCGGGCGAGTAGGCGATGCGCAGGCCGCTCACGTCCGCGCGCGTCGCCTCCAGGAAGCGCTCGCCGGTGTCCGGCATCGACAGCGGATCGCTGGCGTCGGGACCGGCCATGACGTCGAGCATCAACGCCGCGTCGGGCACGGTGCGGGCGAGCGGCCCGTGGAAGACGAACGTGTGGTGGCGCCCCGCGAGGACGCTCTCGGGGATCCGCCCCAGCGACGGCTTCAGGCCGACGACGCCGCTGACCGCGGCCGGGATGCGGACCGAGCCGCCTCCGTCGGTCCCCTGGGCGAGCTGTCCCATGCCCGACGCGACGGCGGCGCCGGCGCCCGCGCTCGACCCGCCGGCCGTCATCCCGTGCTTCCACGGGTTGTGCGTGGCGCCGTAGAGGTGGTTCGTCGACCCGCCGCAGTAGCCGCCCTCGGGCAGGTTGGTCTTGCCGAGGAACAGCGCCCCCGCGCGCTCCAGCCGGGTGACGAGCGTCTCGTCGTGGTCGGCGACGTGGTCCTTGGTCGCCACGATCCCGTGGGTCGCCGGCGTCCCGGCCTTCATCGCCGACTCCTTGAGCGTGTACGGCACGCCGTGCAGCGGGCCGAGCGGCGCGTCGGACGCGAGCGCGTCGGTGAGCGCGCGGGCATCGCGGCGCACCTGGTCGGGGTCGTGATGGACGATCGCGTTGAGCTGCGGGTTGACGCGCTCGACCTGCGCCAGGCACGCCTCGGCGACGTCGAGCGGCGTCACCTCGCGCCGGCGGATCCGCGCGGCCAGCTCGGTCGCCGGGACCCAGCAGAGCTCGTCGTTGACGGCGGACATGGGGACCTTCCTGTCGCTCAGGGGACGAAGAGCGGCCATCGTGGTCGCCGCCGTCCCCCGCGACAATCCGTCATGCGACGTATTCCGCGCGGCGGTCGCGGCTCAGGCGCCGAGCGGCGGCTCGCCGTCCACCCAGACCAGCAGGCGCTCGGTCACCGCGCGCACCGCGGCCTCCGCACGCGTCGTCGCCCCGAGCTTCTCGAGGATCCGCTCGACGTGCGTGCTGACCGTGCGCGGCGAGTTCACGAGCGCCTCGGCGATGCGCGCGTTCGTCCAGCCCCGCGCCATGAGCGTGAGCACCTCGAGCTCGCGATCGGTCAGGCCGTACGCGTTGATCCCGGACTCGAGCGAGACCAGCGCGCGATACCCGGGCAGGTCCTCCTCGCACCCGTCCACCGTCACCCGATGCAACGGCTCATGACGGCCCGGGCGCCAGAGGAAGCACGAGGCGGTCTCGCCGGACGCCAGCGCGCGACGGGCGAGCTCGACGATCTCCGCGCCCTCGGCCAGCAGCGGCGAGCGCGCGGTCCCCGGCAGGCGCAGCACCGGGCCGCTGAGGTTCGTCGCGACGGCCGGCCGGGCGCCGAGCCGCCGGAGCAGGACGCCGGCGGTATCGGTCACCGTGGCCAGTGTCGGCCCGAGCATGCCCACGGTGGCGCGCTGGCGATCGGTCGGATAGCGGCGCGAGGTCGTGTTGAGCGAGAGGTAGCCCACCGAGCGGTCATCGCGTGTGAACAACGCGAGGCCGAGCCCCTCGCGAAACCCCTCCGGCCAGGCGACGTCCGCGATCGAGTGGACCGACGCGCCGCCGCAGGGAAGGTCGCGGAAGCGCATCGGCTGGCGGTGGTCGAACATCCCGAGCTGGACGTGCTCCTGGCGGTAGTCCGCGGCGTGCAGCGCGGCGTACACCCGCTCCGGGTAGTCGACGTTGGCCAGGGGCCGATAGGTCTTCGCGGCGGGGTCCCAGAGCGCCAGCGCCGCGCAGTCGTACGGCACGACCTCGCGCAGCGCCTCCAGCACGTGCCGGGCGCGCTGGACGGGACCGACCGGCTCGGCCGCACGCTCGGCGATGGCGGCCATCGCCGACTCGATCGCCTGCTCCCTCCCCATCGGCGCAAGATACGCGATTCGACGGATTCCCCCAAGGCGACGGCCCGCGGAGGATCGTCCCATGGATCGCCCAGACCCAGGCGAGGGAGGGCAGCCGCGCCGCGCGCTCGAGGTCGACGGCCTCAGCAAGAGCTACGGCGGCACCCGCGCGCTCGACGGCGTGAGCTTCGGCCTCGCGCCCGGCGAGGTCCTGGCCGTGCTCGGGCAGAACGGCGCGGGCAAGTCCACGCTCGTCAAGGCGCTCGCCGGCGTCGTGCACCCGGACGCCGGCACCGTCCGCGTCGACGGGCGCCCTGCGGAGCTCGCCACGCCCCGCGCCGCGCTGCGCAGCGGCGTCGTCCTCATCCCGCAGGAGCTCGCCTACGTCCGCGACCTGACCGTGGCCGAGAACATCTGCCTCGGCCGCTGGCGGGCGTCCGGACGGGTCGTCACGCGGCGGCGGATGTGCGCGGTGGCGCGGCCCGTCGCCGCCGAGCTGGGGCTCGAGCCGCTGCTCGACGCGCCGATGTCGTCGCTCTCGCTCGCGCAGTGCCAGCGGGTGGAGATCGCCAAGGCGCTCGGCCGCAGCGCGCGCGTCCTGCTGTTGGACGAGCCCACCGCCGCCTTGTCGGACGCCGAGGCGCTGGCGCTCTTCGACACGCTCCAGACGCTGCGCCGGCGGGGCGTGTCGATGCTCTACATCTCCCACCGGCTCGACGAGGTCCTCGCGATCACCGACCGGCTCCTGGTGCTGCGCGACGGCGCCGTCGTCGCCGACCGCCCCACCGCGGGAGCCAGCCGCCGGGAGGTCATCCAGAGCATGCTCGGGCACGCGCGACCGGCGCGCGCCCCCGGCGCGAAGGCGCGCATCAGCCGCTCCGGCGCGGCGCCGATGCTCGCGCTGCGCGGCGTCTCGCACCGCGGGCCGGGCCTCAAGGACGTCAGCCTCACCGTCGAGCGCGGCGAGATCGTCGGATGCTTCGGCGTGGCCGGCGGCGGCCACGAGACGCTGGCGATGACGCTGGCCGGGGTCTTCCCGCACCACGACGGCGAGCTGTTCCTCGACGGGCGCCCGCGACCGCCGCTGCGCACGCCGCGCAGCGCGCGGCGGATGGGGATCGCCTACGTCCCGCCCGAGCGTAAGGCCCAAGGGCTCATCCTGGGCCAGAGCATCCGGCGCAACCTCGCGTTCCCGCAGCTGCGGCGGCTCGCGCGCGCCGGCGTGATGCGCCCGCGCGCCGAGGGCCGGCTCGTCGCGGCGGCCGCCGAGCGGACGGCCCTGCGCTACCGCGGCGGCGGCCAGGCGGTGCAGGAGCTCAGCGGCGGCAACCAGCAGAAGGTCCTGCTGGCCAGCCGGATCTTCGCCGCCTCCACGCTGCTCGTGATCCAGGAGCCCTCGCGCGGCGTCGACGTCGGCGCGCGCGACGAGATCCACCGGCTGCTGCGCGACGTCGCCGACCAGGGCCAAGCGGTCGTCTTCGCGACGTCGGACGTCGAGGAGGCCGTGCTGCTGAGCGACCGGCTGCTCGTGTTCCGCGGCGGCCGGCTCCGGGCGACGCTCGCCGGCGAGACGAACACCGAGGCAGCCGCGCTGGAGGCAGCGGGGCGCGACGAGAGGGAGAGCCATGACGAGCCAGACTGAGACCCTGCGGCCCCCGCCCGTGCCGCGTCCGCCGCAGCCGCCGCGCCTGCGCCGCCGGGCCGGCGCGTGGGAGCGGATCCTCATCGAGGCGCTCGGGATCGGCGGGTTCTACGTCGCGGTGCTCGCGTACTTCTCGGCGCAGGTGCCGGACTTCTTCAGCACCCAGAACGCGCAGACGATCCTCGCGGGCGCGACCGTCCTGGGACTCGTCGCGATCGGCCAGACGTTCACGATCGTGTCGGGCGGCTTCGACCTCTCCGTCGGAGGCGTCGTCGCCCTCGGCGCCGTCGTCTTCGGGGTCCTCGCCGAGCGCATGCCGTTCGCCGCGGCGACCGCCCTCACGATCGCCTTCGGCCTCGCCGTCGGGCTCGTCAACGGCGTCATCGTGGCGAAGCTGCGCATCAACGCGCTCATCGGCACGCTCGCGATGCTCTCGGTCACGGGCGGCGCCGCGTACATCGTCGCCGACGGGCAGACCAAGACGCTCGAAGGAGCGCACGCGGGGCTCTGGGGCGACACGTGGGTCCTCGGGCTGCAGAACGGGACGCTCGTCTTCTTCGCGCTCGCGATCGTCGCCACGCTCGTCCTGCGCCACACCGTCTACGGACGCTCGCTGTACACGGTCGGAGGCAACCACGAGGCGGCGCTCCTGGCCGGGCTCAAGGTCGACGCGCTCAGCATCTCCGTCTACGCGCTCAGCAGCGCGTGCGCGGCGTTCGCCGGCGCGGTCGCCGCGAGCCAGCTGCTCGCCGCGTCCCCGACGATCGGCGCCGACACGACGCTCAACTCGATCGCGGCGGTGGTCCTGGGCGGCGCCTCGCTCGCCGGCGGCGTCGGCGGGATCCCGGGCACGGTGCTCGGCGTGCTGCTGCTCGGCACGACGTCGGCGGGCCTCGGCCTCATGCAGGTCGCGAGCTTCTACCAGACGATCGTGACCGGCCTCGTGCTCCTCGTCGCGGTCCTCTTCGGGCGCCTGCGGGACGTGATCGTCGCCCGGCGCGCCCGCCTCGGGCCGCCGAGCTGACGCCCGGCCGCCCCCGCTTCCTGACCCCTGCGATCTCGATGAAAGCGAGGTAGCACCATGCGCTCTGCCCACAGGCTCTCGCGGTGGCTGTGGCCGCTTGCGTCCCTGACGCTCGTCACGGCCGTCAGCGCCTGCGGCGCCGGCTCGTCGACGTCGACGTCCTCGTCGTCGTCCACCGGCGCCAAGGACGAGCTCTCCAGCATCGCCTTCGCCAACGCGCGCGACGCGGATCCCCAGCTCAAGCGGGTCGGCGACACCCTGCAGCGGCTTGCCGAGGCGGACGGCATCGCGTTCGACCGCTTCGACAACAAGTTCGACCCGGGCGCGACCCTGCAGAACGCCCGGCTCATCGTCCAGAAGTCCCCGCAGGTCGCGGTCGAGTGGTCGGCGGTGGCCGACGCCAACAAGGCCGTGGGCGAGCAGTTCGCCCGCGCGAAGCTGCCGTGCGTCGCGATGAGCGTCGCGATCCCGGGCTGCGCGCTGATCAACCAGGACAACGCGAAGGGCGGGGCGGACGCCGGCGCATACGCGGCCAGCGTCGCCAAGAAGAAGGGCTGGACCGGCGCGAACACGACGCTCCTGCTCATCAACGCGCCGTTCATCGGGCCCGAGCTCAACAAGCTCGTCACCAACTTCTACGTCGGCTACGCCAAGGCGTTCCCCGACATGAAGCAGGTCGAGGCCTCGCAGATCACGCCGACGACGACGTCGATCGGCGGGCTCGACGCGGTGATCGTCGACGGCAAGGGCGAGCTCCAGGCGACCAACAAGGCCGTGCAGCAGGCGCTCGCGCGCATCCCCGACGACCGCCACCTGGTCGTCGGCGCGATGATCAACGACGACTCCGGCCTCGGCGCCCTGCGCGCGCTCCAGCAGGCGGGACGCGCCGACGACGCGATGATCGTGAGCGCCGGCGCCGACCCCAACGGGCTGAAGCAGCTGCGCACCAACCCGAACTGGGTCGCCGACGTCAGCGTGTTCTTCGAGGTGTGGCCGAAGTACGTGCTCCCGATGGCCAAGGCCATGGCGGCCGGCGCCAAGATGCCCGCCGTCACGCAGGCGCCGCAGCTGGTCCTCACCAAGGACAACGTCGACGAGTACTACGACGCCGAGGGCAACGTGATCAAGGATCCGCCGATCCCCGCCGCGTCCGCGTACCTCGAGGCCCACGGGCTGCGGTGAGGCCGGCCGCCGCACGCACGTCACGAGCGTCGCGGACGACCGCGCTCGTCATCGAGCACCAGCCGCTCGTGCGCCGCGGCATCGCCTGCCTCCTGCGCGAGTCGATCGGCTTCGCGCATGTGCTCGAGGCGGTCGACGATCGAGCGGGCCTGGACCTCGCGCGCTGCCGTGCCCCGGGGCTCGTTGTGCTGTCGGCCGAGCTGCCGGCCGCCCGCCCGGCCCGCGAGACGTGCGCACAGCTGCGGGCGGTGCTGCCCGCAGCGCCGCTCGTCCTCCTCGCCGGATCCCCCCGTGTCGAGGAGATCCGCGACTGCCTGGTGGCGGGCGCGAGCGGCTGCATTCGCGGCGACGCGCCCGAGGAGGCCATCGTGCGGGCGTTCGAGGAGAGCCTCGCCGGGGACATCGCGCTGGACGCGCGGATCGCCCATCAGCTGGCGATCGCCGACGCGCGCTGGACGAGTCCCCGGCGGCCGCGGCTCACGCCGCGGGAGCGCGAGGTCCTCGACCTGCTGGCCCGCGGCCTGTCGAACCGGCGGATCGCCGAGCGGCTCGTCATCGCGGAGACGACGGTCAAGGGGCACGTGAGCCAGTTGCTCGAGAAGCTGCAGGCGGCGTCGCGGCTGGAGGTCGTGACGCTGGCCCGCGACGCCGACCTGCTCTAGCGGCCGCTAGATCTCGTCGAGGATCTCCCGCCGCCGTGCCGCGTGCTCGTCGGGGTTGATGAGCCCGGCGGCTCGCAGCTCGTCCAGGCGCCGCAGCCGCGCCGCGACGTCGTCGTCCTGCGCGGCGGCCTTCGCCTCGGCGATCTGCGCGAGCTGGCCGGCGAGCGTGGCCATCGTCGCGCCGCCGCGGTCGGCCGCCTTCGCGGGCTTCGCGGCCGCGGCGTCCGCCGCCGTCGACTGGAGGCTCGCCATCGTCGAGAGCGTGGCGCCCAGGGGCGCCGACGCCCGCCGCCGACGCGCTCGCCGCGCCAGCCCCCAAGCCACCCGGGCCAGCAGCAGCGCCGTCAGGCCTCCGATGAGGATCCCGACCCAGCGCGTGTCCGGATCGGCGGTCGGTCCGACGAGCGAGACGACCACGCCGGCGACGAAGCAGAGGGGGCTCATCACGAGGATCGGCACCAGCAGCCACGGAGGGTGCAGCGGCGCGAGGCGACCGGCGACGAAGATCGCGACCGGCGCGACGATCGTCGCGGAGACGACGATCGCCACGATCCACAGCCCGACCTCGTCGGGGCAGGCCGGCCCGCCGTCGCCGCAGCTCGGTTGACGCAGCAGGTGGTAGATCCCCCACGCGGGCGCGACGACCGCCACGAGCCCGAGCGCGCCTCCGACGAGCGTGCGCAGCGCGCGGATCACAGGGCCGCCATCCGGCGTCCGTCGAGGCTCGCGCGCCACGCGCGCCGGGCGGCGGGCACGCGGTCGTCCAGGAAGATCGTCCAGAAGGTGCCGCCGATCTGCGCCGGCAGGATCTGCAGGACCGCGTAGTCCAAGCGCGCCGGCGCGGCGTCCGCCCGGGCCAGCACGCCCCGCACCCCGCGTTCCAGGCCGGCCGGATCGAGGCGGCCGATCGCGGTCGTGCGATCCGGCGCCGCGGGCGTCGTACGCGTCGTCACCCGCAGCGCCGCGTCGACGGTGACGTCACGGGCGCCGCCAGGCCCGCGAACGGTCGCGTCGAGCCGGTCGGGCTGGATCCGCAGCGAGGCGACCCGCCGCCCCTGGCGACCGACCGCTGCCAGCGCGCGGCGCAGGTTGGCGGCCCGGACCAGCGAGCGCCCCGCCAAGCCGGCCGCGAACGGCAGCTCGCCCGGATGGGTGACCGCGACCCCGGCGAGGTCGGCGGTCCACGACTGATCGGCGATCTTCACGTCGTCGAGGCTCACGTACCAGCTGCGGGTGTCCGACCCGGTCAGCGAGAGGTACGCCAGGTGGCGGTCGTCGACGTGGGATTGGCGCAGGGCCTGGCGGACGATCCGCTCGGGCGCCGCCGGGTCGATCGCGGCGAGGTCGATCGGCGTCGAGGAGGTGTCGGTGCCCCAGTCGGTCGCGTCCGCCTCGCCGGCGAGGTCGACGTCGACGATCCGCGACTTGCCGGTCGGCCCGCGCAGCCGCACCGAGAGCTCGGTCGGCTCGAGCCGCAGCCCGATCGCGACGTCGTCGGGGCGCATCCGTCCGCGGACCGTCGCGAGCGCACGGCGCAGGTTGGCCGCCCGTACGAGCGAGCGCTCCGCCAGCGCGTGGCCGTCCAGCTCCCGTGCGAGCACGGCCGGCGCGTCGCGCGCGTCGCGCTCCTGCTGCCACAGCATGAGCCCCGTGGCGACGAGGGCGAGCAGGCAGAACAGGCCCGCGAGCGCGCGCGCCGCGGCCCGCGCGCCGCCGGCCGCCGCACCGTCGCCTGGCGCCCGGCCGGTCGCCGGCTCGAACCGCGCCGCCCCTGCGCCGGCCGCCGGTGCCTCCACCGACCCAGGGACCGCGGACGCCGACGCCGGCGGTGCGGCGTCGGACCGATCGTCGATCGGATTGCCGAAGGCGTCGCGCTCGGACTCGGACATCGCGGGCGGCATCCTCTCGAAGCCGGCGGCGGCGCGCCCAACCGAGCCGAGTGATTGCGCATGCAACACTGGAGGCATGCCTTCGGTCGGACCCGCCCCGCTCTCCGTCCTCGACCTGGCGATCGTCGGCGAGGGCTCCTCGCCGGGCCAGGCGCTGCGCAACTCGATCGACCTCGCCCGCCACGCCGAGCGGCTCGGCTACGTGCGCCACTGGGTGGCCGAGCACCACAACATGCCCGGGATCGCGAGCTCGGCGCCCGCCGTGCTGATCGCTCACCTGGCCGCGGCGACCACCACGCTGCGCGTCGGCTCCGGCGGCGTGATGCTGCCCAACCACGCGCCGCTGGTGATCGCCGAGCAGTTCGGCACGCTCGAGGCGCTGCACCCCGGGCGGATCGACCTCGGCATCGGCCGCGCGCCCGGCACCGACCAGATCACCGCCTACGCGCTGCGCCGGTCGCTGGAGGGCGGCGGCGACGACCTGCCGCAGCTGCTCGGCGAGCTGCGGGCGTACTTCGCCGGCACCAACCCGCGCGTGCATGCTACGCCCGGCGAGGGCGACGCGCCGGACCTCTGGCTGCTGGGCTCCAGCGGGTTCAGCGCCCAGCTCGCCGCGGCGCTCGGACTGCCGTTCTCGTTCGCCCACCACTTCATGGCGCAGAACACGCAGGGCGCGCTCGACCTCTATCGCGGCGGCTTCCAGCCGTCGACGCGGCTGGAGACCTCGTATGCCTCGATCGGCGTGCAGGTCATCTGCGCGGAGACCGACGAGCGGGCGCGCTGGCTGGCCGGGCCGGGCGCGCTCTCGTTCCTGCGCCTGCGCAGCGGACGGCCGGGCCGCTTCCCCACGCCCGAGGAGGCCGCCGCCTACACGTACTCGCCCGCCGAGCGCTCGTTCGTCGAGAGCTGGACCGGCTCGCACGTCATCGGCTCGCCCGAGACCGTGCGCCGCGAGCTGCTGGCGCTCCAGCGGCGCACCGGCGCCGACGAGCTCATCGTGACGACCATGGTCCACGACCACGCCGACCGGATCCGCTCCTACGAGCTGCTGGCCGAGGCGTTCGCCGAGCCGGCCGACGACGCGGCGCGCGCGGCCTGACCGCGGGCAAGCCGGTGGGGCGGCGCCTCGGGAACCCTCCAGTCCCGAGGCACCGCCCCAGGAAGCCCGTCCGGCGCGCCGTCGCGCGCTTCAGGCTTCGCGCCGGTGGTCGGCACGGGCGATCCGCGCTTGACCGTGGGTGGACGAACGGCCACTAGCCTCGATCCAGGCATGTGCGGCATCGCAGGCATCGCGGGCGGGCCGCCGCCCGACCCCGACGTGCTCGAGCGGATGGCCGCCGCGATGGCCGCGCGCGGGCCCGACGGCCAGGGCACGTGGCAGGGCGACGGCTGCGGGCTGGCCTTCCGACGGCTGGCGATCCTCGACCTCGCCGAGCGCGCGATGCAGCCGATGCACCTCGGCCCGTTGCACCTCGTCTACAACGGCGAGCTCTACGACTACCGCGAGCGCCGCGACGAGCTCGCCGCGCTCGGCCACGCGTTCGTCACCGAGGGCGACACCGAGGTGCTCCTGCACGCCTGGCGGCAGTGGGGCGAGGGCGCGCTGGACCGCATCAACGCGATGTTCGCCTTCGGCGTGTGGGACGAGCGCGACCGCTCGCTGACCCTCGCCGTCGACCCGTTCGGCGAGAAGCCGCTGCTCTACGTGCAGGACGGCGAGCGGCTCGTCTTCGCCTCCGACGTCCAGGCGCTGGCCGAGGCCGTGCCCGGCGCGGGCGCCGCCGACGACGAGGCCGTCGCGGCGTTCGTCGCGCGCGGGACCATGCCGCCCGTCGAGCGCTCGTTCTTCGCCCGCATCCGCAAGCTGCCCGGCGGCCACGTGCTGCGCTGGCGCGACGGCCGCGTGACGATCCGCCGCTACTGGGCGCCCCAGCCGGTCGCCGTGCCGGGCGAGTACGGCGACGCGGTGACGCAGCTGCGCGAGCTGCTGCTCGACGCGATCCGGCTGCGGCTGCGCGCCGACGTGCCGGTGGGCACCTCGCTGAGCGGCGGCGTCGACTCCAGCGCGATCGTCACGCTCTCCGCGCACCTGGCCGGCGACCACCGCCGCCATGCGTTCACGGCCCGCTTCCCCGGCTACGCGCGCGACGAGTGGCGCTACGCGGAGGCGGTCGCCGGCGCGGCCGGCGTCGTCGAGCACCACCCCGCCGAGCCGACGCTCGACACGCTCGCCGACGACCTCACCGCGTTCGTCGCCGCCCAGCAGGAGCCGGTGCTGAAGCTCAACCAGTACGCGCAGTGGTCGGTCTTCGCCGCCGCGCGCGAGGCCGGCGTCACCGTGCTGCTCGACGGCCAGGGCGCCGACGAGCTGCTGGCCGGCTACCTCCTCACGCGCGGCTACGCCCTGCGCTCCCTCGGACCGGCGGCGATGGCTCGCGCGTACGCCACCGAGCCGGCGACGCGGCTGCCGCTGCGGCTCGCGCTGGGGCGGGACCGACTCCCCGAGGCGGTCGCGCGCCGCCTGCGCCGGCGCGAGGCGTCGCCGTATGCGACGGCAAGCGCGGTCGAGGCCGGCGCGCGCGCCCGCCCGCAGGAGCCCGACTGGGACCGCCGCCGCGACCCGCTGCGCGACGAGCTCCTGCGCGAGGCGTTCTTCACCTCGCTGCCGCAGCTGCTGCGCTACGGCGACCGCAACTCGATGGCCCACTCGCGCGAGGTCCGCCTGCCGTTCCTCGACCGGCGCGTCGCCGAGCTGGCGCTCTCGCTGCCGCCCGGGTTCCTGCTCGACGACGGCCTGACGAAGCGCGCGCTGCGCGACGCGGTGCGCGACCTCGTGCCCGCCGAGGTCCTCGCCCGGCGCGACAAGGTCGGCTTCGAGCCGCCGCAGGCGCAGTGGCTCGGCTCCGAGCAGGGGCGCGCCTGGGCCGCCGACGTGCTGCTCGACCCGCGCGTCCGCGAGGGCGGCGCGATCGACGTCGACGCGGTCGAGGCCGATCTGCGCGCCGGCACCTGGCGCGATCCCGACGCCCTGTGGCGGGCGATGAACGTCGAGCTGTGGCGCGACGCGTTCGATCCCGCCCGGCGCAACTCGACAGTGGCCGCGGCGTCCTAGCCATCACGCGCTGTGCGACCGCCGGTCGCACAACGCCTAGCCTCACGAGCCAATGGCTGCCGACGCCACCGTCACCGTCCGCGAGCGCGACCACGAGCGCCGGCCCGCCCGCGCCCGGCGCCTCCCGCGCGTGCTCGCCCGCGTGCGCTGGCCGCTCGTCGCCATCCTCGTGCTCGGCGCCGCCTGGACGATCTGGTTCGTCGCGCAGTGCACGCAGTACTTCATCCAGCCCGACGAGCTGGAGTACGTCAAGCAGTCGCGGCTGATCGCCCAGGAGCTGCACCCGCTGCTCCCGGGCGACCGCTACTTCAACTCGTGGTCGCAGCTGCAGCCGCTGCTGCTCGCGCCGGTGTGGGCGATCCGCGACACGAACCTCGCCCACCAGCTCATGGGGATCGTCAACGCGCTGATCATGGTCAGCGCCGCGATCCCCGCCTACCTGCTCACCCGGCGCGTCGTCGCCGGGCCGCGCTGGCCGGCGTACGTCGTCGCGCTGCTGACCGTCGCGGTGCCATGGATCGCCGCGGCCGCGACGATGATGACCGAGGTCGCCGCCTACCCGGCCTTCCTGTGGGCGGTGCTCGCGGTGCACGTCGCGGTCGCCCGGCCGTCGCCTCGCAACGACGCGATCGGCGTCCTCGGGGTGCTGCTCGCCTACTTCGCCCGGCCGCAGCTCGCGGTCCTCGCGGTCGCGCTGCTGGGCGGGCTGCTGCTGCAGGAGCTGCGCTTCGCCGCCGACACGACCGACCCGCTCGCCCCGCGCCGGGCCCGGATCGCCGCGGCGCTGCGCGCCGCCATCGTGCGCCATCGCTGGCTGCTGGGGGCGCTCGGCATCGCGCTCGTCGTCTACGCGGCCGTGCGGCCCAACCTGTTCGGCGGCTACAGCAGCTCCGGCGTCACGACCAGCCCGTTCGACGCACCGGGTGTGTGGCGCTTCAGCCGCGAGCTCATCGCCTACGTCACGTCGGGCACCGCGCTGCTGCCGCTGGCGATGGCGCTCGGCTGGGCGCTGCTGACGCTCGTGCGGCCGCTGAACCGCGAGCAGCATGCCTTCGCGGCGATCGCCGTGATCGCGGGCGTGCTGCTGACGATCGCGGTCGGCGCGTTCACCGCGCGCTACACCCCGCAGGGCGTCAACAGCCGCTACCTGTTCTACCTCGCGCCGCTGCTGTTCATCGGCATGGTCGCGCTGGTCGTCGACCGCCGCCCCGCGACGTGGCCGCTGGCGATCGGCGGCCTGATCGCCGTGTGGATCGTCTACGGGTCGGACCTGAGCCAGAGCGGGCCGTCGCTCGTCTCGCCCGACCAGACCTTCCACACCGTCCTGGCCGGGCGGACGTACCAGGTGGGCAAGACGCTCGGGCTGCCGCACCTCAGCGTCCCGCACCTCTACGGCGCGGTGGGGATCGCGCTCGTCGCGCTGCTCGTCGTCGCGCGGCGCAGCCGCTACGCCCGCGCCTCGGGACTGGCCGCGCTGGTGGTCGTCACGCTCTTCTGCGCGGCGGAGACCGGCTACTCGCTGCGCAAGATCGCCGACACCCAGCGGGGCGTCAGCGCCGACTTCATCGACGGGCGCGACTGGATCGACCAGGCGATGCCCGACGGCCAGACCGCCCAGGTGATCCTCTCGACGCTCGGCGACCCGCCGTCGGCCTACCCGGTCTGGTGGGACACGTCGTTCTGGAACTCGTCGGTCGACCGCTCGATGACGCTCCCGACGATGCCCGACCTCCAGCAGCCGTTCCCGCAGATGTTCCAGATCCTCGACGACGGGTCGTTCGCGGGCTATACGAGCAGCATCGGCGCCGCGTCGATCGGCGGACCTGGCCTGGGCAGCGGGCCGTGGTTCGTCCGCGCGGCCAGCGATCGCTCGTTCGGCTTCCGCGAGGCCGAGGTCGTCGCGGAGCGATTCGGCATCCTGCTGCTGAAGACGCCGTCGCCGCCGATGGCGGCCTGGTGGCTGCTCGGCACGGCCGACGACACCGGGCGCATCCTGCGCGGCGCGCCGCCCGCGACGCTGCGGGTCTACCCGGCGTCGCCGGGCGCGCGGTCGGTGCCGGTGACGCTGGCGCTCGGCACGGTGCCGGGCGCGCAGAAGGGCCAGCGCTACGAGGTCGGGCGCCGGCACGGGTTCGTGCGGGTGGGCAAGGTCGTGCGAGTGCGCGCGCGGGCGATGCGCGATGCGGAGGGCCGCTACGCGCTCGCGATCTCGGCCCCTGGCGAGGCCGCCCAGCAGGTCCCGCGCGGGCTGCAGGTCCTCGAGGTGCGCACCGGCTAAGCGCGCAGCACGCGCCGCACCGCCCACCAGTAGGCGCCCAGCACGCGGGCCAGCGCCCGGGACCGGCCGAGTGGGCCGAGGTACGGCGACGACAGCTCGGCGGTGAGGCCGTCGGCGAAGCGGGCGACCGGGATCCGGCGCGTGGCCTGGATCGCGCGCCGCTCGCGCAGGAGCCGGGGCAGCGCCCGCGCGACGTCGGCGGTCGCCAGCGCCTTCGCGCGGACCCAGCCGCCGGCGAGCGCGGCGGGCCACAGCGCCAGCTCCAGCGCGAGCAGCGCGGGCGCGAGCGCGAGCAGCAGCGGCGCCGGGTACGTGCGCAGGATCGTCGCCCAGCGGTTGCGCTCGAGCATCCGCCACTTCGTCGCGCCCTTGGCGAACGCGTAGTCGTGGTCGACGCGCGCCGCGGGCGCGACGCCGATCCGCGCACCCCGCAGCCGAAGTCGCAGCGAGAGGTCGACGTCCTCGTGGTACATGAAGAACGCCGGCGAGAAGCCACCGACGGCCTCCCACGTCGCCCGCGGGATCGCCAGGCAGGCGCCCGAGAGGAAGCCGACCTCGCGCGCGTCCGCCGCCACCGCCGCGACCGGCTCGCCGGCCTGCCCGGCCCAGGCGATCCCGGTGAAGTGCACGACGCCGCCGCTCGTGTTGACGACGTCGCCGTCGAGGACGAGCCCCATCCACGCGTCCCATCCGGCGGCCGCCGGCGCGGCGATCGCCGCACGGAACCCAGGCTCCGGGATCGAATCCGGGTTGAGGAGCACGAGCAGGTCGCCGGTCGCCAGCTGCGCCGCCTGGTCGCAGGCCGCCGCGAAGCCGCGGTTGTCGGGGTTGCGCACGACCCGCGCGCCGACCGCCTGCGCCAGTGCGGCGGAGTCGTCGGACGACGCGTTGTCGACGACGATCAGCTCGTCGCCGTCCTGCAACTCCCGTCCCAGGACGGGCAGCAGCGCGCGCAGCGCAGCGCCCGATTCGTAGGCGACGATGAGGACGGAGAGGCGCACGGAACGCGATCCTAGGGACCGCCCCCGTACAATCCGGCCGCATCGGGCCCCGGTCACCGCGCAACGAACGCCCCGGTCAAACGTCATGACCTCTGTGCGCCCAGACTCCTCGCACCTCGCCGTCGTGCCCGCCTACAACGAGGCGGCGACGATCGGCGACGTCGTCCGCGGCATCCACGCCAACGCGCCCGAGTGGGACGTCGTGGTCATCGACGACGGCTCGACCGACCGCACCGAGGAGATCGCCCGCGCCGCCGGCGCGCGCGTGCTGCGCCTGCCGTTCAACCTCGGCATCGGCGGGGCGGTGCAGGCCGGCTTCGTGTTCGCCCGCGAGCAGGGCTACGACTACATGGCCCAGGTCGACGGCGACGGTCAGCACGACCCGGGCGAGCTGGACAAGCTCGTCGCCCACATGCGCGCCCATCCCGAGCTCGACATGGTCTGCGGGTCGCGCTTCCTGCAGGACAACGAGCACCACTACCTGGCGCCGATCAGCCGCCGCACCGGCATCCACATCTTCGCCTTCCTGCTGTCGCGCTTCGTCCGCCAGCCGATCACCGACCCGACGTCGGGCTTCCGGCTCTACAACCGCCGCGCGATCCGCCTGTTCGCCACCGACTACCCGCACGACTACCCGGAGGTGGAGGCGATCCTGATGCTCCACCACCACCGGCTGCGGATGGAGGAGATCGCCGTGCGGATGTTCGCCCGCGGGGGCGGCGTCTCCTCGATCTCGTCGGGCAAGTCGGCGTACTACATGGTGAAGGTCCTGCTGGCCCTCTTCGTCGGGCTGTTCCGCCGCCGTCCGGTGCCCGAGGCCGGCGGCACCGCCCCCGTCGCCGCGGAGACGGGGATCTGATGGACCACCGCATCCAGATCGTCGCGATCATCGGAGCCGGCGCGCTGCTGCTGATCGTGCTCGAGCTGGTCCGGCGCCGGCGGCTGCTCGAGCGCTATGCGCTGCTGTGGCTGTTCAGCGCGCTGGTGCTGCTCGCCCTGGCGGTGTGGCGCGACGGACTGGCCCGGCTGGCCGGGGCGGTCGGCATCGCCTACCCGCCCAACGCGCTCTTCTTCGTGGCGTTCGCCTTCGTCCTGCTGCTGCTACTGCACTTCTCCTCGGCGGTGTCGCGGCTGGCCGACCAGACGAAGGTGCTGGCCCAGCGCCTCGCGCTGCTGGAGGAGGAGCTGCGCAACCACGAGGAGCGCCAGCGGCAGGGCGAGGAGCGCCAGGCGGACCTGCGCGCCGCGCCCGACGCCCTCGACGACGATGTGATCGAGCCGGTGGGCGCGCGCCGCGCCCACCGTCGGTAGCCCGCCTGCCGCGTGGCCGTCGCCGTGCCCGTCCGCACCCGCGCCCGCCCGCGCGCCCGCGCCATCCCGCGCCCGCTGGTCGGGCTGCTCGTCGCCTGCACGCTGCTGTCGCTCGGGTGGGCGATCACGATGGCGCCGCTGCAGGGCCCCGACGAGCACAACCACGTCGGCTACATCCAGCAGCTCGCGGAGACCGGGTCGGGCCCGAGCTTCGGCGCGACGACCGGGGCGAGCTGGTCGCGCGAGCAGCAGTCGCTGCACGCGTGGGAGAACCTGCTCGCGCTCATCGGCATCGCCGACGCGCGCCCCGGCTGGAACCCGGCCGAGGAGGCCCAGTTCGACGCGTTCGAGCGCAACCTGCCCGACGGAGCGCGCAAGGACGGCGCCGGTCCCAACCCGGTGGCCCAGAACCCGCCGTTCTACTACGCCTACGAGGCGATCCCCTACTGGGTCACGCGCTGGGCGCAGCTGCCGACGCGGCTGCTCGCGATGCGCCTGGCCAACATCCCGCTCTACCTGCTGATCGTCACGTTCGCGTGGCTGGCGGCCGGCGAGGCGTTCGGCCGGCGCAACCGGCGCGCACAGACGATCGCCGCAGGCTCGGTCGGGCTGCTGCCCCAGCTCGCGTTCATGTCGGGCGTCGTGAACCCCGACATCATGCTCGCGACGGTGTGGGCGGCCTTCGCCTACGTCGCGCTGCTGTCCGTGCGGCTGGGCCCGAAGCCTGGCGTGCTGCTCGCGCTCTTCGGCATCGGCGCGCTGTCGGTCCTGACCCACGGGCGCGGCCTGGCCGCCGTGCCGGCGCTGCTGATCATCCTGGCCGTCCTGCTGTGGCGCGCACGCCCGCTCTCGCGCAAGGTCGTCGCCTGGGTCGGCGCGGCGCTGGGGACGCTGCTGGTCGGCTTCGCCGGCGCCTACGCGTACTCCAACGCGCACGGCGGGGGCTCGTCGCTGGGCGGCGAGGTCGGCGCCGCAGCCGGCGCCGGCTCGCTGAAGGGCTTCCTGTCGTACCTGTGGCAGTTCTACCTGCCGCCGCTGCGCACGATGTCGCCCCAGGGACCGCCGTACGGATATCGGCAGGTCTACGTCGAGGGGCTCGGCGGGACGTTCGGCTCGCTGGAGATCCAGTTCCCGCTGTGGGTCTACGACGCGCTGCAGCTCGCCGCGGGCATCGGCCTCGTGCTGCTCGTCCTCACGATCGCGCGCCGGTGGGAGGCGCTGCGCGCGCACGGCGCGAAGGTGATCGCGCTGCTGGCGCTGCCGTGCTCGATGCTGCTGGTGCTCCACGTCTCGGCCTACCGCGACCTGCAGGGCCCGCCCTACGACCCGCTGCTGACCGGCCGCTACCTGCTGCCGCTCGTGGTGATGATGGGGCTGGCGATCGCGTTCGTCTGCGTGTCGCTGCCGCGCCGCTGGGGCGGGCTGCTGGGCACGCTCGTGCTGACGACGTTCACCGTCCTCTCGCTGTGCGGCATCGGGATGACGATCGCGAGGTTCTATGCGTAGGCCCGCCGTCGTGCTGCCCGTGCTGTCGGGCGTGCTGATCCTGGCCGCGCTGCTGGCCTGGGGCGTGCCGTGGCTGACGAAGGCCCGCACCGACACGACCGCGACCCCGACGCCGCCGCCGTTCGCCGCGATCGCGCCGGTCGTGCTGAAGCCGGGCGCCCAGGCGTGCGCCAGCAACGTCGCGCTGTCGACCGACACGCGCGTGGCGGTCGTCCTGTCGGCGAAGTTCGCGGGGACCGGCCCGCCGCTGCGGGTGACCGCGTCGGCGCGCGGGTATCGGGGCGAGGGCGCCATCGAGGGCGGCTACCACGGGTTGGAGTCGCTGCCGGCCACGATCCCCGCCCCGCCGCGCGACGCGATCGGGACGATCTGCGTCGAGAACCGCGGACGCCGCGCCGCGCAGCTGCAGGGCACGACCGAGGGGCGCATCCAGAACCGCTCGGAGACGCGCGTGGACGGCGAGGTCGTCCCGGAGAAGCTGACGCTGCTGCTGACGACGGGCCAGAGCCCGGCGCTCGTCGACCGCATCGGCCAGACGTTCGACCGCATCGCCGCGTTCAAGCCGCCGATCGTCGGCTCGTTCTCGCTGGCGCTGCTGGCGCTGCTGGTCGTCGTCGGCGTCCCGGCGGGCGTGCTCTACGCGATCGCGCGCGGGATCGGCGACGAGTCGTAGGGCCGCTCAGGCGCCGAGCGGCACGAGCTCGACCCGGACGGCCCTGGCCTTGGACTCGCCTACGACCAGGGTCGAACGCTCACCGGCCGCGCGCGCCCGGCTTCGTCACCGACTCGGCGGCCGCCGCGACCGCGTGCTCGACGGCGGCGAGGAGCGGTGCGCCCGCGGCGAGCGCGGCGGCGAGGGTGCCGGAGAGGACGTCGCCGGCGCCGGTCGTGTCGACCGCGCGGACCCGCGGGGCGGGGACCGGCTCAGCCGCGCCGTCGGGATCGACGATCAGGGCGCCGTCGCGGCCGAGGGTGACGACGACCGGCGCGCCGGTGCGCTGCCCGAGGGCGTGGGCGGCGCGCGGGACGTCGGCGGCGCCCGGCGCGAGGGCGAGCGCCTCGTCGCGGTTGGGGGTGAGGATCGGCGCGGCGGCGAGGACCTCGTCGGTGAGCGGCCGGGCCGGCGCGGGGTTGACGACGACCCGAGCGGCCCGCGCGACGGCGTCGTCGATCGCCGGCGCGTTGGCGTCGTCGGACAGCTCGTGGTTGACGAGGAGGACGTCATACGCGGCGGCGGGCTCGGCGTCCGACGCGGCATCGGCGCCGCCGGCGAGCGCGGCGTCGACCGGCGCCGCCGCGCGGGGAGCGGCTCGGCGCCCGCCGAGCGCCGCACGCACCAAGGCGTCGTCCACGAGCGCGTTCGCGCCCGAGGCGACCGCGATCTGGTTGGCGCCGTGGACGTCCACGACGATCGCCGCGACGCCGGTCGGCGCGTCGACCCTCGCGACCGCGCCGACGTCGACGCCCTCGGCCGCCAGCTCGGCCAGCGCCGCCCGTCCGTGCTCGTCGTCGCCGACCGCGCCGAGCAGCGCCACGTGCGCGCCCGCCCGCGCCGCCGCGACCGCCTGGTTGGCGCCCTTGCCGCCCCCGTGGCGCGAGAAGCGCCCGCCGGCGACCGTCTCGCCCTCGACCGGCAGCCGCTCCACGGCCACGACGAGATCGACGTTGATCGACCCGACGACGAGGACCCGCCCGCCGCTCACGCCGGCCGCCCGGCCTACCGGTCGGTCCGGCGCAGCCCGAGGATCGACAGCAGGAACGACGAGAAGAAGACCTGCAGGCCGATGATCACCAGCGTCGTCGCCACCACCGCCGTGGCCCCGTTGCCGAGGTTCGCGAAGCCGCGGTTGGCCCAGGCGATGAAGATGATCACGCACATGATCAGCCCGACGCCGAGCAGCGCGCCGCCGAGCATGAGCCCGTGCTCGAGCCGGAACCGCGCCCGCATGCGGTCGAACCAGGCGTCGCGCTCGCCCATGAAGTAGGCGCCGTACGCATGGGCGGCCAGGCCGAGCGAGACGATCTGCGTGCCGGCGACGAGCAGCAGCGCGCCCGCGAGCTCGGCGTGGATGCCCCACACGCGGCCGAAGATGTGGACCTCCGACACGACGAGGCCCATGATGATCGCGCCGATCAGCGCCAGCAGCGCGCCCGGGATGACGAACAGGTGCGTCGGGCTGTGGACCAGCAGGAAGCGCAGGTGGCGCCAGCCGTCGCGGAAGCTCGACAGCTTCGACTCGCCGCCGCGCGGGTGGTACTCGATCGGGAACTCGGTGATGACGAGCTTCTCCTTGGAGGCCCGGATCACCATCTCGGAGGCGAACTCCATCCCGGTCGTCCGCAGGTCGAGCGTCGGCAGGATGTCGCGGCGGAAGCCGCGCATGCCGCAGTGCGCGTCGGACACGCCGGTGCGGAAGAAGAGGTTCAGGATCCCCGTGAGCACCGGGTTGCCGACGTAGCGGTGCAGCCACGGCATCGCGCCCGGGTGGATGTTGTCCATCCGGTCGCCCATGACGAGCTGGGCGCCCTTGTCGAGCTCGGCGACGAAGCGCGGGATCTCGTTGAAGTCGTAGGTCAGGTCGGCGTCGCCCATGACGATGTACTCGCCGCGGGCGGCGGCGAAGCCGGCCAGGTAGGCCGAGCCGTAGCCGCGGCGCGGCTCGTGGACGACCCGGGCGCCCGCCGCGGCGGCCAGCTCGGGCGAGCCGTCCTCGGAGTCGTTGTCGGCGACGACGACCTCGCCGGGGATCTTCGCCTCCTCCATCGCGCTGCGCGCGCGACGGACGCACTCCTCGATGTTCTCGGCCTCGTTCAGGCAGGGGATGACGACCGAGACCAGCGGCGTGGTCACGTCCTCGTCCCGCGAACGCAGGGCGGTGCTCTCGATCGTGCTCATCCGATCCGTACAACGGGAGACGACGACGGATGTCGCGCAGTTCCCCCGACGCGCGGACACTCTAGCCCGTCCCCCGGCGACCCCCACGCCGGGGCGGCCGGTAGCCTGCGGCGACGTCGATGCCGCTGGAGCCAGCCACGGCCGGCGCGGTCGCGCCCGCCGCAGCGAGCCGTCCACGCGCCGCCGGGGTCAGGACCCGCGCCGCGGCCGTGCCGCGACCCCTCGTCGCGCTGCTCGCCGCGGCCACCGTGCTGGCGGTCGCGTGGGCCGTGTTGACGCCGTCGCTCGCCGGTCCCGACGAGTCGGCGCACGCCGCCTACGTCCAGCAGCTGGCCGAGACCGGCCACGGCCCGCACGTGGGCCGCACCGCCGGGCGACCGCTGTCGAGCGAGATGCAGGCGCTGGTCGACTGGCGCAACCTCGACGCGGTCGTCGCCCAGGCGACCGCGCGGCCCGGCTGGTCGGCGGCCGAGCACGCCGCCTGGGAACGGGCGGCCCGCGATGCCCCGCGCGACGACGGCAGCGGCCCCAACCCGCTCGCCCAGAACCCGCCGCTCTACTACCTCTACGAGACGATTCCCTACCACGTCGGCAGCGGCTGGTCGCTGCCGACGCGGCTGCTCCTCCTGCGGCTGGCCAACCTGCCGCTGCTGTGGATCGTCATCGCCTGCGGCTGGCTGGCGCTCGGCGAGGTCTTCCGCGGGCGGCGCTTCCCGCAGACCGTCGGCACCGGTGCGATCGCGCTGCTGCCGATGGTCACGTTCCTGGCCGGGGTCGTCAACGCGGAGATCGCGCTGACCGCCGTCGCGACCGCTGCGATCGCGCTCGGCCTCGCGACGGTGCGGATCGGCCCGCGGCCCGCCGCGCTGCTCGGGCTGCTCGCGCTGGGCGCCGCCGGGGTGCTGATCCATGCCCGCGGCCTGGCGCTGCTGCCGCCGATCGCGTTCGTCGTCGCGCTCGCGCTCTGGCGGGGGCGCCGCGAGCCCGGCGGCGCGCGGCGCGCCGCCATCGCCCTCGGCGGGTTGGCGCTCCTGGGCGCCGGGCTCGTCGCCGCGATCCTCTACTCCAACGGCCACGCCGGCGCGACGAGCCTCAGCGGCGAGCTGACCGGCAGCTCCGACACGGGGCTGCACGACCTCTCGGGCCTCTTCGACTACGTCTGGCAGTTCTACTTCTCGCCGCTCACGGAGATGGCGCCGCCGCCGGGCGAGGGGCTGTTCGGCTACCGCCAGCTCTACGTCGAGCAGTTCCTCGTCGGCGCGTTCGGCTCGCTGGAGGTGCGCTTCGACCCGATCGTCTACCAGGTGCTGCAGGTCCTCCAGGGGCTCGGGCTGGTCGCGCTGATCGCGACGGTCGCGCGGCGCTGGGAGCAGGTGCGCGCCCACGGCGCGCAGGTCGTCGTGCTGCTCGCCTTCCTGGTCTCGATGCTCGTGCTGCTGCACGTCGCCGCGTGGCAGGACCTGTCGGCCGCCCGGGCCGACCTGCTCACCGGCCGCTACCTCGTCTCGATGGTGGCGATCTTCGCCATCGCGGTGACGTTCGTCGTCGACTCGCTGCCGCCGCGGGCACGGGTCGCGGCGGGGTCGGCGGTGCTGGCGATCGGCGCGGCGCTGTCGGTCGGCGGGATCGCCCTCACGGTGGTGCGCTTCGATGCGTAGGATCGCGGTCGCCAGCGCGCTGGTCGTGTTCCTGCTCGGCGCCTACGGCGTCGCGAAGGTGCTGCACCGGCCGCGGGCCGCGATCACCGCGGTCGCGACCCCGCCGCCGGTGCGCGAGGCCACGCCGATCGAGCTGCGCCCCGGACGCAGCGCGTGCCAGGACCGCGTCGCGGTGGACCCCGAGACGCGCGTCGTGCGCGTCTACAGCGGATCGCCGACGCCCGACGTGCCGCGGCTGCGCGTGACCGTGCGCGGCGACGGGTGGTCGACGCAGGCGCTCTCGCCGGACGGGACCGGTCCGGGGGCCGGCGGGGACGGGATCTACGACACGCGGATCGATCCGCCGCCGCGGTCGCTCATCGCGACGGTGTGCGTGGCCAGCGCCGAGGACCGGCCGGCGATCCTCGCCGGGTCGCGCGAGGATCGGGTGCGCTCCCGCTCGCAGACGACCGTCGACGGGCGCACGACGAAGACCCGGATGGCGCTCGTGCTGCTCGCGGGCGCGCCACAGTCGCCGTCCTCGCACCCGCGCGAGCTGCTCGAGCGCGCCGCCGCGTTCGGACCGCCCGTCGTCGGATGGGTCTCGCTCGGCCTGCTGGCGCTCGTCGTCGGCATCGGCGTCCCCGCGGCGGCGCTGTACGCGACGCTGCGCGCGCTGCGCGACGACGACCGGTCTGCCTGACCCTCCGCCTTGACGAACCTTTCCTGAGCATCGACGGATGTTCGATGCGATCCGTGTGGCCTGATCGTTCGAGGGCGATAGGGTCACTCGCTCCGGCGGCGCTTGGCCGACGGCACTCACGGAGGATCGTCACATGCGTTGTTGGCTGGTCGGTGCACGCCGGATGCGTGCCATGGTGGTGGCGGTGGTGGCGGGCGGCGTGATCGCGCTCGCGATCGCCCCCTCGGCCTGGGCCAACGACCCGCCGATCTGCCACGACCCCTCGCCGACGCAGATGTTCGCCGGCGGCGTCCTGCAGCTCAACGGGTCGTGCACCGACCCGGATGGCGACGTCGTGCGCTACACGCTGGTCCAGCCGCCGCAACACGGCAGCGTCTCCCCGTCGACGAGCCTCAAGCCGTTCGTCTACAAGCCCGCGGACGGCTACGTCGGCAGCGACAGCTTCACGGTCCAGGCCAACGACGGCGAGCTCGACGCGGCGACGGTGCAGACGCTGAGCGTCACGGTCAATCCCCATGCCGCGCCCTCCGGATGCCCCGCGACGGTCGTTCCCTCCGGGGCCTACCCGGTGCGGGCGAACGGCGCGCGCATGGTCCTGCTCGGGCTCCCGACCATCTGCTCCTCGCCTGGAGGCCTCGACACGACGGTCGAGATCACGAGCCATCCCGAGCACGGCACGCTCACGGGACCACCCGAATCGCCGATCTACGTGCCGAACGCCGGATACGTCGGCCCGGACAGCATCGGGTTCAAGGTCGTCAACGCGCTCGGAGCATCCGGAGAGATCTCGTGGAACCTCGAGGTCGCCCATGGCGCCGGCTTCGCGCCGCAGTGCTTCGGGAGCGCGCCGCAGAAGGTCCGCAACGACGTCCCGCGGACGATCAAGGTGACGTGCTACGACGAGGACCTCGAGGCCGCGGATATCTCGGTGGTCGATCAGCCAGACCACGGAGGACCGTTGACGGTGACGCCGACGCCCTTCGTTCCGGTCGCCGGCTCACTCCAACCCGCCGTCGGTGTCTCAGCCGCGACCGTCACCTACACGCCGGACCCGGGCTACGTCGGTCCGGAGAGCTTCACGATCGTCGGGGACGACAGCCGGCAGACGTCCGTGCCGAGGACTGTCAGTTTCGAGGTCGTCGACGCGGCGTCCAACACGGCGCCGACCTGCTACGCCGGCAACGGGATCGTGACGCGCAACGCATCCGCTCCGCTCTCGGTCAGCTGCACCGACGACGAGGACGACGCGGTGACGATCACGACCGTGCAGCAGCCGAGCCATGGCGCGATCGGTCCCTGGGGGCCGGGCCCCTACGGCGGCCCGCGCGCGCTCTTCACCCCGGAGGCCGACTTCGTCGGGGACGACTCCCTGCGAGTGACCGGGACGGACGCCAAGGGCGCGACGAGCAGCGTCCTCGTGCCGATCACCGTGGTCCTGCCCGGCTACTCCACGTCGCTCGGGGTCTGGCCGAGCTGCGCCGCGCGACTGCTCAGCGCGACCCGCAACGAGACGCTGACGACGGCGCCGATCGAGTGCGACCCGGGCGCTGACCCCGTGTCGCTCTCGGTGGCCCAGGGACCCGCGCACGGGCAGGCGACGCTGTTGCCCTCGGGCGCGTTGCGGTACGTGCCCGACCGCAACTACACCGGCGCCGACACGATCACGATGCGCGCGGTGTCGGGCGCGCGGACACGGGACTACGTCCTCCTCGTCGCGGTCACGAGCACGGCGAAGACGAAGATCCTGAGCGGCCCGCCGCAGACCTCGACCAGCCGCGCGCAGAGCTTCGAGCTCTACACCGAGCCCGGCGTATCGCTCACCTGCGCGCTCTCGGACTCGGCGCACGCCGCGCCGGCGCCCTGCTCGGGCACGGTGAGCTACGCGGACACGCCGCCCGGTGAGCACGTGCTGACCGTCACCGCGACGGATGCCCAGGGCCGCAGCTCGACGGATACGTATGCGTTCACCGTGACCGACCCGGTGCCGCCTGTCACGCCGGGCGGCGGCGGGGGCTCGGGCGGCGGCAGCAGCAGCGCGAAGCCCGCCGACGCCACGCCGGCCGTGTCTGAGGCGCCGACACCTGGCGGCGGCAATCCCGCTCCGGGCTCGAGCGTCGCATCCGTCGACGGTCCGCAGCCAGTCGCCGACGCAGACAGTCCCGGTCCGGACGTCGCGACCGTCCTGGCGGCCACGCTCGCCCGTTCGCCCACGCTGACCCAACTGCGCCGACGCGGTGGCTACCCGCTGCGATTCGAAGCTCCGCGGTCGGGCCGCTTCGTCGTCGACTGGTATGTCGTTGCGCGCCCATCGCGCAACGAACGCGTGCGCCGCGTCCTCGTGGCACACGGTGCGCGCACCGCCGACGCGGGCGATCGAGTGGTCCTTCGCCTGCGGCTGACGGTGGCTGGTCGCCGCCTGCTGAACCGCTCCACGCGACGGACATCCGTGCGAGCGACCAGCACGTTCGCGCCGCCGGGCGGCAAGCCGATCAGCCGTTCGCGCACGATCCGAGTGACGCGCCGGTAGCGCTCGCTGCATCGCGCCGCACCGCGGCGGAGACGAGGTGCACGTCGACTAGGGTCTCCCCCCTTCATGCGCATCTGCCTGGTCTACGACTGCATCTACCCGCTGACGATCGGCGGCGCCGAGCGCTGGTACCGCAACCTCGGCGAGCGGCTGGCCGAGGCCGGCCACGAGGTGACCTACCTGACCCGCCGCCAATGGCCGAAGGGCACCGACCCGGACGTGCCGGGCGTGCGGGTCATCGCGGTGACCGGGGCCATGGAGCTGTACGCGCCGGGCGGACGGCGGCGGATCTGGCCGCCGATCGCGTTCGGGCTCGGCGTTCTCCGCCACCTGCTGCGCCACGGCCGCGACTACGACATCGTCCACACAGGCGCCTTCCCGTACTTCTCCGTGATCGCGGCCGCGGCGGCGCGGCGCGTGCACGGCTTCTCGCTCTTCGTCGACTGGCACGAGGTGTGGACGCGCTCGTACTGGAACGAGTACCTGGGGCGGGCGAAGGGGTTCGTCGGCTGGTCGGTCCAGCGGCTGTGCCTGAAGATCCGCCAGCGGGCGTTCTGCTTTGCGCGGATGACCGCCGAGCGCTGCCGCGAGGAAGGGATGCGCGACCCCGTCACCGTGCTCAGCGGCCTCTACACCGGCTCGCACGAGCGCAACAGCGAGGCGACCGAGGCGGTGCCGCTGGTCATGTTCGCCGGGCGCCACATCCCCGAGAAGCGCGTGCCCGACCTCGTGCCCGCGATCGAGCAGGCCCGCGAGCGGCTGCCCGAGCTGCGCTGCGTGATCTTCGGCGACGGGCCGGAGCGCCCGCGCGTCGAGCAGCTCGTGCGCGAGCGGCGGCTCGGGGACGTCATCGACCTGCCCGGCTTCGTCGACGGCGAGCAGATCGACGCGACGATGGCGCAGGCGCTCTGCATGGTGCTGCCGTCGCGGCGCGAGGGCTACGGGATGGTCGTCGTCGAAGCGGCGTCGTGGGGGACGCCGAGCATCGTCGTCGCCGATCCCGACAATGCGGCGACCGAGCTGGTCGACGACGGCGAGAACGGGATCGTCGCGGCCTCCACCTCGGCCGACGACCTGGCCAGCGCGATCCTCGAGATCCACCGCCAGGGGATGGCCCTGCGGGAGTCGACCGCGGCGTGGTTCCAGCGCAACGCGCCGCGCGTGGCGCTGTCGCGGTCGGTCGAGCAGGTCGCGGAGATCTACGCGCGCCGCCGATGAGGGTCAGCGTCCTCATCGGCGCCTACGACAGCGCCGCGACGCTGCCGCGGGCGATCGACGCGATCCTCTCGCAGACCGTCAGCGAGCTGGAGCTGATCGTCGTCGACGACGGCTCTCGCGACAGCTCGGCGGACATCGCGCGGTCGACCGGCGACCCACGGGTGCGGGTGCTGGAGATGGGCCGCAACGTGGGGATCGCACGGTCGCTCAACGCGGGGATCGAGGCGGCGCGCGCGCCGTTCGTCGCCGTCCAGGACGCCGACGACTACTCCCACCCACGGCGGCTGGAGCGCCAGCTGGAGGCGCTTGCGGCGTCGCCGGCGGTGGCGGTGGTCGGCTGCCGGATGCGCGAGGTCGACGAGGCCGGCCGGGAGCTGGTGCCGCGCACCTCGTTCGCGGCGGGCGACGTGCGGGGCGCGCTGCTGCGCTTCAACCCGATCCCGAACACCGCGGCCGCGTTCCGGCGCGATGCGGTCCTGGCGGTGGGCGGCTACGACGCGCGGTACCGCTACGCGATGGAGTACGACCTCTGGCTGCGGCTGGCCGAGCGCTGGGAGGTCCGCACGCTCGACGAGGTGCTGGCGACGCGCGTGATGGGGTCGGCCAACGTCGCGGCGCGCGCGGAGCGGGCGCAGACGCTGGAGGCGATCGAGATCCGGCTGCGCGCGCTGTCGCGGCGGCGGACGTTGCGCGGCGCGACCGGGCTCGCCGCGCCGATGCTGTCGTACGTCACGCCGATGGCGCTGAAGCGGGCGCGGCGTCGGCGCCTCGGCCAGGCGCCCTGACGTTTCGCCGCGCGCCGGTCGCGGGCAACCCGTGGACGACCGCTCGCCGGCGTTCGCCGCGCGGGCGTGCATCGGTTCGCGGCGACGAAGGAGGCGGTTTGGGCATGCGATGGGGACTGGCGCTCCTGCGCTGGGCGGTCGGCGGGCTGTTCATGGCCCACGGCGCGCAGAAGCTGTTCGGGTGGTTCGGAGGCCAGGGGCTCGAGGCCACCGCGGAAGGGTTCGAGCAGGGGCTGCAGATGGCGCCCGGCAAGCGCAACGCGCTCGCGGCCGGGATCTCCGAGCTCGGCGGCGGTGCCGCCCTCGTGACCGGCGTGGCGACGCCGCTGGCCGCCACGGCGCTGACCTCGACGATGGTCACCGCGATCTGGAAGGTCCACAAGGACAAGGGATACTTCGCCTCGGAGGGCGGCTACGAGCACAACCTCGTGCTGATCGCGGCCGTGGCGGCGCTCGCCGACGCGGGCCCGGGCCCGCTGGCGCTCGGCCGCGAGGAGGGCGGCGGCGGGAAGGCCGCGCTGTGCTCGCTGGCGGTCGGCACCGCGGCCGCGTTCGCGACGATGGAGCTCGGGCGGCGCGAGGCGGAGAAGCTGGCGGCGGCGCGGGACGGCGGCCCGAGCACGCCGGCCGCGCAGCGCAACGGCGCTGGCCCGACGACGGGCGCGGGCGCGCCAGCGGACGAGCCGGCGGAGACGTCGGCGTAGCGCACGCAATCACGCGGCGGTCCGGCGGCTGCTACCGCGCCGAACCCGCGAGCGCCTCGGCGTAGAGCGCGCCCATCCGCTCCAGGAAGCGCGGCACGGAGAACGCCGCGGCGGCGCGAGCGCGGGCAGCGGCGGCGAGCTGGGCCCGGCGGGCCGGATCCGCGGCGAGCGCGGCGAGCGCGGCGCGCAGCGCCTCCTCGTCGCCGGCGGGCACGACGATGCCGGCGTCGCCGACCGCCTCCGGGTTGCCCGGTCCGTCGGAGACGACGCAGGCGACCCCGGCCGCCATCGCCTCCAGGACCGCGAACGAGAGCCCCTCGTGGCGCGACGGCATGACGAAGACGTCGGTGGCGGCGAGGATCCGCTCGGGATCGCGACGAAAGCCCAGCATGCGGGCCCCGGCCGCGGCGAGCTCCTCGCGCTGGGGCCCGTCGCCCGCGACGAGCGCGACGGCGCCGGGGACCGCGGTCGCCGCCCGGACGGCCAGCAGCGGATCCTTGCGCGCCTCCAGCTGCCCGAGGTAGAGCACGGCGACGTCGTCCGCCGCCAGGCGGAGCTCGGACCGCACCGCCTCGCGGTCCACCGGCGGCGGAGGGTCGATCGCGTTGTGCACGACCGCCAGGCGCGGCGGACCGCCCGGGTCGCCGCCGGGCCCCGCCGCGTCGACGAACGCCCGCAGCTCGTCGCGCTCGGCCGTGCTCGTGCAGACCGTGACGTCCGCCGCCCGCGTGGCCGCCGCCAGCCAGCGCCGAACGACCACCCCCCGCGGCCCGTGCGACCGGCGCGAGAAGTGCAGCCCGTGGGTCGTCCACACCGACGGGCCGGCGCGGAGCATCGGCACCGACAGCATCGCCGGCAGGTCCCCGTGGACGTTGACGAGGTCGGCATCCCGCGCGGCGCGGAGGATCCGCGGCCAGTTGCGCGGGATCGAGGCGGCGCCCTGCAGCGGCGTGCGCCCGGTCGAGAGCGAGACGCGGGCGTGCGCCGTGTCGGGGAGGCGCTGGAGCAGGTCGATGTGGGTCTCCGCGCCGCCGCCGGGGTGCGGGAGGATGTGAAGGACCCGCGTCGGCATCACGCGTGCGCTCCCAGCCACAGCTCGAGGTTCAGCGCGCGCCACAGCCCGGCGGGGTCGCGCCACGCGCCGGCGCGGCTGTCGTCCTCGAGGGTGTCGCGGTCGAGCAGCGGGGCCGTGCGCGCGTCACGATCCAGCAGCGCCTCGCGGACCCGATCGGCCAGGACCGGCTCGGCCAGCCAGCGCGCCTGCGGCGGCTCGAAGCCGACCTTCTCGCGGCGATCGAGCACGGCATCGGGCACCACGCCGCGCAGCGCGGCCCGCAGGACCGCCTTCGTCTCGCCGTCGCGGTACAGCAGGCCGGCGGGCAGCGAGAGCGCGAACTCGGCGATGCGCCGGTCGAGGAACGGCAGCCGGACCTCGCGGGCGTGGGCCATCGAGTCGCGATCGGCGTAGCGCAGCAGCTCGGGCAGCCGCGTCGCGAACGCCTGGCGGCGCAGCTCGCGACGCAGCGGATCGGCGCCGCCGAGGTCGGGCGGACGGGTCGCTCGCGCCCCCGCGACGGCGACCTCGCGGGTCGCGTACGGCGTGGCGAGCCGGACGCGATGGCGGCGGGCGAGCGGCTCGGGGAGCAGCTCCGCGCCGAGCGCGCGGACAAGCCACGCGCGGGCGGCAACCGCATCCCCGGCCACCCGGGTCCGGGGCGCCGCTGGACCCGCGGCCGCGTCGGGCGAGCCGTCCCTTCCCACGAGCGTCCGCGCCATCGCGGCCGGACCCGCGGTGCGGATCGTCCACCCGATCAACGCCGGGTAGCCCGCGAAGAGCTCGTCGGCGCCCTGCCCGTCGAGCATGACGGTCACGCCGGCCTCGCGCGCGGCCTGGGCGACGCGCCACTGGGCGTAGACGGACGCGCTGCCCGCCGGCTCCTCCTGGTCGCGCACGAGCGCGTCGAGGTCACCGACGAGGTCGGCCGCGGTCGGCTCGACTGCGTGGTGCTCGACGACGCCGGCGGCGTTCGCGGTCAAGTGCGCGAACGCCCACTCGTCGCGCTCGAACCCCGGGAAGCGCGCGGTGAACGCATGGCGACGGTGGTCGCCGGCCAGCCGGGCGCTGAGTGCGACGACGCCCGACGAGTCGACCCCGCCGCTCAGCGACGTGCCGACCGGGACGTCGGCGCGCAGCCGCAGGCGGATCGCGTCCAGCAGCAGCCCGCGCAGCTCCTCCGCCGCCGCCCCCAGCTCGCGCGGCGTCTCGACCGGCGCCGGCTCCCAGTAGCGCGCCACGTCGACGCGGCCGTCGCGGAAGCGCAGCAGGTGGGCGCCGGGCAGCCGCCGCACCCCGGCGAAGAAGGTGGCGCCGCCGCTGGGGCTGGCACCAAGGGCGAGGTACGGCGCGAGCGCGCGCTCGTCGGGGGCCCCGAGCGAGGGCTGGGCCTGCACGAGCGCCCGCACGTCGGAGGCGAAGAGCAGCCGCGCGCCGTCGCGGGCCCACAGCAGCGGCTTCTCGCCGAACGGGTCGGTGGCGAGCGTCAGCGCGCGGGCGGCGGCGTCGTAGACCGCGAACGCGAACATGCCGTTGAGGCGGTCGAGCGCGCCCTCGCCCCACTGCGCCCACGCGTGCAGCAGGACCTCCGCGTCGCCCTCCGTGTGGAAGGCGTGGCCGAGCGCCCGCAGCTCCTCGCGCAGCTCGCGGTAGTTGTAGATCTCGCCGTTGAAGACGAGGTGCAGGTCGCCGAGCCGCTGCGGCTGCATCGACCGGGGATCGAGGTCGATGATCGCCAGCCGCCGGAAGGCCAGGCCGGCGTGCTCGTCGCGCCAGGTCTCCTGCCCGTCCGGCCCCCGATGGGCCAGCGCGCCCGCCATCCGCTCCAGCGTCTCCTGGTCCGGCGGCGCGCCGCCGACGATGCCCGCGATCCCGCACATTGGGGCCGCGAGCCTAGCCGCACGCCCGACCTGGGTTGGATCCGCCCCGCATGGCGACGTCGATCCAACCCACCCCGACGCCGCCGCTCAGCGCCGCCGGGCAAAGAGCGGCGCCGCGGCGCGGGCCATCGACCGCGCCCGTTCGCCGAGCGTGTCGCCCGCATACGGCTCCGGGCTGATCACCGCGTCCAGCCGCGCCAGCGGCACCCGCCGGCCGCGCTGGATGGCCCGCCGCTTGCGCAGCGTCGAGGGCAGCATCGCCACGACCTGACCGAGGGCGCGCAGGTGCGAGCCGAGCACGCCGTCGCGCACCGAGGCGACCAGCCACCCCGCATGGTGCAGTGCGATCTTCGGCCAGTGCCGCGCCAGCGCTCGCGCCGGGTAGTCCTTGATCACGAGCAGCAGCTGGTTGCGGCGCTGGAGCATGCCGAAGTACGTGGCCCGCCGGTTCGTCGTGGCACCGCCGACGTGGTGCACGACCGCGCTCGGCTCGTAGCGCGCCGTCCAGCCGCGCAGCTGCGCCCGGAAGCCCCAGTCGATGTCCTCCAGATAGGCGAAGAAGTCGCCGTCGAAGCCGCCGACGTCCTCGAAGGCCGCCATCCGGTAGACCGCCGCGCCGCCGCACGCGCTGAAGACCTCGCCGGGCTCGTCGTACTGCCCGGCGTCGACCTCGCCGTACCCGCGACGGGTCGCCGCGCTCGACCAGAGGAACGCGTCGCCGGCGCCGTCGAGCCGGGCGGGGTCGCGCACCGAGCGCATCTTGCCCGCCACGGAGGCCGCCTGCGGATGCGCGTCGAGCACCGCGACCAGCCGCGCCAGGTAGCCCGGCTCGAGCTCGAGGTCGTTGTTGAGCAGCGCGAGGTACTCGCTGCCGGCGGCCAACTCGATCGCCCGGTTGAACGAGCGCGCGACGCCGAGGTTCTCCGGGTTGCGCACGACCTCGACGTCCGGCCAATGCGCCTCGACCCACTCGGGCGAGCCGTCGGTCGACCCGTCGTCGAGCAGGACAAGCCGCGCCTCCTGGCCGGCGAGCGTCGGCAGCATCCGCTCCAGGAGCTCGCGCCCGTCGAGGTTGAGGACGACCGCGGTGAGCCGCCGGCTCACGATGCGTCCGCCCGGCGGGTCGAAGCCGCGGCGAGTGAGGACCCGCGGGGTCTCATCGCTCGATCAGCAGGACCGCCCGATAGCAGTCGCCGCGGTTGAGGTGGCGCATCGTGCGGAAGAGCAGGCGGGCGGTCGGGGTCGTGTGGATGCCCGCCGCGCGCGTCCACGGATAGCCCCACTCGACCGAGAACAGCAGCTGCTGCAGCCGCCAGGCGGGCGCCCACGCGTGGCGCCGCAGCCGCACCGAACGCGGACCGACCGAGGCGGCCAGCCGCCCGATCTCGTCGGCGTCGGGCAACCCGTTCTGCAGATGCTCGACCGCCCACGGATGGTCGCGGCCGTGGCGGCGCCGATACGCCGCGTTGAGCCACCCGTCCAGCCGCGCCGCCGTCGCGCCGGCCGGGAACGTGACGATCAGCCGCCCGCCCGGCCGCGTCACCCGCAGCATCTCCCGCAGCGCCGCCGCCCGGACCTCGTCGGGCAGGTGCTCCATCATCTCCAGGCTCAGCACGACGTCGTAGGAACGGTCCGCGAACGGCAGCGCCGTCGCCGTCCCCTCGACGCGCTCCAGCCACGGGTTGGCCTTGTCGTCGGTGCGCTCGAAGGCGCTGTCGACGCCGGTCACCGGGTGCGCGAGGAACTCCGTGATGCCGGCCGCGCCCGAGCCGATCTCGGCAATCCGCAGGTCGTCGCGCCAGACGTCGCGCAGCTGATCGATGACGAACGCGTAGCGCAGCGCCGGGTCGATGTTCCACGGCGTGATGTCGAACCGCTCGGGGATCACGAGCGCCGCAGGCTAGTCCCCGCCAGGCGCCACCCGGCGCGCGCGCCGCCGGCCCACGCCGCCGCCAGCTCACGGCGCCCCAGCACGCGGAACACCATCGAGCGCAGCGTCCCCGACGCCGCCAGCACGCCCCCGAGCACGACCCGCTCCCACCGCGGCAGGTGCACCTCGGCGTAGCGGACGATCCCGTGCAGCCGGCTGCGCAGCCCGCGCTCGCGCCCCCACGCGGCGAACGTCCCGCCGCCGAGGTGCTCGAAGGCCGCGCCGCCGACGTGCAGCAGCTCGCCGCGCGCGCTCAGCCGCCGCGCGAGGTCGACGTCCTCGTACCAGAACCAGAAGCGCTCGTCGAAGCCGCCGACCGCGTCGAAGTCCGCGCGCCGCACGAGCAGGCACGCGCCGGCGGGCTGGTCGCAGGCGATCGTCCCGCGCTCGGCCAGCAGCGCCGGGTCCGGCCCGCCGCGCAGCAGCAGCTCGGCCCCGGTCACCCGCGCCAAGAGGGCTCCCAGCCCGGGGTAGCGCTGCGGCGCGTAGGCCGGCTGCGTGTCGTCGGTGCCCGGGTCCACGAGCCGACCGCCCGCCGCGACCGCCCCCCGCCGGGCCTCCAGCGCCTCCACGAGCGTCGCCAGGGCGCCCGGCCGCGCGAGCACGTCGCTGTTGAGGAAGAGCACCAGCGGCGCGCTCCCCCGCGCCGCCCCGCGGTTGCACGCCTCGGCGAACCCGACACCGGTCTCCAGCCGCACGACCTCCGCCGCCGGGAACCGCTGCGCGACCGCCTCCGCCGTCCCGTCCGTCGACCCGTTGTCGACGACGATCGCCCGCCCGCCGTCGAGTCGCTCCAAGCACTCGAGCGTCACCTCGCGCGTGTCGAAGGTGACGACGACGACGTCGACGTCCGCCATCACCCCGCCGGCGCCCGCACGACGACCGCCTGGCCGGTCGGCAGCGCGACCACCACCTCGGGCCGCCCGGCGTAGAACGCGTCGATCCGCGCCCGCTGGTCCTCGTAGCCGCGCCACCCGTAGTCGTCGAAGACGATCACCCCGCCGGACACGAGCCGCTCGTCGACGTGGCGCAGCACGTGCTCGGTCGGCGCGGCGGCGTTGAGGTCGATGTGGGCGAACGCGAGCGGGCCGGTCTGCGCGGCGGGCATCGTGTCGAAGACGTCGCCCGGCCACAGCCGCGGGATCGGGTCCCACGGCGCCAGCAGGGCGCGCACGTAGCCGACCGACGTGTCGGCGAGCCGTCCGCCGAACGCCGCCTCGCGCTCGGCCTCGGTCAGGTTCGCGTCGGGGATCCCGGCGAAGGTGTCGAAGAGGTGGAAGCGGCGCTCCGCAGGCAGCCCCGCCGTCGACAGGATCATCCACGCGCAGCCGCCGCGGTAGGTGCCGAACTCGGCGAAGTCGCCCGGCAGGTCGCGCGCGTAGCGGGCCCAGCGGGTGAGGATCCACATCCGCCAGCGCGCGTCGACGACCTCGTCGCGGAACCACTCGGCGGCCATCCGCTCGTAGAGCCGCGCGAACTCGGCGTCGGCCTCGAACGGGCTGTGGTGGACGGTCGCCAGGCCGTCGGCGTCGTAGGACCAGTCGCGCTGCTCGGGCAGCACGTTGCGCACGACGATCGCGGGGACCTGCAGCCAGCGCGGCAGCCGCGCGATCCGGGTTCCGGGTGCGACGCTCCAGTCCAAGGCGCCGCAGCCTACCCGCGCCGCACCACGTCACGAAGCTCCGGCGGCACGCGCCGCGTCACCACGAGCAGCGCGCCGAACACGACGTTGGCCACCACCAGCGCGACCAGGCCCGGCAGGCCGGGCAGCAGCGCGACGGCGACCGCGACACCCCCCGCGCCGAGGATCCACGGCGCGCCTCGCAGCCCCGCCAGCAGCTCGGGCCGCGCGCGCACGAGCACGGCGATCACCCCGATCGCCAGCGCCGACTCGGTGGCCAGCGTGGCGATCGCGGCGCCCTGCGCGCCGAGCGGCGGCACGAGGGCCAGGGTCAGGATCACGGTGACGAGCAGCGCGCCGCCGTTGAGCAGCAGCATCGCCCGGTAGCGGCGCAGCGTCAGCAGGCCGTACCCGCAGGCGACCGCGACGCCCGTGGCGACGAGCGTCAGGCCCTGGATGCGCAGCACCTCGACCGCCGGCTGCGCCTCCGAGCCGGCGAGCACGTCGATCGCCACCTGCGCGCCGGCCGCGCAGCACATCGCCATCCACGTGCCGAGCAGCAGCGAGAGCTCGAGGATGCGGCGCATCGCGTAGACGAAGCGGGCGTCGTCGTCGCGCTCGGCCCGCGCGAGGATCGGGTACGCGGCGCCGATCACGAGCGCGGGAATGCCGAGCAGCACCTCGACGACCCGGAACGACGTCGCGAAGTAGCCGGTCTCCAGCTCGCTGGCCTGCAGCGACATGACGAGGATCGTCACGCGGAAGTAGACGACGTTCAGGGCGACCGCCGCCGTGTACGGCAGGGTGTCGCGCAGCAGCGGCCACACCTCGGCCCAGCGCAGCGACGGGCGCAGCGGCATCTTGCCGCGCACGAGCGCGAGCGTGAGGACCAGCATCATGAGCGACACCGGCACGCCGATCCACAGGAACGGGACGAGGCCCGCGTCGGCGAGGACGAAGACGACGACGAGCACGACGGTCAGGACCTGGCCGAGGAGCGTGATCGACGACAGCCAGCCGAAGCGCAGCTCGCCCTGCAGCGGTGTGGAGACGAGCAGCTGGATCGCCTGGAAGAGCACGCCGGTCCCGGCGCCGATCGCGCCGACGATCAGCGGCGAGTCGTAGCCCGCCGCCAGCGCGAAGGCGATGCCCACCGCGACGCCGGCGAGGCTCAGCGCGAGCCGGATGCCCATGAGCGAGCGCAGCGCGGCCCGGCGTGCGTCGCCGCGCAGCGTCGCGTACTCGCGCAGCGCGATCGCGTTGAGGCCGCCCTCGGTCACGCCGGCGACGAGGTTCATGAGCGACATCACGGTCACGTAGCGCCCGAACTGCTCGACGCCCAGGTGGCGGATCAGCAGCGGCGCCGAGGCGACCGAGAGCGCCACGCCGGCGAAGTACGCCCCGCTGCGCAGCGCGCTCCCCCGCAGCGCGGCCGGCCCGGCCTCCCGGCTGTCGAGGACGTCGCTCATGGGAGCGGACACTAGGGTGGATTTCCGTCATGACCGTGCCGCTGTTCGACACCGCCTCGCCCCTCGCGCCGCTGCGCCCCCGGATCATGGAGGCCATCACCGCGGTCGTCGACGACGGGCGCTACATCCTCGGGCCCAACGTCGCGGCCTTCGAGGAGGAGTTCGCCGCCGCCTGCGGCGCCGGCCACGCGATCGGCGTCGGCAACGGGACGGACGCGCTCACGATCGCCCTACGCGCCCTCGGCGTCGGCCCCGGCGACGAGGTGATCGTGCCGTCGTTCACCTTCTACGCGTCGGCCGAGGCGATCCCGCCGACCGGCGCGACCCCGGTCTTCTGCGACGTCGATCCCGACACGTTCTGCGTCACCGCCGACACCGTCAAGCGCGCGATGACCCCGCGGACGAAGGCGGTCGTCGCGGTCCACCTCTTCGGCAACGTGGCGCCGGTCGCCGAGATCGCCGCGCTCGGCGTGCCGGTCGTCGAGGACGCCGCGCAGGCCGCCGGCACGACCGCCCGCGACGGGCGCCCCGGCTCGCTGGGCACGATCGCCACCTTCTCCTTCTTCCCGTCCAAGAACCTCGGTGGCTTCGGCGACGGCGGCGCGATCACCACGAGCGACGCCGAGCTGGCCGACCGCGTGCGCATGCTGCGCTTCCACGGCTCCTACGACAAGGTCACCTACCAGCACGTGGGCTACAACTCGCGCCTGGACGAGCTGCAGGCCGCGGTCCTGCGCGTGCTGCTGCCCGAGCTGGACGGCTGGGCCGACGGCCGCCGCGCCGCGGGCCGCCACTACGAGGCCGCCGGCCTCGGCGAGCTCGTCGACCTTCCGGTCCGCACCGAGGGCGCCGACCCGGCCTGGCATCTGTACGTGATCAAGCACGCGCGCGCCGACGAGCTGGCCGCCGCGCTCAAGGCGGCCGGGATCGGCCAGAAGGCCTACTACCGCGTGCCGATCCACCGCCAGCCGGCGATGGCCGAGCTGGGGGCCGGCGCCGACCTGCCGGCGACCGACGAGATCGCCCGCACCCACCTCGCGATCCCGATGAGCGCGGTGCTGAGCGCCGAGCAGGCCGCCGAGGTGACGGCCGCCGTGCGCGCGTTCGCGGCGTAGCCGACGGGCCCCGCCCTAGGATCCGGCGCCGTGCGCGTTCTCACCGTCCTCGGCAACCGCCCGCAATCCGTCAAGGCCGCCGCCGTCTCGCGCGTGCTGCGCCGGCGCCACGAAGAGGTGCTCGTCCACACCGGTCAGCACTTCGACGACGAGCTGTCGGCGATCTTCGAGCGCGAGCTCGGCGTCCCCAAGCCGGAGATCCAGCTCGGGCTCGGCGGCGGCACGAACACCGAGCAGACCGCCCGGCAGCTCGCCGCGCTCGGGCCGCTCGTGGCCGAGCAGCGCCCCGACGTGGTGCTCGTCTACGGCGACACGAACTCGACGCTCACGGGCGGGATCGCCGCGGCGCAGGCGGGCGTGCCGGTCGCCCACGTCGAGGCGGGCATGCGCTCCTGGGACTGGGCGATGCCCGAGGAGCAGAACCGGGTCCTCACCGACGCGCTCAGCGACCTGCTGCTCGTCCCCTCGCACACCGCTCGCGAGAACCTCGAGCGCGAGCATCCCCGTGGGCGGATCGTCTACGTCGGCGACGTGATGGTCGACGTGGCCGACCTCTTCCGGCCCACCGCGCGGGCGAACACCGCCGTGCTGGAGCGCTACTCGGTCGAGCCCGGCGGCTTCGTGGTCTGCACCACCCACCGTGCGGCCAACGTCGACGACCCCGCCCGCCTGCGTCGGCTCGTCGACCTGCTCATCGCCGTCCCGTACCCGCTCGTGCTGCCGCTGCACCCGCGCACGCGCGCGCGCCTCACCGCGGCCGGCTGGCTCGACGAGCTCGCCGCCCACGTCACGCTGACGCCGCCGCTGGGCTACCTCGACTTCACCGCGCTGCTGCTCCACGCCCACGCCGTGCTCACCGACTCCGGCGGCGTGCAGAAGGAGGCGTTCCTGGCCCGCACGCGCTGCGTCACCCTGCGCGACACGACCGAATGGGTCGAGACCGTCGCGTCGGGCTGGAACGTGCTCGTCGACCTCGACGCCGAGCTCGCGATCCCCGCGCTCGACCGGCCGCTGCCGGCCGACCACCCGCAGCCCTACGGGGACGGCCGGGCCGCCGAGCACGTCGTCGACGCGCTCGAGACGCTCTGACGCGTCAGCGGCCGCACTTCCCGGTCCCCCACGCGGCGCACGCCAGCACGCTGTCGGTGAACGTCGACAGCTCGACGGCGCCGCCCTTGTCGCCGAGGATCGTCCACGGCTGCCCCCAGCCCTTGACCAGCGGCGCGTCGCGGTCGGAGTCGCGCGTCGTGTACACCCGCAGCAGCTGGCCGGGCTGGAGCACCGCCGTGTGGTCGAACGCGTAGACGTGGCCGGCGATCGTGAGCCGATAGCCCTCCAGGCCGATCGCGCCGCCGGAGACGTTGCGCACGCCGACCCACTCCTGGCCGCGCGGCTTGACGACGAGCTCCAGCGCGCCCCGGTTGGGGTCGCCGCACGTCGTCCGGCACGGGTAGGTCATCCAGGCGCGCAGATCGCCCTGGGGGTCGAACAGGTAGGCGCCGTCACCCATCTCGGTGGCGCGGTTGACGTCGCCGAAGACCGGCGCCTTCTCGTTCCAGTAGAACGTCGTCGCGTCGCCGAAGCCCGAGCCGACAGAGAGCGTCGCGACGCCGCCCGGCGGGATCGCCGCGCCGGCGGGGAAGCGGTACTCGCGCAGCCCGGAGTCGCGCAGCCACCAGCCGTCGAGCGGCAGCGCGTTGACCGGGTCGAGGTTGCGGACCTTGACCCACTCGCCGTTGGGGTCCCCGGCCAGGCTGGAGTCGACCTTCCAGTTCACCCAGACCTTGAGCGGCGCGCCCTCGTTGGGCCCGATCCCGCACGACGACGTGTTCCACAGGCCCACCCGGGCCGCCTGGGCCTGCTCGACGTAGACGCCGTACCGGGCGTTCCACGCCCATTCGACGTTGTTGGGCAGCCAGAGGACCAGGCCCTCGCGCAGCAGCGTGCGTCCCACGTCGACCCAGCGGCCGCGCTGCCACACCGCGACGGAGCGCCGCGGCCGATGGCCGGAGACCGAGCGCATGTCCTGCGCGGCGAGCCGGACGCGCCCCTTCGACCGCTTGATGAGCTGCTCCAGGCGCTCCGTGGCCTCGACGGCGTGGCACTGACCGGTGCGATGGCGCGAGTTGTAGTTCGTCAGCTCCATCGCCTGGATGCCGGTGATGCGCACGTGCTGCATCCGGCTGCCGACCTTCACGTGGACCGTGTCGCCGTCGTCGACCCAGGCGACCTTGCCGATCCACACGTGGCAGGTCGGGCCGCCGGACGTCCCGACGACGCACGGGCCGCGCTGGGCGGCCGGCGTCGCGGCGGGAAGCGCCAGCACGGCCAGCGCGAGCAGGCAGGACAGCAGCAGGAATCGGCGCAAGCTCATCGTTCGTTGACAAACCGCGGACAGGCGGGAAGGTGCGCTTTCCGCGCACCTGGTTGGATTCCTGCGGCGTGAAGGCCAGCGTCATCGTCCCCGTCTACAACCCGGGGCCCAACATCGACGACTGCATCCGCACGACGCTCGCCCAGTCGCTGGACCCGAGCGCGTACGAGGTGATCTTCGTCGACGACGGGTCCACCGACCGCACGCCGCGCCGGCTGGCCAAGCTCGCGCGCCGCACGGCCAACGTCCGCTTCGAGCGGATCGCGAACTCGGGCTGGCCCGGGCGCCCGCGCAACGTCGGGCTGGACCTCGCGCGCGGCGAATACGTCTACTTCATGGACAACGACGACTGGCTCGGACCCGAGGCGCTGGAGCGGATGATCGCGATGGCCGACCGCGATCGCGCCGACGTCCTCACCGGCAAGGTCGTCGGTCAGGGCAAGCACGTGGCGCGGGCGATCTTCCGCGCCAACCGCAGCGGCGTGACGCTGGCGTGGCGCCCGCTGACGAGCCTGCTCACGCCGCACAAGCTCTTCCGCCGGGACTTCCTGGTCGAGCACGGGATCCGCTTCCCGGAGGGGCACTATCGGCTCGAGGACCACGCGTTCGTCCTGCGCGCCTACTTCGCGGCCCGGTCGATCTCGATCCTCGCGGACTACCCCTGCTACCACTGGGTCCTGCGCGACACCGAGGTCAACGCCTCGACCCAGCGCTTCGACGCGGCCGACTACTTCGGCCGGGTGCGCGAGATCCTCGACATCGTCGAGGAGCACACCGAGCCCGGCGAGCTGCGCGACCGCCTCCAGCTCACCTGGTACACGTCGAAGATGCTGGCCCGCGTCGGCGGGACGCAGTTCGTCGTGCGACCGGCGGACTACCGCGAGGAGCTGTACCGCGAGATCCGAGCGCTCGCGCTGGAGCGCTTCGGCGAGCGGTTCGACCCGCTCCTGTCGCAGCCGATGCGCCTGCGCGCCCAGCTGCTGCGCGAGGACCGCTTCGACGACCTGCTCACGCTGGCCCGGCGCGAGGGCGCGCTGGAGGCGAAGGTCAACCACCTGCGAGTCGAGCGGGCCGCCAACGACGAGCGGGTCCTGCGGATCCTCTTCCGAGCCCGGCTGACCGGGGGTGCGCGGGGCGGCGGGCCGCTGGCCTTCGAGCGCGTCGACGGCGAGCTGCGCTGGGTGGCGCCCGACGGCCTGGCGCTGACCGACGAGCAGCGCCGCGCGCAGGCGGACCTCGAGGAGCGCGTGACCGTGCAGCTCATCGTCCGCTCGCTCGCCGACGGCGCCGAGTACCTGCTGCGGCCGCGGCGGGTGACCGCGCGGCTGGTGGAGGTGCCCGGGACCGACGGCCACCTGCGGGCGCGGGTCGCGGTGCTCGCGCGGCTCAACCCGGCGCGCGCGGCCGCCGGCGCCGCGCTGGCGCCGGGCGACTGGGACCTCGACGTGCGCCTCGTCGTCGGCGGCTTCCACGCGACCGCGACGATCCCCGGCGGTCAGCTGCGCGTCACGCCCGACGGCCGCGCGATCCTCCGGCCGCCGGATCCGCCGCCCGGGCGGCGGGAGCGGCTGGCGGCGCGACTGCGACGAGGACGACGCTAGCTAGCGCCAGCGCTCGAGCAGGTCCTCGTCGGGGACGTCGCGGATCACCCGCGCCGGCACGCCGAGCACCACCCCGCGGGGCGGCACGTCGCGCGTGACGAGCGCGCCCGCGGCGACGAAGCCCTCCTCGCCGATCTCCACGCCGGGCGTGAGCACCGCGCCACCGCCGATCCGCGCCGCACGCCGCACCGTCGCGCCGCGCAGCTGGTACTCGGGGCCGTGGCGGCTCATCGTGTCGTCGTTGGTGGTCATCGCGCAGGGGCCGACGAAGACGTCGTCCTCCAGCCGCGAGAACGCGGTGAGGTAGACCATCGTCTGGACCTTGCAGCGAGCCCCGATCGTCACGTCGTTGTCGACCGCGCTGCCGCGCCCGACGACCGTGTCCTCGCCGACCACCGCGCGCTCGCGCACGTAGGTCTGGTCGCCGAGGATCGCCCGGTCGCCGATCGTCGCGCCCGCGAAGACCACGGCGCCCGAGCAGATCGTCACGTTGCGTCCGATCCGCAGCGGGGGCGGCGCCGGCCGCCCGGCGGCCGAGCTGGTGCGCGCGAGCTTGGGCACCTTGCCGAGCACGACGTTGTCCTCGATCACGCAGCCGTCGCCGATGATCGTCCCGGCGTGCACGACGACGTTGGCGCCGAACGCGACGCCCTCGCCGACCTGCACGTCCTCGCCCAGCAGCGGCTCAGCCATGGGTCACCTCCGCGCGACGCGTTGCCTCCAGCTCCTGTTGCAGTCGCTCCAGCACCCGTACGACCCGCAGCCCGGACGCGCCGTCGGAGACCGGCGCGGCGCCCGTCGCGATGCAGTCGAGGAAGTGCTGGCACTCCAGGCGCAGCGGCTCGGCCTTCGGCACGCTCGGCGACCAGATGTCGCCCGAGCGCGCGACGTAGTCCGCGACCTGCTTGTCGAAGATCGTGACCTTGCGCTCCGGGTCCATGTCGTCGAACGTCGCCATCTTCTTCGAGCCGACGACGGTGAAGCGGCGCTCCTTGTGCGGGTCCAGCCAGCTGAGGTGCAGGTGCGCGGTCAGCCCCGAGGCGAAGCGCATGAACGCGAAGACCACGTCCTCGACCCCGGGCGTCATGTACGACTCGCCACGGCAGGAGAACTCGTAGGGCTCCTCGTTGCGGGCCAGGTGCAGCAGCACCGAGATGTCGTGCGCGCCCAGCGACCAGAGCGCGTTCTCCTCGGTGCGCACGACGCCGAGGTTCAGCCGGTTGCCGTAGATGTAGTGGATCTCGCCCAGCTCGCCGGAGTCGACGAGCTCCTTGAGCTTGTTGACGCCGGGGTGGTACTGGAGCAGGTGGCCGACCATGAGCACCTTGCCGGAGCGCTGCGCCGCCGCGACGGCCCGCTCGGCATCGGCGGTCGTGAGGGCCAGCGGCTTCTCGACGAAGCAGTGCTTGCCCGCCTCGAGGACGCGCACGGCCAGCTCGGCATGGGTGGGGACCGGCGTGGCGAGGACGACCGCGTCGAGCGTCGGGTCGGCGAGGAGGTCGTCGAGCTCGCCGGTGATCCGGGCGGCGGGGTAGGCCGCCGCGAAGCGGGCGTGCCGCTCGTCGAGGCCGTCGCACAGCCAGGCCAGCTCGCAGCCGGGCAGCGCGTCGAAGTTGCGCGCGAGGTTGGGGCCCCAGTAGCCGAGGCCGACGACGCCGACCCGGATCACAGGCGGATCACGTTCCCGGTCGTCACCCCGCGCGTCACGCCGCGCAGGTCCAGCAGCGCCGGCACGCGCGCGGCCACCTCGGCGTGGTCGATCCCGGGATGGGCGGTGACGATCACGATCAGATCGGCGCCGTCGAGGACGTCGTCGAGCGGCTCGTCGCGCAGGTCGTGCTCGCGCAGCTCGGGCACGAACGCGTCGTGGTAGTGGACGTCGGCGCCCAGCGCCTTCAGGAGCGCGACGATCTTCAGCGCGGGCGACTCGCGGACGTCGCCGACGCCCGCCTTGTAGGAGACCCCGAGCAGCCCGATCTTCGCGCCGCGCACCGCTTTGGCCTGATCGTTCAGCGCCCGCTCGATCCGCGAGACGCAGTGGTAGGGCATCTGCTGGTTGATCTTGCCGGCGAGCTCGACGAACTCGGTCGTCATGTCGAACTCGCGGGCGCGCCAGCTGAGGTAGAACGGGTCGACCGGCAGGCAGTGGCCGCCCATGCCGGGCCCGGGCTCGAAGCGCATGAACCCGTACGGCTTCGTCGCGGCCGCGTCGACGACCTCCCAGATGTCGATCCCCATGCGGTCGGTGAGCAGCGCCAGCTCGTTGACGAGCGCGATGTTGACGCTGCGGAAGATGTTCTCCAGCAGCTTCGTCAGCTCGGCGACCTCGGGGCTGGAGACCGGCACGACCGTGTCGCAGACGCGGCCGTAGAGCTCGCAGGCGCGGTCGCGGCAGGCGTCGGTGAGGCCGCCCACGACCTTCGGCGTGGTGCGCAGCGTGTAGTCGGTGCGGCCCGGGTCGACGCGCTCGGGGCTGAACGCGAGGTGGAAGTCGCGCCCGGCGCCGAGGCCGGACTCCTCCAGCAGCGGCACGAGCTGCTCGCGGGTGGTGCCCGGGTAGGTGGTCGACTCGAGCACGACCAGCTGGCCGGCCTGCAGCACGCCGGCGACGGCGCGCGCGCAGTCCAGCAGCGGGCCGAGGTCGGGCTCGCGGTTGTGGGTGAGCGGCGTCGGGACGGCGATGACGATCGCCTCGACGCCCGCGAGGTCGGCGTAGCGGGTCGTGGCCTTGATGCGGCCGTCGACGCTGCGCAGGCGGTCGGAGGGGATGTCCTCGACGTAGGAGTCGCCTGCGCGGATGGCGGCGACCTTGCGCTGGTCGACGTCGAGGCCGACCACGTCATGTCCCGCTTCGGCGAAGGCCACCGCGAGGGGCAGGCCGACGTAGCCCAGGCCCACGATCCCGATGCTCATGGGGGCGGAGGGTAACGTGCCGGTCCGCCGTGACGGACGCCACCGCCCCACCCGACCGCTGCGACCTCGCCGTCGTCGGCGGCGGCATCGTGGGCCTGGCCGTCGCTCGGGAGCTGCGGCGGCGCCATCCGGGGCGCTCGGTCGTGGTGCTCGAGCGCGAGGCGGCGATCGGCGCGCACCAGACCGGCCACAACTCCGGCGTGCTGCACGCGGGGATCTACTACCAGCCGGGCTCGCTGAAGGCGCGGCTGTGCGTGGACGGGATGCGCGAGCTGACGGCGTTCTGCGAGGCGCGCGGCATCCCGTTGGAGCGCTGCGGCAAGGTCATCGTGGCGGTGGACTCCTCCGAGCTGGGCCGGCTGGACGAGCTCGAGCGGCGCGGGCGCGCGAACGGCGTCGACGGGCTGCGGCGGCTGGACGCCGCCGGGATCCGCGCCCTGGAGCCGGCCGCGGTGGGCGTCGCGGGGCTGCACTCGCCGGCGACGGGGATCGTCGACTTCGGCGCGGTGGCGCGGGCGTTCGCGGAGGACGTGGGCAGCGTGTTCGTCGGTTGTGGCGTGACCGCGGTCCAGCCGCGCGAGCGCACGATCGTCCTGCGCCATGCGCGCGGCCATCTGGAGGCCGGGCACGCGGTCTTCTGTGCGGGCGCGTGGTCCGATCGGCTGGCGGTGCTCGCGGGCGCCCCGGCCGATCCGCGGATCGTGCCGTTCCGGGGCGCGTACCTGCGGCTGGTCCCAGAGCGGCGGGAGCTGGTGCGGTCGCTCATCTACCCGGTGCCCGACCCCTCGCTGCCGTTCCTCGGCGTGCACCTGACGCGCACGATCGACGGCGAGGTGCTGATCGGGCCCACCGCCCTGCTCGCGCCCGGCCGCGACGCCTACCGCCTGTCCCGGGTCCGTCCGCGCGACGTGGCCGACACGCTGCGCTGGCCCGGCTCGTGGCGGATGCTGCGGCGGTGGTGGCGGACGGGCGCGATCGAGCTGCGCCACGCGGCGAGCCGGGCGGCGTTCGTCGACGCCGCGGCCCGCTACGTGCCGGGGCTGACCGTGGACGACGTCGAGCCGGCGTTCGCGGGCGTCCGCGCCCAGGCCCTGTCGCGCGACGGCCGCCTCGTCGACGACTTCGTCTTCTCGCGGACCGCGCGGGCGTTGCACGTCCGCAACGCCCCGTCGCCGGGCGCGACGTCCTCCCTCGCCATCGCGCGGTACGTCGCCGACGAGGTGGACGCGATGGTGGGCTGACGCCCGCCCAAGGAGCGCCTCGATTCGCGCTGCCACCCACGCCCCGTCCCCGACGACCTGACGCCACGTGAAGCGCAGCACGCGCCAGCCGACGCCCTGCAGCTCCGCGTCGCGGCGCAGATCGCGGTCCCGGGCGACCGCATCGGTGTGGTGTTCGGCGCCGTCGACTTCGACGACGAGCGCGGCGTCCGGCCACCGGAAGTCGACCTCGTAGCGACCGAGCCGCTCGTTGACGATCGGCTTCGGCAGACCGTGGCGGCGGATCACCCTCAACGCCCGCCGCTCCAGCTCCGAGCGGGTCAGGACGTCCTCGGGGCGGACGATCGCGATGGCCTCGCGCACCGGCCGTGCGCCGCGTCGCCCGTTCGCGCGGGCGAGCAGATCCGCCATCGCGGCCGGGATGTACAGCCGGGCCGCCTGAGCGCGGTCGAGGGCAGCGACGAGATCGTCGCGTCCGACCGCCTCCGCCAGATCGAGCAGCGTGCGGGACGGCGTCGTCACGCGGACTCCGCGGCGGGTGGTGACGTCGCGGCGATCGAGCTGCCCACCGTGGACGGTCACGCCCGATCGGCGGCGGCCCCGCGCCCCGGGCAACGTGACGTGGACGGGCCCCGGCCCGGCAGCCACCAGACCCCAGACCTCGGCCGCGGAGCGATGCGATAACACCGCTCGGGCTCCGACGGCCATCGTGGCGGCCAGCCATCGGGTGGTCGTGTCGACGTTGGGGTGCCCGACCGCGTAGACGCCGAGATGGAGCCGGTGCAGGCGACCAGCGGCAACCCGTCGACCGATCGACGACGTGCTCAGTCCCGCCGCACGCAACTGCGCCGCTGATACCACACCTCGCTGCCGCGCGGCGATCCGCGCCACCGTGTTGTCGGGACCTGGGTTGACGGATTCCCGGTAGGCGGGCATAGGTCAACCCACCCCCGCGTGCTGTGTCGCCATGCGCCGGAGCCTGCCGCGCGACGCGTCACGGGGCAGCACGTGTCTGTTGCGCGTCAGCGACGAAACGCGCGCAGGTTCGGCAGGCCGCGCAACGCCGCCAAGACCGCGAGGTAGGCGACGACGCCGATCGCCGCCTCGATCGCGCTGGGGAGCGGCAGCAGCGCGGCGGCGGCGCCGACCGCGCCCGCGACGCCCACCTTGGCGAGGACGAGCAGCGAGGGGCGCAGCGCGGCGTGGGCGCGGGCGAGCGCGACGCCGAAGCCGATCGCCAGGCCGAGCTCGCCGAGGACGGCGGCGAGCGCGGCGCCGCGGGCGCCGTCGGCGGCGATGAGCGCGGCGCCGATCGCCGCGGCGAGAGCCAGGCCGGCGACGTTCAGCCACATGAGCGTCCGCTCGCGCCCGAGGCCGAGGAGGGCGAAGCCCCACGGCGCGGCGACGAACGACGCCGCCAGCGCCAGCCCCTGGATGCGCAGCACCGGGATCGCGTCGTCGAAGTCGGGCCCGGCGACGACCGCGATGACCGCCGGCGCCCCCAGCGCCAGCGCGAGCGCGATCGCCCCGCCCGCCGCCGCGCACGCCTGCGAGGTGCGAGCGAGCGCCGAGGACAAGGAGCCGGGCGCGGGATCTGGCGAAGCCCCACCGGCGTTCGCACCCTGCCCCCCTTCGTCGCCGCCGTTGGCCAGACCCGCCGCCCGGCCGGGAGCAGCACCGGCGAGGCCGCCCTCGGCCAGACGCGCCGCGCGGTCCGCAGGAGCGTGGTGGGCCAGCGCCCCGCGCCGCGACAGCACCGGGAACACCGCGCTCACGGCCAGCGCCGGCAGCGCCGACAGCACCTCCACCACCCGGAACGACGCGCCGAAGAGCCCTGTCTCCCGCTCGCTCGCCAGCAGCGACATCTCGACCACCGTCACGCGGAAGAACAGCACGCTCGCCGCCGCCGCCACCGCGAACGGCACCGTCGCGCGGACGAGCGGCACCCAGCGACGCGGCGCGCGCCCCGGGCCGACGCGCAGCGCGGCGACCGCCACCACGGAGAACCCCGCCAGCGCCGCCGGAACCAACACGGCGAAGAACACGAGCAGCTGCGCCCCCGCGGCCACGCCGCACACGATCAGCAGCGCCGCGACCGCCTGGCGCACGAGGTCGGCCAGCGCCATCCGCCCGGCTCGCAGCCGCACGAGCAGATCCATGCCGAGCGTCGTGCCGGCGTTCTGCACGATCAGGCCCACCCCCGCCAGCGCCGTCCCGGCGACCAGCGTCCAGCCATACCCGGCAGCCGCCGCGAACGCCACGACGAGCGCCACGCCCACCACGGTCGCCGCCAACCGCAGCCCCAGCAGATCGCCCAACAGCGCGCGCTGCCCGCCCTCCGGCGCCACCGCCAGCTCCCGCACGCCGTACGTCGTCAGCCCGAGGTCGGTCAGCCCCTGGACGATCGCCACCAGCGACAGGACCGTCACGTAGCGGCCGGTGTCGTCGACGCCGAGGTGGCGGAAGAGCAGCGCGACCGCCCCGACCGTGAGCAGCTGCCCGGCGAGGAACCCGCCGGCCCGCAGGGCTCCGCCCCGCGCCGCGGCCGCGCCCTCGGAGACCTCGCTGTGGGGCCGCGCGCTCACGCGCGGCGAGGCTACCCGCTGGCGGCGACCCACCGGAGCGCCCGGATCAGTCGATAGGGTGGACGGGTCCTGTCGGGTCCCCGTCCACCGTTCCGAACGCCAACCGCGCCACCTTTCGGGTCGCCATCCGTTGAACCGCATGACCCGCGCCGCGCGGCCGGGCCCGACCCCGCACCGATGACCTCCTCCCCCGACCCGCAGCCGAGCCCGCCCGCGTCCGGCGCCGCCACCGCGCTGCGCCCGCCGGCGCAGGAGGTCGTGGGCATCCCGCTCGCGCTCACCGACTACGAGCGCACGATGGACTGGATGGACGCGGTCGTCGCCGAGCGGTCGAAAGCGATGGTCACCGCCGCCGCCGTCCACCTCGTCATGGTCGCGCGCGAGGATCCGGTCACCCACGCGGCGATCCGGGACCCCCGCGTCCTCGCCGTGCCCGACGGCCAGCCGCTCGTGTGGGCGCTGAAGGCGCTCGGCCACCCCGACGCCTCGCGCGTCTACGGCCCCGACCTCATGGCGAAGTACCTCGCGCGCGGCGCCCGCACCGGGACCCGCCACTACCTCTACGGCGGACGCAACCAGGGCGCGCTCGTGCAGCTCGTCAACGAGCTGCGCCGACGGTTCCCGGGCCTGCAGATCGTCGGCGGCTACTCGCCCCCCTTCCGGCCGCTGACGCCCGACGAGGAGGCCTTCGTCATCGACGACATCCACCGCTCGGAGGCGGACGTCGTGTGGGTCGGCACGGGCCAGCCCAAGCAGGAGCAGTGGATGGCCGCCTTCCGCGACCGCCTCGACGCGCCGGTCCTCGCCGGCGTCGGCGCCGCCTTCGACTTCCACGCGGGCCTCGTGCCGCAGGCGCCGTCGTGGATGCAGGCCAGCGGGCTGGAGTGGATGTACCGCCTCGCGCAGGAGCCGCGGCGGCTGTGGCGGCGCTACGCCCGCTACAACCCGCTCTTCGTGGCCGCCTTCGCGCGCCAGTGGACCGCCCAGCGCCGCCGGTAGCCTCCTCGGGGTCATGCGCTACGACGTCTCCATCGTCGGCCTCGGCCGCATCGGCCTGCCGCTCGCGCTGAGCTTCGCCGATCGCGGCCTGCAGGTCCTGGGCGTCGACAACGATCCCGAGCGCCTGGCCGCCCTGCGCGAGAAGCGGATGCCGTTCCAGGAGCCGGGGGCGCAGGAGATCCTCGACCGCGTCGAGCTCGCGCTGAGCGACCGCGTCGGCGACGCCGCCGAAGCCGAGCACATCGTCCTCACGCTCGGCACCCCGTCGTTCAGCCACGTCGAGATCGACATGCGCGACATCCGCTCCGCGCTCGACGATCTGCTGCCGGTCCTGGCCGAGGGCCACGCGCTGCACCTGCGCTCGACGGTGGCGCCCGAGACGACCGAGTTCGTCGCCGGCTACCTGGAGAAGCACCGCGGCTTCACGGTCGGCGAGGACGTCTTCGTCGCCCACGTCCCCGAGCGGATCGCCGCCGGGCGCTTCTTCGAGGAGGCCGCGACGCTGCCGTGCATCGTCGGCGGCGTCGGCGCGCGCTCGGGCGAGGTCGCGGCCCGGCTGTTCGCGGTGCTCGGCGCGCCGATCGTCCAGACCACGCCGGTCCAGGCCGAGCTGGCCAAGATCTGGACGAACATCCTGCGCTACGCGAACTTCGCGCTGCCCAACCTGCTGATGATGGACTGCGAGCAGCACGGGGCGAACGTCTTCGAGGTCATCGACCTCATCAACCGCGACTACCCGCGCGGCGGCATGGCCCAGCCCGGCCTCACCGCGGGTACCTGCCTGCGCAAGGACTTCGCCTTCTCCGAGGAGCGCTCGCCGGCGCCGGGGATGCTGCTGGCCGTCCATCGGGTCAACGAGACGGTGCCGCGCTTCCTCGTCGAGGGCATCAAGCGCCGCACGGGCGGCATCCGCGGCAAGAAGGTCGCCGTGCTGGGCCTCGCGTTCAAGGCCGGCACCGACGACGAGCGCGACTCGCTCTCCCACAAGCTCGTGCGCCTGCTCGAGCGCGAGCTGGCCGACGTGGCCGTCCACGACCCGCACGTCCAGACCCCGACCTCGACCTTCGACGAGGCCGTCGACGCCGCCGACGTGGTCGTCCTCGCGACCAACCACCCGGAGTTCTGCACGCCCGACGCCCTGCGCGCGATCCGCTCGCAGGCCCACGCGGACGCGCTCGTCGTCGACCCCTGGAACTGCTTCGGCGCCGCGCAGGTCTTCGCCTACGCGAGCGAGATCCAGGCCCTGACCGCCGCCCCGTGAGCCGCGTCCTCGTCACCGGCGGCGCCGGCACGATCGGCCAGGCGGTCGTGCGCCGGCTGCTGCGCGACCCCGCCTGGGAGGTCCGCGTCTCCGACCAGCGCACGCCGCCGCAGTGGATCCGCGAGGGCTGCGAGGTCCACACCGGCGACCTACGCGACCGCGACGAGGCCCGCCGCGCCACCGACGGCTGCTCGCACGTCATCCACCTGGCGGCGATCGTCGGCGGCATCGCCAACTTCCACAAGCTCCCCTACACGCTCACCGACGTGAACAGCTCGCTCTACAACGGCGTCGTGGGGGCCGCGCTCGCCGTCGGCGTGGAGCGCTTCGTCTACGTCTCCAGCAGCATGGTCTTCGAGCGGGCGACCGAGTTCCCGACGACCGAGGAGCACGTCTGGTCGGTGCCGATGCCGCGCTCCGCCTACGGCTTCTCCAAGCTGGCCGGCGAGGTCTGGGTCCGCGCCGCCCACGAGGAGCACGGGCTGCCGTACACGATCTGCCGGCCGTTCAACGCCTATGGCCCCGGCGAGATGCCCGAGGACGAGCCGGGCATCGCCCACGCGGTGCCCGACCTCATCCGCAAGGTGCTGTCGGGCCAGTCGCCGCTGCAGATCTTCGGCGACGGCACGCAGACGCGGACGCTGACCCACGTCGACGACATCGCCGACGGGATCGTCACCGCGATGGCGCACCCCGCCGGCCTGCAGGAGGACTTCAACGTCAGCGCCGCGGAGGAGCTCACGGTCGCCGAGATCGCCCGGATCGTCTGGGAGGCCTGCGGCAACGACCCCGACGCGTTCGCCCTCGAGCACCTGCCGTCGTTCCCCGTCGACGTCGTGCGCCGCTGGCCGTCGGTCGAGAAGGCGCAGCGCCTTCTGGGCTGGCAGGCGCGCATCGGCGTGCGCGAGGGGATCGACCAGACGGTCGAGTGGCTGCGCCGCGCGCGTTAGCGCCTCCGAGCGCCGGGTAGGGGACCCCAGGACCGCGAACCGAACCCGCAGGAGGAGGAGTCGATGCCGTCGCTGATCCCGTTGCGCAAGCGCAAGCCGTCCAAGAAGGAGCAGGCCGTCCGCGTCGTCGGCAAGGCGGGGGAGCAGGTCACCAAGCAGGCGCCGAAGGCCGCGGCCGCCGTCTGGGCCGCGCGCAGCAGCAAGGCCGTCCGCGGCGCGGTGATCGCCATCGTGGGCCTCGTGACGTTCCAGGCGGTCCGCTCGCGGCGCAAGCGCTCCGCGGAGGAGCCGGCCGCCCCGCCGTCCCCGGCGTCCGCTCCGGTTGCCGATCCCAACCGCCCGAGCGCCGCCATCAACGGCACCGGACCGACGCCGACGCCGGAGTCGGAGACCACCACCCCGCCGTCCGGCGAGGCCGTCTTCCCCGAGGAGGAGACGTCGCCCACGCCGCCGCGGCCCGGTGGGCCGCCGCCCGGGGCGTGACCCCGCGCGACCGCGCCCCGCTCAGTGCAGCGCCTGCGCGCGCTCGCTGAGCGCGGCCAGGTCGGCCTCGACCATCTCGCGGACCATCTCCTCGAACGAGGTCCGCGGCTCCCAGCCGAGCACCTTCTTGGCCTTCGAGGGGTCGCCGACGAGCGCGACCGGGTCGGGCGGGCGCACGAACGCCTGGTCGACGACGACGTACTGCTCCGGATCGAGCCCGACGACGTCGAAGGCGACCTTCACCAGCTCCCGCACCGAGCGCGAGACGCCGGTGCACACGACGTAGTCGCCACCCTGGTGCTGCTGGAGCATGAGCCACATCGCCTCGACGACGTCGCGGGCGTGCGACCAGTCGCGGGTGGCCGAGAGGTCGCCGAGCCGCAGCTCGGACGCCTGCCCGAGCTTGATCGCCGCCGCGGTGCGCGTGACCTTGCGGGTGACGAAGTCCGCGGGCCGCCGCGGCGACTCGTGGTTGTAGAGGATCCCGCTCGACGCGTGCATGCCGTAGCGCTCGCGATAGGACGACACCATGAGGTGGCCGTAGAGCTTGGCCACGCCGTACGGGGTGTGCGGCCGAAACGGCGTCTCCTCGTCCTGCGGCGACTCGGTCGTCGCACCGAAGATCTCCGACGAGGACGCCTGGTAGACCCGGATGTGGGGGTCGAAGATGCGGATCGCCTCGAGCATCGAGGTCACGCCGACCGCGGTGAACTGGGCGGTCATGACCGGCTGGTTCCACGATGCCGGGACGAACGACGTCGCGGCGAGGTTGTAGAGCTCGTGCGGCCGGGCGCGCGACACGGCGTCCAGCAGCGTCATCTGGTCGAGCATGTCGCCCTGCACGAGCTGGATGTCGTCGCGGATGTGCTCCAGCTGCGCGAAGCGCTCGTTGGGCGAGCGCCGGACCATCCCCCAGACCTCGTAGCCCTTGTCGAGCAGGAGCTCGGCCAGATACGACCCGTCCTGCCCGCTGATCCCGGTGATGAGGGCGCGCGGCATGGCGGCGATAGTATCCGCCCGCGTGCCCAAAGCCTTGATCACGGGGATCACCGGTCAGGATGGCTCGTACCTCGCCGAGCAGCTGCTCGACAAGGGATATGAGGTGCATGGCCTCATCCGCCGGTCGTCCTCGTTCAACACCGAGCGGATCGATCAGCTGTACCGCGACCCGCACGAGGCGCAGGTCCAGCTGCGCCTCCACCACGGCGACCTCAGCGAGTCCAGCCGCCTCGTGCGGCTCATCTACGAGCTGCAGCCCGACGAGGTCTACCACCTGGGCGCGCAGTCGCACGTGCGGGTGAGCTTCGACATCCCCGAGTACACGAGCGACATCACCGGCATGGGCACGGTCCGCCTCCTGGAGGCGATCCGCGACGCCGGCGTCCGTCCCCGCTTCTACCAGGCGTCCTCCTCGGAGATGTACGGCTCCACGCCGCCGCCGCAGGCCGAGGACACGCCGTTCCACCCGCGCAGCCCGTACGCGGTGGCGAAGGTGGCCGCGTACTGGATCACGGTCAACTACCGCGAGTCCTACGGGCTGTTCGCCTGCAACGGGATCCTCTTCAACCACGAGTCCCCGCGCCGCGGCGAGACGTTCGTCACGCGCAAGATCACGCGGGCGCTGGCCCGGATCCAGGCCGGCCTGCAGGACAAGCTCTTCCTCGGCAACCTCGACGCCAAGCGCGACTGGGGCTACGCGCCCGACTACACCGACGCGATGTGGCGGATGCTGCAGGCCGACGAGCCCGACGACTACGTGATCGCCACCGGTGAGATGCACTCGGTGCGCGAGTTCCTCGATGTCGCCGCGGCGCACCTGGGGATGAACTGGCAGGACGTCGTCGAGATCGATCCGCGCTACTACCGGCCCGCCGAGGTCGACGCGCTGTGCGGCGACGCGACGAAGGCGCGCGAGCAGCTCGGCTGGACGCCGACGGTGACGTTCGAGGAGCTGGCCCGGATCATGGTCGACGCCGACGTCAAGGAGCTGGAGGACCAGCTCGCGGGACGGGGGCTGCGGCGGTCGTGAGACCCGGCGAGCCGAGCGCCGCGTACTGGGAGGGGCGCCGCACGGTCGTCACGGGCGGCGCCGGCTTCCTCGGGCGCTTCGTCGTGCGGCGGCTGGAGGCGCTGGGCGCCGACGTGCGGGTGCCGCTGTCGAGCGAGTTCGACCTGCGCGACCCGGCGGCGACGCGGGCCGCGCTCGACGGCGCCCAGACGGTGATCCACCTCGCCGCCCGGGTCGGCGGGATCGGCTACAACCGCCGCAACCCGGCGCCGCTCGTCTACGACAACCTCATGATGGCGGCCAACGTCTTCGAGCAGTCGCGCGCCGCGGGGGTCGAGAAGCTCGTCTCGGCCTGCACGGTCTGCGCGTACCCGAAGGTGCTGCCGGTGCCGTTTCGCGAGGACGACCTGTGGAACGGCTACCCGGAGGAGACCAACGCGCCGTACGGGCTGGCGAAGAAGATGATGCTCGTCTTGTCGGACTCCTACCGCCGCCAGTACGGCTTCGACTCCTGCGTGCCGATCGTCGCCAACCTCTACGGGCCCGAGGACAACTTCGACCTCGAGGACTCGCACGTGATCGCCGCGATGATCCGCAAGTACGTCGAGGCCCGCGATGGGGGCGTCGAGCAGGTCGTCCTGTGGGGCACGGGCTCGCCGTCGCGCGAGTTCCTGTACGTCGACGACGCCGCCCGCGCGCTGCTGCTGGCCGGCGAGCGGCTGGCCACGAGCGAGCCGGTCAACGTCGGCACCGGGGTGGAGACCCGCATCCGCGACCTCGCCGAGACGATCTGCGAGCTGACCGGCTACACCGGTGAGACGGTCTGGGACAGCTCGCGCCCCGACGGCCAGCCGACCCGCTTCCTCGACGTGAGCCGCGCCCGCGAGCTCCTCGGCTTCGAGGCCCGCACCGAGCTGCGCGAGGGGCTGCGCGCGACGATCGCCAGCTTCGAGGCGTCGCTGCGCAGCGTCTGAGCCCGTCGGTCAGGCGCAGGTCAGGACGAGCCGTCGCCGTCGTCCGGCGCGAGCGGGCGGCGTCCGGACGCACCGGCGCCGGCGCGGGCGCGCCGGTCGCGGATGAAGCGGGGGCCTTCGGTCGGATCGTTGTCGATCTTCACGAGCGCGACCTCGCCGACCGGTCGCGTGAAATCGGCGATCGAGCGGCGCAGCTGCTCGTCGCCGCGGGACGCCGCTCGCAGCAGCGCCACGGCGCAGACGAGCACCAGGACCCACACGCTCCCGATGGCGAGGACGACTCCGAGCCAGGACATCTAGGGCACCTCGACCTTCCGATCGAGCTGCCGGCTGCGATCAGGGGCAGCCACGGCGGTTCGGTGCCCGGCTTCGCGCCTTGCCAAACGTGATCCACCGAACGGACGGGTCGTCTTCACCGTGCGGTGCCCCTCTCCTTCCGTCACCTACGTGCACTTCGCGGCGCAACCCTATCCCCCTGCCGGACGTCCATGTCGGCTGAGCGCGCCGCGGGCGCGTCCGACGCGCGCCGGACGGCTACCCCTCGAGCTCGCCGCGCAGCTTGCGCAGGGCGCGGTACACGCGGCCCTCGACGGTGGTCAGCGGGAGGTCGAGCAGCTTGGCCATCTCCGGCACCGACAGGTCGGCGCCGAAGCGCAGGCTGACCGCCTCACGCTCCTCGTCGGAGAGGACCTCCATCGCCTCGGCGACGGTCTGGCGCAGCTCCACCCGCTGCGCGACGCGATCGGCGGCCGGCACGGGCTCGGCGGCCTCGGCGAGGTCGCGCAGCGCGCGCTGCTCGACCTCGGCCCGCCGCGCGCGGTCGCGCACGAGGTTGAGCGCGATCGTGTAGAGCCAGGCCTTCGCGCTGCCGCGACGCGGGTCGAACCGGCGGCTGCGCAGCACGCGCTCGAACGTGTCGGCCAGCACGTCCTCGGCCGTCGCGCGGTCGCCGAGCCGGTAGGTGAGGAAGGCCAGCAGCCCGTCGGCATGCTCGTCGAAGAGCGCATCGAAGGTGTGCGAGTTCACGGGGTTGCAGATCTTCGGTCAGGAACCGGCCGGCTCGTTCGTATCAGGGTGCATGGAGCCATACGAGTCCTCACTTCCGGCGGAGCTCGAGGAGACCGCGCGCAGGCTGCGCGCGGAACGCCCGAGCTTCACCGCGTTCGAGCTCGACGGCCTTCGTCAGGAGATTCATCGGCGCGCGGGGCGCGCCGCTCAAGGACCTAGGAGGTTCTCCTTCATGAAGTCACGGATGGCGATCACCGCCATGCTGGTCGTCGGCATGCTCATGAGCACGTCGGGTGTCGGCCTGGCGATCAGCGGCAGCTCCGGCAGCGGCAGCGCCGCCGGCACGCAGTACCAGCAGGAGCACCAGAACAACGAGACGATCGCGCCGAGCTCCACCGAGGGCACGGCGAAGACCACGCCCGCGGTGCAGGCCAGCAACGACGTGCAGTCGACCGAGCAGGTCGCGGCGACCCAGCAGTCCTCGGACCGCTCGTCGCTGCCGTTCACCGGCTACAACGCCGTGCCGATCCTCCTCGGCGGCCTCGCGCTGCTCGCGGTCGGCCTCGTGCTGCGCCGTCAGACGCGCCGCGATCGCGCCTGACCCTTCCGGCATCGGTCTTGGGCGGCGCTGACCGCGCCTCCCAAGACTGAGCCGGTACCGTGTCGCTTCGCCCTCGGGCCACACGCCCGGGGGCAAGCGCGCGATGACGACCCCCTCCCGGCCAACCGCCGCCACGACGACGGTGACCGTGCTCGGCTCCGGCGAGCGCGCCGCGGCGGCAGAACGCTGGCTCGCGCTCGAGGCCAAGCTCGACGAGCGGCTGGGGGTCGCATGCTGCTGGGCGTGGACCTCCGCCTGGCTGGATGCCTTCGGCGACGCGGTGCCCCACCGCTTCCTCGTCGCCGAGCGCGACGGCGCCCCGTTCGGCGCGGTGCTCGTGACCGAGTCCGCCACCCGGCGCCCGCGCCAGCTCCGCGCGCGCACCATCCACCTCGGCACCGCGGGCGAGCCCGATGGCAGCTCCGTCTTCGTCGAGCGCAACCGGCTGCTCGTGGCCGAGGGCGAGCTCGACGCGTTCGCCGCCGCCGTCGTCGCCACGCTGGAGGACGATCGACGCTGGGACCGCCTCGCCCTCGACGGCTTCGTGCACGACCACGCCGACGCCCTCATCGCCGCCGCGCCGGGGCTGACCGCCCGTCCCCGCGTCGAGGAGTGCCCGGTGACCGAGCTCGACCGCGCGCGCGACGGCGACTTGCTGACGCTGTGGCCCTCGAGCCGCCGCAGCCGCATCCGCCGCTCGCTGCGCGCGTTCGGCGACGTCGAGCTGCAGTGGGCCGCCACGGCCGCGGAGGCCCACGCGATCCTCGACGAGCTCGTCGTGCTGCACGAGGAGCGCTGGCGCGCGGCCGGCGAGCCGGGCGCGTTCGCCGACGCACGCGTGCGGACGTTCCATCGTCACGCGATCGACCGGCTCGTGCCAGAGGGACGAGCCGCGCTCGTCCGGGTCCGGCGGCGCACCGGCGAGACGGTCGGCTGCTTGTACGGGTTCGTCGAGGACGGACGACTGCTCTTCTACCAGGCTGGCCTACAGCGCTTCGACGACAACCGCCTGCGCGCCGGGATGGTCACGCACGTGCTGGCCATGACCGCGTGCCTGGAGCGCGGGCTGCGCACGTACGACTTCCTCGCGCCGCCCAGCCGCTACAAGCTCGAGCTGGCGACCGGGAGCGAGCCGCTCACGTGGGCGCAGCTCGATCGCCCGCGCATGCGGCTGCGCGCCGAGCGCCGGCTGCGCGCGCTGCGCCGGCGGCTGCGTCACCCCCCATTCGGTGGCTGACGAACACCCGCGTTCAAGCTGCGGGCGAAACGGCCGATACAGGGAGTGTCGCAGCGGCCGAGACGGCCGCGGACTTGGACGAATTTCCGACGCCTGAGCCCGACGAGCGCAGTTAGGCTCGAACCATCGCAGGCAGGGACGCCGATGTCGCTGATCCAACCTGAAACCACGGCCTTGCAGACCGGCAGCGCGCTGGACCGGCGCGCGGCCGCAGGCCATCCCCGTTCCGAGTCGACGCTCGAATGGCTGCTCGACGGGCGGGGCTTCCTGGTGCTGCAGCTCGTGTCCGATGCGATCGCGCTGCTCGTGGCGATCGCCATCGCGGCCGGCGGGCCGCTGGCCGCCTTCGAGAGCGACCACGCCGCGCTGCTCGTGATGCCCCCGGCGGCGATGGCGCTGTTCGCGCTGCGCGGGCTCTACTCGCGGCGCATCTACCGCGCGATCCTCGACGGCGTGGCACCCGTCGTGGGCTCGATCACGATCGCGGCGATGGCCGTCGTGGTCGTCGACCTCTACGTCGCGCACGGCCCCGGCGACGGGCAGGACGCGGTGGTCGCGTGGGTCGCGGCGCTGGCCTGCGTCGGCGCGGGACGCGTGTCGCTCGTCCTCCTGCAACGCTGGGCGCGGGCGCGGATGATCATCGGCCGGCCCACGCTCATCGTCGGCGCCGGGCTGGTCGGCACGCAGATCGCGCGCCGCCTGCTCACGGACCCGCACTACGGCCTGCGCCCCGTCGGGTTCCTCGAGGGGCCCGACATGGCCACGATCGGCGAGCCCGAGGCCCGCACGCTGCCGGTCCTCGGCGACTTCAGCGAGCTGCAGGCGGCGGCCGAGCGCAGCGGGGCGCGCCACGTGATCATCGCGTTCTCCGGGGCCGCGCGCGACGCCGAGCTCGTGCCGCTCGTGCGCGAGTGCGAGGAGCTGGGCCTGGAGGCCTCGCTCGTCCCGCGCATGTTCGAGTCACTGAACGACCGGCTCGCCTACGAGACCCTCGGCGGGCTGCCGCTGCTCGGCCTGCGGACCGTGGATCCCAAGGGCTGGCAGTTCGCCATCAAGCACGCGCTCGACCGCGTCGGCGCGCTGCTGCTCCTGATCTGCTCGGCACCGCTGCTGGCGCTGATCGCGATCGCGATCAAGGTGGAGACGCGCGGCCCGATCCTCTTCCGCCAGCGGCGCGTCGGGCGCGACGGGCAGGTCTTCGACCTCCTGAAGTTCTGCTCGATGCGCTCGGCCGAGCCCGGCGACGCGTTCGAGCCGTCGGCCGACAGCGCCCCCGGCGGCGTGGAGGGCGTCGACCGCCGCACGCGCATCGGGCGGTTCCTGCGGCGTACGTCGCTGGACGAGCTGCCGCAGCTGGTCAACGTGCTGCGCGGCGAGATGAGCCTCGTCGGCCCGCGCCCGGAGCGGCCGATGTTCGTCGAGCTGTTCGGGCGCAACGTGCGCCGCTACGGCGAGCGCCACCGCGTCCGGTCGGGCCTCACCGGCTGGGCGCAGGTGCACGGCTTCCGCGGGCAGACCTCGCTGAGCGACCGCGTCGAGTGGGACAACTACTACATCGAGCACTGGTCGCTGGCGCTCGACTTCAAGATCCTCCTGCTCACCGTCGTGGCGCTGTTCCGCCACGCCGAGTAGCGGCCCGTCGATGGCCGCCGTGCCGACGACGATCGCCTACGTCGTCTCCCGCTTCCCGCTGGCGTCCGAGACGTTCATCGTGCGCGAGCTCAACGCGCTGGACGCTCGCGACGACCTGTCGCTCGAGCTCCTGTCGCTGTTCGCGCCCAGCCGGCCGTTCGCCCATCCCGACGCCGAGCGCTGGCTCCCGCGGGTGCGGCGTCCCACCGTCGCGCAGGGCGCCGCCGCGACGCTCTGGTGGGCCGTCCGACGCCCCGCGGCGCTGGCGCGGGCCTGGCTGGACGTGGTCGCGTCCTACGCGCGCCGGCCGCGGCTGCTGACCCGCGCGGCCGCGACGCTGGTGCTCTCCGCCGCCCATGCCCGCCACGTCCGTGACACGCGCGTCGCGCACCTCCACGCGCACTTCGCCACCTATCCGGCGCTGTGCGCGTGGCTCTGCCGCCGGCTGACCGGCTGCAGCTACAGCGTCACCGCCCACGCGCACGACATCTTCGTCGACCAGTCGCACCTGCGCTCGATCGTCGGCGAGGCCTCGTTCGTCGCCGTGATCTCCGCCTTCAACGAGCGGTTCCTGGCGCCCTACGGTGCCGGACGCGACACGCTGGCGCACGTCGTGCGCTGCGGCGTCGACCCGACGGCCTACCCCTACCGGGGCCGCGCCGTGCCCGCGGACGGGCCGGTCCGCGCGCTCTGCGTCGCCAGCCTGGAGGAGTACAAGGGCCACCGGGTCCTGCTCGAGGCGCTCGCGCGCGAGCCGCGCCTCGCCCGGATCGAGCTCGACCTCGTCGGCGCGGGCAGCCTGGAGGACTCGCTGCGCGCGCAGACGGCCCGGCTCGGGCTCGCCGGCCGGGTCCGCTTCCTCGAGGCGCGGTCGGAGCCGGAGGTGGCCGAGCTCCTGGCGAGCGCCGACCTCTTCGTGCTGCCGAGCGTCGTGGCCGCCGACGGGCAGATGGAGGGCATCCCGGTCGCGCTGATGGAGGCGCTGGCCGTCGGCGTGCCGGTCGTCGCGACGCGCCTGTCGGGCATCCCCGAGCTCGTGCAGGACGGCGTCACCGGCCTGCTCGCCGAGCCGGGCGACCCGGACGACCTCGCGCAGGTCCTGCGCCGCGCCCTGGACGACGGCGACGCCGCGCTCGCCCGCGCCGACGCCGGGCGGGCGCTCGTCGAGCGCGAGTTCGACGTCCGGCGCTCCGCCGCGCGGATCGCCGAGCTGCTGCGCGCCGCCGCGAGCGCCGATCAGCCGGCCGACCGCCGCGCCGCCTGACGCTGGGCGATCCCCAGCAGCGCCGGCCCGAACGCCAGCAGGACCCACAGGCGCCGGTCGTTGACGTTGGAGAGGAAGAAGGATGCCGTCAGCATCCCGACGAGCGCGAGCAGCGCCGCGCGCGACAGCGCGGACATCTCGCGGTCGCCGAGCCGGTCGAACAGCGCGGCGGCGCGCCACGCGCACACCAGACCGCCGCCGGCCAGCCCCAGGAAGAGCAGCAGCCCGATGATGCCGTTCTCGACCCACAGCTGCAGGTAGATGTTGTGGACCACGATCCGCTCGTCGACGATCATCGCCACGTAGCTCAGCGAGCCGGGCATCCGCACGAACGAGTGCGACACCTCCGGGAACTGGCTGAGGCCCACGCCGACGATCGGGTGCTCCGCGCCCACGCGCGTCGCGACCGTCCAGATGTCGGTGCGCCCGCTGCCCTGGTCGGCGCCGAGCTCGGAGATGCGCTCCCACGCGGTCGGCGACGCCGCGAACCAGGCGCCCGCCACGACCGCGAGCAGGGCGAGGATCCCCAGCACGGCGCGGCGCTGCCCACGGAGCAGGACGAGCGCCGTGAGCCCGACGACGGCCACGGAGATCACGCCGCCGCGCGACTCGGTGGCGACCAGGCCGATCGCCAGCAGCCCGACCACGCCCGCCAGCCCCGCCCGCAGCAGCGGCTGCCGGCGGACTCCGAGTGCGGCGGCGAGCACGATCGCCGGCACGAGCACCGCGGCCAGGTAGTTCGGGTCGCCGGCACCACCCTGGAAGCGGCCCTCGGCCGCCGTGGCGCTGTCCACCGAGCCGCCCGAGGAGCTGAGGCCGCCGTCGGCGATGCCGACGCACACCGACAGCGCGGCGCCGGCGACGAACGCGAACGCGAGCCAGCGCGCATGCCGCGGCTCGCGCAGGACCCCGAGGACGAGCACGAAGACCGCGACGTCGTACAGCAGGTCCTTCAGCGTGGTGACCCCCGCGTCCGGGACCGGGGACCACAGCAGCGACAGCGCGCACCAGACGATGAACAGGCCGACGAGCGAGAGCATCCCGCGACCGCTGGCCAGGACCGGCTCGGAGCGGTCGCGCCGCGTCAGCAGGGCGCCGATCCAACACACGACGACGACGATCAGCACGCGGTTGGGGATCGCCTCGAACCCGGGCAGGCGGCTCAGGAACGCGACGACCATCCACCCGCTGAGCGCGAGCGGCACGCTGATCAGCGCGACCGGCAGGAAGCAGGCCGCCATCAGCAGCGCGACGCCGAGCTTGACGCTCGTCGCCAGCACCACGCCGACGAGCGCTGCCAGCGCCATCGCCGCGACCGTCACCAGGACGGCGGACCGCGACGCGAGCAGGTGCTGACGGCTCGCCACCGAGCGCCTGCCTAGGACAGGGCGTCGAGCTCAGCCGGGCGGCGACCGGAGGACGGCCCGGACGACGAGGGCGGGGCGGGCCGCTGCGGGCCGTAGCCGTACGTCGTCGTGCTGCCGCGCGCGGCGCCGAGGACGAGCATGCCCGTCGGGGTCTGGCCCATGTGCTCGAGCAGCTCGCGCGTGCGCTGCAGGTCGGCGCGGTTCGTGTTGCCGGGCCGCGTGACGAGGACGATGTCGTCGACGGCGGCGGCGACGCGCAGCGCGTCGCTGACGATGCCGATCGGCGCCGTGTCGATCACGACGTAGTCGGCGAGCTCGGAGGCGCTCTCCACCAGCTCGGGGATGCGCCGGCTCAGCGGCTCGAGCATCGGCGACACATCGATGCCCTGGCGGCAGCTGAGCACGTACAGGCCCGGCACGTCGGGCGCCTCGACGAGCACGTCGGCGAGCGGCGCCCCGAGGCGCACGAGCGCCGCGAGGTCGCAGCTGACGTCCAGCCGAGAGCCGATGTCGGGCTTGCGCAGGTCGAAGTCCAGCAGCGCCACCCGGTAGCCGGCGCGCCGCAGCGTCACGGCGAGGTTGACCGCCGACGTCGTCTTCCCGTCGCCCGCGGACGCGCTCGTGACCATGACCGTGCGGCCGTCGTCGCCGGTGAGGTCGAGCTGGACCTGGACCGTGCGGAACGCCTCGATGACCATCGGCGACATCAGCGCCGGGCTGGCCGCGTCGCGCACGTCGGTCGGCAGGCTGGGCACGCGCGCGAGGACCGGCAGCGGGTAGGCCATGAGCGCCTCGTCCTCGTCGCGGACGCGACGGTTGAGGTGCTCGACCGCGACCGCGGCGATCACGCCGATCGTGAGGCCCGCGATCAGCGCGAGCGCCAGGATCATCTTCGACGACGCGCCGGTCGCCGAGCCCTCGCCCGCCGACTGCAGCAGCGAGAAGTTCGGGTCCTGGCCGTTGCGGATGCTCTCCAGCTGGTTGATCTGCGCGGCCAGCACGCCGGCCGCCTCGGAGTCGGGGTCGAGTGACGCCTCGCGCTCCTTCAGCCCGGCGACGCGCGTGTCGATCTGCCGGCCGAGATCGGCCTCGCGCACCGACAGGGCGCTCCGCGTGTAGGTGTTGGCCAGCTCGGCCGCCGTCCTGGGATCGCCGGCCTTCGCGGTGACCGCGACGATGTTGCTCTCGCCCTGCGGCTCGACCGTCACCGCCGCCTCCACGGCCGGCACGCTCCAGCCCGACAGCTCGCGGGACGTGGCGACCGCGGCACGCGGCGACTGCAGGACCGTCGCGGCGGTCTGCAGCGTGCGCGTCGGGTCGACGGAGTCGGTGAGGATCGGCAGCCCGGTGAACGCCGCCTCGCCCTGGCCGACCGGGGTGACCAGGACCTGCGCCGTGGTCTCGTACTGCGGCGAGCGGATCGCCAGCCACAGGACGCTGGCCAGCACGCAGGCCAGCGCCACGGCGCCGATCAGCAGCGGGTGGGCGCGGATCGCCCGGAGGTAGGGCGCGAGGGCGCTCTCGGCCGCGTCGGGCGACGCGGCGGCGGACGGAGGGTTCGAGGGCAAAGGCGGGCGGGGAACGAAGGCTCAGCAGTGTAATCGGCAGGTGGGCGGCCGCCCGTTAGCGCAAGATGCGCTGCAACGCGTCGTCCACCTGGTCGGCGACCGCCGGCCAGCTCGCCTCCGCCGCCAGCCGGGCTCGGCCCGCCTCGCCCATGCGGGCCGCGCGCTCGGGGTCGGCGAGCACGTCGACCAGCGCGTCGGCCAGCGCCGCCGCATCCCCGGGCTCGACGAGCCGGCCGGTCTCCCCGTCGGCGACGACCGAGGCGAGGTCGCCGACGCGGGTGGCGACCACCGCGCGGCCCATCGTCATCGCCAGGTGCAGCACGCCGCTCTGGTAGCCGACGAGGTACGGCAGCGCGACCACGCGCGCGCTGGCGAACAGCGGCGGGACCTCCTCCACGGGCACGTAGCGCGCGTCGACCGTCACGTGGTCGGCCCGCGCCGCGGCCCAGGCGAGGACCGCCTCGTCCTCGCCCTCCTCGGGCGACGGGGAGCCGGCGATGGTCAGCCGCGCCGCCGGCACCCGCTCGCGCACGGCGTCGAAGGCCTCCATGAGGACCCGCAGGCCCTTGACCTTGCGCCAGTCCCCGAAGAAGAGGATCCGCGGCTCGTCGGCGGGCGGCGGGGCGTCGCCGGTGAAGATCCCCTCGTCGCCGTGCGGGATCACCGCCAGGCGCGCGCCGGGCCAGGTGCGCTCGAACTCCTCGCGGCTGGCCTCGCCGTGGACGAACACGAGGTCGAAGGCCGGATACAGGCGCCGCAGCAGCCCCAGCATCGCGGGCGACGAGACGAACAGGTCGTCGCCGCCCCAGCGGTTGAACGGGCGGACGTTGTGGCAGACGTGCGTCACGCGGGCGCGGCCGGAGAGCTTGATGAGCGCGAACGCGGCGACCGCGCTCAGCGACAGGTCGATGCTGCCGTTGAGGATCACCGCGTCGTAGCGGCCGCGCCGGACCGAGCGCAGGATCCGCGCCCAGGTCGCCACGCGCCAGGCCGCCGAGCGCGCCCGTCGTACGAAGACCCGCGCGGGCGTGCTGTCGGACTCCGGCGGCGGTAGCCACGGTGGCAGCACCTGCAGGCGCCGGGCGGGTCCCGGCCGCCCCTCGAGCTCGTGACGGGTCGGGAGGATGAGGTCGACGTCGTCGCCGCGTGCGGCCAGCGCGTCGCCGAGCTGGACCGCGTAGTGCAGCAGTCCGCCGAACGGCGCTATCTCGACGACGGCAAGGCGCACGGGAAGGAGCGTGGTGGCCGCGGCGGCTCCGTGCCGGCGCGGCGGCCGTACGGTAGTCGATGCGCCGGCGCGCGGCTGGGCGGCGGCGCCCAGCATGCAAGCTCCGCGGTGCGCGGTCGACTACGGTGCCGAGGATCGTGATCGACGTCTCCGTCATCGTCATCGCCCGCAACGTCCGCGACGAGGTCCGCGCCTGCCTGCGGTCGGTCGCCGAGCACGCGGGCCCGCTCGCGGTCGAGGCCATCGTCGTGGACAACGGCTCCACCGACGGCACGCCGGCGATCGTCGCCGAGGAGTTCCCCGACGTCCGCGTGGTCGCGCTGGCGAACAACGAGGGCGGCTCGGCCCGCAACCACGGCATGCGCATCGCCCGCGGCCGCTACCGCATGTTCCTCGACAGCGACGCGCTGCTCACGCCCGGCGCGCTGGAGGACCTCGTCGCGTACATGGACGCCCACCCCGAGGTCGGGCTCGTCGGGCCACGCCTGGTCTACCCCAGCGGCGAGCTGCAGCCGTCCGCCCGGCGCCTGCCGGCGCTGTGGCTGCCGCTGCTGCGCCGCCCGCCGCTGAGCCGCTGGCTCGACGAGGGAGCCGCGGTGCGCCGCCACCTCATGCTCGACGTCCCGGCCGATCGCACTCGCGAGGCGGAGTACGTCATCGGTGCCTGCCAGCTCTTCTCGGCCGCCGCGCAGGAAGCCGCCGGCGAGCTCGACCCGCGCATCCCCTTCGCGCCCGAGGACATCGACTGGTGCCTGCAGATCCGCGCCGCCGGGCTGCGCGTCGCCTACCGCCCGGAGGCGACGGTCGTCCACGTCTACCGGCGCACCACCGCGCGCCATCCCGTCTCGCGCGCGGCGCTCGACCACCTGCGCGGGTTCCTGTACTTCCGCTGGAAGTGGCGCCGTTCGTGGCGCGCGCTGGTGGAGGAGGGGCGCGCGATGGAGCGGCGCGGCTGGGCGCTCGACCCGACCGACCCGCTCCCGGACGCCACCGACCACCAGGAGGATCCTGTGCCCCGCCTCGAAGGCGCGCTGGCCACCGCCCGCCCCTACGCGAAGTTCTGGGCCCGCCGCGCCGCGCTCGGCGTCGCCGCGCCCTTGCTGTCCGGCGACGGCGGGCACGAGTGCCCGTGCTGCGGACGGCGCTTCCGGCGGTACCTGCCCTACCGCGGCGAGAGCCTCCGCCTGCCCGACGCGTGGTGCCCTGGGTGCGGCTCGCTGCAGCGCCATCGGGTGATGTGGCTGTACCTGCGCGACGAGGCAGGGATCCTGCGCGGCCCCGGCAAGGTGCTGCACTTCGCGCCGGAGTGGGCGATCTACCGCAACCTCCACCGCGCCGGGGGGCTCGAGTACCACACCGCGGACCTGCAGCGTGCGCCGCTCGTGCGCGAGCAGATCGACATCACCGCCATCCCGTATCCCGACGAGACGTTCGACTGGCTGATGGTCAGCCACGTGCTCGAGCACGTGCCCGACGATCGCGCGGCGATGGCGGAGCTGCGGCGCGTGCTGAAGCCGACCGGGACGCTGCTCATGCAGCACCCGATCGACTTCTCCGCCGCGACGACGATCGAGGATGCGTCGGTGGAGGACGCCGCGGAGCGCCTGCGGCGCTTCGGCCAGAGCGATCACGTGCGCGTCTACGGCCGCGACCACCTCGACCGCCTCCGGGAGGCGGGCCTCAGCGTCGAGCGCGTGCCCTATGCCGACGAGCTGCCCGCCGACGTCGTGCGCCTCCACGGCCTGCACGATCCGGGCGCGATGCGCAGCCAGGACGTCTACGTCTGCCGGCGCGCCTGACCGGCGCGCCGCTCAGCGGACGAACACCTGTGGGAGCGTGACCGTCGCCTCGAAGCGCCGCTGGCTCAGGTCCGGGCCGACGTGGATGCGGCGCACGTCGTAGGGGTCCCAGTCGGCGAACGTGCGGTAGCCGCCGTAGAAGCTGAACGCGAGCTCGATGCCGTGCGCCGCCATGAGCGCGCGCGTGTCGGCGTCGAACGACGTGCGCGCGCCGACGGGATAGGCGAACCAGCGCGCCGGCTCGCCGAGCTCGGCCTCCAGGCGCTGCAGGCAGCCGCCGATCTCGCGCTCCTGCTCGTCGCGCGACAGCGACGCGAGGATCGGGTGATCGATCGTGTGCCCACCGATCGTCATGCCGGCGTCGCGCAGCTCGCGGACCATGTCCCAGGTCACCCACAGGTCGCGCGCGATCTCGAGCGGGCAACGGCCCGCGCCGGTCTCGGCAGCCACGTGGTCCAGATAGGCGGCGCTGCGCTCGCCGTCCAGCGTCTTGTAGCGCTCCACGAGCGCCACGGTCGCGGCCGCGCGATCGGCGAGCACCACGTCGCCCGGGAGCCAGCCTCCGGCGGCCACCGCGGGACGGGTCGCGTGGCGCACCATCCACGCGATCTCGTCCCACCATGCCGCTCGCGGGCGATCGACGAAGCCCGTGGCGATGAAGAACGCCGCCGTCGCGCCGTGGGACCGCAGGATCGGGAACGCGAGCTCGTAGTTGTCGCGGTAGCCGTCGTCGAAGGTCAGCGCGACGAGCCGGCCGGCGCGCGCCGGCCGCAGGTCGCGCAGCTCGGCGGGGCCGACGATCTCGGCATGGCGGCGCAGGAACGCCACCTGTGCGTCGAGCGCCTCGGCCGACGCGCTCCACAGCGCGGGATCCCACGGCTGGCCGCTGCTGGTGCCGACGCGGTGGTAGTTGAGCACGAGCACGCCACTCCAGCGCGAGGCGCGCCGAGCGATCGACCGCAGCGGCTCGATCGCCAACGCCGCTGCGGCCTGCTCGGAGCGCGATCGTGCCACGTCAGCGCACGCGTGGGTCGATCCACCACTCGCCGTCGAGTCGGCTGAGCATGCTCCGGCCGGCCAGCGCCGCGGTGACCAGCTCCGGCTCGCGCGCGTGGATCCCCGCGTAGGACCCCCGCCGCAGGACGCAGCGCTGCTGCGTGATCGCCTCGGTCAGGTGCGGCTCCAGCCGGCCCTGGACGGCCACCGCGCCCTGCGCGTACGCGTGGTCGAGCAGCGCTTCGAAGACCGCGGCTCGCTCGCGCGGACGGGCGACCACCTGCAGCACGTGGGCGACGCCGTGCGGCTCGACGAGGCTCACGTGCCAGCCGATCGGGACCTCGCCGCGCCGCACGAGCCGCGCCGCGAGCGCGCTGCCGGCCCGTGCGGTGCCCAGCTCGTGCAGCAGCCAGGCCAGGTAGCCGGCGTCGTAGACGGGCCGCAGGTCGCCGCGCCCGACGAACGCGTCGAGCTGCTCGAGCATCGCGTCCGGGGTCAGGCGCTCGTCGTCGACGCCATCCGGCCGGCCCGGCGTCGCGCCGCCGAAGCCCGCCTTGGCCAGTGCCGCGTCGAGCATCGGCGAGGCGCGGCGTCCGGCCGCCGCGACGTGCGGGTGCACCGACGACGCCGCCAGCCGGCCCTGCCAGTAGGCGGCGGGACGCAGCACGCGGGTCCACTCCAGCGACTCCAGCAGCAGCGTCTGTCCGTGCAGGCCCTCCCAGATGCGCCGGGCCTCCCAGGACGCCGTGTCGGTCAGCGTGACGTCCTGCGGGCCGCCGAACAGGCGGGCGATGAGCATCGGCCCGACCGCCTGGGTCCGGGCGTCCGGCGCGACGACGAGCTGGCCCGCCCACGCAGCCCGCAGCTCGCGGTCGGCGAAGCGCAGCCGGCGCGCGTGGCAGCCGAGGAAGCCGATCACCTTGCCGTCGGCCTCGCAGACGAGCGACGGCAGCTCGGGATCGGCGAACGGCTGGTCGAGGAACGTGCTGCGAAACAGGCGCTCGATGTCGGGCAGAGGGCTGCCCGTCGCCATCACCTGCTCGAACAGGGCAACCGCGGCGGAGAGGTCGTCCTCGCGCAGCGAACGGATCTCGCTCAACGCCCCCGTCCCGCGATGGGGATGGGCGCGGATGCCGCGAGTGCGCAGGGGAGCGTAGACCGGGTGACCCGCACGACGCGCGGAAGCATACCTGCGCGGTTGACGAGCGCTCAGCGGTGGCGGATCCGGCGCAGCAGGTTGCCGCGACGCGACGGTGCCGGCAGGTCCGGGATCGGCTGCCCGTCGAGGATCGCCCCGGGCACGGACTCCACCAGCCACGGCGCGCGGTCGCGCAGCGGACCGCGGGCGAGCGCCGCCCGCAGCCCGGGTGCGCGATGCGCGGCGTCGTGGGCATCGGAGGCGACGACGTGGACCAGCCCCTCGTCCACCATCCAGTCGGTGAACGAGCCGACGACGCGGCCGAAGTCCCCGCAGACCGAGCCCGCCGTGATCTGGGTCAGCACGCCGTCGGCGACCAGGCCGCGCAGCAGCTCCGGCTCGCGCTGGAACGACGGCGAGCGCTCGGGATGGGCGAGCACGATCGCGAAGCCGCGCGCCTGAAGCGCGCGGACCGCCCGATCGACGTGGCGGGCCGCGCGCAGCGGCGCCTCGACGAGCAGCCACGGTCCGCCGCCGAGCGCGAGCGCGCGCAGCTCGTCGTCGGGCAGCTCTGCCGCGAGGGCGAGATCGATCTCCGCGCCGGTCGCGACCTCCAGCGGGAGGTCGGCGGCGACGAGCATCCGGCGAGCCTCGTCGACCGCCCTGGCGATGTCCGCCGCGCGGTTGGGCATGGAGGGCGCGACGTGCGGCGTGGCGACCACGGTCGCCACGCCGGCGTCCACCTGCGCGCGGGCGAGCGCGAGCATCGCGTCGGCGTCGGGCGGCCCGTCGTCGATCCCGGGCAGCAGGTGGCAGTGGAGGTCGATCACCGGCCGACCATGATGGCGGGACGCTGCGCCCGAGGTCGCCACGCGGCGGGCCGCCGGCCGACCGGCGACCGGCGCGGCGTCTAGGCTGCAGGCCCAGTGGCTGCTCGTGTCGCCCAGCTCCTGGTCGCCGGTGCGCTGTCCTGCGCGCTGCTGGCCTCGGTGGCCTGCGCCGCGCCGAAGGAGCGCGATCGCGACCGGGATCGCGCTCGCGGCACCAGCTGGCAGGGCTTCGGCGTCGGACGCTGGCCGAGCGCGGACTGGCGGCCCTATGCCGATACGGCGCCGTTCAACCGTCGGATCCCGGCGAAGGTCGCGGTCCATCCGCGCTCGCGCGCGATCGTCGCCCGCGCGCTGTCCTCGGGCCCGCCGGCCCCGCTCGTGGCGGGCGCGACCGGCGTCGACGACGACTGGGGCCATCCCACGTACTACGCCAAGCCGTCCGATCCCCGCTTCCGGCTGGATGCGGTGCAGCCCTGGGGGCGCAACAAGATCGAGGGGCACCGGATCCCGATCCCCGACGCCGCCCGCCCGGCGGCCGGCGGCGACGCCCACATGACGGTCGTCACCCCGGAGGGCTGGGAGTACGACTTCTGGGACGTCCGCTCCAAGCCGCCCGGCGGCGGCACGCTCACCTTCGGCTGGGGCGGGCGCGTGCGGATCGACGGCAGCGGCATCGGCAGCGGCGGCACCGCCTCCGGCTTCGCCAACCTCGCCGGGATGATCCGGGCGCAGGAGCTCGAGGCGGGCCGCATCGACCACGCGCTCTTCCTCGTGCTGAGCTGCACCGGCTCGGGGCGCGGCTTCGGCTTCTCGGCCCGCGACGGCCACGTGCACCCGGCGCGCGCCGGCGGGACGCGCTGCGGCGACGACCGCGACGCCGCCCCGATGGGCACCCGCTTCCAGCTGGCGATGAGCGCCCGCGAGATCGAGGCGCTGCCGGTGCCCCGCTGGAAGCAGGCGATCCTGCTCGCGCTGGCGCGCTATGGGGCCTACGTCGGTGACACGGGCGGCCCGGGCTTCGGGTTCATGCTGGAATCGTCGACGACGTACACCTCGTTCGGCTGGCCCGACCCGCTCGTGGCCTTCGCCGACCGCGTCGGCGTGCCCGCTTCGGGGCCGCATCGGGTGCTCGACATCGCCAGCGGCGTGGATTGGGCCAGCCGACTGCGAGTCGTGGCGCCGCCGCGGCGCTGAGCGCCGCGGCGGGCGGGCCGACGCTTTCGACCAGCGCCCGCCGATCTTGACCGAACATCTGTCCGGTCCGCGCCGGACCGGTCCGGGCGCGCCTCGACCGCGTCGATGACCGCCGTGCAAGGTCCCACCGGCGCGCACGGATGGCGCGCTCTCGACAAAGGCACCCCCGCCGCGAGGCGGGCTCGCAAAGCCAGGGGTCTCTCCGAGACAGCCCAGCCACCGAAGGAGGCAGTCGCCCATGCGCGCATCGTCGCGTTCCCCACTTGCCACGCTCGTGCTCGCGCTCCTCGTGAGCGCGTTCCTGCTGGTCCCGGCCGCGACGGGAGCTCCGGCGTTCACCGCCGAGGCGAAGGCGTCCAAGGCGTCGAAGGCGAAGCGGTCGACGAGCGCGGCCAAGGCGAAGGCGAAGCGGGCGAAGGCCAAGCGGGCGGCGCGGTCGAAGGCGGCCAAGGGGAAGTCCCGCACCTTCGACGCGAAGTCGAAGTCGAAGTCGCGGGCGAAGGGGCGCCGGATGACCCAGCGCGATCGCAAGCCGGCGAAGCCGAGCAAGGGCGGCGTGAAGGGCTCGACGAGCGGGACGGGCAGCGGGACCGGCACCGGAACCGGGTCGGGCACGGAGACCGGCACCGGCACGAGCACCGGCGCCGGCACGGGGACGAGCACGGGGACCGGGACGAGCACGGGGACCGGCTCGGGCACCGGGACGAGCGCCGGCACGGGGACGAGCACCGGCACGGGGACGAGCACCGGCACGGGCACCGGCATCACCCCCACCGATCCCGGCACCGGCTCGAGCACCGGCACGACCCCCACCGATCCCGGCACCGGCTCGGGCACCGGCACCACCCCCACGAGCCCGTCGGCTGGTAGTGGTACGCAGATGGGCTGGAGCGGATTCGGCGGGACGACCTTCCCGGGCGCGACGTGGCGTCCGTACAGCGCATCCTCGCCGTTCAACCAGCCGATCCCGGCCGACGTCGCCGTCCATCCGCGCTCCTCGCAGATGGTGTCGCGGATCCTCCAGTGGGGCCGTCCGGGCAACATGATCGTCGGCGTCTCCGACACGCCCAACGACTGGGCCCACCCGGTCTACTTCTCCAAGCCGACCGACCCGCTCTACACGCTGCACGCGACCGAGCCGTGGGGCCGCAACCCGATGGAGGGCATGCAGATCCCGATCCCGGCCGGCGCCCGTGCGGCCGGCGGCGGCGACGGCCACCTGACCGTCGTCACCCCGGACGGCTGGGAGTACGACTTCTGGCAGGCCCAGCCGCTGCCGCCCGGCGGCGGGACGCTCAACTTCTCCTGGGGCGACCGCATCCGCGTCGACGGCAACGGCCTCGGCGGCGGCGCCACCGCCGCCGAGTTCGGCAGCCTCGCCGGCTCGATCCGCGCCCAGGAGCTGGCCGCCGGCCAGATCAACCACGCGCTGTTCATCGTCCTGAAGTGCACGAGCAACACGACCGAGTTCGGCTTCGGCACCCAGGCCGCGCGGTCGGCCGACCTCGGCTCCAGCTACGTCTATCCGGCCAGCAAGGGCGGCACCCGCTGCTCGGGCGAGTCCGACGCCGACGTCCCGCCGATGGGCGCCCGCTTCCAGCTGGCGATGACCAGCGCCGAGATCGACGCGCTGGCCGTGCCGACGTGGAAGAAGACGATCCTCCGCGCGCTGGCCCAGTACGGCGGCTTCGTCGGCGACACCGGCGGCCCCGGCTTCGGCGTGCAGTACGAGTCCGGCTCGTCGTACACCAGCTTCGGCCTCGAGGACCCGTTCGTGACGTTCGCCCGTCAGGCCGGCGTCCCGCAGTGGAACGGCAACTACGTGTTCAACCTGGCCGACAACGTGGACTGGCAGAGCCGGCTGCGGATCGTCGCGCCGCCGGCCGCGTAGGCCCGCCGACCGCCGTTCAGCGTCGCCGCCGCCGCACCAGCGGCGGCGGCACGCGCTCGCGACAGCGCTCGTAGAGCTCCTCCAGGCGCGCGCGGGCGCGGTCGCGGTCGAACCGCTCGCGCACGCGCTCGATCGCGCCGGCGCTGAGCGCCTCGTAGGAGTCGCGATCCTCCCAGCAGGCCGCCAGCCGGTCGGCGATCGTGTCCGCGAACCGCTGGATCGTCTCCTCGTAGACGTCCATGTAGCCGGGCTCGGTCGTGCGGTAGGACCACACCCACTTGCCGACGCGGGGGTCGTTCTCCAACGGCAGCAGGAACCCGTTGCGCCCGTCCTCGACGATCTCCGGCTGCGCGCACGTCGCCGCGGCGATGACCGGCGTCGCCCCTGCCAGCGCCTCCAGCGAGACGTACCCGAAGGTGTCGTGCAGGGTGGGGAACACGAAGAAGTCGGCCTCGTCCATGATCCGCAGCACGTCGCCGTTGGGCAGGCCGGGATGGAAGGTCACGCCCTCCTCGCAGCGCAGCCGCGCCACCTCCCGCTCGACGTAGCTGGCCGACGGCGGGCCGACGTAGCCCTCGGGGTCCCAGCGCAGCGTCGAGACGATCGTCGTCTGCACCGGGATGCCCTGGTCGCGCAGCCGCGCATGCGCGCGCACGAGCGCCGGGCCCGCCTTGTGCATGAAGTCGTGCGCGACGAACGCGAGCTTCAGCGTGTCGCCCAGCCGCTTGGGCTGCGTCCGGCGCAGCGCGACGGCCGGCGGCAGCAGCTCCATCTTGTCCTCCAGCGCCCGAACGCCCGGGAACGTGCGGCTCTGCCAGCGGAACTGGCGCAGCGCGTACTCGGAGATCGCCAGCAGCGCGACGCAGCGCGGGCTCAGCAGCGCGCGCTGCAGCCGCTCCTCCAGCCAGCCGACGTAGCGGTCCTCGGGGACGCGCGGCAGGTAGTCCTCGAAGGTCAGGAGGTACGGCCGGCGCGTGAGGATCGGCACCGCGTTGACCGCGTGGACCATGTCGAAGTCCGGCTCGGGCAGGATCGCGAACGCGTCGGCCCAGCGGAACACGCGTCGCAGCGGCGTCCACTTGCGCTTGACGAAGACGGCGTTGCGCTGGCCGACGTCGACGAGGAACGGCACGCTGTAGTCGTTGCGGGTACGGACGCGCAGGGGGCGCGCGGAGCCGGCGGCGGACATATGACGCGCCATTGTGCCGGCTACGGCGACCGACCGGCGACCGCGTCGTAGACGCGCCGCAGGCGCCGCGCCCAGCTGACCGCGTCGAACTCGCGGTCGTAGCGGGCCCGCGCCGCCGCGCCCATCGTCCCCCGCAGGCCCGGGTCCAGCGCGAGGCGCTCGAGCGCCGCAGCGACGTCGTCGACGGCCGGTGGCGCGTCGACGAGCAGGCCGGTCGCGCCGTGGACCACGATCTCGGGGATGCCGCCGACCCGCGTCGCCACGACCGGCAGCCCGGCGAGCCCCGCCTCGAGCAGGCTCGTCGGAAATGCGTCCATGTGCGTCGGATGCAGCACGAGGTCGGACGCGGCGATCACGTCGAGCACGTCGTGGCGATGCCCACAGCAGACGACGGCGTCGCCCAGCGGCCGCGCCAGCCCCTCCACGTGCTCGCGGCTCGGGCCGTCGCCGGCCACCAGCAGGACGAGCTGCGGGACGCGCTCACGCAACCGCGCGACCGCCTCGATGGCGACCTCGTGGCCCTTGCGCGGCCGCAGCACGCTGACCATCACCGCGACCAGCGCGTCCGGGGCGATCCCCAGCTCGGCGCGCACGGCCGCGCGTCCGCGCGTCGGCTCCGTGCGCGCCACGCCGTTGTGCACGGTCACCACCCGCTCCGGCGTGTCCCAGCCGGTGCGCAGGTACGCGTCGCGCGCCGCGTCGGAGACCGCGATCACCCGCGCGGCGGCGTGGCGGCGCGTCAGCGCGACGAGCCGGTTCTTCGCGTCCCCGCGGGCACCGGGGGCGTCGCTGACCGCCCGGCCGATCACGTGGATCGTCGAGACCGACGGGATGCCCAGCGTCCGCGCCGCGACCCCGCCGAGGAAGTCGGCGGTGGTCAGGTGGGTGTGCAGCACGTCGGGCCGGCGCCGGGCGAGATGCGCCCGCACGAGGGCCATCGAACGCGGTGAGGACATCCGGCCGATGCCCACGAGCTCCGGCTCGATCCCGCACGCGCGGATGCGCTCCGCTGCCGGCGTGTGCGTGTCCAGCAGGTAGCCGACCGACAGCTCGATGCCCGCGGCCGGCGCGCCGGCCGCGAGGTCGCCGAGCAGGCTCTCGGCGCCGCCCCAGCCGAGCGCGTCGATGAGCGTGTGGACGCGAAGCGGGGCGGTGGGAGCGATCACGGCCGGGGATGGTACGGACGCGGCCGACTAGTCTGCCTCCCCCGATGGCGGAATCCGGCCACAGCGTGGGGACCCGCACCTTGCGCGGCATGGCCTGGGCGTACGGGGCCTACGTCGGCGGACGGCTGCTGGTGCTCGTCTCGACCGCCATCCTGGCGCGCATCCTGACGCCCGAGGACTTCGGCGTCGTCGCGCTCGCGCTCGTGTTCATGACGTTCCTGGACACGATCAAGGACCTCGGGCTCGGCCAGGCGCTCATCGTGGCCAGCCCGGAGGAAGAGGCCTCGCGCGCCCAGACCGTGTTCGGATGGAGCGTCGTGCTCGGCGGCGGGCTCGCGCTGATCACCGCGGCGATCGCGCCGCTCGCCGCGCTGTTCTTCCACCAGTCGCAGCTCACCGGCCTGCTGCCCGTCCTCGGCTTCACCTTCCTGCTGCGCGCGCTGGGCTCGACCCACATGGCGCTGGCCCGCAAGCGGCTCCACTACCGGCTGCTGACGATCAGCGAGGTCACCGAGGTGGTCGTGCGAGGCGCGGTCGGCATCGGGCTGGCGCTGGCCGGCCTGGGCGCCTGGAGCCTCGTGCTCGGGTTCGTCGCCGGCGTGGCGTGCAACAGCGCCGCGCTGTGGCTGCTCGTCGACTTCCGCCCGCGGCTGCGCGTCGTCCACGAGCACCTGCGCGACCTGCTCACGTTCGGCGGGATGCTGACCGCCGTCGACATCGGCGCGGCCATCTCCTACAACATGGACTACCTGTTCGTCGGGCGGATCCTCGGGGCGACGCAGCTGGGCCTGTACTCGATCGGCTACCGATTGCCGGAGCTGATGATCCTGAACCTCGCGATCGTCGCCGGCGACGTCCTCTTCCCCGCGTACTCGGCGATCGACCGCGAGAAGCTGCAGCGCGCGTTCCTCCTGTCGCTGCGCTACACCGCGATGCTCACGTTCCCGATCGCGGCCGGCCTGATCGTCATGGCCGGGCCCGTGATCCGGGTCGCGTTCGGCGACCAATGGGGCGGCTCGGTCGCGGTCATGCAGGTGCTGGCCGCCTACTCGCTCGTCGTCGCGATGAGCATCCCGGCCGGGACGATCTTCAAGGTGACCCGCTCGGCCTGGATCCTCGTCGCCGTCACGATCCCGCATGTGATCGTGCTGGCGATCGCGCTGGCGTTCCTCACCAAGGACGGGATCGTGACCGTCGCGGCCTGCATGGCGATCTCGCAGGCGGTGACGATGTCGGTCATGGGGATCATCGCGATCCGGCGCCTGGAGGTGTCGGTCCTCGACACGATCCGCGCCGTCGCCGCGCCGGCGATCGCCGGCGCCGCGGTCGCGCTCGCGCTGACGCCGATCGAGCGGCTCGTGGACGAGCCGGCGCTGGCGCTCGTGCTCGGCGTCCCGGTGGCGCTGGCCGTCTACCTCGGCCTGCTGCTGCTGCTCGCCCGTGACGCGCTGCGCTCGCTGCGCGACATGGCGTTCCCGCAGCTGGCCGCGCGGTAGCAGCCGGTCAGAGCGGCAGCGGCGCCGTGCGGGCGCGGGCGCGCCAGCGCGCCGGATCGCTGGTGGCGAAGCGCCGCTGCGCGTCGCGCAGGAGCGTCGAGCGGGGGTTGAGCCGGCGGGCGACGCGCAGCTGGGGCCGCGGGTCGATCCCCTGCGCCGCGCCGATCACGGCGAGCTGGTAGTGCAGGCGCCAGTTGTCGGGATCGCGCTCCAGCCCGGCGCGGATCGCGGCGAGCGCGAGGTCCCCGCGTCCGATCCGCGCGTCGCACAGCGCCAGGACCTGGAACGGCTCGGGACGGCTGGACATCGCCTTCGTCGCCGCGAGGGCGTCGTCGATCGCCGAGCGGCAGTCGCCGGCCTTCAACGCGGCGGACGCGGCGTCGAGCTTGGCCTGCGAGCGCGCGACGGCCAGCGGGGTGAGCAGCACGACGAGGATGCCGATCCCCGCCAGCAGCCGGGGCACCCGCCCGGGCCAGACGGCTCCCCGCTGCGCGGTCGCGCCGCGGCCGCCGACCAGCGCGGCGCCGCACGCGAGCGCCGGGGCGGTGAGCACCGGCATCTCCCAGTCCCAGTCGATCTGGGCCCGCAGCAGCCACATCGCCAGCAGCGTGAAGAGGGCCGCCGCCAGCGCCCGCTGCGGCCCGCGGATCCGCCAGGCGCCGCCGACCAGCAGCGCGCCGAGCGCCAGCGCGAGCAGGCCGACGCCGACGAGCCCCAGCTCGCCGAGCGCCTCGAAGACGAGCGAGTGGCCGTCGTTGACGGTGAGGTCGGAGGGCCGGTCGCGGGCCCAGGAGATCGCGAAGGTCCCGGCACCCGACCCGTCGAGCGGATGGCGCTCGAACACGTCCGTCGAGACCCGCCACTGGTAGAGGCGGCCGTTGTTGCCCACCGTCGTCAGGCGCGAGCGGCTGTCGCCGACGTCGTCGACGACGTTGCCGGTGCGAAACGAGTCGACCTGGTCGGCCAGGCGCTGCGACAGCCCGCTGGCCACCACGCCGCCGGCCACGACGAGCAGCGCGACGACGGCGCCCACCGCCAGCCGGCCCGGTGAGACGCGCGGGATCCGCCAGGCGAGCACCCAGGGCTCCACGAAGCGGCGCCCGAGCGCCAGCAGGCCCGCCGCGGCGGCCATCGCCGCCACCACGACGAGCATGACCGTCCGTCCTTGGGAGACGACCGCCGCGGAGGTCGGCGCGTCGACGACCGCGTCCGACGCGTAGGCGACCGCGACCGCTGCCGCGGTGGTCGGCGCGCCGGCCAGGAACCCGACGATCGCGCCGCGCGGGCGGGCGAGGACGAGGTAGACGACGAAGCCGAGCGCGGCGGCGGCGATCGCGCCGCGCGAGAACGTCAGCAGCAGCGTCGTCGCGAGCATCGGGAGCGCCGCGACGGCCGTCGCGCGGATCGCCAGGCGCTCGCGGTGGTCGCAGGCCACGTGGACGCACGCCAGCAGCGCCAGCGCGGCCATCATGCCCAGCGCGTTCCAGTAGGTCACCGGGTAGCTCAGCCGCGACGGCGCGACGGTCTCCTCGACCGGCCACACTTCGGGCAGCAGCCGAGTGATCAGGGCGCAGCCGCAGACGACGACCATCGCGCCGAACAGCGTCAGCAACAGCGCGCGCCGGCGGGCGGCCGTCGTGGCGACGAGGCCGGCGAGCAGCACGACGAGCGCGTAGAGCAGCGTGCGGTCGAACTCGACGACGGCCCGCGCAGGACTGCCCGACCAGCGCTGCGACAGCAGCTGCCAGCCCGCCAGCAGCACGAACCCCGCGACCGCGACGGCCAGTGGGCGGCTCAGCCCGTCCAGCGGCCGCGCGGCGGTCATGAGCCAGGCCACCAGCGCCAGGCCCAGCGCGAGGACGACGATCGCGGTGGTTCCGGCGAAGAACCCGCCGGCGTGGAACGCCAGCCACAGCTCGATGCCGAACGTCGCCGCGAGCGCGGCGAGGCCGAGCGCCCGCCGCACGCGCGGCGGCGGCCCGGACCGCGCGGGGCCGGGCTCAGGCGGGGCCCCGGACGCGGCGGCGTCCGCGCCCGCGGGATCGGCCGCGATCGAGCTCATGGCAGGGGCATCGGCAGCTCGCGGCCGGAGCTGGAGTCCGGCACGCCGCGCTCAGGCCGCGCGCTTGCGCTCGACGAAGCGCGCGAGCGCGTCGATCGAGCCCATGTTGTCCTCGGTGATCTCGGCGATGTCGACGCCGATCCCGTAGCGCTCCTCGAGCTCCTGGACGATCTCCATGAACCCGAGCGAGTCGACGATCCCCAGTTGCAGGAACGCGTCGTCGTCGCGCAGCTCGACCCCCGGATGGAGGTAGAGGAAGTTCTCGGTCAGGAACGTGCGGAGCTGCTGGCGAACGGCCTCGTCGGCCTGCTGGACGTCGGTCATGGCGGGCTGCCTCCTTGCTGGAGAGCCGAGACGATGCGCACCCTCGGCTCCTCGGTCTGCGCAGAATACGTTGGCGGGGCGGCGCAGAAGCGCTCGTGCCAGAGCTGGGTCGTCAAGATGCCGACCAGCGCCATCCCCTCCCGCACGCCGGTCGCGCGGCCGGCCTCCGCCCGCCGCACGAGCCCGGCGACCCGCTCGGGCGCGAAGACCCCCACGGCGTCGATCGCGTCGGGCGCGAGGCGCTCGCGCACCCACCCGGGCGCGTGATCGCCGAAGAACGGCGCCACCTCGGGCGCGCGGTAGGGCAGCTTCGGGCGCCCGGCGATCTCCGCCGGCAGCACCTCGGCCGCGAGCTCGCGCAGCGCCACCTTGTCGTCCAGGCCGTCGAGCTTGCGGGCGGGCGGCAGCCGCACGGCGTGCTCGAAGACGCGGTGGTCGAGGAACGGGTAGCGACCCTCGACGCCGTGCGCCATCGCCATGCGGTCGCCCTGGCCGGCGAGGAGGTACGGGCTGAGCAGCGTCGTGACCTCGAGGTAGGCGGCGCGCTCCATCGTGCTCCAACCGGCGAAGCCCGGGGGCAGCGCGGCGCGCAGGCGGCCCAGCTCGTCGCCGGCGTCCAGCTCGTGGGCGACCTCGGGCCGGTAGAACGCGCGCACGGTCGAGGTCGCCGCGATCCGGGTCTGGTGGGAGAAGAGCGGGTCGTCGGCCGGCCCCGCCTCGACGAACGAGCGCTCCCAGGCGGGCGCCAGCCGCGCGCGCTCGTCGCCCAGGTAGGGATAGAGGGCCTGCAGCAGCTCCAGCGCGCGGTCCGGCTCGGTCGCGTGCAGCTCGCGCAGCGCGGTCTCCTTGAAGAGGTCGTAGCCCCAGAAGAGCTCGTCGGCGCCCTCGCCGGTCGCGACGACCGTGATGCCGGCCTCGCGCGTGGCGCGCGCCAGCAGCCACATCGGCACCGGGGCGGTGCGGATGAGCGGGGTCTCGGCGTGCCAGACCACCTCGGGGAGCGCCTGGGCGATCTCGCGCGGCCCCACGCTGACGACATGGTGCTGCGTGCCCAGCGCGCCGGCGACGCGCTGCTGGAAGGCGCGCTCGTCGTAGCGGGGGTCCTCGAACGCGATCGAGAACGACCGCAGCTCGTGGTCGCTGGCCTGCTGGGCCAGCGCGGTCAGGACGGACGAGTCCAGCCCGCCCGAGAGGTAGGTGCCGACCGGCACGTCGGCGCGCAGCCGCAGCCGCACGCTGTCGGCCAGCAGCTCGCGCAGCGCCTCGCCCGGCCCGGCGCCGCCCGCGTCGTAGTCGGGCCGCCACCACAAGCGCTCGGCGACGATCCGCCCGTCCTCCCAGACCAGCAGGCCGCCGGGCGGCACCTGACGCACGCCGCGGAACGCCGTCTGCGGGGCGCGCGGTCCCCACAGCGTGAAGACCTGGTCGAGGCCGGCGAGGTCCGGCTCGGCGCGCACCTCGCCGCTGGCGAACAGGCCCTTGGCCTCGGAGGCGAACGCGATCCCGCCGCCGGGCAGCTGCGCCCAGTGCAGCGGGCGCACGCCGAAGCGGTCGCGCACGAGCGTGAGCCGGCGCGGCCCGGGCTCCCACCAGGCGAACGCGAACTGGCCGTTGAGCCGGTCCAGCGCGCCGAGGCCGTCGCGCTCCAGCAGCTCGAGGACCGCCTCGGTGTCGGCGGTCGTCCGCGGCGCGATGCCGCCGGCCGCCAGCTCGGCGCGCAGCTCCGGGTGGTTGTAGACCTCGCCGTTGTAGACGATCAGCGAGCGCCCGGAGGTCGAGCGCATCGGCTGCCAGCCGTGCGGGAGGTCGAAGATCGCCAGGCGCGTGGAGACGAGTCCCGCGCCGTCGCCGATCGCCAGGCCGTAGCCGTCCGGGCCGCGGTGCTCGAGCGCGGCGGCCATCCGGCGCAGCGCGTGCTCGTCGATCGCGCCGTCCCGGCTGCCGCGGACGATCCCGGCGATGCCGCACATGGCGTCAGTCGGCGTCGATCAGGATCGCGGGCGCGTGGAGGTAGCGCGTGGCGGCGCGGCGCCGATCGATCTCCCAGAACGCCGCGTCGACGCGCTCGACGTCCAGCCCCGTCTGCTGGGCCAGCGCCTGCGGCTCCACCCCGTGCTCGCGACCCCACAGCAGCGCGTCCATCTGCTCGTGGGGGAAGCCGAAGTAGAACTCCTCCTGGCTCTGGTCGAGGCTGAACGTCTCGGTGGTCGGGGCGCGCGAGACGATCGACTCCGGCAGGCCGAGGTCGCGGGCGATCGCGTACACCTGGCTCTTGTAGAGGCCGACGATCGGCTTGAGGTCGGCCAAGCCGTCGCCGCCCTTGACGAAGAAGCCCTGGTCGTACTCCAGACGGTTGGGCGTGCCGACGACCGCGTAGCCGAGCTGGTCGGCCCACGTGTACTCCAGCAGCTTGCGCACGCGCTGCTTCATGTTCGTCGCGGCGATGAGCGCGCGGTAGGCGTCCGGCGGGATCGGCGCCGTGTCGGTCGTGCCGTCGGGCCGCTGCACCACGAGCGAGAAGACGATGATGCCCCCGGTCGGCGCCGAGCGCACGACCTTGTGGCGCCAGTCGGGCTCGTAGTCGGGGAAGACCTGGCGGATCGCGTCGTCACGGCGGCGGTAGCAGCCGAGGCCGGCGAGCGCGTCGGTGATCGGCTCCTCGACGCTGCGCACGCCGAGTGCCTCGGCGAGCTCCAGGCCGAGGTCCGACGCGCCCGAGCCGATGTCGCGCTCGGGCATGCGCAGGCAGGTGACGTGGTCGGCGCCGATCGCCCGCACGCACAGGCCGGCGACGACGGAGGAGTCGATGCCGCCGGAGATCGCGACCACGGCGCCGCGGCGGCCGAGCTCGCGGATGGCCCGCGCGATCCGCTCGGCAAGCAGCTCGATCGTGCGCGGCCCGTCGAGGACGGGCGGCCCTGGCGGGGTGGCGTCGGTGCTCATGGGCGCGCCAGCTTACGCGACGCAGCCGGAGCGGTGGGGTTACTTTCCTGCGTCGCCGCGCGCCCACTCCACGGTGCGGCGCAGCCCCTCGGCGAGATCGACCTCCGGCGTCCAGCCCAGCTCGGCCTGCGCGCGCGTCACGTCGAGGCAGCTGCGCTCCATCTCGCCGAGCCGCGCCTCGGCGAAGACGGGCTCGAACGGGCCGTCGGCGTAGCGCGCGAGCTGCGCGACGATGTCGAGCACCGAGCTCTCCTGGCCGGTGCCGACGTTGTACTCGCCGCTGGCGTCGGGATGGTCGAGGATCGCCAGCAGCGCACGGACGACGTCGCCGACGTAGACGTAGTCGCGGGTCTGCTCGCCCGTGCCGTAGACGGTCGGAGCGGCGCCCTCCTCGAGCTTGCCGCAGAAGATCGCCACGACGCCGGCCTCGCCGTGCGGGTCCTGGCGCGGCCCGTAGACGTTGCCGAGGCGGGCGGTGGCGGCACGCAGGCCGAACAGACGGCCGTACAGCCCGAGGTAGCGCTCGGCGCAGTACTTCGACTGGCCGTAGGGCGCCTCGGGCAGCGGCTCGACGGTCTCCGGCGTGGGGATCACGTCCGCGCTGCCGTAGATGGCGCCACCGGTCGACACGTTGATGACGCGGGCACCGGCGTCGCGGGCGGCGTTGAGCACGTTGATCGTGCCCTCGACGTTGGTCCGCGCGTCGTAGGCGGGATCGGCGACCGACTTGCGCACGTCGATCTGCGCGGCGAGGTGGAAGATCGCCTCGGGCCGGGCGTCGGCGACCACGACGGCGACCTCGGCGGGCTCGCGCACGTCGGCCCGGCGCAGCGTCGCGCCGCACTCGCGCGCGCCCGCGAGGTTGGCCTCCTTGCCGGACGAGAGGTCGTCGAGCACCGTCACCTCGTGGCCCCGCTCGAGCAATGCGTCGACGAGGTTCGATCCGATGAAGCCGGCGCCGCCGGTGACCAACGTTCGCATGCGGGCAGCCTACGGTGGTACAGGGCTTGCGCAAGGTGGGTAGGAATTCCTACACTCTCAGTATGAAGAGCGTGGTCTCCGAGAAGGGACAGGTGACCATCCCCAAGCCGCTGCGCGACCGGCTCGGGATCGAGCCCGGCGCCGTGCTCGACTTCCGCGAGGAGGCCGGAGAGCTCGTCGCCGTCAAGCGCGTCACGCGAGACCCGGTCGATGCGGTCTACGGCGTCCTCGACCTGCCCGCACCGACGGACGAGCTGCTGCGCGAGCTGCGCGACGACGACCGTTGATCACGGCCGTCGACACGAACGTCCTGCTCGACGTGCTCGGCGCGGATGCCGCGTACGGCCCGCGATCAGCGGACGTGCTGCGAGCCAGCTTGCAGCAAGGGCGCGTGATTGCCTGTGAGGTCGTGTGGGCGGAGACCGCTGCGTGGTTCGCGACGCCGCAAGAGGCCCACGACGTGCTGGAGCGCTTGGGGGTCGGGTTCTCGGCCATCGACGCCAGCGCCGCGTCACGCGCCGGGCGGGCATGGCGCGCGTACCGCCGAAGCGGTGGCAACCGGCAGCGCGTCGTCGCGGACTTCCTGATCGGCTCCCACGCGCTCGAGCACGCCGATCGCCTGCTCACCCGTGATCGCGGCTTCTACCACGCGCGCTTCGAGGAGCTCGAGATCCTCGACCCGTCGCGATAGCCGGCGCGGGATACGCTGGCGCACATGCGGATCCGTGCGGCAGTGCTCGAGGAGTTCGGTCAACCTCTCGTCGTCCAGGACGTCGACCTCGCGGAACCCGGCCCCGGCGAGGTGCTGGTGCGTCTGGCCGCGTGCGGCGTCTGCCACACCGACCTCTACACCGCGTCGGGCGCGGACCCGTCCGGCTACGCGCCGACGGTGCTGGGCCATGAGGGCGCGGGGGTGGTGGAGGCGATCGGCGAGGGCGTGACGAGCGTCACGCCGGGCGATCACGTCGTCACGCTGTTCTCGCCCCAGTGCCGCGAGTGCGTCCACTGCGTCTCGCCGAAGACGAACCTCTGCATGGCGATCCGCGAGCAGCAGAACAAGGGCTACCTGCCCGACGGCACGACCCGCCTCTCGCGCGGCGGCGAGCCGATCCGCCACTTCATGGGCACGTCCACGTTCGCCGAGGCGACCGTGATGCCGGAGATCGCGCTGGCCAAGGTCTCGCCCGAGGCGCCGCTGGAGGTCGCCGCGCTCTTCGCGTGCGGGCTCACGACCGGCGTCGGCGCCGCGCTCTACACCGCGAAGGTCGAGGTGGGCTCGACCGTCGTCGTCTTCGGCGCGGGGATGGTGGGCCTCGGCGCCGTGGTCGGCGCGCGGCTGCAGGGCGCCGAGCGGATCGTCTGCGTCGACATGTCCGCCGACCGCCTCGAGCTGGCGCGCCAGCACGGCGCGACGGACCTGCTCACGGGCGGGTCGGACGCGACGGCGGCGATCCTCGAGATGACCGGCGGCTTCGGCGCGGACTACACGTTCGAGTGCACCGGGCTGGTCGGCGTCATGCAGCAGGCGGTCGAGACCGCGCGCATGGGCTGGGGCCTGTGCACCGTCTGCGGGGTCGCCGGCAAGGGCGAGACGCTCGACATCATCCCCCGCTGGCTCATCCAGGGCCGCCGCGTGGCCGGGTCGTCGTTCGGCGGCGCCAAGGGCCGCGACCACGTGCCGCAGCTCGTCCAGCGCTATCTCGACGGCGACATCGACGCGGAGGCCTTCGTCTCCCACCGGATCACGCTGGACCAGGTCAACGACGGCTTCGACCTGATGCACCACCAGGACGGGATCCGCAGCGTCATCCAGTTCGGCTGAAGGCCAGCGCGGCGGCGTGGGCCCGCGGACGCCGCAGGCCCCGCTTGCCGCGCTGCCGCCGCGTGGCGCCGGCCGACGCCGGGACGGGCGCGGCGGCGAGCGCCGGCGCCGGTGCCGGCGGGGCGCTCGGGTCCGGCGTCGCGGCACATGCGGGCAGCGGGGCGCGGTAGATCGGCGACATCACGTCGCGGCCGTCGGGGCCGTGCTGCTGGCCGACGAGATGCCCGTACTCGTGGACGAGCACCGTGCAGAACTTCTCCCAGGTGAAGGCCATCTGCGTGTTGAAGACCACCCGGCACTCGACGTTCAGCGCGGGATCGTCGTAGGCCGAGCGCGGGTTGGCCCAGAAGGAGCGGGCGTTGATCGTCGGACCGTCGGGCGCCCATTCGATCGCGACGGCTCCGCCGCACGCGTCCATGCCCCAGGTGCCGCGAGCGATGTCCTGCGCGATCGCCAGCCCCGGCGACCCGACGGCGTAGCGCACCGACGGCGGGGGCTCGTCCGCGGCGGCGGGCGCCGCCACGCCGAACGCGGCCGCAAGCGCGATCGCACCTGCGCCCAGCGCCCGTCCGATGCCGCCCCGCGGGGCTCCTTTCCGTCTCTCGCTGTGCTTGCCGTCCATGGCCTCGAGTCCTTGTCTTTGCCGGCCTCCCGCGGCCCGCACCGGGTCACCTATCGGCGACGACGGCGCGCACCGTGAAGCGGCGTGGCCGCACGGCCGCCGTATCTGGACGAACGATGGACTCCGGCCGCGGGTCAGGCCCGCTCGTAGACCCGGCGCAGCGCCGCCGCCGCCTGGTCCGGTGCGGCCAGGGCGGCGATCCGGGCCAGGGCGCGCTGCGCGCCGTCGGGCGGGATCACGGCGAGCGCGGCGGCGAGCGCCGCCGGGTCGCCGGGGGCGACGAGGGTGCCGGCGTCGCCGACGAGCTCGGGCAGCGCGCCCACGCGGGAGGCGATCACCGGCAGCCCCGCGGCCATCGCCTCGGCCGCCGCCAGGCCGAACGTCTCCGCCGAGCGCGACGGGATCAGCGCGACGGACGCCGCCGCGCGCAGCTGCGCGAGCCGCGCCCCGTCGACCCGGCCCGTGAAGCGCACGTCGGCACTGGCCGCGCGCGCCTCCAGCGCGGCGCGCTGCGGGCCGTCGCCGGCGACGACGAGCGGGCGCCCGGCGGCGCGGCACGCGTCGATCGCCACGTCGACGCCCTTCTCGACGGCCAGGCGGCCGGCGACGAGCGCGGGTCCGGCGGGATCGAACCGCGGCGCCGGCGCGACCTCGCGCACGAGGTGCGCGACGACGTCGGTCCGCGCCGGATCGATCGGCGCCCCCAGCGCGAGCAGCCGGTCCCGCGCGAACGCGCTGGGCACGACGAAGCGGTCCGCTGCGGCGACGATGCGACGCTGCCAGGCGGCCAGCGCGGCGCCGTAGACGACCGCCTCGGCCACCGCGCCGGGCCGGACGCCACGCGGGTCCGGGAGCGGCAAGGCGGCGCTCGGGGCAGGCGCGCCGCGTCGCGCCTCGCCGCCGTCCTCCGTCCCCGCGCGGCAGAGCAGGCGCACGCCGGGACGGGTGTCGCGGCCGTGGCAGCGCGTGCAGTCCTCGCCACGGGTGAAGCAGGTGCCGACCGCGCAGACCAGCCGGTAGTTGTGCAGATGCAGCACGACACGCGCGCCGGCGTCGCGCGCGGCGGCCAGCGCGCGCCAGCCGAGCGCCGGATGGAGGTTGTGCGCATGGACGATCCGCGCGCCCGTGCGACGCACGGCCGCCGCGACGTCGTCGGGCGCCAGCCCGCCGCGGAGCATCGCCACCGCCGCCCGTGAGCGTCCCAGCGCGGCGGAGTCGCGCGCGAGCAGCTCGGCGTCCTCGCCCAGCCGTTCGCGCACGAGCCACAGGAGGTCCTCGACCGTCCGCTCCTCGCCGCCGATCGTGCGGTAGCGGTTGTGGAGGAAGAGGATCACGGCGCCGGACGCTACACCGGTACGGTGACCCGGCTCGTGCGCCCGACCGTCGCCGTCGCCATCCCCACGCGCCACCGCGCGGCCTACCTGCGCGTGGCGCTCGCCTCGCTGCATGACCAGGTCCGCGCGGAGGCGGCCGAGCTGCTCGTCGTCGTCGACGGGCCGGACCCCGCCAGCGAGGAGGTCGCGACGGCGTTCGGCGCTCGCATCGTCGCGTACGACGCGCCGCGCGGGCTCAACGCCGCGCGCAACACCGCGATCGACCACACCACGGCTGACCTGATCGCGTTCGTCGATGACGACGTCGCGGTGCGTCCGGGCTGGCTTGCGGCGCTGCGCGACGCGGCGGCCGCGCACCCCGACGTCGACTGCTTCACCGGGCCGATCGCCGCCCGCATCGAGGACCACGCCTATCGCATGTGCGGGCGCGAGGGGCCCCCGATCACCGCGCTCGACCTCGGCCCGCGCGACGTCGACGCGTCGTATGCGTGGGGCGCGAACATGACGATCCGGCGGACCGCGTTCGATCGGGTCGGCCGCTTCGACGACGCGCTCGGCGGCGCGGGCGACGAGCAGGAGTGGCAGGACCGCCTGCGCGCCGGCGCCCGGCCGCGGATCCGCTACGTCGCTGCGGCCAAGCTCGACCACCGCCGCGCCGGCGACGACGCGCGGCTGCGGTCGCTGGCCCGCGCCGCTCGGGCGCGAGGTCGGGCGAGCAGGCGCTTCGACGCGCACCAGGGCCGGGCGCCGTCGCTCGCCGCCGAGCTGCGCGTGCTGGCCGGATGCCTGCTCCACGGGCCGCGCTACGCGTGCTGCAACGGGCCGGTCCTGGCCGCCCACAGCTTCGGGCGCCTCGAGGCCGCGCTGCGCCCTGCGCCCGACCCGGCGGCCCCGGACTTCCTCGCCGGCCGCTCGGGCACGGTCGGCGGACGGCGCGCCGTGCTGCGGCGCCTGGCCGACCGTGCGCTCGACGTGACGTCGCTGCCCGCCCGCGCGCAGATGGGCCGGGCCGCGCGCGCCACGCCGCGGCGCCGGGTGCTCGTCCTCGCCGTGGTGCGCGACGAGCGGCGGACGCTGTTCGATGCCGCCGCGGCGCAGCTGCGTGCGAGCGGCCACGACGTCGAGCTGGCCACCGGTCCGCCGGGCGCGCGCGGGAAGTTCGAGAACCTCGACGCGCTGCTCGCCGTCCGCCCGCCCGCCGGCCACGACTACGTGCTCGTGCTCGACGACGACGTCGTCCTGCCCTGCGGCTTCCTCGACGGCCTGATCGCCGCGGCCGAGCGCCTCGACCTCACGCTCGCCCAGCCCGCCCATCGCCTGCACTCGCACGCGGCCTGGACGGTTACGCGGCGCCACCCCACCGCGGTCGCGCGCGAGACGGCGTTCGTCGAGATCGGCCCCGTGACGCTGATCGCCGCGCGGGCGTTCGCGCAGCTGCTCCCGTTCCCGGACCTGCGGATGGGCTGGGGGCTCGACGTCCATTGGTCGGCGCTGGCCCGCGAGCACGGCTGGCGGATCGGCGTGGTCGACGCCGTCCCGGTCCTCCACGCGGCCGCGCCGGCCGGCGCCGCCTACCCCCGCAACGCCGCGATCGCCGAGGCGCGCGCGTTCCTGGCCACCCGTCCGTACCTGCCGCGCGACGAGGCGAACCGCACGCTGCACGTGCGCCGACGGCTATGATGTTGCCAGCAACATCACTCGAACCGTACCCCCATCGATGAAGACGACGATCGACGTCCCCGACGCCCTGCTGGCCGAAGCGCGGGAGATTGCCCGCGCCGAGAACACCACCCTGCGCCAGCTCGTGGCCGACGGCCTGCGGACCGTCGTCGAGGCGCGGCGCCGACGCCCCGCCTACCGCTACGAGCCGATCGTCTTCGACGGCGAGCCGGGCCTGGCGCCGGGCGTCGACCTGACTCGCTGGGATCGCATCCGCGAGCTGATCTACGACGACGACGCGTGATCGCGGTCGACACGAACATCCTCGTCTACGCCTACCGGCCCGAGGCGCCGCGTCACGCCGCCGCGAACCGGTGCCTCGCCCGGCTGCTGGAGGCCGGCGATCCGTGGGGCCTGCCGTGGAGCGTGGCCCACGAGTTCGTCGCGGTCGTCACCCAGCCGCGGATCTGGCGTGAGCCGGCGCGCCCCACGCAGGCGCTGCAGGCGCTGGAGGTGTGGGCGTCGGCGCCGGGCGCTCGACTCCTGACCGAGGGACCCGCCCATCTCGACGCGCTCGGCGCCCTGCTGGAGGGCGACGACGTCCGCGGCAGTCGCGTCTTCGACGCGCGGATCGCCGCGACATGCCTGGCGCACGGGATCGACGAGCTGTGGGCGGCCGATCGCGACTTCACCCGGTTTCCGTCGATCCGGGTCCGAAACCCCCTCCTCTGACCCGTGAAGGCCCTCGTCGTCGCCGAGTTCTACCCGTCCGAGCGCGACCCGGTGCTCGGCCTGTGGGCCCACCGCCAGGCCGTCGCGGCGCGCGACGCGGGGGCCGAGGTCGAGGTCGTCGTGCTCCACCGACTCGTCCCGCCACGGGCAGCGCTGCGCGACCGCACCGCGCTGCGTGAGCTGGGGCGGCGGATCCGCGAGCCGGGCGTGCAGGAGCGCGAAGGGCTGCGGGTGACCTACGTGCCGTTCGTCTCACCGCCCCGCGAGCGCGCCTACGCGCGGTGGGGCGCCTGGGCGGCCCCGCCGCTCGCCGTCGCGCTGCGGGCGATCCGCCGGCGCTTCCCGTTCGAGCTCGTCCACGCCCACAACGGCGTCCCGGCCGGCGACGCGGTCCGGCGCGCCCGCGTCCGCGCGCCGCTCGTCGTCTCGATCCACGGCCCCGACGTGCTCTACGTGCCCCAGCACGTCCCCGGCGGGGACCATGCGGTGCGCTCGATCCTGCGCAGCGCCGACCTCGCGCTCGCCAACTCGGCCGGCATCGCCGCGCTCGCGCTGCGCCAGGGCGCCGGCGAGGTGCGGGTGGTCCACCTCGGCACCGACCTGCCCGAGGAGGGCCCCACGCGGCGAAACACGCTCGTCACCGTCGCCCACCTCGTCGCCCGCAAGCGCCACGCCGACGTGATCCGCGCCCTCTGGCTGCTGCGCGATCGCCGCCCCGACCTGCGCTACCTCGTCATCGGCGACGGGCCCGAGCGTCCCGCGCTCGAGCGCCTGGCCCGGGAGCTGGCGGTCCACGTCGAGTTCGCCGGCCAGCTCGAGCACGACGCCGCGCTGCGGGCCGCGCGGCGCTGCGCGCTGTTCGTCATGCCGAGCGTCGACGAGGCGTTCGGCGTCGCCTACGTCGAGGCGATGGCGGCCGGCGTCCCGGCGATCGGCGCGCGGGGCGAGCCGGGCCCGGAGGAGATCGGCGACGGGCTCGTGCTCGTCCCACCCGGCGACGTCGAGGCGCTGGCGGCCCAGATCGACGAGCTGCTGGAGGAGCCGCGCTACCTGCACGAGCTCGGCCGCCAGGCCCGCGACACGGTCGCGCGGGCGTTCACGTGGGAGCGCTGCGGCGAGCAGACCGTGGCCGCCTACCGCGACGTCCTCGCGGCCCCATGAGCCGGTCCGTCCTGCTGGTCACCGGCCACGCGCCGCCCGACCGGGTCGCGCCGCTGCGGGCACTGCACGAGCGCGAGGGGATCGAGGTCGCGCTGTTCGGCGGCCGCGACCGTCACGGCGCGGCCGAGCGCGTCGCGCTGCCCGTCCCCCACCGCCGCGTGGAGCAGCGCGCGCTGCACGCGCTCGCGGCGTCCGGCGCCTACCGCGCGGTCGTCGTCGGGCTCGGCGGCCGCGTCGCGCCGCTGGCGGCGGCGACGGGCGCGCGTCGCGCGCGGATCCCGTTCGTCCTGTGGACCGGGCTGTGGGCGCACCCGCTCAGCGCCGCGCACGTGCTGTCCTACGCACCGACCCTCGCGCTGTACCGCACCGCGGACGCGATCGCCACGTACGGACCGCACGTCAGCGCCTACGTCGCGGCGCGGGGCGCGCGACGGGTGCACGTCGCCCCGCAGGCCGTCGACCCCGCGTTCTGGACGGCAACGGCGACGCAGCCGCGTCGGGTCGCCGCGTTCCAGGTCCTCTTCGTCGGCCGCCCCGATCCCGAGAAGGGCCGCGCGGTGCTGGAGGCCGCCTGGCCGGAGGCGGTCTGCGTCGGCGACCCGCCGGTCGGCGCGCAGGAGGTGCGCAACTTCCTGGGCGGCTCGGACGTCCTCGTCGTACCGTCGCTGCGGACCCGCACCTTCCGCGAGCCGTGGGCGTTGATCGTCAACGAGGCCATGCACCAGGGCGTTCCCGTCATCGCATCCGACCAGATCGGCGCCGCCGCCGGGGGGCTCGTGCGCCACGAGCGCAATGGGCTCGTCGTACCCGCGGGCGATCCCGGCGCGCTGCGCGCGGCGATCGGGCGGCTGCGCGACGACCCGGCGCTGCGAGCGCGCCTGGCCGAGCAGGCGACGGCCGACGTCGCGCCGTACACCCCGGACGCCTGGGCGGCCGGGATGGCGGCGGCGCTGGCCGACGCCGCGACCCACCGGGAGCGGGGGCGCTAACGTCGATGAGCTCCATGCGCAGGGCGCTTCCGCTCATCCTCGCGCTGGCGCTGCTCGTGCCGGCCACCGCCGCGCAGGCGAGCCCCACCGCCGTCATCCGCGACTGCACCGACGACGAGGTGCTCCAGGGCACCTACACCCAGGCCGAGCTGCGCCGTGCCCTGGCCCAGCTGGATGCCGACGCCGACGAGTACACCAACTGCCGCGACGTCATCCGGGCAGCCCAGCTCGCCGGCGCCGGGGGCGGCGGTGGCGGCGCGCCGTCCGGCGGCGGCGGGACCACGACGACCCCCGGCACGACCACCGGTCCGGGCGCGACTCCCAACGCCGCGCCGCGGACCAGCTCCGCGCCCGGCCCGTTCGGCGGCTTCTCCGGCATTCCGGCCGACCCGGCCGCCAGCGCCACCCCGGCCGAGCGGCAGGCGCTCGACGAGGCCCGGCTCGACCCCACCGCCGCCAAGGCGACGGCGCTGCCGGCCAACGCCCTGCCAGCGCCGTTGGCGATCGCACTCGCGCTCGGCGCCGTGGGCGTCCTCGTCCTGCTCGCGCTCGAACTCCGACGCCGTGTCCTCGCACGCCGCGGCGCCTAGCCTCCTGCCGGCCCCCCGCGCCCGACCGGCCACGTTCCTGTGGCTGGGAGCGAGCGCATGGATGACGCTCGGCGTCGGCGCGCTGCTGACGCTCGTCGCCTTCGCCGCCAACGGCGGCCTGCGGCTCGGCGAGACGACCACCGTGGAGATGGGCCTGTTGCTGGGCGCCGGGGTGGGCGGCGCCGGCGCGGTCCTCGCCACGCCGGATCGCGGTCGCTGGTGGGGCGGGCTCGCGATCGGCACGTTCGCCCTGTTCGCGGGCTGGACGCTGTGCTCGATCACATGGGCGGCTCAGCCTTCCGACGCGTGGGTCGAAGCCAACCGGACGATCACGTACCTCGCCGTGTTCGCGTTCGCGGTGGCCCTCGTGCGCGTCGCGCCACGCCACTGGGACGGCGTCCTCGCCGGGATCGTGCTCGCGGCGGTGATCGTCTCCGGCTACGCGTTGGTGACGAAGGTCTTCCCGGGCCACCTCAGCGGCGACGAGCTCTACGCCCGGTTGCGCGCCCCCTTCAGCTACTGGAACGCGACGGGCCTGTTCGCCGCGCTCGGCGTGCCGGCGTGCCTGTGGCTCGGCGCGCGACGCCACGGCTACGGGCCCGCCTCGGCGCTCGCGTACCCGGCGCTCGGGGTGCTGCTCGTCGCGCAGCTGCTCGCCTACTCGCGCGGGACGCTGCTGGCGCTGGCGATCGGGCTGATCTTCTGGTTCGCCTGCGTGCCGCTGCGCCTGCGCGGCGCCGCGGTCCTGCTGTGCTCGGCGGCGGGCTCGCTGCCGGTCGCGCTGTGGGCGTTCGCCCGCGAGGGCCTGACGACGGACCGCCTGCCGACCGACCTGCGCGGCCCGGCCGGCCATCAGCTCGGGATCCTCCTCGTGGCGATGGTCGTCGTGCTGCTGTGCGTCGGTCTGGCCGTCGCCTTCCAGCAGGAGCGCGCGCGCCTGCGTCGCACGACGCGCCGGCGCATCGGGGCCGTGCTGCTCGTCGCGCTCGCGCTCGCCCCGGTCGTCTTCGCCGGCTACCTGTTCACGACCGAGCGCGGCTTCTCCGGCTCGATCTCGCACGCGTGGACCACCCTCACCGATCCCAACGCGACGACGCCGCCCAACGACCCCAGCCGCCTCACCGCGATCGGCTCGGTGCGCTCGCGCTACTGGGAGGAAGCGCTGAAGACGTTCCGCGACCATCCGCTGCGCGGGGTCGGCGCCGAGGGCTACGCGACCGTGCGCGCCTTCTACCGCAACGACACGCTCGAGGTGCGCCACGCGCACGGCTTCGTCGTCCAGACGCTCGCCGACCTCGGCGCGATCGGCATGGCGCTCGCGCTGCTGGCGCTCGCCGCGTGGGCGTGGGCGGCGGCCCGCACGACCGGTCTGCGGCGCCGCGACCGCGGCCAGCCGTTCACCGCCGAGCGCGTGGGCCTGCTGACGATGACCGCGATCGTCGTCGTCTTCGGCGTGCACTCGTTCATCGACTGGACGTGGTTCGTGCCGGGCTGCGCGGTGGTCGCGCTGCTGTGCGCCGGCTGGGTGGCCGGTCGCGGGCCGCTGGCGGCCGCCGACGGGCTGGCCACGACGGCGCCCCTGCGCGGGCCTCGGGCGTGGCTGCGCGAGCCCGGTCCGGCGGTCGGCGCGACGCTCGCGATCGTGCTCGCCCTCGGCGCCGCATGGGCGGTCTGGCAGCCGCTGCGCTCGCTGAACGCCAGCAACGACGCGCTGGCCAAGCTCGAGGCCGGCGACCTCGAGGGCGCCATGCACGACGCCCGCACCGCCCGGCGGGCGAACCCGCTGTCGCTCGAGCCGCTCTCCGTCCTCGCCGTCGCCCAGGCGCGCTCGGGCGACACCGAGGGCGCCCTGGCGACGCTGCGGCGCGAGGTGGATCTGCAGCCGGCCAACCCCGAGCCGTGGATGCGCCTGGCCGACTTCCAGTTCAACAAGCTCCACGACGCCAAGGCGGCGCTCGACTCGCTCGAGGCGGCGCTGCGCCTGGACCCGCGCAACCCGCAGACCCAGGGCGCCTACCTCGTGGTCGCGCGGGCGGCCAAGCAGTCCTAGAACCGCGCGCGGACGGCCTGCGCGAAGAGCGTCTCGCCGTCGGAGGTGACCTCGACGCGCTCGAAGCCGAGGTCGCCCAGCAGCGCGTGCAGCGAGCCGCGGTTGAAGAACCGCAGGTGGTCGGCGCGCGGGTCGAAGTGCTCGGCGAACGCCTCCGGATCGTCGGCGAGGTGGAGCACGAGCGCCGGTGGGTGGTCCGGCGTGGTGACGAGCAGGCGCCCGCCGGACGGAAGCACCCGGCGCACCTCCGACAGCCAACCGACGACGTCGACGACGTGTTCGATCACCTCGCCGGCCCAGACGACGTCGAACGAGTGGTCGTCGAGCACGAGCGGCGCGTCGAGCGGCGTGCGGCGCAGGTGCAGCTGCGGGAAGCGGGCCTTCGCGCGATGCAGCGGCTCGGCGACGACGTCGACGCCGACCGCGTGAGCGCCGTGCTCCTCCAGCGCGGCGGTGAAGAAGCCTTCGCCGCACCCGAGATCGAGCACCCGCTCACCGGGCTGGACGCGGGCCAGCAGCCAGTCGCGGCGCAGCTCGAAGCGCTCGGGCTTGGTCCCCGGCGGGATCGCCTCCCAGACCGCATCGAGCAGCTCGACGTGGGTCACGACTCCCACGGTAGTCACTCAGAATCCCCTGACCATCAGCGGCCGGATACAGTCGCGCACACTGTGAGGGTGGCCTACGACTCCCGCCCGGCCACGGACGGCGGCGGCATCGGCCGGTACGCGCGCTGCCTGCTCGACGCACTGCTCGCCACCGCACCCTCGGGCTGCGAGATCGTCACCGCGCGCCGCCCCCGCCGCATCGACGTCCTCCACGCCCCGTGGATCGACGGAGCGCCGCTGCGACCCAGCGGCCCGACCGTCGTCACGCTGCACGACCTGCACCCGCTCAAGCGGCGCGGCGAGGTGCTGCGCTCGGGGATGCGGCTGAGGCTGCGCTGGCTGGCGGTGCAGCGCGCCAGCCGGGTGATCGTGCCGACCGAGGCCGTCGCCGCCGACGCGGTCGAGCACCTGCGCCTGCGCGAGGACCGGCTGGTCGTCATCCCCGAGGCGCCCGCCGCGACGTTGACGGTCCGCTCACCGGATGCGGTCGCCCAGGCGCGGGCGCGCTACGGCCTCCCGGAGGAGTACCTCCTGTGGGTCGGCGGGATGGAGCATCCCGATCCGCGCAAGCGCGTCGCCGATCTGGCCCGCGCGCCGCGGACGCTGCCGCTCGTGCTCGTCGGCTCGACGAGCCGCTGGGCCGAGGAGCTGCCCGGCGTGACGCTCACCGGCCCCGTGCCCGACGAGGACCTCGCCGCGATCTACACCGGCGCCCGCGCGCTCGTCTGCCCGTCCGAGGACGAGGGCTTCGGGCTGCCGACCGTCGAGGCGCTGGCCTGCGGCACCCCGGTGGTGGCCTGCGACGTGCCGGCCCTGCGCGAGGTGCTCGCCGATCGCGCCACGTTCGTGGCGGTCCACGACGTCGCCGGCCTGCTGGCCGCCGCCGAGCGGGCGCAGCGCCCGGCCCCGCCGCCGCCGCGGTGGACGTGGGACGACGCCGCTCGCGCCACGTGGTCGGTGTACGCCGAGGCGCGCGAGACGGGCTGAGCAGGCGCCCGGCGCTCTGTCGCAGATCGCACGCCGTCTGTGTCGCGACCGTGACAGACGGCGGGGCCGGCGCGGCCGAGGATCGGGGCGTCCCTCCACCCGCCCGAGGAGCCCCCGATGTCCCGCCGCCCCGTCCGGGCGCTCGCCGCGATCGCGGCGCTCGCCGCCCTCACGACCGCCACCGTCACCGCCACCGCGTCGGCCCGTGGGCCGGTGCAGGTCGGCATCAGCGACCAGAACGCATCGATCTTCGACCAGCCGCTCTTCCGCCAGACCGGCATCCGGACCGCCCGCTACTTCGTCGCCTGGGACGCGGCCCGCCACCCGGCGCAGCTGCGCGCCGCCAAGGCGTACGTGCGCGAGGCCCGCAGCCACGGGATCTCGGTCCTCGTCCACCTCTCGACCGACGACCTGCGCCCCGGCCGCGGCCACCTGCCCAGCCCGCGCGCCTACCGCCGCGACGTCGGGCGGCTCGTGCGCGCGCTGCGGCCGCTCGGCGTGCGCGAGTGGGGCGTGTGGAACGAGGCCAACCACCCCAGCCAGCCGACGTACCGCCATCCCGAGCGAGCGGCCGCCTACGTCGGGCAGCTGCGGGCGATCTGCCGAGGCTGCCGGATCGTGGCGCTCGACGTGCTCGACCAGCGCGGCGTCGCGACCTACGTCGATCGCTTCTATCGCGCGCTCAGCCCGCGCCTGCGTCGCCACGCCGCCCTCGTCGGCATCCACAACTACTCCGACGTCAACCGCCGCCGCACGATCGGGACCCGGACGATCATGGCCGCCGTGCGCCGCCACGTCCGCGCCCCGCGGTTCTGGCTCACCGAGACGGGCGGGATCGTCGAGCTCGGCAGCCGCTTTCGCTGCAGCCCGCGCCGCGCCGCCGACCGCACGACCTACCTGTTCTCGCTGCTGCGCTCCTACCGCCGCGTGATCGAGCGCGCCTACGTGTACAACTGGGTCGGCACCGGTTGCTCGACGCGCATGGACACGGGCCTCGTCCACGCCGACGGCACCCCGCGCCCGGGGTACCGCGCGCTCGTGCGCGGGCTGGCAGCGCTCGAGCGCTGAGCCCCGGCGGCCGACCACTCGCGCGTGAGCACCGAGACGTCGGCGGCCATCGCGAGCCGCACGGCCGCCGGCGCCACCGGGCTGGCAGGATGACCGCCATGCCGCGCGCCCCATGGAGGTCCGTCCAGCGGCTGGACGACGTCGAGTCGCTGCCGTGGGTGGCGCTGCTGGTCGCCGCGCGGCTGCTCGCGACGGCGATCGCGGTCGGGCTGATCCTGACCTCGCACGTCGACGTCGGGTTGCTGGCGCTCGCCGCGTACGGGGTCGTCAGCGCGGTCCTCATCGCCCGTGCGCCGGGCCTGCGCGCCAGCCCGTCGGCGTGGCTGGCCGACTCGCTCATCGTGCTCGGCTGCGTGCTCGCGTCCGGCGACTGGCGCAGCCCGTTCTACCTCCTGTGGCTGACGACCCTGGCGCTGCCCTCGGTCCACCTGACGCTGCGGCGCGCGGCGTGGCTGGCGATCGCCGCGCCGATCGTCTACCTCGTCGCCGGGCTGGTCGGCGGCCCGAACCCCGGCACGCTGAAGCCGCTGACGGCCGAGACGCTCGTCATCCACCTCGCGCTGCCGGCGCTCGTGGTCGGCGGCCTGGCCTACGCCGCCTCGGTCCTGCGCCACCTGCGCTCGGAACGCACGCGGCGGGAGCGGCTGGCGATCGAGGCCGAGCGGCGGCGGATCGCCTGGGAGCTGCACGACTCGGCCAAGCAGCGGCTCCACGCCGCGCACCTGCTCGTCAGCTCGCTGCAGCAGCGCGTCCCGGCCGAGCTGGAGCCGGTCGTCCAGCGCGCCTCGATCGAGCTCGAGTCGGCCTCGGCGGACATGGACCACTCGCTGGCGGAGCTGCGCTCGCCGCTGGAGGGCCGGCCGCTGCACGACGCGCTCGCCGCCCGCGCGAGCGAGCTGTCGACGGCCGACGGCCCGCGGATCACCGTGCGCGGACAGGCGCCCCGGCTGTCGCCGCTCGTCGCCGCCCACGCCTACCGGATCGGCTGCGAGGCGCTCACGAACGCGCTGCGCCACGCGGAGGCCAGCGCGATCGACGTGACGCTCGAGCAGACGCCTATCGGGCTGCGGATCGCGGTGGCCGACGACGGGCGCGGCTTCACCGACGAGCCGCGTCCGCACGGGACTGGCATCCTGGCCATGCAGAGCAGAGCGGCCAGCATCGGCGCTCGTCTCACGGTCGCGCCGCGCGGCGAGCAGCCGGGCACGCAGGTCGTGGTCGAGCTCGCCGACGCCGGTCCACCACCAGGGAGGCTCGGATGATCCGCATCGCCGTCGTCGACGACCATCCCGCCCTGCGGGCGGGACTGCGCACCGTGCTCGAGGCCGAGCCCGGCTTCGTGTTCGTGGGCGAGAGCGCGGGAGACGAGGCGAGCGTGTGGCCGCTGCTGCGGCGCAGCGCGCCGGACGTCGTGCTGCTCGACTACCACCTGCCGCAGGCCGACGGCCTGCAGCTCTGCCACCGCATCAAGCGCGAGCCCGAGCCGCCGCGCGTCGTCGTCTACTCGGCCTACGCCAACCCCGCACTGGCGGCGGCGGCGCGGCTGGCCTCGGCCGACGCGGTCGTCGACAAGGGCCTCGGCGCGCGGGAGCTGTTCGAGGCGATCCGGCTCGTCCACCGCGGCCGGCAGCTCATCCCGGAGCCCTCGCCGTACATCCTGCGCGAGACGCTCGCCCAGCTCGACGACGCCGATCGTCCGGTGGTCGGGATGCTCCTCGACGGCGCCACGGACGCCGACATCGCGCAGGCGCTGCGGCTGGAGCCCAGCGACGTGGAGCACGCGACGCGCCGGATCCTGGCGCGGCTGCGGGCGCAGGTGCCGACCGCGGCCGGCTGAGTCAGCGCAGGCGCGGGCCGGGCGGCTCCTTCAGCGCCGTCAGCAGCCAGCCGCTCGGATCCTGCGCCGTCGACGGAGCGTCACCGCCGCTCCAGCCGAGCTGGCGGCGGTAGCTGCCGAGGAGCTCGCGTCGGATCAGCTCGGCCTCGTCGCGGTAGACGGAGCCGTCGGACGCCGGCTCGGTCTGCGGCGCGACGAACAGCGCATCGGCCGGGCACCACGCCTCGCACATGAAGCAGGTCTGGCAGTCGTCCTGGCGGGCGATGACCGGGATCCGGCCCGGGCCGCGGTCGAAGACGTTCGTCGGGCAGACGCGGATGCACACGTCGCAGCCGATGCAGCGCGCGGCCCTGACGAGCTCGATCATGCCGCCGCGGCGAGCGCCGCTGTCGGTGCGACGGGATCGACCTCGGTCCACACCGCGTCGAGCCCGCCGACGACGAGCCGCCGGCGCTGGGCCGGGTCATGGTCGGGGTGGTCGAGGCGCTTGTGCATGCCGCGCGTCTCGGTCCGTCGGCTCGCCGCGGCGTACATCCATCGCGCGTGCGCGACCATCGCGGCGGCCTCCCGGGTGCGAACCACGTCCGCAGGCCCGCCGTGGAGGCCCTCGCGCACCCGCTCCCACAGCCCGTCGAGGCGGTCGCGCGCGGCGGTCAGGCCGGCGGCGGTGCGGAAGTAGTTCTTGTCGTAGGGATGGACCTCGTCGCGCACCGCGCCGACGATCTCCCGCCAGTGCAGATCCGGGTCGCGGGCCGTGGTCGGCCGCACGCCGGCCCCGCCGGCGCAGATGAGCTCGCGCGTCGCGGCATCGCCGGCCGCGTAGAGGCCGGGCACCGCGGTCGCGCAGCGATCGTCGACGACGCGCAGCCCGCCGGTGCCGCGCACGGTGCCCTCCAGGCGGAGCGTGACCGGCTGCTCGCACCCTCCAGCTCCGTTCCGTCCTCGTGGGTGAAGGTCGCCCAGTGGTAGAACGCGGTCTTCGTGACCGAGCTGAACGCGGGCGAGATCGCGTAGGCGTTGGAGAACTCCATGCCCGACAGCTCCGCACCCGCCTCGGCCGCCAGCAGGTGCCCGTCGCCGGTGAGCACGTCGCAGCCCAGCCCGCCGCTCAGGAAGGCGCAGCCGCCGGTGGCGACGACGGTGGCCGCGGCGCGGACCGTCCACCGACCGCCCCGCTGGCGCCGCACGCCGGTGGCCCCGGCCACCGCGCCGTCGCCCGTGACGAGCAGCTCGAGCGCCGGGCTGTGATCCCAGATCCGCACGCGGGCGCGCGCGACGGCCCGGCGCATCCGGCGCATGTACTCGGGACCCTGCAGGCTGGTGCGTGCCGGCGTGCCGTCCTCACCCACCGGGAACGGATAGCCCCAGTCGGCCAGGCGCCCGACCTGCTCGTAGGTCTCGTCGAGGACGCGCGCCATCCAGCCCCGGTCGGCGAGGTGCCCGCCCAGCTCCTCGCGGCTGGCCATCGCCGCCTCGCGCCGCTCGGGGTCCGGTGGCACGTACCAGACGCCGACGCCGGCCGACGCCGTGGCGCCCGACGTCCCGCAGTGGCCCTTGTCGACGAGGACCACCGAAGCGCCCGACTCGGCGGTGGCAATGGCGGCCCAGCAGCCCGCCGGGCCGCCGCCGAGGACCAGCACGTCGGCGATGGCGCAGACGTCGTCCTCGCGCGTGGTGATGCGCGGGAGCGCGCGGTCGGTGGTGCGTGGCATCGGGCGTCCTCCGGGGTCAGCCGATCGGGCTCTGATCGATCGTCGCCGCGGCAGGAGCATGAACTCGATAATTTCGATCGAATTTGTTCTGAACGGCTCGCGGCCGCTCGCGGGCCGCGATGGGGTTGTCCGCACGCGGACACGCAGCCGCGCCGTCGAGCGCGCCGCCCGGTTGGGGACCGGCGATGGCTCGACTCACTCTCCCATTCCTCCTCGCCGCCGCCCTGCTCGGACTGGTCGTCCCCGCCGCCGCCTCGGCGCGCTACGACGTCCGCGTCGGCATCGGCGACCAGAGCGCCGCCCTCTTCGACCAGCCGCTCTTCCAGCAGGCGGCGATCGAGCGCGTCCGCTACTTCATCCCGTGGAACGCGGTGCGCCACCGCTCGCAGCTGCGCGCCGCCGAGGCCTACGTGCGCCGCGCCCGGCAGGACGGCATCTCGGTCTTCATGCACATCTCGACCGACGACCTGCGCATCCGCCGCGGCCGCCTGCCGTCGGTGCGGGCGTACCGCAAGGACGTCGGCCGGCTCATCCGCGCGCTGCGCCCGCTCGGCGTGCGCGAGTGGGGCGTCTGGAACGAGGCCAACCATCCCAGCCAGCCGACGTACAAGAACGCACGCCGCGCCGCCCAGTTCTACCGCCAGATGCGCTCGCTGTGCCGCGGCTGCCGGATCGTCGCCCTCGACGTCCTCGACCAGCGCGGCGTCGAGGGCTACATCAACCGCTTCTACCGCGCGCTCAGCCCCAAGCTGCGGCGCAGCGCACGATTCGTCGGCATCCACAACTACTCCGACGTCAACCGCCGCACGACGAAGGGCACCGCGGCGATCATGCGCACCGTCCGCCGCCACGTGCGCGCACCGCGCTACTGGCTGACCGAGACCGGCGGGATCGTCGAGCTCGGCCGCACGTTCCGCTGCAACCAGCGGCGCGCCGCCAACCGCACGACGTACCTGTTCAAGATGCTGCGCAAGTACCGCCGCACGATCGACCGGGCCTACGTCTACAACTGGTTCGGCACGGGTTGCCGCACCCGCATGGACACGGGCCTGGTCAACCGCAACGGCACCAAGCGCCCGGCGTACACCGCGCTGCGCAAGGGCCTGACGCGGTTCGCCCGCTGATATCGGCGGCGCCGCATCGCCGGCGCCGCTCGCGGGTTCCAAGGGCGTGTACGGACGCATCGCCCTGGCGCTCGCCGCGCTCGTCGTCGCGCTAGGGGCACCGGCGGCCCACGGATGGGCCGCCACCGTGCGCGTCGCGCGCTGAGGCCGGCGCCATCTGGCCGCCCAGTCCGGGGCGTAGTCTTGGAACGACCCATGAGCGTGCGGGCCCTGCGATCAAGCGAGAAGCGCACGCTGGCGGTCCTGGGGCTTCCCACGGCCGCGCTCGCCCTCGCCATCACGGTCGTGACGACGTACGTCCCGGTCGTCGCCCAGGACTTCCTGACGTCCGCCGCGGTCATCGGCGGGCTCATCGCGATCGAGGGCGTGCTGGCGCTGTGGCTGCCGCTCGTGGTGGGCAGCTGGTCGGACCGCCTGCGCACCTCGGTCGGCGGGCGGCTGCCGTTCCTCATCGTCGCGACGCCGGTCGCCGCGGTCGCGCTGGCCGTCATGGGCGTGGTCGACACGCTGCCGCTCATGGCGCTCGTCGTGACCCTCTTCTTCTTCGCCTACTTCGTCGCCTACGAGCCGTACCGCGCGCTCTACCCGGACCTCATCGACGACGCGATCGCCGCCCGCGCCCAGTCCACGCAGGCGGTCTGGCGGGGCGCCGGCACCGGGCTCGCGCTCGTCGGCGGCGGCATGTTCGTCGCGATCGGCACGGCCGTCCCCTTCCTCGCCGGCGCGGCGTTCTTCCTGCTCGCGATGGGGCTCTTCCTGGCCTTCGCCGTCCCGGGCGCGCGGGCCGCCAACCATCGCCGGCGGCGCGGCGACAACGTCCTGTCCGAGGCCCAGGACCTCGGCGAGGTGCTCCGGCGCAGCCCGGCGCTGCGGGAGTACCTCATCGCCAACGCGCTGTGGGAGGCGTCGCTGGGCGCGCTGAAGACCTTCGTCTTCCTCTACATCACGATCGGGCTGGGCAAGAGCGAGGTCGCCTCGGCCGGCATCGTCGGCGGCGTCGCGCTGCTCGTCCTGCCGGCCGCGATCATCAGCGGCAAGCTCGCCGACACCTACGGGCGCGCACGGGTGATGGCGTGGGTGCTGCCGTTCTACGGCGCCGGGATGCTCGTCCCGGCGTTCACGACGTCGATCGCGATCCTCGTCCCGATCATGATCCTGATGGGGCTCGGCGGCGGCCTGATCATGACGCTGCCCTATGCGCTGCTGCAGCCGCTCATGCCGCCCGGCCAGCACGGCCTGCTGACCGGCTTCTACAGCCTCAGCCGCGGCCTGGGCACCGCGCTGGGCCCGTTGCTGGCGGGCATCGCGATCCAGGTGCTGAGCGGGCCGTTCTCCGGCACCGAGGGCTATGCGGCGATGTGGCTGATCTGCGGCGGGACGATCCTCGCGTCGCTGCCGTTCCTGCGCCTGCTGCGAGCCCGCGCGGAGCATCTCATCGATCCGCGCTGACGCGCGCCGCCCCGCGCGGTGCGTGAGCCGCCTCCCACGGGGTAGTCGGCGGCGAGCGACCGAGGAGGCCCCGATGGCGACCTGCGAAGTGTGCGGCAACGAGTACGACCAGACGCTGACGATCCGGGTGGCCGACGGCGACGAGCACGTCTTCGACTCCTTCGAGTGCGCGATCTCCCGGCTGGCGCCGACCTGCGCCCACTGCGACTGCCGCGTCATCGGGCACGGCATCCAGGCCGGCTGGCAGGTCTTCTGCTGCGCCCACTGCGCGCGTGCGGAGGGCCACGAGGCGGCGGCCGACCGCATCTGAGCGCAGCTACAGCGCGTCGACGACCGTGGCCAGGTCGTCGAGGTCGCGGGCGCGGACGTCGGGCGGCGGCGCCACGGGCGTGAGCGCGCGCTCGCCGTGGGCGACCCACGCGGTGCACAGCCCGGCACGCGCCGCGCCGGTGACGTCCCAGGCGTGGGCGGAGACGAGCATGGTCGCGTCCGCCTCGGTGGCCAGGCGGGCGAGCGCATGCCGGTACGGGGCGGGGTGCGGCTTGTAGGCGCGCACCTCCTCCACGCTCACCACCGCCTCGACCGCGAGCCCCGCGGCGCGCAGCGCCTGCTCGGCCGGCGCCCGGCGGCTGTTGGTCAGCACGGCGACGCGATGGCCGGCGGCGCGAGCGGCGTCGAGCACGCGCGCCGCTCCTCGGTGCGGCGTCAGCGCGGCCGCCTCGGCGACGGCGGCGTCGACGAGCGCGCGATCGAGCCCGCGCAGCGCGACCTGGTGCTCCACGGCGGCGCGCAGGTGCTCGTCGAAGGGGCGGTAGTGGCCTGTGAGCGTGTCGGCCATCGCACTGCGGACGGCCTCCTGGAGCACGGCGGGCCCGAGCTCGGGCGCATGCCACGGGCGCCCGAGCCCCGCCGGGTCCAGCAGCGTGCCGTTGAGGTCGAAGAGCAGGAGCACGGCGGGCCCATCAGGTGCTCGGGTCGGCGGGCGCTGCGCCGACGCCGCGGCGATCGACCTCGGCGAGCCGCGGCCAGCCCGCCGTGAGCGTCGCGATCATCGCCTCCTCGTCGGCGCGATGATCGACCGCGAGGCGGGCGGTGGCAGGGTCGTCGGCCCGCGCGGCCAGCGCGGCCAGCGACTCGTAGACGACGACCTGGCGCCGGTCGAGGTCGACCACCTCGGTCGCGATCGCCAGCGGCGAGGCGCTGGCCCCGGCGGAGCGCCGGCCTCGGAAGCGCGACGTGCGCGCCCGCCCGCGCAGCTTCGCCAGCTCGTCGCGCCACGGCGAGCGCACCTCGCCGAGATCGGCCAGGCGGCGGCGCAGGCGCGCCGCGTGGCGCTCGGTCTCGGCGTGGTGGCGCTTGAGATCGTGGACCAGCTCCTCGTCCTCGGCGCGCCAGATCGCCGTCGCGAGCTCCTGCAGGACGCCGCGCTCCATCGCGTGCGCGGCCTGCAGGCCGTCGACCAGCTCGGCGCGCAGCGCCGGCGAGGGCGGCGGCGTCGTCACCTCGCGTGCGCGGTCGTGGGTGGCGGCGGGCGGGCGCGGGATGCCGGTCGCCGAGGCGCTCGTGTCGAGCACGAGGCCGTAGTGGGCCGCGGTCGCCCGGTCGTCGTCCACCGAGACCGCGACGTCGAGCGGGCGGGCCGGCGCGGAGCGGATCCGGGCCGCAGGGGAGGGGACGCGGATCGCACGCCCGCTGGGGACGGCGCCTTCGACCGGCACGAGGTGCCCGTCGCGCGCCTCGGCGCCTCGGTCGTGCGTCGCGACGACCAGCCACGTCGGCGCCCCCGTCGGCGCGTCGGCCCGCACGCCGACGATCGTCCCCACGCGCTCGTCGTAGGGGTCGTACAGCTCGCGACCGATCCACGCCTCGATCTCGCGCAACGTGTGCACGAAGAGGATCTACCCGCCGGCGGGCAGCGCCCACGCCGAGTCGGCCGCGGTGACCTTGCGCTCCACCCTCCACACACCGTCGACGAGCGCGACGTCGGCGATCCGCAGCCCGTCCGCGGCCCGCGCGACGAAGCCGCTCGCCGGCCCGTCGCGGTGCACCTCGAGCTTGCGCTCACCGGCCAGCGCGCCGTCGACGATCGCCTGGCAGCGCGCCGCCACGAACGTCGACGGCCGCTGATCGGCGAGCGTCGTCGCCAGCGCGTTCAGCGCACGGCTGACCTCCACGTCGGTCGGCGCCCTCATCGCAGCGCCTCCAGCCGCCGGCTCGCCCCCCGCGAGCGGCGCCCCCGGATCCGCGACCGCTGCGGCTCGACGACGTACGTGGGGTCGCGGGCCGACAGGAACCCGGCCTTGAAGACCGACCAGCGCTCGCACGCGGCCCCGGCCAGGAGCATCGCCCCGCCCGCCACCGCGGCGGCCCGGCTGCGGCGTGCCGCGCCGGCCAGCACGAGGCCGCCGGCCGCGGTCAGCACCCGCGCGCTGCGGGTGAGCAGCTCGACGTCGGGCCCGTGGTACGGGTCGGCGAGCTCGCCGAGGCGGTGCTCCATCGTCTGGACCGCCACGAGCTCGGCCAGCGACCCCATGACCGCCAGCCGTCGCGCGGGGCCGGCGTGGCGCGGCGGCGTCAGGATCGTCGCGGCAGCCCCGGCGCTCGCGGCCGCGCCGGCGCCGAAGATCACCGGCAGGTGGCGGTACGCCTCGTGCCAGATCGGGACCGCGGTGTTGGCGATGAGCGCCGCCGTATACGTCGACAGCGGCAGGCCGAGCACGGCGGCGACCGGCCGCGCCACGCCGGCCAGCCGCGGCAGCAGCCCGGTCCACGCGTGGGCCGCCGCGACCGCGGTCGCCGTCCCGCTGCCCGCGAGGATCCACGAGCCGACGCTCATCGGCGAGGTGACCTTCACCATCCGCAGCATGTGCAGGAAGCGGGAGGGCACACCGAGGTCGGAGATCAGCAGCGGCGGGCTCACGCCGATCCCGGCCAGCGCCGCCGCCCACGCCCGCCGCGCGAGCACGTCGTTGCCGGTCCGGCCGGCCAGATACGCCAGCCCCGCCGACGCGCCGCCGAGCCCGCCGGCGAAGAAGTACCAGGGGATCTCCGGCTTCCACACCGGCTCCTTGAGGATCGGCCGCCCGTAGTAGGAGCGGACCTCCTCGGTCACCGCCCCCGCCTCTCCGCCGCGAAGGCCGCGACCAGCGCGCCGCCCAGCGCGACCGCCGCCGCCCCGGCGGCCGCCCAGATCGAGCGCAGCTCGCGGACCGTGTCGACCGGGTCGGGCGGCAGCCCGTAGACCTCCGGCTCGTCGAGCAGCAGGAAGAACGCCCCGGCGCCGCCGATCCCGTCCTCGTCGTCGGCGAGGTAGAGCTGGGCATGCTCGGCACCGGCCTGCGCCAGCTGCTCGAGCCGGCGCTCGGCCCGGTCGCGCAGGTCGCCGAGCTCGCCGAACTGGATCGAGTCCGTCGGGCAGGCCTGGGCGCACGCCGGCTCCTTGTCGTCCTTGAGGCGGTCGTAGCAGAGCGTGCACTTCCACACGCGCCCGTCGCCCTCGCGCTGGTCGAGCACCCCGAAGGGGCAGGCGGGCACGCAGTAGCCGCACCCGTTGCAGATGTCCTCCTGCACGACGACCGTGCCGAACTCGGTGCGGAAGAGCGCCCCGGTCGGGCAGACCTCCAGGCAGGCAGCGTGCGTGCAGTGCTTGCACACGTCGGAGGCCATGAGCCAGCGCAGGCCGTCGCCGTCCTGGTAGGTCGCCAAGCCGGTCTCGTCGACGAGCTGCTCCAGCGACGCGGTCTCCAGCAGGCCGCCGCCGTCGATTCCCAGCTCCTTGCGCTGCTCGACGAAGGCGACGTGGCGCCAGGTGTTCGCGCCGAGGTCGAGCGTGTTGTCGTAGGAGTGGCCGGTGAACCCCTGCGGCGACTCCGGGATCCGGTTCCACTCCTTGCAGGCGACCTCGCAGGCCTTGCAGCCGATGCAGATGCTCGTGTCGGTGAAGAAGCCCATCCGCGGCCGCTCGCTCATGCGCTGTCCTCCAGCCCCGCTCGGCGGCGGTAGTCGGCGACGAGCGCGCCCAGCTCCGCGCCGCGCGGCCGCCGGCCCGGGCGGATGTCGCAGGTCGAGACCTTGTACTCGGAGATGTGCACGTTGCGGTCGAGCACGACCGGCAGCAGCTCGTTGGCGGCGTCGCCCTTGACGAGTCCGCGGCGGCCCCAGTGGTACGGCAGGCCGACGGTGTGGACGGGCCGACCTTGGATACGCAGCGGTCGCACGCGGTCGGTGACGAGCACGCGCGCCTCGATCGCCGTGCGCGCGGAGACGATCGTCGCCCAACCGCCGTGCTCCAGCCCCCGCTCGGCCGCCAGCGCCGGGCTCACCTCGCAGAACAGCTCGGGCTGCAGCTCGGCGAGGTACGGGACGGTGCGCGACATCCCGCCGGCCGTGTGGTGCTCGGTCAGCCGGTAGGTGCCCAGCACGTAGGGGAAGACCTCAGAGCCCGGCTGCAGGCCCGTCGGATTCGACGGGTTCTCGGGCCGCGGGAAGAGCTGGCGGGTCGGGTTGGCCTGCTGGTTGTAGAGCAGATTGGCGACCGGCGACTCGTGCGGCTCGTAGTGGGTCGGCAGCGGGCCGTCGACCAGCCCCTGCGGCGCGTAGAGCCAGCCGAGGCCGTCGGGATGGAGGATGAACGGCTCGGTGCCCTTCAGCGCGTCCAGGCCCTTGGCGCCATCCGGCGGGACGTAGTCCGGGGGCTTGTCGGGCTCGAAGTCCGGCGCGTCGCCGCAGCTGTGCCAGCGCCCCTCCTCCTTGCTCCACCAGACGTAGCGCTTGCGCTCCGACCACGGGTTGCCCTCCGGGTCGGCCGACGCGCGGTTGTAGAGGATGTGGCGGTTGCCCGGCCACGCCCAGCCCCACTGCGGCGCGATCCAGTTCTCCTCCAGGTCGGGCTTCTTGCGCGCGCTCTGGTTGACGCCGTCGGCGTAGATCCCCGCGTGGATCCACGAGCCGCAGGTGGTCGACCCGTCGTCGGCGAGATCCTGGTACTTGGGGACGAACGTCCCATCGGCCATCCGCCCGTTGATCTCCTGCAGGACGGCCTCGGCGTCCGGCTCGTCCTGCGGGCCCTGGAGCGGGTAGTCCCACGTGAGGTCCAGCAGCGGGCGGTCGCGGGGCTCGGTCGAGCCGGCCAGCCTGCGGCGGATGCGCTGGCCGAGGTGGTAGGCGAACCACAGGTCCGAGCGGCAGTCCTGCGGCGGCTCGACCGCCTTGAAGTGCCACTGCAGCAGCCGCTGCGTGTTGGTGAAGGTGCCGTCCTTCTCGGTGTGGGCGGCGGCGGGCAGGAAGAAGACCTCGGTGGCGATCTCCTGCGGGCTCGTCTCGCCGGCCTCGATCTCCGGCGAGTCGTACCAGAAGGCGGCGGTCTCGATCTCGTTGGTGTCGCGCACGACGAGCCAGTCGAGGTTGGCCAGCGCGCGCCGCTGCAGGCCGCCGTTGGCCGAGCCGACGACCGGGTTCTGCCCGAGGACGATGAACCCGGTCGTCTCCCGGTCCAGCATCCGCAGCATCATCGGGTAGTGGGAGTGGTCGCCGTCGATGCGCGGCAGGTAGTGGTAGGCGTAGTCGTTCTCGGCGGTCGCGGCCGCGCCCCACCACGCCTTCAGCAAGCTCACCATGTAGGTCTTCAGCGCGCCCCAGGCGCCCGTGTCGGGGCCGTTGAGCGCGACGTAGGAGTCGAGGTCGTCGCCCGAGTCGGGGTGGGGCATCGGGACGTACCCCGGCAGCACGTCGTAGAGCGTCGGGATGTCGGTCGAGCCCTGGATGTTGGCGTGGCCGCGCAGCGCGAGGATGCCGCCGCCGGGCCGGCCGATGTTGCCCAGCAGCAGCTGCACGATCGACGCCGCGCGGATGTTCTGCACGCCGTGCGTGTGCTGGGTCCAGCCGACGGCGTAGCAGATGGCGCCGGTCCGCTCGCGCCCCGAGCTCTGGCACAGGATCTCGGCGATCTGCAGGAAGCGCTCCTGCGACACCCCGCAGACCTCCGCGACCATCTCCGGCGTGTAGCGCGCGTAGTGGCGCTTGAGGATCTGGAAGACGCAGTTGGGATGCTGGAGCGTCCAGTCCTCCTCGGGCGGCTCGCCGTGCTCGAGCGTCATGCCGTGCGCCCCGTGGGCGATGTCGCCGGAGACGTCGCCGGTCTGCAGCTTGCCGCCGCCGGGCAGCTCCGCCTCCGTCCCGGCGTAGCCCCAGCTGTCGATGAAGTAGGCGCGGCTCTCGGGATCGAAGCCCGAGAAGCGGCCGTCGAGGTCCTCGGTGTCGCGGAACTCGTCCTTGATGATCGCCCGCGCGTTCGTGTAGTGGCGCACGTACTCGGTGAACTCGCGGCCGTTGGCGAGGATGTAGTTGATGATCCCGCCGAGGAAGGCGATGTCCGTCCCGGGGCGGATCGCGGCGTGCACGTCGGCCATCGCGCTCGTGCGCGTGTAGCGCGGGTCGACGTGGATCACCTTGGCGCCGCGCTCCTTGGCCTCGATCACCCACTGGAAGCCCACCGGGTGCTGCTCGGCCATGTTGGAGCCCATGATGAGGATCGCGTCAGCGTTGGCGAGGTCCTGCTGGAACGTGGTGGCGCCGCCGCGCCCGAACGAGGTCCCCAGACCGGGGACCGTGGAGGAGTGTCATATGCGGGCCTGGTTCTCGATCGAGATCGCGCCGGCCGCCGTGAAGAGCTTCTTGAGGAGGTAGTTCTCCTCGGTGTCGAGCGTCGCGCCGCCGAGCACGGCGAAGCCGAGCGTCCGGCGCAGCGGCTTGCCATCGGCGTTGTGCCCCTCCCACGTACGCGCGCGGGTCTCGACGACCCGGTCGGCGATCATGTCCATCGCGGTGTCGAGGTCGAGCTCCTCCCAGGCGGTCCCGTGCGGGCGGCGGTAGCGAACCTTGTGCTCGCGGACCGGGCTGTTGACGTAGGCCTCCGACGCCGACCCCTTCGGGCACAGCCGGCCGCGTGAGATCGGCGAGTCGGGGTCGCCCTCGATCTGGACGACCCGCTCGTCCTTGACGTAGACCTTCTGCCCGCAGCCGACGGCGCAGTACGGGCAGACCGACTGCACCACGCGGTCGGCGGTCTTCGTCCGCGGCGTCAGCTCGCGCGAGCGGCGCGACTGGGCGGCGCGGCCGAGGCCGAGCGGATCGCCCTGGAGCTGGCGCAGGAACGGCGGCAACGGCACGCGCGGCGTCACGGTGATCCCTCTTCCCGGGCGCGCAGCTCGCGACACACGCGCAGCGCGATCCAGCCGGTGACGAACGGCAGGATCACCGCGGCGAAGCGGAAGAACCACACCTGGCCCTCGTACGGGAAGCCGACCGACAGCAGCAGGCGATCGGCGGCGCCCGCGGCGAAGACGGTGAAGACCCAGGTGAAGAACGCGGTGCCGATCGCGGTCCGCCACGGGTTGTCGCGCGGGCGATCCAGCAGCTCGTGGCGGGTGCGGTCGCGCGTGATGAAGCGCTGCTCGAGCCACGGCCAGGCGTAGAGGACGGCGAAGACGACGGTGGGGAAGAGCGCGCCGCCGAAGAACGGGTTGGGGATCCAGGTGTGCCCCCAGAAGCGCGGCTCCCAGTTGGGCATCATCCGCAGCCCGCCGATGAGCCAGCCCAGGAACCAGTCGGGCTGGGCGCCATTGGTGGCCTGCCACGGGTCGTAGGGGCCCCAGAGCCAGATCGGGTTGATCTGGATCAGGCCGCCGAGCAGCGCGAGCACGGCGAAGACCGCGCACATCCAGCCCAGCGAGCGCAGCGCATAGCCGGGCCACAGGGGCGTGCCGACGTCGTTGCGCTCCGTGCGCCCCGGCCCGGGGAACTGCGTGTGGCGCTGGCGCACGACCATCGCCAGGTGCAGCGCGATGAGCGTCGCGATGATCGCGGGCAGGACGAAGACGTGGGCGATGAACAGCCGCGGCTCGAAGAGGTCGGAGCCGGGGAACGGGCCGTCCCAGATGAGCATCCCGAGCTGGCCGCCGACCAGCGGGATCGAGAGCGCGACGCTGTAGGCGATGGCCAGTCCCATCCCGGAGAGCAGGTCGTCGGGCAGCGAGTAGCCGGCGAAGCCCTCGAGGATCGCGAGGCCGAGCATGGTCACGCCGACGAGGTAGTTCAGCTCGCGCGGCTTGCGGAACGCGCCGGTGAAGAAGATCCGCATGAGGTGCACGACGATCGCGGCGACGAAGACGAGCGCCGCCCAGTGGTGGGCCTGGCGGATGAGCAGGCCGGCGGGCACGTCGAAGGAGAGATGCAGCGTCGACGCGTAGGCCTCCGACATCGTCGCGCCCCGCAGCGGCGCGTAGCCGCCGTCGTAGACGGTCTCGCTCGTGCTCGGGACGAAGAACAGCGCGAGGTAGGTCCCGGTGGCGACGAGCGCGAGGAACGCGTAGAGCGCGATCTCGCCGAGCAGGAACGACCAGTGATCGGGGAAGACGTACTTGAGCGTCGCCTTGAGGAGCGAGGCGGCGCCGAGGCGCTCGTCGACGAAGCGGACGGGCTCGGCGAGTGGGTCGCGCGTGCGGCGCGTGAGGCTCACGCGCTCGACACCCCCCACCACGCCGGGCCGACCGGGCCCGAGAGGCCGCCGGCGGCGCGCAGGACGCCCTGTGGGTCGATGGCCAGCGGGAGCTGCGGCAGGGGCCGACCGGCGGGGCCGAAGACCACCTTCGCCGCGCGGGCCGGGTCGAAGGTCGAGTAGTGGCACGGGCAGACGAGGCCCGGCGGCCTGGACGTCGGCTCGTACTTCGGGCTGCGGTAGAGGGCGATCGCGCAGCCGGCGTGGGTGCAGATCTTCGAGTAGGCGACGATGCCGTCCGGGGCCCAGCCCGCGCGCTCGGGCGGGAGGCGGAGCGTGGCGGGGTCGAGGCGCACGAGGATCACCGGCGAGCCCAGCTCGCGCCGGTCGGCGCCCTGCGGGAACGCGGTGACGAACGCGCCCGGGGTGACGTCGGCGGCGAGCAGCGGCTGGTCGTCCGCGCGGACGAGCCGGGTCCCGCGGCGCCACGGCGTCCGCGCGAGGCGGTCGCCGACGCGCGGACCGAGCGATGCCGCCGGCACGACCGCGGCGGCCATGACCGCCGCGCCGGCAGCGCCGCCGGCGGCCAGCAGCAGCTTGCGACGCGTGACGCCGTCCAGCCCGGCGCGCAGCTCGTCGGCGACCTCGTGCTGACCCGCGCGGTCGTCGAGCGCGGGCCGCGCCTCGACCTCGGTGACGTCGGGGACGACCCGCAGGCTGGCGACCATGAGGGCGACGGCGAGGAAGGCGAGCGCGAGGCCGGCGGCGAGGCCGAGCAGCTGGGTGTCGTCGTCGACGACGTAGAGGACGACGAAGGCGACGGCGGCGAGCGCGGCGGCGAAGAGGAACGCGGCGACGAGCGCCTCGGCGCGGCGGTTGCGCTGCAGGCGGCGGGCGCGCGGGTCGATCGGCGGCTCCGGCAGCCCGGTGGTGTCCCGGCGGTTGCGCACGACGCGACGCCAGATGGCCAGCGCGGCGAGCAGGCGGCCGAGCAGGTTCATGGCGTGCGCTCCCCGATGAGCCGGGCGACGCCGAGCAGCGCGGCGATCGCGATGAGCCACGCGACCATGCCCTCGGGGATCGGGCCGAGCTCGCCGATCCCCCAGCCGCCCTCGTTGGGCGTGTCGCGCGTCCACAGGACGTAGCGCGTGAGCGCGTTCAGGTCGGCCTGGTCGATCTGGCGGTCGCTGAACGGCGGCATGAGGTAGGGACCGACGCGCACGGCCTCCGCGATCTCGGTCGCGCTGGCCTCCTGCAGCGGCGGGGCGATCGCGCCGGTGACGATCCCGCCCCGGCCGACGATCTGATGGCAGCCGGCGCAGTTGTCGAGGAAGACCTGGCGGCCGCGGGCGAGCGTGCCGGCGGCCGGGTCGACGTGCGGGATCGGTGGGCCGCCGAGCGAGGCGACGTAGGCAACGAGGTCCTCGATCTCGCGCTCGGAGTACTGGACCGGCGCGCGGACGGGCACGTCGTCGGGCTCCGACAGCGGCATGCGGCCGGTGCGCAGGTAGAAGTCGGCGGCTTGGGCGCCGGCGCCGTAGAGCGTGGGGGCGCGGTTGGCGATCCCGCGCGCGTCGCGGCCGTGGCAGGAGGCGCAGGCGGCGAGGAAGAGCTGGCGGCCGGCGGCGGGGTCGCCCCGCGAGGCGGCCGCGCTCGCCGGATCGCCGGCGGCCGCCGCCGCGCCCGTCGCGCTCGGCCCGGCGCCGCGATCCTCCTTCCCGCCGCCGCCTGCAGCGGCGAACGCCGTCGTCCCGTAGGCGCCCGCGGCGAGCGCGACGACCGCGAGCGCCCACGCGGCGAGGCGGCGGCCGCGGGACGCGCGGCCGCTCATCGCCCCGCCTCCGCGCGGGTCGCGTCGAGCGCTGCCTCGCGCCGGCGCTGCCGGCGCTCTTCGCGGTCGAGGGCCCACATCGACACGCCGACCGCGGCCGGCACCAGCAGCAGGGCGCCGCCGAGCCACATGATCGTGCCGGCGTCGTGCTGGGCGGCGACCGACGGGTAGTGCGCGTAGCGGGCGTGGTCGTCGGTGGCCAGCGCCGCGCCGACGCCGGTCATCGCCACCATCGTCACCGAGATCCAGGCCAGGGCGCCGACCGCGTCGGGCCGATGCGGGAGCGGGTCGACCGCGAGGACGGCCATCCATGCCAGCAGCGCGGTCCAGAACAGCGCGGCGTGCTCCGTCGCGTGCAGGAGCGGCGCCGTCGCCGCGGCGTCGAACAGGCTCGTCAGGTGGACGACCACCATCGTCCCCGCCGCCAGCGCCGCCGCCACCGCCGGATGGGCGAGCAGCCGCACGAGCGGCCGGTGCAGCGCGTGGCCGAGCGCGCGGCGGCCCGCCGGCGGGAGCGCGGCGAGCGCGAGGCGGACCGGCGCGCCGAGCGCCAGCAGCGCCGGCGCCGCGGTCGCGACGAGCAGGTGCTGGACCATGTGCCAGCGCAGATCGCCGTCCGAGCGCGCCTCGATCGGGCCGGCGAGCGCCGCGGCGAGCAGGGCGCAGCCGGCGGCGAAGGCGAGCGTGCGCAGCCATGGCCATGGGGCACGCCGCGCGACCCGCGCCGTCCGTCCGCGGGGCGGCCGCGCGGCGTCGCCGCGACCCGGCGCACGTCGTGCGCGCCGGCCGTCCGGCGCGGCGGCGCTCACCCGCACGACACCCCACCCATACAGCGCGAGCAGCGCCGCCGGGACGACCGCCCCCATCACCGCCGCTCCTCCCACCGCTCGCGCAGCACGCCGCCGGCGCCGATCGCCGTCACCCCGGCGCCGATCAGCAGCAGCCACGGGCCGAGCTCGGCGCCGAAGACCATCAACGCGACCCCGATCGCCGCGAGCGTCGTCGACGCCGACCGCGACGCGACCGGCCGCGTGCGCCCGCCCCGCACGCGCCAGACGATCAGGCCAGCGACCATGCACGCCGCGGCCGCCCCGCCCAGGAGCGCGACCTCGATCCGCGTCGGCCCGAACGCGAACATGAGCGCCGCGCCGGCGAGCAGCATCGCGCCCCAGCCGACGAGCACCCTCACCCCGCCGCCTCCCGCGCTTGCTTGCGATCCAGGAGCGGCGCGTACGAGCGCACCGGCGGCAGCGCGACGAAGTTGTCGCGCGGCGGCGGCGAGCTCGTCGCCCATTCGAGCGTCTGGCCGTCCCACGGATCGTCTCCCGCCGGCCGCCGCGCCCGCAGCGACACCGCCACGTTGACCAGGAAGGCCGCGATCCCCACCGCGATGAGGAACGCCCCGATCGTCGAGAGCAGGTTCAGCGTCCCCCAGCCCTCGCGCGACGGATAGTCGGCGATCCGCCGCGTCATCCCGTCCTGGCCGAGCAGGAACATCGGGAAGAACGCGAGGTTCGTCCCGATCACGAGCGCGCCGAAGTGGAGCCGGCCGAGCCCGTCGCGCAGCAGCGTCCCGGTGACCTTCGGCCACCAGTAGTACAGCGCCGCGAACAGCCCGAACGCGCTGCCGGCGAACAGCGTGTAGTGGAAGTGGGCGACGACGAAGTACGAGTTGTTGGCGTGGTAGTCCAGCGGCGGCGACGCGACCCAGATCCCCGTCAGCCCGCCGATCAGGAACTGGACGACGAACCCGGCGGCGAACAGGAACGGCACGCTGAAGCGGATCCGCCCGCGCCACAGCGTCCCCAGCAGGTCGAAGTACTCGATGCCCGCCGGGATCGCGATGAGCGTCGACGTGAGCGCGAAGTAGCGGTTCGTCACCCGGCCGCTGGTGAACAGGTGGTGCGCCCACACGCTCGTCGACAGCGCGGCGAACGCGAGGATCGAGAAGACGAACAGCGAGTAGCCGAAGAACCGCCGGCCCGAGAAGGTCGCGATCACCTCGGCGACCGCGCCGACGAACGGGAAGAACATCACGTAGACGACGGGATGCCCGTAGAACCAGAACAGCTGCTGGTAGGCGATCGGCCCGTTGGGGCTGGCGCTGAAGATCCCGCCGGCCTGGCGCTCGACCCACAGCAGCCCCATCGCCACCACGAGCACGGGGAAGGCGAAGCAGACCATGAGGCAGGTCGCCACCATCGTCCACGTGAAGACCGGCATCCGCTTGAGCGTCATGTCGGGCGCGCGCCGGCGCAGCGCGGTGGCCAGGATGCAGGCGCCGATCAGCAGCTGGCCGAGCGTCGCCACGCCGACGCCCAGCACCCAGAGGTCCATGCCGACCCCCGGTGTGTTGATCGTGTTCGAGAGCGGGTCGACGCCGATCCACGTCGCGCGCCCCGGCCCGCCGGTCGTGAGGAAGCCCAGGTACATCGCGACCCCGCCGGCCAGGTAGAGGGCGAAGCCGGCGAGCGTGACGCGGGGTGCCGCGATGGCGCTCGCGCCGACCTGCAGCGGCACGAGGTAGACGCCGAGCGCGAGCGCCATCGGCGTCAGGAACAGGTAGATCATCGTCGACCCGTGCATCGTGAAGAGCGCGTTGTAGGCCGAGGTCGAGACCACCTGGAGGCCGGGCTGGGCCAGCTCGGAGCGCATGACGAGCGCCATCACGCCGCCGGCCAGGAAGAACGCCAGCGACGCGGCGATCATCCGCCGCGCGATCCGCTTGTGGTCGGTCGAGCCGACCAGCTCGAGGATCGAGAGCGGCGCGCGGGCGGGCGCGGTCGTCGTCGTCATCGCGCGACCACCACGAAGCGCATGTCCTGATGGCGCAGGCCGCAGAACCACGCGCAGACGCCCTGGTAGCGGCCCGGGTGCGGGAAGACGAGGTCGAAGCGCTCGCGGTGGTCGGGCCAGACCTGGCGCTGGAAGCGCACGTCGGGGATCCAGAAGTCGTGCAGCACGTCGAGCGAGACCGCGTCGAAGCGGATCGTCCGGCCGGCCGGGACGGTGACGGTCCCCGTGGTCGTGCGCCCGTCGGGCCCCGTGAAGCGCCACTCCCACTTGGCGGCGGTGACGTGGACGGTCATCGCCGGCTCCTGGGCCACCGCGTCGACGCGGTCCTCGACCCGCAACGTCGCGACGACGAGCACCGCGACGATCGCCGCGACGACCGCCACCCACGCCAGCTCGAGCGGCAGGTGCTCGGCGCGCTGGTCGGCGTCGGCGCGCCGGCTCGCGCGGAAGCGCCACAGGAGGAGGACGAACGTCAGCGCGACGAGGCCGAAGACGGCGAGCGCGATCGGCAGGTAGAGGTCGGCCAGCCCGGCGTACTCGTGGCGCGTGTCCACCACGGCGCAGTGCTTGCCCCGGCGGTTGCGCGGTCAATCCGCTGGGCGGCGCTGACGCGGGCGTTTGGCGAGGCGCCGTGCGGGCAGGCTCCGGTGGCATGGCCGGGGTCGCCGCCGTCCCGCTGACGTCCCTCTCCCACGGCGCGGGGTGCGGCTGCAAGCTGCCGGCCGCCGAGCTGGCGCCGCTGCTGCGCTCGCTGCCGCGCGGCGACGACGCGCGCCTGCTCGTCGGTCCCGAGACCTCCGACGACGCGGGCGTGGTGCGCGTGACGCCGGAGCTGGCGCTCGTCCAGACCGTCGACTTCTTCACGCCGATCGTCGACGATCCCTACGACTTCGGGCGGATCGCGGCGGCCAACGCGCTCTCGGACGTGTACGCGATGGGCGGCACGCCGCTCAGCGCGCTGAGCCTCGTCGCCTATCCGCTGGAGCGGCTCGGCGCGGACGTGCTGCGGGCGATCCTGCGCGGCGGGCTGGACGTCGTCCGCGCCGCGGGGGCGATCGTCGTCGGCGGCCACTCGATCGACGACCCCGAGCCGAAGTTCGGGCTCGCGGTGACCGGGACCGTGCGGGCGGATGCGGTGCTGACGAACGCGGGCGGACGGGTCGGCGACGCGCTCGTGCTGACCAAGCCGCTCGGCGTGGGGGCGATCGCCACGGCGCTGAAGCGGGGCGTCGCGGGCGCCGACGGCCTCCTCGGCGCCGCGGTCGCGACGATGGTGGAGCTGAACGCGGACGCGAGCGCGGCCGCACGGGCGGCGGGTGCGCATGCGATGACCGACGTGACCGGCTTCGGGCTGCTCGTGCACCTGCACGAGCTGGCGGCGGCCAGCGGGGTGGCGGCCGAGGTCGACGCCGGGGCGGTGCCGGCGCTGGCGGGCGTCGAGGCGCTGCTGCGCGGCGAGGACGCGGTCGCGGGCGGCAGCCGCCGCAACCGGGCCTACGCGGAGGGCTTCACCCGGTTCGACGCCGGCGTGGCGGAGTGGCGGCGGCGGCTGGTCACCGATGCGACGACGTCCGGCGGCCTGCTCGTGGCGATCGCGCCGGAGCACGCGGACGCGGTGCCGGGCGCGATCGTCGGTCGCCTCGTCGCGGGTACGGCGGGCGCGCTGCGGGTACGGTAGGCGCGCCTGGAGCGGCATGGGCCCGGTGGCCCGATCGGTCTTCAAAACCGGGAGGCCGCGGCAGCCCCGCGGTTGGGAGGTTCGACTCCTTCGCCGCTCCGCTCGGCGGGGTCAGGTCGACCCACCCCGCTTGGATCGCGCGTGGCGGGGAACGAAGCGGGGCGTGACCGTCGATCCTCGCCTGCGCGCGCTGCCCTCGGTCGACCGCCTCGCCGCGGAGGTCGTCCGAGCGACCGAGCGGGCGGACGTCCCGGCCGTGGAGGGCGCCCGCGCGGGCGACGCCGCCGCGACCGAGTCGGCGGCCATCGCGGCCGCTCGCGCCGAGCTGGCGACGCGGCGCGCGGCGCTGCTGGCGGGCGAGCCGGTGGACGAGCGCGACCTCGTCGAGGCGGCGCGGGCGCGGCTGGCGCCGTCGCTGCGCCGGGTGCTGAACGCGACCGGCGTCGTCGTCCACACGAACCTCGGCCGCGCACCGCTCGCGCCGACGGCCCAGGCGGCGGTCGCCCGGATCGCCGCCGGCTACGCGAACCTCGAGCTGGACCTGGAGCGCGGCGCGCGCGGCTCGCGCCACGACCACGTCGCCGCGCTGCTGTGCGAGCTGACCGGCGCCGAGGCCGCGCTGGCCGTGAACAACTGCGCGGCCGCGACACTGCTCGCCGTCGCCGCGCTCGCCGGGCCGGGCCGCGACGTCGTCGTCTCGCGCGGGCAGCTCATCGAGATCGGCGGCGCCTTCCGCGTGCCCGAGGTGATCGCCCAGGCGGGCGCGCGGCTGGTGGAGGTCGGCACGACGAACCGCACGCGGCTGGCCGACTACCGCGCCGCGCTGCGGCCCGAGACCGCCGCGATCCTGCGGGCGCACCCGTCGAACTTCCGCACGGTCGGGTTCGTCGAGGAGGTCGAGATCGAGGCGCTCTGCGAGCTCGGCGTGCCGGTCGTCGACGACGTCGGCTCCGGCGTGCTGGCCGACGAACTGCCCGTGCTGGCCGGCGAGCCGCGCGTGCGCCGGTCGGTCCGCGCGGGCGCCGCGGTCGTCGCGTTCTCCGGCGACAAGCTGCTCGGAGGGCCGCAGGCCGGCGTGCTCGTGGGCCGCCGGGAGGCCGTCGCCGCCTGCCGCGCCCACCCGCTGGCCCGCGCCGTGCGCATCGACAAGCTGTCGCTGGCGGCGCTCGAGGCGACGCTGGCGCTGTACCGCGCCCCGGAGCTGGCACGCCGGGAGATCCCCGTGCTGGCGATGCTCGACACTGCACCCGAGGTGCTCACCGCGCGGGCGCGGCGGCTCGCGCAGGCGACCGGCGACCGGATCGTCGAGAGCGTCGCGCGGGTCGGCGGCGGCGCGCTGCCGCTGCTGGAGCTGCCGGGACCGGCGGTCGCGCTCGATGCCGGCCCGCGCGGGCCCGACGGACTGGCGCGCGCCCTGCGCGCGGGCGACCCGCCGCTCCTCGGCCGCATCCACGCCGGCGAGCTGCTGCTCGACCCCCGGACGCTCGCCGACGACGAGATCGACCTCGCGGCGGCGGCCGTCGCCGCGGTGCGGGGATGAGCGCGGCCCGTCGATCCGGCGCGGCGGCGGGCCCGCCCAACGTTGGCGACAGTGCCGCGGACACGCCGGCGCCGACCGGGGTCACCGCACCGCTGACCCTCGGCACCGCCGGCCACATCGACCACGGCAAGACGGCGCTCGTGCGCGCGCTCACCGGTCATGAGACCGACCGCCTCGCCGCCGAGCGCGAGCGCGGCATCTCGATCGAGCTCGGCTACGCGCCGCTCGACCTGGCGGACGGGCGGCGCCTCTCGGTCGTCGACGTCCCCGGCCACGAGCGCTTCGTTCGCACGATGGTCGCGGGCGCGACGGGCATCGACCTCTTCCTGCTCGCGATCGCCGCCGACGACGGCGTGATGCCGCAGACGATCGAGCACTGGACGGTCCTGCGCGCGCTCGGTGTCGACGACGGCGTGGTCGCGATCACGAAGGCGGACCTGGCCGACCCGGCCTGCGCCGCGGCGCAGGCCCGCGACTTGCTCGGCCGCGCCACCACGCCCCGCGACCTCCTCGACCGCGCCACCACGCCCCGCGACCGCCTCGACCGCGCCACCACGCCCGGCGACCGCCTCGACCGCCCGACCACTCCAGGGACGTGTGGCGATCTGACCACCATGGCGGTGGCGAGATCGCCACACGGCGGTGGCGGGAAGGCCGACGGTGAGGGGCTCGTGCCGATCGTCCCGTGCTCCGCGCGGACCGGGGAAGGGCTCGGAGCGCTGGTCGCGGCGCTCGCCGGCGTGGCGGCCGGGCGCCCCGGGCGAGCCGCGCGGGGCGGCGCCCCGATCCTGCACGTCGATCGCGTGTTCACCGTGAAGGGTGCCGGCACGGTCGTGACGGGGACGCTGTGGTCGGGTGTGCTGGAGGGCGGCGCGACCGTGCGGCTCCTGCCGTCGGGGCGGCCGGCGCGGATCCGCGGGCTGCACGTCCACGACCGCGCGGTGCAGCGGGCCGCGGCGGGACAGCGCGTCGCGGTGAACCTGGCCCGGGTCGGGCGCGAGGAGGTCGGACGCGGCGACGCGATCGCCGGCGCGGACGCGGACCTCGCGCCGACGTGGGTCGTCGAGGCGACGCTCGAGCTGCGCGCGCCGCCGACCGGGCACGTCCACGTCCACCACGGCACGCGCGAGTCGCCGGCGCGGCTCACCGACCTCGGCGCGGGCCGCTGGCGCGTCCGCGCGCGCCGCCCGCTGCTCGCCCGCCCCGGCGACCGCCTCGTGATCCGCTCGACCGCGCCGCCGGACACGCTCGGCGGCGGCACGATCGTCGCCGTTCGCCGCCGCGGCTCGCGACCGCCTGCCGCGCCGACGCAGACGAGCGCGCGACGCGCCGCCCCGCAGGCCGGGTTCGCCGCCGCTGCCAACGCCGCCCCGCACACCACCCATGCCGCTGCCCCCGCCACCCCGCACACCGGCGCCGCCCCGAACACCACCGACGCCACCATCGCCTCCGCCCCGCAGGCCGGTGCCGCCGCCGCCCCGACCACCGACGCCGCCACACCGACCACGGTCGTCTCGGCATCCGGCGACCGCGGCGCCGGCGCCGGCGCGGCCTCGCCCGCACCCGCCCCGGGACCGCCACGCCCGCCGCTCACCCCCGAGGCCCTCGCGCTCGAGGAGCGGCTGCGCGCCGCGGGCCACGAGCCGCCGTCGACGGCACAGCTCGGCGCCGACGCCGCGCACCTGGCCGCCCTGCGCGCCCACGGCCGCGCGGTGCGGATCGGGCGCGACCTGCACGCCCACCCCGACGCGCTCGCCGCCGTGGCCGAGCGCGCCGTCGCGATCCTCGAAGCCGAGGGCGAGCTCACCCTGGCGCGGCTGCGCGACGAGCTCGAGACCTCGCGCAAGTACGCCCAGGCGCTGCTCGAGCACCTCGACACGGCGCGCGTCACGCTGCGGCTGCCCGACGACCGGCGCGTCCTGCGGCGGCGCGGCGACCGGCCGGGACGGCCCGCGGTCTCCGCGCCGCCCCGCGCACCATGAGCGGTCGCGTGCTCGTCGTCGGCGCCGGCCACCACGGGCTGGTCGCGGCGATCCACCTCGCCGCCCACGGCCTCGACGTCACCGTCCTCGAGCACGCCCCGCAGCCGGGCGGCGCCACCCGCTCCGTCACCGCGACGCTGCCCGGCTTCGTCCACGACCACTGCGCGGCGTTCGGGCCGATGGCCGTCGCGTCGCCGGCGATCCGCGAGCTCGAGCTCGACGTCGCCTGGATCGCCCCGCCCCTCGTCGTGGCCCACCCGTTCGACGACGGCACCGCGCTCGCCCTCCACCGCGACGTCGCGGCCACCGTCGCCTCGCTCGGCCCCGCCGGCCGCGGCTGGGACGCCGCGATGCGGACCGTCCTGCCGCACGCCGACGCGCTGCTGGCCACCGTCCTGCATCCGCTGCCCCCGGTCTTCCCTCCTCTGCGCCTCGCCGCCGCCCTGCGCGGCGAGCTCGGCGAATGGGCGCGGCGGCTGCTGGGGTCGGTCGAGGCGCTGGGCCTGGACCTCTTCGACGGCGACCGCCGCGCGACGGCCTGGCTGGCGGCCTCGGCCCAGCACTCGGGGCTCGCACCCGGAGCAGCCGGCAGCGGCGCGTTCGGCTTCCTCCTCCAACTGGCCGGCCACGTCCACGGATGGCCGCTGGCGCGCGGCGGCATGGGCGAGCTCGTCGGCGCCCTCGTCCGGCGGGCGCAGCGCGAGGGCGCCCACATCCGCTGCGACGCGAGCGTCGCGACGATCCTCGTCCGCCGCGGGCGCGCGGCCGGCGTCCGCCTGACGACCGGCGAGGAGCTGCCGGCCGACGCGGTCCTCTCCACGGTCACCGCGCGCGTGCTCGCCCGACTGGTCCCCGACGGCGCCCTGCCCGAGCGCCTCCACCGCCGGCTGCGGCGCTTTCGCTCGGGCACCGCGCCCTTCAAGGTCGACTACGCGCTCGACGGCCCGGTGCCGTGGAGCGCACCCGAGGCTCGCGCCGCCACCGTGGTGCACGTCGGCGCCGAGCTCGAGGAGCTCGAGCGCGCCGCGCAGGAGGCGTCACGCGGGATCCTCCCGCAGCGCCCCGCCCTCGTCGTCGGCCAGCAGTCGCTGCACGACCCGACCCGCGCGCCCGCCGGCCGCCACACGCTCTACGTCTACGGCCACGTGCCGGCGGACCCGCGCGAGGACGACGACACGGTCGCCGAGCGGATCGAGGCGCAGCTGGAGCGCTTCGCGCCCGGCTTCACCAGCCGCGTCCTCGCCCGCGCCACGCGCTCGCCGCGCCAGACCGAGCGCGACGACCCGTCGCTCGTCGACGGCGACCTCGGCGGCGGCTCCTACGAGCTCGACCAGCAGCTGCTCTTCCGGCCGGCGCCCGCGCTGGCGCGCCACCGCACGCCGGTCGGCGGCCTCTACGTCGCGGGCGCATCGACCCATCCGGCCGGCGCGATCCACGGCGTCTCGGGGCGCGCCGCCGCCCGCGCGCTGCTGCACGACCGGCGGCTGCGGCCGTGGCAGGTCGCGTGGCCGCCGCTCAGAACGCGCCGCGGCGCGTGAGCACGGCCGGCAGCGTCTTCAGCAGGATGGTCAGGTCGAGGAAGACCGACCACCGCTCGAGGTAGAGGAAGTCGAGCCGCACGAGGTCGTCGAAGTCCAGCTCCGAGCGGCCCGAGACCTGCCAGAGACCGGTGATGCCGGGCATGACGAGGTAGCGCTTCTTGTGCCAGTTCTCCAGCCGCTCGTAGTCGCGCTCGGGCAGCGGCCGCGGGCCCACGAGCGACATCTCGCCGCGCAGCACGTTCATGAGCTGGGGCAGCTCGTCGATCGAGTAGCGGCGCAGGAAGCGCCCGACCGGGGTGACGCGCGGGTCGTCGCGGATCTTGAAGATCGCCCCGCCCGCCTCGTTGAGCGCCTCGAGCTCCGCCTGCTGGAGGTCCGCGCCGTGGTACATCGTGCGGAACTTGAAGCAGGCGAACGGCCGGCCGCCGATCCCCGGCCGCACCGAGCGGTAGAGGATCGGGCCGCGCGAGGTCAGCTTCACCGCCAGCGCGGCGGCGAGCAGCACCGGGCTGAAGAGGATCAGCAGGATGGTCGCGCCGACCAGGTCGAACGTCCGCTTCAGCAAGTAGTCGAAGCCCTCGAAGACCGGCGGGCGCAGCTCGAAGAGCGGCACCGACTGGCCGGGGACGAACTCCGCGCGGTGGACGAGGATCTCCATCGTCGACGGCGCGATCCGCACCCGCACGCCCATCGCGTGGCAGCGGTCCACGAGGTCGACCGCCTTGTCCTGCGGGAAGTCCGGGTCGGCGATGATGACCTCGTCGATGCGGTGCTGGCGCAGCGTCTCGTCGAGCGTGTCGAAGCGCCCCAGCGAGCGCAGGCCGTTGTCGGGGCGCGGGGTCAGCGAGACGAAGCCGACGACGTTGATCGGCGAATGCGGCGCGTCGGCCAGCGCGTGGGCGACGTCCTCGATGTGCCCGCCGGTCCCGATCAGCACCGCGCGGCGCTGGTAGCCGGCCGCCCGCAGGATCGCCCCGGTCAGACCCTCGTACACGTAGCGGAAGCCCGCGACGTAGACGATCCCGAAGAACAGCGACCCGTAGAAGATGTAGTAGCTGGAGAAGTCCTCGCCGTTGACCAGCGCGAAGATCAGCGCGACCAGCGTCACCTGGAAGAGGCAGGCGACGATCCGGGTGAGGCCGGGTCGGGCGGCGCGGTCGGCGTAGAGGTCGGAGCGCGCGAAGAGCAGGACCGTCAGCAGGTAGGCGAAGGAGACGATGTCCTTCGTCTGGTGCCACACCGCGCTGGCGTCCAGCCCGTCGCGGAGGATCGCCTTCAGCGCCAGCGCCGTGAAGATCGCCAGGACGACCGCGGCGAGGTCCAGCGCCATGAGCGACAGCACCCGCGCGGTGCGGCGCGCGGTCTCCATCCGCAGCAGGAACGACAGAGCGGGCGGGCGCTTGCGGCGCATGTCGACGCCCGGCGGCGCATACGTCGGCGTGCGCACATACGGGATGCCGTCCCCGGGGCGGGTGCGTTCCTTCCCGGATTGCGCTGTCTCTTGCGCCATTGCTCCAATCCGCTGCAACGAGGCAGCCGTTCAGAAGTTGTGTTCGGGGGCGGTCAGCGCAGTCCGTCGCCGACGAGGGTCTCGACCCCCGCCTCCTCGATGGTCCGGCGCAGTCCTTCGCGCAGGCTGATCTCCGGCTCCCAGCCCAGGATCTCGCGCGCGAGCGAGGTGTCGGGCTGGCGGACCTGCGGGTCGTCGGTCGGCAGCGCCTCGAAGACGATCTCGGACTTGGACTCGGTCACCTCGATGACCGCCTCGGCCAGCTGCAGCAGGGTGTACTCGTCGGGGTTGCCCACGTTGACCGGGTGGTGGTACCCGGATTCGGCCAGGCTGATGATCCCGCGCACCAGATCGGCCACGAAGCAGAACGACCGCGTCTGGCTGCCGTCGCCGAACACGGTCAGCGGCCGGTCCTGGAGCGCCTGGCGCAGGAAGGTCGGGATCGCGCGCCCGTCGTGGGGGCGCATGCGAGGCCCGAACGTGTTGAAGATCCGCACGATCGACGTGTCGACGCCCTGCTGGCGGTGATAGGCCATCGTCAGCGCCTCGGCGTAGCGCTTGGCCTCGTCGTAGACGCCGCGCGGGCCGATCGGGTTGACGTGGCCCCAGTAG
>CAYRCB010000014.1:0-179448 GCA_964422645.1 uncultured Solirubrobacteraceae bacterium | reverse complement strand
GTGCGGATCGGCAACGGCGCGTTCGACCAGCGCCAGAACGACGTCTACGGCGCGGTGCTCGACTCCGTCTACATCCACACGAAGGCGTCCGACCACATCCCCGAGCGGCTGTGGCCGGTGCTCGTCGACCAGGTCGAGGCCGCCGCCCGCGTGTGGCGCGAGCCCGACCAGGGGATCTGGGAGGCGCGCGGCGCGCCGCAGCACTACGTCTCCTCGAAGGTGATGTGCTGGGTGGCGATGGATCGCGGCGCCGAGCTGGCCACGCTGCGCGGGGAGACCGAGCTGGCGCAGCGCTGGCGCGCGATCGCCGACGAGATCCACGCCGAGGTCCTCGAGCGCGGCGTCAGCGAGCGCGGCGTCTTCCGCCAGCACTACGACACCGACGCGCTGGACGCCTCGACGCTGCTGCTCCCCCTGCAGCGCTTCCTGCCGGGCGACGACTCGCGCGTGCGCGCCACTGCGGCGGCGATCGCCGAGGAGCTGACCGAGCACGGGCTCGTGCTGCGCTACCAGGTCGACGAGACGGACGACGGCCTGCACGGCCGCGAGGGAACGTTCCTGATCTGCTCGTTCTGGCTGGTCAGCGTGCTCAGCGAGATCGGCGAGAAGGAGCGCGCGCGGGCGCTTTGCGAGCGGCTGCTCTCCTACGCCGGCCCGCTCTTCCTCTACGCCGAGGAGCTCGACGCCGAGAGCGGGCGCCACCTCGGCAACTACCCGCAGGCGTTCACGCACCTGGCGCTCATCAACGCCGTCTCGCACGTCATCGCCGACGAGACGGCCTGAGCGTCAGCCGCGCTGCTCGCGCTCGGCGTCCTCGGGGAGCATGATCCGCGCGTGCTCGCCGGTGCCGACGACGACCGGCTCGATCGGGCGGATCTCGCTCGTGCGCGCGTGGGCGAGGACCGCGTCGGCGCTGGGGAACTGCCGGAGCTGCTCGAAGGTCTTGATCGTCGGGAAGACGAGCAGGATCTCGCCGCGGCGGTGCGCGTCGAGCGCGTCGCCGGGCGTCAGCCAGCGCAGGTCGACGCACTCCGCGCCGTCGACCGCCGGCTGCGCCCCGTCGGGCAGCGGCGTCACGAAGAACAGCGTGTCGAAGCGGATCTTGGCGACGGCCGGGGTGATCCAGCGGCTGAACGGGACGAGCGCCGCGTCGTCGTCGAGCGCGATCGCGGCCTCCTCGCGCAGCTCGCGGCGGCCGGCGGCGCGGTCGGTCTCGTCGCCGTCGACGGCGCCGCCCGGGAAGACCCACGCACCGCCCATGAAGCGCGCCTGCGGCGTGCGCTGCACGAGGAGGACCTCGAGCGTCTCGGCGCCGCCGCGCAGGACGATCACCGTGGCGGCCGGCCGGGGCGTGGTGGGCGCGTCGCCCGTGTTGCGCTCCTCGAACAAGCCGACGACGATATACCGTGCGGACCATGACCGAGACGACGACAGCCGAGCTGTGGATCTGCGAGTCCTGCGGCTTCATCTACGACCCGGCCGAGGGCGACCCGGACGGTGGCATCCCCGCGGGCACCGCCTTCGCCGACATCCCCGACACCTGGTTCTGCCCGGTCTGCGGCGCCCGCAAGCAGGACTTCGTCCCCTACGAGGACTGATCGGAGCCGCTCGATGGCCAAGGACGGCAAGAAGGTCGCCAGGCGCTCGCCGACGGCGACGCTGGCCGGCGTCGTCGAGCAGCTCGGTGGCGCGCGGCTCTGCTACGGCGAACCGGTCCGCGAGGCCGGCCGGACGATCATCCCGGTCGCCCGCGTGCGGGCGCAGGGCGGCGGCGGCTTCGGCCGCGGCCCCGACGACCAGGGCGGCGGCGGCGGAGGCGGCGGGACGCTGCGCGCCGTCCCGGTCGGCTACATCGAGGTCGGGCCGGAGGGCTCGCGCTTCCAGCCGATCCAGGACCCCGACGCCGCGTCGCGCGCGCTGCGGACCGCCGGCGCCGCGGCACTCGCGTTCGTCGGCGCGGTGGCCAGCCTGCGCGCCGCCCGCGGGCGGCGGCTGCTGGGGCGGGGACGGGGATAGCGCCGAGCCTCCCTACGCTGGGCGGATGACTCGCCCGGCCGACCCGCGTCGCCGCATCCAGGCCGTCGCGTTCGTCGTCGGTGCCTCGTCGCTGGGCTCCGAGATCGCCGCCGCGCGCCTGCTGGCCCCGTACTTCGGCGACTCGACGCTGATCTGGGCCAACACGATCGCGACCGTGCTGGTCGCGCTCTCGGTCGGGTACTGGATCGGCGGGCGCGCGGCCGACCGCGACCCGACCTTACGCGGCTTGTGCCGACTGGTGCTGATCGCCGCGGCCCTGATGGCCGCGGTCCCGTTCGTGGCCGGGCCGTTCCTGCGCACCGCCGTCGACGCGCTCGACTCGATCTCCGCCGGGGCGTTCGTCGGGTCGCTGATCGCGGTCCTGGTGCTGATCGCGGTGCCGGTGCTGCTGCTCGGGATGGCGTCGCCGTACGCGGTGCGGCTGTCGGTCTCCACGCTCGACCGCGCCGGGGAGGTCACCGGCCGGCTCTACGCGATCTCCACGCTCGGCTCGCTGACCGGCACGTTCCTCAGCGCGCTCGTGCTCATCCCCTTCCTGGGCACGCGGCGGACGTTCCTCGTCTTCGCCCTCTCGCTGGCGATCGCCGCCGCGCTCGGCCTCGCCCGGCGCGCGCTGCTCGCGCCGCTGGCCGTCGCGATCCTGCTCGTGCTGCCGGTCGGCACGATCAAGGCGGCCGAGCCGGGCAGCCGGCTGCTCGACGAGGTGGAGACCGAGTACGGCTACGCGCGCGTCATCGAGCGCCCGAGCGGCGCGCGCTGGATGGAGCTCAACGAAGGGCAGGCGATCCACTCGCTGCTGCCGCCCGACCGCTCGTACCTGACCGGCGACTACTGGGACGAGCCGCTGGTGCTGCCGTTCGCGACGCGCCCGGCCGCGCAGCCGCCGGCGCGGATCGCCGTCCTGGGCAACGCGGGCGGGACGGTCGCGCGCGCGTACGGGCACTACTTCCCCGGCACGCGCGTCGACGCGGTGGAGATCGACGGCAAGCTCACCGAGCTCGGGCGCCGCTGGTTCGACCTGCGCGGCCCGAAGCTGCACACCTACACCGCCGACGCGCGGCCGTTCCTGCGCGCGTCCGACGCCCGCTACGACCTCATCGTCGTCGACGCCTACCGTCAGCCCTACATCCCGTTCTACCTGACGACCCGCGAGTTCTTCGAGCTCTGCCGGGACCGCCTGACGCCGGGCGGCATGGTCGTCATCAACGTCGGCCACCCGGAGTCGTCGCACAAGCTCGAGCAGGTGCTGGGCCGCACGCTGGCGTCGACCTTCGCGCACGTGGTGCGCGACCCGGTCCAGCCGACGAACACGATGCTCGTGGCCAGCGCCGCCGAGGTGTCGGCGGCGCGGCTGCAGGCGGCCGCGGCCGGGCTGCCCGCCGACCTGCGCCCAGTCGCCGACGCGACGGCCGCGCGGTTGGCGCCGCGGCTGCCGGGCGGCACGGTCTACACCGACGACCGCGCGCCGGTCGAGTGGCTCATCGACGCCTCGATCGTCGAGGTCGCCGGCAGCGGCGAGCGCTGAGCGGCCCGCGCTATCCGCGCAGCGCGGGCGCGACGTCGGCCGCGAAGCGCTCGACCTGCTCGGCGGTCTCGTCGACCGGCCAGAAGACGAAGCCGTCGAAGCGCAGCTCGCGCAGGGCGCCGAGCGTCTCGACCCAGCGCGCCGGCGGGCCCGTCACGCCCGAGCCGTCGCCGGCCGGCGCGGTGTCGCCGGGACCGGGCGCCGCGATCGTGCCGCCGACGTTGAGGAGGCGGCGGATCGCCCCGGGATCGCGGCCGGCCGCGACCGCCGCCGCGTCGATGCGGGCGTGGCCGTCGCGCAGCACCTCGGGCGTGGCGTAGCCGAGCGAGGGGACCCAGCCGTCGGCGGCGCGGCCGATCAGCCGCAGCATCCGCGGCTTGTAGGCGCCCAGCCAGATGCCGACGTCGTGGGCGGGCGCCGGGCCGGGGCGCGCGCCGCGCAGCGCGTAGTGCGTGCCGTCGAAGCGAACCGAGCGCTCGCCGCTCCAGAGCAGCCGGATGACCTGGATCGCCTCGTCCAGCGCGTCGACCGACTCGCCCGGCGCTCGCCGCGAGCCGCCGTAGGCCGCGATCGCGTCCCAGAAGCCCCCGGCCCCGAGCCCGAGCTCGAAGCGCCCGCCGCTCAGCAGGTCCAGCGATGCGGCGGTCTTCGCGAGCACGGCGGGCGGCCGCAGCGGGAGGTTGGCGACGTTGGGGAAGACGCGCAGGCGCCGCGTCTCGGCCAGGACCGTCGCCAGCAGCGCGAACGTGTCGACGAACCGCGCCTGGTAGGGGTGGTCCTGGATGCCGAGCAGGTCGAGCCCGGCGTCGTCGGCCATCCGCGCCAGCGTGCGCGTGCGGTCGAGCGTCGCGGCGGCGGGGACGAGCGACACGCCGAGCAGGGTCTCCATGGACGTCAGTGTGACGGCGACGCCCGCTGGGCGTCTCGGACGGGCTCGTAGGTGAGGAAGGCGACGTCGTCACCGGTGTGGGCGTCGACGAGGCGCATGCGCTGCTGGTCGCTGGTCGCGCCGAAGAGGCGCTCGCCGGCCCCGAGCACGACCGGGTAGATCATCAGCCGCAGCTCGTCGACCAGGTCGTGTTCGAGCAGCGTGCGCACGAGCTGGATGCTGCCGTAGACGACGATCTCTCCGTCCAGCTGCTGCTTCAGTCGCGAGACCTGGTCCACCACGTCGCCCGTCAGGACCGTCGAGTTGCTCCAGGCGGGATCCTCGAGGGTCGAGGACACGACGTACTTGGGCAGGCGGTTCAACCGGTCCGCCAGGGTGCCGCTGCGGGACGGCCATCGTGCGGCGAAGAACTCGTAGCTTCGCCGCCCGAATAGGAGGGCCCTGGCGCGCAGCGCTTCGTCGAGCAGGACCTGGGCGGCCGCTTCGCGGTCCTGGATCCGGCCGACCCAGCCGCCGTGCCGGAACCCCTCCTCGCCGGCCGGGTCCTCGATGACTCCGTCGAGCGAGACGTTCTCGCTGATCACGATCGTTCCCACGTCGGTGCTCCTTTGCATCGGCGTTGTCGTGCTGCCTGACGGAACACCGCGCGCGAGCGGAACTCATCGTGTGCGACGATCCTGCGGTGAGCGAGAGGACGCTCAGTCTCGCCCGTCTGGGGGACGACGACGCGTTCCGCGCGCTGACCGATCCCTACCGCCGCGAGCTCCACCTCCACTGCTACCGGATCCTGGGCTCGGTGCAGGACGCCGAGGACATGGTCCAGGAGACGCTGTTGGCCGCCTGGCGAGGGCTCGAGCGCTACCAGGAGCGCGACTCGCGACGCGCCTGGCTGTATCGCATCGCGACCAACCGCTGCCTGAACGCGCTGCGCGACCGCCGCCGGCGCCCCCGCGAGGCTCCGGGGCTTCCCTTCGAGGTCCCCGAGCCCACGCGCCGCGTGGAGTCGCTGTGGCTCGAGCCCTACCCCGACACGCTGCTCGAAGGGATCGCCGAGTCCGCGCCCGGGCCGCAGGCACGCTACGAGACGAAGGAAGCGGTGACGCTGGCGTTCGTCGCCGCCCTCCAGCACCTCCCAGCCCGGCAGCGGGCGGTCCTCGTGCTCCGCGACGTGCTCGGCTTCCGCGCGGTAGAGGTCGCGGACCTGCTCGAGCGCAGCGAGGCCTCGGTGAACAGCGCCCTGCAACGCGCGCGGGCGACGCTCGCGACCCGCGATCGCACCGACCGCGAACGCATGTCCCGCCCGGGCTCGCCCCGGGAGCGCGAGCTCGCCGGGCGCTTCGCCGACGCGGTCGAGCGCGGCGACGTCGACGCGATGGTCTCGCTTCTCACCGACGACGCCCTGCTGACGATGCCGCCCGTGCCGCTCGAGTACCAGGGACGCGAGGCGATCGCCGCCTTCCTGCGTCATCGGGAGGAGGCGCGCGGCGTGCCGCTGCGCGTCGTGCCGACCCGGGCCAACACCCAGCCGGCCTTCGGCTGCTACCTCCCGGACGCCCAGGCGGGGATCGCCCGACCCACCGGCCTGTTCGTGCTGACGCTTGAGGAGGACGCCGTCGCGGCGATCACCTGGTTCGCCGACACCGTCCTCCTCGGGTCCTTCGGGCTTCCGCGGGAGCTGCCCTCGTAGGCCGCGCTCGGACGCGCCCGCGTTACGCCGCGCGGGCGATCTCGACCGGGGCCTCGACGTCGAACGGACGCGCCGGGACGCCGTGCGTGGCGGCGACCGGGACCCCCGCGCCCGGCCGGAACCCGGCGCGCAGGGCGGCGCGGCCGAGGACCTGGGCCGCCTCGCGCAGCTCGTCCTTCGTGTGCGACGCCATGACCGCAAGGCGCAGGCGCGACGTGCCGGCGGCGACGGTCGGCGGCCGCAGCGCCTCGGCGAAGACGCCGTTCTCGAGCGCGTGCTCGCGGATCCGGACCGCCAGGCCGGCCTCCCCGACGACGAGCGGGACGAGCTGGGTCGTCGAGCCCGCGGTCTCGAAGCCCTCGCGGGCCAACTCGGCGCGCAGCGCCTCCGCGTTGGTGCGCAGCCGCTCGACGCGATGCGGCTGTTCGACGAGCAGCTCCAGCGCGGCCAGCGCGCCGGCCGCCGCGGGCGGTGGCGGCGCGGTCGAGGCGAGCAGGGTGCGCGAGCGGTTGGCCAGGAAGCGGGCGGTGGTCGCATCGCAGGCGACGTAGGCGCCGTAGGAGCCCAGCGCCTTGCCGAGCGAGCCGATCAGCACGTCGACCTCCGCCTCCAACCCGGCGTCGGCGACCGCGCCCCGGCCGCCCGGGCCGAGGCACCCGACCCCGTGCGACTCGTCGACGACGAGCCGGGCGCCGTGGCGAGCGCACGCGTCGACCAGGTCCTCCAACGGGGCCACGTCGCCGTCGGTGGCCGAGACCGCGTCGGTGACGACGAGCGGCGAACGTCCGCCCGCCGTCGCCAGCAGCGATGCGAGGTGGTCGACGTCGCCGTGGCGGAAGCTGCGTGCCTCGGCGCCGGCCAGCGCACAGCCGTCGACCAGGGCGGGGTGCGCGAGCTCGTCGTACAGCACGAGGCCGCCGCGCTCGGCCAGCGCGCCGACCACGCCGAGCGCCGCCAGGTAGCCGGACCCGTGCAGCAGCGCCGCGCCGGTGCCGTGGAAGGCGGCCAGCCGCTCCTCGAGGCGCCGGTGGATCGTCATCGTCCCCGACGCGACGCGCGAGGCGCCCGCGCCGACGCCCCAGCGCATCGCCGCGTCGGCCGCCGCCTCGCGCACGCGCGGATGGTCGGCCAACCCGAGGTAGTTGGACGAGCACAGCAGCAGCACGGGCTTGCCGTCGAGCACCACGCGCGGGCCCTGCGGCCCGCTCACCAGGCGCATGCGTCGGTAGAGGCCGAGCTCCTTCAGCTCGTCCAGGTGCTGCTGCAGATCCATCGAGCCATCCCCCTCGTCAGCACAGCCACCGGAACGCGAGCGTAGGCGGCGCGCCGGACTGAAAGGTCGTCCACGACCGGCGGGGCCGGCCGGGCAGGCGAGTACGGTGCGCGCCCGGTGGAAGTCCGGGTGTTCCTCTGCGACGACGTACCGGAGTTCCGGGCACTGCTGCGCGCGGTGCTCGAGGACGAGTGTGGCTGCGAGGTCGTCGGCGAGGCGGCTGACGGCCCGGCCTGCGTGGAGGGCGTCGCGCGGGCGCGCCCCGACGTCGTCGTGCTCGACCTCGACATGCCCGGCGGCGACGGCCTGTCGGCCATCCCGCCGCTGCGCGAGGCCCATCCTGTTGCGCGGATCGTCGTGCTCTCCAGCTTCCCCGCCGAGCAGATGGAGCGGCGCACCCTCGAAGTCGGCGCGGATCGCTACCTCGAGAAGCGCGCTCCGCTCACCGCGGTCTGCGACGCGGTGCTGCAGCGGTAGGCGCGGCCCCCGATTTGACAGGGGAGGAACGTCGCCAGTAAGGTAACGATTGTTACTGTTTTGGTGTCCGCTTCGCGCGGACGGCCTCATCGGAGGAGAGTGTCCATGATTCGCCCTCGGCACCGGTTGCTGTCCTGGACGAGCGTGGCGGTCTGCGCCGTTGCGCTCGGCGCTTGCGGCAGCAGCTCGTCGTCGTCGACGACGTCCCAGCCCTCGGCGGAGGGAGCAACGGCACGCTTGCACGCGAAGCTGCCAGAGGACCTGCGGGCCGCTGGCACGCTGCGCCTGGCGAGTGACATCTCCTATCCGCCGTTCGAGTTCTACGAGGCGGGGGACAGCAAGACGCCGGTCGGCTTCGACATCGACCTCGCCCATGCGCTGGGGGACGTGCTCGGCGTCCAGGTGCAGATCGTGCCGACGAAGTTCGACGCGATCCTGCCGGGGCTGGCCGCCGGCCGCTTCGACGGTGCGATCTCGGCGATCGGTGACGCGCCAGAGCGTCGATCGCAGGCGGACTTCGTCGACTACGCCAAGATCTCCGGCGGGATCCTCGTGCGGGCCGACGATGACGACGCGCCCGCGAAGCTCGCCGACCTGTGCGGGCGCACCGTGGCGGTCCAGAAGGGATCCAACCAGGTCACCGACGCCCAGGAGCAGTCGCAGCGGTGCCAGCGGCAGGGCGATCCGGCCGTGCGGGTCCAGCAGTACCCCTCCGCGCCAGACCTGTTGCTCGCGCTGCAAAGCGAACGGGCCGATGCCGCGCTGTACGACACGGCGTCCGGCGGCTATCAGGTCAAGCAGTCCGACGGGCGGTTCGAGCTGGGCGAGCCCTACGGGCGCTCGATCAACGACGGCATCGTGCTGCCGAAGGGCGAGGACGAGCTCGTGGAGGCCGTCCGGGCCGCCGTCCAGGAGCTGATGGACAACGGCACCTACCGCCAACTGCTCGACAAGTGGGGCCTCAGCGCGAACGCCCTGACAAGAGCGACGGTCAACAACTCGTGAAGCCGTTGGAGGTCGTACCGCAGTGGCATCCCTGGCGCTGGGCAGCAGGAGCGATCGTGCTCGTGCTGGTCGCGCTCGCCGGTTCCTCGGTGGCGACGAACCCGCGGTTCGAGTGGGGCACGGTGGGCGAGTACCTGTTCGATGCGAGCGTGCTCGCGGGCGTGGTCCTCACGCTCGAGCTGACGGTCATCGCGATGGCGATCGGGATCGTCCTGGGCATCGTCCTCGCGTTGATGCGGCTCTCGGGCAACCCAGTGCTCGCGGGCACGAGTGCCGCGTACGTGTGGCTCTTCCGCGGCACGCCGGTGCTCGTCCAGCTGATCTTCTTCTACAACCTCGCGTCGCTCTATCCGCGCGTGTCGCTCGGACTCCCGTTCGGCCCGAGCCTGGTGAGCGCCGACGCCAACGACCTCGTGAGCCCGTGGACGGCTGCGATCCTGGCGCTCGGCCTCAACCAGGCCGCGTACATGGCCGAGATCGTGCGCGGCGGCTTGCTGTCGGTCGATCCGGGACAGCGTGAGGCGGCGGCGGCGCTCGGGATGGGCGAGCGACTGATCCTGCAGCGGATCGTGCTGCCGCAGGCGCTGCGGGTGATCATCCCGCCGACCGGCAACGAGACGATCACGATGCTGAAGATGACGTCGCTCGTGAGCGTCATCTCGTTGGCCGACCTGCTCTACTCGGTGCAGATCGTCTACACGCGGACCTTCGAGACGATCCCGCTGCTCATCGTCGCCTCGATCTGGTACCTGGCGATCGTCTCGCTGCTGAGCATCGGGCAGTCGATGCTGGAGCGCCGCTTCCGGCGCGCCGACCGGTCATGGACGCCGAGCCGGCGCCGGCGGCCGCGCTGGTGGCCGAGCCGTCGCCCCGCGCTGGGCGACCCCGCGACGAGCACGACGGTGAAGGCATGACCCACGCGCCGATGGTCAGCCTCCGCGGGGTCGCCAAGTCGTTCGGCGACCTCCGGGTGCTCGACGACATCACCTTCGACGTCCGCCGTGGCGAGGTCGTGTGCCTGCTGGGGCCGTCCGGGTCCGGGAAGAGCACGCTGCTGCGCTGCGTCAACCATCTCGAGCAGGTGGACCGCGGCAGCATCGTCGTCGACGGCGAGCTGATGGGCTATCGCGAGCGGCGCGGCAAGCTGCACGAGCTGCCTGCGCGTGAGGTCAGCCGAGCGCGTGCCCGGATCGGGATGGTGTTCCAGCACTTCCATCTCTTCCCGCACATGACGGTGCTCGACAACGTCACCGAAGGACCGGTCCGCGTGCTCGGCCGGCCGAAGTCCGCTGCGCGGGAGCACGCGCTGTCGCTCCTGTCGAGCGTCGGCCTGGCCGACAAGGCCGGTGCCTATCCGCGGCGCTTGTCGGGCGGGCAGCAGCAGCGCGTCGCGATCGCGCGCGCACTCGCGATGGAGCCGCGATTGATGCTGTTCGACGAACCCACCTCGGCGCTCGACCCCGAGCTCGTCGGCGAGGTGCTGGACGTGATGCGGCGCCTCGCCCGGTCGGGCATGACGATGCTCGTCGTCACCCATGAGATCGGGTTCGCCCGCGAGGTGGGCGACCGGATCGTGTTCATGGACCGTGGCGTCATCGTGGAGGAAGGCGCGCCGGCCGACGTCCTCGAGCGGCCGTCCCACGAGCGCACGCGCGCCTTCCTGTCGACGGTCCGCGCGTGAAGCGCCTGCGCTCCGACGGCATCGAGCTCGCCTACCTCGACGCGGCGGCGACGGGCGATCCGCGCGAGCCCGTCGTCCTGTTGCACGCGCTTGCCGCCTCCAGCAGGGCGAACTGGGTCGACACCCTCTGGGTCAAGGCGCTCACCGCGGCGGGGCACCGCGTGGTGGCGCCGGACGCACGCGGCCACGGGGAGAGCGACAAGCCGCGGCTGGACGGCGCCTACCGGCCCGAGCACCTCGTTGGTGACGTGGTGCGCCTGCTGGACGAGCTCGCCCTTGCGCGCGTGGCCGTCGTCGGCTACTCGCTGGGTGCGGCGATCGCCCTGCGCCTGGCGGCCACGCGCCCCGAGCGCGTGAGCCGGCTGGTGCTCGGCGGCGTGGGCGCAGCGCTCACCGCCGCGCCGGATGCCACCGGCGCACTCGTCCGGGCGCTCGAGGCGGATGCGCCCGATGCGATCGACGACCCTGTCGCTCGCATGCTGCGGACGTTCGCAGACCGGTCGGGCGGCGACCGGCTCGCATTCGCGGCCTGCGTCCGAGCGGTCGGCCTCCGGCTGCCGCGAGCGGACCTCTGCGCGATCGAGGCGCCGACGCTCGTCATCGCCGGTGCCGACGACCGGCTTGCGGGCGACCCGCGACGGCTGGCGGCGATGGTGCCGGATGCGGCGGCGGTCGTCCTTCCGGGTCGCGATCACGTCACGGCGATCGGCGACCCCGCGCACCGCCGGGCCGTGGTGCGGTTCCTCTCGACGATCTGACCTTCAGCGACGGCGCCGGAGCGAGGTCCGTCGCGGGCGACGAGCTAGCTCCATCCGCGTGCGTCGGCAGCGCGCGCCGTCTCGATCAGCTTGTCGAGCATGCCCATCAGCGAGCGCTGCTCCTTGGCCGTGAGCGTCTCGATGAGGCACTGCTCGACGTGCGCCGCCGTCGGAGCGATCCTGCGATGCAGCTCCACGCCCTCGTCCGTGAGGGACAGCGATCGCCGGCGGACGTCGTTGGGATCGACCTCGGCCTGGACGTACCCCTGCTTGACGAGCCGTGACACGGCGCGGCTCGTGTTCATCTTGTGCATCCCGATGTAGCTGGTGACGTCCGCGGCGGACATCCCGGGGTGGGCGGCGAGCGTCATCACGATGCGCCACTCCGAGACGTTGATCTGCTCCTTCTGGCCATACAGCTGGAAGAAGGAGCGACCCAGGAGGTTCGTCAGGAGGATCAGCTTGACCGAGAGGGCGTGGTCGAGATCGAGATCCACGTCGCTGCTCGTCATCGGCACGGCGCCATCCTAGCCCGCGACGTCATCGCGGCTTCCCGACGGCGCGCCGGGCCGCCTGGGCGATGTCGGCGTCGTCGGGGAGGTAGCTGCGCTCCAGCACGGCGCTGAACGGCACCGGGATCGGCGGCGGCTGGACGCGCAGGATCGGCGCCGTCAGCGACGACGCCACCTCGTGGGCCGCCACCTGCGCGACCAGCTCGGCGGCGACACCGCCGAACGGCCACGCCTCGTCGACGACGACCAAGCGACCGGTGCGGCGCAGCGACGCGACGACGGTCTCCGTGTCCAGCGGCGTGAGCGTGCGCAGATCGACCACCTCGAGCTCGATGCCTTCCTGCGCGACCGCGGCGGCGGCGCGCATCGCCCGCGACACCATCAACCCGGAGGCGACCACCGTCACGTCGGTGCCGGGACGCTGGATCTCGGCCCGCCCGATCGGCACGGTGTACGGCTCGTCGGGGACGTCGGCGCGGCGCCCGTGCAGGAGACCCATGTGCTCGAACAGGACGACCGGGTCGTCGTCGCGGATCGCCGAGACCATCAGGCCCTTCGCATCGCGCGGGTTCGACGGGACCACGACCTTCACCCCGGGGAAGCTGGCCAGCATCGCGGAGCAGGCTTCCGCGTGGCCGCGATGCGGTCCGACGCCGAACTTCGTCCGGATCACGAGCGGCACGCGGAGGCGACCGCCGCTGCGGAAGGCGATCGAGCCGCCGTCGAGCGCGAGCGGCGTCATCGCGAGCGTCAGGAACTCCGCGAACATGATCTCGACGACGGGACGCATGCCGGTCATCGCGGCGCCGACGGACGTGCCGACCATCGCGGACTCGGAGATGGGCGCGTCGATGACCCGGCCGGTCGCGCCGAAGGCGTCCCACAAGCCCCGGGCCGACTGCAGCGGACCTCCGAACGCGCCGACGTCCTGGCCCATGACGTAGACGCGGGCGTCGCGCGCCATCTCCTCGTGCAGGCCGGCGAGCAGCGCGTCGTTCATGGTCATGCGGGTCATCGTCCGGCCTCCACGGGCTCCAGGGCGACGAATGCCGACCGCGGAAGATCGGCGGGATCGGGATCCGGCGCCTCGCGTCCGCGGTCGATGGCGTCCGCCATCCGTGCCTCCGCCTCCGCCTGGAGCACGTCGAGCTGCGACTGGGTGAGCGATCCCGATGCGATCAGCGTGCGGGCCAGGCGCGTGATGGGATCCCTGCGGCGCCAGGCGTCGACCTCGTCGGCGGTCCGATAGGCCTCGGGGTCCGTCACCCAGTGCCCGGCGACGCGGTAGGTCAGCGCGTGCACGACCGATGGTCCGCCACCGCCGCGCGCCCGATCGACGGCCGCGGCGACGGCCGCGTCGACGGCGACCGCGTCGTTGCCGTCCACGTCCACGGCAGGGACGCCGAAGGACCGCGCCCGGGCGGCGACCGACCCACCCGCGATCGCGGTCGCGGCGGGAACCGACGTCGCGTACTGGTTGTTCTGGCAGACGTAGACGGCCGGCAGGGCCAGCATCGACGCGAGGTTCAGCGTCTCCCAGAGGATCCCGGCGTTCGCCGTCCCGTCGCCGAACGTGGCGACCACGACGCGGTCGGTCCCTTGCATGCGCGCAGTCAGCGCCGCGCCCGCCGCATAGGCGAGTGGCGGCCCGAGGCAGCCCGAGAACTGGCCGAGGAACGTCGCATCGAGCGGCCCGCACACGTCCCCGCGCCAACGGCCGCGGCTCGTGCCGCCGGCCTTCCCATAGGCGTTCAGCGCCAGCAGCTCCGGGTCGATCCCTCGCACCAGCGCGGCGATCGCGGCGCTGCGGTAGTGCGGCACCACCACGTCGTCGGCGCGCAGCCGGTGGAACGCGCCGACGACCACGGCCTCCTCGCCGAGGCTCTCGTGCCAGTGGTCGTTGCGTGCCGCCATCGCGGTGTCGAACGCTCGTGCACACACCATCTGCTCGAGCAGGATGCGAGCCCGGGTCGCGACGGTGCTCATGCCGCCGCGCTCGACTCGATCGTGGCCAGCACCTGGCCAGGGGAGACGCGGTCATCGACGCTGCACCGGGGCGCGCCGAGCACGCCGTCGCACGGGCTCTCGACCTCGATGTTCGCCTTGTCGGTCATGACCTCGGCGACCGGCTCGCCCGCGTGCACCGCGTCACCCTCCTCCTTGAGCCACGCGACGAACGTCGCCTGGTCCACGTGGTCACCGAGGTCCGGGACCGTGATCTGCCGTGACATGTCCTGTCTCCTCGTCGGAGCTCGTGGATGGATACGAGACGCCCCGGTGGGCGAAGTACTCGGGAAAGGGCTGGAGCACCACCGACATGCCGCTGTCGACGTCGAGGTCGCTGCCCGCGCAGCCGCGCGAGGCGTCGCTGGCGAAGTACAGGATCGCGTTGGCGACGTCCTCCGTCGTGACCCACCGCCGCAGCGGCAGCATCCGGCGCGTCGCCTCGCGGTCCTCCGGCGAGGTGACCGCCTCCACCATCGGGGTGAGGACGGGCCCCGGGCAGATGACGTTGACGCGGATCCCGTAGGCGGCGAGCTCGTAGGCGAGGTGCTTGGAGAAGCCGAGCAAGCCCGCCTTCGAGGCCGTGTAGCCCACGCCGCCGTGATGCGACCCGCGCTTCGCCGCCAGTGACGAGACCATCACGACGCTGGCGTGCCGGCTCGCCTTCAACCACGGCAAGGCGGCCTTCGTGCAGAGGCACGGTCCCGTCAGGTTCACGGCCAGCATGCGCTCCCAGTCGCCGGGATCGAGGTTCTCGAGCGCATGGGCGCGGCCGACGCCGGCGTTGTTGACCAGCACGTCGACGCCACCGAGCTCGCGGGCGGTCTCGTGGAGCGCCACGTCGACCGCGGCGCCGTCGGAGACGTCGACCGGCAGCTCGACACAGCGATGGCCGCGAGCCCGGAGGTCCGCTCCGACCTGCGCGAGCCCGTCCGGGTCGCGGTCGAGGAGCGCGACCGCCGCCCCGTGCTCGGCCATGCGGACCGCGGCGGCGGCGCCGATGCCGCCGGCGCTCCCGGTCACGACGGCGACTCTGCCGGCCAACAGCGCTCTGTCGAACATGCCTCTCCCTGCGCGAGAATAGTACCGTTCGTTACTGTACCGCATGCGTGCGACATGGGCGCACGCCGCGACGAACGCGAGCCGTCGACCAGGGGCGCGCTGGGCGCGACCGGGCTGCTAGCTCAGCGGCCCTTCCAGCGGGCCGGGCGCTTCTCCGCGAAGGCACGCACGCCCTCGCGCAGGTCCTCCGAGGCGAAGCACGCCTCGCGCAGCGCGATGAGCTCGCGCTCGATGTCGGGATCCAGCGCTGCACGGGCGGCCAGCAGCTCGCGCAGGACCCGCTTGTTGCCGGCGATCGACAGCGGCGCGTTGGCCGCGAGCTCCTCGGCCAGCTCCAGCGCGGTCTCCTCGAGCGCCGACTCGCCGACGACGCGGTTGACCAGTCCCCAGCGCAGCGCGGTCGCGGCGTCGACGTTGCGCCCGAGCAGGAACAGCTCGCGGGTGTGCGGCTCGCCGATCGCGTCGAGGAACTTGCGCAGGCCGGTGTGCGAGTAGACGAGACCGAGCTTCGCGGGCGGCATGCCGAGCACGATGCCGTCGTGGGCGACGCGCAGGTCGCACGAGACGGCCAGCTCCAGGCCACCGCCGATCGCCGGCCCGCTCAGCGCCGCGACCGTCGCGTAGGGGTAGGCCTCCAGGGCGCGGATCGCGGCCGTGAACGGGTGGGCGACGAGCTTCTCGGCCTCCTCGGCGAAGACGTCGGGCGGGATGTCGCCGATGTCGTAGCCCGACGAGAACATGCCCTGGGTCCCGGTCAGCAGCACGCACGGCGCGTCGAGGGTGCTCAGCAGCTCCGCCAGCCGGTCGAGGATCGCGTGGTCGAGCGCGTTGCGCTTCTCGGGGTGGGAGATCGTGAGCCGGACGACTCCCTCGGCCGGCTCGTCGACGAGGACCTCGCCGGGCATGGGCGGCGGCCGGCCGGCTAGTCGAGGACGACGAGCGTGTCGCCCTCGTTGACCGCCTGGCCCTCCTCGCAGAGGATCTGGCGGACGACGCCCTCGTCCTCGGCCTCGACGGGCATCTCCATCTTCATCGACTCGAGGATCACGACGGTGTCGCCCTCGGCGATCTCGTCGCCGACCTGGACTTCGATCTTCCACACGGTGCCCGTGATATGGGCTTCGACGTCGGACAAGGCGGCTCCCTGGCTTGCGAAGAGGACGGTGGCTGGCACGATACCCGGCGCCATGACGCCACGACCGCCCATCGTCCTGATCGCCGCGCGCGACGAGGCCGACCGCCTACCGGCCACCCTCGCTGCCCTCCACGCGGCCCTGCCGGGGGCGCGGATCGTGGTCGCCGACGACGGCTCGACCGACGGCACCGCCGCCGTCGCACGGGCCGGCGGCGCCGAGGTCGTGCGCAGCGAGCGCCCGCAGGGCAAGGGCGGGGCGGCGACGCTGGCCGCGCGGGCGGTGCTCGACGCGACGACCGCGCCCGACCCGCCGCTCGTGCTCCTCTGCGACGCGGACCTCGGCGAGAGCGCCGCGCACCTCGCCGCCCTGCTCGACGCCGTCGAGCGCGGCGACGGCGACCTCGCGGTGGCGGTCTTCGCGCGCAAGGTCGGCGGTGGCTTCGGCCTCGCGGTCGGCGCGGCGCGGCGCGCGATCGCCGGCCTGACCGGCCTCGAGCTCCAGGCGCCGCTGTCGGGCCAGCGGGCGATGCGCGGCGAGGTCCTGGCCTGCGTGACGCCGTTCGCGGCCGGGTTCGGCATGGAGGTCGGCATGACCGTCGACGCCGCCCGCGCCGGCTTCCGCGTGGTGGAGGTCCCGCTCGACCTCGAGCACCGCGCGACGGGACGGACGTGGCGGGGCTTCGTCCACCGGGGCCGCCAGCTGCGCGACCTGCTGGCCGCCTCCCTGCGTCGACGCTGACGCGGCTCCGACCGCCGGTCGATCCAGGTTCCGACCGCCGGTCGGTGGGAGGGCCGCCGGCCCCGGCGTACCTTGCCGCCATGCACTCGATCACCCACAACGGACGTCCGGCAGGTCTCTCCTCCTCCGGCCGGGGCGAGCGGGTGCGTACGGCTCGGCGGCGGCCTGACCCACCGCCGTCGTCCACGGTGAGGAGCCGGCCGGGGCACTGATCGCCCGGGCGCTGGACGGGACAGCCAGCGTCCGGGTGGCCCCGGCCGGGTCACCGCCGACGATCGCTCTAGGCTGGCCGCCAGCATGGTCCTGGCGATCGACGCGGGCACGACGAGCACGACGGCGCTCGTCTTCGACGAGACCGGCGAGCTGCTCGGTCGCGCCTCGCGCGAGTTCGGCCAGCACTTCCCGCAGCCCGGCTGGGTCGAGCACGACGCCGCCGAGATCTGGGCGGTCACCCGGGCAGTCGCCGACGCGGCGCTCGCCGACGCCGGGGTCGCCGCGGACGAGCTCGCCGCGATCGGGATCACCAACCAGCGCGAGACGGTCTGCGTCTGGGATCCGGCGACCGGCGAGCCGCTGCACCGCGCGCTCGTCTGGCAGGACCGCCGCACCGCCGGTCGCTGCGACGAGCTGCGCCAGGCCGGCTACGAGCCGCTCGTCCGCGAGCGCACGGGCCTCGTGCTCGACCCGTACTTCAGCGCGACCAAGCTCGAATGGCTGCTGCGCAACGTCGACGGCCTGGCCCAGCGGGCGCGCGAGGGGCGGGCGCTGTTCGGCACGGTGGACAGCTGGGTCGCCTACAACCTCACCGGGGAGCACGTGACCGACGCCTCCAACGCGGCTCGCACGCTGCTCTTCGACATCCATGCCGGCGCCTGGGACCCGGAGCTGTGCGAGCTGTTCGGCGTTCCCGAGCGCGCGCTGCCGCGGGTGTGCGCGAGCGCCGGCGAGGTGGGGCGGACCGCTAGCGGGGTGCCCGTCGCCGGGATCGCCGGCGACCAGCAGGCCGCGCTCTTCGGCCAGGCCTGCCTCGAGCCGGGGACGGCGAAGAACACCTACGGGACCGGCTCGTTCGTGCTCCTCAATGCCGGCACGCGCCGGCCGCCCGCGCCGGAGGGCCTGCTGACGACGGTCGCCTGGCGGATCGGGCGCGCGACCACGTATGCGCTGGAGGCGTCGATCTTCGTCACCGGCGCCGGCGTCCAGTGGCTGCGCGACGGCCTGGGGATCATCGAGCGCGCCGCCGACACCGAGGCGCTGGCCGCCTCGCTGGACGGCAACGACGGCGTGTACTTCGTGCCGGCGCTGACGGGCCTGGGCTCGCCGCACTGGGATCCCTACGCGCGCGGCACGATCGTCGGCCTCACGCGCGGCAGCGGGCGGGCGCACCTGGCCCGCGCGACGCTGGAGGCGATCGCCTATCAGGCCGTCGACGCGATCCGGGCGATGGAGGCGGTCGGCGCGCCGCCGCTGCGCGAGCTGAAGGCCGACGGCGGCGCGACCGAGAACCGCTGGCTCATGCAGTTCCAGGCCGACGTGCTCGGCGTGCCGGTCGTCGTCCCCGAGGTCGCCGAGACGACGGCGATGGGCGCGGCCCTGCTGGCCGGAGTCGGGGTCGGGCTCTGGACGCTCGACGCGGTCCAGCGCGGCTGGCGCGAGCGCGAGCGCTACGAGCCGCGCCTGCGCGACGGCGAGCGCGCCGAGCTGCTGGCCGGCTGGGCGCGCGCTTTGGAGCGGGCCCGCGAGGGCGGCCGGTAACGGCGCGGCGGCGCTCGGGTACAACTCAGGCACATGGCCGACGAGAAGCTGTCCGGACTCAAGGAGCAGGTCTACAAGGACCCGCGGCCCGCCTCCTACTTCACCCGCTTCCACGAGCGCGCGCGCACGCGCGAGCCGGACTGGGTGTACGAGCTGGTGCGGATCATCACCACGATCTACGGCTTCGCGTTCTTCCGGGCCCGGGGGATCGCGGCCGACCACGTGCCGCCGACCGGCGCGGTGATCCTCGCGCCCAACCACTTCTCGTTCATGGACCACTTCTTCGCCGGCATGTTCATCCGCCGGCGCGTGCGATTCATGGCCAAGTCGCAGCTCTTCTCGCCGCCGTTGGAGTGGGTCTACACCCACGGCGGCGTCTTCCCCGTGCGGCGCGGCGCGCGCGACGAGGAGGCGTTCATCACCGCCGAGGGCATCCTCGCGCGCGGGGGGTGCCTGGCGATGTACCCGGAGGCGGGGCGCTCGCGGACCGGCAAGCTGGCCGACAGCGCCAAGCCGGGCATCGGCCGCCTCGCGCTGGAGACCGGCGCGCCGGTCGTGCCGATCGCGATCTTCGGCTCCCACAAGGTCCGCAACTGGAAGCGGCTGCAGTTCCCGAAGATCACCGTCCAGTACGGCGAGCCGATGACCTTCCCGCGCGAGGTCGACCCGTCGCGCGCCCGCCAGCAGGAGATCGCCGATGCGATCTTCGCCGAGATCAAGGCGCTGCACGCGGGCCTGGAGCAGCACGGCCGGCGCGGCATCGCCCAGCGGGTCCGCGAGCAGCAGCGCGCGCTGCGGCGCGCCAAGCGCCCGCCGGCGCCCGCCGCCTGATTGCCAGTCGCCGGGCGGGGGAGAGTCCTCCCATGGCCGGCGACGCAGACGCGCTGGCGGGGGACCTCGGCACGCTCGGCGAGCGGCTGGGCGACGATCGCTTCTGCGCCGAGCTCTACCGGGCGCTGGCGGGCAACGTCTGGGTCTGCGGCGAGGAGGATCCCGGCCGCCGCGTCGAGCTGACCTGGGCGGCGGCGGAGCGCCTCGTCAACGGCCTGCGCGCCACGGTCGGCGCGGCGCCGCTCGTGCTCGTCCAGACCGGCGGCGAGGGCGCGGTCTCCCACGCGGTCGACGCCGAGCTGCGCCGGCTGGGGTGGACGCACCCCCGCCCGCCGCGATGACTCAGCTGTAGACCTCGGCCAGCTCCTTCCATCCCGCCGGGTCGTGGCCGCAGACGACCACCGCCGACGGGGTTTGATCGACGTAGCGGCGGATCTCGCCGAGGGAGCGCCGGTGGAGGTGCGCGTCGGCGACGAGGAGCGGGACCTCGCCGTTGCGGATCGCCTCGCGGCGGTAGACGGCGTCGCCGGTCAGCAGCAGCTCGCGGTCGTGCAGGCGCACGATCACCGACTGGTGGCCGAGCGAGTGGCCGGGCGTCGAGACGAGGCGGATCGAGCCGTCGCCGAAGAGGTCGACGCTGCGGGCGAACGAGGCGAACGAGGCGAGGTTGGCGTGCTCGTAGTCGATCGTGCGCCAGTCGAGCGCGTGGTCGAACTGGCGGGCCCGGTAGCCGGTGCGCGCCGAGCCGCGCGACGCCGCCTCCCACTCGGTGCGGCTGACGACGAAGGTCGCCTCGGGGAACTGGGCGATGCCGCTGGCGTGGTCGTAGTGCAGGTGCGTCATCACGACGGCACGGACCGACAGCGGGTCGATGCCGAGCGCCTCGAGCTGAGCGGGGACCGCCTGGTCGGCGGTCATCCGGATGTCGTAGAGGCGCGCGGCGAGCGCGCCGAGGTTGTCGCGAGGGTTCGTCGCCACCGACGCGTGCAGGCCGGTGTCGACGAGCACGGGCCCGGCGGTCGGGTGGTCGACGAGGAACGCCGGGATCGGCACCGGCGACCATCCGGAGCGACGGCTCAACAGGGCGCGCGGCACCGCGGCGAACCCGCTCGGCCGCGCGAAGAAGGCCGGCGGGGCGAGGATCTCGCCGGTCAGCAGCGGCCGAACCCGGACGGTCGACCCGGCGCGGCCGCCCGGCAGCGCGTGGACGAACGGCTTGGGTTCCGCGGCGACGGGCATCGGGCGGGACGCTAGCGTCCCGCCCGCCGCGTCGTCAGGCCTCCATCCCCCCGAACACGCCGCCGGTGACCTTCAGCACCTGGCCGTGGACGTAGTTCGACCACGGCGAGCAGAGGAAGAAGACGCCGCCGGCCGCCTCCTTCGGCGACGCGGGGCGGCCGAGCGGGATCATCATCTGCGCCATCCCGCGCAGCTGCTCGGGGATGCCGAGCTGGACCTGCTCGCCGTCGATCTCCATCGTGTTGTCGTCGACCTTCGCCTGGGTCAGGCGGGTGTCGATGAAGCCGAAGGCGACCGCGTTGACGTTGACCTTGAACTGGCCCCACTCCTTGGCGACGGTCTTCGTCAGGCCGACGACGCCGGCCTTGCCGGCCGCGTAGTTGGCCTGGCCGGCGTTGCCGAAGACGCCCGAGGTGGAGGAGACGTTGACGATCTTGCGGAAGACCTCGCGGCCCTCCTCGCGCTCGCGCTTGGCCGGCTCGCGCAGGTGCGGCGCGGCGGCGCGGATCACCTTGAACGGAACGGTGACGTGGATGTCGAGCATCCGCTCCCACCAGTCGTCGGAGAGCTTGTGGACCGGCGCGTCGAGGGTGTAGCCGGCGTTGTTGACGATGATGTCGAGCTTGCCCCACGCGTCGATCGCGGTCTGGACGAGCCGGTCGGGGGCGTCGCCCTTCGTGAGGTCGCCGCCGAACACCGTGGTCTCGCCGCCGATCTCCTGCGCGGTCTGCTGGGCGACGTCGGCGTCGAGGTCGTTGATGACCACCTTCGCGCCGTGCTCGATCAGCAGCTCCGCCGTGGCGCGTCCGATGCCGCGCGCCGAACCGGTGACGATCGCGACCTTGTCGTCGAGAACACCCATGCCTGTTCCTCCTCGTTGCGATGCCGGGCGTGGGAGCGTACTCCTCAGGTACAGCTTCTAGAGTTGCGGGCGTGACCCTCGACGAGATCGCGCAGGAGATCCGGGCGCACCGCGGCTGCGGCCTCGAGCCGTGCGAGACGTGCACGAACCTCGTGCCCGGCGAGGGCAACCCGCGCGCCCGCGTCGTGGTGGTGGGCGAGGCGCCGGGCGCGCGCGAGGACGCCACCGGCCGTCCGTTCGTCGGGCCGGCCGGCAAGCTCCTGGACGGACTGCTCGCCGAGGCGGGCCTGCTGCGCAGCGACGTCTTCATCACGAACGTCGTGAAGGCGCGCCCGCCGGGCAACCGCGACCCGCGGGCCGAGGAGGTCGCCCACCACCGTCCGTGGCTGGAGGCGCAGCTGGCGATCATCGAGCCGGAGCTCATCGTCCCGCTCGGGCGCCATGCGCTGCGGCACTTCGATCGGACGGCGCGGATCGGCGAGGTGCACGGGACGCGGCTGGGCGAGCGGCTGTTCCCGCTGTACCACCCGGCCGCCGCGCTGCACAACCCGCGCCTGCGCGAGACGCTGCAGGCCGACGCCCGGGCGCTGGGCGACGCGTTGGCCTGACCGGCGCGCCTCGCCTACGCTTGGCGCATGTGCCGCAACATCCGCACCCTCTACAACTTCGAGCCGCCGGCGACCGAGGACGAGGTCCGCGCGGCAGCGCTGCAGTACGTCCGCAAGATCAGCGGGTTCACGAAGCCGTCGCAGGCGAACGCCGAGGCGTTCGAGCGGGCGGTCGAGGCGGTCGCCGCAGTGTCGCGTGAGCTGCTGAGCGAGTTGACCACGACCGCGGCGCCGAAGGACCGCGAGGTCGAGGCGGAGAAGGCGCGGGCGCGGGGCCGGGCGCGCGACGCGCGCCGCGCGGCGGCGGCCGCCTGAGCGGCCGCGCGCGGCGAGGATCGCGGGGCGCGCCGACGTCGGCGCCGGCCACGATCGTCAGCCATGGCGAAGGCTCGTTGGCGGCCTTCCTCCTGGCCCGCCAGGCGCGCGAAGGGCTGCAGATCTCCGGGGTCATGGCGATCGCGCCGCTGGCCGTCGCGCCGACGGGAGACGCGGGGGCCAACCTCACGCTGCTGAACCCGCCGCAACCGCTGTGGACGTGCGAATCGCAGCGCTGGGCGCTCTCGCGGCTCGTCGAGCGCATCGACGCTCGGCGTGCCCATCTTCCTGCATCCCGGGTACCGATCAATGACGCGGCGCAGCCTCGGCACGTTCCGCGATGTCGCGCTGGGATGGATGTTCCAGACCTCCGTTGCCGCGCTGCAGTTGATCGACAGCGGCATTCTTGACGCGCGCTTCCTGGAGGACAGCACCACGCCGGCTGTGGCGCGGCAGATCTACGCGAACCGGGTGCCGGGGCTCCGGTTGAGCACAGACGTCAGCGGCAGGGGCGCGGGGGCCGCGTGACCGAGAGATCGCGTCGCCAGCGCGTTTCGACCGGGGCTGGCCTGCGATCCTCCGTGGGCCGATCTGGTTGGTCGCTGTCTCCGACTTCGGCAGACGAAGCCAGCTCCCGCTAGGTCGACCTGCCGTGCGCGCGTACGTTCGGTTCTGACATCACCGACCCCATGGAGGCTTAGGCGTGACCCATTCGAAGACCGACCCGCAGCCGCGGATCCTGAGCGGCCGGCTGGCGGAGGTGCTGGCCGACCTGCGCCACGGCGAGACGATCTTCCTGGCCGACGCCGGCATGGGCCTGTCCCCGGCGGCGTTGCGGCCGCTGCCGCCTGATGTCGAGGTGCTCGACCTCGGTGTCGTCACGGGCGTCCCGTCGATGGCCCAACTGCTGCCAGTCATCGAAGCGGCGGGTGACATCGAGCGGGTCATCATCTCGGCCGACGCGGCGCAGGCCAACCCGGATCTGCGCTCCCTGCTCGACGACCTCTTCGGACCCGCCGCCGTCACCGAGGTCCCGTACTACCCGACGATGTACGAGCTTCGCGACCGCGCGCGACTGGTCGTGCGAACCGGCGATTTCCTGCCCCACGCCAACCTCGTTCTCGTCGGCGGGTACTCGAGCGCCGACATCCCGTTGGAGTTGCTCACCGCCGACGACCCGATGGAGCTGTTCGCCTCGCTGCAGGAGCAGGGCTAGCAGGACTCCTGCCGGCCGGCGCGCATCAGAAGCAGGTCTCGAAGGCCTCGACGACCCGGCCGGCGCGATCCACCGCGGCGACGACACGCCAGCGGTCGATCGTCGTGCACGGATGCGACACGCCGAGGCGCACCACGTCGCCGGGCCGGACCGGATGCGATTCGGCCACGGCGATGTGCGCGTGCTGATCGTTGAGCGCGACCACCGTGCCCGCGCCGTCCAGCACGATGGGCACGCCCGCGTCGTCGCCCATGTCGCGCCGGCCGGCGTTGACGATCACCCGGCCCGGCTCCGGCCGCGAGAGCACGGTGACACGGACCTCCAGAGCGGGGGTCAGGCGCGGCAGCGTGCCGGCCCGGGCCGCCGCATAGACGCCGTGATCGTGCGTGACGTAGCACCCGGAGCGCAGCACCAGCGTGCAGCCCGCCGACTCGGCGACGGCGCCCAGCTTCCCGACGACGCGGTCGAAGTAGGCGCTCCCACCGGCGGTCACGATCGGCTCATCGGACTCGAGCTGCTCGGCCACTGCGCCGACCACGCGCCCGATGTCGTCCAGGAAGCTGTCGACCGTGTGAGCCGCTGCGCGATCGTGCACCCCGAGCAGTCCCTCGTAGGCGCTGACCCCGCCGAGCCGCAGCCATGGATCGCCCGCGACGGCCGCGGCGAGCTGGGTCGTCGCCGTGGAGCCGCGGACGCCGGTCCGGCCCCGTGGATACCCGACCTCGAGCAAGACCTCCAACGGCTGCGCTGCACGCCGCGCGGCAGCCGCCAGGACCTGCGCTCCGGCGAGGCTGTCCACCCAGCACCGCACGCTCGTGCCCGCGGCACACAGGTCGGCGAGGGCGCGCGCGGCGTGGTCGGTGACGACGACGTTGGCGACGAGCACGCGCTGAGCTCCCGCGGCGACGGCGACAGCGGCCTGACGCACGTCAGCCACCGTGAGGCCCCACGCGCCGGCGGCGAGCTGGCGCCGCAGGATCGCTGGCGCCATGGTGGTCTTGGCATGCGGGGCGATGGCGCAGCCGTGCGCGTCGCACCACTGCTGCATCGCCGCGATGTTGGCGTCGAGCGCGTCCGCATGCGCGACGAGGACCGGCGTCGGCAGGTCCTCGACGACAAGTCCTGCGCTCGGCACCTCGTTCGCCGAGATGCCGAGCGCCGGCCAGCCCTTGACCGTCCCGTCAAGGAGCTGGCTCATCGCTGCTGCCTCTGGGACGACGTCCCGGTCAGGCGGCGACCGTCGTGGCGGGCAGCGCCTTCACGATGCCCTCGAGCTCGCGCAGCCGCTCCCCGCGCAGGGGGAGGACCGGCAGGCGCGGGGCGCCGGCCGACTGGCCGATCAGCTCCAGCCCGCCCTTGATCAACGCCGAGTAGTACCCGCCCGACGACAGGAACTGCAGCACCGGGTAGATGCGCTCGATCGTCTCGCGCGCGTCGGCTTCGCGCCCCTCGACAAAGGCGTCGTAGACCGCTGCCGACTCCGCCGGCACGATGTTCGGCGCGCCGATGATGTGCGCAGGCGCACCCATGCCCAGGGCGGCGAGCAGCAGCGTGTCCGCGCCGTTGAAGACCGTGAGGACATCGCCGTGATCGTGGGTCAGGCGGCCGATCTGCGTCAGGTCGCCAGTCGAGTCCTTGATGAACGAGACGTTCTCGATGTTGCGGGCGAGCGCGCCCACGAACGCCGGCTCCAAGTTGAGGCCGTTCGCGGGTGGGTAGTTGTAGACCCCGACCGGGATGCTGACGGCGTCCGAGATGGCCTGGTAGTAGCCCTCGACCTCGTCGAGCTCCAGCGCGTCGTAGTACGGCGTGATGGCGAGCACGCCCGCGGCGCCGACGTCGTTGGCGTGCCGAGCCAGCTCCACCGCCTCCGCCGTCGTCTGGGCGCCGACGTGCGCGATCACCGGCACGCGGCCGGCGGCGTGCTCGACGACGGTCTCGACGATGGTCTTGCGCTCATCGTGGCTGAGCAGGTTGAACTCACCCGTCGATCCCATCGGGGTGAGCCCGTGGACGCCGTTGTCGACCAGGCGGTCGATCAGCGCTCGCAGACCTTGGAGGTCAAGGCTGCCGTCGGCCGCCATCGGCGTGGCCAAGGCGGAGAAGACGCCGCGGAAGGGGGTGCTCATCTAGGACTCCTTGTGGTTGTCAGCGGGGAACGTGGAGGGCCGACCAGCTTCCCTGCGGCTGACGTCGAGCTCGGCAGCAAGGCGTTCGACCTCGCGCACCTCGACCGGCATCTCGATCCACGACTCGCCTTCGGTCCCCCAGCTATCGGAGATCTGGTAGCCGTTGGGAAACGGGTCTTCGGGATGGACGCCGATCTGACCGGTGCCGTAGATCCAGGCCCGTCCGGTGATGCTCGGGATGATTCCCTCGTACTGGCCGATCTGGCAGGTGTCCGCGATACGGCCGATGAACCGCGACGACAGGATGCTCTCGTGGACGAAGTCCTCGCCGACGCCGAGCTCGCCGCGGGCGTGAAGGACGGCCATCCGGGCGCTCGTCCCGGTGCCGCACGCCGAGCGATCGACGCGTCCCGGGCTGACGATGTTCGTGTTGCGGCCGTCGCCGCCGTTGAGCGCGGGGGCGAGGAAGCTCGCGAACGTCACGGTGTGGATCTCCGGGTACTGCGGATGCGTCACCGGATACTGCCGTGCAGCCGCTCGCTTGACGAGCTGCCCGACGCGGGCCAGCTCACGGGCCTCGGAAGGGACGATCGAGAACCCGAGCGCCGGGGCGTCGATGAACACGAAGAAGCCGCCGCCGTAGGCGATGTCGACGGTGAGCTCCCCGACTTCGGGCACGTCGAGCGGGACGTCGAGGTGCGTCGCGAAGGCGGGCTGGTTGAAGAAGGTGATGGACTCGGCCTTGCCATCGCGGCAGGCCGCCTCGATCGGGATCAGGCCTCCGGGCGCCTCGAGGTTGAACCGCGTCACCGGCTCGACCATGGGGACCATGCCGGTCTCGAGCAGCACGGTCGCGGTGTTGATCGTGTTCGTGCCACTCATCGGGGGGTAGTCCGTCGGCTCGATGATGATGTAGCCGAACTCCGCCTCCGGGTGGGATGACGGCAGAACGAGATCAGCGCACAGTGTCGCGGTGCCTCGGGGCTCGCTCAGCAGGTACCGGCGGAGCTCGTCTCGGCGCTCCACGATGTGCCGGCGCTTTTCGAACATCGTGTCACCGGGGATGTGACTGAGACCTCCGATGACCACTCGGCTCGTCTCGCCCTCCGCATGAGCGTCGACGAAGTGCAAGATGTTGTCGAGTCGCACCTGGTGTTTCTCCTTCGGACAGATGTCCTGCGGCGTGCAGGACGGCCCACGCGAATCTAGGCGGGGCCAGCCTCGGTGCGTAGACGCGTCTGACTGCGCTCCCCGAAGGACGATCCTTCTTCTCTCGACGTCCGGGAGACGCCTCGAGACGGCGCCTGGGTGGGCGTCAGCCGGCGGCTGTGGCGGAGGACTGCGGCGCGGTCGGCGACGGGGTGTCCGGCGGTAGGACCGGACGTCCGAAGCGCTTCATCTGCAACTCGGCGAGCCGGACAAGCTCGCGCGTCGCTGGCGAGAGCTTCGTGTCGTTGCGCCACACGAAGGCGAACGTGTCGTACATCGGCGGGTCGAACGGCACCGTCCGCAGCGTGTCCGGGAATGCAGCCTCGTCGACGACGGACTGCAGGACGAACGTCCCGCCCAGACCTTGGGCGGCGAGGCCGACCGCCGCTTCGTGGCTCTCGACCTCGATCACGGGCTTGAGCTGGACGCCGGCTGCCCGTGCGCGCTCGTAGAGCTGCTTGCGCGTAGGATCGCGCCAGCCCCAATGCGCGTCATAGAGGATGAGTCGCGTCTGCGCCAGACGCTCGATGGTCATCGGCTGCTGCAGATCAGGACCGTCGATCGCGGCGTAGAGGTCCTGATCCGACATCACCGGGCGCACCTCCAGCCCGGTCTCGTCGAACGGCAGCGTCACCAGGCCGGCTTCGAGCTCGCCGGCGCGGATCTTCTCGCAGACCTCGACGGTGTTCAGCCCGACCACCCGAACCGTGACGTCGGGGTGGCGGGCGACGAACTCGGCCACGACCTCGCGCACGAAGAAGTGATACGCGACGCCGAAGGTGCCCAGAGAGGCCGTGCCACCGCGGAGCTCGCGGACGTCGGACACCGACGCGGACGTCCTTTCGACAGCGGCAAGCACGTTCTCGGCGTGCGGCTTCATGGTCTTGCCGGCCTCGGTCAGCTGCAGACGCCGGCCGGACCGGACGAAGAGCTGGACGCCCAGCTCGCCTTCCAGCCGCCGAACCTGGTCGGCGAGGGACGGCTGAGCGATGTAGAGCGCGTCGGCGGCAGCCGCGAACGACCCGTGGTCGCACGCCGCGAGGAAGTACCGCAGCTGCTGCAAGGTCATGGCCGGAGGATATCCCGCGCCAATCTCGCGCTCGTCACCAAGGACAGCGGGACGTCGAGGTCTTCGCTTGGGCTCGCGAAGGCAACTCCCCATGGCGGTCGAAAGACGGCGCTGCCTAGTCTGCAACATGTCTTCTCTCACCACCCTGTCGGACCCCAAGGCGATCATCGATGGCGAAGCGGTGGCGGCCGCTTCAGGTGAGACGTTTGCGACGGTGGCGCCGTCGAGCGGCGAGGTTCTCGCCAACGTTCCGGCCTGCGGCGACGCCGATGTGGACCGCGCGGTCAAGGCCGCTCGACGCGCGTTCGAGTCGGGAAGCTGGAGCCGGCTGTCACCCGCCGAGCGCAAGCGCCTCATGCTCCGCTTCGCCGATCTCGTCGAGGCACAGTTGCCGGAGCTCGCCCGGCTCGAGGCCGTGGACGCTGGCAAGCCGATCGAGGACTGCGAGAAGATCGACCTGCCGGACGCCATCAACACGATTCGCTGGTACGCGGAGGCCGCCGACAAGGTGTTCGGACGTATCTCGCCGACCGGAAAGGAAGCCCTCGGCCTGATCACGCGCGAGCCGCTTGGCGTCGTCGGGGCGGTCCTGCCCTGGAACTTCCCGTCGATCACGCTGGCCTGGAAGATCGCGCCGGCGCTGGCCGCTGGCAACTCGGTCATCGTCAAGCCGCCGGAGCAGGCCCCGCTCAGCATGCTGCGCTTCGCCGAGCTGGCGCTCGAGGCCGGCCTCCCAGACGGCGTCCTCAACGTCGTGCCCGGCCTCGGGGAGGTCGCAGGTCGTGCCCTGGGCCTGCACATGGACGTCGACATGGTCTCGTTCACCGGCTCGACGGAGGTCGGTCGCCAGTTCCTGCGCTATGCGGCCGACAGCAACCTCAAAGAGGTGGTGCTCGAATGCGGGGGCAAGAGCCCCCAGATCGTGATGGCCGACGCGGCCCGGGATCTCGGATACGTCGCCGACGAGCTCGCCGGCGCGGCGTTCTGGAACGCCGGCCAGAACTGCACCTGCGGATCGCGTGTGCTGGTCGACAAGGCGATCGAATCGGACTTGCTGGAGGCGCTCGCCGAAGCTGCGAGCCGCTGGCGGGTCGGCGATCCGCTGGATCGCGACACCCGTGTCGGCCCGCTCATCGAAGCCTCTGCGCTGGAGCGGGTGCGTGGCTACATCACCTCTGCGGCGGCGGACGGGGCGACCGTGGCGTTCGGCGGCGAGCAGGTGCTCGAAGAGACCGGTGGCTGGTACGTCGAGCCGACGATCCTGGCCGACGTCACCCCCGACATGGCGGTCGCGCGCGAGGAGATCTTCGGCCCGGTGGTATCGGTTCTGTCGTTCTCCGGCGAGGACGAGGCGGTTGCGGTGGCCAACGCGTCCCCCTACGGATTGGCTGCATCGATCTTCACACGTGATGTCAACGTGGCGCACCGGATGTCGCGTGCAGTCCGCGCTGGCACGGTGGCGGTGAACTGCTACGGCGAGGGCGATGTCACGACGCCCTTCGGCGGTTACAAGCAATCGGGCTTCGGAGGGCGGGATAAGGGCTTGGAGGCGCTCGAGCAGTACAGAGCGATCAAGACGACTTGGTTCGCGCTGGACGCCGGCGCTTCCTCGTAGTCGTTCTGCCTTCAGGCGACAGAGCCAAGCACACCTTCCTGTCGCCACCGGCGGCGCCTAGTGTCGCGGAAATCTGCATCATGTGTCGAACAGGAGGAGCAGGAGTGAGGATGTCACGACGGACGTGGTTGACGGCGGCGATGGTCTGTGCCGCCGCGACGACGATGGCCGCATGCGGCTCGAGCGACAGCAGTTCGAGCTCGCAGACGGCGCAGCAGACCAACGGCGCACAGGCCAGCGGTGGTCAGCAGGAATCGGGGAAGGTCTACTACATCAACCCCGGCGCGCAGGCGGTGCGCTACATCCGCTTCGACGGCCCGAACATGAAGGAGTCGTTCGCCAAGCGGGCTCCAGGGATCGACTTCCAGATCCTCGACGGCGGCAATGATGCGTCCAAGCAGCTCGCCCAGGCGGAGACGGCGATCGCCAACGACGCGAAGGCGATCATCATCAGCTCGGCCGATCCGACCCAATGCGCCGGTATCTTGGCGAAGGCATCCGTGGCGAAGATCCCGGTCATCGGCTATGCGCCTGAGTGCTTTGGCGGGCCGCTGTACGCGCACGTCTCGGTGCCGTTCTCGCAGGTCGGGGAGTCCCAGGGGAAGTACTTCGCGGAGCACCTGCCCAAGACCGATGGTCCCGTTCGGTTGGCGCAGATCTACGGGGATCCCGGGTTCGACTTCTACACGCAGCTCAAGAAGGGCTTCGACAAGTACGTCAACCCGCTCGTCGAGCAGGGCAAGGTCGAGATCGTCTGCCAGGCCGACAGCAAGGCCTGGAACCCCGTGAACTCCCAGACGGCGATGGAGCAGTGCCTGAGCAAGACGAACAACGGTGTCGACGCCGTGCTCGGGATGAACGACGACACGCTCGGTGGCGCCCTGGCGGCACTGCGTGCACAGGGACTCGACGGCAAGGTCAAGCTGTACGGTGGCTACGACGCCACCATCGACGCCGTCCGTCGCGTCGTCGCCGGACAGCAGGCAGCGACGATGACCCCGCCCTACAAGCAGATGGCGGACACGGCGGTGCAACTGTCGCTCGACGCCATGAACGGCGAGCAGCCGCCCGCAGATCTCATCAACGGGACGTTCGACAACCAGTTCAAGAAGGACGTCCCGGCGGCGTACATCCCGAACGTCTTCATCACCTCGGACAACATCGACGAGACCGTGGTCAACCCAGGCATCTACAAGAAATCCGACATTTGTCAGGGTGTGGCGGCGGACTCGAATTACTGCAAGTCCTAGCTGAACACAATCGACCCGTCTCACACGAATCATGACTCCACAGGTCGACTCCTCGAGCAGGGCCACTTCGGTGGCCCTGCTTCAGGTCCGCGACATCAGCAAGCACTTCGGCGGCGTCACGGCCTTGCACCGTGTCTCCCTGGAGGTCCACGCCGGCGAGGTCGTTGCCCTCGTAGGGGACAACGGCGCCGGCAAGTCGACGCTGGTGAAGACGATCTCCGGCATCAACCAACCCGACGAGGGCGAGATCCTGTGGCGTGGCGAGCCGGTGTCGCTGCGCGGCCCGCACGGTGCGACCGACATCGGGATCCAGACCATCTACCAGGACCTCGCGTTGTGCGACAACCTGGACACGGTCCAGAACCTCTTCCTCGGACGTGAGCTGCGCTGCATGAGCATCTTCGGTCCACGACTCGATCGCGCCGCCATGGAGCGTCGTGCCCGCGCGGCACTCGATGACCTCGGCGTCGTGACGCTGAAGAGCCTGCGCACGCATGTCGGCAACCTGTCCGGCGGCCAGCGCCAGGCCATCGCCATCTCGCGGTCGATCCTCTGGGATCCACAGCTGGTCATCCTCGACGAGCCGACGGCCGCGCTCGGTGTCCGCCAGCGTGGCGAGGTGCTGGACCTCATCCGGCGCGTTCGCGCCCAAGGACGCGGCGTGATGGTCATCTCGCACGACATGGCGGACGTGCAGGAGATCGCCGATCGTGTGGTCGTTCTCCGGCTCGGTCGCAAGGTCGCCGAACTCGCGCGCGGCGAGTACACCCACGAGATGCTCGTCTCCTACATCACCGGAGCGGGCGAGAGAGCAGTCGCATGAGCACCGTCCAATCCGACATGAGCCCCCCGCCGTCGCCGACGTACGACGACGAGCCGGTGATCACGTCGAGCGAGACGTGGCGCCGCCGGCGGGAAGAGCTGGTCGAGCGCCTGAGCGGCGAGTGGCGCATGCTGCCGGTGCTGCTGACGCTCGCGGTCATCTGGATCTTCTTCGCGACGCAGAGCGACGCGTTCTTGACCAGCCGCAACCTGTCGAACCTGACGTCGCAGATCGCGGTGACGAGCATCGTCGCGCTGGGGCTCGTGCTCGTGCTGATCGTGGCGGAGATCGACCTCTCGGTCGCCGCGCTGAGCGCCGTGTGCGCTGCCATCGTGGCGCGGCTGGTCGTCGACTCGGACGTGAGCGTCGTCCTGGCGGTGATCGTCGGGATCCTGGTCGGCGCGGGCGTCGGTGCCGTGCAGGGCGCGGTCGTGACCCGGTTCGGAGCGCCCGCATTCATCGTGACCCTCGGCGGCTCACTGGCTCTGCAGGGAGCGCTGCTCAAGCTGCTGCCGCCCGACACGGGCCTCGTCCCGCTGGTCGGCACGCCGCTGGAGGACATCGCCAACAGCTTCATCTCCACACCAGCTGCGCTGATCGTCGTCCTCGCCGTCACCGTCCTGGTGGGCGCCATGCGGTTCCAGTCCTACCGCCGCATCCGCCAGGAAGGACTGTCGGGCTCGCTGCTGCGCACGCTCGCCATCCCGACGCTCGGCCTGGGGGGCGTCGGACTCGTGTTCGTGCTCGTGCTCGACGGCTACCAGGGTGTCCCGACGCCGATCGCGATCGTGCTCGGGCTGCTGGCGATCTTCTACTACCTCACGACCCAAACCCGCTTTGGGACCTATCTGTACGCGATCGGCGGCAACCCCGAGGCGGCGCGACGGGCCGGCATCCCCGTGCGGCGCATCAAGCTCATGGCCTTCGTCTTCGTCGGCATGCTGTGTGCGATCGGTGGCGTCGTCGCCTCGTCGCGCGTCCTCGGGGTCTCGGCGCAGTCCGGGGACTCGACGTTGCTGCTGGAGTCGGTCGCCGCCGCGGTCATCGGTGGCGCGAGCCTCTTCGGCGGCCGCGGCTCGGTGTGGGCCGCGCTCGTGGGCGCCCTGGTGATCGGCAGCATCTCCAACGGGATGTTCCTCATCAACGCCTCGACCGAGATGCGCCTCGTCGTCCAAGGCTTGATCCTCGTCGTCGCCGTAGTGGCGGACGCGGTTATCTCGCGCGTCGGTCCGCTGCGCTCCTAGCAGGTGGACCTATCCACCCTGAGCCCGAACCATCGACGAACCAGGCACCCCAAGTGGAGGCAGATCGCACATGAGCACTGAGACGGCGCGTTCGACGCGCTCCTACGGACACGTCATCGCCGGCCGCGATGAGCCGCCGGCAGGCCACCTGATCGAGCGCCGCAGTCCGGCCACCGGCTCCGTGGTCGCGGCCTACGCCGCGGGGACCGCGGAGGACGTCGATCGTGCCGTCGCGGCGGCAAGGGAGGCCTTCGCGAGCTGGCCGAGCACCACGGGCATCGAGCGGGGGCGCATCCTGAACCGGTGGGCGGACCTCATCGAGGAGCACGTCGAGCGTCTCACCCGCATCGAGGTCGAGGAAGTGGGCAAGCCGATTCGCCAGGCGCGCGGCGACCTGGAGGGCTCGGTCGGGCTCGTGCGCTACGCCGCGAGCCTGGCTCCCAACGTCGCCGGCGAGGCGTACACGAACCTGGGCGACGACTACCTGGGGCTGGTGGTCCGCGAACCGGTCGGCGTCGTCGGCGCGATCGTCCCGTGGAACTTCCCCGCGCTCATCTACTGCCAGAAGGTGCCGTTCGCCGTGGCGGCCGGGTGCACCGTGGTCGTCAAGCCCGCCGAGTGGACGTCCGGTACGGCGATCGAGCTGACACGCCTGGCGCACGAGGCTGGCGTGCCCGCGGGAGTCATCAATGTCGTCACCGGCTACGGGCACGCCGCGGGCGCCGCCCTCGCGGCCAGCACCGAGGTCGACCTCCTGTCCTTCACTGGCTCGACGGCCACGGGCGCCAGGGTGCTCGACGGGCAGAAGTCGAACTTCAAGCGCACGGCGCTCGAGCTGGGCGGCAAGGCCGCCAACATCGTCTTCGCCGACGCCGCCCTCGACGCGGCCGTCGAGGGCGCCGTGTTCGGCGCGTACTTCAGCGGCGGCCAGGAGTGCGCCGCCGGCGCCCGCCTGCTCGTGCAGGAGGAGATCGCCGAGCGGTTCACCGAACGGCTGGTGGCTCGCACGCGTGAGCTCGTCGTCGGGGACCCGTTCGACGAGGCGACCGACATCGGTGCGCTGATCCACCGCGACCATCTGGACAAGGTCAGCGGCTACGTCCGCGCTGGCGCGACGAACGGCGCGACCCTGCGCTGCGGCGGTGACGTGCTCGAGGGCGACGGGCTGTTCATCACCCCCGCCGTCTTCGACGGGGTCCCGACCGACAGCCCGCTCTTTCGCGAGGAGATCTTCGGCCCGGTGGTCACCGTGACGCGCTTCCAGACCGTGGACGAGGCGATCGCGCTGGCCAACGACACGACGTATGGCCTGGCCAACTCCGTCTGGTCCAGCGACATCGACACTGCCCTGCGGGTCGGGCGGGGCCTGCGCAGCGGCACCGTGTGGGTCAACACGACCATCGACGGCTCGCCGCAGCTGCCGTTTGGCGGCTACAAGAGCAGCGGCCACGGCCGGGAGATGGGCCGCGTGGGCCTCGAGGAGTTCACGGAAGTCAAGGCCCTGCACGTCCGCACCGGTCCGCGCGAGCGGTTCTTCTCGAGTCCCAACAAGCACTAGGTGCGGACCGGACACGCCGTGCAACCCGAAGCCGCAATCGCGGAGGAGTGACATGCCGTACTTCGACGGCGCCAGAGGGCGCGTCTACTACCGACACTGGGAAGGCCACAGCCCGCAGGCGCAACTCGTCTTCCTCCATGGTCACGGCGAGCACTCAGGCCACTACCACCGCTTCGCCGCGGCGCTCAACCACCGAGGGATCAGCGTCTGGGCGGCGGACCTGATCGGCCACGGGCTCAGCGAAGGCGAACGGGGCGTCGTCACGTCGGTCGACGATCTCGCGGCCAACGGCGCTCAGCTCACGCTTCTGGCGCGCGAGAGTGCCCCGAGGCTGCCGATCGCGCTGGCCGGTCATTCGCTGGGCGGCGCCGCTGCCGCCATCCTGGCGACCGGCGACGCCGAGCCGTACGTCGGCCTCGTGCTCACCGGCACGCCGCTCGACGGGTTGCCTGCCGTCGTGGATCCGGAGGTCTCCCGCGACGCGTTCTACCTCGACGCGCTCGAGCATGACCCGCTCGGCTTCGATAACCCGGCCGCCGACGTGACGCTGAGCGACGAGTTGCTGCGCGTGGCGCCGCTTCTGCACGAGCGTCTGCCGGCGCTGGACCTCCCGGTCCTGCTCATCAACGGCACTGAGGACGTGTTCGCGCCGCCCGCGCGCGCCGCCGAGCTGGCGCAGCGCATGCCCCGTGCCCGGGCGGTCTCCTACGACGGCGCGTACCACGACATCCTCAACGACACGGTGCACCGCCGCGTCGCCGCCGAGATCGGGGATTTCGTACTCGACGTCCGTTGAGCATCGCGAAGCCTGAGCCTTCCTGAGCAAGAGCCGACTCGCTCTAGCTGGGCCCGGTCGCCCGACGTACGGTCGTAGCGGCAATCGGGGTGTACCAGAGGGGAGTGAGCATGTCGGACGCCACCCTTGGCGATCAGGTCGGCAGCGCGTCGACACCGAAGGTGCAAGCGACCGGAGCGGGTGGATTCGCTCGCCGCTCATCCGGGCTGGTGCGGGACTTCAGCCCGACCGACCAGTGGATCTACAACGTCCTGGCGATCAACGTCGTCGTCTACGGCGCGCTGACCTTCGCCCAGCTGACGACGACGTACCCGCGGGCGAGCATGTGGCTGTCGTTCGTCATCGCCGGCGTGTTCTGCTCCTTCTTGGCGGTCGGGTACGCGCTGCTGGCGTCGGCGATGCCGCGCAGCGGTGGCGACTACCTGTTCCAGAGCCGCGTGCTCGGTGGCGGGGTCGCGAGCGTCTTCGCGTTCAGTGCGATCACCCTGGCGCAGCTCTTCGTCGCGGGCATCGCGGGATTCACCCTGTCGAACATCATCCTGTCGCCGTTCTTCCTGCTGCTCGGAGCCTCCTACGACGTCGGCTGGATGACGGATCTCGGCAATTGGCTGGTCAAGGAGCAGGGCGTCTTCGTCTGCGCGATGACCGTCACGGTGTGGTCGGCGATCGTCAACGTCCGGGGTCTGCGGCTGTACGCCCGGATCCAGCGGGGAGCGTTCTGGCTGGGCCTGGTCCTGCTCGGCTTCTTCATCGTCGTGCTGCTGTTCCGCTCGCACGCCGGGTGGGTCGCCAACTACAACGACTTCATGAACGACAGCTACGGCGTCAAGGACGCCTACGCTGCCACGATCAAGGCCGGCGGCACCGTCGACACGGCGTTCTCGCTGAAGGACACCATCCTGGCCAGCGTCATCGCCGCCTTCGCGTTGATCTACCCCGCATACAGCGTGCAGCAGGCCGGGGAGATCAAGCGTGCCGGCAGCGTGCGCAGCAACCTGCTGGCGATGCTCGGCGCGGAGATCTTCTCCTTCGTCGCGCTCGCGGTGATAGCCGCGCTGCTGGTGAGCCGGATCGGCAGCGACTTCCTGCATGCCTCGGGCAACGCGTTCTTCACCGGAGCCGAGGGCAACCCGCTGCCGGTGCCGCCGTTCCTCGGCTTCCTGTTCGCGATCGGCGGCGGGTCGACGGTGTTCGTGTGGCTGGCGCTGCTGATGTTCGCCTGCTGGGTGCTGATGTTCTTCCCGAACGCCACCCTGGGCGGTTCGCGCAACATCCTGGCGATGGCCTTCGATGGGATCTTGCCCTCGCGGCTCGGTCAGGTGAACCGAAGGACTCACGCGCCGCTGAACGCGATCCTCGCGTTCGCCCTGCTGAGCATCCCGCCGGCGGTCCTGTACGTGTTCGCGTCGGACTTCGCGGCGTTCACGCTCGGGTTCTTCATCGTGAGCATCACCGCGTTCGCCGTCACGATGATCGCCGCGCTGCTGTTCCCGTACCTCAAGCGGGACCTCTACGAGCAGAGCCCGGTGTCGAAGTACACGGTGTTCGGTTTGCCGCTGATCTCGGTGTCGGCGGCGATCTTCCTGGTGTTCGCCGTCTTCGTCGACATCCAGGCGCTGCGGGCGGACGAGCTGGGGATCAACGGGACGAAGGGTCTGCTGTTCATCGGCGGGATGTGGGCGACAGGGCTGGTCATCTACCTGGTGGCCAAGCTCTATCGCCGGCGCCACGACTCGGTGGACCTGGGACTGGCGTACAAGCAGCTGCCCGTGGAGTAAGTCGGCAGCTCCTTCGTCGCAAGGAGTTGCCTTGGCCAGCGGAAGCCGGGAGACGCTACCGAGCCGGAAGCTCCGGCCGTAGCGTGCTCCCGGTGAGCTCGAGGAGAGTCATATGAGGATCGGCCGGAAGGACCGCGCAGCGGGAAACGGCTCCGCCAACGGCGCGGAACGCGTCTTCTTCGCCACCGACTTGCACGGATCGGAGATCTGCTTTCGCAAGCTCCTGGCGGCGCCCAAGCACTACGGCGCCACCACGGTGATCATGGGCGGCGACTGCACCGGCAAGATGCTGATCCCGGTCGTCGAGGGGACGCCCGGTCGCTGGACCTGCGAGTGGGCCGGGGAGAAGCGCGTGCTCGAGTCCGAGGACAAGCTCGAGGAGCTGCTCAAGCAGATTCGCTATAGCGGTCTGTATCCCGCCCGGCTCGGCGCCGAGGACGCCGCGCGCCTGGACGGCGACACCTCGCTCGTCGAGGCCCTGTTCTCCGAGCGCATGCTCGTGACGCTGCGCGAGTGGATCGCGCTCGCCGAGGAGCGGCTGGCCGACAGCGGCGTGCACCTGATCATGACGCCCGGCAACGACGACGAGTTCGACGTCGACGAGGTCATCCGCTCCTCGCAGTTCGTCGACGGGGCGGAGGGACGGATCACGCGCATCGGACCGCACGAGATGCTCAGCGTCGGCTGGTCCAATCCGACGCCGTGGCAGACGCCGCGCGAATGCGCGGAGGAGGAGCTCAAGGCGAAGATCGACGCGCTGGCCGCAGACATCGAGGACATGCCGAACGCGATCTTCAACATCCACGTGCCGCCCTACGGCACCGGGCTCGACGAGGCGCCCGAGCTCGACGAGAACCAGAAGCCGGTGCAGGGCGGTCAGGTGATGACCTCCGTCGGCAGCACCGCGGTCCGCGACGCAATCCTCGAGTACGCGCCGCTGCTGAGTCTGCACGGCCACATCCACGAGTCGCGTGGCGTACAGAAGCTCGGTCGGACGACATGCATCAACCCCGGCTCGGTGTACGGCGACTGGACGCTGCAGGGCGTCGTCGTCGACCTCAAGCCAGGTGCCGTAGCGGGCTACACGCTGACGGCAGGGTGAGGGAGGAGCGATGGGGATGTCGGACCCGGTTGCCGAGGCTGAGCGCGTCCTCGCCGCGGCCCAGAGTGCGTCGCTGACGCTGCGGGGCACCGGCGGCGTGGCGATCGCGATGATCTGCCCTTCGGCGCGCGATGGCGTGCTGGCGCGCCCGTACGGGGACATCGACTTCGTCGGCTGCCGCGGCGAGCAGGACGCGATCGAGGCGTTCTTCGCCGCGCAGGGCTACGTCGCCGAGGAGGAGTTCAACGCGCTGCATGGCGAGAACCGGCTGTTCTTCCACGATCCTGAGCATGCACGGGAGGCCGATGTCTTCATCGACGCGATCCGTGGGTGCCACCACCTCGACGTGCGTGGCCGCCTCGAGCTGTCGGACCGGACGCTCACTCCGGCCGACCTGCTGCTCTCCAAGCTGCAGGTCGTCGAGACCAACGAGAAGGACTACAAGGACGCCATCGCGCTGCTCGCCGATCACGAGCTCACCGACGACGATTCTGGCATCTGCGCGTCCCGCATCGCCGGCCTGTGTGCTGGAGACTGGGGTTGGTGGCGGACGGTCACGATGGTGAGCGTCCGCACGGCTGACGTCGCGGACCGGTATGCCCGTGAGCAGCCTGACCTCGGCGGTGTGTCCGCGAAGCTGCGCACCCTCCTCGAGGAGATCGAGCAGGCACCGAAGTCGCGCAAGTGGAAGCTGCGCGCCAAGGTCGGCGATCGCGTCCGCTGGCACGAGGAACCAGAGGAGCTCGAGCATGGACAATGAAAGGCCAGGTATGACCCCTTCCAGCGAACCCGTCGACGTCGTCGTCATCGGGTCCGGTCCGTCCGGATCCGTCGTGACCCACACCCTCGCCACCGCCGGCTTCGACGTCGTCTGCCTCGAGCAGGGCGACTGGGTCAACCCGAGCGAGTTCCCCGCCAACTTCCCGGAGTGGGAGCTGCTGTGCCAGCATCTCTGGGCGCACGACCCGAACGTGCGCAAGCTGCCGGCGGACTACCCGGTCGAGGTGTCGGACTCGGACATGTGGCCGGTCATGTACTCGGCCGTCGGAGGCAGCAGCCTGTTCTACGGCGCGGAGTTCCCACGGCTGCTGCCGTCGGACTTTCGCGTCCGCACGCTCGACGGGGTCGCGGACGACTGGCCGATCTCCTACGAGGATCTCAAGCCCTACCACGACGAGGTGGACAAGTTCCTCGGGGTCTCCGGCCTCGACGGCGACCCAGCGTACCCGGAGGGGCTGACATACCCGATGCCGCCTCACCCGATCGGCAAGGTGGGTCGCCGAGCCGCCGCGGCGGCGAACGAGCTGGGCTGGCACTGGTGGCCCGGGACCAACGCGATCGTCACGTACAAGAACAAGACGCTCGAGCCGTGTGCCCGTTGGGGGGTGTGTGAGTGGGGCTGCCCGGAGGGGGCGAAGGCGTCGTTCGACCTGATCTACATGCCGCAGGCGATGAAGGCCGGCGCGAAGCTCGTCACCGGCGCGCGCGTGCGGCAGATCGTCACCAACGACGAGGGCTTGGCCACCGGTGCCATCTGGATCGATCGCGAGGGCAACGAGCACCTGCAGAAGGCGCGCGCAGTCGTCGTCTGCACCAACGGCATAGGCACGCCGCGTCTGCTGCTGCTCTCGGCGACCGCTCAGCACCCGGACGGGCTGGCCAACTCCTCCGGGCTCGTCGGCAAGAACCTGATGCTGCATCCGAACTGCAGCGTGTCGGGCTTCTACGACGAGGACCTCGCAAGCTGGCGGGGCCCTGCCGGCCAGTTGCTCCATTCGATGGAGTTCTACGACACGCGCCCGGAGCACGACTTCGTGCGCGGGGCCAAGATGCACGTCCTGCCGCTCCCCGGCCCGCTGAACGCGGTCGAGATGCACCGCGTTCTCCCGTTCGACGAGGTCTGGGGGGAGGCGTTCCACGACGTCATCCGGCGCCACGCCGGGGGCATCCTGTGGGCGGCCAACACCGAGGATCTGCCCGACGAGCGCAACCGCGTCGTGCTCGACGACACGATCACCGACTCGGACGGCATCCCGGCGCCGAAGGTGGAGTACCGGATCAGCGACAACACCCGCAAGATCCTGAAGTTCACCGTGGAGCGCATGCGTGACCTGCACGAAGCGGCGGGCGCGGTCGAAACCTTCGAGGTGGAGCTCTGGGTAGACCAGCCCGGGCATCTCCTCGGCACGGCACGCATGGGCGACGACCCGGCAACCTCGGTGACCGACTCGTTCGGGCGCTGCCATGACGTCCCCAACCTCTATATCGCCGACGGCTCGCTGATGGTCACGAGCGGCTCGGCCAATCCGACGGCGACGATCACCGCGCTTGCGCTGCGCGTCGCCCGCAACATCGTCCAGACCGCACGGCTGCAGGCCGTGCCGGTGTAGGAGGCGTAAGAGATGAGCGTCGACAGACTCTCCGCTCCCCAACAGCCCACCCGCCTCCCGCGCGAGCTGACACCACAGGAAGAACGCGGCCTGTTGCGCAGCGCCGACATCCTCATTCCCCAGCATGGTGAGATGCCGGCCGCCAGCCAGGCGCCCGACTACGGCAACTGGCTGACCCGTGCGCTGACCGCTCGGCCCGAGTCGTTCGACCGCGTCGTCGCCGCGGCTGCGCGCCTGGAGACGTTCGACGACGCTGCGCTCGCACCGGAGCTGCGGCGGATGTCGAAGGACGAGCCCGAGCTGTTCCAGCCGTTGTCGGCGATCCTCGCCGGCGCGTACCTGATGGTGCCCGAAGTGCGCGAGGCGATCGGGTATCCGGGACAGGAGCGCAACCACCCGCGGTTCGACGAAGCCGCCGAGGAGATCATGGACGGCATCCTCGATCCCGTGATCGAGCGCGGCGCGTTCTTTACCCCGGCCTGACCCACATTTAGCGTCCGGGCCTGTTGGGCCTGCCCGAGCTCGCGCTCGGACACGGATACGTCACGGGGGCAACGCTCCTGCTGGACGGCGGACTGACCGCGAGGCGCCCCGGGTCGGTCTTCGCCGCCGCGCGCGCCCTCGCGGACCGCCTCCGGTTCCGCGCCAGTCGCTGGGCAACCGGTGTGTGACCGAGTGCCGGCGCGCCATGCGCGTGAGGCTCGAGGAGCACATCGTCGCGATCCGGCGGCTGTGGGCCGAGGGGGCGGTGACGCCTCGGTGCCCGTCGTTTCGCGGTTCGGGTAGTGAGCGTTGTCATGGTTCTCGCGCGTGCGCGCGCCCGACTCTCCGATACGAGTTCGCTGTTCAGTGGCGGTTTGAACTGGGTTGGGTGCGGTTGGTCCTGCGGTGGGCGGCTGAGATTCTTCTGGTCGTGGTTCGGAGGACTGAAAGAACTCCGACGTAGTCGGAGCTCCGAAGGGATGCGTCAAATCTCTTCGAAACGAAATGGCGGCGAGCTCCGCATCGATCCCGCGACGCCGGTGCAGTTCGTGCAGCGCGCACGCCCGTCGACGCGCCAGGCGAGCCCGGGTGGCGCGCTGCGGGCGCGCTGAGCGCTCCAGCACGACCTCGAGGCGGCCGTGCGGGCGCCGCACACGCCGCCGACGTAGGCGTCGCTGACGGTAGCTCTGGCGGCGCCGCGCGCGGACCTTGAACGCGCGCAGGCGCCGGCGCGCGATCGCCAGCTCGTCGGTGGGCGCCTCGGGTGCGTCGAGCAGCGTGATGATCGTCCGCCACAGCTGGCCGCGGTTGTCGCGCTCTCCCTCGTATCGGATCAGCCCGGCGGTCTGCAGGGTCGTCGAGCCAGCGCTGCACCGACTTGCGATGCGCGCGTACCCAGCGCTCGCGCTCCAAGCGCGACGTGGGTGGTCTCCCCCACTCCATCGTCGGCGCGAGCGCGACGGCGAGCTGGGCGATCGAGCATGCGTAGCGCCCGGAGCGTTGGGCGTGGGCCCACCGGTGCAGGAGGCGCTTGACGGCGTAGAGGCGGGTCTCGAGGCGGTCGTCGCCGGCGGTTCGGCATCCGCGCTCGTGGCGCGCGACGTTGGCCAGCGCATTGCAGTGCAGGCGGCCGGGCTCGTCGGGCACGCACACGCGCGCTGGCCGATACCAGCGACGCGGCTCGCGCTCATGCTCGGAGCGAGTAGGGGGTCAGCAGCACCGCCAGCGCGACACGGCGCAGACGCCCGTTTGGGCGTGCGCGGTCGCGCTCGCGGTGCGGCTGAGCGCGTCAGAGCGACGTGACGCCGGGCGTGGTCGCGGGCGCGACCAGCCGGACAAGGCGTGCGTCACCGTCGTCGGGCAGGCTGATGTTTCGCAGGTTCGTCGTTTCGTGCGCTCGCGGGGGTGCGAGCTATGGCGATGACCTGCGGGACCCGTCAGGTGGTGCTGGCGGGTCTTCGCGTTTGTGGGCCAAGTCCGCTCGCTACGGAGGCGGGCCGCTGCGGCTTGCGCCGTTTCGTCGGTGCGGCGTGCGGGACGGACGGCGTGGCGTTATGCCGAGAGGAATCGCCGCAGTGCGAGCTGTGCGGTGTTGTTCGCCGCGACGAGGGGGGCTGAGCCCTGGTGGCGGCTCACCGAGTCGGCGCGCGCCGGTCTGCGTGAGGCCCCCGCGGTCGTTCCAACAGGCGGCCGCAGTCAACGCGTCGCGATGTGCGCGGCCTTGGGCCGGCGGGCGTGGCGTGTGGAGGCCGTGAAGGAACGCGGGAGCGTCCGGCGAACGGCTAAAACGACGATGCCGCGCTCAGGCGGCCTCGCTGCCGACGGGCTCGGCGTCCCCGGGCACGGCCTCGTGCGCCCGGCTGGGCGCGCGCAGCACCGCGATCGCCACGCCGACCGCGACGACGAGCAGCGCGGCGCCGAGGAGGAAGGCGAGGTGGAAGCCGTCGGTCAACGCCACGTGCTCCGGTTCGCCGGCCGCCAGCAGGTGGTCGGTGCGGTTGGTGGCGAGGGTCGCCAGGACGGCCAGGCCGATCGCTCCGCCGACCTGCGTGCTCGTGTTCACGATGCCCGACGCCATGCCGGAGTCGTCCGCGGTCGCGCCGGACATCGCCAGCGTCATGATCCCCGGGAAGCTGGCTCCGGCGCCCACGCCGACCAGGATCATCGCCGGCAGGATGTCGGCCGCGAAGGTGCCGTCGACCGGGGCGCGTGCGAAGAGGACGAGCCCGGCGGCCATCAGCACGAGGCTGACGATCACCACCCGGCGCGGCCCGAAGCGGGTGTTCAGCTGGGCCGACAGGCCGAGCGACATCGTCCCCATCACAAGGGTGCCGGGCAGGAACGCGAGGCCGACCTCGAGCGGGTCGTAGCCGAGGATGCGCTGCAGGTAGAGGGCGCCGAGGAAGAACATCCCGAACATCCCGATGACGAGCAGGACCTGGACGACGTTCGCCCCGGCCACGTTGCGGGAGCGCAAGAGCCGCAGCGGCATGAGCGGGTTGGCGATGCGGGCCTGGCGGACGAGGAACGCGGCCAGCAGCGCCACCGCGACGGCGCCGAGGCCGAGCGTCTGCGCCGAGCCCCACCCGTGCTCGCTCACCCCGAGGATCGCGTAGACGCCGAGCATGAGGCCGACGGTGAGCAGCGTCGCGCCGGGCAGGTCGGCGCCCTTGTCCAGCCCGATCCCGGGGCGGCTCTCGACGAGCCGCACGGCCAGCAGCCCCGTCACCACGCCGACGGGGAGGTTGATGAAGAAGATCCAGTGCCAGCTGATCGCCTCGGTGAGGATCCCGCCGGCCAGCAGGCCGATCGACCCGCCCGCCGACGCGACGAAGCCGTAGACGCCGATCGCCTTCGCCTGCTCGCGCGGCTGCGGAAACATCGTGACGATCATCCCGAGGATGACGGCGGACGTCAGCGCCCCGCCGATGCCCTGGACGAAGCGCGCGCCGATCAGCATCGCCTCGCTGGAGGCGATCGCGCACAGCAGCGATGCCACGGTGAACACGGTCAGGCCGATGAGGAAGATCCGCCGCTGGCCGATGAGGTCGCCGACCCGCCCGGCGAGCAGCAGCAGACCGCCGAACGCGATGAGGTACGCGTTCACGACCCAGGCGAGGTTGCTCTGGGAGAAGCCGAGATCGTCCTGGATCGAGGGCAGCGCGACGTTCACGATCGTCGCGTCGAGGACGATCATGAGCATGCCGGCGCACAGGACGTAGAGCGCCAGCCACCGTCGTCGGTCGTCGTGGATGTCGTGCATGCGATCGGTCTCCGTGGCTCGTGGGCGAGGTCTGGAGGAAGAGACGCCGGGGCGCCGGGAAACTCATCGGTGACCGGGCGGGCGCCGGCGCGATCGGCGCGCGATACTGCCGGCGTGACCGATCGCAACGTGCTGGGCGAAGCGCTGGAGCCCTGCGGCATGGACCCCGTGACCGGGTTCTTCCGGGACGGGTGCTGCCACACCGGGCCCGAGGACCGCGGAAGCCACACGATCTGCGCCGTCGTGACCGCCGAGTTCCTCGAGCATCAGCGCTCGATCGGCAACGACCTCAGCACCCCGATGCCCGAGTACCGCTTCCCCGGGCTGGTGCCCGGCGACCGCTGGTGCGTGACGGCGGCCAACTGGCTGCGCGCCTACGAGGCCGGCGTGGCGGCCTACGTCGTCCTCGCCTCCACCCACGAGCGCGCGCTGGAGCTGGTCCCGCTCGAGGCGCTGCGCGAGTACGCGGTGGACGTGCCGGCGGATCCGGGCGCGCTGGGGTGAGGATCTAGCGCCGCTGCCGCCCACGCGCGGGTGGGTGCTCAAGTCGCGTTCGCGCGACTGCTCGTTCGGTGTGCGTCTCGCCCGGGACCGCGTTCACAGCGGAAGGTCGAGATTCTCCTCGCCGATCACGCGGATGCCCAGGTGGGCCGCGAGCACCTCGGCACGGCCGTGCCCACCGAGCCCGCTCGTGCCCCAGAACGATTGCGCCGATCCGGCCGCGAGGTCGAGCACGCGTGTGCCGCCAATGCGCACTTCGCCCGCGTGCAGCCGGCGTGCGAGCGTGAACGCCGCGTTCCGGTCGCTCCCGAACACGTACGCGGCAAGCCCGTCGCCGAGCCCGTTTGCAGCTTGGAGCGCTTCGCCGGCGTCGGTGTATGGCATGACCGCCAGCACGGGGCCGAAGATCTCCTCGTCGACCGCATCGAACGGGAGGCCCGCGACAACCGTCGGCGACAGGAAGAAGCCCTCTCCCGGGACGGCGTCGTGTGACGGGGTCGCCTCGCCGCGCTCGCGGAGGCGGTCCAATTGCACGGTCACGCGCTGGTGGTGCCCGCGGTACGCGAGAGGACCGAGTGTCGTCGCGGGGTCGCGTGAGTCGCCGATCGTGTGCGCGCCGAGGCGGTCGAGCAGCAGGCCGACGAGTCGGTCGTGGTCCCTTGCGGGAACGAAGACGCGCCGCGGCGCCTCACACCACTGCCCGTTGAGCACGGTGGCGCCGCGTGCCAGCTCGTCGGCCGCGTGCTCGAGATCGGCACCGTCCATGACGATGGCGGGGTTGGCGCCGCTCAGCTCCAGTTGCAGGGAGACCATTCGGCCGATGGCCGCGGCTGCGACCGCACGTCCGCCGGCGCTGCCGCCCGTGTAGCTCACGATCCGTGTGTGGGCGCTGGCCGCGAGTTGCTGGCCGACATCGGCGCCGCCGCAGACGACCTGTGCCGTGCCCGGGCCGAGGTCTGCCGCGACCAGCGCCTCCACGAGGATCGCTGTCGACTGCGGTGTGATCTCCGAGGGCTTGTAGATGGCCGGGCAGCCGGCCGCCAGCGCGTTGCCGATCTTCGTCGCGGCCATGAAGGCAGGGGCGTTCCAGGAGCCCATGAGCGCTGCCGGGCCGAGCGGCAGGTGCAGCCGTTCCACGCGGCGGCCGGGTGCATCGAGCGGGCGCGGCGCCAGGATGCCTGCCGCCGTCGCGGCGATCTCCTCGACGACGCCCGCCACGCCAGCGGCGAAGACGCGCGTGGTCGAGATCGGGATCCCGACCTCGGCGGCATGGCGCACGGCAAGCGCATCTGCGCGGTTGTCGAGCTCTGCGGCGAGGCGCAGGAGACCGGGTAGCCGCTGGGCATGGGCGCGGCTGCTCCAGCCACCGTCCCCATGCCCCCACGCCGCGTCGGCGGCCGCGAGCGCGGTCTCGACGCGCTCTGGAGACGTGGCCGTGAGCGCACCGAGGGTGGCGCCGGTGTTCGGGTCTTCGGCGACGCCGATCGGGACGTCGGGGGTGCCCGGCCGTCCGTTGACGAGGTCAGCGTGCGGCTCCATCAGAGCGGCCGCAGGTAGCGCTCGGTCTCCCAGTCGGTCACGACCTGCTGGAACGCCTCCAGCTCGCCGCGGCGCGTCGCGAGGTACACGTCGACGAAGTGGTCGCCGAACAGCTCGCGCGCGACCTCGCTCTCGTCGAGTGCGCGGATCGCGTCGTCGAGCGATCGTGGGACACGCGGCGCGTCGACGCCGTCGGCGAGGCCTTCTGTGGCGCTCGGGGGTTCGAGGCGCCGCTCGATGCCGTGGAGTCCCGCGGCGAGCGAGGCCGCCATCGCAAGGTACGGGTCTGCGTCGGCGCCGGCGGTGCGGAACTCGACGCGGGTCGCCGCCGGGGAGGTGCTGATCACGCGCACGGCGGTCGACCAGTTCTCGAACCCCCAGGTCGCCGTCGGTCCCGACGAGAGGCCTGGCAGGAGCCGTTTGTACGAGTTGACATTCGGCGCGAACAGGCAGGTCAGCTCGCGCTGCAGCGCGAGCTGACCTGCGATGAAGTGGCGCGCGAGGTCCGACAATGCGTCGGGCGCGTTCTCGTCGTAGAACGCGTTCGATCCGTCATCGCGGCGAAGCGAGTGGTGGAGGTGCATGCTCGAGCCGTACGCGGTGCCGGGCGGGCGGGCCATGAACGTCGCGAGCACGCCCTCGCGCTCGGCGAGCTCCTTCACGGCGAACCGGTGGAGCAGGGCGCGATCGGCCGAGCGCATCGTGTCCGCGTATGGGACGTTCAGCTCGTACTGTCCGTGCGCGCCCTCGACCAGCCACGTCTCGACCGGGATCCCGAAGTCCTCCAGGCCGCGCCGCAGTCGCCGCACGAGGTGCTCGTCGTGGGCGTCCTGGAGCATGCTCCAAGCCTGCCGCCGCGACGCGCATGGCTCCAGGTCGCGATGGCGCTTTGCCGCGGCGGTCGCGGCTGTCTCGCGGAACACGAAGAACTCCAGCTCGTATCCGGTCATCGGCTCGAGCCCGAGCGAGCGCGCGCGCTCGACCACGCGCCCGAGTACGCGCCGCGGGGAGGCGTCTACCGGCTTGCCGTCGCTGAACTCGTAGTCGGCGAGGACGAGCGCTGTGCGCTCTCGCCACGGCACGACGCGGAAGGACTCCGGAATCGGGAGGCAGCGCATCTCCTTGAAGCCGCGGTCAGACACGGGCCACCAGCCCTCGCTCGGGCCGTCGACGACCACGCCATCGGCCGGGTCGAGCACGAACACCATGTCGCCGAGCGCCATGGGCGACGCGATCTCCGCGAGGAACCTCGTCGCGGGGAGGTACTTGCCGCGGAGGATGCCGTGGAAGTCGCCGGCGGCGACGCCGACGGTGTCGAGTCGATGCTCGCCGACGAGGGCGTCGATGCTCGCGCGGAGTGCATCGAGCGCGCCGTCAGGGGCGACGGTGGTCTCCATGGGCTAAAGACTAGCGCATTGACTCCAAGCATGCTTGACTCCACCTCTGGGACAGGTACTATGGACTAAGGATTAATCCAACGTCCTGGCGTATCGCGACGAGAACCATGAGGAGTACGAGCACGTGACGAGCAAGACCGAGGCGACGGCCCTCCTCAGCGCCGACGCCGCGCTCGCCCATCTGTGGCCCCACAGCAACGACGCCGAGTGGGGTGAGCTGGTAGACGGCGGCGTTCTCGGGATCTTCGAGTCCGGCCGCGGCTCGACGCTGGTGGACGTCGAGGGACGCGAGTACCTCGATGCGCTCGCGGGCCTCTTCCTGGTCAACGTTGGTCATGGCCGCGCCGAGATCGGCGAGGCGATGGCGCGACAGGCGGCGAGGCTCGCGTACACCGCCGCGTCGAACACGGCGAATACGAGCGCCATCGCTCTCGCCGACAAGGTGGCCGAGCTGACCCCGGGTGACCTCGACCGCGTGTTTCTCTGCTCGGGCGGCTCGGAGGCGGTCGAGAGCGCGCTCAAGATCGCCAAGCAGGTTCAGGTCTTGCGCGGGTATCCGAAGCGCTACAAGGTCATCTGCCGCCGCGGCTCCTACCACGGCACCACGGGCGGCGCCATGGCGCTGACCGCATCGGCGAGCGAGCGCTACTTCGGCCCGTTCGCCCCGGGCGTGTCCAAGGTGCCCTCGCCGAACCGCTACCGCAATGACTTCGGGCTGGAGGGCGAGGCGGGCGATCTCATGTGCGCGCGCTACCTCGAACAGGAGATCCTGCACCAGGGCGCCGAGCACGTCGCCGCCGTGATCGCCGAGCCGATCTCCGTCTCCAACGGGACCCATATCCCCGCGCGTGAGTACTGGCAGGAGCTGCGCGCGATCTGCGACCGGCATGGCGTCCTGCTGATCATGGACGAGGTCGTCACCGGCTACGGCCGCAGCGGCACCATGTTCGCGGCCGAGCGCTACGGCGTCGTGCCCGACCTGATGACGATGGCGAAGGGGCTCTCGAGTGGATACGCCCCGATCGGGGCCGTTGCCGTGCGCTCATCGGTGTTCGAGCCGTTCGCCGAGCGCGGCAACGCGCTGGGCCATCTGCTGACCTTCGGCGGTCACGCGGTGGCCGCGGCCGCTGCGCGCAAGAACATCGAGATCCTCGAGGAGGAGGATCTCGTCGCACGCTCGGCCGCGCAGGGTGAGCGGCTCTTCGCGCTCGCCGAGACGCTGCGCTCGCATCCCACCGTCGGCGATGTGCGCGGCGGCGTAGGGCTCATGTGCGGGATCGAGTTGGTCAAGGACCGCGACACGAAGCAGAGCTGGGGTGCGGAGCACCCGTTCATCAAGGGCGTCGCGGCGGGCCTGCGCCAGCGGGGCGTTGTGACGCGCGTCTGGGACGTCCTGCACCTCGCGCCGCCGCTCGTCGTGACCGACGCCGAGCTCGAGCGCATCGTGGAGGCGATCGACGACACGCTCACCGAGGTCGAGCGGGAGCATGCGGATGAGCTCGGCTGAGGCGCGCCCGCTGATCGGGATCACCGGCGGTCGCATCCTCGCCGGACGAGTGTGCGGCATGCACCCGGTGCTGCACGACGCGACGATCGAGTCCTACTTCGACGACTACGGCCGCGGCGTCGCGCGCGCCGGCGGTATCCCCGTCCACCTCTCAGCCACCGGTCACGCGGCGGTCGTGGAGCGGGTGGACGGCGTCATTCTCGCGGGCGGCGAGGACATCGACCCGCGGCGCTACGGTCGTCGGCCGGCCCGTGGCGTCGGGCCGCATGACACGTGCCGTGACGCGTTCGAGCTGGCGGTGATCTCGGAGGCGCTCGCCGCCGACGTGCCGATCCTGGGCATCTGTCGCGGCCATCAGCTGCTCAACGTCGCCTGCGGCGGCACCCTCATCGCCGACCTCGACGAGCGCGAGGAGTTCGAGCCGCATCTGCCGCTCTACCCGGCGGCGACGCGCACGCAGACGGTTGCGTTCTCGCCTGGCTCGCTGGCGGCGCGCGTCTTCGGCGAGGAGCTCGAGATCAACAGCTTCCACCACCAGGCGGTGGACGAGCCAGGCGACGGGGTGGCCGTCGTGGGGCGGTCGCGCGATGGGGTGATCGAGGCGATCGAGCTACCCGGGCACGACGTGCTGGGCGTGCAGTGGCATCCCGAGCTCTTCCGGGACGCCGACCCCGCGTTCGATTGGATCGTGTCCGCGGCCGCGTCGCGCGCCGGACTGCGTGACGCTGAGGGGGTGACGGTCGGCCCATGACGTCCGAACTGACCGGATACAGCGACCGCTGGAGCGTCGAGCCGGGGAGCGACGTGTCGTTCATGGTCTCCGCCGACGCGGCTGAGGTGGAGGCGACCGTCGTCCGGCTCTATCACGGCGATGAGCATCCCGATGCGCCGGGACTCGTGGAGGTCGAGGTCGATCGTCCGTTCGACCGGCCGATCGCGGGCGGCCTCAAGACGGTCAGCGCGGGGTCCTACGTGGTGGGCCCGCCGGTGGCGCGATTGCGGGCAGAGGACCTGCGGGTCGGCGTGTGGGCCTGGCCGACGAGGCACTCCGAGCGGGAGCAAGCGCTGTTGTCGCTCGTCGACCCCGAGGGTCGCGGCTGGTCGATCGTGCTCGCTGACGGCCGCGTCGAGCTCATCGTCGCGGGCGACGGCGCCGCCGCGCGCATCGCGGGGCCGGTGCTCCACCTCCGGCAGTGGACGCGGGTCGTCGCCGACGTTGCGCCGGGCGCAGGCTATGCGCGCCTGGCGGTGACGACCGAGCGCGGCGCGGGCCGCGTCGAGACGACGAGCGAGACGCGCGCCCTGGACGGGTTGCGCTGGGCCGGCGACTGGCCGCTCGTGCTCGCCGCTCGCACGGTCGGCGGCCCGCCCGAGGACCCGCGAGTCGGGGATCACTTCGACGGCAAGCTCGACAGCCCGTGGGCATGCGTGGCCTCTGGCGGAGCCGAGCCGTGGACGGCTGGCGCGCCGGCGCTCGAGGGCGCGCTCGTTGCCTGGGACCTCGGGCGGTGCGAGTCGAGCACGCAGGCCGTCGACGTCGGGCCGCACGGCTGGCACGGGCGAGTCGTCAATGCGCCGGCACGTCGAATGACGGGTCCGTCCTGGACCGGCGCGTCGCTCGACCCGCGCCCGGAACCGGCAGCTTGGAGCGCGATCCACTTCCACGCCGACGACCTCGACGACGCCGGCTGGCCGGTCGCCGCGACGTGGAGGGTCCCGGCCGACACACCGAGCGGGATCTACGCGCTGGGGATCCGCGCCGACGACCGCGCCGACCACCTGCCGTTCGTCGTCCGCCCACCCCTCGGCGCGCCGACCAGCGACGTCGCGCTGCTGCTGCCCACGTTCACCTACCTGGCGTACGCAAACGAACGCATGCTGTCGGCATCGCTCGTGGATCAGCTCGTGGCGGGCGACGCGAGCGCGATCGAGCCGCACGAGGCCGACCGCCTCCTCCAACGGCATCCGGAGTGGGGGCTGTCGGTCTACGACCGGCACGCCGACGGCAGCGGCTGCTGCCACTCGTCGCGGCTGAGGCCGATCCCCAACGTCCGCCCGGGCTACCGCTTCTGGTCGACCGGCGGTCCCGAGCGCTTCGCCGCCGACCTCTACCTGACGCACTTCCTGCGGGCGGAAGGTGTCGAACCCGACGTGATCACCGACGAGGACCTGCACGTCGACGGACGGGCGCTGCTCGACCCATACCGCGTGGTCATCACGGGCACCCACCCGGAGTACTGGACCGAGCGGATGCTCGACGCGCTCGAAGAGCACCTCGGGCGTGGCGGCCGGCTGATGTACCTCGGGGGCAACGGCTTCTACTGGGTGACCAGCGTCGACCCGGAGCGTCCGCACCTGATCGAGGTCCGCCGCGGCATCAACGGCACGCGCGCGTGGACGTCGGAGCCGGGCGAGACCCATCACGGCACGACCGGCGAGCCCGGAGGCCTCTGGCGCTACCGCGGGCGCGACCCCAATCGCCTGGTCGGCGTCGGCTTCGCATCCCAGAGCGATTCGTGGGAGCGCGCGGCGGGGTACGTCCGCTGTCCCGACTCCGACGATCCGCGCGTGGCGTTCATCTTCGACGGTGTCGGCCGCGACGAGGTGATCGGCGACTTCGGCCTGATCAACGGTGGCGCGGCGGGGTACGAGATCGACCGCCACGACCCGGCGCTCGGGGCGCCGGTCGACGTCCTGCGGCTCGCGACCTCGGCCGGGAGGCATGGGCCGTCGTACCTGCTGGCCGTCGAGGACGTCGAGTTCACCCGGCTCGACGTGACTGGGCCGACATCCGCGCTGGTGCGAGCGGACATGACCTACATGCCATACCCGAACGGTGGCGCGGTGTTCTCGGTGGGCTCGTGCAACTGGTGCGCCTCGCTGTCGGCCAACGCCTACGACAACAACGTCGCCCGCATCACGCGGAACGTCCTCGCCGGCTTTCGCGGTGCTGCCCACACCAACCACGAGGAGGGACGGGAGGACGATGCAAGGCACTGAGACGGCTGTGCGCGACACGTCGCGCGGTCACCTGAGATCGGATCAGATGCTCAAGGCCGGTTCGCTCAGCGTCTTGGGGATCGTGTCCCTGGTGGTGGTCAGCGCCTCGCCGCTCTCGGCCACCATCGGGATCACGCCGCTCGCCATCGGCTTCGGCAACGGGGTCGGCGCGCCCGGCGCCCTCCTGCTCGCGGCGATCGTCCTGCTGCTGTTCGCGGTCGGGTACGTGGCGATGAGCCGGGAGATCACGAACGCCGGCGCCTTCTTCGCGTACGTGACGGCGGGTTTCGGTCCTCGCCTGGGAACGGCGGCTGGGTTCGTCGCGGTGTTGTCCTACACGATCCTCACCATCAACCTCGTCGGGCTGCTCGGCTTCTTTGCCCACAACGTCTTCCTCGCCGAGCTGAGCGTGGACCTTCCCTGGTGGCTGCTCGGGCTCGGGTCGCTGGCCGTTGCGCTCGCGCTCGCGATCCGTGGCGTCGAGCTCAGCGTCCGCGTGCTCATGGCGATCCTGACGATCGAGGTCCTGCTGCTCGCCGCCTTCATCGTCGCGGTCCCGATCAACGACGGCTTCGGCGCCTTCCCGATCGACAGCTTCGCGCCGTCCGAGGTGATGGGCTCCGGGGCGGGCGTCGCGCTCATGGTCGGGTTCCTCGCCTACATCGGCTTCGAGGGGACGGCGATCTTCAGCGAGGAGGCGAAGGACCCGCATCGGACCGTGCCACGTGCGACGTATGCTGCGATCGCGCTCCTGGCCGTCGTCTATGTGCTCGGCGCATGGGCGCTGATCGCCTCCTACGGCGCCGGCGACGCCGCGAGCATCGCCGCCAAGGACCCGGGCAACTTCGCGATCAACGCCGCCGGCCACGAGCTGGGGTCGTGGGCGACGAACTGGTTCAGCTGGGTCCTCCTGATCGGGACCTTCGCCATCCTCTGCGCGGTCCAGAGCATGAGCTCCCGGTACCTGCTGGCGTTCGGTCGCGAGGGCCTCTTGCCCTCCGCGCTCGGCCGCACGCATCCGCGGCGCAAGACGCCGGTGGCCGCGAGCCTGGCCCAGGCAGCGCTCACGTGCGCCGTCGTGCTGATCTACGTGTTCGCCGGCGCCGATCCGTATCTCGACCTCGTCTCGACCATGTCCTCGCTGGGGACCGTGGGGATCGTCGCGCTGCAGGCGGTGACCGCCGCGGCCGTGATCGGCTTCTTCTGGCGCCGTCCCGACCGGCACTGGTGGAGGACCGTGGTCGCGCCAGGGCTCGCGTGCGCAGGCTTGGTCGCCGCCTGTGTGCTCATTCTTGACAACTACACGCTGCTGACCGGCAGCAGCTCGGCGATCGTGAACGGGCTCCCCTGGGGGGTGCTGGCCGTCGCGGTGATCGGTTTCGTCGTCGGCTCGGTGCGGCCGCTGCACCGACCGATCGACGTCTTCGCGGACTATGAGTCCCCACCGGCGACCTCCGACGTCTCGGGTGACGGGCAGGACCGATTGGGATCAGGATAGGAGGTTTGATCCAGGCGCTATGCTCGACCGCGTGAGTCAGGATGCCAACCACGGTCCGTATCGCCTCGATGTCCGGCCTGCCTACGCGGTCGCAGCCGACCACCTCCGGCGTGCGATCCACCTCGCCGAGTTCAAGCCGGGTGACAAGTTCCCGCCGGAGCGTCAGCACGCCGAGCAGCTCGGTATCTCGCGCGTGACCCTGCGGGAGGCGATCCGGGTCCTCGAGTCCGAGGGCTACGTGGAGGTCCGGCGCGGGTCCGCGGGTGGCGTGACCGTGTTGGGATCCCAGCAGTCTCCTGCCCAACTGCGCGATGAGCTGCGAGCGCGGCTGGACGAGCTCCTGGACATCCAGCGCTTCCGTGCGGTGAACGAACGGCTCGCGGCGGAGCTCGCCGCCGAGCGCGCGACCGAAGACGAGCTCGCCGCGCTCGACGACTCCGTCGCCGCCCTGGAGCGCAGCGAGAACCTGGGGGAGTTCCGGCAGGCCGACTCGGCGTTCCACCTCGGCATCGCGGCGGCCGCGCGGTCGCCGTTGCTCGCCGCGGCCGTGGAGCAGGGGCGGGCGGCGGCCTTCAACATCGCGGACGCGCTCGACCCGCACATGGCCTCCACCTCGCTCAAGGCCCACCGTCGCATCCTCGACGCGATTCGCGCCCGCGATCCCAAGGCGGCGGGACGAGCGATGGACGCGCACATGAAGCGCACCGCGACCGAGCTCCGGGCGTTCACCCGCGAGCCGTAGGGCGTCCAGCCGCTGGCCTTTGGCCACCCCGGATCCCGGTCAAGGACCAAAGCCCTTGACAACGATCCAATAGACGCGCGAGAGTCTGTTCTGGACGCACAACCGCTGGCCAAGCTGGCGCGGCATGACGAACCCGGCGGGCGATCCGACGCTTGCCGGGGGACGCGCAGCTTCCTCCGCGACTGAAAGGACGATCCACGGTGAAGGTCGAGCGCAACGTCGAGATCCCGCTGCCTGACGGGGCCGTGCTGGCGGCAGACCTGTTCCTGCCGGACGTGGTGGGCCCACACCCGACCGTCGTCACGTACATCCCGTACCACAAGGACGACTTCCTCGGCGGTACCTACGAGTGGTACTCGCAGCGGTACTTCGTCGAGCACGGCTATGCCTGCCTGATGGCGGACCTCCGCGGGCTCGGCAGTTCCTCGGGTGCCCCACTTGCGGCGTTGCACCGCCAGGAGTCCCAGGACTCGGCGGAGTTGGTCGAGTGGGTGGCCGCGCAGGACTGGTGCGACGGCAACGTCGGGATGTGGGGCCTGTCGTATGGCGGCTTCATGTCGTTCAAGGCTGGGGCCGAGAAGCCGCCGCATCTGAAGGCGATCGTCCCGATGATGGGCGGCCTCGACTTCTACCACGACTGGGTCTATCCCGGAGGGTGCCGCAACATGCTCGGCGCCAACGGCGTGTGGGGGTCGTTCATGGTGGCGATGATGCTGCTGCCGCCGATGCACCAGGACCGCGAGGGGCGCTGGCAGCAGGTCTGGCGCGCGCGGCTCGAGGGCGCCGAGCCGTATCTGATGGCGTGGCCCGAGCATCCCGACCGCGACGAGTACTGGCAGGAGCGCGTGGTCGATGCCGCCGACATCGAGGTGCCGATGTTCCTCATCGGTGGCTGGCGCGACTTGTTCCCGCAGGCCATGGTGGACGCCTACGCGCGGGCGTCGGGGCCGCGCAAGTTGCTCATGGGCCCGTGGCTGCACACCCATCCCGAAGAGTCGCCGTTCGCCGCGATCGACCACTTGGAGCTGATGGTGCGCTGGTGGGACCGGTGGCTGAAGGGCATCGAGAACGGCATCGACACCGAGCCGGAGGTCCAGTTCTACTCGCAGGCCGACGAGCGCTGGGTGCAGGCGTCCAGCTGGCCGCCGGAGGGCACGGAGAGCGAGATGTTCGGCTTCGGCGCCGACGGCGCGCTCGCGCGCGGGGAGGGTGCCGAGGTCGGGGAGCTCGTCCACACGACCGACCCGGCAACCGGCACGACGGCAGGCCTCTGGGACCCCTTCGGGCTGGGCGTCGGCGTCCCGCTCGACCAGGGCCCCGACGACTCCCTCTCGTTGACGTTCACGAGCGAGCCGTTGGCCGAGCCCGCGTTCATCGCCGGCTCACCCGAGGCGACGCTGCGGCTCAGTCTCGAGGAGGGCGCCGACCTTCAGCTGGTCGTCAAGCTCTGCGACGTCGCCCCCGACGGCGCCACGACCCTCATCACGACCGGCTGGCTGAACGCCGCGCATCGGCGCGGGCACGCCGTGGCGGAGCCGCTCGAGCCCGGCGTCGCCGCCGAGTGCGACGTGAGGCTATGGGCGACGGCGTACCGCGTCGCCGCCGGCCATCGCCTGCGCGTGAGCGTCTCCGGAGCCGACTTTCCCCGCATCTGGCCGACGCCGGCCAATCCGACCGTGAAGCTGTACACCGGCGCGGGCTCGCGGCTGGCGCTTCCGATCGCGCGCGACGCCGCTGTCGAGGCCTATGCGCCACCCGGACCGCGCGAGGACGTCAGCGACGCCGATCGCTACCCGCGCGTGATCGCGTTCGATCCCAAGTGGGTCATCGAGCGCAACCTGATCGCCGGCGAGGCGGCGGTCGTCACCGGCGGCCACTTCGTGCTCGACACACCGACGCCCGGCGGTCGCATCGACCTCGAACACACGGGCCGGGCGGTCGTCCGTTCGCAGCAGCCCGAGGCGGCACATGTGCGCGCCGACACCGTCGTCCGGGCGACCATGCCGCTGGGCTCCGTCGTCGAGATCGACGTGTCGACGCTCGTGACTTCGTTCGGCACGAGCGTCACCGGCAGGGTCGTCATGAGCGGCGTGACGGTGTTCGAGCGCGCGTGGCACGGCACCGGCCACGTGGCGAAGGGCTGAGAGGCTGGAAGCCGTGGGCTAAAGACCTTGACAATGACCCATTCGGGTGGAATCCTGGTCCGAGATGGAGGCTCTGACGAGGGGAGAGCAAGACCACGGGACGCGCCGGCCATGACAGCGCTTGTCGAACGCCCGGCCATCGGTGAGCCGGTCATGGAGGCGTCCGGCATCCGACGGTCCTTCGGAAATCACCTCGCACTCGACGACGTCGATCTCACCCTGCATACCGGTGAATCCGTGGCGCTGGTGGGTGAGAATGGCGCAGGAAAGTCGACGCTCGCGAAGATCCTCACAGGGGCCCTGCGCCCGGATGACGGCGCTCTTCGAGTCCGCGGGCAGGTCGTGCGGTTCGGCTCGCCACGCGACGCGATCGCCGCGGGGATCGCGTTCATCCCGCAGGAGCTCGCCTACGTCCCGCGGATGAGCGTCGGCGAGAACATCCTGCTCAACCGCTGGCCGAGCTGGCGCGGGATGACGAACCGGCGCGCGATCCGGCGCTCGGCGGCGGACGCGCTGCGCGATTTCGGCGTCGAGCTCGACGTCGACGCTCCCTTGAGCGAGCTCAAGCTCGCCGATCGCCAGCTGGTGGAGATCGTGAAGGCACTCGCCCGGAGGGCATCGGTCGTCGTGCTGGACGAGCCCACCGCTGCGCTGTCGGACCGCGAGAGCGAAGCGCTGTTCCGCGCGCTACGCCGCCTCAAGCAGGACGGCGTCGCGTGTGTCAGCGTGCTGCACCGGATCGACCACGTGCAGGGCATCGCCGACCGCGTGCTCGTCCTGCGAAACGGGCGCGCGGTGCTGAGCGCGCCGCGTGGCACGTCGCGGGCCGACCTGGTTGCGGCGATGCTGGGCCCCGAGGTCGCGGCGGTCGAGACGCGGGCTCGCGCGAGCCTCCCGCGGCCGCGCGCGGGTGAGGTCGCGCTGCTGGGCACCGGCCTCACCACCACGGGCAACCCGGGCCTGCGCGACGTCGATCTCGACGCGCGCCGCGGTGAGATCCTGGTCGTCTTCGGCGTACGCGGGTCCGGCATCGAGCACGTCGGCGGCGTGCTCTCCGGGCGCACACGTCTCGAATCGGGCTCGCTGCGGATCGGTGGCCGCGAGTACGACGGCCTGGGCAGCCCCCGCGCCGCGCGGCGCGCCGGGATCGGCTTCGTGCCGCCCGAGCGCAAGACGCAGGGCCTCGTCCTGGGCTTGTCGATCGCGGCCAACATCAGCCTGCTCACGCTGAGCCGAGTGTCACGCCTGGGGTTCCTCAGCCGACGGGCCGAGCGCTCGCTCGCCCAAAAGCTGAGCGCCAGCGTCGACGTGCGCGCCCAATCGACGCAGCAGGCCGTCGGCGAGCTGTCGGGCGGCAACCAGCAGAAGGTGCTGCTCGCAAGTCGTCTTGCCGCTGGCCCGGACCTGCTCGTGCTCGAGCAGCCGACGCGCGGCGTGGACATTGGTGCGCGTGCGCAGATCCACGCCCACCTGCGTGCGCTCGCGGAAAGCGGAATGACGTTCATCGTCATCACGTCCGACGTGGAGGAGGCAGTGATCATGGGGGACCGAGTCGTGGTCGTCCGCGACGGTGACGTCGTGGACGAACTGGCTGGTCAGCGCTGTACGCAGCAGGCGGTCCTTCGAGCGGCGAGCGGCGGCGAATGAGCGGAGAAGCGGCGGCCGCTGCCCCGCCCCGGCCGCCGATGCACCGGCTCGTGCTCAAGCACGCGGACTCGCTGGGCGTCGCGCTGTTCCTGGTCGCGCTGCTCATCTACTTCACGCTCTCGACCGACACCTTCCTCACCAGCAGCAACTGGTCGACGTTGCTGGGGAACGTCGCCGCGATCGGCCTCGTCGCGATCGGCCAAACGCTGGTGATGGTGGCCGGCGGGTTCGACCTGTCGGTGGCCGGCGTCGCGCCTCTCGCCGCCGTGCTCTACGCCAAGCTGACCAACGGCGGCACGCCGCCGGCCGCTGCGCTCCTTCTGGTGCTGGTCATCGGTGCCGCCGTCGGCGGTACCAACGCCCTCCTGATCACGCGCGCACGGATCAACCCGCTGATCACGACGCTCGCCACGCTCTCGATTGCAGGCGGCGTGGCCTACGTGCTCACGAACGGCCAGAGCATCCCGCTCGACAACCCGGGTGCAGGCTTTCTCGCGGAGCCCGCGATCGGTAGCTACGCGATGGCGGTCGTCCTCTGGATCGCTGTCGTCCTGGCCGGCATCGCGGTCCTGCGCTACACGGTCGTGGGCCGCGCGCTCTACGCCGTCGGCGGCAACCCGGAGGCCAGCTGGCTCGCGGGCATGCCGGTACGCGCGATCACCGGCGGCGCGTACGCCGTCTGCAGCCTGCTGGCCGCGCTCGCCGGCGTCATCGCCGCCAGCGATCTCCTCGCGGCCGACGGCAGCATCGGATCGGACACCGCACTGCTGTCGATCGCGGCGGTCGTGCTCGGCGGCGGTGCGCTCACCGGCGGGCACGGCAGCATCGGCGGAACGCTGATCGGGGTGCTCATCCTCGGCGTGCTGCAGAACGGGCTCGTCCTGATGCAGGTCAACTCGTTCTACCAGGAGATCGCCACCGGGGTGGTCCTCCTGCTCGCCGTGGGCATCGGCCAGTCACGCCGGCTCCGCGGCCCGACTTCGTAGTGACAACCGCACCAACGACAAGGAGAACCCACATGCGGAGGGTTTGGATCACCGCTGCCTTGGCTGCGGCGCTGGCGATGCTCGCGGGCTGTGGAGGCGACGAGGACGCCTCCGGACAGAGCGCTGGTGCGGGCGACGGGGCGTTGGCCGGCAAGACGGTCGCCTTCGCCAACTTCACTGAGGGAGCGCCGCAGACCGTGCTGCTGCGCGAGAACCTCGAGCGGGATGCCGATCGACTCGGCGTCGAGCTGAAGCTCTTCGACAACAAGGCCGACGGCCAGACCGCGCTCACCAACGCTCGGTTGATCGCCCAGCAGAAACCCGACGTCGCCCTGGAGTACAACCCGGTCCAGGCGCTCGCGAAGTCACTGATGACGGTCTTCACGCGTGCGGACGTTCCCTGTATCTGGGTGAACATCCCGGGCGTCGACGGCTGCGCGTGGTTCAACCTCTCCAACCAGACGCTCTGCGGCGACACGGGCCGCTATGTCGGCAAGGCGGCCAACGACCGCGGCTGGAACGGCTCGAACACGAGCGTGATCTTGGTCCAGGCGGCGGCGCTCGGCGACCCGGTCAACACCTGCCTCGGGTTCTTCTACGAGAAGCTGCAGGAACAGGTGGATGGCCTCTCGCGGATCGACTCCTACCGCGAGATCACACCCAAGTCGACGGCGATCGGCGACACCACCGTCCAGGTCGAAGGGAAGGGTTTGCGGGAGCCGAGCTTCAGGGCTGTCAGCAGCGCGCTGCAGAACATCCCGAAGAACCGCAACGTGATCGTCTACACGGTCTCCGACGACTCGGCGATGGGAGCGTGGCGCGCAGTCGAGCGAGCCGGGCGCGCCGACAAGGCGATGACCGCCGGACTCACCGGTACGCCGGAGGGCCTCACCCAGCTGCGTGAGAACCCGGGCTGGATCGCGCAGGGCACCGTGTTCTACGAGTCGTGGGGCGGCTACCTGCTCGCGATGTCGAAGGCGCTGCTGGACGGCGTCGAGCTGCCGGATATGACGACCTCACCGGTGGCGGTGCTCACGAAGGACGAGGCAGTGGCTGGCACCTCGATCGTCCCGGTCACCAAGTACTACAAGGACGGCGAGACAACGCCGTTCAAGCTGCCGCCGCTCGAGCCCGTGCACGAGGGCGAGACGTCGGGCCTCGGTCCGGGAACCATCGGGAACGGCTACCTCGCCGACACGGGCGTGCTCCAGGTCTTCGGCAAGGTGGAAGGCCTCGAAGCGACGGAGGGCAAGTGATGGAGCTGTTCGGCTATGCCAATCGCCTCAGCGTCGCCGGCGGCGACCGGATCTCCTTCAAGGTGACCTGCGACGCCGACCGCTACGACGCAACCATCGTGCGGCTGCTGCACGGCGATACGAACCCCGCCGGCCCCGGCTTCAAAGAGGTGGCCGTGGACGCGTTTGCGCCCCGTACGCTGGCTGGCCGTCAGCAGAGCGTCCATCCTGGAGCGTTCGTCCAGGTGGACGGCTTCGTGCCTCCGGCGGGCGGTCGCGGCTTCACACTCGCCGCATTCGTCCTGCCGACGCGGGTCGAGGGCTCCGATCGCGGCATCATCTCGTGCTGGGATCCGGCGAAGGACTCCGGCGTCACGCTCCTGCTCGACGAGCGCGGGGCGCTCGGGCTGCGCGTTCGCGAGAACGGCTTGGAGTCAAGGGTCGACACAGGGGCGCCTCTCGCCCTCGGGCGCTGGTACTTCGTCGCAGCCGCCGTCGACGAGCAGTCCGGCGCGGTGCACCTCTTCCACCAGGGCGTCGCTGGCGCCGCGCCGGACGGCTGCTTCGTGCGCCGTGAGCTGGACGCCACGCTCGTTGCCACGGACACGCTCCTCCTCGGCGCGGGCGGACTCGCCTCTGCGGACAGCGGGCGGGCGGCGCCGTCGGAGTGCTTCAACGGCAAGCTCGAGCGCCCGCTCGTCCTTGCCGGCCACGCCGACGTGCATGAGCTCCGCCGGCTGGCGGACGCCGAGCCCGGCGCCCCTCCGGCAGGGGACGTCCATGCGCTCTGGGACTTCGACCCGACCGGCTCCGGCATGCTCTTTCCAGACCGCGGCCCGCATGGATTCCACGGGCGCGCGGTGAATCTCCCGGTGCTAGGCGTGACCGGGCGTGCCTGGACGCAGCGCGAGCACGACTACCGCGTCGTCCCCGACCAGTACCGCGCCATCGAGTTGCACGAGGACGCGCTCGAGGATGCCGGCTGGCTCACCGATTTCGAATGGGAGATCCCGCCTGACCTTCCGAGCGGCGTCTATGCGGCCAAGCTCACCAGCGGTGAGATGGAGGACCACGTCCCGTTCTGGGTGCGCGCGCCGATCGGCGCCCCCACGGCCGACATCGCCCTGCTGTTCCCGACGATGACCTACCTCGCGTACGGCAACGAGCGCCTGCGCGGGAAGCATGAGGTCACCGGCGATGGTCGCGCGACAGAGCTCGATCCGAACGACCAGGCGCTCGACCGCCATCCCGAGTACGGCATGTCAACCTATGACTCCCATGCCGGCGGGGCGGGCTGTTGCTACAGCTCGCGGCTGCGGCCGCTGCTCAACATGCGGCCCAAGTACCGGATGTGGCTCACCGACGGCCCGGTCCACTTCGGCCAGGATCTCTCCATGGTCGACTGGCTGCTCGACCGGGGATTCGACCACGACGTCATCACCGACGAGGACGTCCACCATCATGGCCCAGAGCTGCTCGCGCCATACCGAGTGCTCGTGACCGGCAGCCACCCGGAGTACTGGACTTGGCCGATGCGCGACGCGCTGTGCAGCTACCTGGATGGCGGCGGGCGCCTGATGTACCTGGGTGGCAACGGGTTCTACTGGGTCACGAGCGTGGATCCTGAGCGACCGCACGTGATCGAGATTCGGCGCGGGTACTCCGGCACCCGTTCCTGGGAATCGCGACCGGGCGAGCTCCTCCACGCATCGACTGGGGCGCTCGGGGGGCTCTGGCGCCACGTCGGGGAGTCGCCCGCCGCGCTCGTGGGGGTCTCGGCTGCCTCGCAGGGCTTCGAGCATCCGGCGGTCGGCTACGAGCGCACGCAGGCGAGCTTCGACGAGCGCGCGGCATTCATCTTCGAGGGCGTGGGCGACGACGAGACCATCGGCGACTTCGGGCTCGCGATGGGCGGTGGGGCGGCCGGCCACGAGACGGACCGCGCCGACCCGGCGCAGGGTACGCCCGCGCACGCGCTGGTCGTTGCGACCTCCCAGCAACTGAACAAGAGCTACCAGCTGATGGTGGAGCAGGTGCCGATGATCTCTCCGGGTCTCGACGGCGAGACGAACCATGACGTGCGCGCTGACGTCGTCTTCTTCGAGACGCCTGCCGGGGGCGCCGTCTTCTCGGTCGGCTCCATCACGTGGACGAGCGCGCTCTCTCACCGTGGCTACGCCAACAACGTGTCTCGGATCACCGAGAACGTGCTGCGTCGGTTCCTGCGGGACCTGCCGTTCGAGTACCCGGCTCGCCGGCGCCACGTCGACTGTGCGACCTGATCAGGCCGCAACCCCTGAGCTACCGACCCGCGAGCATCCCCTCCCGCTTGGCCCGCCGCAGCCGCGCCGACTCCGCGGTCGTGATCGCCACCGCACCCAGCGCGATCGCCTGGGCGCGGACGTCCTCGGGGAGGTCGTAGTGGTTGTTCCACGGCCGGCCCTCGCGCACCTGGAACCACGCGCGGACGAGCCCGAGCCGCGCCGCCATCGCGTGCAGCTCGTCGTCGTCATCGGCGGTCAGGTGGCACCAGCGCCGGCCGCGCCACTCGAGCACCGCCGGGTCGACGTAGACGGTCATGTGGGATCGCTGCCTTGGAGCCGCGCCGCGGGGCGGCGCGGCTCCCGGTCGCCTACCGCGTCGGCGCGTCGGCGCAGGGGAAGCTCTGCACCTCGGTCCGCGTCATGCCCTTGGGCACCTTGCCCGTGAACGTCACCGCGACCCGGCGGAACTGGTAGCTGTCGCCGCACTGGGTCACGCGCGAGAGCTTGATCTTCGCCGGGTAGCTGACCATCTTGCCCGCGGCGCAGTTCGGCTCGCACGTGTTCACGACGGCCGTGCCGCGGCCCGTGGCCACCCGCGCGTTGTACGAGCCGTACTTGATCTTCTGGACGGCGAAGTTCGCGTCGGCGCAGGCGATCGTGATCGTCTTCGGCTTGTAGACCTGCTTGACGCAGTTGGAGACGTAGACCCGCAGGCCGTCGTTGTTGGACGTGCCGGCCGAGGCCGTCGCGGCGGGCACGGCCAGCGCGCCGACCGCGGTGAGGGCGAGGAGGGGCTTGAGCATGCCGCGACGCTATCGACGCGAGCGGCGGGTGTCACCATCCGTCCATGCCCCAACGGACGACTGTCTCCTGGCACGACCCGGCCGAGGTGCTCCCGCGACTGCTCGAGCTCGATGGGCTCGGGTACGTGCGCGCGGTGCGCGACGGCGACCTTCCGCCGGACCCGCTCATGGAGGCGATGCGCATCCGCGTGGTCGTCGCGGAGGCCGGGCGCGTCGTCATGACCTGCGTGCCCGCCGGTCCCCACCTCAACCTCGGCGGGATCGTGCACGGCGGCGTGGTCTCGACGCTCATGGATTGCGCGAGCGGCTTCGCCGTCCACGCCACGCTGCCGCCGAAGTCCTCCGCGCCGCACATCGCCGCCGCCTACCAGTTCCTGCGGGCCGGGCTGGTCGGCGTCGAGCTGCGCTGCGAGGGGACGGTCCGGCGCCGCGGGTCCACGATCGCCCACGCGTACGCCGAGTTGCGCGACAGCGAGGGGCGCGTGCTGGCCACCGGCGAGACGACGCATCGCATCCTCGACCTCGGGGAGGGCGGGATCGTGAAGCCCGCGCCGAGCGCCTGACCCGCCGGCCGCCTCAGAGCCCGTACGAGCGGCCGATGAGGTCGAGCATGATCTCGTCGGTGCCGGCGCCGATGCGGTTGAGGCGCAGGTCGCGCCAGACGCGCTCCACGCCGTACTCCCGCATGTAGCCGGCGCCGCCGTGGATCTGGATGCACTCGTCGGCGACCTCGACCGCGACCCGGGCCGCGTGGAGCTTGGCCATCGAGATCTCGCGGACCGGGTAGTCGCCGTGCTGGACCTGCCATGCGGCCGTGTAGACCATCTGCCGGGCGCTCTCGAGCTTCGTCGCCATCTCGGCGAACTTGTGGCGGATGACCTGGAAGTGGCCGATCTGGCGGCCGAAGGCGGTGCGCTCCTTGGCGTAGCGCAGCGTGTCGTCGAACGCCCGCTGGGCGGCGGCGACGCAGCTCGCTGCGCCGATGAGCCGCTCGCCCTGGAGCTCCCACATGATGTGGTAGAAGCCCTTGCCGAGCTGGCCGAGGACGGCGCTCGCCGGCACGCGCACGTCCTGGAACGCGAGCAACGCGGTGTCGCTCGCATGCATCCCGAGCTTCTCCAGGCGCCGCTCGCGGACCACGCCGGGCGCGTCCATCGGCACGAGGAAGAGCGTGAAGCCGTCGTAGCCCGCGTCCGGGTCGGTCTTCGTGACGAGCACGATCACGTCGGCGCGGTGGCCGTTGGTGATGTAGGTCTTCGAGCCGTTGATGACGTAGTCGTCGCCGTCGCGGACCGCGCGGGTCTTGACGGCGGCGACGTCGGACCCGGCGTCGGGCTCGGTGATGCCCAGGCAGAGGATCTTCTCGCCGGCGATCGCCGGCACCACCCACGCCTGCTTCTGCTCCTCGGTGCCGAACTGCAGGATCGGCGGCATCGCCATGTCGGTGTGGACGGCGACGCCCATCGCCAGCCCGCCCGACCGCGCGTGGACGAGCTCCTCGGCGAGCACGATCGACGTGGCGTAGTCGCCGCCCTGGCCGCCGTAGCGCTCGGGCTTGTCGAGGCCGAGGAAGCCGAGCTCGCCCATGCGGCGAAAGACCCAGTCGGGAAAGGTCGTCGCCTCCCACTCCTCGGCGTGCGGCGCGAGCTCCTTGATCGCGAAGCCGCGGATCGTCTCGCGCAGCTGGTCGTGCTCGTCGCCGAAGATGAAGTGCCGGCGCCTCGCGTCGAAGTCCGGCTTGAGGACGTCGTCGATGGCGGCCATGCGCGGACGCTAGCGCGCACGCTCCCGAAAGTGAATAGTAGAGCTTCCTACTTCTCGCTCCATCGGCTCGCGATCCATCGACGGCAAGCGCCGGAACGCGACGCCGACGACGAGGCCGCCCTCGTCGCCGGGACGCGGGTGGATCGCGGCTCCGTGCATCTGCGCGACGGCCCGCACGATCGCGAGTCCGAGCCCGGCGCCGCCGGTCCGTCGCGAGCGAGAGGCCTCTCCGCGGGCGAACGGCTCGAAGAGGCCGGCGACGGCATCGTCGGCGACGACCGGCCCGCTGTTGGCGACGACGACCTCGACGCTGTCATCGGTCGGCTCGATCGCCACCCGGACCCAGCCGTCCGCTCGGTTGTAGGCGATGGCGTTGGCCAGCAGGTTGTCGATCAGCGAACGCAGCAGCGTGCTGTCGCCGAGGACGACGGTGGTGGGCGAGGCGGTGGGGTGCGAGAGGAGGAGCTCGAGCTGTGCGCGTGCCGCGGCCGGACGTGCTGCGGCCACCGCCTCGGCGGTGATCGCGGCGAGGTCGACCGGGCCCGCGTCGTCGAGCGGGCGCTCGCTGCGAGCCAAGTGGAGCAGCGCGGAGACGAGGGCCGTTCCTCGCTGCGCCGTCGTCTGCACCGAGGTGAGGGCCTCGCGCAGCTCGACCGGCGGGGCATCGGGGTCGCCGAGCGCGATCTCGGCCTCGGTGCGCATCAGCGTGAGCGGGGTGCGCAGCTCATGCGATGCGCTGGCGACGAACCGCCGCTCCGCGGCGAACGCGCGCTCGAGGCGGTCGAGCATGCCGTCGAACGTGTCGCCGAGCTCGCGCAGCTCGTCGCGCGGGCCGGTGAGGGCGATCCGCGCGTCCAGCCGGTCGGCCGAGATCCTGCGGGCGGTCGCGGTGATCCGGCGGACCGGGGCGAGCGCGCGGCCGGCGACGTACCAGCCGGCCGCGACCGAGCCGGCCGTCGTCAGGGCGAGCGCGGCGACGAACCACCAGAGCACATCGCGGAGGCTGGCGCTGCGCTGGCGTGCCTGCGTGACCTGGACGGCGTCGAGGAGCTCGGCGGGGTCGAGGCGCGTGGCCTGGCGCGCGTCGTCCGGCGTCCGGCCGCCCGTCTCCGCCGCCTGGGCCGGGGCGATCGTCTCGGACGGCTGGTCGGGCGCGACGGCGATCGTCAGGTCGTCGGCGCCCACCGGCCGCGGCATCGCCTGGACGACGATCACGTAGGCGGTCCCCAGCAGCAGCGCGCCGCCGAGTGCGAAGACCACCGCGAAGGTCGCGGTGAGACGGACGCGCAGCGAGCGGCGGCGGCTCACGGGATGCGGTACCCGGCGCCCGGCACCGTCTCGATCGGCGACGGCTCGCCGAGCGCGCGCCGCAGACGCAGGACCGTCTGGCGGACCGGGTTGGAGAACGGGTCGGCGTTGGCGTCCCAGACGCGGGTCAGGAGCTGCTCGGCGGTGAGCGGCGCGCCGTCGGCGCGCAGGAGCTCCTCGAGCACGGCGAGTTCGCGCGGGCGCAGCGCCACCGGGCGCCCGTCGCGCCGCACCGCGCGGCGCGCCGGGTCGAGCTCGAGGCCGCCGCGGCGCAGCACGGGCGGATGGGCGCTCGTCGGCCGCCGCGCGAGGGCCCGCACCCGAGCGACCAGCTCGCGGAACGCGAACGGCTTGGCCAGGTAGTCGTCGGCGCCGAGCTCCAGGCCGCGCACGCGGTCGTCGACGGCGCCGGCCGCGGTCAGCATCAGCACGCGCGGCCCGCCGCCGTCGCCGGCGCGTAGCTCGGCGCACACGTCGTCGCCGTGGCGGGCGGGCAGATCGCGGTCGAGCACGACGACCGCGTAGTCGCCGACGCGGGCCTGGGCGAGTCCGGTGGAGCCGTCGTGGGCGAGGTCGATCGCGAACCCCTCGCGCTCCAGCCCCCGACGCAGCAGCGTCGCGAGCCGCTCCTCGTCCTCGATGATCAGCACTCGCATGGCGTTCCTGGCTACCAGATCGGCTGTCACACGGCCGTCATCGCCCCGGCGGACGGCGCAGCGCGCCGCCGCCGGGACGGATGACAGACGGTCTACTTCCCGTTCGCGTCGGCGGGCTCGTCGGCCGCGGTGGTGGCGAACGTGCCGTCGACCGGGACCTTGTCGAGCGTCGTGATGGCGAGCTTGCCGTCGCCGTCACGCGAGACGGCGACGGCCGGCGCCGGCGCGACGCCGGTGGGGTCCGCGTCGGCCGGCAGCTCGTCGACCGTCGTGATGGCGAGCCCGTCGCCGTCGAGCGACACGGCGATGGCCGGCGCCTGCGTGACGTCGGCGGGCGCGTGCTCGGCCTGCGAGGTCGGACGCGGCGCGTCGTCCGGCCCGTCCGACGCCCACGCGGTGCTGATGCCGCCGGCGAGCGCGGCGGCCGCGGCGACGACGCCGACCGCGGCGAGCGGTCTGCGGAGGTTGAGATCCATGGGGATGCCTTTCTGTCTTGGCTGGTTCTGGGTGCGGATGGCCATCCGCCGCGACAGGATCGGGCGTGCCGCGTCTCAGCCGGGTGACATCGGCGCAGGCCTGTCACGCCGTCGTGATGCCGCTGCTGCTACGCGCGGCGCATACGATTCGCCCGTGACCAAGGTGCTCTACGACGCGGCCGACGGGGTCGCGACGATCACGCTGAACGACCCGGACACGCGCAACGCGCTGTCGACGCAGCTGCTGGACGAGCTCATCGCGGCGTTCGGCCGCGCACGCGAGGCCGACGACGTGCGCTGCGTCGTCCTCGCCTCCTCGCACGAGCGCACGTTCTCCAGCGGGGCGAACCTCGGCGGGTTCGGCGCCGACACGCCGCTCGTCCACAAGCACGACGCCAGCGGCCGCTTCGTCGAGCTGTTCCAGCTCATCGGCCAGCTCGGCAAGCCGTCGATCGTCAAGGCCGGCGGACACGTGCTCGCCGGGGCGCTGGGCGTGGCGCTGGCCTGCGACCTCATCGTCGCCGGCGAGAGCGCCAGCTTCGGGACGCCCGAGATCGACGTCGGAGCGTTCCCGTTCATGATCATGGCGATCATCTACCGCAACGTCCCGCGCAAGAAGACGAACGAGCTGCTGCTGCTCGGGGAGCGCATCGACGCGCGCGAGGCCGAGCGGATCGGGATCGTCAACAAGGTCGTGCCCGACGACGAGCTCGACGCCGCGGTCGCCGCGTGGGCCGCCAAGCTCGCGTCGAAGTCGCCGGCGATCATGCGCCTGGGCAAGGACGCGATGTACCGCCAGCAGGACATGGCCTTCGCCGAGGCGCTGGACTTCCTGCGCTCGCATCTGACGATCGCGCAGTCGACCGAGGACCTCCGCGAGGGCGTGGCGGCCTTCATGGAGAAGCGAGAGCCGCGGTGGACGGGCCGCTGAGCAGCGGCTCGATCCTGCGGCCGCTGGCCGAGGACCTGGCGCAGCGGCGGGCGCGCGCCCGGCTCGGCGGCGGCGAGGAGCGCATCGCCCAGCAGCACGCGAAGGGCGCGCTCACCGCGCGCGAGCGGATCGCGCTGCTCATCGACGAGGGCACCTTCGTCGAGCTGGGCATCCACGCCGGCATCCACCACTCGGTGCGCGGCCTGGAGGGCAAGGAGGCGCCCGCCGACGGCGTGATCACCGGCTACGGCAAGGCCGACGGGCGGCTCGTCGCCGTCGCCGCCTACGACTTCACGGTCATGGCCGGCTCGATGGGCCAGAGCGGCGAGACGAAGGTCGCGCGGCTGCGCGAGCTGGCGCTGACGAAGCGGATGCCGATGGTCTGGCTGCTCGACAGCGCCGGGGCGCGGATCCAGGAGGCGGTCGGCTCGCTGTTCGCCGGCTCCGGGTTTCTCTTCCGCGAGGAAGTCGTGGCGAGCGGGGTCATCCCGCAGGTCGCCGCGCTCATGGGGCCGTGCGCGGCGGGGACCGCGTACATCCCCGGGCTGGCCGACTTCGTGCCGATGGTCAAGGGGCGGGGGAGCATGGCGCTCGCCGGCCCGCACCTGGTGCGGGCGGCGATCGGCGAGGACGTCACGCAGGAGGAGCTCGGCGGCTCACGCGTGCACTGCCGGCGCTCCGGGGTCGGCGACCTCGAGGTGGCCGACGACGAGGAGTGCATCGCCCGCATCAAGGAGTACCTGAGCTACTTCCCGTCCCACAACGAGGAGCCGCCCCCGGTCCGCGCGTGCACCGACCCGGTCGACCGCATGGACGAGGAGCTGCTCGACGTCCTGCCCGAGTCCAACCGCAAGCCCTACGACGTCTACGAGGTCATCCGCCGGATCGTCGACGACGGGACGTCGCTGGACCTCAAGCCGCAGTGGGCCAAGACGATCGTCACCTGCCTGGCGCGGATGGGCGGGCGGCCGGTCGGGATCGTCGCCAACCAGCCCAAGCAGCTCGGCGGCATCCTCGACAACGACGCGGCCGACAAGGCCGCCCGCTTCGTCAACCTCTGCAACGCCTTCGGGATCCCGCTCGTGTTCCTCATGGACGTGCCCGGCTTCATGGTCGGCACGAAGGTCGAGGCGGCCGGGATCATCCGCCACGGCGCGAAGATGCTCTACGCCGTCGCCAGCGCGACGGTGCCGAAGGTCACGGTCGTCCTGCGCAAGGCCTACGGGGCCGGCTACTACGTCATGAACGGCCGCGCCTACGAGCCGGACCTCATCGTCGCCTGGCCGAGCGCGGAGATCAGCGTGATGGGCGCCGAGGGGGCGGTCGAGATCGTCTTCCGCAAGCAGGTCGAGGCCGCCGACGACCCGGCGGCGACCAAGCAGCAGCTCATCGACGAGTACCGCAAGATCATCGACGTCTACATCCCGGCCAAGAACGCGATGATCGACGACGTGATCGACCCGCGCGAGACGCGCCCGACGATCGTCCGCGCGCTCGAGATGGCCGAGCGCAAGCGCGTGCAGCGCCCGTGGAAGCGCAACGGCGTCGTGCCGGTGTAGTGACCGACGGCTAGCGGCGGGCGCTCGGGGCGACCTTCGGGCGGCGCTTGGGCGGTCGAAGCGCTTCGCTGAGGGCCCGGCGGCGGGCGAGCTCGCGGCGGACGCGATCGACGAGCGGCGCAGGGCGCTCGTCGGAGCGGCGCCCGGATGAAGAGTCGGCGAGGGTCATTCGGCACTGAGCGACGTACCCAGGGTCCGGTGGCGCTATGCACGCCGTCCGACGAACCCCCAACCGGGGTGGTTCAGCTGCGCGAGGTTCCTGCCGAGGATGGAAGCGATGCCCTCCTCGATCCTCCGGGCGGCGCTCGCGCTGGGCGCCGTGGCCGCCCTGGCCGCGAGCTCCGGCTGCGGCTCGAACGCCGATCGCGCGCAGCCGAGCACCCAGCAGGCCCGCGCCGGCGGGACGCTCACCGCGACCCTGTCGGCCAAGCCCGACTACCTCGACCCGGCGCTGACGTACACCACCGACGGCTGGATGGTGATGTGGAACGCGTACACGCCGCTGCTCACGTATCGCCGCGTCGAAGGCCTCGAGGGGACCCAGCTGATCCCGGGCCTCGCCCGCGACCTGCCGACCGTCTCCGCCGACGGTCGCACCTACCGGCTGCGGTTGCGCAGCGGGCTGCGCTACTCCGACGGCTCGCCGGTGCGCGCATCGGACTTCGAGCATGCCGTCCAGCGGCTGCTCTCGCTGGAGTCGGGCGCCACCGGCTACTTCGAGCCGATCGTCGGCGTGGACCGCTACCTGCAGGCCGGCAAGCCCTCGGCCGACATCGCCGGCATCGCCGCCGACGACGCGACCGGCGACATCACGATCCGCCTGTCGCGCCGGGTCGGCTCGTTCGCCAACGTGCTGGCGATGACGTTCGCCGCTCCCGTCGCGGCCAGCACCCCGTTCGAGAACCGCAGCGCGCAGCCGCCGGCCGGCGTCGGAGCGCTGCGCCTGACCGACAGCTCGTCGACCGGGGTGACGCTCGAGCGCAACCCGTACTTCCGCGGCCTGCCGGGCGTGCCCGTGGCCAAGCCCGACCGGATCACGGTCCGGTACGTCAACAGCCAGCAACGCCAGGCGCTCGACGTGCTGCGCAACCGCGTCGACCTCATGTACGACCCGCCGCCGCCCGACACGATGGCCGAGGTCCGGCGCGACGCCTCCGACCGGTTCGCCACCTTCCCGACGAGCTCGACGTACTACATCTTCCTCAACCGGCGCGAGGCGCCGTTCGACGACGAGCGCGTCCGCCAGGCGGTCAACTTCGCCGTCGACAAGCGCGCGCTCGTGCGGCTCTTCGGCGGCCTCCTGAAGCCGTCGTGCAACTTCCTGCCGTCCCGCGTCCCGGGCTACCGCGAGCTCGACCCCTGCCCGTACGGCGACCCGACCGCCGCGCCCGACCTGGACCGCGCCCGCGCGCTGATCCGCGAGGCCGGCGCGGAGGGGGCGAAGGTGACCGTGTGGGGCAACGACGCGGAGCCGTCGAGGTCGGTCACGCAGTACGTCGCCGAGGCGATGCGCGGCGCCGGCCTGGACGCCGAGCCGAAGATCATCGACGGGGCCGTGTACTTCCCGACGATGGGCAACCGCGCCACGCACGCCCAGGCCGGCTTCGCGAACTGGTCGCAGGACTTCCCGCATCCGTCCAACTTCCTGTTCTTGCTGGACGGGCGCTCGATCCAGCCCACCAACAGCGTCAACTTCGGCAACGTCGACGACCCGCAGATCAACGCGCTCCTGCATGCCGCCGATCCGCAAGCGGACCTCGACCGGGTCATCGACGACTACGCCGAGGCTGACGCGCTCGCGGTGCGCCGCGCCTACCTGATCCCGTACGGCGAGCGGGAGATGACGAAGTTCGTCTCCGATCGCGTCGCGTTCGACACGGTGATCGCGCACCCCGTGTACGGCATCGACCTGTCGCAGGTGGCGCTCGAACGCGCGCCTTGACCGGGGGGCGCGCGTTCGCCAAGGTGGGAAGTGACACGTCTCACTTCTCAGTCGAAGGACGCGCTTGAGCCTCGAAGACCCCGTCATCCTCACCTGCTCGATCTCCGGCGCGATCGCCAACCGCGACCAGTGCCCGGCGATCCCCTACACGCCCGCCGAGTACGCGGCCGAGGCGCGCCGGATCGTCGACGAGGGCGGGGTGATGATCCACATCCACGCGCGCCGGCCCGACGGCACGCCGTCCTACGACGTCGAGGACTTCCGCGCGATCACCGAGGCGATCCGGGCCGAGACCCCGGACGTGATCGTCAACTACTCGACGGGCGCGGTCGGCGTCCCGGTGGAGCAGCGGATCGCCTACCTGCGCGAGCTGCGGCCCGACGTCGCCGCGCTGAACATGGGCTCGATGAACTACGCGAAGTACTCGGCGCGGCGCAAGGACTTCGTCTTCCAGACCGTCTTCGCCAACCCGTTCGACGAGATCCTCGCGCTGCTGCGCGCGATGGACGAGTGCGCGATCAAGCCCGAGCACGAGTGCTTCGACCTCGGCCACGTCGGCTCCCTGGCGCCGCTGGTGGACATGGGCGTGCTGGTCCCGCCGCTGCACGTGTCCGCGGTGATGGGCATCGTCGGCGGCGTCCCGCCGACCGCGCGCAACCTCGCCGCGATGGCCGACAACGTCCCCGCCGGCTCGCACTGGGGCGTGATCGGCGTCTCGCGGGCGCAGTGGATGCTCGTCGCGGCCGCGCTCACGCTCGGCGGCTCGGTCCGCGTCGGCCTCGAGGACAACTTCTACCTGCCCGACGGCACGATGGCGCGCTCCAACGGCGATCTGGTGGCGAAGGCGCGCCGGATGACGTTGGACGTCGGCCGCCGTCCGGCCACGGTCGACGAGGCGCGCGCGCTGCTCGGGCTGCCCGCCCGGACCGCGGCGGGGGCGTCGTGAGCGGCGGGCTGCCGCTGGACGGCGTCCGCGTCCTCGACCTCTCGCGCCTGCTGCCCGGGCCGTTCTGCTCGCTGCTGCTCGCCGACTTCGGGGCCGACGTCGTCAAGGTCGAGGACACCGGCGCGGGCGACTACGCACGCTGGGTCGCGCCCCGGCACGCGGGCGTGGAGGACTCGACCGCGTCTGCCTTCTTCCTCGCGCTCAACCGCAACAAGCGCTCCATCCGCGTGGACCTCAAGACCGCGGCCGGACGGGAGGTCCTGCTGCGTCTGGCCCGCGACGCCGACGTGCTGCTGGAGTCGTTTCGGCCCGGCGTGCTCGATCGTCTCGGCGTCGGCTACGCGCGCCTGCGCCAGGAGCACCCGGGGCTCGTCTACTGCGCGATCAGCGGCTACGGCCAGGACGGCCCGTACCGCGATCGGGCCGGGCACGACCTCAACTACCTCGGCATCGCCGGGCTGCTGGGCCTGAGCGGCGAGGCCGACGGGCCGCCGGTCCAGGCGGCGGGCCAGATCGCCGACATCGGCGGCGGCGCGCTCATGGCCGCGTTCGGGATCCTCGCCGCGCTGCGCGAGCGCGACCGCTCCGGCGAGGGGCAGTTCGTCGACGTCTCGATGACCGACGGCGCGCTGTCGTGGCTGGGGATCATCGCCGGCGGGGTCTTCGCCGGCGCGCCGACGCCGCGGCGCGGCGAGCTGGAGCTCGGCGGGCGCCTGCTCTGCTACCGGCCCTATGCCTGCGCCGACGGCTGGGTCACGCTCGGCGCGCTCGAGCCGAAGTTCTGGCGCGCGTGGTGCCGCGGCGTCGCGCGCGAGGACCTGATCGAGCGTCAGTTCGACCCACCCGGCTCGCCCGCGCACGCCGAGGTGGAGGCGATCTTCGCCGCTCGCACCCGCGAGGCGTGGCAGGCCTTCGCCGCCGAGCACGACTGCTGCCTGGAGCCGATCCTCGAGCTCGACGAGGTGCTCGACTCGGCGCTGGTCCGCGCGCGCCGCATGGTCGTCGAGCTGGACCAGCCCGGCGCGGCGGCGCCGGTCCGGGCGATCGGGGTCCCGGTGAAGCTCTCGCGCACGCCGGGCGACCACGGGCGCCTTCCCGGGCCCGGGCTCGGCGAGCACACCGCGGAGGTCCTGCGCGAGGCGGGCTACGACGAGGCGGAGATCGCGGCGCTCCTGGCGGGCGGCGCGGTGGCCGGACCGGCCGGCGACGACGCGCAACGCGAGTCCTTCTTGTCGTGAGACCCCGCGGGTCCTCACCCACCGCCGCTGCGACCCTGTCGGGGGTTGCATCGTGAGCTCCACTGCCGGCATGCTGAAGATGCGCGACCTCGCCGAGCAGTCGGGGGTCAGCGCCGGCACGATCAAGCACTACCTGCGCGAGGGCCTGCTCGGCGACGGCACCGACGTGGTGCGCACCTCGCGCAACATGGCCTGGTACCCGCCGGAGTTCGTGGAGCGCATCCGGCTCATCAAGCGCCTGCAGGAGGAGCGCTTCATGCCGCTGCGGGTCATCGCCCACGTGATGCGCGACGACCCGGAGCGGGCCGCCGCGCTCATCGACCTCGAGGACCGCATCCTCGAGCGGGCGATCCGGGCCAGCGAGACCGACCGGGTCACCCGCGCCGCGGCGCGCCGCCGCTACGACCTGCCCGACCCGGTCCTCGACCGCCTCGAGGAGATCGGCGTGCTGTCGCCGACGGCGCGCGGCTACGACGCCGACGACGTCGCGATCATCGAGGCGATCTCGCGGTTTCGCGCCGGCGGCTACGACGAGGCGCTCGGCTTCACGGTCTACGACACGCTGCGCTACCAGGAGGCGCTCGCGCCGCTCGTGGAGCGGGAGGTGCGCGTCCTGCTCGACCGGCTCGCCGGCGAGGTCCCGGTCGAGCGCGCCGCCGAGATCATCGCCTCGGGCGCCGAGCCGCTGCGCGAGCTGATCGGCGCCATGCACTCCAAGCTCCTGCTGGCCGAGCTGCGGCGCGTGCGGCGCGCGCGGTAGGCGCGCGCCGCGGCGCCTTGGCTCAGTCGCGCTTGCGGCGCAGCAGGACGAGCAGCAGCGCGACGATCGCGACGATCCCGGCGACCGTCTTGGGGTCGCGCAGGCGCCCGGCGATGACCGCGCCGGCGAGGTCGGCCGCCGAGAGCGCCTCCTCGGGCTCCGCCGGGGGCGGCTTGGGCGCGGCCCGCGGCGCCTCGGCGGTCGCGGCGGCCCCGCCGTCGGTGGGCGCACCCGCCGCGGCGGGCTCGCCGGCCGCCGCGGCCTCCGGCTCGGCCTCCTCGCCGCCCTCCAGCATCGTCGCCAGGTTCGAGGAGAACTGGTCGACGAGCCGGCCGGAGACGTCCTGGATGACGCCACGGCCCATCGAGGCGGCGCGGCCGCTGAGCTGGACGTCGGAGACGATCGTGCCGTGCGTCTTGCCCTCGCGCTCCTCGAGGCGCATCTCGGCGGTGGCATCGGCCGTGCCCTGGCCGCGCGTCTCGCGGGCCCGGATGCCCATGACGGCGCGATGCGCCGCGTCGTCGCGCTCGACGATCTCGACGTCGCCCTGGTACTGCATGGTGATCGGCCCGAGCTTGACCTTGACGGCGACCTTGTAGCTGTTGTCGCCGGTCTTCTCGAGGACCTGCGCGCCGGGCAGGCACGGCGCGACGCGCTCGACGTCCAGCAGCGCGGCGTAGACCTCGTCGATGGGGGCCTGGACGTCGAACTCGTTCTCGAACTTCATGGAGTCTCTCCTCTTCGGACGGGGGCGCGGGGTGCGCGACTGGGGCAGATCATGGCGCACCGATCGCCGCGACGACGGCGTCGAGGGCCGCGAGGGTGTGGCCGCTGACCAACGCGTCGGTGTGCGGGAGCGCCGCGGCCATGCCGCCGGCCAGGGGCGCGAAGCCGGGCGCGGCCGCACGGGGGTTGACCCACACGATCCGGTGGGCGAGCCGGCGCAACCGGGCCATCTCGCGACCGACGAGCGCGGGATCGCCGCGCTCCCAGCCGTCCGAGAGCACCACGACGACCGCGCCGCGCGCGAGCCCGCGGCGGCCGTGGCGGGCGTTGAAGACGCGCAGGGCCTCGCCGATCCGGGTGCCGCCCGACCAGTCGGGCGCCGCGGCGGCGGCGTGGGCGAGCGCGGCGTCGGGGTCGCGCTGGCGCAGCGCTCGGGTGACGCGCGTCAAGCGGGTGGCGAAGGTGAACGCCTCGGCCTGCGCGCCCGCCACCGCGCTCGAGAGCAGCTGCAGGTAGGCGCGGGCGTAGGGCTCCATCGAGCCCGAGATGTCGCACAGGAGGACGAGCCGGCGCGGCTGCTCGCGCCGGCGGCGGCGCACGATGCGGACCGGGTCGCCGGCCGTGCGCCGGGCGCGGCGCAGCGTCGCGCGCGGGTCGGGATGGCCGTGGTGGCGATGGCGGCGCGTGCGCCGGCGTCGGCGCGGCGGCGGGGCGAGCGCGAGGTCGCGCATGAGGTGGCGCACGACGGCGAGCTCGGCGTCGTCGAGCGCGTCGAAGTCGCGGTGGGCGAGGCGCTCGCGCGCGCTGGCGATGGCGGCGGTCCGCTCGGCGTCGGCGGCCTCCTCCTCGCCCTCGGGCTCGCAGGTGGTGGGCAGCGTGTCGCGGCGGGCGCCGCCGGCGCGGTCGCGTGCCTCGTCGCGCTCGCCGGGCACACGGTCGCCGCGGCGCGCGTCCGGGTCCGGGGCGGTCGGCAGCCCAGGGTGGCGCCGCACGGCGTCGGCCGGGTCGGTCAGGCTGTCGAAGACCCGGGCGAAGACGGCCTCGAACGTCGCGAGCTGCTCGCGGTCGCTGACGTACACCGCGCGGGCGGCGCCGTGGACGCGCTGGCGGTCCAGCGGCGCCAGCAGCGCGAGCGCGCGGGCGAAACGGGCCGAGCGCTCGGCGGTGGCGGGGACGCCGGCCGCGTGCAGCGCGCGGCCGAACGCGGCAGCGAAGGCGGGCACGTCGAGCGCGCCGGACGCGCCCGGTCCGCCGCCGGCGCGGCCGCCCGGGTCGAGCGTGTCAGCCACCGCGCACGATCCGCTCCAGGCCGTCGCCGCGCACGAGGACCTCGTCGTCGTGATCCTTGAGGACCGAGCCGAGCGTCCGATCGGCCGCCTCGACGGTCAGCGCGTCGATCCCGAGCACCTGCAGCGCTGCGGCCCAGTCGATCGCTTCCGCCACGCCGGGCGGCTTCTGCACGTCGACCGCCCGCAGCCGCCCGATCGCCGCGGTGACCTCGACCGCCAGCGTCCGCGACGCCGCAGGCACGCGGCGGCGCACGATCTCGGCCTCCCGGTCGGCATCGGGATAGTCGATCCAGTGGTAGAGGCAGCGGCGCTTGAGCGCGTCGTGCAGCTCGCGGGTGCGGTTGGAGGTGAGCAGGACGATCGGCGGGACCGCCGCGCGGATCGTGCCCAGCTCCGGCACCGTCACCGCCGCCTCGGCCAGCAGCTCGAGCAGGAAGGCCTCGAAGTCGTCGTCGGCACGGTCGAGCTCGTCGATGAGCAGCACGGCCGGCATCGGCCCGGGGTGCTCGATCGCGCGCAGCAGCGGGCGGCGCAGGAGGTAGTCCTCGGTGAAGAGCGCGGCCTCGTCGAGCGGCTCCCCGCGCGCCTCGGCGGCGCGGATCGCCAGCAGCTGGCGCGGATAGTTCCACTCGTACAGGGCCTCGGCGGCGTCGATCCCCTCGTAGCACTGCAGCCGGATCAGCTCGGTGTCCAACGCGCGCGCCAGCGCGGTCGCCGCGGTCGTCTTGCCGACCCCGGCCTCGCCCTCCAGCAGCACTGGCTGCGGCAGCGAGAGCGCGAGGTAGAGCGTGGTGGCGAGGCCCGGGTCGGTGAGGTAGCCCGTCGCCTCGAGCGCGGCGGCCAGGGCGTCGACGTCGCCGATCCGCGCACGCACCGCCGGCGTCGCGCCGGCACGGGCCGCGTCGGTCATCGGTCGCGGCCATGCTCGGCGCAGCAGTGCCCACCGTGTGCCGGCGCGGCGGGAGCGGCCCGCGGCGGGCCATGGAGCGCGGCGCGGCGCGTCGCCACGATCTCGGCGAGGATGGAGATCGCGACCTCCTGCGGCGTCACCGCGCCGATGTCCAGGCCCGCCGGCGTGTGCAGCCGCGCACGGTGCGCCGTGTCGGCGTGCAGCGCCGCGGCGACCGCGGCCCCGCGCGCCGGGCTGGCGACGAGGCCGACGTACGGCACGCCGGCGTCGAGCGCGGCGTCGAGGACGCGCTCCTCGTCGCGGCCATGGGTGGCGACGACGACGGCGGCCTCGTCCCCGGCGAGGGCGTCGGGGGCGGCGGCCAGCACGTCGAACCCGGCCCTTCCCGCCAGCTCCGCCAGCGCCCGGCCGATCGGCGTGTCGCCGACCACGACGAGCCGCGGGGTGGGCAGGTGCGGCTCGAGGAAGATCTCCAGGCCGCCGCCGCTCAGGCACGGGTTGGCGACCGTCACGTAGCCCTCGCCCGTCTCGGCCCCCGCGCGCGCCGGCAGGATCCGCAGCAGCAGCGGCTCGCCGGTCTCCAGCGCCCGCAGCGCGTGCAGCCGCACCGACTCCTCGGCGCACGCGCCGCCGACGAACCCCTCGATCCGTCCGTCGCCGAGCACGATCGCGCGGGCGCCGGCGCGGGCGCTCGACGGCGCCTGCGCGCGGACCACGGTCGCCTCCACGTAGGCGACCCGCGCCTCGTCCAGCGCGGAGGGTGCGGCGGGGCGGTCGCTCATGCCGGCGGCTCCGCCCGGCCCTGCATCGCCGCCCACACCCGTGCCGGGGTGAGCGGCATGTCGGCGTGGCGCACGCCGAAGCCGGAGATCGCGTCGACGACCGCGTTGACCACCGCCGGCGGCGAGCCCACCGTGGCCGACTCGCCGATGCCCTTCGCGCCGATCGGGTGGTGCGGCGACGGAGTGACCGTGAAGCCGGTCTCCCACTCGGGCACCTCGAGCGCGGTCGGAACCAGGTAGTCCATGAACGAGCCGCCCAGGCAGTTGCCCTCCTCGTCGAAGGAGATCAGCTCCATGAGCGCCATCCCGACGCCGTCGGTCAGCCCGCCGTGGACCTGGCCCTCGATGATCATCGGGTTGATCCGCGTGCCGCAGTCGTCGACGGCGACGAAGCGGCGGACCTTCACCTGTCCGGTCCCCGGGTCGACGTCGACCACGCAGACGTACGCCCCGAACGGGAACGTCAGGTTCGGCGGGTCGTAGACCGTCTCGGCGTCCAACCCGGGCTCGACGCCCTCGGGCAGCTCGACCGTCCCGTGGGCGGCGAGCGCGATCTCGGCGATCGTCGCGCCGCGCGACGGGTCGCCCTTGACGGAGAAGCGGCCTTTCTCCCACTCGAGGTCCTCCGGCGCCGCCTCGAGCATCGCCGCCGCCACGATCCGCGCCCGTTCGCGGACCTTGCGGGCGACCACCGCGGTCGCCGCCCCCGACACCGGCGTCGAGCGCGACCCGTAGGTGCCCAGGCCGAACGGCGTGCGATCGGTGTCGCCGTGGACCACCTCGACGTCCTCCGGCGCGATCCCCAGCTCCTCGGCGACGATCTGCGCGAACGTCGTCTCGTGCCCCTGGCCCTGGGTCTGCACGCTGATCCCCAGCTGCGCCTTGCCGGTCGGGTGGACGCGCAGCGTGGCGCCGTCGGACATCCCCAGCCCGACGATGTCCATGTGCTTGCGCGGCCCCGCCCCGACCGTCTCGGTGAAGAACGAGACGCCGATCCCCATGAGCTCCCCGCGTGCCCGCTTCTCGGCCTGCTCGCGGCGCAGCTCGTCGTAGCCGGCCATGTCGAGCGCCTTGCGCAGCGCGGTCGGGTAGTCGCCCGAGTCGTAGACCCAGCCGGTCTTGCACGCGTAGGGGAACTGCTCGGGTCGCAGCAGGTTCTTCATCCGCAGCCCGGCCGGGTCCATCCCCAGCTCGGCGGCCAGCACGTCGACCATCCGCTCGACCAGGTACACCGCCTCGGTCACCCGGAACGAGCACGCATAGGCGACGCCGCCGCCGGCCTTGTTCGTGTAGACGCCGGTCACCTTGCAGTGCGCGGCCTCGAGGTCGTAGGAGCCGGTGAAGATGTGGAAGAAGCCGGCCGGGAACTTCGTCGGCTGCGCCGTCGTGTTGAACGCGCCGTGGTCGGCCAGCACCGTCGTGCGGATCGCCCGGATCCTGCCGTCGCGGGTGGCCGCGATCTCCCCGCGCATGTGGTAGTCGCGGGCGAACGAGGTCGAGACGAGGTTCTCGGTGCGGTCCTCCATCCACTTGACCGGCTTGCCGAGCACGATCGACGCGACGACCGCGCAGACGTAGCCGGGGTAGATGCCGACCTTGTTGCCGAAGCCGCCGCCGATGTCGGGCGAGATCACCCGGATCCGCTCCTCGGGCAGGCCGGCGACCATCGCGAACAGGGTCCGGTGGGCGTGCGGCGCCTGCGTGGTCTCCCACAGCGTCAACCGCCCTTCGACGCGGTCGTAGTCCGCGACGCAGCCGCACGTCTCCATCGGCGCGGGATGGACCCGCGGGTAGAGCATCTCCTGGGACACCACGACCTCGGCGTCGGCGAAGACCGCGTCGGTGGCCGCCGCGTCGCCGGACTCCCAGTCGAAGATGTGGTTGTCCGTGCGGCCCTCGATCTCGTCGCGGATGACCGGCGCGTCGGGGTCGAGCGCTCGCTTGGCGTCGACGAGCACCGGCAGCGGCTCGTAGTCGACGTCGATCAGCTCGAGCGCGTCGCGCGCCGCGTAGCGGTCGTCGGCGACGACGAACGCGACCTCCTGGTGCTGGAAGCGGACCTTGTCGGTCGCCAGCACCGCGCACACGTCGGCCGAGAGCGTCGGCATCCACGCGAGGTTCTGGGCCTCCAGGTCCTTGCCGGTGATGACGGCGTGGACCTTGGGATGCTGCAGCGCCGCGGTCGTGTCGATCGAGCGGATGCGGGCATGGGCCAGCGGGCTGCGCAGGATCGCGCCGTGCAGCATCCCCGGCAGCTGGATGTCGTCGACATAGCGTCCGCGCCCGCGGATGAAGCGGGGGTCCTCCTTGCGGTGCAGGCGCCCGAAGCCGAGCGGGCGCTCCTCGGTCGCGGCCATCAGCCGGTCACCTCCGCGGGATGGTCGGCCGCCCAGCGGATCGAGCGGACGATCGTCGTGTAGCCCGTGCAGCGGCAGATCTGCCCGGAGATCGCGGTGCGGATCTCCTCGTCGGTCGGATGGGGATTGGCGTCCAGCAGCGCGCGGGCCGTCATCAGCATCCCCGGCGTGCAGAAGCCGCACTGCAGCCCGTGCTCCTCCATGAAGCCCTGCTGGACGGGGTCGAGCACGCCGTCGACCTCCAGCGTCTCGACGGTGCGGATCGCGTGGCCCCCCGCGATCGCCGCCAGCACCGTGCACGACTTCACCGGCTCGCCGTCCATCTGCACCACGCACGTGCCGCAGTTGGACGTGTCGCAGCCCCAGTGGGTGCCGGTCAGCCCGAGGTGGTCGCGCAGGAAGTGGACGAGCAGCAGCCGCGGCTCGATCTCGCGCGTGACCTCCTCGCCGTTGACGGTCATCGTCACCTGCATGGCTCAGGCCTCCTGTCGCAGCGCGCGGGCCGCGGCGCGGCGCAGGGCGCGGGTCGTCAGCTCGGCGGCGAGGTGGCGCTTGTAGGCCACGTCGCCGCGCTGGTCCTCGGTCGGCGAGCAGTCCTCCGCGGCGATCGCCGCGGCCCGGGCGAACAGCTCCTCGGAGGGCGCCTGGCCGCGCAGCGCGTCCTCGGCGCGCGCGGACGTCGGCCCGGCGCCGACCGCGCTCAGCGCGATCCCGGCGTCGCTGATCGTGCCGCCGTCCATCCACAGCGCGGCGCCGGCCGCCGCGACCGCCCAGTCGCCGGCGCGGCGCTCGACCTTCTCGTAGGCCGAGCCGGCGTGCGCGCGCACCGGCAGGCGGATCTCGGTCAGCAGCTCGCCGTCGCCGACCGCCGTCTCGTACGGGCCGCGGTGGAACTCGACCATGTCGACGACGCGCTCGCCGCCCGACCCGCGGATGACGAGCTGCGCCTGCAGCGCGGCGCAGACCGCGGTGAGGTCCTCGGACGGGTCGGCCTGGCACAGCGCCCCGCCGATCGTGCCGCGGTTGCGCACCGGCGGGTCGGCGATCACGCGCTCCGCGTCGTGGACGATCGGGAAGCGCTCGCCGATCAGCGCGCTCTCCAGCAGCGCCCGGTGGCGGACCAGCGCGCCGACCCGGACCTCGTCGCCGACCTCCTCGATGCGCGCGAGCTCCTCGAGGTCGTTGAGGTCGACGAGGTGCTCGGGCGCGGCGAGGCGCAGCTTCATCATCGGCAGCAGCGAGTGGCCGCCGGCGATGACCCGCGCGTCGGGGCCGAGCCGCGCGAGCCGCTCCAGGGCGTCGTCGACGCTCGTGGCACGCTCGTACTCGAACGGGGCGGGGACCTGCATCCGGACGACCCTCCTCTTCGCTGGCCTGGCGCCAGGGTTCTCCCGTAGAGTCGGACCGTCAAGGGCGGATTAGGCGATCGGTTATGACGCTGTCCCAGCTCGAGTCGTTCCTCACCGTGGCCCGCCTCGGGTCGGTCAAGGCGGCGGCGCGGGCGCTCGGCGTGAGCGAGCCGGCGGTCTCGGGCGCGGTCGCCGCGCTGCGGCGCGATCTCGACGACGAGCTGTTCGTCCGAGTCGGCGGCGGGATCGAGCTGACCGCAGGCGGGCGGCGGCTGGCCGCGGCCGCTGCGGAGATGGTCGGCGTGATGGATCAGGCTCGGCGCGAGATCCGCGCGGCGCAGGGCGAGCGCTCGCTGCTGCGGGTCGCGGCGACCAACGTCGTGGCCGAGTCGGTGGCCGGCGCGCTCATCGCGGCGTTCATGCGGCGGATGCCGAACGTCGAGGTGGCCCTGGGCGTCGCGCCCGAGGAGGGCTTCGCGCAGTCGCTGCTCGACCGCCGCGCGGACGTCACGCTCGGACCGCGGCCGGGCGGCGCCGACGCGCCGCTCGTCGACGCGGTGGCCTTCCTGCGCTACCGGCTCGTGGTCGTCGCGGCGGCGGGGCACCGGCTCGGGGCGCGGCGGGCGCTCGCGCCGACGGCGCTGGCCGGCGAGCGCTGGCTCGTCGGACCCGACGGGACCGGATCGCACACCGACGTCGGCCGCTTCCTCGCCGCGGCTCGCGTCGGTCCGGCCGACGTCCGGGCGTTCCCCAGCGAGGCGGCGGCGCTCGACGCGACGGTCGCGGGCGAGGGCGTGATGCTCGCGGTCGCCCACACCATCGGCGACGAGCTGCGCCGCCGGGCGCTCGTGCGCCTCGACGTGGCCGGGACGCCGGCCGACGGGCTCTGGTACGCGTCGACCCTCGCCGCCGACCGCCGCTCGGCCGGCGCCTGGGCGCTGCGGCGCTTCGTGACCACCCCCGAGGCGACCCAGGCGATGCTCGCCCGCCGCGGCGGCGTTCCCGCCGAGCGGGTGCGACCCGCGGTCTACACGACGCTCTGGTCGTAAGCTGTTCCCATGCAGGACGTGATCTCCGACGTCGACGCCTGGGTCGCTCGGGGCGACCGCGTCGCTCTGGCCACCGTGGTGGAGACGCGCCGCTCGGCGCCTCGTCCGCCCGGCACCAAGATGGCGGTCAACGACCGCGGCGAGATCTCCGGAGGCGTCTCCGGCGGCTGCGTGGAGGGCGCCGTCGCGACGATCGCCGAGGAGGTGATCGAGGGCGGCGAGCCGCGGCTGCTGCACTTCGGCATCGCCGACGAGGAAGCGTGGGACGTGGGCCTGCCCTGCGGCGGCGAGATCGCCGTGTGGGTGGAGCGGTACGAGCCGTGAGCGGCGCGAGTCCTCAGGCGCGCTTCGCCGCGCTGGCGCGCGATGGCGGCCGGGGCGCGCTCGTCACCGTCGTCGAGGGCGAAGGCCTCGGCGGGCGACTGCTGCTGGCGGCCGACGGCGAGCGGCGCGGCTCCCTGGGCAGCCCCGCGCTGGACACCGCCGCGCTGGCCATCGCCGAGGAGCTCCTGTGGGCCGAGCGCAGCGAGCTGCGCGAGGTCGAGGGGCGCAAGGTCTTCGTCGACGTCGTGGCGCCGTCGCCGCGGCTCATCGTCTTCGGCGCCGTCGACCTGGCCGCTTCGCTGTGCGACGTCGCGCGAGCGATCGGCTGGCGCCCATACGTCTGCGATCCGCGCTCGCGCTTCGCCACCCGAGCGCGGTTCCCCAACGCCGAGGAGGTCGTTGATGCCTGGCCCGACGAGGCGTTCGCCCGCGTCGGCGGCATCGATCGCGCCACGGCGATCGCCGTCCTCACGCACGACCCCAAGCTCGACGACGCGGCGCTGACGGTCGCGCTGCGCTCGCCGGCGCTCTACGTCGGCGCGATGGGCAGCCGGCGCGCGCAGGAGCGCCGCCGCGAGCGCCTGCTCGCGGCCGGCATCACCGACGAGGAGCTCGGTCGCCTGGCGGCGCCGATCGGCCTCGACCTGGGGGCGCTGAGCCCGCAGGAGACGGCGCTCTCGGTCGTGGCCGAGATCGTCGCGCTGCGCCACGGCCGCAGCGGCGGCCGGCTCAGCGAGGCGCGGGGCCGCATCCACGAGCTGGGGTGATCAGCCGGCATCCGGACTGAGGCGCCCGGCGAGGAACGTCAGCAGCTGATCGAGGAAGGCGCGCCCGGCCTCGCTGTCGAGGTCGAACTGGTACTCGTGGTGCAGCGGCGGGCGGTGGTCGGGCGCGAAGAAGCACGTCTCGACCGGGACGCCGAGGGCGCGCAGCCGCGCCGCGAGCTGCTCGGAGTGGGGGCGCAGCGGGTCGGCGTTGCCGACGGTGACGAGCGCGGGCGGGAACGCGGCGCTGAGGTGCTCGGACACCGAGAACGTGGCGAACGCCGGATCGTCGCGGAAGCGCCGACGGCCCGCGTACGCCCACAGGACCGCCTGCACCATCCGGCGGGCCGTCCCGCTGCGCGCCGCGTCCTCGAGCAGCGCGAGGTCGTACGGCCCGCAGGCGAGGACGACGCCGCGCAGCCGCTCGGGCGCGACCGCCGGCGCGACGCCGACCGCCTCCGCGTAGCCCGGCGTCGTCACGATCGCCGCAAGCTGGGCGGCGAGCTGCGCGCCCGCGGAGTCGCCGGCGACGACGATGCGGCTCGGGTCCAGGCCCAGGCGCTCCGCGTTGGCCTCGAGATGCGCGAGCGCCTGCATGAGCTGACGCAGCGGCACCGGGTAGCGGGCGCCGGGGGCGAGCGCGTAGCGCGGCGCGACGACGGCGTAGCCGTGGCTGGCGAGGATCTGCGCGTAGCCGCGCACCTCCTCCTTGGCGCCGCCGATCCAGCCTCCGCCGTGGATCCACACGACCGTCGGCAGCGCTCCGGACGCCGCCGCGGGACGGAAGACGTCGAGCACCGCGTCGGCGCCGTCCCCGTAGCGCTCATCGAGCAGCGCGTCGACCCCGGCGGGGATGTGGCGTGCGAGCTTGCGGGTCGTCTCGGCGCCCCCGGCCGCGAAGGCCCGGTGCAGGAGCACCACCGCCGGGCGCGGGCTCACCAGCAGCGTGACGCGGACGAAGGCCTTCGCGGCCGCGAGCATCGCACGCGTGCGCAGCCCGCCGTGCCGGGCGACGAACGGGGTGGGCTCGGAGGGTGCGTCGGTCATCGCCTGGCGTGCGGCAGCCTACTCCGCGGGCGGGCGTCGCTCGCTTGAGGCGTCGCCGAAGCGGGAAGCACCACGGGGTGTCCGCGACGACGACGCAGGAGGCCACCATGGGCAACGGGCTGGTCGTGCAAGACGTGCATCCGACGCTCCGCCACGAGGAGCGCCAGGGCCTGGGAACCGAGCTGCAGGGGATGCTCGTCGACCTGGTCGACCTGTCGCTGCTGGGCAAGCAGCTGCACTGGAACGTCACGGGACCGCACTTCCGCTCGCTGCACCTGCAGCTCGACGAGCTCGTCGACGCGTGGCGGCTGTTGTCGGACCAGGTCGCCGAGCGCGCCGTCGCCCTCGGCGTCGCGCCCGACGGTCGCGCCGGCACGATCGCCGGGAGCACGCAGCTGGCGGCCCCCGACGCCGGGCCGGTCGCCGACCAGCGGGTCGTCGCGTTCCTGACCGAGCAGCTCGTCGAGGTCGTCACCCGCGCGCGCAAGCGCCGCGAGGAGGTCGCCGAGTACGACGCGATCACCGAGGACCTGCTCATCGAGGTCGTGGCCAAGCTGGAGGAGCAGCTCTGGATGATCCGGGTTCAGCGCGGCTAGTGGCCTACGAGGGCCACTCGCGGGGCACCGGCCCGACGTAGGCCGCTCGCGGGCGGAACCGCAGGCGGTGCACGTACTCCTCCAGCGCGTGGGCGACGAGCCCGGCGCTGCGGGCGACGGCGAAGAGCGCCTGGGCGGCGCCGGGCACGAGCCCGCAGGCGGTGGTGAGCGCCCCGAGGGCGAAGTCGACGTTCGGCGCGGGGCCGCCCGCGCGGCCGGCGATGTCGAGCGCGGCGTCGATCGCGCGGACGCGCGCTTGGTCGGTCGCCGCCGCGGGGAGGAGCTCGAGCAGCAGGTCGGCGCGCGGGTCGCGGTCGCGGTAGACCGCGTGGCCGAAGCCGGGGAGCGGCTCCCCGGCGCGCAGCCGCTCGCCGAGGGCGCCGGGCACGGCGGCCGGGTCGTCGAGCGGCGCGAGCAGCGCCTCGACGGCGCCGGATGCGGCGCCGTGCAGCGTGCCGCCGAGCACGCTGAGCCCCGCGAGCACGACGAGGTACGGGTCGGCCCATGCCGATGCGGCGACCCGCGCGGCGAGCGTGGACGCGGCGAGCTCGTGGTCGGCGAGCAGCACGAGCGCGGCGTTCAGCGCGCGCAGCTGCGCCGGCCGCGGCCGCTCGGTGCTCAGGCGGTGCCAGAGCCGCGCGGCGATCGGCGCGGGGCCGTCCGGCGCGGCCGTCGCGGCGCCGCGCTGCGGCAGCGACTCGACCATCGCGGCGATCAGCCCGGCGGCCGTCGCGCGCACCACCGCCGGCCGGCGGTCGGCGCGCAGCGGGTCGGCGGCGGCGAGCACCGGCACGACGACGCGGATGCGGTCGGCCGGCGGCGTGCCCGGCGGCAGCGCCCGCTGGACGGCGCGGGCGGCGCGCAGCGCATCGGCGTCCGCGGTCCAGACCGGGCGCGGTTCGTCGCCGCCGCCCCACAGCAGCTCGGCCACCTGCTCGAACGACCGGTGGCGGGCGAGCTCGATCGCGTCGCGCCCGCGGAAGAAGAGCCGGCCGTCGGGGTCCAGCAGCGTCAGCTCGGTGTCGACGACGACCTCCAGCGCACCCGAGCGGCCCGCCTGGCGCGAGCGCTGAGCGAGGCGCTCGACCTCCGAGCGCGCGAAGCGCGAGCGCCGCCGGTCCGCGCCCGGGTGCCGTGTGAGCAGGCCGCGGCTGACGTAGGCATAGACGGTCTGCGGCTTGACGCCGAGGTGGCGCGCGGTCTCGGCGGTGGTCAGCCAGCGCGGCTCCATGCGCCGATCATATTGATGCGATCAACATTGACGAGAGAACGCTCGAGGCGGAAGCTGGAGCCATGACCACGACGACCACCGACGTCCGCGACGGCCTCGAGGGCGTCGTCGCCTTCGTCACCGAGATCGCCGAGCCCGACCGTGACGGCGGCACGCTGCGCTACCGCGGCGTCGACCTCGAGGAGCTCGTCGGCCACGTGCCCTACGAGCGGGTCTGGGGCCTGCTCGTCGACGACCGTCCGCTGCCGGGACTCGCCCCCGCCGCGCCACATCCGCTCACCGTCCGCTCGGGCGATCCGCGCGTCGACGTCCAGGCCGCGCTCGCGATGCTGGGACCGGAGTGGGGCTTCTCGCCGCTCGTCGACGTCAGCGCCGTGGTCGCCCGCGACCAGCTGGCCCGCGCGTCGGCGATGGCCCTCTCGTTCGTCGCCCAGTCCGCGCGTGGCGGCGGGCAGCCGCCCGTGTCGCAGGCGGAGGTGGACCGGGCGGCGTCGATCGCCGAGCGGTTCCTCATCCGCTGGCGCGGCGAGGCCGACCCACGCCACGTCAAGGCGATCGACGCCTACTGGGTCAGCGCCGCCGAGCACGGGATGAACGCGTCGACCTTCACGGCGCGAGTGATCGCGTCGACCGGGGCGGACGTCGCGGCGGCGCTCAGCGGGGCGGTCGGGGCGCTCTCCGGCCCCCTGCACGGCGGCGCGCCCTCACGCGTGCTGAAGATGCTCGACGAGGTCGAGGCGCTCGGCGACGCCGACCGCTGGGTGAAGGCTGCGCTCGATCGCGGCGAGCGGCTGATGGGGTTCGGCCATCGCGTCTACCGGGCCGAGGATCCGCGCGCCCGCGTGCTGCGGCGCACCGCCCGCGAGCTCGGCTCGCCGCGTCTGGCGGTCGCCGAGGCGCTGGAGCAGGCCGCGCTGGCCGAGCTGCGGGCGCGCAAGCCCGACCGGGTGCTGGCGACCAACGTCGAGTTCTGGTCGGCGGTGGTCCTCGACCTGGCCGAGGTTCCGGCCGAGCTGTTCACGCCGGTGTTCACCTGCGCGCGCGTCGCGGGCTGGTCGGCGCACATCCTCGAGCAGCATCGCACCGGCCGGCTCATCCGCCCGACGGCGGCGTACGCCGGCCACGGGCCGCGGTCGCTGCCGCGCGGCTAGCGCGCCGCGTTCACGGACGCCCTTCGAGGACCAGGTTGAACGGGGTCTCGGCCGCGCGGCGGAAGCGGCTGAAGCCGGCCTCCTGCGCGATCGCCCGCAGGCGCGCCTCCCCGGCCTGCGCGCCCAGTCCCAGCCCGACCTCCTGCGCCAGCGATGCCGGGGTGCAGATGAGCGTCGAGAAGGCGTAGGCCATCTGCCCGACCGGGTTGAGGTTGTCCTCCAGCGTGTCGCCCGCGTAGGGCTCCACGAGCATCCACCAGCCGTCGTCGGCGAGCGTCGCGCGGGTGTGGCGGGCCGCACCGAGCGGGTCGCCCATGTCGTGCAGGCAGTCGAAGTGGCAGACGAGGTCGTAGCCCTCGCCCGGGTAGCCCGCCGCGCTGGCGACCGCGAAGGTCACGCGATCGTCCACGCCCGCGGCCGTCGCCAGCTCGCGCGCCCGCGCGATCGAGCCCCCGTGGTAGTCGAAGCCGAAGAACCGCGAGGCCGGGAAGGCCCGTGCCATGATGAGCGTCGAGGCGCCGTGGCCGCAGCCGATGTCGGCCACGCTGGCGCCGGCCTTCAGCCGCTCGGCGAGCCCGTCGAACGTGGGGATCCAGTCGGTGACGAGGTGCGTCTCGTAGCCGGGCCGGAAGAAGCGCTCGGTCCCGGCGAACAGCCGCTGGTCGTGCTCGTGCCAGCCGAAGCCCTCACCCCGACGGAAGCGCTCGGCGATGCGCTCTTCGTCGGCCCAGACGGATGCCAGGACCTGGTACGCGCCCATGGCGTAGACCGGGCTGTCGGGGTCGGCGAGCGCGAGCGCCTGCTCCTCGGGCAGCGTGTAGCGATCGCTGGCGGCATCGTGCTCGACGTAGCCGCTGGCCGCCTGGTTGGCCAGCCACTCGCGCACGTAGCGCTCGCGCACGCCGGCGCGCTGTGCGATCTCGACCGAGGTGAGCGGCCCAGCGTGGGCCATGGCGCGGTAGAGGCCGAGCTGGTCTCCGAGCAGGACGAGCGGCGCGGTGGCGGCCGCGCCCAGGTCGGCGACGAGCTGCTCCATGAACTGCTCGAGCCGGGCTTCGTCGATGGCGGTGGAGGGCATGGCGTCTCCCTGGTCGCGTGCAGCGCGAGCCCACCGGACCGCGACGGTGGGCGTCAATGCGTGATTGCACGTAGGCGCGCGACCGCGGCGGTGCGCGAGGCCACGCCGAGCTTGGCGTAGACGTGCTCCAGGTGCTTCTCCACCGTGCGCGGACGCATCCCGAGCCGGTGCGCGATCGCCAGGTTCGCGTCTCCGGCCGCGACGCGCTCGAGGACCGCCCGCTCGCGTGGCGTGAGGCGCAGCGACGCGAGCCGCTCGCCGTCGTCGGCGCGGCGGATCGCGTCGAGCAGATGCGGGCGCAGGAGCTCCAGCACCGCCAGCTCGCGGTCGTCGAACGCGCGATCGGTCCGGTGGAGCGCGAGGCGCAGGACGAGCCCCGGCCGGTGGTGGAGGTCGAGCAGGAGCCGGTGCAGGACGCCGCCAGCGGCCCCGTGGATCGCGGGGGCCGTGCCGGCCACGTCGACCACGCGCAGGGAGTCCAGGTCGAGGGTCGCCCACGTCAGCGCGTCGCACGGAATCAGCTCGGGCAGGCGACGCAGGATCGCGTCCCGCACCGCCACGGTGTCGACCGCGTCCTCGAGGTCGCGCGCCAGCCGGAGGGCCGCGCGCAGGTCCGGCTGCGTCACGGCGGTCATCGAACTCTGGCGAGCAAGCGTACGCCGGAGGTCATCGCCGGGCAAGCGCGCCGTACCGCAGCGAACGGGGATCGCGTGTGTTCGAACCGGCAGAGCACCGTCTCGTTCCCCACCAGAGGAGTACGTAGTGAAGACGTTCCGAACGAGCGTGGCCCTGGCGTGCCTGGTCGGCGCCTTGGGCGCGCCCGCCGGCGCCCTGGCGGCCGACCAGATCGCCGGCGTCACCGACGACAACCAGCTCGTGCTGCTGCGCTCGGACGCGCCCGGCAACGTGCAGTACAGCGTCCCGGTCAGCGGCCTGCCGGCCGGCGAGCGGATCGTCGGGCTCGACCGGCGCGTCGGCACCGGTGCGCTCTACGGCCTCGGCGCCAGCAGCCGCGTCTACCGCATCGACGCGAGCTCCGGCCGGGCGCTGGCCGTCGGCGATCCGTTCAGCCCCGCGCTGGGCGGCTCCAGCTTCGGGTTCGCCGCCAACCCGGTCGGCGACGTCCTGCGCAGCGTCTCCGACGCGCGCCAGAACCTCCGCCTGAGCCCCGACACGGGCAAGGTCGTCGCCGACGACGGCGCGCTGCAGTACGCCGCGGGCGACCCGGGCGCCGGCACCACGCCGAGCGTGATCGGCGCCGCCTACACCAACCAGGTGCCCGGCGCGACGAGCACCACGCTCTACGACGTCGATCAGGCCCGTGACACGCTGGTCGTCCAGGATCCGGCCAACGAGGGGACGCTGCGGACGGTCGGCGCGCTCGGCGTCGACGTGACGGGTCCGGGCGGCTTCTCGGTCGCGCCGTCGGGCGTCGCCTACGCCGCCCTGCGTCGCGCGGGGCAGACCAACCCCGAGCTGTTCACGATCAACCTGACCACCGGCGCCGCCACCGCGGTCGGCGCGATCGCGCCACGCCCGTCCAACACGCAGGGCAACGCCGCGCCGGTCGTCGCGATCGCCGCGCTCGACCAGGTCGCCGATGACCGCAGCGCGCCGAACGTCGTCGTCGACCTCTCCTCGACGCTGCTGGAGACCACGATGCTGGAGCGCGGCATCCCGATCAAGGTGGCCTGCGACGAGGCGTGCAGCGTGACGGTGTCGGCCTCGGTCGACCACACGAACCGGTCGCTGGGCTCCGCCACGGGCGCCGTCGTCGGCGGCCCCGGGTTCGTCGACGTCTCGATCCCGCTGAGCGACGCCAACAAGGCGCTGGTGCGCCGGCCCGGGACGCTGCGCATGAGCGTCCAGACCGAGGTCAAGGACAGCGCCGGCAACGCCCGCACGACCGGCCGCGTGATCCGCAGCCAGACGCTCGCCCAGCGCGTCGGCGGCTGAAGCCAGGGGCAGGAGGGCCGCCGGCCGCGCTCACCAGCGCGCCCGGTGGTCCTCCATCACGCCGTAGCCGCTCGCCAGCGCGACCCCGCCGGGCAGCGTCCCGGCGAACGTCCCGAACGGCTGCACGTAGTCGCTGCGCACGAGCAGCAGCTCGTCGTGGCGCTCGCGGGTCGCCTCGGCGGCGAAGCGCAGGTCGCCGCCGTCGGGGCTGACCACCCGCGAGAGATCCGCCTCGAACGCGCACGGCGCGGCCTCGTACACGGCGCCGTCGAGCCACACCGACCGCTCGCTGGCGATCGGCCCGTCGTTGACGCCGCGCACGAGGTTCCAGCCTGCGGCGCGTCCGTCCACCGTCTCGCCGACGCCGGCGGCCCAGCGCCACGCGGTGCGGCGCGCGTGGTAGCCGACCGTGTCGTCGACCACGCCGCGGCACGCGACGCGCTGCGTCGCGCCGTCGAGCGCGACCGTCCCGCGGACCGCCACGCCGGCCTGCTTGCGCGTCCAGATCCAGCCGCCGCCGTGCGGGTTGACCGACTCGACGCCCGCGATCTCGTCGACGACGAGGTCGATCGCCACCCCGCGGTCGCGCACGGTCACCAGCCCGGGGCCGAAGCGAACCGCCGCGCGCGGGCGCACGAAGATCGTCCGCTCGCGCAGGACGCGGCGGTCGCGGTGCCAAACCGCCCACCAGCCCTGGGGGATGCCACCGACGTGCGCGACGCCGGCGCACAGCATGAGCTGCGGACCGTAGGCGCCGACGTAGCGCCAGCGCTTCAGCGCCCGCCCCTCGCGGCGCGCGGGCAGACCGGCCAGCTCGACCGGGCGCGCGGCGCGCGGTCCATCCGACCGCCAGGGTTCCATATCGCCAGACGCTATCGTTGACTCGCGAGTCAACGAAATGGGTGTGGCCGGGTCGATGAGAGTTGCTGCGGTGCAGCTGAACGCGACGGAGGACGTCGCCGCGAACCTCGCCGCCGCCGACGAGCACGTACGTGCGGCGGCACGAGATGGCGCGCGCCTGATCGTGCTGCCGGAGAAGTGGGCGGTGCTGGGCCCGCCCGACGCCCTGCGGGCCGGCGCCCAGCCGCTGGACGGCGAGATCGCCACGTGGGCCCGCGCGATCGCCCGCGAGCTGGCGATCGATCTCGTCGCCGGCTCGTTCTCCGAGCGGGTGGCCGGCGAGGAGAAGCTGCGCAACACGTCGCTGCACGTCGGCCCCGACGGCGAGATCAAGGCGGCCTACCGCAAGATCCACATGTTCGACGTGGTCGTCGACGGCACCGAGTACCGCGAGTCCGCCGCCGAGGAGCCCGGCACCGAGATCGTCACCTCGACGACCGCCGACGGCGTCGAGCTGGGGATGTCGATCTGCTACGACCTGCGCTTCCCCGAGCTGTTCCGCGCGCTGGCGGTGCGGGGAGCGCGGATCCTCGTCGTCCCCGCGGCGTTCACGCTGGCGACGACCCGCGACCACTGGGAGGTGCTCGTGCGCGCCCGCGCGATCGAGGAGCAGGCGTTCGTCATCGCCGCCAACCAGATCGGCCCGCATCCCGGCGGCATGCGCTCGGGCGGGCGCTCGCTGATCGTCGACCCGTGGGGGCTGGTGCTGGCGACCGCGCCCGACCGCGTCGGCCACGTCGTCGCCGACCTCGACCTCGACGCCCAGGCGCGGATCCGCCGCGAGCTGCCGTCGCTGGCCAACGCCCGCCTCGTCGAGGTCGAGGTCGAGGGCTGATGGCGACGACCGCCCGCAGCCAGGCGGCGGCCGACAAGCGCCGTCTCATCCTCGACGCCGCGGTCCGCGTCTTCGCGCGCCAGGGCTTCCACGCCTGCCGCGTCTCCGACATCGCCGACGAGGCGGGCGTCGCCTACGGCCTCGTCTACCACTACTTCTCCTCCAAGGACGAGATCCTCGACACCGTCTTCCTCGAGCGCTGGGGCGTGCTGCTGCACGTCATCGCCGACGTCGACGCGCGCGCGGTGCCGGTGCGCGAGAAGCTGCGCGGGATCGCCGGGTTCATCGTCGACTCCTACGTCCACGACCCCGACGTCATGAAGGTCATCGTCGTCGAGGTCACGCGGGCCGCCAATTCGTTCGGCCGCACGCATCTGGGCAAGATCCGCGAGGCCTACGCGCAGATCGCCGAGATCGTGGCCAAGGCCCAGGCGGCCGGCGAGCTGCGCGCCGACGTGTCGCCCGATCTCGCCGCCATGGCCTTCTACGGGACGATCGAGCAGGTGCTCACCGGATGGATCTTCGACCTGCTGCCGCAGTCGCCGGAGGAGACCGAGGCGGCCAAGGATCAGATCGTCGGGACCATCTGCGACGGGCTGGACGTGATAGGACTCCCGTCCGCATGAGCAACGAGCTGACCAAGCGTCTTGTCTGGTCCGGGCTGCTGACCGCGACCGGTGCGCTCGCGTCGATCGTCGCGACGCGCGTCGCGGCGATGATTTGGCGGCGCCTCTTCGGGGAAGACCCGCCGGATCAGTGAGCGCCGACGCCCTCCCCACATCCGGGCCGAAGCCCGAGGTGCTCGTCGGCATCGCGTTCGCCGGCGGCCTGCTGGCCGCCCTGATCCTCAAGCGCCTTGCCTCCTGAGCCCACCGGAAGCCCCCAGCAGATCTCCGCCGCCGTGCAGGAGATCGCGGAGCGTGCCCAGGTCATCGTCCGCGAGGAGATCGAGCTCGCCAAGGTCGAGGTCACCGAGAAGCTGACGAAGCTCGCTCGCGGCGCGGCGATCGGCGGCGCGGCGGCGGTCTTCGTCCTCGGCGGCGTGCTGCTCCTGCTCCACGGCCTCTCGTGGCTGGCGTGGTGGGCGCTGCCCGTCAGCGACACGCAGATCTTCTGGGGCTTCTTCCTGATCGCGCTCATCCTCTTCGTGCTCGGCGTCGTCGCCGGGCTCATGGCCGCCAAGCTCTTCAAGGCCGGCGCGCCGCCCAAGCCCGACCTCGCCATCGAGGAGGCCCAGCGGATCAAGGAGACGGTGAGCGGCTGATGGCGACCCAACCCCGCACGGCCCAGGAGATCCGCGCCTCGATCGAGGCCAACCGCGTCGGGCTCGGCAACGCGGTCGCGCAGCTGCGCGACGAGGTCGCCGTGGCGACCGACTGGCGCCGCCAGATCCAGGCCCACAAGCAGCAGGTCCTGATCGTCGCTGCCGTGGCCGGCTTCGTCATCGGCGGCGGCCTCGCGGTGCTCGGGCGCCGCAAGCGCCGGCGATAGGCCGGCTCAGCCGAGCAGGCGCCGCGGCACGCCGCCGGCGCCGATCAGGCCCGGGCCGACGTGGGCGCCGATGACCGGACCGATCTCCGAGACGAAGACCGGCTCGGTGCCGAAGACCTCGCGGCCGGCGTCGACCATCCGCTGGGCCTCCTCCTCGGCCTGGATGTGCTGGACGACCCAGCCGTCGACGCCGTCGTCCTTCAGCGTCCGCAGCATCTCGACGAGCCGCTCGAACGCGCGCTTGGAGGTGCGCACCCGCTCGACCGGCGTGATGTCGGACTCGACGGAGAGGATCGGCTTGATCTTCAGCGCGCTGCCGACCATGCCCCGCGCCTTGCCGATCCGTCCGCCGCGGACGAGGTACTCGAGCGTGTCGATCGCGAACCACAGCGTGAGGCGCTCGCGCGCCTCGCGCGCGCGGGCGATGCACGCGCTCATCCCGATGCCCTCGCGGGCGCCGACCGCCGCGGCCACGGCCATGAGCCCCAGCCCGCCGCACGCGGTCTCGGAGTCGAGCACCTGCACGCGCCCCTCGGGGCACTGGGCGGCGGCCTGGCGGGCGGCCTCGACGGTGCCGGAGATGCCGCCGGAGAGGTGGATCGAGAGCACGTCCTGGCCGGCGGCCAGCAGCGGCTCGTAGACGGCGAGGAAGTCGCCCACCGACGGCTGCGAGGTGGTCGGCAGCTCGCGCGCGGCGCGCAGCTCGTCGTAGAAGGCCTGGACGGAGCCCAGCTCCGACTCGCGCTCCTGGCGGTCGGGCCAGTTGACGTAGAGCGAGACCTCGTGGAGCGCGTGGCGCTCGACCAGCTCCCGCGACAGGTAGTGCGTGGTGTCGGTGACGACGGCGACGCCGGACATGGACGGCAGGACCCTACTAGCCTGCGCGCGGTGAGCGGAGGGACCGTCCTCTACCGCTGTCCGACGCCGACCGACCGGCTCTGCGCGTGCGGACGCGTGGCGCGCGAGCTGCGCCGGACCGGCGTCGAGCACGAGATCGTGCGCGTGCCCCACCGCCGCTCCCGCCGGCCCGAGGTCGTGCGTCTGTCGGGCCAGAACCGCGTGCCGCTGCTGGTCATCGACGGGGAGCCGATCTGCGACTCCCGGCGGATCGTGGAGTACCTGCGCTGGCGGGCGGAGCAGGGGCCAGCAGCGCGTTGACGAGCAGGCGCTGCGCGCCCTCGACGTAGCCGCGGTAGGAGGGGTCGGTGGCGAAGAGCGCGACGCGTCCCGCGCCGTGGACGGCGTCGACGACGACGGGCGATCCCGCGGCGGCCGGCGGGGGGTCGGCCCAGCCGGCGACGCGCCGGACGGGGTCCGCGTGGGAGACCACCGGCGTGCCCGCGCCGGGCGCGAGGAGCGGGTCGGCGGCGTCGAGGACGAACGCGGTGGGGCCGGCGCCCCAGCCGAGCGGATCGCTCGTGTCGACGGTCATCGCGAAGGTCGGGCCCGGCAGCGACGAGCGCGCGGTCGGGCGGTAGGCCGCCGCGGCGATCCCGGCGCCGCCCGCGGTGGCCAGCCCGAGCTCGCCGATGCCGACGTACGTCCCGCCGCCGCGCACGAACGCCGCGACCTGCGCGAGCGCCGGGGCGTCGAGCGTGCCGCGCCCGTCGGCGACGACGAGCGCGGTGAACCCGCCGGATGTCAGCGCGCCCGCGGCGAGCTCGCGCGCGGACAGCTCGGTGACGGCGAGGCCGAGCCGGCGCGTGAGGGCGAAGCGCGTCCAGGCGTGGCTGGCATGGTCGGCGGAGTCCTCGACGCCGGGCGGGCCGTGGACCGGGCGCGCGAGGTCGCCGAGCAGGGCGACGCGGGGGAGGCGGAGCGGGACGGGGGCGGGTGCGGTCTCGGCGGCGCCGGCATCGACCGCGTCGACCGCGGCCAAGCGGCGCGCGGCGCGACTCGCGTGACGTGCGGTGGTGGCCGGCGGTCGCGGGTCGGCGAGGTGCGGTACGGCCGCGGCGACCGGCGCTGCGGCGCTCGCGTGACGTGCGGTGATGGCCGGCGCCCGCGGGTCGACGAGTCGCAGGGCGGCCGCGGCCGTGGCGCTCGCGGCGCTCACCGTCACCCGCTGGGCGGCGGCCAGCGGCGCGAGCGTGGCGGCGTCGATGCCGGTGACGGTCAGCTCGCCCGAGCCCGGCGTGCGGGCGACGGTCGCGCCGCGGGCGAGGAGGTCGAGCGCGAGGCCGAGGCCGCCGACGCTGTCGCCGGCGAAGGCGTAGGCGCCGGCGCCCGGCGGGGGCGGCGGCGGAACGTCGGCGGCCGTCCAGTCCAGCGCGTCGGCGGGCAGGGACGCGTCGGTCCAGCCGCCGCGCAGCCCCATGAGCAGCGGGCGCGACCACGAGGTGTCGTCGACCGCGGACCGCTGGCCGCCACCCGCGTCGGGCGCCAGCAGTGTCGTCACCCACGCGTGCAGCGGCTGGTCGGTGGGCACGGCCCAGGCGCCCGCCGGCAGCGTCGCCGGCCCGGCGACGTCGTCGTACGGTCGCAGGCGTGTGACCGCGACGTCGCGGGTCAGCCGCGCCACGCGGACGCCGTCGCCGCGCAGGCGCGCGACGAGCGCGGCCGCGTCGGCACTCGGATGCAGCACGGCGGTCGGCCCGCCGGCCGGCGTCCGCCAGACCGACGCCCAGCCCTCCAGCAGCGCGGCGCGGTCGCGGACGGCCACGGCCACGACGGCGCGGGCGGCCGCCGCCTGCTGGGCGACCCGGCGCGCGTACGGCTGCGCGGCGCCGACCTCGATCGTCAGCCCGGCCGCGCCGAAGCGCGTCGACGCCGCGGCGTCGGCGTAGCCGGGGAAGAGCAGGTCGAGCGGCTCGCCGCCGTCGGGTAGCGCACGCCGCAGCGCAGGCCCGAAGCGGTGGTCGATCGCGCGGCGCGCCGCCGGCGGGAGCGTGGGGAGGATCGGCGCGGCGTTGGGCGGCACGGAGTCGCGGTCGCCGCCCTGCTCGTGCTGATCGACGAGCGCGACCGGCGGCAGCCGCTGCTGCAGGGCGTGGACGGCGGTGGTCTCGGGCTGGGTGAGCGCGAACCAGTCGCGGTTGAGGTCGAAGCCCGTGGCGCTCACGCGCGCACCGGCGGCGCGGCCGTCGGGGTTCTGCACCGGGACGACCACGACCACGAGCCGCGTGAGCGCGTCGCAGTGCGCGCCGGATGCCAGCTCGCGCAGCACGGCGAGGTCGGCGTCGGCGCCGCTGGGCTCGTTGCCGTGGACCGAGCCGGTCAGCCAGACGATCGCCGGCTGGTCGTCGGGCAGCCCGCCCGCCTGGCCGGCCCGCACCGCACGCAGCCGCGCGGCGACGGCGTCCAGCCGCGCCAGGTTGCGCGGCGAGGAGACCACCGCGTACGGGATCGGACGGCCCTCGGTCGAGCGGCCCAGGACGCCGGCCCGGACCCGGTCGCTGGCCCGGTCGACGGCCCGCAGGTAGGCGCCCGCCTGGCGGCCGGCGATCGGCGCGGCGCCGAGCGCCGTCCCCGTCACCGCGCGCAGCGAGGGGACGCGCTCGCGCGCGCAGCTCGCCCCCGCCGCCGATGCCGGCAGGGCGGCGATGGCGAGCGCGGCGAGCAGCGGGACGACGGCGCGGGCGGACATGGATCGCTCGGGACGTTACGCGCGGTCAGCGCCATCCCGCTACCGTGCCCGCCTGCATGAGACGGTGCCTCCTGACGGCGACGGCGCTCCTGCTCCTCGTGGCGCCGGTGGCGGCTGGAGCGGCTGAGCCGATCATGCCGTTGTCCGACGTGCGCGCGGGCATGCGCTGCACCGGCCTGTCGGTCGTCCGCGGCGCCGACATCGCGTCGTTCGACGTCGAGGTGGTCGACGTCGTCGAGGGCGACCCGATCGCCCGCCAGCCGCTGCTGCTCGTGCGGGTCTCGGGCCCGGTCGTCGACGCGAGCGGGATCGCCGAGGGCTTCTCCGGCTCGCCGGTCGTTTGCGACGGGCGGATCGCGGGGGCGATCGCCTACGGCAGCGGCGACTACGGCAACCGGCTGGGCTACGCGACGCCGATCGAGGAGATGCTCGGCCAGCCCGTCCCCACCCCGCCCGGCGCGCGCCGCGACCCTGCCCTGCGCCACGCGCGACCGCTGGCGACGCCGATCGCCGTGAGCGGCGTCGCGCCGGCCGTCTTCGCGCCGTTCGCGCGCGCCGCCGCGCGCACCGGGCTGCGACTGGTCGCCGTCCCGGCCTCGCCGGTCGGCGACCGCTTCCCGTCTCAGCGGCTCGAGCCCGGCTCGTCGGTCGCGGTCGGGCTGTCCAGCGGGGCGGTGACGAGCGGCGCCGTCGGCACCGTCACGTACGTCGACGGCGACCGCGTGTGGGCGTTCGGCCATCCCTACCAGGCCGCCGGCGTGCGCTCGCTGCTGCTTCAGGACGCCTGGGTCTACACCGTCGTCGACAACCCGCTCGGGCTGGAGAACGCGGTCTCGTCGAAGCTCGCCGCGCCCGGCCACGACCTCGGCACCCTGACCTACGACGGCCGCGACGGCGTCTTCGGCGTGGTCGGCACGCTGCCGCCGCGCATCGAGCTGCGGATCGCCACGCGCAACGCCCAGACCGGCGCGACGCATACGGCGACCGCCCAGGTCGCCGACGAGACCGCGGTCGGCCTGCCCGGCGGCGGGTCGCCGGTCAAGCTCGTCGCGCCGATGGCCACCGCCCAGGCGGCCTACGCCGCGCTCGACGGCAGCCCGGTCGAGCAGACCGCGCGGATGTGCGTGCGGATCACCATGAGCGAGCTGCGCCGGCCGACCGGGTTCTGCAACCGGTACGTCGGCGCGTTCGGAGGCGAGGGCCGCGCCGGCGGGCCGTACCTCGCCGACCTCACCGGCGCGCTGGACGAGATCGACGCGTTCGCCTTCGGCACGCCGCACGTCGGCTCGGTCGAGGTCGCGCTGGCGGTGCAACCCGGACTGCAGCAGGCGCTTCTGCGCGGGGTGCGGGGACCGAAGCGCGTGCGCCGCGGGAGCATGGTGACGCTGCGGCTGGAGCTCCAGCTCCGCCGCGGTCCGCGCTTCACCCGGGCGGTGCGGCTGCGCGTGCCGCGCGACGCGCCGCTGGGGCGCCGGACGATGCGCCTTGCCGGCACGCCGCTCGACGGGCCGGTCGGCGCCGACGAGCTGCAGATCCTGCTCGGTCCCGAAGGGGTCGAGGCGGGCGGCGGCGCGACGGGGCCGCGAACCTTCGCCGGCCTGGCGCGGCGGATCGCCGCGCTGCACAGCGACGACGGCGTGCGCGTGCGCTTCGCCGGAGCGGGCGGGCGCCGGGGCGCCCGCTGGCAGCCGCTGTACCGCGACCCGCGCTACCGCATCAGCGGCGACGCGGGCCTGCGGGTGACGGTCACGCGCTGAGCGGCGCGGCGCTCAGCCGAGGCGGTTCTCGATGCCGAGCGGCGCGGCCTGGGGCGCGGAGCCGGTCGGGGCCTGGGCGGGGGGCTGCGCCGGGGCCTCGAGGCCCAGCGTCTCGGCCAGCTCGCCCGACTCGTACAGCTCCATCACGATGTCGCAGCCGCCGACCAGCTCGCCCTTGACGAAGAGCTGGGGGATGGTCGGCCAGCCCGACAGCGCCGACAGCTCCTGGCGGATGCGCGGGTCGGGCAGGATGTCGACGGCGGCGAACGGCGCGTTCAGCGCCTCCAGCGCGGCGGCGGTGCGGGCGCTGAACCCGCAGGCCGGCGCCTCGGGCGTCCCCTTCATGAAGAGGATCACCTCGTTGTCGCGAATGGCCTCTTGGATGGCGTCGCGAAGCGGGTTCTCGGACATCAGGGCTCCTGGGTCTTCAGCGAGAGCGCATGGATCGGACCGCCGATCTCGTCGCCGAACACGGCGTAGACCATCTGGTGCTGCTGGAGCCGGGTCTTGCCCGCGAACGCGGGGGAGACGACGACGGCGCGGAAGTGATCGCCGCCGCCGGTCCAGTCCTCGACCTCGGCCTTGGCCTGCGGGATCGCGGCCTCGATCCGCTGCTTGATCTCGTCGACGGTGGGCATCAAGAGACAGCGTAGACAACGCGGGGGCCCGCCTCCCGCGGTACGGCCACCGTCGCCCCGTGTGCCGCGCGGCCCGCGGTCGGCACCCCTCGCACTCGCTATCCTTTCTGAAGCGACTCCTCCATGCAGGCAGGAAGGCACCGACCGCACATGATCCTCATCACCGACAAGGGCGCCGAGAAGGTCCGCGAGTTCCTCGCCAGCCAGAACGCCGACGTGCAGACCGCCGGTCTTCGCGTGGGCGTGCGCGGCGGTGGATGCTCGGGCTTCCAGTACAACCTCGCCTTCGACGAGCAGCGCCCCGGCGACAAGGTCTTCGAGAGCCACGGGCTCAAGCTCCTCTGCGACGAGCAGTCGCTGCCGTACGTCAGCGGGTCGACGATCGACTACATCGACTCGCTGCAGGGCGCCGGCTTCCAGGTCAACAACCCCAACGTCGTCGCCGCCTGCGGCTGCGGCTCGTCCTTCCGCGTGGCGGAGGACGAGCACGTGAGCGCTGTCTAGCCGCTCCTCCGCGCGCCTGCGCCGACGAGGTGGGCGCTGAATGGGCGCGCCGCAGCGGCGCCGCGTCGTGCTGCTCGGCGGCGCGGCTGCGGCCGTGGTCGCCGCGATCGTCGCGGTCCTCGTGCTGCGCGGGGGCGAGGAGGCACGCCCGCCGCCACCCCCGCCGACGGCCACCACACCGCCGACGACCCCCGCGCCGCCGCGCCCGCCCGGCAGCCCGGGCCTGGAGGCGGGCATCACCGAGGCCAACCCGCACCTCGTCGCACCCGGTCCCCAGCCCGCGCCGTTCGCGGCCTTCCGCGACGCGCTCCTCGCCCTCGGTCCGCGCTACCTGCGCGTGCTCGTCGACTGGCGCCGCGTGCAGCCGTCGCCGTCCGCCCCGCCCGACTGGCGCCAGCCCGCCGACGGATGCCTGCGCGGTGCACCGCCCTGCGCCGCGTTCGCCGGGATCGCCGACACGCTGCGGGCGGCGGCGCAGGCCGGCCTGACACCGGTCGTCGTGGTGCTCGGGACGCCGGAGTGGGCCGCGGCGCCGGCATCGGGCTGCGCCTCCGGCGACGCGGGCGCCGCGGCGCGGATGCCGGCCGACCTCGACGCCTACCGCACGCTGGTGCGCTCGCTGCTGGAGCTCGGCCGGTCCGAGGGGATCGCGCTGCCGTGGTGGTCGGCGTGGAACGAGCCCAACCACCCGGCCTTCCTCGGCCCGCAGCGGGCCCGCTGCGCCGCGGCCGCGCCCGCCACCTCGCCGGCGCTCTACGCCCGGCTCGTCCGCGCCCTGCAGGCCGAGCTCGACGCGGCGCCCGGCGACCAGCGGATCGTCCTCGGCGAGGCCGCGGCGTTCGACGAGCGGCGCGACAACGCGGCCTCCGCGGCCGAGTTCGCCCGCGCACTGCCCGACGACGTGGTCTGCGCCGCCGCCGTCTGGGCGCAGCATGCGTACGTGAAGGTGGAGGGCGAGCTCGCCGCCGACGCGGCCAACGCCACGCCGGGCGCGCCCGCGCTCCTGCGACGCATCGCCGCGGCGCTGGATGCCCACGCCTGCCCGGGCGGCCCGCTGCCGCTGTGGATCACCGAGACCGGGGTCGCGCCGGACACCGGTGCGGCCGGATGCACGGGGATGGCCGAGGCGCTGCGTCGGTGGATCGACGACTCGCGTGTCGACGCGGCCTTCCAGTACACCTTCCGCGAGGACACCGCGTTCCCGGTCGGCCTTGCCGACCCGGGCCTGACGCGCCTGGAGCCCGCGTACGCCGCGTGGCGCGCGCTGGCCCAGGGCGAGGATCCAACGGCCGCCTGCGGCTGACCGCGCGCCCCCTGGGTTCCGGGCAGGCACCCCGTCCGCGCCGCGCGACGCTACCGTCCGGCGCCGCCATGCCGCTGCCCCGCGCCCTGCGCCGCCTCACGCCCGACCGCCTGCGCCACGACCCGCGGCTGCGGGCGATCGCGGTCGGCAGCGGGCTCATCCCGCCGCGCACGATGCACTCCGACGTCGAGCGCGAGCTGCTGCAAGGGCTCGCCCGCACGGCCGGCCGCGTGGTCGAGATCGGCGTCTACGAGGGCAGCTCGGCGGTGGCGCTCGCGCGGGTCATGGGCCCCACGCAGGAGCTGCACCTGATCGACCCGTTCGGCCACCACGCCTCGGCTCTGCCGCCCGGCTGGGGCGCGACGGAGCACGCCAGCCGCCGCGTCGTCGCCCGCGCCGCCGGCGACCAGGGACCGCGGATCGCCTGGCACGTCGCCTTCAGCCACGACGTCGCCCCGGCGTGGACGGCGCCGATCGACCTCCTCTTCATCGACGGCGACCACGCCGAGCCAGCGGTCCAGCGCGACTGGGACGACTGGCACGGCTTCGTCGCGCCCGGCGGCCACGTCCTCTTCCACGACGCGCGCGCGGGCCGCGAGCACGGCCGCGGCCTGCCCGGGCCGACCGCGGTCGTCGATCGCCTGCTGCGCGGTCCCGCCGGTCCGCCCGTCGGCTGGACGATCGCCGCCGAGGTCGATCGCACCGTCGCGGTGCGCCGGGACCGCGGCTAGCGCACGACCCGGTAGCGCAGGTGGGTCACCAGCGCGGTGCCGGTCGGCTCGCCGAGCAGCTCGAGGTCCCCGTTCGGCGCGCCCTCCAGCACCCGCGCGCCGGCCCCGATCAGCATCGGGGCGACGTGCAGCCGCAGCTCGTCGATCAGGCCCGCCGCGAGGTACTGGTTGACGGTCGCCGCTCCGCCCGCGATCGACACGTCGCGGTCGCCTGCCGCCGCGCGCGCCCGCTCGAGCGCCGCCTCGATGCCGTCGGTCACGAAATGGAACGTCGTGCCGCCCTCCATCTCCAGCGGCTCGCGCTCGTGGTGGGTGAGCACGAACACGGGGGCGTGGTACGGCGGCTCGTCGCCCCACCAGCCCTTCCAGTCGAGGTCCCAGGCGCCGCGGCCCGGACTGAACATGTTGCGGCCCATGATGAACGCGCCCGCCGCCAAGATCGCCGCGCGCTCGTCAGGGTGCGCCTCGGGCTCCTCGAGCATCCAGCGGTGCAGCCGGTCGCCGACGCCGTCGCCGAACGGCTGGTCGAGGCGCTGGTTGGGGCCGGCGATGAAGCCGTCGACCGACATCGACATGTCGCAGGTCACCTGGGGCATCGGATCCTCCTCGGTCCGGCGGCGACGACCATCGTCGCCCAACTGCCACGAGGTCGGAGCCGCGACCCCGCCCTCGACATCGATCGGGCTACGCCGCCGGCTCGTTCTGCAGGGAGTGCCAGAGGTGGCGGCAGGCGATCGTCCGGTACGGCCGCCACGGTTCGGCCAGCGCGGTCAGCTCGTCGGCGCTGGGCAGGTCGGGCAGTCGGTAGGCGCGCTCGACCGCGCGGCGGATGCCGAGGTCGCCGACCGGCAGCACGTCGGGCCGCCCGAGCTGGAACATGAGGAACATGTGGGCGGTCCACAGGCCGATGCCCTTGACCGCGCACAGCTCGGCGACGACCTCCTCGTCGTCGAGCTCGGCGACCCGGTCGAGCTCGAGCTGCCCGCTGCGGACGTGCTCGGCCAGCGAGCGCAGGAACGCCACCTTCGCCCGCGAGAGGCCGGCCTGCTCGCGCAGGACCTCCGGGTCGGCGGCGAGGATCTCCTCCGGGCTGGGCTCGCGCCCGCCGCAGACCTCCAGCAGCCGCGCGTGGATCGCCAGCGCCGCCTTCGTCGACAGCTGCTGGCCGACGATCGCCCGCACGAGCGCCGCGTAGTGCTCGCCGCGCTCCCGCGGCGCAGGCAGCGAGCCGTTGGCGTCGATCAGCGCGCCGAGGACCGGGTCGGCGCGCCGCAGATGGTCGTCGGCGGCCGCTGCGTCGTCGCCGCTCAAGGCAGCGACGGCTCGCGCGTCAGCGCTTCGCCGTCCAGCGCGTTGAGGGCCCGCTCCAGCGACGCGGCGATGCAGGTGAACGACGGCGTGTCGCGGGCGGTGTACTGCGACGCCTCGGTCGTGCGCAGCTCCTGCACGAGGTCGAGGAAGCTGCCGACGTCGTCGGTGTCGAACGCGACGACGAACTCCTGGTCGTCGAGGCCGAAGCAGTACGTCGTGTGGTTGTCGACGTCGGGGTACTTGCGGCCGACTCGGATGTGCTCCTGCATCGCCTCCCAGCGCTCCTCGCGGCTCATGCCGTACCAGGCCCGCGTCTTCACGAACGGGTACACGAACAGGTACTTGCCGCGGAAGGGGCGGGGCACGAGGCGCTGCTCGTCGGAGTACTCCGAGCCCTTGCGCATGCCGAGGAACGAGTACGGCGTGCGCGACCACTTCATGAGGCCCGACTGGGCGAGCACGACGTGGAACTCGTGGATGCGATCGAGGTTCTCCGCCTCCGCGACCAGCATCATGTCCGCGTCACCGCGCGTGCCGACGAGGCTGAAGGCCTGCAGGAGGTGGTCGGTGGCGAAGTCCTCGCAGGCAGCGAGGAACTCGCGCTTGTGCTCGGCGCGCTCGGCCACGTCGAGCCGCCGCCAGGCGGGATCCACCTGCAAGAAGGTGTACTTCACGAAATGACGCTCGTCGGCCATGCACGCAGGATAGGCGCCCTGGGGCTCGCGCTCCTGGCGGTGGCGTGCGCGCTGCCCGCGAGTGGGCAGGCCGCCGCGCCGCTCGATCCGAGCGCGCGCGTGCTGCTCGCCTTCGTCCCGGGCGTCACGCTCGACGAGCTCCAGGCCGTGCCGGGCGCGTCGGTGGCGATGCTCGGGGCCACGCAAGGCCGCTACCGCCAGCTGCAGGCGCTGCTCGATCTCTCGCAGGGGGCGCGGACCTCGCTGGCCGCCTACCACCCCAAGGAGCCGACGCCGCTCGGCGTGCTGCCCGACGGCACCGTCGCGGGGTGGGAGGCCGAGCTGCGGCGGGCCGACTCGGCGCCCGCCGACATCCAGCCGGGCCTGTTCGCCGCCAGCGTCCCGGGCGGCGCGGCGTTCGTCGCCGCCCGCGACGCGCCGCGCGACACGGCGATCGCGGGCGCCGACCGCGCCGGGCGGCTGGCCACGATGCAGCTCGTCGACGACGACGCCGAGGTCGCCGCCGCGGCGCGCGCGCTGCTGCGCGAGCACCGCCTCGTGCTGGCGCGCCTGCCGGACGCGGCCGCGCTGCAGGCCGTCGTGCGCGATCGCGGGCCCGGGACGCTCGTGATCGCGCTGGCCGAGCCGCCGCCGGCGGTCACCACGCGGCTGCTGCCCGTCGCGGTCGTCGGGCTCGGCGGCCCGCAGCGGACGCTCACCTCGGCCACGACCCACACCGACGGCCTCGTGACCGCGATCGACGTGGCCCCGACCGCGTTGCGCTGGCTCGGCCGGCCGGTCCCCAAGGCGATGACCGGGCAGCAGATCGAGCGCGGCGGCGAGCTCGACGTCGCCGGCCTGCGCGACTTCCACGCGCGCCTGCGGGTCGTCACGTCGCGGCGCTACGCCACGCTCCATGCGCTCGCCGCGGCGTGGGCGGTGCTCGCGCTGCTGGCGACCGCCGTCGGCCGCCGCGCCGGTTGGCGCTGGGCGGTGCGCACCGGCGGGCTCGCGGTCCTCTGGCTGCTGCCGACGCTGCTCGTCTTCGGCGCGATCGCGCCGTCACGCGCCGTCGAGGCCTGGGGCGTGTCGCTGTCGATCCTCGCGCTCGGGGCGATCACCGGCGCGCTCGTGCGGTGGCCGTGCGCACCGGCCGTGCCGTGCCTGATCACCGTCGCCGCCTACACGGTCGATCTCGCGTTCGGCTCGCCGCTCATCGTTCGCTCGCTGCTGGGCCCCAACCCGCTCTTCGGGTCGCGCTTCTACGGCCTGGGCAACGAGCTGGAGTCGACGCTGCCGGTGGCGCTGCTGTGCGGCATCGCCGCGGCCGCGTGCTGGCTGGGGCGCGGCCGCCGGTCGATCGGACTGGCGGGGACGTTCGCCGTGGGCGGCGCCGTGCTCGCGGCGGTCATGGGCTCGGGGCGGCTCGGGGCCGACGTCGGCGGGGTCATCACGCTCGGCGTGGGGGCCGCGGTGGCCGTGGTGCTCGCGCTGCCCGGGCGGCTGACGTGGCGGCGGGTCGCGCTCGTGGTGGCGGTCCCGATCGCCGGGCTGGTCGCGCTCGCGCTGCTGGACCTGGCGACCGGCGGCAACGGCCACTTCACCCGCACGATCCTGCAGGCCGAGAGCGGCGAGGCGCTCGGCAACACGTTCGTGCGCCGCTACGAGCTGGCCTGGAACAATCTCACCGCCGGCGTCATGCCGGTCCTGGCCGCGCTCTCGCTGCTGGCGATCGGCTGGGGCGTCTGGCGCCGCGACCGGCTGCTGGCCGGGCTGCCGGGCGCGGCGGCGTGGGGCGCGGCGCTGGCCGGCAGCGCGGCGGCAGGCATCGCCGGGGCGCTGTCGAACGACTCCGGACCGCTCCTGCTCGTGTTCGCGACGTTCGGCACCGTCTGGGTCGCCGCCTACCTGCGTGCGGGCGCGGATCGCACCATCGTCACAGAGCCGGACCGAACGACCCTTTAAGCTGCCCCGTGATGCGCATCGCCCTGGTGTCGCCATATTCGTGGACGTATCCCGGGGGCGTGACGAGGCACATCGAGGCGTTGGCGGGCGAGTACCTCGGCCGCGGGCACGACGTCACCGTGCTGGCGCCATACGACCCGGACGACGCCCTCTCCGCCCGCCTGCATCGCGGCGCCCGGCCGCAGGAGCGGCCCCTGCCCGCATACCTCGTCCCGCTCGGGCGCACGGTCGGCTTCCCGGCCAACGGCGCGGTCTCCAACCTCGCGGTCACGCCGTCGGCCGTCGCGACGATGCGGCGCGAGCTCGATGGCGGCCGCTTCGACGTCGTCCATCTCCACGAGCCGGTCGCGCCGACGCTCTGCTGGGACGCGCTGCTCTCGGCGCGCGCGCCGCTCGTCGGCACCTTCCACACGTACTCCGAGAACGCCGTCACCCACGGGGCCGCTGCGCTGATCGGCGCTCGGCGGCGGATGAACCGCCTCGCGGTGCGCGTCGCCGTGTCGGAGGCGGCGGCGTGGACCGGCCGCCGCTTCTACGGCGGGCGCTATCGCGTGATCCCCAACGGCGTCGACGTCGGCGAGATCCCGCTCGACGCGCCGCGCGAGCCGGGCGAGCCGCTGCGCATCGCCTTCGTCGGCCAGGCCGTGGAGCGCAAGGGCCTGCCGATCCTGCTGCGCGCCTTCGAGGCGCTGCGCGAGCACGTCCCGGCGCGGCTGACGATCGTCGGCGCCGGGCCGCAAGACGTCTCGGCGCTGCTGGAGGACCCGTCCGACATCGTCGCGCTGGGCAAGGTCGACGACGCCACGAAGTGGGAGACCCTCCACGCCGCCGACGTCCTCTGCGCGCCGTCGCTGGGCGGCGAGTCGTTCGGCATGGTGCTGACCGAGGCGTTCGCGGCCGGCACGCCGGTCGTCGCCTCCGACATCGCCGGCTACCGCGACGTCGTCGAGCACGGCGTCGACGGCCTCCTCGTCCCCCGCGGCGACGCGACCGCGCTGGCCGAGACGCTGCGCGACCTCGCGATCGACCCCACCCGCGAGGCGGCGCTCGGCGCGGCCGCGGCGACGTCCGCCCAGCGCTTCGCCTGGCCGCGGATCGCCGACCAGCTGCTGGAGGTCTACGAGCACGCGGGCACGGTGCGCGCCCCCGAGGGCCGGCTCGATCGGATCGCGGTCCGGCACGGGCTTGCGCCGACCGACGGCGAGCCGCGGGTCCGGGCCCGCCGGCTGCCCAGCCTCGAGCCGGCGCCGGCCGGCGCGCGCCGCCCCGTCGTCGCCTTCGCCCGGCGCGCCGGGATCGCGCTCGCCGCGCTCGGCGGCGTCGCGCTGTCGGCGCTGGCGCTGCAGCGCATCGGGATCGACCGGATCGGCGACTCGCTGTGGCGGTCGAGTCCCGCGTGGGTGCTGTTCGGCCTGGCGCTGATGTGCCTGTCGATGGTCTTCCGCGCCGGCTCGTGGCGCGCGATCCTGCGGGCCGCGCTGCCGGGCACGCGGGTCGGCCGCCGCGACGTCCTGCGGGGCACGTCGATCGGCGTCCTCATGTCGGCCACGCTGCCCGCGCGCCTCGGCGAGCCGTCGCGTGCGCTCGTGGTGTCGCGTCGGCTGGGCCGGCCGCGCGAGGTGCTGCCGACGGTCGTCGGCACGATCGTCTCGCAGACGCTGCTGAACGTGCTGGCGCTCGTGGTGCTCGGGATCGCGATGTTCTCGACGATCGGGCTGTTCCAGGGCCACGAGGGCGCGCTCGTCGCGTTCGCGGTCGCGCCGCTGGTGATCCTCGTCTCGGTGCTGGTCGCGCCCGCGCTGCTGCGCGCCGGCGCGCCGTCTCGCTCGCGACGGGTCCGCCAGGCTGTGGCGCAGGCGCGGGCGGCGTTGACCCGCGTGCGCGAGGGCCTGATCGTCTTCCGCAAGCCGCGGCTCGGCGTGGAGGCGACCGTGCTGCAGCTGCTGGCCTGGGCGGTGCAGTGGCTGTCCTGCTACGTGCTGCTCGTCGCGCTCGGGCTCGACAGCCGGGCGGGGCTGGGCGCCGCCGCCGCGGTGCTGTTCGCCGTCAACGTCACCGCGGTCGTGCCCGTCACGCCGTCGAACCTCGGCGTGTTCCAGGCTGCGTGCGTGGCGGTGCTGACCGCCGGCTACCACGTCGGGTCGGCCGACGCGCTGGCGTTCGGGATCATCCTGCAGGCGGTCGAGATCGCCACCGCCGTGATCATGGGGGCGCCCGCGCTCGTCCACGAGGGCCTGTCGTGGAAGGACGTGCGGTTGCGGGCGCTGCACACGTCCCCGGTCGAGCTGCGTCCGCTGCGCGAGTCGCGCGTCGAGCAGGCGTCGCGCTCGTAGCGGGCGCGTCCCGCTAGCCGTCGCGGGCGGCGCGGGCGCCGCCCGTCAGCTCGCGTGCGAGCGCGCCGAGCGTCGCGGCGTGCTCGTCGACCAGCCGACGACCGGTCTCCTCGAGCGCGGCGATGTTGTCGGGGCTGGCGTCGTCGAGCGCGTCGTCGGCGGTGGTGAGCATCGCCTGGACACGGTGGTGGCGGTCGCCGAGGAGCTGGTCGAGCTGGTAGTCGACGGCGTCGCTGGAGCCGTCGAGGACGACGTCGATGATCGGCTGGGCCCACTCGAGCCGGCCCCACCCGCGGGCGTCGGCGTAGGTGATCGGGGAGGTCTGGCTGCCCGTGCCGAGCGACACGACCCGCGGCTGCGTCGCCGGGTCCAAGCGCACCGCCTCGGCGTAGGCGCACATCGCCGGGTTGGCCGCGAACACGCCGCCGTCGACGAGCGGCGCGCCGTCGACGAGCACCGGCTCGAAGTAGGTCGGCGCGGCCGAGGTCGCCTCGGCGGCGCGGGCCATCGGCACCGCGGCGTCGTCGTCGCGCCAGCTCTTGAAGAACCGCGGCCGGCGGGCGACGAGGTCGTAGCTGGTGAGCAGGACGCGCGTGCGGGCCTGGCCGACGGTCGTGCCGCCGAGGTAGCGCTCGAGGGTCGCGCGCAGCTGGTCGTTGTCGTAGCGCTCGTCGATCAGGCCGTCGACGCTCACGATGCGCTTGCGCAGCGAGCGCGAGAAGATCCGCGGCCCCTCCTCGCGGTAGAGGCGCAGGACGTCGGCGGCGCTCCAGCGCGGGCCGTCGCCATCGGATGCGGGCGCGGTGAGCGCGAGCGCGATGATGCCGCCGGTGGACGTGCCGGCGACGAGGTCGAAGAGGCGATGGACGGGCTGCTGCGTGCGCTCCTCCAGCGCGGCGAGGACCGTGGCGGGCACGATCCCGCGGATCCCTCCGCCGTCGATGCTGAGCACGCGCACCGCGGGGCGAGCGTAGCGCCGGTGGGCCCGGCGCCGCGCGGGTGCGCCGCCGCCGCGGGGCGCCGCGCGGGGATCCCTCGCCCGACCGTCGCTCCCACGTCTCGATAGCGTGCCGCCCGATGCTGCACGCCGTCGTCGGCTGGCTCTTGGCCGCCGTGCTCCTCGTCGCCGCCGGGCTCAAGCTCGCCGCGCCGCGCGCCGGCGTCGCCGCGCTGGCGACGTTCGGCGTGGGCGGCGCACGGGGGCGGTGGGTCGTGTGGGGCCTGGTCGTGGCGGTCGAGGCGGGGCTCGGCGTGGGCGTCGCGCTCGGCGTGGACGCCTGCGCGTGGGCGGCGGCGGGGCTGATGGCGGCGTTCGCGGTGGCGCAGGCGGTCGCGTTGGCCCGCGGCCGGGGCGGGGCGCCGTGCGCGTGCTTCGGCGCGCGCTCGAGGATCGGACGTGGCGGCGTCGCGCGCAACGCGGCGCTCGCGGTCGCGTTCGCGGTGCTGCCCGCGCTGCCCGAGGGCTCGGCCTCGACCGAGGCCTGGCTGACGCTGGGCCTGGCGGCGTGCGCGCTCGTGATCGTCGGGCTCGTCGTGGTGGTGCTCGCGCTCGTCCGGGAGATCGGCGTGCTGCGGATGGCCCTCGGGCCGCAGCAGGCGCTGGAGATCCCCGACGAGGGGCCGCCGCTGGGCGAGCGGATGCCGCTGCTCGTCGCACGGGCCGCGCCCGGCCCGGACGCACGGCTGGCTCTCGCCGTCTTCGCCTCCGACGGATGCCGGCTCTGCCAGGCCGTCGCGCCCGCGGTCGCGATGCTCGCCCGCGAGCCCGAGCTGGCCGTCGTGGTCCTCGACGAGGTCCGCGACGCGGACGCCTGGTCGGTCGCCGCGGTGCCCGGGAGCCCGTACGCCGTCGCGCTGGACCCGGTGGACGCGACCGTGCTCGCGAAGGCGACGTTCAACTCGCTCGCCCAGCTGGAGAGCATCGTGGCGACCGCGGCGCGCCGCGCGCGGGAGGGCGTGGGTCGCGCGGGAGAGGCTCGCGGCGCCGCGGATGGGGCGCGGGTGGTCGGTGGGGCGGCCGAGGCGGCTCGCGGCGCCGCGGATCGGGTGCGGGTGGTCGGTGGGGCGGCGGAGGTAGCTCGCGGCGCCGCGGACCGGGCGCCTGGCGTCGACCGCCCGGCGGAGGCGGTCCGTGGCTGAGCGCCGGCGCGGGCTCGGGACGTTCGCCGAGGGGCTTGCCGCGCGGACCTCGCGGCGCGGGCTGCTGGCGCGCGTCGGGCAGGCGATCGTCGGGGGGACCGTCGCGTCGGTGGTCGGGCAGGCGATCGCGCCCGGCGAGGCGGACGCCTATCACTTCTGCGGCCACATCTACACGACCGGCTCCTGCCCGCATCCGACGGGCCTGCCGCGGATCGACGCGCGCGGCTACCCGCTGCGCGCCCACGACGGCGCCCCGGTCGACGACCTCGGCCGCCGCGTCGACAAGCGCGGGCGGCCGGTCGACGAGGACGGACGCCTGCTCGTGGACCCCGACGGCCGTCCGTTGCCGATCGCGACCCGCACGCCGCTCTGCGCGGCCGCCGGCGAGCGCTTCGACTTCACCCCGCACGTCGACGGCTCGTGGTACCGCTGCTGCGGTGGCCACGTGCGCAAGCTCGTCGACTGCTGCGCCACCAAGCGCGACCGGATCAACGGCGACCGCGCGCTGACCGGCTACTGCTACGCCGGCCGCAAGGTGTTCTGCGTCATGTACTTCCAGACGAAGGTGCCGTGCTGAGCGCGGCGGCGGTCGCGCTGGCGCTCGCGGGGCTGGCGGCCGGGCTGACCGGCACGTGGTCGCCGTGCGGGTTCTCGATGATCGACACGCTGGGGCCGGCCGGCCATCCGGGCGGCCGGCGGCGGACGATCGCCGCGTGTGCGGCGTTCGCCGTGGGCGCGCCGCTGGGCGGGGCGGTCACGTTCGGGGCGCTGAGCGCGCTCGGCGCCGCGCTGCAGGGCGGGGGCGCCGCGTTCGGCGTCGCGGTGGCGATCGCGGTCGTGGCCGCCGGCCTGGATGTCGCGGGCGTCCGCATCGCCCCGCAGCTGCGGCGGCAGGTGCCGGAGTCCTGGCGTCGCGTGCTGCCGCTGCCGGTCGCCGGCTTGCTCTATGGCGTGCTGCCGGGCCTCGGCTTCACCACGTACGTGCTGTCGTTCGCGCTGCCGGCGCTCGCGGCGATCAGCGTCGCCGTGGCCGACGTCCAGCTCGGCCTGGTGCTCGGCGTCGCGTTCGGCGTCGGCCGCGCGCTGCCGATCGTCGTCCTCGCCCCGGTCGCCGACGCGCCGCTGGGCGCCCGCGCGATCACCGCGATGGCCGACCGTCCGGCGCTGCTGCGCGGCGCCCGCGCGGCCGATGCGCTGACGCTGCTCATCGTCGCCGGTGCGCTCGCGGCCGGCGACGCACGGGCGGCGGATCGCGCCGGGGCGGCGGCTGCGCGCAGCGCTGCCGCCTCGCCTCCCAACGAGGATCGGTGGGCGGGCAGCGGTGCCCGGGCGTGGGCCGCGGCCGGGGACCGGTGGGCGATCACCGGTGGCCTGGCGCGGGCCGCGGCCGCGGCCGCGCGGCCCGTCGTGATCGCCGCGCCCGCCACGGATCCGACGGTCGACGTGGGGGCGCTGGCGTGGAGCGTGCCCGGCGGCGAGGGGATGCTGACGGCCGGCGGCCCGGCAGCGCCGGTCGGCGGACGCCGTCCGGCGCTCGGCGGCGGGCGGCTCGCCGTCGTCGTCGCGGACGGGACGGTCTCGGTCGTCGATCGTGCGACCGGCGCGGCGCGCAGCGTGCCGGCGGCGGCCGGCGCCGACGCGCTCGCCGTCTCGGCGCGCTGGCTGGCCTGGCGGCTGGCGGGGCCCGATCGCCTCGTCGTGCTGGACCTGCTCGATCCGGCGGCGGCCCCGCGTGCGGTCGCCCGCGTCGGGGCGCCCGGGACGCTGAGCCGGCCCGCGCTCGACGGCGACCGTCTGGCCTGGGCGGTCGCGACGCGTCGCGGCAGCTCGATCCGCGCGCTCGACCTCGCCACGCCCGGCGCTCGCACGGTGACGCTGCGCCGCGAGGCGCGGGTGCTGCTGACCGCGCCGGCGCTGTGGGGCGGCGTCATGGCCTGGGTCCGCGTCGCGAACGGGAGCCAGCAGCTGCTGCTCGCGCCCGCGCAGCCCGGTCGCGGCGGTCGGCGCCTGCTGCGGCTGAGCGGCGTCGCGGGCCGCGACGGCGGCCGCGAGCACGGTCACACCGGCCAGGGCCGCCGCCCGGAGGACCGCGCCGGTGCGACGCGTCCCGCGCGCTCCCGCCTCCTCGGCACCGCCCTCGATCCCACGTTCGCCTACGTCACGCGGCAGCCGCGCAACGGCGGCGCGCCCGAGGTGATCCGGGTGGCGCGGTGAGGAGCGAGGGCGCCGGCGGCGAAGACCACGCCGTGACCGCCGCCCCGCCGTCCGCCTGGGTCTACCTGCTGCGCTGCCGCGACGGCTCGCTGTACTGCGGGTGGACGATCGACCTCGAGCGGCGCGTGGCGGCGCATGCCGCCGGGCGCGGCGCGCGCTACACCGCGAGCCGCCGTCCGGTGGCGCTCGCGGCCGCGCTGCCGATGCCCGATCGCCGCGCAGCGCGGCGCGAGGAGGCGCGCATCAAGCGGCTCAGCCGCGCTGAGAAGCTCGCGCTCGTCGCCCGCCACGAGCCGGCGTGCTGAGGCTCGGGGCGGTCGCCTCGGCCTTGAGCTCGGGCGCTTCCGGCTGCGCCGGTGGTCACGGGCGGTCGATCGGCCGGCCGTGCGCGCGCAGCGTCGCGAGCGCGTGCACGGTCATCACCCCGCGCCACTCGAGCGTCGCCGCGGGGCACCACGCCGCCCAGTCGAAGCTCCACCCGCCGTCGTCCTCCTGGGCGGCGGCCAGCCAGTCGAGGTGGGCGTCCACGACGGACGGCTCGAACAGCGCCCGCGAGCGGCTGCCCGGATGGGGGCTCAGGTCGAGCGGGGTGTGCTTCTCGCCGGGCTGCTGCGGATCGAGCGCGACCAGCGGCGCGACGAGCGGCGCGATCCGCTCCAGCGCCGCCTCGGCACGCTCCGTCTCCGGCACGCCGTCGAGGAAGCTCAGCGCGCCGCGCGCCTCGTAGGGCGACAGCTCGCCGATCGCCGCCAGCCGCGTCCAGCACCAGGACGACGCCCGATCGAGCCACGGGTCGCGGATCCCGGCGCGGAGCAGATCACCGGCGACGAGCCCGGTCATGATCAGCGAGCCAGGCGGATCGGGCTCGGTCTGCCACCACGGCGCCCGCGGATGGACCAGGCCCGACGGGAGCATGAACGGGAGGCCGCCGTCGGGCGCGATGCCGGCCAGCCACGCCAGGGCACGGCGGCCCCGCGCGCCGTCGAGCGCGCCGACCTCGTCGAGCACCCGCAGCGCCGTCTCGAGCGCACCCGGCTGGGCGTCGGGTCCGCGCAGGTCGGGTTCCAGCGCGTGCCCATAGCCGCCGTCGCCGGTCTCGTAGGCCGCCAGCGCGGCGAGCACCGGCTCGGCGGGCCCGTCGCGGAACAGGTAGGCGAAGCGATGACGCTCCAGGAGGCGGGCATGGGTGGCGACGAAGCGCTCGGCGGCGTCGAGATCGGGCATGTGGGCCACGCTATGTCGACCGCCCCGGGGCGTCTTGGACGAATCGGTCACGCGCTCAGCGGTGCAGCAGCGCTCGCGGCGTGAGGCCCGTCAGCGCCCGCGCGTCCGCGCTCAGGTGGGCCTGGTCGGCGTAGCCCGCGGCGACTGCCAGCTCGGCCAGACCGCTTCCCGCGTCCGCCCGAGCCAGCCGCAGGACGCGCTGCAGCCGCATCACCCGGCCCAGCGTCTTGGGCCCGTAGCCGACCGCGTCGTGGAAGCGGCGGCGCAGCTGGCGCTCGGACAACGCGACCGCGCGCGCCACGTCCGCGACCCGGGCGCCGCGGGCGATCCGGGCGGCGGCCTCGAGGATGAGCGGGTCCAGCGGCGCGACCCGGGCCGCGACCGCATCCTCGATCAGCGCCTCCTGCTCGCGCACCCCACCCGCGGCCGCCACGCGCTCGAGCAGCTCGCGACCGGCCCGCCCCCACAGCGCCTCGACGTCCACGCGCGCATCGCGCAGCTCCGACGCCGCCACGCCGACGGCAGCGGCACCGGCCCCCGGCCGGAAGCGGACGCCGACGACGGGCACGCCGACTGCGGGCGCGCCGGCCCGCGTGGCCCGGGTGTCGGGCCCGGCGACGAGCAGCCGCGAGCCGGTCCAGACGATGTCCATGCAGCCGTCCGGCAGGACGGCGCCGCCGCTCGCCGCGTCGAGGTGCCAGACGCAGGTCACCCAGCCGCGCAGCGGCCGGGAGGTGGCGGGTCGCTCGTGATACGCCACCCAGGCAGCGTACGACGCGCGCCCGCGGTGCCCTACTGCCCCTCGCGCGCCAGCGCCGGCTCCTCGTCGCGCAGCGTCGCGTCGCGGTCGGAGCCCTTGATGACGTCGTCGGGCGCCTCGCCCTCCGGCAGGAAGCCGGACTTCATGCCGAAGTACACCGCCTGCGGATGGTGGGAGACGATCGCCACCGTCGACTGCTCGGGCTCCAGCGCGTACCCGCCCGAGAGCCGCAGGCCGATCGACGGCGCGTCCATCACGCGGGAGAACTTCTCCAGCTCCGACTGCTCCGGGCAGGCCGGGTAGCCCCACGACCAGCGGCGGCCCTGGGTCACCGGGATCCCGAGATCGGCGCGGATGCGCGCGTGCAGCCACTCGGCCATGCCCTCGGCCGTCTGCACGCCGAGCCCGTGGACGAAGAGCTGCTCGGCGAACTCGCCGTCGCGCTCCAGCTGCGCCATCAGCTCGGTGACCTCGTCGCCGGCCGTGACCGCCTGGAAGGCGACCACGTCGAGCTCGCCGGACTCCCGAGGCCGGTAGAAGTCCGCCAGGCAGATCCGCGAGTGCCCGGGCTGGCGGGGGAACACGAACCGCTCCAGGACGGTCTCGCGATCGTCCGGGTCGAGCACGACGACCTCGTTGCCCTCGCTGTAGCAGGGGAAGTAGCCGAGCTTGGCACGCGGCCGCAGGTAGTCCTGCTCGGCCCACATCCGCTCCAGCCGCGGCTGGAAGTCCTCGGACACCAGCCGCTGCCACTCCTCGCCCTTCACGCCGCGTCCGCCCCAGTGCAGCTTGAACAGCACGTGGGTGTCGAGGTGCGGATAGACCTCGTCGAGGTCGACCTCGATCTCGCGCACGCCCCAGAACGGCGGATCCGGCACGGGCACGTCGGTCCGCGCGGCCGACCGCACCGAGTCGTCGTCGGTCGGCAGCGCCTCTGGCTCGGGGCCCTGCTCGCGCAGCTTCCGCGCCCGCTCGCGCGTGTCGGCCACGAGCGCCGCCCGCGCCTCGGGGTTGACGATCGCGTCCATCTTCGCCAGCCCCTCGAAGGCGTCCTTGCAGTAGAACAGCCCGGGCTCGTAGACCTCGTCGGACTCGGCGCCCTTCGGGTACAGCGCGCGCAGCGCGAAGTCGCGGTTGATCGCCGCCCCGCCGACCAGCACCGGGAACTCCATCCCGCGCTCGTGCAGCTCCTGCACGGCCAGCGGCATCTGCTTGGAGGTCGAGACGAGCAGCGCGCTGAGCCCGATCGCCGTTGCGTCGTGCTCGACGGCCGCGTCGAGGATCGTCCCGATCGGGACCTGCTTGCCGAGGTCCATGACGCTGTAGCCGTTGTTGGTGAGGATCGTGTTGACGAGCGACTTGCCGATGTCGTGCACGTCGCCGAACACGGTCGCCAGGACGACGGTGCCCTTCGTGTAGCCCTCGATGCGGTCGAGGTAGTTCTCCAGCCGCGCGACCGCGCGCTTCATCACCTCGGCGCTCTGCAGCACGAACGGCAGGATCAGCTCGCCGGCGCCGAACTTGTCGCCGACCTCCTTCATCGCCGGCAGCAGCACGTCGTTCAGCGTCGGGACGGCGCCGATCTTCTCGACGGAGCGGTCGATCCAGTCCTCGACGCCGTCCTTCTTGCGGCGCAGGATGTGGAAGTGCAGCGCCTCCTCGGGCTCCATGCCCTCGGTCGCGTCGGCGCGCGCCTCTTCCTCGCCTCCGTCGCCCTTGGCCTCGAAGTGGGCGATGAACCGCTCCAGCGCGTCGTCGCGGCGGTTGAAGACGAGGTCGTCGGCCAGCTCGCGCTCGGTCGCGTCGATCTCCCCGTACGGCGTGATGTGGTTCGGGTTGACCATCGCGAGGTCGAGCCCGGCCTCCACGCAGTGGTGCAGGAAGACCGAGTTCAGGACCGCGCGCGCCGGCTGCGAGACGCCGAACGACACGTTGGAGACGCCGAGCGAGGTCTTGACGCCGGGCAGCTGCTCCTTGATGCGGCGGATGCCCTCGATCGTCGCTATCGCCGACGGCCTCCACTCCTCGTCGCCGGTGGTCAGCGTGAACGTGAGGCAGTCGAAGATCAGCAGCTCCGGGTCGAGCCCGTGCTCCTCGCAGGCGATCTCGGTGATGCGGCGGGCGATCTCGAGCTTGCGCTCGGCCGTCTTCGCCATGCCCTCCTCGTCGATCGTCAGCGCGATCAGCGCCGCGCCGTGCTCGATCGCCAGCGGGATGACCGTGTCGGCCTTCGCGCGGCCGGCCTCGAGGTTGATCGAGTTGACGATCGCGCGCCCCGGGATCTGGTCCAGGGCCTTCGCGATGACCTCGGGCTCGGTCGAGTCGACCTGGATCGGCGCCGGCTGGGTCAGCGAGACGCGCTTGGCGACCTGGCGCATCTGCTCGTCCTCGTCGGTGCGCTCGGTCAGCGCGACGCAGAGGTCGAGCACGTGCGCGCCGCCCTCGACCTGGTCCTCGGCGACCTGCACGAGCCCGTCGTAGTCGTCGGCCAGCAGCAGCTCCTTGGCCTTGCGCGAGCCCTGCGAGTTGACCCGCTCGCCGACGAGCGTTGGCGCCGGCTCCTGGGCCAGCGGCGTGGCGGCGATCATCGACGAAACGCGCGGGGGGCGCGGGGCGGGGCGCGTGCCGATCTCGAAGCCGCGCACGCGCTGGGAGATCGCGTGGATGTGCGCGGGCGTCGTGCCGCAGCAGCCGCCGACGATCGTCACGCCGTAGCGCTCGACGAACTCGCCCAGCGTCTCCGACAGCGGGCCGGGCTCCTCGGGGAAGATCGTCTCGCCGTTGGGGCCCTGGATCGGCAGACCGGCGTTCGGCAGGCAGGAGACGGGGACGGGGGAGAGCTCGCCGAGGAAGCGGATCGCGTCGCGCATGTCCTCGGGGCCGGTGGAGCAGTTGAGGCCGATGACGTCGACCTTCAACGCCTCGAGCGTGGTGAGCGCCGCGTCGATGTCGGTGCCCAGCAGCATCTTGCCGCCGTTGGGCAGCAGCGAGACCGAGACCTGGATCGGCACCTCGCGGCCGGTGGTCTTGAACGCCTCGCGCACGCCGAAGATCGCGGCCTTGGCTTCGAGGATGTCCTGGACGGTCTCGATGACGACGACGTCGATGCCGCCGAGGAGCAAGCCGCGGGCCTGCTCCTCGAAGACCTCGACGAGCTTGCGGAACGGCATCGCGCCGAGCGTCGGGTCGTCGGAGGCGGGCAGGAAGCCGGTCGGCCCGATCGAGCCGGCGACGAAGCGCTCGTCGCCGCCGCCGATCGCGTGGCGGGCGATCTCGGCGGCGACCTGGTTGATCTCCAGCGTGTAGTCGCCCAGGCCCCACTCGTCGAGCTTCAGGCGCGAGGCCTGGAACGTGTCGGTCTGGACGACGTCGGCGCCCGCGGCGACCATCGAGTCGTGGACGCCGGCGATGACGTCGGGGCGGTGCAGGATCAGCGCTTCGTGGCACTTGCCGGCCAGGCCGCCGTAGTCCTCGGAGGTCAGGTCGAACTGCTCGAGCGTCGCGCCCATGCCGCCGTCGAAGACGACGACGCGCTCGCGAATGGTCCTGGCGTAGTCCCGCATCGTCGGCGCATCGTAGCGCAACCTTGACAAGGTTGTGGCAAGGTTGCGATCGGCGATGATGGCGGGGTGCTGCTCGCCGACCTCGTCCAGGCCTCCGATGCCGTCGGCGCGACCCGCTCGCGCACGGTGAAGATCGCCGAGCTGGCGGGCGCGCTCGACCAGCTCGACCCCGGCGAGATCCGCGCCGGCGTGGCGTTCCTGTCGGGCGAGCTGCGCCAGCGCCAGACCGGCATCGGCTGGGCGGCGCTGCGCGAGCTGCCGCCGCCCGCGGCCGCCCCCACGCTGACCGTCGGCGAGGTCGACGCGGCCTTCGAGCGCATCGCGGCGCTCGCCGGTGCCGGCTCGCAGGCGGCGCGGCGCAAGGCCGTCGGCGCCCTGTTCGCGCGGGCGACGGCGGCCGAGCAGACCTACCTGCGGCGGCTCGTCGGCGGCGAGCTGCGCCAGGGCGCGCTCGAGGGGCTCATGGTGCAGGGACTCGCGGCGGCGATCGGCGCGACGCCGCCCCGCGTGCACCGGGCGTTCATGCTGCGCGGCGACCTCGCCGCGGTGGCCGAGGCCGCCCTGACCGACGGCGTCGACGCGCTGGATCGCTTCGCGCTCGAGGTCGGCCGGCCGCTGCGCCCGATGCTCGCCAAGCCCGCCAAGGACGTCGACGAGGCGATGGGGAAGCTGGGGGAGGCGGCGGCCGAGGTCAAGCTCGACGGGGCGCGGATCCAGGTCCATCGCCGCGACGAGGACGTCGCGATCTTCACGCGCAGCCTCGACGACGTCACCGGGCGCGTGCCGGAGCTGGTCGCCGCCGCCCGCGCGCTGCCGGCACGCGCGTTCGTCCTCGACGGCGAGGCGATCGCGCTGCGCCCCGACGGGCGACCGGAGCCGTTCCAGGTCACCGCCTCGCGCTTCGCCACCCGCCAGGAGCACGCGGTGGTCCTCACGCCGTTCCTCTTCGACGTCCTGCACCTCGACGGCGACGACGTGCTCGACCGAGCGGGCGTCGAGCGGGCGTCGCTCCTGGCCGGGCTCGTCCCCGAGGCGCAGCGCGCGCCGCGCCGGGTGGTGCGCGACGCCGACGGCGCCCGGGCCTTCCTCGACGACGCGATCGCCGCCGGCCACGAGGGCATGATGCTCAAGTCGATCAAGGCGCCGTACGCGGCCGGCGGCCGCGGCGGCGCATGGCTGAAGATCAAGCCGGTCCATACGCTCGACCTCGTCGTGCTCGCGGCGGAGTGGGGGCACGGGCGGCGCCAGGGCTGGCTCAGCAACCTCCACCTCGGGGCGCGCGACCCCGCCGGCGACGGGTTCGTCATGCTCGGCAAGACGTTCAAGGGGCTGACCGACGCGATGCTCGCGTGGCAGACCGAGCGGCTGCTGGAGCTCGAGACCGGCCGCTCGCGGTGGGCGGTCGAGGTCCGGCCCGAGCTCGTCGTCGAGGTCGCCTTCGACGGCATCCAGACCAGCCCGCGCTACCCCGGCGGCGTCGCGCTGCGCTTCGCCCGCGTGGTCCGCCATCGGCCCGAGAAGTCGGCGGCCGAGGCGGACACGCTCGACGCGGTGCTCGCGGTCGCGCGCTGACTGGGCCCTCAGTCGACGCTCGCGGGTGCCGGCGCGGCCTGCGCCCCCGCGGTGCGCCTGCCGGCTCCGCGCCCCGGCGCCAGCAGCGCCGCGACGACGCCCACGGCCGACAGCGCGGCGCCCAGCCACAGCGCGGGGGCGAAGCCGTCGGCGAACGCCTGCGGCGACCCATAGCCGCCGTGATCGACGAAGACCGTGGCCAGCACGGCCACGCCGAACACGCCGCCCAGCTCGCGCAGCGCGCTGTTGGTGCCTGAGGCGATCCCCGCCTCGCGCGGCGGCACCGACCCCATGACGATGTTCGCCACGGTCGGGAAGCAAAGTGACGTGCCGATGCCGGCGACGGTCAGCGCGACGCCCAGCTCCGCGTACGGCACGCCCGGCGCGGCGATCGCGGCGACCCAGCCGAGCCCGATGCCCTGCAGCGCGAGCCCGAGCGCCACGAACGGCCGGTTGCCGTAGCGGTCGGCCAGCGCGCCGGCGATCGGGGCGACGACCATCGGCGTCGCGGTCCACGGCAGCAGGCGCAGGCCGGCCTCCAGCGGCGACAGGCCGAGCGCGGTCTGCAGGAACTGCGACATGAGGAACAGCGCGCCGAACAGCGCGGCGTACATGCAGAAGCTCACCGCGTTCGCGCTCGCGAAGGCGCGGTCGCCGAAGAGGCCCAGCGGCAGCATCGGGCTGGGCGTGCGCTGCTCCCAGGCGAGGAACGCGCCGACCAGGACCACGCCCGCGACGAGCGCCCCGACGACCTCGACGCTGCCCCAGCCGGCGGCGCCGGCGCGGACCAGGCCCCACGCGAGCCCGAGCAGCCCGGCGCCGGCCAGCGTGACGCCGACGACGTCGAGCTGCGGCCGCGGGCCGAAGCTCTCGCGCAGGCGTCCGAGCGCGAGCGGGATCAGCACGATGCCGATCGGCACGTTGAGCCAGAAGATCCAGTGCCAATCGAGCCCGTCGATGACCGCGCCGCCGACGACCGGCCCGGCCGCGACCGCGAGCCCGGCGATCCCGCCCCACAGCCCGATCGCGGCGCCGCGCCGCTCCCGGGGGAAGGCCTCGCTGATCAACGTGAGGGTCAGCGGCATGACGATCGCCGCGCCCGCGCCCTGCAGCGTCCGTGCGGCGACGAGCGCCCCCACGCTCGGGGCCAGCGCGGCGATCGCCGACGCAGCGGTGAAGATCCCCAGGCCCACGGCGAACATGCGCCGCCGGCCGAAGCGGTCGCCGAGGGCGGCGCCGGTCAACAGCAGGCAGGCGAACGACAGGTTGTACGCGTTGACGGTCCACTCCAGCCCGGCGAGACTGGCGCCGAGGTCGACGCGCAGGACGGGCAGCGCGGTCGTCACGACGAGCGTGTCCAGCGCGGTCATGAACACGCCCAGCGAGGCGAGGACGAGCGTCCACGCCTGGACGCGGGAGGATGGGGGCGATGCGGACATGCGGGCCTCCGGTGGGGGTCGACGGTCGCCGCGCCGCTGCGCGGCCTCACCCTGTCCGACGCCGCCGGCCGCGGCGATTCGACAGCCCGCGCAAGCTGGCGCGACGGCGCGCGTCAGCGGCGCAGTGCGGCCCGACGGCGCTCGAGCTCGGCACGCTCGACCGCGTTGGCGCTCAGCGCGATCGCGCGCTCGTAGGCGGCGTCGGCGCCGTCGTGGTCGCCGGCACGGCGGCGCAGCTCGGCGTGCGCCGCGTGGAGCGGCTGGTAGCGCTCGAGGCGCGGCTCGCCGAGCAGCGGCTCGAGCACCCGCAGGCCTGCGGCCGGGCCGTCGGCGAACGCCACCGCGACCGCCCGGTTGACCTCGACGACCGGCGACGGCGCCAGGTGTGAGAGCGCGTCGTAGAGCTGTGCGATCTGGGCCCAGTCCGGCGGCTCGCCCGGCGGCGTCTGGACGTGCAGCGCGGCGATCGCCGCCTGCACCTGGTAGGGGCCCGGCCGGCGGCGCCGCCACGCCTCCTCCAGCGCCCGCAGGCCTTCGCGGATCCGTCCCTGGTCCCAGCGAGCGCGGTCCTGCTCGTCGAGGGCGAGATAGCGGCCGCCGGCGCCGACCCGTGCGGCGCGGCGCGCGTCGTGCAGCAGCATGAGCGCCAGGAGGCCGCGGACCTCGGGGTCGTCGGGCATGAGGGTGGTCAGCAGCCGTCCGAGCCGGATCGCCTCGCCGCACAGCTCGCCGCGCACGAGGCGGTCGCCCTCGGCAGCGCCATAGCCCTCGTTGAAGATGAGGTAGACGACCGCGAGGACGCCGCTCAGCCGGTCGGGCAACGCGCTGTCCGGCGGAACGCGGTAGGGGATGTGGGCGTCGGCGATCTTGCGCTTGGCGCGGGCGATCCGCTGGCCCATCGTGGGCTCGCTGACGAGGAACGCACGGGCGATCTCGCCGGTGGTCAGCCCGCCGAGCATCCGCAGCGTGAGCGCGACCCGGGCGTCGAGCGTCAGCGCGGGGTGGCAGCACGTGAAGATCAGGCGGAGGCGGTCGTCGCCCACGGCGCTCTCCTCGGGTGCGGCCGGCGCGTGCGCCTGCGCGTCGAGGCGCGCGAGCTCCGCGAGGCGGTCCGTGCGGTCGGCGAGCGACCGGTTGCGGCGCAGCCGGTCGATCGCCCGGCGGCGGGCGGCGACCATGATCCATGCCCCGGGCCGGTCCGGGACGCCGTCGCGCGGCCAGGTCGAGACGGCCGACGCGAAGGCGTCCTGGACGGCGTCCTCGGCGAGCTGGAAGTCCCCGATCTGGCGGATCAGGGTGGCCAGGACGCCGGGGCGCTCCTCGCGGAAGACGCGCTCGACGACGGCGGCCGGATCGTCCGTGCCCGGCCGCCGGTCGTCGCGCGGCCTCACGGCTGTGAGCGCTCCACGATCGGGCGCACCTCGACGGAGCCGACGTGCACGTGGGGCACCCGCGCCGCGTGCTCGAGCGCGGTGTCGAGGTCGGCGGCGTCGAGCATGTAGAAGCCCGCGAGGTACTCCTTGGTCTCGGCGAACGGGCCGTCGAGGATCTGGGTCTCGCCGTCGCGCACGCGGACCGTCGTGGCCGCGTGGGTGCGCTCCAACTGGTCGCTGGCGATCAGCAGGCCCGCGTCCCGGAGCCCCTCGGTGTAGCTCGCCCAACGTTCGAGCTGGTTGGCCGGGTCGTCGGGCGGCAGCCCCTCGCTCGGCGTGTAGATCAACAGCATGTACCTGGGCATCGAGCCCCTCCTGGTTGTGGCTTGCCGCGCGGTGGCGGCCTCACCCCGTCCGACGCGGCACTCCCCTGGATTTCGACAGGATCGCACCGCCGGGCCGTGCCTAGACTGGTCGCGTGGCGTTCCAGCGCGGCATCGACGGCTCCGAGCCGCTGCGCTCCGAGCCGATCGCCTCCCGCGCCGGCGCCGAGGAGGTGCGCCGCGACGCGCGCCGGACGCACCTCGCGACCGCGACGCTCGCATGTCCCGCCTGCGACGCGCCGGTCGTGCTGCCCGCCCCGCGGCTGGCGCCCACCGCGCCGCTGCGGTGCCCGTTCTGCGCCCACGGCGCCGCGCTGCGCGACTTCCTCTCGCTGGCGGCGCCCACGCGTCCGACGCGCGTGGAGGTGCACGTGGTGCGGCCGAACCGATGACACCCGGGCTGCCCGGCGGCGGGGTGGAAATCGCCCCCGTGGACGTGCGCGGCTAGCGGACGGTCACAGCCCCGCTTCGAGCCAGTCGACGATCCCCGCGACCGCGTCCCAGTCCTCGCGCCGGCGGGCCGTGATCAGGTCGCGCAGCACCTGCGGCTCGACGGCCATGAGCGCCTCGGCGCCCGCGGACACCCAGCGCACGAGCGCGTGGTGGACGAGCGCGTCGACCGGGACGCCGGTCTCGGCCGACCAGCTTCGCGAAGGTCGGCATCGGGTCGACGAGCCGCGACCGCTCGACCTGGTCGGCGAACGCGCGGTGCTGGGGCGGGACGGGCACGCGGCGATGTCGCTCAGCCGGTCTTGACCAGATCGCGCGCCGGGTCGATCGACCAGCGCGCCGCGACCTGCTCGAGCTCGCCGTCCAGGGCCCAGCGGTCCGGGAGCGGCTCGCCGTCGTGCTCGACCGAGCCGCCCTTCAGCGCCATCGAGCCGGCGTTGTCGCCGATCGTCCGCAGCTCGTGGACGTCGGCCTCGCGCAGCATGACGGTCGCCGGGGTCGCCGCCAGCTCGGCGCGCTTGTCCTCGATGGCCCGCGCGCCGTCGCCGGCCTCCTGGATGAGCGACGGCGCGACGCAGCCGACGGTCGGATGGGCGAGGTTCCACTGGCAGGCGAGCTGCATGAGCGTCAGCCCGTGGCGCTGCGCGATCGGGCGCATCCGCGCGAGCCGCTCGCGGCCCCGCTCGATCCACCCGTCGGGGCGGAAGCGCCGGTGGTCGTGCGGGCGCAGCTCCAGCTCCGGGGTGAGGTCGTCCCAGAACAGCCCGCCGTAGTCCGCGACGCGCGTGATCGTCCGCACGTCGTGGGCCGCGGCGGCGTCGAGGACGAGCTCGCCCGGCCACGGCTCCATCGGGCTGAGGATGATCATCGCCCAGTCGATCGAGGCGCCGAAGCGCTCGAAGCAGTCGATGAGGTCGAGCGTGAAGCCGTTCGCCGGCCCCGGGGCGACGCCGAGCAGCCGCGTGAGGCCGGCGGCGCGCACGCCCTCGAGCGCCTCCCAGACGCGCGGGTCGCTGTAGCCGGCGCGGTCGGGGTTGTGCAGCAGCAGGAGGTCGAACGCGTCGACGCCGCAGCGCTCCAGCGAGCGCTCGGTTGCCTCGCGCGCGTAGGCCGCCCAGCGCTCGGGCGGCTCGGTCGCCGTGAAGCGCGGGAACCCCTTCGCCCCGGCGCGCTCGCCCGTGTAGAAGTCGTGCCCGATCGCGCCGACGAGGCAGTAGGCGTCCCGCGGCCGTCCCGCCAGCGCGCGCCCGACGATCCGGTCGCCCTCGCCGGTGCCGTAGACGTCGGCCGTGATGACGGTGTCGATGCCGTCGCCGGGGCGCAGCAGCGCGGTCAGGCGGTCGTCGTCCAGGGGCTCGCCGAAGTGGAGGAACCGCCCGCCGGACCAGGCGCCGAGAGCGGTGGGCGTGGGGTCGAGGGCCATGCCCGCAGGTTAGTCGCGGCCCAGCTGCAGCTGGTGGCTCAGCCACGGCGCGAGCGTGCGCGAGTACGTCGCCGTCAGGTGGTTGTCGTCGCGGTAGACGAGCACGTCGCCGATGACCGCCGGGCAACGGGCGCCGGGGCAGACCACCGGCTGGGAGTCGATCAGCTCGACGCCGCGGACCGCCGCGGCGGCCTCGCGGTTGATCGGCGGCCGGCGGTAGCCCTCGGCCCGCGCGAAGGCGCAGGCGTCCAGCTCGTCGAGGTGGTCGGAGACGCACGACGGGACGTCGTCGGGCGCGAACGGGCTGTTGGCCATCATCACGACGCGCGCGCCGGTCGCTCGCAGGCGCCGCAGGGTCCGCTCGGTGCCGGCGATCATCGGCGCCGTGCTGGCGCCGAACGCGAGCTTGCGCTCGCCGTCGGCGGCCGAGTAGAAGTTCGCGCCGTCGACGACGATGACGTCGGCGCGCTCGGAGCGCTCGATGCGGCGCAGCGTCTCCTCGCGCCAGGTGTCGCACTCGTGGTAGTGGCGGCCGAGCGGGTTGTTCCAGATCGCCGTCATCGCCGGCGAGCAGCCCTGCTTGGCCAGGAACACGAACTGCCAGCCGCGCCGGCGGGCGACCGCCTCCAGCGCCGGGCCCCACATCGCCGCGTGCGAGTCGCCGAACAGCAGGAGCTTGCGCTTGCCGCCGCGGTTGCCGTAGCGGCACGCCGGCGAGCGCGTGCCGCTGCGGCCCTGCCAGCAGCCGTCGTGGTACATCCGCGGCTGGTCGCCGTCGGCGTTGCGCGGATTGGGGCGCAGGGCGTCGGCCGAGCGCTGGAGCTCGTAGCTCGCCCGGGTGACCGCCGCGGCGCCCTCGACCTCGGAGGCGGCGGCGGTCCGCACCGAGGGCGCGGTGGCCGAGACGAGCACGCCCGCCAGCACCGCGACGCCGATGCAGACCCCGCCGAGCCGCAGCGCCAGCCGCGGCCGGGCCGAGAGCTTCGGGGCATGATGGAAGCGAGCTTCGACGAGGTGGTGGCTGACGATCGTGGGCACGAGCGAGGCGGCCATCACGGCCAGGCCCTGCCGCGCGGTGAGCGGTCCCCACTCGGCCGTCGCGAAGACGTACAGCGGCCAGTGCCAGAGGTACCAGGCGTAGGAGATCCGGCCGACGTAGCGCACGGGCGCGAGCGTCAGCACGGGCAGCGGCGCCGCGGCTCCGGCGACGATCAGCGCGCCGGTGGCGAGCGTCGGCAGCAGCGCGGCGGCGCCCGGCATCGCGGTCGTCTCGCTGAAGGCGAGGCAGGCGACGGCGATCCCGGCCAGCCCCGCCCAGCCGACGGCGAGCGCGGCGCCGCGCGACAGGCGCCGGGCCAGGGACGCGCCGCCCAGGGCCAGCAGGCCTCCCAGCGCGAGCTCCCAGGCGCGGGTCAGCGTGGAGAAGTACGCGGCGTCGGGCTCGCGGACCGTCTCGCGCAGGCCGAAGGCGAACGAGGCGATCGCGACGAGCGCGAGCACGGCCCAGATCGCGGGCCGGGCGCTCCGTCCACGCCGGCGCCACCACCAGGTCGTCGCCAGCAGCAGCGCCGGCCACACGAGGTAGAACTGCTCCTCGACGGCCAGCGACCAGAAGTGACGCACGGGGCTGGCCTCCTGGCCGGCCGCGAAGTAGTCGATCGCCTGGTGGGCGAAGCGCCAGTTGACGATCGACAGCGCCGCCGCGATCACGTCGCCGGAGACCAGGTCGCGGCGCACCGGCGTGAACAGCAGCGCCGAGACGACCGAGACGAAGGCCAGCACGAGGGCGGCCAGTGGCAGCAGCCGCTTGGCGCGGCGCGCGTAGAAGCGCGTGAACGAGACGCTGCCGGAGCGCTCGACCTCGCGCACGAGCAGGCCGGTGATGAGGAAGCCGGAGATGACGAAGAAGACGTCGACGCCGACGTAGCCGCCCGCGAACGCGCCCACGCCGGCATGGCAGACCACGACCGCGAGGACCGCGACCGCCCGTAGGCCCTCGACGTCGGGCCGGAACCCGTCGCTGCGGTGGCGCCCCGAATTCTTCATCAAGTCAACTGACAAAGTAGGGATATCTGGCGCGGCACCGCGCAGAGGCTAGGGGCCCTCTCGGCGCGGGCCGCCGCTCCAGACGAACGTCCGCCCCGCGGCTCGGACTTTGCGCCGCGGTCGGCCGGGAGTAGCCTTCAGCCAGAGCCAAGGGAGGAGCGGAGATGTTCGCGAGCATCAGACGCTACGACTTGCGAAGCGGCGCGCTCGATGCGCTGACGCGCCGCGTCGACGACGAGTTCGCCGAGCGTCTCAGCCGGCGGCGCGACTTCGTCTCCTACGAGCTGCTCGACTGCGGCGCGGGCGACGTGATGACGATCAGCGTCTTCCGCGACGCCGCGGGCGCCCATGCCTCGCGCGCGCTCGCGGAGGAGTGGGTGGCCGAGCGGCTGCGCGACTTCGACCTTGCCCGGCGCGAAGCGCTCCAGGGCGAGATCCTCGTCAGCCGCGCGGCCGAGGCGATGCTCGAGCCCGGGCACCCCGGCGCCGGACGGCGCTTCGCCAGCATCCGCCGGTACACGATGTCCAGCGGCTCGGTCGGCGAGCTGATGCGCAGCGTCGACGACGTCTTCGCCGACGAGATCGCCTCCGTCCCGAGCTTCGTCGCGTACCACGCGATCGATTGCGGCGGTGGGCAGCTGCTGTCGGTGAGCGTCTTCACCGACCGCGCGGCGGCCGACGAGTCCGACGAGATGGCGCTGCGCTTCGTCACCGAGCGGCTCACCCGCTACGGCCTGCAGCGCACGGAGGCGGTCGTCGGCGAGGTGCTCGTCAGCCGCGCCGTCGAAGCGCTCCTCGTCCCGACCCACGCCTGAGCCATGGCCTTCTCCGTCGGAGATCGCGTCGTCGCCGAGTCGGAGTCCACCGAGCGCCCGCCGCGGACCGGCACCATCCTCGAGGTGGTGCACGGCGATCCGTCGCCGCGCTACCGCATCGAGTGGGACGACGGGCACACGACCGTGTACACGCCGGCGGCCGGCGCGCTGCACGCGGCGCCGGCCCGCTGAGGCGTTCACGACGCGCGAGCGGCGTCAGGCGGTGGCGTGGATCGCGATCTCGCCCAAGCCGGTTGCGCGTGCGACGTGATGCTCGCCGGCCCCGAGGTCGAGGGCGGGGACGATCGCACCGGTGATGATGACGTCGCCGGCCTTGAGGCCGGGACCGAAGCGTCCCACGACGTCGGCGACGTGCGCGGTCACCGCGGCGAGATCGCCAATGGCGGCGCTCGGATCGGCGCCGGCGGCGGCAGGCTGGTCGTCGACGACGATGTCCACCAGCGGCGGCGGCCCGGGTGGCCGACGTGGGCCGAGCACGACGTGGCGCTGGAAGACGTTGCGTTCCAGGATGGCGATCGGGTCCGACAGCGCCGCGTCGATGTCCACGAGCTCGAACGCGAGGCTGAGGCCGCCGATCGCTGCGGCGGCCTCGTCGGCGCCGGCCCCGGCGGGCAGGTCGGCGGCGAGGTGGACGGCGATCTCCGTCTCGATCTTCGGTGCGGTCCACCCGCTCAGCGAGACGGTGGCGCCCGACGGAAGCAGCCCTCCACCGAGCAGGTAGCCGACGAGCGGCGCGTCGATGTCGAGACCGGCGAGCGCCGCGGGCGTCCCGAAGCCGACCTTCCAGCCGACGGGGGTCGCGCCGGCCGCCAGGTCGTCCTGGCGTGCGCGCAGCTGCTGCGCGAAGGCGAGGCCGACGTCCTCGCGGGCCCAGATGGTCATGCGGCGCGCTCCTCGAGGTCGATCAGCACGGGGTAGGCGACGAGGGTGAGGAACTCGGGCAGGTCGTCGGCCAGGGCGACCTGCTCGAAGACCGTGCGGGTTTCGTCGGGGCGGCCGGCGGTCCAGGTGTCCTCGCCGACCGCGGCGCGGATCTTGGCAAGCTCCTCGTCGAGCAGGGTGCGGACGAGGTCGCGGTCGATCACGCGGCCGTCGGGGAGCTTGACGCCGTGGTGGATCCACTGCCAGACCTGGGAGCGGGAGATCTCGGCGGTGGCGGCGTCTTCCATGAGGTTGTTGATGCCGGCCGCGCCGCGGCCGCCGAGCCAGAACGAGATGTACTGGAAACCGACGCTGAGGTTGTTGCGCAGGCCGGCCTCGGTGATCTGGCCGGGCGTGGCGGCGGCGTCGAGGAGGTCGGCCGGCGTGGTGGTGACGTCGTCGCGCCGTCGGTCGATCTGGTTGGGACGGTCGCCGAGGACGCGGTCGAACTCCGCGCGGGCGACCGGCACCACGTCGGGATGGGCGACCCAGGTGCCGTCGAAGCCGGCGTTGGCCTCGCGGGCCTTGTCCTCGCTGACCGCGTCGAGCGCGCGCTGGTTGGCGGCCGGGTCGTTGCGGTTGGGGATGAGCGCCGCCATGCCACCCATGGCGAAGGCGCCGCGCGCGTGGCACGTGCGCACGAGCAGCTCGGTGTAGGCGCGCATGAACGGCACGGTCATCTTCACGTCGCCGCGGTCGGGCAGGACGAACTCCGGACGGTTCCCGAAGCACTTGAGCATCGAGAAGATGTAGTCCCAGCGCCCGGCGTTGAGACCCGCGGAGTGCTCGCGCAGCTCGAAGAGGATCTCGTCCATCTGGAAGGCCGCGGGGAGCGTCTCGATGAGCACGGTGGCGCGGAAGCTGCCGGTCGGCAGCCCCAGCGCCTCCTCGGTGTGGGTGAGGACGTCGTTCCACAGTCGTGCCTCGAGATGGTGCTCGAGCTTGGGCAGGTAGAGCTGGACGCTGCGTCCGCTGCGCACGAGCTTGCGGGCGTTGTGGAAGGCGTACAGGCCGAAGTCGAACAGCGCGCCGGCGATCGGCTCGTCGCCGTCACGCACGTGGGCCTCGTCGAGGTGCCAGCCGCGCGGGCGGATCAGCAGCGTGGCCGGGGCGTCGACGAGCTCGTAGTGGCGCCCGTCGGACGCGTCGTAGGTGATCGTCCCGTCGATCGCGTCGGAGAGGTTGCGCTGGCCCTCGACCTGGTTGCGCCACGTCGGCGCGTTGGCGTCCTCGAAGTCGGCCATGAACCCGCGCGCGCCGGAGTTCAGCGCGTTGATCACCAGCTTGCGATCGGTGGGACCCGTGATCTCCACGCGCCGATCGACGTAGTCCGCCGCCGGCGCGGCGACCTTCCAGCTGTCGTCGGAGCGGATGTCGGCCGTCTCGGCCAGGAAGTCCTCGGGTGGGCGCCGGGCGGCGCGTTCGGCGAGCAACGCCGTGCGGCCCGCGCCGAAGTGCGCGTGCAGGTCGGCGAGGAAGGCGACGGCCTCGGGGCTGAGCACCGGCTCGAGGTGATCGGCGGGCGGGTTGGCGACAGCGAGCTTCAACGTGGTTTCCGTTCTGTGGAATATACTGAGGTCGTGAATTCCAAAGTTAGCGGTGCTGATCGTGACGCGCAACCGGTCCGTGCGCTGGTGCGCGGGCTGCGCTTGCTCGAGGTGCTCGCGGACGCCTCCGGCGAAGGCGGGCTGGGCGTCACCGAGGCCGCCAAGCTCACGGGGCTGAGCACCGCGACGGCGCACCGCCTGCTCGCCACCCTCAGCGGCGAGGGGTATGTCACCCAAGACGCGTCGCACGACCGCTACCGCCTCGGTCCGCGCCTGTTCGCGCTGTCGTCGGCGGCCGAGGCGGAGGTCGCCGAGCTGCGGCGGCGGGCATTCCCGGTCATGCAGCGGCTTCGCGACCTGCTCGGGGAGACCGTCAACCTGGCGGTGCTCGACCGGCGCCACATCGTCTACGTCGACCAGGTCGAGAGCGACCGGCCGCTGCGCGCGTTCAACCGCATCGGCAATCGCGTGCCCGCCCATGCGTCGGCCGCGGGCAAGGCGCTGCTGGCGTTCGCGCCCTCGGCGGCGTTGAGCGAGGAGCAGCCGCTGGAGGCGTTCACCGCGACGACCATCACCTCGGCCGAGGAGCTCGGCGCCCATCTCGATGCCGTCCGCCGGCAAGGCTTCGCCCTGGACCTCGGCGAGCATGACGAGGACGTGCTCTGCCTCGCCGCCCCGATCCCCGGCCCGGGCGGCCGCGCGGCGGGAGCGCTCAGCGTCTCGGGGCCCGCCGAGCGACTGCGCCGGCTGGACCTCGACGCCACCGGGCGGCAGGTCGCCGCGCATGCTGCCGAGGTGAGCGCGGGTCGTCCCTGAGGTACGCGGCGTACACAACCGAGGTGCCAGGCCGCGGAGAACGGCGAAGACCCCGCGATCTGCGGGGTCTTCGCCGTCAGGGTCGCTCTGCTGATCCGCTACTTGATGATTGGCACTACGCAGTCGCAGCCTGTGCGACGAGTCGCGGGCGTCGGCAAAGAGACGACTTCGGCCGCTCGCTCGGTCGCATTCTGTTGCATCGTGTCGCCGTCCGTGGTTGCCAGCGTGCTGCCATCTTGGCCGAGCCGAACATCGCGCCACGCTGCGAAAGCACCGGCCGGCAGATGGGCCGGCGCGCGGGTGAGCACCAGATGTCGGAGGTGCTGACCATGAGCGAAAAGCTCATCGAGACCTTGCCGGATGCGCGCACGATGTCGAGCCCCAGACGAAATGAGAGCAGTGGGCACTCGTCGAGTCGTCGTTGTCCTTCAAGTCTCTGGTCGAGAACAAGGAAGGGCGGCCCGCCGTCCCCTGCAGGGTTGGACGCATCGCGCAACGCACCTCCTCTGCGGCCTGCGCTGCGCCGTCGCCAGCCCTGACCGTCCAGGTGTACGATTGCGTTCAGCGGCTTCGTGTTGGTCGACGGCCGCGCTGGGTGTGGGCACCAGGGAAGCGCGCGGCCGTCGCTGTTCTCGTGGTGGGCGAGAAGTTCGGGGCACAGCTCGATTAGGCGGCCTGCGCGTGGGGCTGACGGGACTGCACTGGCGGCGCAGCGCGTCGCGGACGATGCGCGAAACGGTGGTGCTGCGGGCTGAGGCCCGGGGTCAGTGAGGAAGTCCGGCAGAGGGTCCCGGAGACGGCGGCCCGTCGCGCTCGGGCACAGTCACGCTGTAGCCTACCGGCGTCAAATTGAGTCCCCCGACCTTGTCGCCAGCCGCTTTCAGGCGCGGCAGCAGGTCATCGCATCGGTGGATGACCTGGGTCACCGATTCGCCAAGGGGGTCGTGGAAGTCAACGATGACCTGGAGCTGGTCGTCCAGCTCGCGTGCGGCTGGCGACTTCCACTTCATCAGCTCGTCTGCGAGCTGGTTCGTGTAGATGCATTGCGTCTGAAGGCCGAGCAGCCCGACGAAGCCGCGGGGATCGTCCAGCAACGACTTCGGGATGTGCTCACGACTTAGGTCGTAGAGGGTCGCCGGCAGCCGCAAGAGCGGCTTCAACCTCCAACGCCCGTCTTCGCGCAACATCGTCCGCTCGCGGTTGATGTCGTTGACGATCGCCACGGCAATGGCGTTGATGGCGATGACCTCGCGCGCCAGTGCACTCAGGATCATCTTGTCGCGGCGTCGACCGTCGCGCCACGACTGGACGGCTTGCCAGATCTCGCGCACAACTAACGCGGCAACCGCGGCAACGATGATCCACGCTGCGCGCGTGATGGCGGGGTCCGACTGGTGGGCAGCGAACGGAAGCACGGGATCAGCATCGCCACCGCAGCGGACGCCGAAGCAGGTCCGATAGGTGAGATACCGTCGCCGCCGTTTGTCCGACCGCATTGATCTGATCTACAACCGCCTCATCGCTGAGGAGCGGCTGAAGAACGGGACCAAGTACGAGCGGCTAGCTGCGATCGCTTTTGGGGCTCTGACCGGCGAAACCACGATCCATGACCTGAGGCTCCGTGGCGAAACAGGTGTCGCCCACCAAATCGACGTCACGCTCGGAGATCAGGATCAACCTCGCCAACGAATACTCATCGAGGCGAAGGACTACGACCGTCCCGTAGGTCTGGGAATCGTCCACGACTTCTGGGCCGTGGTGGATGACCTCAAGCCGACCGCGGCATGGGTGGTCACGTCCAAGCACTTCACGCGAGACGCGATGCGGTACGCCAAAGCCAAGGGGATCCTCCTGGCGGTGCTGCGCCCCCCTGAGGGCGAGGAGGATTGGAAGAACATCGTCCAGACGATTCACCTGACGTACAACGTCACGGCCATGCATGGGACCCCCATCGTCACGTGGGAGCTGCACCGGGACGATCCGTTCTATGCGCTCGACGACGTGGCACTACCCGGCGGGTCTTTCACGACAGCCGACCTCGAGCTAGTCGATCAGGCCGGTGTCGCTAGGCCGTTCCAGCCGGAGCTGGACGCCGAGCTAGCCAAAGGAGCTGTAGAGCTCGGCGGCGAGGGCGAACGTACCGGCATCGTGCGCTTCTCAGAGCCGACTTGGCTCCGCGGGGTTGCCGATCGCGACTTGCGCATGGTCGCCTACGGGTGGCGCGCTCAATGGGGCACGAGCACCTTCGAGCAAGTCATCAAAGCTGGACGCGAACTCGCGACGCTTGTGCTGCGCTCAATCGACGGAAGCGTGCACAAGATGATGACCGACCGCGACATCGTTGCCTGGACTTTCGGTGAGGATGGTCGACTCATCCCGCGCGGGACCAGCGGCGAGTACGACGGATAGCCGGCGCGGTCGACCTCCGAGGTCGAAGCGGCCCCGCAGGGGTCGAGAGGAAGCAAGGTGGGGGCGAGAGACGCCATGCTGCCAACGAGCGCTGCCAAGCGATCCCGCGGGAGCGCCGACAGACGACGGAAGCCCCGGCAGTACCGGGGCTTCGCGTAGCGCAGTTTAGTCGTGACCCGCTACTTGATGAACAGCATCTCCCAGTACTTCGGCAGCGGCCACAGGTCGTCGGCCACGATCCGCTCCAGCTTGTCGGCGACCTCGCGCACGCCGGCCATCGCCGGGACCACGACGTCGAGCATGTACTTCGCCTCCTGGGCGATCGTGTCGTCGTCGTGGACCTCGTTGGCCGACTCGAGCTTCTGGATCGCGAAGACGAGCTCGTTGACCAGCTCCTCGGTCTCGCCGATGAGGGTCTCGTTGCCCGCCGCGCGCAGCTCGGCCAGGTGACGGGTCGCCGCCGGGAGGATCTGCGTGCGCGCGATCTGCGCCGTCGTCTCGCCCTCGATGTTGAGCTTGATGACGTACTGCTCGGTGAGCACCTCCTGGCGCGCCTCGAGCTCGCGCGCCGAGAGGACGCTGTAGTTCTCGAACGCGGCGATCGTCTGGTCGGAGGTCAGCGACGGGAGCGCGTCGGGCGTCGCGGGCAGGTTGATGAGCCCGCGCCGCTGCGCCTCCTGGTGCCACTCCTCCGAGTAGCCGTCGCCGTCGAAGACGATCTGCTTGTTGGCCGCGTACGCGTCCTTGACGACCTCCAGGACCGCGTCGTTGAGCGACGTGCCCGCGTCGAGCTTGGCCTTCAGCTTCGCCGACAGCTCGTCGATCGCCTCGGCCGCGATCGTGTTCAGCACCGTGTTGGGCAGCGACAGCGACATCGACGAGCCCAGCGCGCGGAACTCGAACTTGTTGCCGGTGAAGGCGAATGGCGAGGTCCGGTTGCGGTCGCCGCCGTGCTTGGGCAGCACGGGCAGCAGCGGGGTGCCGAGGTCGAGGGTCTCCTTCGGCGCACGGCCGTCGGCCGAGCCGGCCTCGATCGCGTCGAACGCCTTCGTCAGCTCGTAGCCGAGGAAGATCGAGATGATCGCCGGCGGCGCCTCGTTGGCGCCCAGGCGGTGGTCCTGGCCGGCGTTGGCGACCGTCGCCCGCAGCAGCGCCTGGTGCTTGTTGACCGCCTGCAGCACCGCGGCGCAGAAGAACAGGAACGTGACGTTCTCGTGCGGGGTGTCGCCCGGGTCGAGCAGGTTGACGCCCTTGTCGGTGCCCATCGACCAGTTGTTGTGCTTGCCCGAGCCGTTGACGCCCTGGAACGGCTTCTCGTGCAGCAGGCAGACCAGCCCGTAGTCGCGCGCCTTGTTCTGCAGGATCTGCATCGTCAGCTGCTGGTGGTCGGCCGCGACGTTGGACGTCTCGAAGATCGGCGCCAGCTCGTACTGGTTGGGCGCGACCTCGTTGTGGCGCGTCTTGATCGGGATCGCCAGCCGCTGCAGCTCACGCTCGGCGTCCATCATGAACGCGAGGATCCGCTCGGGGATCGACCCGAAGTAGTGGTCGTCGAGCTGCTGGCCCTTGGGCGGCTTGGCGCCGAACAGCGTACGGCCCGTGTTGACGAGGTCGGGGCGCTCGAAGAAGTACTGCTCGTCGATGAGGAAGTACTCCTGCTCGGGGCCGACGGTCGTGAAGACCTGCTCGGCCTCCACGTCCAGCAGCTTGCACGCCTTGACCGCCGAGTCCGACAGCGCCCGCATCGAGCGCATGAGCGGGATCTTCTGGTCCAGCGCCTCGCCGGTCCACGAGACGAACGCGGTCGGGATGCACAGCAGCGCGCCGTTGGGGTTCTCGAGGATGAACGCCGGCGAGGTCGGGTCCCAGGCGGTGTAGCCGCGCGCCTCGAAGGTCGCGCGGATGCCGCCCGACGGGAACGACGAGGCATCCGGCTCGCCCTGGATGAGCTCGGAGCCCTTGAACTTCGTGATCGCCGTGCCGTCGCCCTGCGGGTCGAAGAACGAGTCGTGCTTCTCCGCCGTGGAGTTCGTCAGCGGCTGGAACCAGTGCGTGTAGTGGGTGGCGCCCTTCTCCAGCGCCCACTCCTTCATCGCCTCGGCGACCTCGTTGGCGAGGTCGAGGTCGAGCCCCTCGCCGCTCTCGACCGCTTGCTTCAGGCGCGCGTAGGCCTCCGACGAGAGCCGCTCCTTCTGGACGGCGGGGGAGAAGACGTTCTCCCCGTAGTAGTCGATCGACTGCGTGAGGTCGGCGGCGCCAAGACCGCCGTTCGCGGCCCACTGGGCGGCGGTGACGTTCTGCTGGCGGATCCTGGGAGCGGGCATCGGGAAGGTTCGTCCTCCTGTCGGGGCAGCCTCGTACGGCCTGAGGCTGTCGAGCCTACGTGGGCGCCGGCGGGTCGACCTTATCCCGCTGGCTAAACATGGTGTAGCGCCTTTCTCACGCCGGGCCAACCCCACTCGACCGTGTGGACAACCGGGCCGCGCCGATCTTTCGACACCGGTCCAAAGACCCGGGGACCGCACGAGCGGAGCATGCCAGGCGCACTCTCACCCCCTCAGGAGGAACACCTGGCAATGAGACGTTCACGCCTCGTGCGCGTGGCGCTGTCGGGAGCGCTGCTCGCGTTGGTGCTCCCCGCCTCCGCGCTCGCCGACACCATGGACGCTGCTGGAGCGGGCTCGCTCGCCGACTCGGTCGGCATCAACTCGATGTGGGTCGCCGTCGCCGGCATCCTCGTGATGTTCATGCAGGCGGGCTTCGCCTTCCTGGAGATCGGCTTCTCGCGCGGGAAGAACGCCGGAACCGTCGTGGCGAAGGTCCTCACCAACTTCTCGATCGCGGCGATCATGTACTGGGCGGTCGGCTTCGCGTTCGCGTTCGGCGGCGACCTCGGCCACGTGATCGGGACGCACGGGTTCTTCCTGCGCGACTACGGCGACCCGCAGACCGCGTTCCCGATCATGGGCCTGTCGGACGCCACCGTCGAGGCGAAGTGGTTCTTCCAGATGGTCTTCTGCGCGGTGTCGCTGGCCATCGTCTGGGGGACGACGCTCGAGCGGATCAAGTTCGGCGTCTACGTCATCTACGCCGTGATCTTCTCGGCGCTGATCTACCCGATCTTCTCGGGTTGGGTGTTCGGCGGCGGCTGGCTGCAGAGCAACCTCGGCATGCAGGACTTCGCCGGCTCCACCGCCGTCCACCTGATCGGCGCGACGGGCGCGCTGGCCGTCCTGCTGCACCTCGGGCCGCGCAAGGGCAAGTACGACGCCAACGGCAACCCGCGCGCGATCCCCGGCCACAACATGCCGCTCTTCGGCCTGTCGGTGTTCATCCTGTGGCTGGGCTGGTTCGGGTTCAACCCGGGCTCGACGCTCGGTGCGCTGGACGGGCGCTTCACCGAGGTGATGGTCACCACCCAGCTGGCCGCGGCGGCGGGCGTGCTGTTCTCGATCCTGACCGCGAAGCTCAAGACCGGCACGATCGACATCGGCATGGCCGGCAACGGCGCGATCGGCGCGCTCGTCGCGATCACCGCCCCGTCGGGGTATGTCGCGCCGTGGGCCGCGGTGGTCATCGGCGCGGTGGCCGGCGTCATCGTCCCGCTCGGCGTGTACGCGATCGACCGCAAGCTCGACGACCCGGTCGGCGCGCTCACGGCGCACGGCCTGTGCGGCATCTGGGGCACGCTGGCCTGCGGCCTGTTCACGCTGCCGGCGCTGGCCGAGTTCAACGCGGTCGGCGACGCGGGCCTGGTCTACACGGGCTCCTTCCACCAGCTCGGCGTCCAGGCGCTCGGCGTGCTGGTGGTGTTCGTCGGCGTGTTCGTCGTGAGCTACCTGGTGTTCGGGGCGATCAAGGCGACCTACGGCCTGCGCGTGACCGAAGAGGAGGAGGATGCAGGGCTGGACATCAGCGAGCACGGCATGTACGGGTATCCCGAGCAGTTCATCCCGCCGGCCGAGCTCGTGGGCTACGGCGGTGGGCCCACTGCGACGGTGCCGCCGGCGCCGGTCGCCACATCCAAGGAGGTCACCGCATGAAGATGGTCGTCGCCTACGTCCGGCACGAGGCGTTCGAGCCCATCCGCACCGAGCTGCTGAACCTCGGGTTCCCGTCGCTGACGATCACCGAGGTGAAGGGCTCCGGGCGGCAGAAGGGCATCACCGAGCGCTACCGCGGCGCGGAGCTGACGAACTACCTGCGGCCGAAGATCAAGATCGAGTGCGTCGTCGACGCCGGCGACGTGCAGACGATCGTCGACACGATCCTCAAGCACGGACGCACCGGCGCCGTCGGCGACGGCAAGGTGTTCGTCCTGCCGGTGGAGCAGGCCTTCCGGGTCCGCACCGGCGAGTCCGGCGAGGAGATCCTCCAGTCGCATCCCGACGCGGCGGCGGCCGCGTCGTCGTAGCAGTCCACGCCTCCGGCGCGGCGGCGGGCCCACGGTGGGCCCGCCGCCCCCGGACGCCGTCTTCGAAGGCCATGGCCCACCCGATGCCCCAACCCCGACTCCAGCCCGACGCCGACGCCGCCGGCCTCGTCGCCCGCCTGCGCGAGCTGCACCTGCAGATGGTCGACGCGGTCCTCGGCGGCGAAGGCCTCGGCCGCGTCGCCCAGCTCGCCGCCGGCGCCGCCGGCGGGCCGGTCGCCATCCTCGTGCCGCGGCTGTCGATCGCCGTCGCCTGGCCGGAGGAGGTCGAGCTCGGCGCGCTGCGACGCTACGCGAGCGATCGCGTCAAGGACCGGCCGTCGGGGCTGCCGGACGGGCTCGTCGCCGAGGCGCCGATCCGCTCCGGCGACGAGGTCGTCGGCCTGGTGGCGCTCCTGGCAGGCCCCGCCGAGGCCGCGCCCGAGGCGGCGGAGTTCCTCCACCTCGCGGCGGTCGCGTCGCTGACCGAGGTCGCCGTCGAGGAGGCCAAGGAGGAGGTCGAGCAGAACCTGCGCGGCTCGCTGCTGGAGGAGCTGCGCTCGCGGCCGGACCTCGATCCGCGCGAGGTGGTGCGGCGCGCGGGGCGGCTGGGCTGCGACCTCTCGCGCGGCGCGGTGATCCTCTGTGCCGAGCTGACGACCGATCGCCCGCGCCACGTCGTCGCGACGATCTCCGGGGAGCACCAGGGCGCGCTCGCCCAGCACATGGACGACGCGCGCGTGTACGCGCTGCTGCCGGCGGTCGGCGCCGACGACGCGGCCGAGCGCACGCTCGAGGCGGCGCGGCGGCTCGCGACGCGGCTGCAGCGCTACGGCACGGTCGGCGTCTCGTCGTTCTACGCCGATCCGGCCGACCTCGCGCGGGCGATCCAGGAGGCCGAGCTCGTCCTCGACGTGCTGCGCCAGTCCGACGCGCCGATCGCCGAGGACATCGGCACCGGCACGTACCGGCTGCTGTTCCGGGTGCTCGCCTCGCATCCGGAGGAGGTGCGCTCGTTCTACGAGGACACGGTCGCGCCGATCGTGCGCTACGACGACCAGTACCGGACCGACCTGGTGGGCACGCTCGAGGCCTACCTCGACCAGAACTGCAACATGAACGCGACCGCGGCGACGATCTACGCCCACCGCCACACGGTCGCCTACCGCCTGGACCGGGTGAAGGAGCTGACGGGGCTGGACCCGATGCTGTCCGAGGATCGCGAGCGGCTGGGGCTGGGCCTGAAGGCGTACCGGATCATCGCGCCGCGCTTGCCGCGCTAGCTCGGGGGAGGGCACCGGGGGTGGGTTGGATCGACCGCGCCAGGCGGTGCGGATCCAACCCACCCCCGAGCGGAGCTAGATCGGGCCGACGCGCAGGACGACGACGAGGACGAACGCGGCGATCGCGATCGCGAGGGCGATGATCGCGCCGATCCGCTGCGGCTCGCGGTGGCGCGAGGCGCCCGACTCGCTGATCGAGCGCGCGCCGATCCGGGTGGCGCCCGGCGACAGGACCGTCGGCTCCTCCTCGTCCTCGATGCGGTGGCGCGGGCGCGGGTGGCCGCTGACGATGCGGATCGTCTCGCCGCCGTCGCCCGTCGAGATCACGCGCGTGGGGGCCGCATCGTCGTCCCGCTCGGCGCCGGCGGGCGACGCGGCGGGGCGCAGCCGGCCGGCGGCGGTGGACGGCGCCGGCGGGGCGAAGCGGCCGGTCGTGTGCGGGACGGCGCGATCGGAGGCGCTGCTGCGCGCCCCTTGTCGGTCGGCGGGCCCCATGCGCCGCGCGCTGATGTCGAGCGCGCGCGGCGGAGGCGAGGGGGACGTCCCGGTCGTTCCGCCGGCCTGGCTGGCCCCCGGCGGCTCCCACGGCGGCGTCGGCGCGGTGCGCTCGGCGGCGCCGTGGTCGGCCGCGCCAGCGGCGTCGCGCTCGGCGGCGCCGTGGTCGGCCGCGCCAGCCGCGGTGCGCTCCGCCGCGCCGCGGTCGGCGGCGCCAGCCGCGTCGCGCTCGGCGGCGCCGTGCTCGGGTGCCCCGCCGGCTTCGGGACCGGCGCCTGGCGGCGCCCCGCCCTCGCGGGAGCCGGCGCTCGCCGCGCGGGACTGGGCCGTGTCGAGCGCATCGCCCGCTGCGCGATGCGCGGCCGGAGGCGCCGGTCTCGTGCCGCCCGTCTCGCCGGCGAGGTGACGTGCTGCGGCGTCGCGCTCGGCGGCCTCGGCCGCCTCGCGCTCCGCTGCGGCGAGCCGGCGGGCGGCGGCCTCGCGCTGGGCGGCGAGGGCGTGCGCCGTCGCGTCGCGCTCGGCCGCCAGCTCCGCCGCGGCCGCCGCGCGCGCTTCGGCCGCTTGCTCGCGCTCGAGCGTGGCGCGCTCGCGCTCGGCGGCCAGCTCGGCCTCGAGGGCCTCGACGGCGGCGGCCCGCTCGGCTTGGAGGGACTCGACCGTCGCCGCGTGGCCGGTCTGGAGGGACTCGACCGTCGCGGCGTGGTCGGTCTGGAGGGATTCGACGGTCGCGGCGTGGTCGGTCTGGAGGGCCTCGACGGTCGCCGCGTGCTCGGCTTGGAGGGACTCGACGGCGGCGGCGTGCTCGGCTCGGGCGGCTTCGAGCGCGGCGGCGTGCTCGGCGGTGGCGGCGGCCAGGGCGGCCGCATGCTGCTCGGCGGCCTCGGACAGGCTGCGGTCGCGCTCCTCGGCGATCCGGGCGGCGTGGGCCTCGGACTCGGCCCGGGCGGCCTCGATCGCCTCGGCCGCTTCCTGACCGGCGGCCACGAGATCGCGGTCGGCTTCGGCGCGCACCGCGGCCGCCGCGGCCTCCGCCGCGGCGATGCGCTCGGCGGACTCGTCGAGGCGGCGACGCAGCTCGTTGGCCTCACGCGCGAGACGGGCGAAGCGGGCCGCCTCGTCGCCCGTCGCGTCGCCGAGGTGCGGGGTCGGGAGCTCGACGAGGTCGCGACCGAGCTCGAGGGCGAAGTCGGCGCGGTCGACCAGCTCGAGCGGGATCGCGTAGGCGGTCCGCCACGACTCGCCGTCGGGCGACGCGGCCGCGTCCGGCCCGCCGATCGGGGAGGCGGCGAGGTGGGTGGCGCCGGCCTCGACGACCAGCCGGGGCCGGCCGAGCGTCCGCGGCGTGCGCGCGGTGAAGCGCCCCTCGAGCTCGAGCACGGCGACCGCGGCCGTCGCCGGATGGGCTCGGAAGGCGAGGACCTCGAAGGTGGGGGCGGCGCTCATGACGATCCCGCCGATCTCCGCGGCTCAGCCCGTGCGCCCGGGCGCGCCGGGGTCGTCGGGACGGTCGATGGGCGGCAGCGGCTGCGTGCGGTCGGGATCCACGTGCGGCGCCGGCGGCTCGGCGCCGGCGGCGGGCGGGGTCCGAGCGCCTCCGCGTGCGGTGTCCGGCGGCTCCGCGCCGGCTGGCGTCGACGTTCGACGGCCGCCGCGACCGGTCTCCGGCGGCTCCGCGCTCGCGGACCAGGCGCCGCGGCCGCGCGTGCCCCGTGCCTCGGGGACCTCGCCGGACGAGGCCGGCGGCTCGGTGCCGCGGCCGCCCGCGCCCGTCCCGGCGCCCTCGTCGCCGGTGCCACCGCGCGACGGCCGCGCCCGGCGCTCCTCGCCGCCGTTCGGCCGCTGCCACAGCCCCGGCTGCTCGCCGGCCGCCGCATCGCCCGGCTGCGCCGCCGCATCCTCGTCCCCGCCGCGCGCGTCGACCGCGGCGCTGCGGCGCCGGCGCTCGCTCACGTCGATCGTCACGGAGATCTGCGCCAGCGCCAGCACCGCGCCGGCGACCATCGCGGCCGCGCCGCCCAGCGCGATCCACGCGCCGACCTCCCGCGTCGCCTCCCGCGCGGCGGGCGGCGGGTCCAGCAGCTCCGCCACGACGACGAACGCCACGATCCCGCAGATCCATGCGAGCCGCTGGGACGGCGCCTGCGCACCGGCCGCCTGGCCGCCGACGACCACCAGCGCGCCGACGGCGAGCGCCGCCAGCAACCAGTCGGCGAGCTCGAACGCGTCCCACGCGCTGATCGCGGGCTCGTACCAATCGAGGAACAGGCTGACGAGCACGGCGACGGCGCCGATGGCCACTAGGCCAGTGCTGAGGTCGAAGTTCCGTCGCAAGAGGGCCTCCCTGGTCGCGCTCGTCACGGAGCGGCCAGTGAACCACACGGCGCCGGCGAGTCGGCAATCTTGCCGTCAGGTGGTCCCGCGTACGACATCGCCCGACTGCGGATCGACGGTCGCGGGCGCCGGCACGTCGGAGACCCGCACGGTGAACGAGCCCGCGGGTCGCCGCCCGCCGGTCGTGCGGGCGCGCGCGTTGCCGGTCAGCCCGGCCGCGACCGTCCACTTCACGGTATGCGTCCCCGTGACGGCCGGGCTCAGCCGCCACGTGAACGTCTGCGTCGCGCCCACCTGCAGCGGCCCCAGCGCCCACGTGAAGACGTAGGCGGTCTGGCCGGCGCTGGGCTGGTCCTCGATCACCCACAGCGGCTGCTCGGGATCGGCGAGCCCCGGCTGCGGGTTGCGCACCGCCAGCCCGTCGAGGCTGACGGCAAGGTTCGGGATCGTCTTGCGCCCGTCGTTGCGCACCACGATCCGCAGCGTCGCCGGCTGGGAGATCGACTGCTCGCGGGGGAACGACGAAGCAAGGACCTGCACGTCGAAGGTGCCGCTCGGCTCATCGTCGTCCTGGCGCTCGCCGCCGCCGCATCCGTTCGCCAGGCCGGCCGCCGCGACGCAGCACACGAGGGTCCCGAACGTCCGCCTCACCGGGGCGGACGCTACCACCCGTCCAGGCCGACGGTTGCAGCTTGGCAGCGGTCCGGCGCGTTCCATACGATCCGCCGCGGTCGACGGGTGGTTGGCCGTACCGCGCCGTCGAAGCATTCCAGGAGGGTGGTGATGGTCCGAAGCGTCGCCGATCGAGCGTTCTCGCCGACGAGGAACATGCTCGAGGAGGTGGGCGACATGATGATCCTCACGGGCAAGACGATCACGTCCGCCCTCCGTCCGCCCTACCCGTACGGCGGCGAGTTCGTCTCGCAGTTCCTGTTCGCGGTGAAGCTGTGCTGGTTCCCGCTGCTCATCAGCACGGTCGCCTTCGGCTACGGCGCGCCGGGGCTGCAGGCGGCGAACTTCCTCGTGATCTTCGGCGCCATCGACCGGCTGGGCGGCTTCTTCGTGCTCGCCTCGATCCGCGAGTTCGCCCCGTTCGTGACCGCGATCGTGCTCGCCGGCGTGGCCGGCACGGCGATCACCGCCGACCTCGGCGCGCGCAAGATCCGCGAGGAGCTCGACGCGCTGCAGGTGCTCGGCGTCGACCCGGTGAAGAACCTCGTCGTCCCGCGGTTCCTCGCGCTCATGCTCGTCACCGGCCTGTTCAACATCTACGCGCTGATCTTCGGCGTGTTCGGCGGCGTGCTCGCGATGCTGACCAACGGCGCCCCGCTCGGCCAGTTCTGGGCCACGTTCTTCACGAACGCGTCGACGGTCGACCTCTGGGGCTCGGTGCTGAAGACGACCCTGTTCGGCGCGATCATCGCGATCGTCTGCTGCTACAAGGGCATGACCGCCTCGGGCGGCGCCGAGGGCGTCGGCCGCGCGGTCAACCAGGCGGTGGTCATCGCCTTCCTCGGCGTCTTCGCGTTCAACTACGTGTTCACGCAGACGCTGCTGGCGACCCACCCCGAGATCCAGGTGATCCGGTAGTGAACGGCTGGCTGGCGATCCCGCGCGACTGGCTCGCGTCGTTCGGCGACATCGCGAAGTTCTGCGGGCGCGTCCTCGGCCAGGTCTCCTCGCTGCGCGTCTTCCGCTTCTTTGGCGAGGCGCTGCGCCAGGCCGGGATCCTCATCGTCTCCTCGACGATCGTCATCTGGGGCCTGGTCTTCATCATCGGCCTGCAGTGCGGGATCGAGGGCGCGTACTTCAACCGCTCGGTCGGCGCGCCCGCCTACGCCGGCGTCTTCGCCGCCTGGTGCGACCTGCGGGAGCTGGTCCCGTACGCCTTCGGCTACATGATGGCCGCCAAGGTCGGCACCGGCATCGTCGCCGAGCTGGGCTCGATGCGGATCTCCGACGAGATCGACGCGCTGGAGGTCATGGGCATCGACTCGGTCCTGTTCCTCTGCGCGACCCGGCTGCTGGCCAGCTGGATGGTGCTGCCGTTCATGTACCTCGCCGCCGTCGGCGCCGGGTTCTTCGCCTCCTACCTGGCGGTCGTCGAGCAGATCGGCGAGGTGTCCAGCGGCGGCTACTTCCTGATCTTCTGGATGTTCCAGAACCCACCCGACCTGCTCTACAGCCTGATCAAGGGCATGGTGATGGCGACGGCGATCGTGCTCGTCGGGTGCTACTACGGCTACACCGCGTCGGGAGGACCGGTGGGCGTCGGCACCGCCACGGCGAAGTCGATGGTGCTGAACATCGTGCTGGTGCACCTGATCGGGATGCTCGGCACGCAGGTCTTCTGGGGCGCCAACCCGAGAGCCCCGATCGGAGGGTGAGATGAGCGACGAATCCCCCGTCGCCCACGATGACGAGTTCCGCTGGCACACCGGCGAGCAGCGGCCGACCGGCGTGCAGGACGCGATCGAGTTCGTCGACGTCCACAAGGCCTTCGGCCGCAACAAGATCCTGCGGGGCCTGAACATGGGCATCCCCGAGGGCAAGATCTCGATGATCCTCGGCCCGTCGGGGACCGGGAAGTCGGTCTGCATCAAGCACATGGTCGGCCTGCTCTATCCCGACCAGGGCGACGTCATCGTCCACGGCCAGTCCGTGCCGAACATGCACGACGACGAGCTGTTCGACATGCGCAAGAAGTTCGGCGTCCTCTTCCAGGACGGCGCGCTGTTCGGCTCGATGAACCTGTTCGACAACGTCGCCTTCCCGCTGCGCCAGCACACCGACAAGGGCGAGGAGGAGATCGCCGAGATCGTCAACCGGCGCCTGCAGGAGGTCGGCCTGGGCAACGCCAACGACAAGATGCCCAACGAGCTCTCGGGCGGCATGCGCAAGCGCGCCGGGTTCGCCCGCGCCCTCGTGCTCGATCCCGACATCGTCCTCTTCGACGAGCCCGACTCCGGCCTGGACCCGGTGCGCACCGCGCTGCTGTGCGAGCTGATCCAGGAGATCCACGAGGAGAACGGCGGCGCCTACGTCGTGATCACCCACGACATCATGAGCGCGCGCCGGGTCGCCGAGCACATCTCGGTGCTGTGGAAGGGCCGGATCGTCGAGTCCGGCCCCGCCGAGCAGCTCTTCAACTCCGACAACCCGTTCGTGCGCCAGTTCCTGTCCGGGGAATCCCAGGGCCCGCTCGGCATGGAGTGATGCTCAGCCGCGGCATCGCCCTCGCCGCCCTCGTCGCCGCCATCGTGGTGGTCGCCGTCGTGCTGCTGCGCAACGGCGACGAGCACACCTACCACGCGATCTTCCAGACGGCGGGCCAGCTCGTGAAGGGCGACGAGGTGCAGGTCGGCGGGCGCGCCATCGGCTCGGTGGAGGACATCTCGCTGACGTCCGACAACCAGGCCGACATCGAGTTCTCGATCGAGGACGAGTACGCGCCGCTGCGCGAGGGGACGACGGCGCTGATCCGCCAGACCTCGCTGTCGGGCGTCGCCAACCGCTACGTCACGCTGACGATGGCGCCCAACAACGCGCGCGCCCTCGACGACGGAGCGCGCATCGGCGCCGAGCAGACGACCTCGCCGGTCGACCTCGACCAGCTCTTCGACACCCTGGACGAGCCCACGCGCCAGGCGCTGCGCGAGGTCATCCAGGGCTCGGCCACGCAGTATGCGGGCAAGGGCGAGCAGGCCAACGCCGCCGCCGAGTACTTCAACCCGGCGCTGTCGACCACGCGCCGGCTGGCCAACGAGCTGACGCGCGACCAGCAGGCGCTCAGCGACTTCCTCGCCAACGGGGCGGCGGTGACCAGCGCGCTGTCGCAGCGCTCGGCCGACCTCACCGACCTCGTCTCCAACGCCAACGCCACCGCGCAGGCGATCAGCGCCGACCGCGCCGCGCTGTCGGAGGACCTCCAGCGCCTGCCGGCGACGCTGCGCCGCGCCAACACGACGTTCGTGAACCTCCGCGCCACGCTCGACGACCTCGCGGTCCTCGTCGATGCGTCCAAGCCGGCGACGAAGGAGCTGGCGCCGTTCTTCCGCGCGCTGCGCCCGCTCGTGCGCGACGCGCGGCCGACGATCGCCGACCTCAGCGCGCTGGTCAACAGCCCTGGCGCCAACGACGACCTCACCGACCTGCTGAACAAGGCGCCGTCGCTGAACCGCAACGCCACGCCGGCGTTCGCGAGCGCGACCCAGGCGCTGCGCAAGTCGACGCCGGTGCTCACCTTCGGCCGTCCGTACACGCCCGAGCTGGTCGGCTTCCTGCGCGACTTCGGCCAGGGCGCGGCCAACTACGACGCCAACGGCCACTACGCGCGGATCATGCCGATGTTCACGCCGTACACGTTCGCCGGCGGCGACGCCGGCGGCCTGCTCACGCCGACGAGCCCGGTGGGCAAGCCGCAGGGGACGTCGAACCTCAACATCGCGCGCTGCCCCGGCGCAGCCAGCCAGCCGGCGCAGGACGGGTCGGCGCCGTGGCGCGACAGCGACGGCAAGCTCGACTGCAACCCCGACCTGGTGCCGCCCGGGCCGTGAGGCGTCTCGCCGTCATCGTCCTCGTGCTCGCCTGCGCCGCGGTAGTGGCGATCGTCGCGGTGTCGCTCGGCGACGACGACGACGGCGACTACCAGGTGCGCGCGATCTTCGACACCGCCTTCGCGGTCATCCCGGGCGAGGACGTCAAGGTCGCCGGCGTCAAGGTCGGCCAGGTCCGCGAGCTCGACGTCACGCCCGACAAGAAGGCGGCGATCGTGCTCGACATCACCGAGCCGGGCTTCGGGGACTTCCGCCAGGACGCCACCTGCATCGTGCGCCCGCAGTCGCTCATCGGCGAGAAGTTCGTCGAGTGCACGCCGACCCAGCCGCGTCCCGAGGGCGAGGCCGCGCCCCCGCCGCTGCGGCAGATCACCGAGGGCGAGGGCAAGGGCCAGTACCTGCTGCCGGTCACCAACACGCGCAAGTCGGTCGACCTCGACCTCATCAACGACATCTACCAGCTGCCCGAGCGCGAGCGGCTGACGATCATCCTCAACGAGCTGGGCACCGGCCTGGCCGCCCGCGGCGAGGACCTCAACGACGTCATCCGGCGGGCCAACCCCGCGCTGCTGGAGACCGACAAGGTCCTGGCGATCCTGCGCCAGCAGAACCAGGTGCTCGCCGACCTGGCCACCGAGTCCGACCGCGTGCTGGCGCCGCTGGCCCGGCGCAAGGAGCAGGTCGCCGACTTCATCACCCAGGCCCGCGACGTCGCCCAGGCCACGGCGCAGGAGCGCGGCGCGCTGGAGCAGAGCTTCGCGAAGCTGCCGCGGTTCCTCTCGGAGCTGCGCCCGACGCTGCAGGAGCTGGGCGCGCTGTCGGACCAGATGACGCCCGTGCTCACCGACCTCGGCGCGCAGGCGGGCGACATCAACCGGCTCGTCGAGCAGCTCGGGCCGCTGTCGCAATCGGCGCGGCCGGCGTTCAGGACGCTGGGGGAGGCGTCGGAGGTGGGCACGCGGGCGGTGCGCGAGATCCGCCCGATCACGCGCGACGTGAACACGCTGGCGCAGGCCACCGCGCCGCTGGCCGCCGACCTCAGCGACCTGCTCGTGAGCCTGCGCGACACCGGCGGCATCGAGCGGGCGATGGACTGGATCTTCTTCCAGATGACCGCGATCAACGGGTTCGACCGCACGGGGCACTACCTCCGCGCGGGGCTGCTGATCAACGCCTGCTCCACCTATGCGACCGAGCTGACGACCGGCTGCGAGGCGAACTTCCAGCCGGGCGGCGCGACGCGATCGACGAGCGACGGCGGCTCGCTCTACCTGCGACGCCAGGACGCGCTGCTGCGGGGGATGCCCCTCGAGGAGGTGCTGCGGGCGTACCCGGCGCCGGGAGACGGCAAGGGGAAGCGGCCGGCGACCGCCGCCGCGACCACGCCGCGCGACCAGCACGACGAGAAGCCGCTCGCGCTGCCGGACGCCGTGCTGCCGGGGAGCGACAAGACCGCTCCGGTGGCGGCGCAGCGGGCGACGGCGCCGGACGCCGAGGCGTCGGCGACCGGGCAGCTCATGGACTACCTGCTGGGCGGGGGTGGCTAGGTTTGCAGCGCCGCCGCTCCAGCTCGATCGCCGCCAACCCGGTGCTCATCGGCGCCGCGACGGTCCTCGTCGTCGTGGTCGCGGTCTTCCTCGCCTACAACGCCAACAACGGGCTGCCGTTCGTCCCGACGTACCGGCTGAACGTGAACGTCCCCAACGCGGCCAACCTGGTGCGCGGCAACGACGTGCGGGTCGGTGGCACGCGCGTGGGCAGCGTCAGCGCGATCGTCCCCAAGCGGACCGCCGACGGGGCGTACTACGCGCAGCTCCAGCTGAAGCTGAACACCGACCTCGACCCGCTGCCCAAGGACTCGACCTTCCTCGTGCGGCCGCGCTCCGCGCTCGGGCTGAAGTACCTCCAGATCACCAAGGGCACCTCGAACGAGGGCTTCGCCGACGGCGCGACGGTCCCGCTGGCCAACGCCAGGCCGGTGCCGGTGGAGATCGACGAGGTCCTCAACATGTTCGACGACCCGACGCGGCGGGCTCAGCAGGTGAACCTCCTCGAGCTCGGGACCGCGCTCGCCGGCCGTGGGCCGGACCTCAACCGGGCGATCGAGGAGCTCGACCCGCTGCTGGTCAACCTCGTGCCGGTGATGGCGAACCTGTCGGACCGACGCACCCGGCTCGGGCAGCTCTTCCAGGCGCTCGAGCGCGGCGCCCGCATCGTCGCGCCGGCCGCGCAGACCCAGGCCGACCTGTTCGTCAACCTCGACACGACCTTCCGCGCGCTGTCGGAGGTGCGCCCCGAGCTGCAGGCGTCGATCCGGGGCGGCCCGGCCGCGCTGGACGCCGCGATCGAGGGCCTGCCGCGTCAGCGGCCGTTCCTGCGCAACACGACCGCGCTCTTCCGCGAGCTGCGCCCCGGCGTCCGCGCCCTGAGTGGCGCCGCGCCGGATCTCGCCGACGCGTTCACCGCCGGCTCGACGTCGCTGCGCCGCGCGGTCGCGCTGAACGAGCGGCTGATCCCCACCTTCGAGGCGCTGGAGGACTTCGCCAAGGACCCGGCCACCGAGCTGGGCATCAAGGACCTCACGACCACCGCCGACATCCTGCGGCCGACGATCGCGCACCTCGCGCCTGCCCAGACGGTGTGCAACTACCTCACGCTGTGGTTCCGCAACATCGCATCGCTGCTGTCGGACGGCGACGCGAACGGCACCTGGCAGCGGTTCATGATCGTCGCCGCGCCGCAGGGCCCCAACAACGAGGGCGGGCCGTCGTCCAAGCCGGCCGCGGGCCCGTCGCGCGACAACTACCTGCACACCAACCCGTACCCGAACACCGCCTCGCCCGGCCAGCCGCGCGAGTGCGAGGCCGGCAACGAGCCGTACCTGGCGGGGCGCACGGTCATCGGCAACGTGCCGGGGACGCAGCCGGCGACGACGGAGCGCACGACGCGGAGGCTCGGCCGGTGAGCGTCCTGCGCCGCCACCGCGATCCCGACGCGCCGCGCATCCCGCGCAAGGACCGCCGCGGGATGAGCCCGGTCCTCGCGGGCGCGCTCGTGCTCGTCGTCGTGGCGGTCGCCGTCTTCTTCGGCTTCACGAAGGAGGTCCCGTTCACGCACGGCTTCCGCATGAACGCCGTGTTCGAGAACGCCAACTCGATCCGGCCCAACGCGCCCGTGCGGATCGCCGGCGTCAACGTCGGCAAGGTCACGAAGATCGAGCGCTACAAGGACACCGACGCCACGCTCGTCACGTTCGAGCTCGACGACGCGGCGCTGCCCGTCCACAAGGACGCGGTGGCCAAGATCCGGCCGCGGATCTTCCTCGAGGGCAACTTCTTCGTCGACCTGCAGCCCGGGACGCCGACCTCGCCGACGCTGTCGGACGGCGACACCATCCCGATGACCCAGACGGCGGCGCCGGTCCAGCTCGGCGACGTGCTCACGTCGCTGCAGCAGGACACGCGCGCGTCGCTGCAGGACGTCCTGCGCGACTACGGCGGCGCGCTCACGCGCAAGCCGAGCGCCGCCGACGACGCCCAGGCCGATCCTGACGTGCGCGGCAAGACCGCGGCCGAGTCGCTGAACGCGAACTTCACGTACGCCGGCCCGGCGCTGCGCAACGTCTCGATCGTCAACGAGGCGCTGCTGGGCGCGCGGCCCGACGACCTCGGCACGCTGATCTCGTCGCTGGCGAAGGTCACCGGCGCCCTGGGCCGCAACGAGCGCCAGCTGCAGGACCTCGTCACGAACTTCAACCGCACGACGGCGATCTTCGCCGACGAGTCGGAGAACCTGCGCGCCTCGGTCCGCGAGCTCGCGCCGACGCTCGCGGTGACCGACCGCACGCTGGCCGACCTCAATGCCGCGTTTCCGCCGACACGCGCGTTCGCCCGCGAGATCCTGCCCGGCGTTCGCGAGACGCCGGCGACCATCGACGCGGCGTTCCCGTGGATCGACCAGACGCGTGCGCTGCTGGCGCCCAGCGAGCTGCAGGGCCTCGTCCGCGAGCTCAGCCCGGCCACGCGCGACCTCGCCACGACGGTCGATGCGACCAACGAGCTGCTGCCGCAGACCGACCTCGCGTCCAAGTGCATCGCCCGCGTGATCCTGCCGACCGGCGACATCGTGATCCAGGACGGCGACCTGACCACCGGCAAGGAGAACTACAAGGAGTTCTGGTACGCGCTCGTCGGCCTCGCAGGGGAGGGTGCCAACGTCGACGGCAACGGCATGTACGTCCGCTTCCAGACGGGCATGGGCGACCAGACCGTCTCGACCGGCAAGGCGTCGATCACGGGGGAGACGCTCTTCGGGCGCAACGGCCTGCGCCCGATCGGCACGCGGCCCGCCTACCCCGGCAAGCAGCCGCCGTACCGCCCGGACGTGCCCTGCTACACGCAGCGGCTCCCCGACCTCAACGGGGCGCGCACGGGCCGTCCGGACACGGCGACGACCTCGACGCCGCCGACCCTGGGCAACCCGGCCACCGTGCCGCTGGCCGCCAGCGGCGCGGTCGCCGACGCGATCGCCAGCCTGACCGGGGTGACCGCCGCCTCCGCGGAGCGCGCGACGGCGGCGAGCGGCGCTCCTCGCCGCCGCGGCGACGACGACGAGCGTGACGAGCCGTTCGCCGCGCAGCTCCTGGATCGGCTCAACCCGTTCCGGGCGGGAGGCTCGGACTGATGGCCCGGGCGATCCGCAGCCACGCCCGCGACGTCGTCGCGATCCTCGTGCTGCTCGTGGTGGCCGCGGTGGTGGGCGGCTACATCCTCTCCCACCAGCGGCTCTACCTGCCCGACTGGGTGCCGATCGTCGGCTCGGACTTCGTCGACCGCCAGCTCGAGCTCACCACCGCCCAGGCCATCACCCCCGGGCAGGGCCAGGAGGTGGCGATCGCCGGCGTGAAGGTCGGCGAGGTCGGCAAGGTCCAGCTGCGCAACGGCCGCGCGCTCGTCACGATGAAGATCCACCGCGACGACGCGCAGCTGTACTACGACGCGTCGGCGCTCGTGCGGCCCAAGACGGGCCTGAACGACATGACGATCCAGCTCGACCCGGGCACGCCGAAGGCCGGCAAGGCGCCCGGCGACTGGGTGATCCCGGTCAGCCAGACCGCGCCGAACGTCCACGTCGACCAGATCCTCGCCTCGTTGGACGCCGACACGCGCGACTTCCTGCAGATCCTGCTCGGCGAGGCCGGCCGCGGGCTGAAGGGCCGCTCCAACGATCTCGCCAACACCTTCCGGCGCTTCGAGCCGACCAGCCGCGACCTGCTCGAGATCACCCTGCTGCTGAGCCAGCGCCGCGAGAGCATCGAGCGCTCGATCTCGAACTTCCGCCAGCTCACCGAGGCGGTCGCGGGCAAGGACCAGGACCTCGCCGAGCTCGTCGACGCGTCCAACGCCGTCTTCCAGGCCTTCGCCAACCAGGACCGGGCGCTGCGCTCGACGCTCCAGCAGCTGCCCGAGACGCTGCAGGTCGCCCAGGTGAACCTGGCCAAGACCGACCGGATGGCCCGGGAGCTGGGGCCGACGCTGGAGGCGCTGCGCCCGGCGGCGCGGGCGCTCGGGCCGTCGCTGCGCCAGGCGCGGCCGTTCCTGGAGGAGTCCACGCCGATCATCGAGCAGCAGATCCGCCCGTTCGCGCGCGAGGCGCTGCCGACGGCGAAGGTCCTGCGCCCGGCGGCCGCCAACCTGGCCAAGGCCACGCCGGACCTGACGAGCGCGTTCAAGGTGGTCAACGTCCTGCTCAACGAGCTGGCCTACAACCCGCCGGGCAGCGAGGAGGGCTACCTCTTCTGGGCCGCGTGGACGAACCACGCCGGCGCGTCGATCTTCGGCGCCCAGGACGCCCACGGGCCGATCCGCAAGGGCATCGTGCTCGCGTCGTGCTCGACGGTGCAGACACTGCCGGCGATCGCGCGGGCCAACCCGCAGCTCGGCGTGCTCATCCAGCTGCTGAACCCGGTCTCGCCGCGGATCGCGTGCCCGGGCGGCGGAGCGGGGGCGGCCGGCTGATGCAGAAGCAGGCGCCCACGTTCGGCCGGCTGCTCGTCATGGTGGGCTTCGCGCTCTCGTGCTTCGGCCTGCTGCTCTTCCTGTGGCTGGCCTTCGGCGGCCCGATCCCGCTGGCCCCGAAGGGCTATCGCGTCTCGGTCTCCTTCGGCGAGGCGACCCAGCTGGCCAAGGAGGCCGACGTCCGCATCTCGGGGGTGTCGGTGGGCAAGGTCAAGGAGATCGAGACGACGCCCAGCGGGCGCTCGGACACGGTCATCGAGATCGACAAGCAGTACGCGCCGATCCCCAAGGACACGCGGGCGATCCTGCGCCAGAAGACGCTGCTGGGCGAGACGTACGTCGAGCTCACGCCCGGCCACCCCTCCAGCGGAGGGCTGCCGGAGGGCGGGCGCATCCCGATCGCGCAGGTCTCCGACACCGTCGAGCTCGACGAGATCCTCTCGACCTTCGACGCCAAGACGCGCGCCGCGTTCCAGTCCTGGCTGCAGCAACAGGCGATCGGGCTGAACCGCCGCGGCAAGGACCTCAACGACGCGCTCGGCAACCTCGCGCCGTTCGCCGTCGACACGACCACGCTGCTGAAGATCCTCAACGCCCAGTCGACCGACGTGCGGCGGATCGTCAACGGCACCGGCGACGTGTTCGACGCCCTGACCGCGCGCGACGACCAGCTGCGCCAGCTGATCGAGAGCTCCAACGCGGTCTTCTCGACGACCGCGCAGCGCAACGAGGACCTCAAGGCGCTGTTCCGCGCGCTGCCGGCGTTCGAGTCGGAGTCCAAGCAGACCGTGCAGCGGCTGACGCGCTTCGCGCGCGACACCGACCCGCTCGTCTCCCAGCTGCGCCCGGCGGCGCGCGAGCTGTCGCCGACGTTCGAGGAGCTCGAGCTGCTCGCGCCCGACCTCAACGCGTTCTTCACCGACCTGAATCCGTTGGTCGACGCCTCGAAGGAGGGTCTGCCGGCGACCCAGAGCTTCCTGCGCAAGCTCGCACCGCTGCTCGGCGAGTTCGACGCGCCGCTGCGTCAGCTGAACCCGCTGCTGAGCTTCGTCGGCGAGTACCCGGACGAGCTGACCGCGTTCTTCGCCAACGTCGTCGCGGCCACGCAGGCGTCGAGCCCGACCGACGACGAGCCGCTGCACTACCTGCGCACGATGAACCCGCTGAACCTCGAGAACCTCGCGGTCTATCCGCGCCGCATGCCGACGAACCGGCCCAACCCGTACGCCAAGCCGCGCGCGTTCGACCAGCTCGCCGAGGGCCTGGCCGCCTACGAGACGCGCCAGTGCCCGGGCGCTCAGCCGACCTTCGTCCAGACCAGCGAGCTGGCCGGGGCGATCGGCGGCGCCGTCAACCAGCTCACGCCGCTGCTGCCGGCGGCGGTGCGCGACCTCAGCGCGGACGACGCCACGCAGCTGCTCGACGTGCTCAACAGCTACGTGGCGCCGAACCTGCAGTCCGACCTGTTCAAGTTCGCCCTCGGCGGGGCCGCCCAGGTGGTCGCGCCGCCGTGCCGCCAGCAGGGCGACTTCACCACCCGCGGCGGCACGACCCAGTACCCGCACGTGACCGCCGCGCCGAACGGGCACACGGCGCAGCCGTGACGGGCCTGACGTAGCCTGACGCCCGTGGAGGACAGCCGGCTGGAGCGCCTGGTGGCCTGGGTCGGGCGCCGTCCCCGGCTCGTGCTGGTCGTCGTGCTGGCGCTGGTCGCCGGGGCGACGGCGCTGGCGGCGACCACGCTGCGTCCGGCCAGCGGCACGGACACGCTCGTCGGCCGCTCGTCGGCGGCGTTCGCGGCGACCGAGCGCTACCACGAGCGCTTCGGCGACGACGCGATCTACGTCCTCGTGCGCGAGGACCTGCGCAAGCTCCTGCTCAGCGACGACCTCACCGCGGTGCTGGGCCTGGAGGGGTGCCTGTCGGGCAACGTCCCCTCCGGGGCGACGCCACCGGGCGGGGCGCGCTCGCCGTGCGGACGCCTCGCGGCGCGCAAGCCCGTGCAAGTGGTCTATGGGCCGGGGACGTTCGTCAACGAGTCGGTGCGCCAGATCGCCGACCGGTTCACGGCGCAGTCGCAGGCCAAGGCCCGGCAGGCCGACGAGGCGGCCCGGGCGGCGCAGCAGCTCGCCCGCAAGCGCGGGTACTCACCGGAGCGCGCGCGGCGCTTCGGGCAGCAGGCGCGCGAGCTGGTCAACGCGGAGTTCACCCGCGACGTCCTCGCCCTCGCGCTGCGCTACGGCCTGACCGGCGTGCCGCAGCTCGACGACGCCGGCTTCGTGTCCCGGCTCGTCTTCGCCGATCCCGAGCGCGGCACGCCCAAGCCGCGCTTCGCCTACCTGTTCCCGACCGCGCGCTCGGCGCTGATCCAGGTGCGGCTGCGACCGGACCTCAGCGCCGCCGAGCGGCGCGAGGCGATCGGGTTGATCCGCGACGCCGCGGCGATGGAGCAGTGGCGGCTCGCGGGCGGCGGGCGCTACGTCGTGACCGGCGCGCCGGTGGTGCTCGACGACCTCGGCGAGGTGCTCTCGAGCGCGTTGCGGACGCTGCTCGTGGTGGCGCTCGTCGTCATGGCGCTCGTGCTCGCGGTCGTGTTCCGGGTCCGCCCGCGGCTGCTGCCGCTCGCGGTCGCGCTGGGGTCCGCGGCGCTGACCTTCGGCGCGCTCGCGCTGGTGGGCGCGGGCGTGACGATGGCCGCGATCGGTGCGCTGCCGGTGCTGATCGGCCTGGCGGTCGACTACGCGATCCAGTTCCAGTCGCGCACGGCCGAGGAAGGCTCCCCGGCCCTGGCGGCCGCCCGTGGTGGGCCGGCGATCCTGACCGCGGCGGCGGCGACCGCGGCGGGCTTCCTCGTCCTGCTGCTCTCCCCGGTGCCGATGGTCCGCCAGTTCGGCCTGCTGCTCGTCGTCGGCATCGCGCTCGCGCTGGCGGTGACGCTGACCGCGGGCGCGGCGGCGCTGTGGTTGGCGCGCCGTGCGCGCCCGCGGACCCCCACGACGGAGGCCGCATCGGCGCCGCGCCGTGCCGCTGTGAGAGCGCGGGCGGCGTTCGCGTCGGCGGTGCGCGGCGCGGACGAGCTGGTCGGCGGGAACCCGCTCGCGCGCGGCGTGCGCGGTGCGGGGCGCCGGGCGGCCGGGTGGGCGACCGGGGCCGCGCTGGGCCGGGGGCCGCTCGTGGTGGGCGTCGCGCTCGTGCTCGCCGTCGCCGGCTGGGCCGCCGACACGCAGCTGAAGGTCCAGTCCGACGTCAACCGGCTCGTGCCCCAGGACCTCCCCGCGCTGCGCGACCTGCGCGCGCTGCAGGCGTCGACCGGCATCGGCGGCGAGATCGACGTCATGGTCTCCGCGCGCGACCTCGCCGACCCGGCGGTCCTGCGGTGGATGGCCGACTACCAGCAGCGTCTCCTGCAGCGGTTCGACGACAGCGAGCGGCGCGGCTGCGGCGAGGCGACGCTCTGCCCCGCGTTCTCGCTGCCCGACCTCTTCGAGGGATCGACTGCCAAGCTGCGGCGGGCCGACGTCGAGGCGCTGCTGGACGCCGTGCCGCCCTACTTCTCGCAGGCGGTCATCACGCCCGATCGCTCCGCCGCGACGCTGGCCTTCGGCATCCGCCTCCTGCCGCTGGACGAGCAGCAGCGGGTCATCGACACGATGCGCCGCGAGCTCGACCCGCCGCCCGGGGTGACGGCCGAGCTCGCCGGCCTGCCCGTGCTGGCGGCCGAGGCGAATGCGGCCGTCGCGTCGCCGGGGCGGCGCGCCGGCCTGCTGCTCGCCGGGCTCGCGGCCGTCGCGCTGGTGCTCCTGGTCGCGCTGCGCTCGTGGCGCCGCGCCCTCGTGCCGCTGGCGCCGATCGTGCTCGCCACCGGGTGGTCGGCGCTCGTCCTGCTGGCGCTGCGGGTCGAGCTCAACCCGATGTCGGTGACGCTCGGCGCGCTGGTCGTGGCCATCTCGACCGAGTTCAGCGTCCTGCTCTCCGAGCGCTACCGCCAGGAGCGGCGCGCGGGACGGGACCCGCGGACGGCCCTGGAGCGCACGTACCGCTCGACCGGCGCCGCCGTCCTGGCCTCGGGCGTCACCGCGATCGCCGGCTTCGGGGTCCTCGTCGCCTCCGACATCCGGATGCTGCGCGACTTCGGCTGGGTGACCGTCGTCGACCTCACGGTCTCGCTGCTCGGCGTCCTGCTCGTCCTCCCGGCCGTCCTCGTCCTCGCCGAACGCCGCCGCGCCCGCGGCAGGCGGGTGGTCGCATGAGCGGCCCGCTGGACGTCCCGTCGGACGAGGAGCCGCGCGCGCCCGGCCCGTCCGCCGCGACCGGCCCGCCGGGCGAGGAGCCGTGCGCGCCGGGCCCGCTCGACTTCGCGCCCGACGACGCCGACGCGTCCGCCGGCCCGCGCCCGCCCGCCGTCGCGCCGGCGCGCCCCGCCCGGACCCGTCCGCCCGGCCGCCTGCGCTACGCCTGGATCGTCGGCGCGATCGCGCTGGTCGCGCTCGCCTGGATCGCGATCAACACGCTGCGCACCCAGGGCGGGAGCTCGACCGGTCCCGCGGCCGGCTCGCAGCTGCCGCCGTTCGCCGCCCCGCTGGCGCTCGGCGACCTCGACGGCGACGCCAACGTCGCGCGCAAGGCCGACTCCGGCGCGGCCGGGCGCCGGCCGGCGTGCGAGGTCCGGGGGCCGCAGATCCTCAACGCGTGCGAGCTGGCCGAGCGCGGGCCGGTCGTGCTCGCGTTCCTCGCCACGCGCGGCGGCGACTGCACGCGCGAGCTCGACCGGCTGCAGGCCGCCCAGCGCGCCCATCCGGGGATCCAGCTCGCCGCCGTCGCGATCCGCGGCGACCGCGGACGCATCCGCCGGCTGATCGCCGAGCACGGCTGGCGGTTCCCGGTCGCGATCGATCGCGACGGGGCGGTCGCCAACCTCTACGGCGTGGCGGTCTGCCCGCAGGTCACCTACGCCTACCCCGGCGGCGAGGTGCGCGGGACGACGATCGGGGCCGAGAGCGAGGCGGTGATCCGCGGCCGCGTCGCCCGGCTGGAGGCGGCCGCGCGCGAGCGGGGGTGGAGCGGCGGGTGACGGAGGAGCCGGGATGGATGGGCGCGTAGCCGACCGTCTCGCGGCCGAGCACCCGGGCCTCGGCCTGGTCACCGCGACCGTCGCCGCCCGCCCGCGCCGCTCGCCGGCCGACATCCGCGCCCGCCTGGCCGCGCTGGCCGACCGCTGGCGCGGCCCGCAGGCCCTCGCGCTGCGCCACGAGCCGCTCGCGCACGCCCACCGGGTCTTCTTCCGCCACGTCGGGATCGACCCCGACGTCCAGCGGATCCCGCAGGAGGAGGCGGTCGTCCGCCGGCTCGTCGACGGCGGCTTCCCCGCGCGCGGGCTGCCCCAGGACGCGCTGACGATCGCCGCCGTCGAGCTCGGCGTCGGCGTGTGGGCGCTCGACGCCGACCGGGTCGAGGGCGAGCTCGCTCTCGACCTCGACGACGCCGAGACGATCGTCGTCGCCGACCGCGTGGCCCCGATCGCGCCGCTGTTCGGCGACCCCGGCCGTGCGGCGGTGAGCCGCCGCACCCGCACCACGCTGCTCTACGCGATCCGCGTGCCCGGCATCCCGCCGCTCTTCGCCCAGGAGGCGGTCGACCTGTGCGTCGAGCTGCTCGACGCCGAGGAGTAGCCTCCGCGCCATGGCCGAGGTGCTCGTGGCCCTCCCCGCAACGTTCGACCGGAGATGACGTCCGTCGATCACCGCCTGCCGGCGTCGACCACTCGAAATCCCAGAGGGATTCCTTCGGGTCTGCGTCCACTGGTTCGCTCGCCGGGCGTGGCGGAGGCCGCCGCGCGCCATGCGCTGCGCCGCCAGATCGCACGCCTGGAGCGCGAGCTCGCGGCGCTGCCGGTCGACGGCGCGCCCGCCCGGCCGGGGCGACCGCACCTCCTGCCGCTCGCCGAGCTCGAGCGCGTCCGCGACGGCCTCGTCGCCCGACTCGCGGCCGGACGGGCGGCGCAGGCGGCCCGCGGCGCCGCGCAGGAGGCCGCCCGCGTTCGCCTGGAGCGCATGCTGCTCGACCCCGGCCGCCATCGGTTCGAGCGCGTCGCCGCCACCGAGCTGGGGGAGCGCGGCTGCGGCGTCTACGCCGTGCGGCCGCGCCTGGGCATCGTCGGCATGCTCATGGGCTGGTGGCAGGTGAAGCTGTCCTCGGGTTGCCCCTTATCCGATCGGTGACGTGAGTCGCAAGCGCCGCAAGCGGCCCGGTGCCGCCCGCCGGCCGGCCGACGCCGCACCGCAGGGGTCGCCGGCGGCGCCGCCGCGCGAGACCGCGTCGGCCCGCCGCCCGCCTGCTGCGCCGCGCGAGACCGCGCCGGCCCGCCGTCCGCCCGCCGCGGCCGCCCGCCGCCCGCCGGCCCCGCCCACCCGCCGCGCCCGGCTCGAGGACGCGCCACCGGCGCCCTGGAGCCCGTTCCCGCTCGTCGAGCTGACGATCCTGATCGGGATCGTGCTCATCGTGCTCGGCTTCGTCGGCGTCGCCGACCGGCGCGTCGCGTTCGTCGTCTGCGGCTTCGCGCTCGTCACGCTCGCCAGCCTCGAGCTGTCGCTGCGCGAGCACTTCGCCGGCTACCGCTCGCACTCGACCCTGCTGGCCGGCGCCGCCGCCGTGATCGTCGACGTCCCGCTCTACCTCTTCACCGACCTGCCCCAGGAGGTCCTGCTCGGCGTCGGCATCGCGACGTTCGCCGGCTGCTTCCTGGAGCTGCGCGCGGCCTTCCGCCGTCGGACCGGGGGCATAGGCTTCCGTACGTGACCGAACCGACCAGCGAGCAGCCGCGGCGCATGCGGCTCACGGGCCTGCATCACGTGACCCTGATCGCCCGCGACCTGAACGCCACGACCGCCTTCTACCGCGACCTGCTCGGGCTCGGGCTCGTCGAGCAGGGGGTCAACGAGGACGACCCCAACGCCCGCCACTTCTGGTTCGGCGACGCCGACGCGGCCGCCGGCACGCTCGTCACGTTCATGGAGTACCCCGACATGGCGGCCGGGACCGCCGGCCCGGGCGCGGCGCACCACTTCGCGCTCACCGTCGACTCGGCCGACGAGCTGGACGCGTGGCGCGACTACCTGCGCGCCCAGGGCGTCCAGACGACCGACGTCTTCCAGCGCGGCCGCTTCCGCTCGCTCTACTTGCGCGACCCGGACGGCCACATCCTCGAGCTCGCCACGCGCGTCTGATCCTGGCGACGCACGCGGCGAGCCCGAGCTCCTGCAGGCTGGCTCAGACGATCGCCATCGCTGGCTCGACGCGCCCCGGAGCGCCGGCGGGCGCGGCCGGGAGCAGCGTGAGCTGCGCGGCGACCGCGTTGCGCTGGCGCTCGGTGAGCGAGCCGATCGTCTTCGTCTCCGACAGGGGCACCTGCGCGAGGAAGCGCCGGCAGCGCGTTCGACCCCACCGGCGCTGGCTCATGAGCAGATCGGCGATGGCCATGCTCTGCGCCTCCCATGGCGCGTCGAGCACGACCTCCGACGCCGTCAGCTCGCCTTCCGCAACACGCCGCTTGAGCTCGGCCCTGGCAAGCCGGACCTCGTTGGCGCGCTGAAGGGCTCGCAGGTGCTGCGGCCCCGAGGCGATCGACGCTGACGCTGTCATGCTTCCTCCCTGCCGTCGGGCCGTCCGGCCGTCCGGCTTCGACTGTGGACATGCATGCGCCGCGTCGCGGGCATGGGTCGAGCCACCCCTCCCGGGCTCACCCCTCTGGGGTCCCTCCGACGTCCGGTCTCCGACCCCTCTTGACCGGCCCGCCTGCTCTCCGCCCCACGCGCCGCGCTCGACGCGTCCTCAACTTATGCGGACGCGTCCGATTCGGTCAACCGAAGCCCGCGGGCAACCTCCGCTCAGAGCGCACTTTTCGTTCGAGGTCTCGACGTGAGGTCGAGACTCGCGCGTGTCAGTCAGGCGGTGGCGACGTCGGGCGCGGGCAGGGGCCCGTGCTCGGCCTCGAAGGCGGCCTTGACGGAGGCGAACGCGTCGAGCGCGCGATCCAGCGTCGCTGCGTCGTGCGACGCCATCACGCTGGTGCGCAGCAGCGCGCCGCCGGGCGGCACGGCGGGGTGGATCGCCACGTTGACGAAGACCCCGGCGTCCCAGAGCGCGCGCCACAGCAGCGCGGCCTTCCAGTCGTCCTCGACGAGCACCGGGATCACCGGCGTGGCGATCTCGTGGTCGATCGTCTTGAAGCCCCGCTCGCGCAGCCCCGCGCGCAGGTAGCGAGCGTTCTCGAGCACTTGCGCCATCAGCTGCGGGCCCTCGTCGGAGCGGATGATCCGCAGCGCGGCCAGCGCGGCGCCGATCGCGGCCGGCACGCCGGCCGCGGTGAAGATGTACGCGCGGCTGGAGATGCGGATGAAGTCGATCACCTCGGCCGAGCCGACGACGAACCCGCCGCACGAGGCCAGCGACTTGGAGAACGTGCCCATCCGCAGGTCGACCTGGTCCTCGACGCCCAGCAGCTCGCTGGCCCCCGCGCCGCGCGGGCCGAGCACGCCGGCGCCGTGCGCCTCGTCGACCATCAGCCGCGCGCCATGGCGGCGGCACAGCTCGACGATCTCGGGCAGCGGCGCGACGTCGCCCTCCATCGAGTAGACCCCGTCGACGACCACCAGGATGCCGCCGCCGTCCGCCTGGGCCCGCTCGAGCGCCTTCTCGAGCTTGTCGAGGCGGTTGTGGCGGAACGGGCGCATCTTCGCCTTCGACTGCAGGACGCCGTCGAGGATCGACGCGTGGTCGCCGGAGTCGACGATCACGGTGTCGCCCGCGCCGAGGATCGTGCCGATCGACCCGAGGTTCGCCTGGTGACCGGTCGTGAAGACGATGCAGTCCTCGGCGTTCATCCAGTCGGCGAGCTCCTCCTCGAGCTGGACGTGCAGCCGCGTCGTGCCGTTGAGGAAGCGCGAGCCGGTGAGGCCGGTGCCGTACTGCGCCAGCGCGTCGAGCGCGCCCTGCTTCACGCGCTCGTCGCCCGTGAGGCCGAGGTAGTTGTTGGATCCGAGCATGACGCGCTCGGCGCCCTCCATCTCGACGACCGGCATCGTCGGGCCCTCGAGGACCCGGAAGTACGGGATGAGGTCCGCCTCGCGCGCGGCGCGCAGCTGCTCCGCGCGCTCATGCCCGCGCACCTTGGCGAAGACGTCTACGGTGGTGGACATATGAGCCTTGAGATCCGGGCGGTGGCGTCGCACCGCGAGCTTCGGGAGTTCATCGAGCTCCCGTACCGGCTGCACTCTACCTCCCCGCAGTGGGTGCCCCCGCTCCGCCTCGAGCGCCGTCTGTTCCTCTCGCGCAAGCACAACGCCTTCTTCCGCCACGGCGAGGCGCGCTACTTCCTGGCCTGGCGCGACGGGCGGGTCGTGGGCCGCATCAGCGCCCAGGTCGACCACGCGTTCAACCGCTTCCACGGCAACACCTGGGGGATGTTCGGGTTCCTCGAGCTCGAGGACGACCCGCAGGCGCTGGCGGGCCTGCTCGACGCCGCCGCCGGCTGGCTGCGCGCCCGCGGGCGCGACCGCATGCTCGGCCCGATGGACTTCACGATGAACGACGAGAGCGGCGTGCTCGTCGAGGGCTTCGAGCGCGATCCGATGATCAAGCAGCCGTGGCATCCGCCGTACTACCAGCGGCTGTGCGAGGACGCGGGACTGGAGCAGGCGCAGGACCTGCTCATGTGGGAGCTGCACATCTCCGACCGCTCGAAGATCCGCCCGATCCTCTTCCGGCTGGCCGAGGAGGCCCGCACGAAGCACGGCGTCACCTTGCGCAAGATGTCGCGACGTGGGCTGCGCCGGGACCTCGACGCGTTCGCCGACGTCTACAACAGCGCGTGGGCCGAGAACTGGGGCTTCGTCCCGTATGCGCCCGAGGACCTCGACCACTACGCCCAGGAGCTGCAGCTCGTCTTCGATCGCGACTGGTTCATGGTCGCCGAGAAGGACGGCGAGACGGTGGCGATGGCGATCACCGTCCCCGACATGAACCAGGTGCTGCGCAAGATGCAGGGGCGGCTGCTGCCGTTCGGCTGGTGGCACTACCTGCGCCGCTACCGGACGATCGACCGCGTGCGCGTCGGCTTCCTCGGCGTCAAGCCCGAGTACCAGCACACCGGCGTCGCCGCGCAGCTGTACATCGAGCACTTCGACGTCGCCGAGCGCACGCACCGCAAGTGGGGCGAGATGGGCTGGATCCTGGAGTCCAACCGCGCGATGAACCGCGGCATGGAGGCGATGGGCGGCCGGGTCGTCAAGCGCTACCGGGTCTACGAGCGGACGCTCTGACGGCCGTTGCCCTCTGGTGCCGCTGCTAGGGTCGCGGGACGATGGCGCTCGACCGAACCAGCCCGGAGCCCGAGAGCGAGCCCGAGGTCGTCGACGGGGTCGTCGTCCGCGAGCCGGCGCCGATCGAGCGCCGGTCGGTCGCGCCGGTGACCGTGCAGGCCGCGGCCGTGGCGGGCGCGTCGCTCGTCGCCGGCGCCACCGCGGTCGCCCTGGTGCGCGGCGCCGTGCATCTGGCCACGCGGCCGCGCGGACGCGCGCGCCGTCTGCGCGGGCGCCGCCGGAGCACGCGTCTCGACGTCCTCGCGACGCGCACGTTCCTCGTGGACGTGCACCTCGTCGACCGGCGTTGACCGGGCCGCTGCGCCCGCGCCCCGAGCGCGCCCGCCCGGCCGGCTCGCGGTCCCGCCGGCCGTCATCGCGCCCGAATGCCGCGCCCGGCTCCCCGTCGCGGGGTCAGCCGAGCGCCGCGGTCGGTTCGCCGCCCGGGCCGCCGCCGGGCGCGGTCGAGGTCCGCGTCGAGGTCACGCCGCCCTGGCCGTTTCGCCTGCAGCGCCACGGCGGCGCCGACGGCGTCCTGCGCTGCCGCGGCGGCGTCCTGCACCGCCTGCTGCACGTCGACGGCGAGCCGGCGGTGGTGCGCGTCGCCCAGCCGGCGCGCGACCGCGTCCTGTTCGGTGCTCACGCCGACCGGCGCGACGTGGCCGAGGAGGCGATCGGGCGCATGCGCTTCGCCCTCGGCGTCGACGACGACCTGCGGCCGTTCTACGAGCGCTTCCGCTTCGACCCGCTCATCGGCCGCTCGGTCCGCGCGCTGCCGCACCTGCGCGTCCGCCGCCGGCCGGAGCCGTTCGAGGCGCTCGCGTGGGCGATCTGCGAGCAGCTCATCGCCTTCGAGGAGGCGGCCGAGATCCAGCGCCGGATCGTGCGCTTCGCCGGTCCCTGCTGCGAGCGGACCGCGTTGCGCGACGTCCCGTCGGCCGCCGCGATCGCCGGGCTGGCGCCCGCCCGGCTGGCGTCGTTCGGGCTGACCGAGACGCGGGCGCTGGCGCTGGTCCGCGCCGCCCGCGAGGTCGCCACCGGCCGCGTCGACCTCCGCGCGGCCGACCACGAGCGCGGCTGGCGGCGGCTGCTGGCGATCCGCGGGATCGGCTCGTGGACCGTCGAGTTCCTCGCGCTCCACGGCCAGGGCCGCTACGACCAGCTGCCGGCGGGCGACCTCGCCTTTCGCAAGCTCGTCGGGCGGCTGCGTGCCGACGGGCGGCCGTCGGCGCGGGCCGAGGAGGACGAGGTCCGCGCCTTCTTCGCGCCCTACGGCGCGTGGGCCGGCCTGGCCGGCGCCCACGCGGTGGCCGGGACGAACCCGACCGCCCGCGCGCTCGCCGCCTGAGCCGCGCGGCTCGCCCGCGGCCCACCGCGGTTTGCTGTAAGAGAACTCCCTGGGGCTGGGCAAGCTCATCCGCCCGCAAATGTGGACCGATTCAGGCGGAACCGTCTCGCATGCGAGACGGTGGGCGCTTCGCAGAGGGTTTGACAGCGTTAAACTCGCGGCAGCAAGTCGAGGAGAGCAAGGAGCCACGATGTCCACATCCACGGCCGGCACGGCCTCGTCGCCGCCACGTACGGCGCCGACGCATATCGAGCTCGAGTTCCCGACGCTCGACATCACCCTGCGAGCGCAGATGACGACCGACTCCAGCCCGACGCTGCGGGCCGCGTTCGTCGAGGCACTGCCGTTCGAGACGATCTTCTCCCACACGATGTCCTCGGGCTACGGGCTGTACGCGCCGACCCGGATCGTCGGGACGTTCGAGTCCGAGTGGACGCTCCTCAGCGAGCTCCCCGTCGGCGCGATCGCGCTGTGCACCGACAGCTACAAGACGCTCGGCATGTACTACGGCGAGATCACCGAGCCGCTGCCGGAGACGCTGCCGCTGGCGTACGTGGTCCCCGCCGACGTCCCGGCCCTGAAGCGCGTCGGCCGGGAGATCTGGTTGTCGAACTACGTGAGCCACGAACCGGTGACGGTCTGCGTGCGGGCCGCGGCCCCGGAGGAGGACGGACGATGAGCGTCCAGGAGCTGCTTGCCGACCTCGAGGCGGAGACGAACCGCATCTGGCTCGACGAGCCCGAGGAGATCAAGGCGATGCGGTTGGGGGTCTTCACCTCCGGCGCCGGGTCGTACGACCAGTACTTCTCCAACCTCGTCTTCATCAACGGCGACATGCGAGCGCTGTCGACCTGGATCACGCCGTCGGTCATCCTCGGCAGCCTCGACGACGAGACGTTCACGCTCGAGCAATGCCAGAAGCTCTTCGCGTGGACGAACCTCGTGTTCGTCGACTTCCTCGCGTACTGCGGCTTCACGACGTATGCCGAGTTCGCGCAGCGGATCGTCGCCGCGGCCGAGGAGATCGCGTCCAAGGACGAGTTCCGCGAGGTCGTGAGCGCTTGGTACCGCTACGCCAACCGCATGTACCTGTGGGTGCATCAGGTCTTCCCCTGGGGCCTCGGCGTCGCGTTCCCGAAGCTCAGCGACGAGGACCTGGCGTTCATCTCGCAGGCGCGCACGCGCCCGGACGTCGACGAGTACTTCCAGCGGCACGCGCCGGCCCATCTGCCCGACCTCAAGGTGCCGTTCCCGGACGGGGCGGGCGCATGAGCGAGGGCATCGCCGCGACCGTCCACTACGGACCGGCCGACGCCTCGCTCGAGCCTCGCTACAGCGGGGTGCGCACGTTCGCGCGGTGCCCTCACACCACGGATTGGGCGAACGCCGACGTCGCGGTGGTCGGCGTGCCGTTCGACACCGCGACGAGCTACCGCTCGGGCGCGCGCTTCGGCCCGGCCGCCATCCGGGACCAGAGCCAGCTGATCCGGCCCTGGCACCCGGTGCTCGAGGTCGACGTGTTCGCCCACCTGTCCGTCGTCGACGGCGGCGACCTGGCGATCACGCCCGGCAACGCCGAACGCACGACCGGCCAGGTCGCCGACGGGCTGGCGCCGATCCTGGCGGCGGGCGCCGTGCCGCTCGTGCTCGGTGGGGATCACTCGATCGTCCTCGGGGAGCTGCGGGCGCACGCCAAGCGACACGGGCCGCTGGGCGTCGTCCTGCTGGACGCGCACGCCGACACCTGGGACGCCTACTACGGCGAGCGGTTCTTCCATGGCACCCCGTTCCGGCGCGCGTTCGAGGAAGGCCTCATCGATCCGCATCGCTCGCTGCTGGCCGGGATGCGCGGGCCGCTCTACAGCGCGAAGGACCTCGAGGAGCCGCGGGGCTGGGGCTTCGAGATCCTCACGTGCGAGGAGCTGCGTGCGCTCAGCCCGGCGCAGTACGGAGCGTTGGTGCGCCGGCGCCTCGGCGACGGTCCGGCGTACCTGTCCTTCGACATCGACGTCCTCGACCCGGCCTGTGCGCCCGGGACCGGGACGCCGGAGATCATGGGGCTCGACGCCCGCGAGGCCGTCGACTTCGTCCGCGCGCTCGCGGGCATCCGGTTCGTCGGGTTCGATCTCGTCGAGGTCGCTCCGGCCTACGACGGACCCGGCCAGGTGACCGCGCTGCACGCGGCCTCGATCGCCTACGAGCTCCTCGCGCTCGTGGCCCTCGCGCGGAGCGCACCGGCCGGCGGGCCCGGAGAGGACGGCTGACATGCCGGGCTCGATCCCCAAGGGCGCCGCCGTGCCCGACGAGGCGTCGCTGCGCTCCCTCCTCGCGGCCGGGGCGGAGCTCCGTGTCCGTCCCACGCGGCATCCGGGGCGGTGGATCGGCGCGGCCGTGGTGCTCCTGATCGCGGCGGCGGTCATGCGCACGGTCGTGACGAACGACAACTTCCAATGGGACGTCGTCTGGAGCTTCCTCTTCAGCTCGGAGATCCTCAACGGACTGCTCACGACGCTGTGGCTCACCGTCGTCGCGATGGCGGTCGGGATCGTGCTCGCGGTCCTCCTCGCCGTCATGCAGCTGTCGTCCAACCCGCTGCTCTCGGGGGCGAGCGCGCTGTACGTCTGGTTCTTCCGGGGGACGCCGATCCTGGTCCAGCTGATCTTCTGGTTCAACCTGGCGGCGCTCTTCCCGACGCTCTCGATCGGGATCCCGTTCGGGCCGACGTTCGTGGAGGGCTCGGCCAACCAGCTCATCACGCCGTACACCGCGGCGATCCTGGGGCTCGGCCTGAACGAGGCGGCCTACATGGCCGAGATCGTTCGCGCCGGGATCCTCTCGGTCGACGAGGGACAGGACGACGCCGCGCGCGCCCTGGGCATGAAGCGCGGCCGGGCGCTGCGCCGGGTGATCCTCCCGCAGGCGATGCGCTTCATCATCCCGCCGACCGGCAACGAGACGATCAGCATGCTGAAGATGACGTCGCTCGTGAGCGTCATCGCCTTGTCGGATCTCCTCTACTCGGCGCAGTCGATCTACTCCCGGACGTACGAGACGATCCCGCTGCTCATCGTCGTCTCGGCCTGGTACCTGCTCGTCACGAGCCTGCTCACCGTCGTCCAGCGCCGCATCGAGGCGCACTTCGGTCGCGGCCATCGCCGCTCGCAGCCGCTCCGGCGGCGTCGTCCATGGCAGCGCGCCGTCCCGGCGCCCGCGGCGCCGGGCTCGACGGGAGGCGCCCGATGAACGATCCGATGGTCGTCATCCACGAGGTGCACAAGGCGTTCGGCGAGACGGTGGTCCTCGAGGGCGTCAGCCTCTCGGTGCGCCGCGGTGAGGTCGTCTGCATCATCGGCCCGTCGGGCTCGGGCAAGTCCACGCTCCTGCGCTGCGTGAACCACCTGGAGAAGACCGACCGCGGCGTGATCGTCGTCGACGGACAGCTCATCGGCTACCGGCGCGACGGGGACGGCCTGCGCGAGCTGCGCGAGCTGCGCGAGCGCGAGATCGCCACCCAGCGGGCCGACATCGGCATGGTCTTCCAGCGGTTCAACCTGTTCCCGCACATGACCGCGCTGGAGAACGTCGTCGAGGCGCCCGTCGGCGTCCGCGGCGAACGTCGCGCCGCCGCCCGCGAGCGCGCGCTGGCGCTGCTGCGCCGGGTCGGCCTCGCCCACCGGGTCAACAGCTACCCGGCGATGCTCTCGGGCGGCGAGCAGCAACGCGTCGCGATCGCTCGCGCGCTCGCGATGAACCCGAAGCTGATGCTCTTCGACGAGCCGACGAGCGCGCTCGACCCCGAGCTCGTGGGCGAGGTGCTCGACGTGATCCGGTCGTTGGCGGCCGACGGCATGACGATGATCGTCGTCACGCACGAGATGGCGTTCGCCCGGGACGTCGCGAGCAAGGTCGTCTTCATGGATCGCGGCGCGATCGTCGAGTCCGGCGCACCGGAGCAGCTCTTCAGCTCCCCGCGGGAGGAGCGAACGCGGACGTTCCTGCGGCGGACCCTGGAGGGGGCTGCTCAGGGCGCCTGAACGAGCACCCAGAGCACGCAGGCGGGCAGCACGCTCGACGGGTTGTGCCACCGGCGCTCGGTGCGCGGTTCGAACGTGAGCGCGTCGCCGGCTGCGAGCTCGTAGCGGTCGCCGGCGATCTCGAGGTGGAGCTGGCCCTCGAGGACGTACACGAACTCCACCTCGGCGTCGAGCCGGTACGGCTCGACGCCGCTGCCCCCGCCTGGCGCGATGACGGACTGCATGACGAGGAGCCGCTGCTCGTCGCTCGGCGTGAGCCGGAACTCCTCGAGCCGCTCCCCGCCGAAGTCGATCGGGGCTCGCTGCGAGCGCCGCACGAGCGGGCCCTGATCGGCCTCGAGCAGCTCCCGGACCGGAAGGTCGAGCGCGTCGCAGACGCGGATGAGCGACCCGACGGAGAGCGACGCGAGGTCGCGCTCGACCTGCGAGAGGAAGCCCTTCGTGAGCCCGCTTCGCTGCGCCAGCTCCGCGAGGGTGATCTGCTGGTCACGCCGTGCCTGGCGCAGCCGGTGGCCCACACGCGGTGGGCCGTTCTCGCGTGACATCGGGGGCGCTCCAGAGGGTCGAGGGGAACCGAGCGGGCAGGACCCTACCACCGCCCGGTGCGGCCGGAAGCCGGGTCGATGTTGGATATCACCAAACTGTCTCGCCGGTTGGACTCTCCGTTGTGGCGCGGGATCGCCCGGCGTGACACGCTGCGCTCGTCGGATGTAGGTTTGGTTCCGACAAACCCGATTCTCCTGGGAGGAGCAGCGACATCATGGCCATGACGTCGATGCGGGGCCCGCTAGGCGCCCTGACGATCGCCGCATCCGTCCTCGCGTTGGCGGCCTGCGGTGGAGACGGCGGATCCAGCACGAGTACGAGCACGGGCGCGGGCACCGCCACCGCGGCGGCGGGCAAGGGGGGCGCGGTCGACGAGCAGGCGCGGGCGCTCCTCCCGGAGGACGTGCGCAAGGCCGGGTCGATCGACCTCGCCACGGACCCGTCGTATCCGCCGTGTGAGTCCGTCGACGGGAAGACGAAGGAGATCGTCGGCTTCGAGCCGGACCTCTGGAACGCCATGGGCGCGAAGCTCGGGATCGAGATCCGTCCACAGAAGGTCCAGTTCGACGGTCTCATCCCGGGCCTGCTGAGCGGGCGGTTCCCGGTCGCCATGGAGTGCCTCTCGGACTCGGCCGAGCGCGAGAAGCAGCTCACGTTCATCGACTACGCCCTCGATGGCGGCGCCACGATCACGCTGGCCGACAACCCCAAGGGCATCAGCGACGACCCGCTCACCCTGTGCGGCCTCAAGACCGCCGCGCAGGTCGGAACCGACTTCATCACCTCGCTCGAGGAGGGCGTCAACGCCCACTGCGAGAAGCACGGCAAGCCGCCGGTGCAGATCTCGGAGTTCCCGGCCAACGATGCCACGCTGCTCGCGCTGTACTCGGGCCGGGTGGACTTCGTCGTCCAGGACTCCTTCGGCGGCGCGGAGATCGAGAAGCGCGCGCCCAAGCCGGTGAAGGTCTTCGCCAATCCGCTCGTCGAGCCGCTGTACATCGGCGTCGTCGTGCGGCGTGACAACACGGACCTGCGCGACGCGCTGTTCGCGGCGATGAAGGGCATCTTCGCCGATGGGACGTACGCGGAGATCATGGAGAAGTGGGGCATCCCCGAGGACGCGTGGCTGAAGGAGCCCGGCATCGATCTCGCCACGGCCAAGCCGTTGCCCAAGCCAGTCGTCTGATGCCGTCCGATCCCCTCGCCGGCCGCGTCGCGCTGGTCACCGGCGCGGCCGAGCGGGTGGGCCGCGCCCTTGCGCTCGGCCTCGCCCGTGCCGGCGCCGACGTGGTCGTGAACCACCTCGGACAACCCGCGCAGGCCGAGGCGGTCGTCGCCGAGGTCAACGCGCTCGGCCGCGACGGACTCGCGGTCGCGGCGGACGTGTCCGTGCCGGCGGCCTGCCGTCAGCTGGTCGCCCAGACGATCGACCGGTTCGGCCGCATCGACCTGCTCGTGCACAACGCGAGCTCGTTCGTCCAGCGCGACTTCCTCGACCTCACCGAGGCCGACTTCGAGGCCTCGATCGGCGTCAACCTGCGCGGCCCGCTCTTCCTCAGCCAGGCCGCGGCGGCGCACATGGTCCAGCAGGGATCGGGCAAGATCATCGCCATCGTCGGCAACTCGCTCTCCGAGGCATGGCCGGACTTCGTGTCGCACGCGATCGCGAAGGCCGGGCTCGCTCGCCTGATGGAGCTGCTCGCGATCGCGCTCACGCCCCACGTCCAGTGCGTCGCGGTGTGCCCCGCCGAGATCCTGCCGACCGACGACGCGGCCAAGGACGACGGCGCGCGGCGGTACGACGACGTCGAGCTCGTCCAGGGCCGGCCCGACGACCTCGTCGAGCTGGTCACCTACCTCGCCGCCAGCACGGCCTACCTCAACGGCGCCGTCATCCCGCTCGACGGCGGGAAGTCCGTGTACTGATGCACGGGGGCGGACCAGCGCACCGCAGCCGTGTCGGCGACCAGCGCGGCCGGGTGGCGCTGGTCTGCGGCGCGACCGGGTGGATCGGCAAGGCGGTCGCCGGCCGGCTCCTCGCCGACGGTGCGTCCGTCGCCGTCCACGGCCACCGCGACGCGCAGCGCACGGCGGCCGTGGCCGCCGGGCTCGGGCCCGCAGCCCACCCGGTGACCGCCGACCTCCGCGATCCGGCCGCGGTCGATCGCGTCTTCGCGGAGGTCCGCGATCGCCTCGGCGCGCTCGATGTGGTCGTCAACGCCGCGTACCCGCCGGCTCCCGACCGGCTCGTGCGCGACAGCACGGTCGCCGACAGCGAGGCGCATCACGCTGCGCTCGTCATGCACCTGAACGTCTGCCGGCGCGCCGTGCGCGACATGGAGCCGCGCGGGTACGGCAGGATCGTGCTCGTGTCGGCGGCGATGGCCGCGCGGCCGTTCCCGGGCACGGCGCTGTACGGCGCGACCGCGGCGGCGCTGACGGCGTTCTCCCGCACGCTCGCGCTCGAGGTGGGCAGCGCTGGGATCACGGTGAACGTCGTCGCGCCGGGGCGCGTCGACGACGGCGGGGCGGCGCCCGAGGACGGGGACTCGCCCTACGGCGCGCTCGACCGCATCTCCCGCCAGCGTGCGGCGCTCCCGGCGCTGCCCACGCCGACCGACGTCGCCGACCTCGTCGCCTACCTCGCGTCTCCCGGCGCCGGTGCCGTCACGGGCCAGGTCGTCTATCTCGCGAGCGGCGAGCCGATCGGCGCCTAGCTAGCTCGCCGACGCGGGGTCGTCGGCGGGCTCCAGGCCGCCGCCCGGCAGGAACTCGTTCGTGAGCGAGGCGGGCAGCGGTGCCCGCTCGAGCAGCTGGTTGCGCAGCATCCAGCCGCCGTAACGGCCCCACGCCGCCTGGTCCTGCCAGCCGAACGGCTGGTCGCGATCGGTCGGGAAGAACACGGGCAGGGTGGCGCGGACCTGGGCGAGCACGTCGTCGGCCTGCAGGTCCGGGTTGGCGGCCACGAGCGGCTCGACCCCGCGCTGCGGGTCCTCGCGCAGCGCCTCGTGGCCCTCGGCGACCGCGCGCAGGAAGGCGCGCAGGTACGGGCCGCGCTCGCGCGCGGTGTCCTCGCGCACGACGAAGACGAGCTCGTTGTAGGTCGGCACGCCGGCCTTGTCGACCGGGATGATCACCGGGTCGCGCTTGGCCCGCTGCAGCTGGACGCCCTCCACGTTCCAGAACGCGCCGAGCGTCGCGTCGACGCGCTTGGAGAGCATCGCCGGGACGAGGTTGAACCCGACGTTGACCTCCTTCACCGACGACGCGTCCACGCCCGCCTGGGCGAGGATCGTCTTCAGGTAGGCGGACTGGTACGGGATCCCGGCGGTCCCGACGGTCTTGCCGCGCAGGTCGCTGGGCGACCGCACCTTCGCCTTGGGCAGCGCCATGATCGACGTCAGCGGCTTCTGGACCAGGGCGCCGATCGAGACGACCTTGGCGCCCTTGTCGCGCGCCAGCAGCACCTCCGGCTCGTAGGAGATGGCGATGTCGACCTTGCCGGCGGCGAGCAGCTTCAGCGGCGCGGCGGGATCGGACGGCACGATCGGCTCGACCGCCAGGCCGGCGCGGGTGAACGCGCCCTCGCCGATCGCCGCGTAGATCCCGGCGTGGTCGGCGTTGGGGAGGTAGTCGAGCATGAGGCGCACCTGCTGGGACGGCGGTGCGGTGGTCACGTCCTTCTTCTCGCCGCACGCGGCGAGCGCGGGGACGGCCGCGAGGCACAGCAGGGCGGCGACGATCCGGCGGGTCACGAGGTCCTTTCGTTCGAGGTCCAGGGGACGAGGCGACGCTGCGCCAGGTCCAGCGCGTAGAAGAGGGCGACGGCGAACGCCGCGAGCACGACGACCGCGGCCCAGGCGCGCGCGGTCTCCAGCTGCGGGATCGCCTGCAGGATGAGGTGGCCGAGCCCCTCGCTGGAGCCGGCGTACTCGGCGAACACGGCGCCGATCACCGCCACGGCGACGGCGATCTTGGCTCCGCTCAGGGCGGCCGGCAGCGCGGCCGGCGCCTCGGCGAAGCGGAACGCGGTCCAGCGGCCGGCGTCGAGCGTGCGCATGAGCTTCAGCGTGTCGCGGTCGACGCGGCCGAGCGCGTCGAGCGTCGTGACGACGATCGGGAAGAAGCAGACGAGCGCGATGATCGCCACCTTGGGGGCGATGCCGAAGCCGAGCCACACCACGAGCAGCGGTGCGATGACGACGATCGGCACGGCCTGCGAGGCGACCAGCAGCGGATAGGTCGCCCGGCGCAGCGGCCGCCAGAAGTGCAGCGCGATCGCACAGGCGCAGCCGAGCACGACCGCGGCGAGGATCCCGAGCGCGACCTCCTGTGCGGTCACGAGCAGGTTGCTCCACAGCAGCGAGCGGTCCTCCCACAGGGCGGTGGCGATCTCGCTGGGGGAGGGGAGGATGAGGTCGTCGACGCCGCCGAGGTCGGCGTAGAGCTGCCAGCCGCCGAGCAGCGCCGCGGCGAGGAGGAGCGCGGTCACGTCGCGACCCCCGTCGCGCCGGCGATCGTGCCCGTCCCGGCCAGCGCGTCCAGCGCGCGCTGGCGCAGCGCGACGACATCGGGGTCGGTCGCGGCACGCGGCCGCTCCAGGGCGACCGGGATCTCGGCCACGACCCGCCCCGGCCGGCTCGACAGGACGACGACGCGATCGGCCAGGACGACCGCCTCCTCGACATCGTGGGTGACGAGCAGCACGGTCCGTGGCTCGCGCGCCAGCGCCGCCGCCAGCCAGGCCTGCATCTCCGCCCGCGACATCGCGTCCAGCGCGCCGAACGGCTCGTCCAGGCACAGCACCGGCTTGCCGGCCAGCAGCGTGCGCAGGAACGCCACCCGCTGGCGCATGCCGCCCGACAGCTGTGCCGGACGCGAGCGCTCGAAGCCGGCCAGGCCGAACTCGGCGAAGGCGGGCGCGGCGGCGGCCCGCGCGGCGGCCTTGGACGCCCCGTGCACGCGCAGCGGCAGCGCCGCGTTGTCGAGCGCCGTCGCCCAGGGCAGCAGCAGGTCCCGCTGCGCCATGAGCGCCGCCGGGTCGGCGGCGACCGAGCCGGCGTCGGGCTGCTCGAGGCCGCAGACGAGCTCGAGCAGCGTCGACTTGCCACAGCCGCTGGGGCCGACGACCGCGACGACCTCGCCCGGCGCGACGGTCAGCGTGAGGTCCTCGACGGCGGTCACCGAGCCGTAGCGGCGCGTGGCGCGCTCGACGCGGACGGATGCGGGTTGTTCGGCCATGCCTCCCTTCGCGGGGATTGCCCCACAGGTTCGAAGGGTCAGCGCTGGGTCGAAGCGCTATCTCAGCCGGCCGTTCCCGCCAGCCCCCCTGGCTCTTGCGCGCCTGATGGTAGTCGACGCGCCCTACGCCACGGCGGAGAGCGCGGCCGGCCGGGTCAGGACGGCGCGCAGGGCCCGGACCACGGCCGGATCGAACTGGGTCCCCGAGCAGCGCTCCAGCTCGGCCAGCGCGGCCGCCGGCGAGAGCGCGCGGCGGTAGGGGCGGTCGGTGGTCATCGCGTCCCAGGCGTCGCACAGCGAGACGATCCGCGCGCCGAGCGGGATCGCCTCGCCGGCCAGGCCGTCCGGGTAGCCGGTGCCGTCCCAGCGCTCGTGGCTGGAGCGGACGAGCGGCGCGACGGCGGCGAGCGCCGGCGCCGCGGACAGGATCCGCTCGCCGACGATCGTGTGGCGGTGCATGAAGGCCCACTCGGCCTCGTCGAGCGGCCCGGGCTTCTCGAGGATCGCGTCGGGGATCGCGAGCTTGCCGACGTCGTGCAGCTCCGCCGCGGCGCGGACGTGCTCGACCTCCTCGGGCGCCAGTCCGAGCTCCTGGGCCACGCGGACGGCCAGGCCGGCGACATCGCCCACGTGGCCGCCCAGCGACGGGCTGCGCTCCTCGACGGCGGCGAGCAGGACGTCGCGGGTCTGCGCCACCGCGGACGCTCGGCCCAGGCTTTTTGCGGCGTACATCCGCTGGTCGACGAGCGCCAGCGCCTTGGCCGCCGTCGCGGCCTCGTCGGGCAGGCGCACCAGGCCGCGCGAGCCCTCGATGTGGAAGCCCTCGCCCTGCTCGCGCAGCGCGGCGTCGGCGCGCGCCAGCGCCAGGTCGGCGAGCTCGGGCGGCACGAGCACGCAGAACTCGTCGCCGCCCATGCGGAAGGCGGAGCCGGGCGGCGGGACGGCGTCGCGCAGCCGGTGGGCGAGGCGCTGCAGCAGGACGTCGCCGGCGGGATGACCGAAGCGGTCGTTGTAGGCCTTGAAGCCGTCGAGGTCGTAGAGGACCAGCACGTTCGGCCAGCCGCGCGCCTGGGCGCGCTCGAGCGCCTCGATCAGGGCGCGGCGGTTGTCCAGGCCGGTGAGCGCATCGGTCCGCGCATCGCGCTCGGAGGCCGCCAGCATCCGCTGGTTGGCGGCGAAGACGACGCTGAGGCGGACGAGCAGGGCGAGCATCCCCGCGGCGGCCAGCCAGAGGCTCACGGCCGGCACGCGGTCGTAGTGGTCGTAGACCACCAGGGCGACGAACGCGACGCCCGCGCTCGCGGGCACGGCCAGCGTGCTGAGCCCGTCGATCCGCCGCGTCGTCATCGCCGGGCGGCGCCAGGCAGCGACCGCGAACAGCACCGGCGGCAGCAGCCAGCCGGCGTCGAGGAGCCCGTCGGGACGGTACGTGCCGTTCGCGGCCTGCAGCAGGAAGACCGTGTCGGTCACCGCGAAGATCGCCAGGCCCGCGCCGAGGATCCACCACGTGGCGCCGGCGGCGCGACCGAACGCGCCCGCGACGCCGGCGACGATCCCGAGCAGGACGAGATCGCCGATCGGGTAGGCGAGGTTCGTCGCGACGGTGAGCGGCGCTCCACCTGTCGCGTCGACGATGTTGGTGTAGGCCATCGCCGAGCCGATCGAGGCGGCGCCGAGCGCGGCGATGAGCCCGTCGAGCCACTGCAGGCGGCTGATCTGGCCCGCGCGCGCCCGGGCGAGCAGGCCGACCCCGACGTAGGCGAGCGGGAGGAACGCGAGGTAGAACGCGTCGGCGATCGACGGGTAGGGCACCTCGTCGGCGCGATCCGCGAAGGCCGCGACCCAGTAGAGGTCGCCGATCGCGAACGAGGCCAGCGCCGCGGTGATGAGCGCCCAGGCCGCCCGCTCGCGCGGTATCGCGACGGCCCGCCAGCCGCAGACCGCGACGGCGGCCAGCTGGATCGCGTTGTACAGGTAGTCCGTCCACCCCGGCCACGCCTCGCGGCCGGTCGCGGTGCGCAGTGCGAGCACGGCCAGTGCCACGCCGATCCCGGCGAGCAACGGCAGAGGGCTCGGGCGAGCGCGCGCCATGGCCCTTTCATCGTCGGACCGTCCGCGGAAGTTGAGCGGTGGACGCTCCTCGTACACTTCGGCCGCGCCTGCGACCGCCGTCGCTCACACGGCGAGCGGCTTGGTCAGCGCCTTGACGAAGTCCTCGAGCTGTTGGGTCGTCCAGCACTCGAAGGCCTCGCAGTGCTGCTCGTAGGCGGCGATCACGGAGTCGCCGTAGTTCCAGTACAGCCGCGGCTCCGGGTTGAGCCAGAACGTGCGGCCGGCCATCGCCGCGATCTCGCCGAACACGTCGGCGCGCGGGTCGCGGCCGTTGGTGCGGGCGTCGCCGAGCACGATGACCGTCGCGCGCGGGTGCAGCTCGTCCTCGACGGTGTCGCGGAACTCGGTCCAGACGCGGCCGTAGTCGGTGTAGCCGGAGATGTCGGCGACGCCCGCGTCGCGGCCGATCGCCTCGCTGACCGCCTGGAAGTCGCGCTCGCGCTCGAAGACGTCGGTCACCTCGCTGATGCGCTCGATGAAGACGAACGAGCGCATCTTGCGGAACGTGTCGTGCAGCGCGTGCAGCACGGAGAGGAAGAAGACCGACGCGCTCGTGACGCTGGTGGAGACGTCGCAGAGCACGAAGATCTCCGGGCGCCGCGGCCGGCGCGGGCGGTAGCGCAGCTCGACGGGCACCCCGCCGGTCTGCAGCGACGCGCGCATCGTCCGGCGCACGTCGACGACGCCGCCGCGGCGGCGCCCGCGCGCCTCCATCCCCTGGGTGGCGAGGCGGCGGCGCAGCTGCGCGACGACGCGGTGGACGGCCGCGAGATCCTGGAGCGGGCCGGATGGGAGGGCGCGGTCGAGCTCGTTGAGCGCCCGCTTGGCCGGCAGCTGCTCGGTCCGCTCGATCTGGCCTCGCTCGAGCTCGCGGCGCAGGAGCTGCTCGAAGCGGCGCAGCGCGTCGCGGGGCAGGCCGTCGCGGCGGGGGTCCGCGGCGGGCAGCTCCGGTTGCGGCTCGCTGCGCAGGCCGAGCTGGCGGCGGATCCGTTGGACGTCGACGCCGATCACGCCCGAGCCCTCGCCCTGGCGGCCGAAGGCGGCGATCGCCATCCGGGCGAGATCGCGCATCGTGCTCTCGTCGCCGTCGCGCAGCGCCCGCGCGATCGCCTCGCGCAGCTGGTCGAGGTCGATCTCCTGGCCCTCGCCCTCGCCGCCGGCGACGCCGCCGCCTCCGCCGTCCTGCTCGCGGATCCCGGCCTCGATCGCGGCGGCCTCGGTGGCGCGGAAGAAGAAGCGCTCGAAGACGAGGTCGAAGACGCGGCGGTCCTCGGGCGACTTGGCCAGCGTGGCGGCAAGCGCCTCGCGGAAGTCGTCGGGCACCGTCCACGGCACCTCGGCGAGGGCGTCGAAGGCGTCCAGCAGCTCGGAGGTGCCGATCGCGACGCCCTCGGAGCGCAGCTCCTCGCCGAGCTCGATCAGCCGCGCGGGGAGGCCGGGTGGGGGGTGATCAGGCCGCTTGGGAGTCAACCGCGCTCCCGAGCTTCACGCCGACGCGCTCGGCGACGATGTCGAGGTCGGTGCGGTGCTTGACGATCACCGACATGGTCTCGCGGAAGACCTGCTCGTCGATGTCGTCGGCGCCGAGCAGCAGCAGCGCGCGCGCCCAGTCGATCGACTCGGCGATCGACGGCGGCTTCTTGAGGTCGAGCTCGCGCACCATCGCGACCACATCCACGAGCTTGCGGGCGACCTGGTCGGAGAGGTCGGGCGTGTGGAGCTTGACGATCGCCAGCTCCTGCGCCGCGTCGGGGTAGTCGAGCCAGAGGTAGAGGCAGCGCCGCTTGAGCGCCTCGGTCAGCTCGC
>CAYRCB010000013.1:102916-193135 GCA_964422645.1 uncultured Solirubrobacteraceae bacterium | reverse complement strand
GACGAGCCGTTCGCCTCGGTCGACGCGCAGACCCGCGCCGACCTGGAGGACCTGACACTGCGCATCCGCGACGACTACGGGATGACCGTCGTCGTGGTGACCCACGACATCGACGAGTCGGTCTACCTCGCCCATGAGGTCATCGTCGTGCGCGGCCAGCCGTCGACCGTCTTCGCCCGCGTCCCGATCCCCCTCCCCACGCCGCGCGATCAGCTCGCGACCAAGGACACCGCGGAGTTCGCCCACCTGCGCACCAAGGTGCTGCGGATGGTGCGCGACGCCCCGCAGCCCGCCGCCGTCGAGGACCGCGTGGCATGAGGGTCGCCGGACTGCGCATCCGCGTGCTCGCCGACCCCGCCGCGCGCGCGATGGTGCCCGGCGGCCTGCGCCGCGACGCGGTGATCGTCGAGGTCCTCACCGACGGCGAGGCGGTCGGCGTCGCATCCGCTTGGTGCCCGCAGGCCTCGGCGCGCGCGCTGGCCGAGCAGATCGCCCTGCTCGAAGGGCGGCTGATCGAACAGGATCCGCTGCTGGTCGAGCGCCATTGGCATGCTGCCGGGGCGGCGACTCGGGTGATCACGAGCATGATGGCCGTCGGGGTCGTCGACGTCGCCCTCTGGGACCTGGTGGCGCGCGCGGCGAGGCTGCCGCTCTATCGCGTCCTCGGCGCGTGCCGGGACGAGGTGGCGGCCTACGCCGGCAGCCACGTGTACGAGACGCCGGAGGCGTCCGTCGAAGAGTGCCGGCGGCTGCGCGGCGACGGGTTTCGCGCCTTCAAGCTGCACCTGGAGGGCGACGTGCGTCGCGACGTTGCGCGCTGCACCGCGGTCCGCGGCGCGTTGGGACCGGACGTGGTCCTGATGGCCGACGCCGGGGGACGCTACGACCGCTCGGGCGCCCGCTACGCGGGTCGGGCGCTGGAGGAGCTGGACTTCCACTGGTTCGAGGAGCCGCTCCCCGACGGCGATCTCGACGGCTACGTCGAGCTAACGCGCGCGCTGCGGATCCCGGTGGCCGCCATGGACTCCGTGCGCCTCAGTCTGCCGGCGCTCGCCCGGTGCGTCGCCCGACGGGCGTTCGACGTCGCCCGCACCGACGTCGGGCGCCACGGGATCACGTTCAGCCGCAAGCTGGCCGCGATCGCCGAGGGCTTCCACCTCGCGTGGGAGCCGCACAGCTACGGCCCCGCGCTCGCCCAGGCGGCCAACCTCCACCTAGCCGCCAGCGTCCAAGGCTGCCGCTTCGTCGAGCTTCCGTCGCCGCTGGGCATCATGGACCTGGAGACCACCGCCGGACTGCGCCTGACGGATGACGGCATGGTCGCCCTCCCCCAGGCGCCCGGGCTCGGCCTCGAGCTCGACTGGGAGCGCATCACGGCGCTCACGACCGCGATCGTGGACACCGCAGGCGCGGCGGTGACGACATGACGACGGACACGCGCTCGCGCCTGCGCGGGTTCGTCCGCCGTCCCGGCCGCGGCGAGGTGGCCCGCCTGGCCGAGCTGGAGCACCTGGCCCTCGACGAGCGCGAGCTCGACGCGACCACCGCACTCATCGACGTCCTCCTCGGGGCGCTCGACGATGCCGAGGATCTCCACCGCGAGCTCGCGGCCGCCGCGGCGCCGCCGGCGCGGGTGCCCGGCCGGCCGCCGGTCGGCGCGGAGGATCCCTTCAACGCGGTGATCCGCTGGTGCGACGTCCGCGGCGCCGACGAGGGACCACTGGCCGGCCTGACCTGCGGCGTCAAGGACTGCCTCGCGGTGGCCGGCGTCCCCCAGACCTCAGGCTCGCGGCGACTGGCCTACGTGCCATCGATCGATGCAGTGGTGGTCGAGCGGCTCCTGGCCGCCGGCGCGCGGATCGTCGCCAAGCTCAACCAGGACGACGCGCAGATTGGAGGAACGGGCGAGACGAGCTGCTTCGGCCCACCGCGCAATCCGCACGATCCGCAGCGGTCAGCCGGCGGCTCCTCCGGCGGGACCGGGGCTGCGGTTGCCGGCGGCCTGGTCGACCTCGGGATCGCCGGCGACTCGGGGGGATCGGCTCGGGTGCCGGCCGCGTTCTGCGGAGCGGTCACGCTCAAGCCGACTCACGGCCGAGTGCCCTCGCATGGCATCGACCATGTCGACCACACCCTCGACAACGTCTGCCCGATGACGACGAGCGTCGCGGCGCTCGCGCGGGTCATCGACGTCATCTCCGGCCACGACGATCGCGATCCCCAGTGGACGCGGTCCCGACCCGAGCGGTCGGCATGCACGCCAGCCGCGGCGCAGGCCGTCGAGGGTCTGCGGATCGGCGTGATCGAGCAAGCACTCGACGGCTGCGAGCCGGCCGTCCAGTCGCGGTTCGACGCTTCCGTCGAAGGGCTGCGCGAGCAGGGCGCCGTCGTCGAGCGCGTCAGCGTGCCCCTGTGGCGCAGGGGCCTCGCCATCCGAGTGCCGCTCTACGCGATGGCGATGTGGGCCACGTTCCAGTCCGACGGCCAGGGCTGGGGCCACCTGGGCGAGATCGACGTGGCGAGGGCGCACGCCTTCGCCGTGTCGCGCCGCCAGGAGGCCAACGACCTCCCGCCCACGCTGAAGGCGTGGCTCGTCTTCGGCCGCTACCTGGCCGAACACGGGCTCGCGCGCTCCTACGGCGTGGCGACGAACCTGCGGCGCGCCATGCGCGACGACATCGACGCGGCCCTAGCTCGGTGCGACGCGCTGCTCACGCCCACGACGCCGTTCGTCGCGCCTAGACTGCGCGACGAGCCGCTGGACGTCGACGCCCTGCTGCGGGGCACCGACGGCCGCGCCGGGGTGAACACCGCGCCCCTGAACCTCAGCGGCCATCCGGCGCTGGCGCTACCAAACGGGGTCGATGAGCACGGCATGCCCACGTCACTGCAGGTGATCGCCGCACACCACGCCGACGAGACAGCCGTGCGCGTGGCCGCCAGCGCCGAGCGAGCCTTGGCGACTGTCCCACCCCCCGACCCCGGCAGGAGCGAAGCACCCCGATGAAGACTGAACGCGTTCGCAACGGCGAGTATGCGTCCGAGCGTGCGGCCTCCGAGCTGCGCCAGCGGATCGCGGCGGGCGAGCTGGCCGGCGGCCAGCGGCTGATCGAGGCCGACCTCGCCACCGAGCTCGGCGTCGGACGCAGCACCCTGCGCGAGGCATTCCAGCGGCTGGCGGTCGAGGGGCTCGTCGTCACCTCGCCCAACCGAGGGACCAGCGTGCGGCGGATCACCGTCGACGACGTCCGCCAGATCTACGACGTCCGCGAGGTGCTGGAGGGCAAGGCAGCCGGACTCGCCGCCCTGCGGATGGACGACCCCGCGCACCGTCGACGGCTGCTGGACGCCCTGGAGCGCAACGACGCCCTGCCGCCGGAGAGCTGGGACCCCAACAGCTGGCTGGAGAACTCCAAGGACTTCCACGGCGTGCTGATCGAGCTCGCAGAGAACTGGCTGATCGCACAGACCGTCCGCCAGATCCACGCCCAGAGTCTGCCCGTGCTGCGCCGCCAACTGCTCACCGCGGCGTCGAGCCGGCTCGTGTCGATCGAGGACTCCGCTCAAGCCCATCGCGAGATCGGCCGCGCCGTGCTGGACGGCGACGCCGAGCAGTCCGAGCTGCTCATGCGCCACCACGTGCGGACGGTCGGCTTCGGGGTCGTGGCACACCTCGAGCGCGCATGAGGATCGAGCGCTGCACGGTCAGCCGCCATCAGCTGACCGGCGATTGGACGGACCGGCCGGCGCACCTCCCCGCCCCGGGCGAGCTGCCGCCCGTGGAGCTCATCACCTGCGCGTGCTCGACCGACACCGGGCTCTCCGGCATGGGCTACACCTACACGCTCGGCGGCGGCGGCAGCGCCGTCCACGCCTTCCTGCGCGACGAGATCGCGCCGCTCCTGCTCGGCCGGCGCGTCGCGGATCTCGCGGCGCTGTGGTGGACGTGCTGGCGGCGCTTCGCGTGGGCCGGGCGCGGCGGCGTCGCGGCGCTGGCCATGGCAGCCGCGGACATCGCCGTCTGGGACCTGCGCGCGCAGCGCAGCGCCCAGCCGCTGCACGCGTTCATCGGCACCCATCGCGAACGGGTGGCCGCCTATGCAACCTCGGTCGATCGGGGCTTCGACGTCGACGCCGCGCTGGCCAACGTACGCCATCTGCGGGAACGAGGGCACACGGCGTTCAAGACGAAGCTCGGCAGCGAGCCGCTCGCCGACGACCTGGAACGCCTGACGGCGCTGCGCGAGCTCCTCGGCGACTGCCCCCTTGCCGTGGACGTCAGCAAAGCGTGGCGGATGAGCGACGCCGTGCCGCGGCTCGCGGCGATGGCGTCCTTCGACGTCGCGTGGGTGGAGGAGCCGCTCGCGCCCGAGGACGTCCGCGGGCATGCCGCGCTGCAAGCGACCCAACGCGTCGCGGTCGCCGTCGGCGAGCACCTCTCGTCGCCGTACGAGTTCCAACGCTATCTGACGGCGGGCGCGGCAAGCATCGTCCAACCCGACGTCGGGCGAGTCGGGATCACCGGCTGGCTCGCCGTCGCCCAGCTCGCCGAGGCCTTCCACGTGCCCGTCTCGTCGCACTTCATGCAGGACGTCTCGGTGCACCTGCTCTGCGCGGTACCCAACGCCGGTCCGCTGGAGGTGATCTCCTGGCTGGACCCCTTCCTCGAGCGGCCGCTAGTCGTCGAGGACGGGCGCGTAGCGGTACCGGAGCTGCCCGGGCACGGCGTCGCCTTCGTGGAGGCCGCGCTGGCCCCGTACCTCGCGCAGCACGACGACGTGTCGTCGACGGCGGCGTGCCGATGAGCGTCCGGCGGCGGCTGGCCGAGGGCGGCGAGGTCACGGCGGTGCAGCTGAGCTGGCCGACGGCCGGGATGGCCGAGGCGATCGCCGACCTCGGGGCCGACTGCCTCGTCGCCGACGGCGAGCACGGAGCGCTGGACGACACGACCGTCGAGGACCTGGCGCGCGTCGCGGAGCTGCGCGGGCTGCCGCTGGTCGTCCGCACCGCCCGCCGCGGCCCCGAGCTGGCGCGCTGGTTCGACTTTGGGGTCGACGGCGTCCAGATCCCGTTCGTCGCAGGTCGCGCCGACGTCGACGACGTCGTCCAGGCGATCACCTTCCCGCCGCACGGCCGTCGCGGGCTGGGCGCCGGACGCGCGCGCGGCTTCGGCCTGCGCACGTCGTCGCACCGCGACCACGTGGCCGCCGCCTGGGAGCGCACGCTCGTCGTCGCGCAGATCGAGGACGCGGGCGGCCTCGCGGCGCTGCCGGAGGTCCTCGCGCATCCGCGCGTCGACGCCGTCGTCGTCGGCGCTGTGGATCTCTCGGTGGACCTCGGTGTGCCCGGCGAGGTCGGCCATCCCCGCGTGCAGACGGCCGTCGACGCCGCGCGCACCGCGATCGTCGCCTCCGACAAGGCGCTCGGCGCCGCGGTCGCCACGGCGTCGGCGCTGGCCGCCGCACGAGCCGACGGCGCGCGCTACCTCGTCACGACCACCGCGTCCCTGCTGCAGCTCGGCGCCCGGCAGCTGCTCGGCCGCCCATGACCGCGGACCCGTTGGCGCGCGTGGCGAGCGGATGGCTGCGCGGGAGCCGCACGGCCCACGGCGCGCGGTTCCTCAGCGTCCCGTTCGCTCGGCCCCCGGTCGGCGAGCTGCGCTGGCAGCCGCCGCAGCCCGCGCCGCGGTGGGACGGCGTGCGCGACGCGACCCGGCGTCCGCCGGCCTGCCCGCAGCTCCCGGACACCGGGACCCAGCGCACCCACGCGCAGCTCGCGCAACGCTTCGGCTTCACGCTCCACGAAGCCCCGCTGACGATGAGCGAGGACTGCCTGCACGTGAACGTCTGGGTGCCGCAGTGGCCGATGCCCGAGCCACGGCCGGTCATGGTCTGGCTGCACGGCGGCGGCAACGCGACCGGCACGGCAGCCGACCCCATCTTCGACGGCGAGGCGCTGGCCGCGCGCGGCGTGGTGGTCGTCTCCGCCGGCTATCGGCTCGGACCGCTGGGCTTCCTGGCCCTGCCCGAGCTCGACGGCGCGGAGCCGTCCGGGAACGCGGGACTGCGCGACCAGGTCGCCGCCTTGCGGTGGGTCCAGGAGAGCATCTCGGCGTTCGGCGGCGACCCCGACCGTGTCACCGCGTTCGGCCAGTCGGCGGGCGCGAGCGCGGTCGGGCTGTTCATGACGATGCCCTCCACCGACGGCCTCTTCCATCGAGCGATCGCGCAGAGCGGCGCGGCGATCGCCGGCATCGGCGTGTCGACGATCGCCGAGATGCAGACGCTGTCGCTCGCCGTCGCCGAGCGGCTCGGCATCCGCGAGCGCGGCCACCGGCTCGTGCGGCGCCTGCGCTCGACCCCGGCCGCGGAGCTGCAACGAGCGGCGATCGCCGTCTCCGGGCATCCCGCGGGCGGGTGGGGACCGGCCGTCGACGGCGCGCTGCTGCCCGCCCCCGCGATCGACGCGTTTCGGCGCGGGACGCAGCGCCCCGTCGACCTGCTGATCGGGTTCAACGCGCGGGAGACGAGCACGAAGGGGGACCTGCTGCCCGCGATCGCCGATCTCGCGTCCTTCCACGAGACGATCGCGGCCCGGTACGGCCCGGCGGCCGCGCAGGCGCAGGCCCTGTACGACGTCGACGCGCACGGCGACCTGGCCGCCGCGGTCGACGCCTGGTGGACGGACCTGCTGTTCGCGTGTCCGACGGCCGCGATGGCCGCGGCGCATGCCGCGGCCGGCCACCGCGCGTTCGTCTACGAGTTCGCGCGCGTCCTGGACGTCCCCGCCGCGCGCGACGTGGGCGCGCCGCACGAGATCGAGCTCCCGTACGTCTTCGGCACCTTTGGCGTCGGTGACTGGGCCTGGGTGCCGGCGCGCGCCGAGGACCATCGCCTCTCGGACCAGATGCAGCGCTCCTGGGCCCGCTTCGCGGCGACCGGCGACCCCAACGGCCCGGACCTGCCGCGCTGGCCGCGCTTCGACGGAGCCCGCGGAGGACACGTCGTCTTCGGCGACGACGGCGCCCGCCCCGCGTGGCGGCTGCGGGCGGAGGCCCGCCGGCTCTACGACGCCGCCCACCGCTGACTCGACGGCCGGTGCCAGGATCGCGAGATGGTCACAACGAGCGTGGTGCTGTCACCGTGGTGTGACGGTGTGGGACGCGCCAGCGCGTCAGCGCTGCAGGCCCGAGTCCGTGACCACGCGGGCGGGGACGTCGCCCACGCTGGCTACGCGGTGCGGCCGGTCGGCCCGGAAGTAGGCGCAGTCATCGCGGCCCAGGACGGCCGGCGGGCTGCCGCGGGACTCGAGGCGGATCTCGCCCTCGAGCACGTAGGTTGGCGCGAGATCCAGGCCGTCCGTCCTACGCGAGGGCTGGGGCGCGGGCGCGATGCTGGATCGCACGCTGCAGCGCCTGCGTGCCGCGGACTTCGCCCCCTCCGGCGTGGCCCCCGGCGCGCTCGCCGGCGTCGTGGGGACGGTCGAGCGCCTCGCGGCGGACGCCCACGTCGACGTGCGGCTGCCGCCGATCGCGCGCGAGATGCTCGAGCCGCCGCCGACCGGTTCGGCGACGACGGCCGGCGTCGTCCGCCTCTTCGCCGGCTGAGGCGATCTCATCGCGCTCGCAACGTGATCACGCCGGGCGACCGAACTCGACCTCGAGCGCTTCGACCAGCCGGCGCACCGCCGCTTCGACGAACCGCCGGCCCAGCGCGAGGTTCGCCTCGGTCGCCTTCCACAGGACGCCGCTGGCCGTGAGGAACTCGGGCGGCGCGGGCACGACGTCCCAGTCCGGGCGGCGAGTGGAGCGGTCGTCGACGATGCGCTCGGTCCGCACGAGCTCCGGGTACAGGACGAGCATCATCGACGTCTCGATCGCCGAAGCGTGCTCGATGTCCCAGCCCAGGAAGCCGTCGGGGAAGATCTCGTCCAGCTCCTGCGGCGTGAACTGCGGCAGCGGGCTCTCGAGCAGGAGGATCCTCACGTCAGGGTGTTCGGCCGCGGCGAGGTCGCAGGCCTCCCAGAGGAAGCCCGCGTTCTCGCTGTGGAAGTTGTGCACGCATAGCCGCCGGAAGCCCCCGCGGGCGAGGCCGCAGAGCACCTCGGTGATCGTCGCCATGAGCGTCGTCGCGCGCAGCGACAGGGTGCCCGGGAACGTCTCGCCACCGCCGCTGAGCGCCCGCGACCGGGCGCCGAACCGCACCACCGGCGCGTGCACCAGCCGCGTCCGTTCGGCCGCCTTCGCCACGACCGCGGCCGGCAGCAGCGAGTCGGTGGCCAGCGGGAGGTGCGGCCCGTGCTGCTCGATCGAGCCGATCGACAGGACGGCGGGTACGTCGGCCGCCGCGGCGTCGCGGACCTCCTCCCAGGTCATGTGCTCGAGCAGGAACGGCGCCGCGTCGGTCATCGAGCCGCGCCGGCCGCGAACGGATCGACGAACGTCCCGTCGATCGCGACGAGCTTGCCGTCCTCGACGCGCTGGAAGACGACGGTCGGGTTGGCGACGCAGGACATCCCCGGGAAGCCCTTGAACCGTCGTTTCGTCGTGACCGGCGGGTAGATGCCGCCCATGTCGAAGTCGTCGAGCGCGCGCATCGCCGCGAGCACCGACGCCCGGTCGATCGTCGCGAGCTTGGACGCCACCTGCTCGAAGACCCAGACCGCCTCCCAGGCGTTGATCGCGAAGTCGGTGGTCGCCGGCTCGTCGGCGTAGCGCTCGATGTCCTCGCGGAATCGGCGCGTGTTGGGGGCGTCGGAGGTCGCCGGCTGCCCCAGGCCGACAGCGTAGATGCCCTCGGCCTGGGCGCCCAGCGACTGCAAGACGCCCGGCGACAGGTCCAGCGTGAGCGTCACGACGGGCAGGTCGGGCTGCTGGCGCTTGACCGTCTGCAGCAGGGGCGCCAGGGTCTGCGACGTCGCGACCGCGAAGAGCCCGTCGGCGCCGTTGGCCGCGGCCTTGGCCACCTCGGCGTCGAACTGACTCTGTCCGTACGTGTAGGTGATCACGCCGGCGTTGGTCACGCCCGCCTGCTTGACGGCCATCTCGAAGGCTGCCTTCGCGGGCGCGGTGCCGGGCACGCCGCCCGGCAACATCATCGAGATCCGGCTCGCCCCCTCGCTCTTGAGCAGCATCGGCGCCCCGAGGAAGTCCCCGACGACGCCCGGTGAGAAGCAGAACGCCGTCTTGCTTTCCCCCGCGGCCGACGTCTCCGGGATCACGCCGATCGCCGCGATGCCGGCGCGGTCGAGCACCGGATGGATCTGCGCCTCGGCGCCGTTGGCGGCGCCCATCACCGCCACGACGCCGTCGTCGACCATCTGGCGAGCGCAGTTGGCCGAGACGTTCGGATCCTCTTTGCCGTCACAGGCGATCAGCTCCAGGGGCCGTCCGTTGATCCCGCCACGGGCGTTGACGGACTGTACGCGCGTCTGCGCCGCGACCCGCGGATCGGGGTTCGTCAGCCCCGACTTCGGCGTCGTCTCGTTGCTGATGAGCCCGATCTTGATCGGTGCACCCGTGAGCTTGGTCGTGGCCGTGCTCTTGCGGTCATCGGCCCCGCCGCACGCCATGAGCGCTGTCGCGCCCAGCGTCGTGAGCACCGCGCCGCCGCGCCGCATATCGAACGTCACCCTCCGTCCCCCTTTGCCGATACTCGGTCAGCCGATACTGACCGGCAATCTCGTAGGACAATAACGTCAGGTTACGTCCGCGGCAACCGCGTCACTCCGCCAGCGCGACCACCGCCTCGATCTCGACCTTCATGCCGCCGTACAGACCGGCGACCACGGTCGTGCGGGCCGGCCGCCGGCCGGGCGCGAAGAACTCGCGGTACACGCCGTCGAACGCGTGGAAGTCGCCCGGATCGGCCAGGAAGCAGCTGCACTTCACGACGCCGTCGAGTGTGCCCCCCGCGCGCTCGATCGTCGTGCGCAGGTTCTCGAGCGTCAGGCGCGTCTGCTCCTCGACCGTCCCGGAGACGATCGCGCCGTCGCGCAGCGGTCCGTGGCCGGAGACGTAGGCCATGCGGCCGCTGGCGATCGCGACCGTCGAATAGGCCGAGATCTCGTCGCCGAACGTCAGGCGCTCCACCATCACGTCGTCTCCTTCTGGCTGTGCAGCAGATCGGCGCGCTCGACCACGCGAGCCGCGCGCAGGGTCAGCTCGTCCTCGAAGTGACGACCGACGAGCTGGGCCGAGGTCGGAAGGCCGTCGTCGTCCAGGCCGCTGGGCATGGCCAGCGCGGGATGGCCGCCGAGGTTGAGCGGCGAGGTGTCCACACCGGCGCGGGCGTCCAGGCGCGACAGCAGCTCGATCTCGGTCGCCGGCCGATCCAGCAGCTCGGGCGCCGTGATCGGCGTGGTCGGCGTCAGCAGAAGGTCGGCCTGGGTCAGCGCCGCGTCGATCTGGCCCCGCAGCGCCCGCCGCACGCGCTGGGCCTTGGCGAGGTAGTGCACGAGGTTCTGCTTCTGGCAGGAGCGCCCGATCAGCAGCCACAGCTTCAGCAGCGGCGGGAAGTCGTCGGCCTCCGCCCGTCGCACGAGGCCGAACGCGCGCGCCCGCTCCGGCTCGACCTCGCCCAGATGGCCCCAGCCGATCCCGTCGGACTGGGCCATCGCCCACATCGACAGCGCGTAGAGCGGCAGGCGGATCGGACCGGCCGCGCGCCACAGCGGCACGCTCACGTCGACGACCGTCGCGCCGGCCGCGACAAGCGCGTCGGCCACCCGGTCCACGCCGGCACGCACCGCGGGCTGGCACGGCTCGCCCAGCGTCTCCCGGACGAGGCCGATGCGCAGGCCCTCGACTCCGTGCTCGAGCGTCGCCACGCAGCTGGTCTGCTCCGGTCGCGCCCGGACCCAGAGCGGGTCGCGGTCGTCGTGGCCGGAGATCGCGTCGACGACGCGCGCGAGCAGCTCCACCGACGTCGTCGTCGGGCAGACCGCGTCGATCGTGTGATCGGCGTGCGTACAGCCGTGGGCGGGGATGCGCCCGTGCGTCGCCTTCAGCGCGATCGCGCCACAGAACGCCGCCGGCACACGGCCCGACCCGCCCGAGTCGACCCCGAGCCCCAGGTCGACGAGCCCGCCGGCGACCGCCGCGCCCGTCCCGCCCGACGAGCCGCCCGCCGACCGCCGCGGGTCGCGCGGGTTGCGCGGGACGCCGAAGGCGCACGTCTCGCCGGTCCCGGCCATCGAGAAGTCGTCCATCGTCAGCTTGCCGACGATCCACGCGCCCGCGTCCAGCAGCCGCTCGACGACGACCGCGTCCTCGCCGGGCACGAACGGTGTCGTCCGCGACCCGTTGGTCAGCGGCACGCCGGCCACCGCGATCGAGTCCTTCAGGCCCACCGTCACCCCCGCCAACGGCCCGTCGGACGCCCCGCGTACGTCGCAGCGGCGGATGAAGGCGCACAGCGGGTCGCTCCCGGGCTCGGGCGGCCCGCCGGGATCCCGCGTCACCGGCGGTCGCGACGGCCGCGGCAGCGGTGGCAGGTCGTCGATCGCGTCGAGGGCGCCGAAGGCCATCCCGATCGCGTCGCTGAACGCCGCGGCCTCCTCAACGCTCAGGTGGAGGTGCTCGGCACGCGCGAGCTCTGCGACCTCGTCGGCGTCGGGTCGCCGGACGCGACCGCGCACGCGTAGGCGCTCGCCGCTCATGCCGTCGTCTCCAGGTGCTCGACGACGACCGGCGCGAGGGCGCCGGGCCCCGTCTCCAGGATCCAATGGCCGATCCCCGCGAGCTTCACCGTCCGCAGCGCGCCGGTCACATGCGCGCCGCAGGCCGCCGCAGTCCGCGCGGTCAGCGCCGGACCGTCGGTCCACACATAGAGCGTCGGGACCGTCGTCTCGCCGACCGCCGCCATCCGCTCCACGGGCACCAGGTGCCAGGCGATCGCCGCCGCGAGCACGTCCTCGTCGCGCAGCCGCGCGACGGTCGGCTCGACCACGTCGTCCGGCATCCCCGAGCCGGCCAGGAACGCGCGCAGCCCATGGGCGTCGTCGGCCAGCAGTGCGCGGGCGGCCGGCTCCGGCGGGCTCATCTCCTCCAGCGCCTGCCAGGCGGCGCGCTGCTGAGGATCGGTGGCCACGCCGTGGGCGAACGCGCGCGGATGCGGGAAGCGCAGCGCGGTCAGCGATCGGACCCGCTCCGGCGCGACCGCCGCGAGCTCCCAGGCCTGCACGGCACCCATGCCGAAGCCGGCGAGGTCGAAGCGCTCCAGGCCGAGCGCGTCGGCCACGCCGAGCGCGTCGGCCACGTAGGCGTCGAGATCGTACGTCTCCAACGGCGGCCGCGCGCCCGGCGAGTAGCCCCGCTGGTCGAAGGCCGTGACGCGGACGCCGGCGCCGGCCAGCCGCTCGGCGACGCCGCTCCAGCTGGCCGCGCACTGCGGAAAGCCGTGCAGCGCCAACAGCGGGCGCCCGTCGGGCGGCCCCCAGGTGCGCACGTCGAAGACCAGGCCGTCGGCCGTGGTCGCCTGGCTCGTCACGGATGCTCCTCTCGATCGGGACTGGCGAGATACATTCGCTCGATCTCGTCCACGCGCGTCGCCAGGTCCGCCGTGGCGCCCTCGAGCACGACGCGCCCGCGCCGCAGCACGTAGGCGCGGTCGGCGACCGCGAGCGCCTGGCGCACGTGCTGCTCGACGAGTAGCAGCCCCACGCCGCCGGCGGCAGCGGCGCGCACCGCCTCCAGCAGCCGCTGCACGAGCGCCGGCGCGAGGCCGAGCGAGAGCTCGTCGATGAGCAGCGCGTGCGGGCGCGCGGCCAGGGCCCGGGCGACCGTGAGCATCTGCTGCTGGCCGCCCGACAGCAGGCCGGCGCGACGGCGCAGGTGCGGGCGCAGCTCGGGGAAGAGCTCGAGCGCGACCTCCGGCGCGCCGCGCCCGACGTTGAGGTTCTCGGCCACGGTGAGGCGCGTGAACACCGAGCGCTCCTCGAGGACGAGCCCGAGCCCGTCGCGGGTGCGGCGCTCGAGGGGGGCGCGGGTCGGCCGGCCCTGCCAGCGCAACTCGCCGCCCAAGGGCGCCAGGGCTCCGGAGAGCGTGAGGATCGTGGTCGTCTTGCCGGCGCCGTTGGCGCCCAGCAGCGCGACCACCTCCCCGGCGCGCAGCGTCAGGTCGAGATCGCGCACGGCGGCCAGCGCGCCGTAGCCGGCCGACAGCCCGCGCGCCTCGAGCAATGGCGCGTCAACGGTCATGGGATCCTCCCGTCGCGAGGGCGCCACTGGGTGGCGCGCCGTCCGTGTCCCCGCCGAGGTATGCGCGGACGACGGCCGGGTCGGCCAGCACCGCGTCCGGCGCGCCTTCGGCGATGACGCGGCCGAAGTCCAGCGCCACCACGCGGTCCGACGCGCCGGCCACGAGCGCGACGTCGTGCTCCACGAGGAGCACCGCGAGGCCCCATTCGCCGGCGAGCCGGCGCAGCAGGCGCTCGAGCTCGGCGCGCTCCTCCTCGTCCAGGCCGGCGGCGGGCTCGTCGAGGAGTAGCACCGACGGGCGCGCCGCGAGCGCGCGGGCGATCGCCAGCAGTCGGCGCTGGCCGTAGGAGAGCTCGCCGGGGATCCGATCGAGGACGGCGGCCAGCCCGAGCTCCTCGATCGCGGCCAGCGCGGCCGGCGCCAACGCGCCTTCGCGTGGCCGGACGAGATCGGTCGCCCATGACATCCGGCCGCGATCGTCGGACGGGACGCGTAGGTGCTCGGCCACGGTCAGGTCGTCGAAGAGCTCGAGCGATTGGTAGGAGCGCACGACGCCGGCCCGCGCCCGGGCGGCGAGCGACAGGCGCGTGACGTCGCGGTCGTCGAGCGTCACGGCGCCGCGGTCGGGCCGCGTCAACCCGGTCAGCACGTCGACGAGCGTGGTCTTCCCCGCGCCGTTGGGGCCGATGACGCCGAGCACCTCGCACGGCGCCAGCTCGAGCGACACGCCGTTTAGCGCCTGGGTGGCGCCGAAGGCGACCGCGAGGTCGTCGGCGCGCAGCCGGCGCGGCGCGACCGGCTCGGCGCCGGCGGGCGCGGCCGACGCCGCGGGCGCAGCCGCAGGCGCCGGGGCGCCCGAGCCCCGGCGCAGCCGGGACGCCAGCCGCGCGGCCGCGCGCGCCTTCAGGGCGAACAGGCCGTCGGGCGCGGTCGCCAGCGTGAGGAGCATGACCACGCCGGTGACGAGCCCCAGCCAGTCGCGCGAGTCGGTGACCTGGTCGAGCCCGTAGGCGATCGGCCCGCCGGCCGCGCCGGCCGCGCCGACGAGCGCGCCCCCGATGAAGCCCAGGCCTCCGATGACGGTCACGCCGAGCACGTCGATCGATCGCTGCGGCGTGTAGCCATCGAACAGCACGGTCGGCGCCTGGAAGGCCAACAGCACACCGCCGACCGCCGCCAGCGCGGCGGAGACCGCGAACGCGTACAGCTTCACCGCCACCACGTCGAGCCCCAGCGAGGCGGCCGCGCGCTCGTTGCCGCGCACGGCCAGCAGCCGCCGGCCGGTCCGCCCCCGCCGCAGGCACGACACGACCCAGCCGGCCACCGCCACACAGGTCAGGCACAGCAGCGCGTAACGCGTGGGGTGCGTCGTGGCGTCCAGCGACAGCCCGGCGATGCTCGGCGGGTCGACCGTCGTGCCGAGGATGCCGCCGGTGTACGCCGGGTTGCCCATGACGACCTGCTGGACGACGACCGCGACGCCCAACGTGACGATGCCCAGCGTCACGCCGCGGGTGCGCAGCGCAGGCAGGGCGACGAGTAGGCCGGCGCCGGTCGTGACGACGACCGCCAGCAGCCCTGCCAGCCAGAACGGCAGCCCCCAGACCGCCGACGAGCGCGCCGCGACGAGCGCCGCGCAGCCCGCCAGGGCGAACTGGGCCAGGGAGAGCTGGCCCGTGTAGCCGGTCAGCACGGTCAGCGACAGGCACACCAGCGCGGTGATGAGCGCTGTCGTGATCGCGTCGATCCAGGCGCCGCCGAGCACGCACACGAGCACGGCGCAGGCCCCGATCGCTGCGACGACGACGGCCGGACGGACGAGCCCGCTGCCGACCGCCGGCAGCCGGTCCTGAAGCGCACCGCGCTCGGGCAGCGCGTGGCCGCGCAGAAGCAGGATCGCGATCACCACGAGGATCGGCAGCGCCGACGACCAGCCCGGCGCCGACACGTACCGCGTGATCTCCGACTGGGCCACGCCGATCGCCACGGCGCCGGCCCACGTCAGGCCGAACGACGAGAACCCGCCCACGAGCGCCGCCGCCAGGGCCGGGATCAGCAGCAGGCTGAGCTGCGCGACCGACAGCCCGACGACCGGGGCGAGCAGGATGCCGGCCGCGCCCGCCAGCACGGCGCCGATGACCCAGTTGGCCATCGCCACGCGCTGGGGCGAGCGGCCGAGCGCCGCGACCGCCCGCGGGCTCTCGGCCACCGCGGTCGTCAGCTGCCCGAAGCGGGTGAAGCGGTACGCGACCCACAGCACGACGCCGAGCGCCGCGCTGATCGCCAGCAGCCACAGCCGGTCGGCACCGACGACGGCGTCGCCGACGTGGACCGGATCCTTGGGCAGCAGCGACGGCACGAGCCGGATGCCGTCGCCGTACTTCAGCGTGGCCGCCGACTGCAGCACCGTGAGGAGCCCCAGCGTGGCGACCACGCGCGTCAGCGTCGACGCGTGCTGCATCCGCTGCATGACGAGCAGGTGGGTCAGCAGCCCCACGACAGCGGCGACGCCCAGCCCGACGAACACGGCGCCGACCACAGGCCAGCCGGCGTCGCGCGCCTCGGCGTAGGCGAACGCGCTGACGATCGCCATGCCGACGTGCGCGAAGTTAACGACGCCGGAGCCGCGGTAGACGACCACGATCCCCAGCGCGGCGATCGCGTACGCGGCCCCGACGCCGAGCCCGAGCAGCGCGAAGGTCAGCGCCGTGCTCATCGGCTCAGCCGGCGACGGGGTCGTAGAACTCGCCGGGGTGCAGCGCCACGAGCTTGCCGCCGTCGACCTTGGCGAAGACCACCTTGGTGTTCATCGCGCAGCCCAGCCCCGGGAACGCGGCGGTGTCGCCCCGCGCCGACAGAGGCGGGTAGATGCCGCCCATGTCGAGCCCGTCGAGCTGCTCCATCGCCTTCGTCACGCTGGCGCGGGTGATCGACGGCAGCTGCTGCGCGATCCGCTCGAACGCCCAGACCGCCGCCCAGGCGTTGATCGCGAGGTCGGTGCGGGCCTCGCCCTTGGCGTAGGCATCCATGTCGGCGTTGAAGAGCTTGATGCCCTTCAGCTGCGTCGCCGTCGCCGGCTGGGTCAGCGTCACCGCGGAGATCCCGTCGGCCGCCGCCCCGAGCGCCTCGATCACGTCCGGCGTCAGCGAGACCGACGTGGTCGCGACCCGCACGTCGGCGCTCTGCTGGCGCAGCGTCTGGACGAGCGGCGCGAGGGTCGCACCCGGCGCGACCGCGACCACGCCGTCCACACCGCCCTCGAGCACCTTTGCCACCGGCGTGTCGAACTGCGTCTCGCCCCAGGTGTAGCCGACCGGCGTCCCCGCCTCGACCCCCGCTTTCTTCACGCCCTGGTCGAACGCGGCCTTCGCGGCCGCGCTGACGGCCGCGACGTTGGACGGGTAGACCATCGACACCTTCTTGGCGCCCGCGTCGGCCAGCGCCGGCACGAGGGCCAGGAAGTCGCCGGCGACGCCCGGGTTGAAGCAGTAGGCGGCCTTGCTCTCGCCGGCTGCTGCCGTCATCGGCGTGGTCCCGATGGCCGGCACGTGCGCCTGCTCCAGGACCGGGAAGACCGACGCCTCGGTCGTCGTGGTCGTGCCGACGACCGCCACGGAGCCGTCCGCGACCGCCTGGCGCGCGCAGGCGCGCGTCGCGTTGGGGTCCTGCTTGGAGTCGCAGGCGGTGAGCTCCACCGGACGGCCCTGGATGCCGCCGGCGGCGTTGATCGCCTCGACCCGCGCGCGAGCGGCGGCCGCGACCTCGGGCTCGCCGACGCCGCCCTGCTGCGTGGTCTGGCTGATGATCGTGAGCTTGATCGGGGCGCCGCCGGGCTGGGCGGCCGTCGTCTTGGGCGCGGTCGCGCCGCTGGTCTTCGCGCCGGTGGCGGCGTCGTCGCTCGAAGAGCCGCAGCCCACGACGGCGAGCGGCGCCGCCGCGAGCAGCGCGGTGAGCAGGCGCGCGCGGGCGCGCCCGGTGGGGACAGGCATTGGTTCTCCTCCGATGACAGGGGCCGTCGGCGGCCCGTGGATGGGGTCAGGCGGTGGGCGCGAGCGCCTCGTCGACGACGACCTGGTCGATCTCCCCCAGGCCGGTGATGCTCGCGCGCACCCGGTCGCCGGCCGCCAGGTAGGCCGGCGGGTCCAGCTGGAAGCCGCAGCCCGGCGGGGTGCCGGTGAGGATCAGGTCACCGGGCCGCAGCTCCATCGTCGCGCTGACCGAGGCGATCAGCCCCGCGACGTCGACGACCATCTGGCTCGTCCGGGCGTCCTGGCGCGGCTGCCCATTGACCGAGAGACGCAGGCGCAGCTCGCTGCCGTCCACCTCGTCGGGCGTCGCCAGCCACGGTCCCGTGGGGCAGAACGTCGGGAAGCCCTTGCCGCGGGCGATCTGCGCCAGCAGCGGGCTGTGGTGCATCGCGCCGATCGCCACGTCGCGCGCCGTGACGTCGTTGGCGACGAGGTAGCCGGCGACGTGCGCGAGCGCCGCGTCGCGATCGATCCGCCGCCCCGCGCGGCCGATGACGACCCCGAGCTCGACCTCGTAGTCCAGCTGGTCGGTCTCCGGCGGCCGCACGAGCGGATCGTTCGGCCCGCAAACGCAGGTCGGCGGCTTGAGGAACACGATCGGCTCGCCCGGAGGCGGCTCGGCGGGCAGGATGCCGTCGCCGTGCTGGGCGTAGTTGAAGCCGATCGCGACGACCTTGCCGGGCCGCGGCACCGGCGGCCCCAGCCGCACGTCGCCGACCGCCAACGGCTCGCCGTCGCCGCGCTCCAGCGCCGCCCGCACGAGCGACTCGACCGCCGGCCACAGCGCCAGCAGGTCACAGACGTCGTCGACGCCCACGCCGGCGCGGTCGAGCACCGGGCGCAGCGGCAGGATCGTGGCGTCGTCGACGAAGACGGCGGGCTGCTCGCCGCCGGCGGGACCGTACGTCGCGAGCCTCATGCAGCCTCTCCGTCGCGCACGGTGATCGCCGCCGTCGGGCACTCGCTGACCGCACGCAGGACGGCCGCGCCGAGCCGCGCGGGCGGCTCGGCGCGGATCACGCGCGCGCGGTTGACGGTGTCGTCCAGCTCGAACACCTCCGCGCAGGTCTCCGCGCAGTTGCCGAAGCCGCAGCACAGCGTTTGGTCGAGCACGACCCTCATGCGGCCGGGCCCAGGCGCAGCGGCAGCCGCTCGATGAACGTGAAGGTCAGGTCGGGGTAGCGCGTCAGCGGCTCGCCGGTGAGCGCGACCCCCGGGAAGCGGGCGAAGAACCGTGGCAGGAACACCGCGCCCTCCAAGCGCGACAGCGGCGTGCCCAGGCAGTAATGGCTGCCGGCCGCGAACGCCATGTGGCGCCGGTCGTCGCGCCGGATGTCGAAGCGGTCGGGGTCCGGGAAGCGCCGCTCGTCGCGATTGGCCGCGGCCAGGCCGAGGACGAGGTGCTCGCCCGCCTCGACGCGGTCGCCGGCAATCTCCATCGGCGCGACGAGATCGCGCCAGATGAAGTGGATCGGCGCGTCGTAGCGCAGGCTCTCCTCCCACGCGCCGGCCGCGGTCTGGGCGTCGGCGCGCAGCAGGGCGAGCTGGTCGGGATGGGTGAGCAGCGAGTGGACCGCCGAGGTGAAGCTCACCATCGTCGTGTGGTAGCTGGCGATCAGTAGCCCGATGAGCGCGGTGACCAGCTCGATGCGCGAGAGGCGGTCGCCGTCCTCCTCGGCGGCGAGCATCGCCCCGACCACGTCGTCGTCGGGCAGCTTCCCGCGCAGCGCGTCGATGATCTCGCCGAAGTAGTCGAAGTAGTACTGGGCGGCCGCGTCGGCGGCCGCGAGCGCCTCGGCGCTCACGTCGCCCTGGCTGAGTACGGCGTTGAGCGCGGGCTGGCGGCTCAGCAGCTCCTTGGCGTCGGCCTCGGGCGCGTGGATCAGCCGGCAGGCGATCTGCGCCGGGACGACGGCGGCGAAGTCGTGCACGAACTCGATCTCGCCGGCGCCGGTCAGCTCGTCGAGGCGACGCTGCACGATCTCCTCGATCCAGCCGCGCATCTTGGCGACCGTCCGCGGCGTGAACGCTGGCGTCATGAGCCGCCGCAGCCGCGTGTGGTCGGGCGCGTCGATGCACGGCAGCGAGTAGCGGTAGAAGTCCGATGCCGGGCCGGTGCCGACGTGGGCGGGCACCTCGCCGGGCGAGGGCTGGACGCGAGCGCGCTCGTCGCGCAGGACCGCGTCGACGTCGGCGTAGCGGGTGACGATGCGACACGGCCGGCCATTGAGCTCGGTCTTCAGCGCGGGCGCCTCGTCGCGCAGGCGACGGTACGTCGGGTATCGGTCGGCCTGGAAGCCGGCGTCCGCCGGATCGAAGGCCAGGGCGGTGGACATCGCAGCGCTCTCCTGTGGGCGTCGCGCGGCCCGGCTTGCAGCCGGACCGCTCAGGCTGGCCGGGAGGCTAAGGCGCCGAGGGCGCGTCTGTCATCGGCGCAACCGAGGACTTCTCCGCGGGAACCACTGTGGATTCCACAGGCCCTGTGTCGTCCGGGATCGTCAGCGCGGCGATCGACCGCAGCAGCCCCGGCAGCGAACGCGGATCCCAGCCGGTGAGCTTCTCCCAGCGACCGAGCCGATAGGCGACCGTGTTGGGATGCACGATCAGGGTCTCGGCCGCCCCGGCCAGGGTGAAGCCGCTCTCGGCGAAGACGGTCACCGTCTCGGCGAGCTGCGGGTGCTGGCGAGCGACCGCGCGGCCAGTGGCCAGCAGCGGATCCAGCCGCTCGCGCGAGCCGGCCAGCATGGCCGGCATCCACACGTCCTCGAAGCGCGCGATCGGCTCGCCGCGGGCCAGCGCGATGACCAGCGCGCGCTCCGCGTCGGCGATGCTCATGTCCGCCCCGGCCAGGCCGAGCCGCTCCAGGCCGACGCCGAACGCCCTGGCCGGCCCCGCCAGACGCGCCATCCGCGACGAGACCTCGGCCGCGTCGACGTCCTGGGCAAGCGCGATCAGGACGTCGCCGCGCAGCCCGCAGTGCACCGTGCCCGAGAGGTGCTGGAGCCCGCGCTGGAGGAGGTCGATCTGCTTCTGGGGCCAGGAGCCGGCCGGTGCGCAGAACGCCTGGAAGGAGCGGGCGGGGTCGTACTCGAGCTCGCGCGCCAGCTCGGCGGCCTGCTCGACCATCCCACCCCCGCCCCGCAGCGCCTCGAACAGGCGGTGGCGCAGGCTGACCTCGTGACCTTGGCGAGCGCCGGTCTCCTCCGCGTAGGCATCGGCGACGACGCTGCTCATCGACTGTGTCCATGTCCACATCGAGCCGAGCAGCGCCACCAGCGCGTCGGGGTCGGCCGCTGCCTCGTCCTCGTCGCCCAGCGCATCCCACAGGGCGCGGGGCACGATGTGGAACGCCGCGAGCACGTCGTAGACCGCCAGGCCCTGGTATGCCCGGCGCCGGGCCGCCACCTGGGTCCAGCGCAGCTGCTCGGCCGTCGGCTCGGCGCCGGCGGCCAGCCCGGCCAGCAGCGTTCGCGCCTGCTCGCGCACGGTCTCGCGGTGCTCGGCCAGCGGCACCCGGCCGTAGGAAGGGATCTCCTCCCGGATGCGGCGCGTCAGCTCGACGCCGACATCGTCGAGCCGATCGTCGAGCAGCCGGCAGAGCCGGGCGACCCGATCCTGACGAGACGGCGACACCATCGCCAGATCGTAGGACGAAAGCGGGCCGCAGGCTCGCCGATCGCCACTGCCGGATCGCAGGCCGGCTACGAGCCGGGCCCGACGAGCCGCCAGTCGACGCGGCGGACGTCGGCGTCGGCCCATGCGCGCGCCGCGTCGTGCGCGCTCGCGTACGTGCGGTCGGGGATGCGCCGGATGGCGATCTCGACCGAGCACTCGTCCCGCAGCGGCCACGGCTCCACGCGCGCGACGCCGCGATCGGCGACCGTCACCGCGAGATCCACGTGCGACCGGGCCGGCCCGGTCGGCGCCCCCGCCACGATCCGTACGGCACGGTCGTGCTCGATCTCGGCCAGCGTCGCGGAGACGCGCACCGGCGCCCGCCCGGGGTCGGCGGGCACGTCGGGATCCATCGTGCAGAGCGCGAGCGACAGCTGGTCGACCGCCTGCAGGAGGTCGTAGTCGTGCCAGAGCCCGGCCTCGAACGCGCTGCGCGGCCCCGCGCCATCCCAGGCGTCCAGCCGCGCCCGCGCCCAGCGCGCCTCCTCGGCCAGCCGCAGCTCGCCCGCCTGCGCGGCGAGCGCGGCCGGCGCAGCGCCCTCGAGGCCCCAGCGCCCGTGGAGCAGCCCGATCCAGTGCATCGAGACGAGCAGGCCGGCGTACGGGTCGTCGGCCTGCACCGCCCGCACGCCCGGCTCGTAGAGCGCCATCAGCTCCGCGAGGCCCAGCTCGAGGAAGTGCAGCGGCCGGGCGCGCGCCGCGTCGAACGCCGGCGTGTCGTCGCTGGAGCGCCAGCCGTCGTCGTGGCGGCGCGCGGCGAGCAGCAGCCCTTCCCGCCGTGCCGGGCCGGCGAACGCCGCGTTACCCCACGCCGCCGCCAGGTCGCCCGCCAGTCGCGCGTGCTCGCCCTGCGTGACGAGGTCCAGCCCGCCGCGGCGGCGGACGATCAGCACGATCCGCCGCCCGTGGCCGGCGTCACTCGCGCGGCCCCCACGCCGCCGCGAGGTGGTAGACGAGGTCGTCGCGATCGCGCCGGCCGACCGTGAACGACGGCTCCACCGGCCACTGCACGAGCACCGGGTCCTCGCGGCTCCATTCGTAGACGAGCGTGCGGTGCGCGATTTTCCAGGCACCGTCGCGACGCTCGAACCGATCGAGGTTGCGCGCGCCGACGATCATGTCCCTCGTCACGCCGTCCTCGCCCGTCTTGCGGTGCAGGCCGACGACGTAGGACTCGACGTTGGCGCGGTCGCCGTCGAGGTCGATCAGCACGTTGCCGGTCACGTGCATCGTCAGGTCGGCGATCGACGGCACGAACTCCATCGACCATGCGATGAACTCGTCCACCGGCGCCGCGTGGACGCCGCTGTCGTCGAAGGCATCTGGGTGATAGCAGGAGCGCACGATGTCCCAGTCGAGGCGGTCCAGCCCGCGGCCGTAGCGCAGGACGACCTCCTCGATCTCCTGCTTGTCCTCCAGCGCGCGCACCCGCTCCTCGAGCGTGGGCATCAGGACCGTCCCTCGATCCGGCCGTCGCCCGCGAGCGCGATGACGTCGATCTCCACGAGCAGGTCGGGGTGGGCCAGCGAGGCGACCTCGACGATCGTGTCGGCCGGGTAGGGCCGGCCGAAGCGCTCGCGCAGCTCCACGACCTGCGGGAAGTGGGCCATGTCGGTCAGGTAGATCGTCGCCTTGACCACGCGCTCCAGGCGCGAGCCCGCCAGCCGCAGCACCCCGTCGATGTTCGTCAGCGTGCGCTCGAACTGCGCGGCGAAGTCGCCGGGGTGGACGACCTGGGCCTGCTCGTCGATCGAGCCCTGGCCGGAGAGGAGGATCAGGTCGCCGACGACGAACCCGGCGGAGATACGGTAGGCCTCCAGCGGATCGGGATCGAGGGCGATCTGACGGGCGGCGACTGCTGCGTCTGCCATGCGGCGCTCCTTGCTTGGTCGTGGTCGGTCAGCGCGCGGTGTGGACCGTGCGGTCGGCGTCGTCGCCGGAGATCGGGCGCGTCAGCTCGTAGGCCTCGGCGATCCGCCCACCGTCGAGGCGGAAGAACGTCGCCACCTCGCTGTCGACGACCCTGCCGTCGGCCAGCTCCGCTCGCCCGAGGTGGCGCACGGCCAGCCACCTGCCGTCGTAGACGGCCTGCTGGACGTCGAAGCCGACCGAGCGCACCTGCGCGCGCAGGTGCTCCAGGTGCGCGAGCTGCTCGTCGCGGGTGACGCGCCGGCCGTCGGTCGTCTGGGCGTAGTCGTCGGTGAGCCAGCGGTCGGCCGCCGCGCGCAGCGCGGCGGCGTCGGCCGCGGCGAAGAGGTCGTCGATCATCGCCTGCACGAACGCCTCCGCGGTACGGCCCTCGATGAGCGCGCCCATCAGACCGCCACCCCCTGCCCGCCGCCGACGACCAGCTCGTGGCCGACGATCGCCGACGCGTCGTCGGAGGCGAGGAACAGGATCGCCGCGGCGATCTCGTGCGCCTCGATGAGCCGTCCGATGCCCCGGTTGGAGGCCGCGAGCGCCGCGCGGGTGCCGTCGGGATCGGGCGAGGCGGCGATCCCCGCCTCGGTCCCGGGCGTGAGCGTCGTGCCGGGCGACACGCAGTTGACGCGGACCGCCGGCGCATACTCGATCGCCAGATGCTTGGTGAGGGCAACGATCCCGCCCTTGCTGGCCCCATAGGTCGCCACGCCGCTCCAGCCGCGCGAGGCGAACACGGAGGCGACGTTGACCACGACGCCGCCGCCGCGCGCGACCATCCCCGGCAGCACCGCTCGGCACGTCGCGTACGCGCCCTTGAGGTTCACGTCGATCTGGAGGTCCCAGAGCTCCTCGGGCAGCTCGTGCAACGGCGCCACGCGCACGACGCCCGCGTTGTTGACGAGCACGTCGGCGGGCCCGAGCTCGGCCTCGGCCTCCTCCACCGCGCGCGCCACCGCGGCGGGCGACGCCACGTCGGCGACGACCGCGTGCGCGGCGATGCCCTCGCCCGTCAGCTGCTCCGCCAGCGCCTCGACCGGCTCGGCGTCGACGTCGAGCAGCGCGACCCGCGCGCCCTCGCGCGCGAACCGCTGCGCCGTCGCCGCCCCGATCCCCGACCCCGCGCCGGTGACGATCGCCGCCCGCCCGTCGAACCGTCCTCGTCCCACGCTCATCCGCGCTCCTCTCCGTCGCCGTCGCGCCCGCCGGCGCCGACCCGCCGAGCAGCGGACCTCCCGCCGGCGCGCGCCCCTCGTGCCGCAGCCCGCCCGCCGCCGGCCGCCGCCGCGGCGATCAGGACCTCCGCCGTCCGCCGCGGCCGGCTCACCATCGCCGAGTGCGACCCCTCGATCACGTACGCGCGGTCGAGCCCGAGCCGCTCCAGGAACCCCTCCACGAACCGCAGCGCCCCTGAGCGGTCCTCGGTGCAGAGCACGTAGCTGCGCGGGATGTCGCTGGCCCAGAACCGCGGCAGGTGCAGGGGGATCTGCGCCGGGGCGAGCTGCTGGGGCGCCCGCAGCGCGAACGTCCGCCGCCCCCATTGCGCGTCGCAGTCGTGCCCGAGCAGCTCGCGCGCGGCCTCGGGGGAGCGCAGCTCGAACGCCGGCCCGTGCGGCGTGTCGACCGAGCGGATGAAGTCGTCCATGCCGAGGTCCGAGAGCGGCGTCGCGTCGACCATCGAGCGGCCCTCCGTCGGCACGCCCGCGGCGAGGTAGATCAGGTGACCGACCCGCTCGGCCGCGGCGTCGGCCACGAGGCTGATGACGTAGCCGCCCATCGAGTGGCCGACGAGCACGTCGCCGTCGCACAGCACGTCGAGCACCGCGTCGCGGTAGCCGTCGAGCGTGGCCGGCTCGTCACGGCGCGCGCCGGCGCCGGGCAGGTCGATCGCGACCGCGTCGTGGCCGAGCGACTCCAGCTCGGGGATCAGCCGCTCCCACGCCCACGCGCCGCTCCCGGCGCCGTGGACGAGCACGAACCTCATCGCGCGGCCCAGGGAGTCCGCGCCGCCGGCCCGCGCGGCGGGAACGCGCGCAGGTCGTCGTGCCAGGGGTCCAGGAACGTCGGGTCGAAGACCATGCCGCTGAAGCGCCAGCCGTGCGGACCGCCGCGGCGCAGCTCGGCCTCCCAGCGGCCGGCGACGTCGGAGCGCCGCGGCGGCCCGCCGTCGGGGTCGCGCTGCCACACGTGCGCCATGTGGTTGACGAGCATCATGGCCTCGTCGCCGTCGACCTCGATCAGCGGGTTGGGGCAGAAGTGCTGCGAGGTCACCGCGCCCTCGGCGACCACGCGGATCCGCGCGACCATCTCGTCGCGGCCCGCGAACCACACCCAGCGCTCGCCGTCGGGCTCCTTGAACCCGTAGCGGAAGTCCTCGGTCAGGCAGTCCTCGAAGCGCTCCCACTCCAAGCGGTCCAGCGCGAAGATGAACCGCGCCAGCACGTCCTCGATCGCCCGGCGATCGTCCATGCCCGTCCTCCTCGTCGTCGTCACGACCCCACCGCGGCGCCCGCCAGGTAGGACGCCTCGATCTCCGCGATCCGCCCGCGCAGCTCGCGCGCCGTCCCGCTCAACACGATCTCCCCGCGCGACATCACATGCGCGCGATCGGCGACCGCGAGCGCCTGGCGGACGTGCTGCTCGACGAGCAGCACGCCGACGCCCTGGTCGGCGGCGGCGCGGACCGCCGCGAGCAGCCGCCGCACGATCAGCGGCGCGAGCCCGAGCGAGAGCTCGTCGGCGAGCAGGACCCGCGGGCGGGCCGCGAGGGCGCGGCCGAGCGTGAGCATCTGCTGCTGGCCGCCGGAGAGCAGCCCCGCCCGGCGGCCGAGGTGGTCCTCGAGCTCGGGGAACAGCCGCACGGCCTCGGCGGGCCGGCCGCGGCCGACGCGCAGGTTCTCGGCGGCGGTGAGGCCCATGAAGACCGACCGCTCCTCGGTCACCAGCCCCAGGCCGCGCCGCGCGCGGCGCGAGAGCGAGTCGCGCACCGCGCGGCCCTGCCAGCGCACCTCGCCGCCCATCGGCTTGAGGTCGCCCGACAGGGTCAGCAGCGTCGTGGTCTTCCCGGCGCCGTTGGCGCCCAGCAGCGCGACGACCTCCCCGGGGCGCACCTCGAGGTCGAGACCGCGCACGACCGCCACCTTCCCGTAGCCCGCGTCGAGCCCGCGGGCCTCCAGCACCGGTCCGGTCATGCGGACGCCTCCTTCAGCGCGCTGTTCGTCGTGCCGGTCGGCGCTCGTCATGCCGGCACCCCCTTGGCCTCGCCCGCCGTCACCGGCTCGACGCCCTCCTCGGCGCCGAGATACGCCGCGACCACCGCGGGATGGCTGCGCACCTCCTGCGGCGTGCAGAGCGCGATGAGCCGCCCATGGTCGAGCACCGCGACCTGGTCGCAGGCCTCGACGACGAGCCCGACGTCGTGCTCGACGAGCAGGACGGCGATCCCCAGCTGCTCCGCCACCCACCGCAGCACACGCACCAGCTCGCCGCGCTCGGGCCGGTCCAGGCCGGCCGCCGGCTCGTCGAGCAGCAGCACGGCCGGGTCGGCGGCCAGCGCCCGCGCGATGCCGACGAGCCGGCGGTGGCCGTAGGACAGCTCGCCCGGCTTCTTGTCGAGCTCGGCCTCCAGCGCGAACTCGCGGACGGCCTCCAGCGCGCCGGGCGGCAGGTCGGTGCTGCGCGGGCGGACGAGGTCGGCGACGTAGGCGGCCCGCCGGCGCGGCTCGCAGCCGACGCCGAGGTTGTCGCGCACGGTCAGGTCCTCGAACAGCTCCAACGACTGAAACGAGCGCACGATCCCTCGCCGTGCGCGCCCGTGGGCCGCCAGCCGGCTGACGTCGTCGCCGCCGAGCAGGACGCGTCCCGCGGTCGGGCGGGTCAGCCCGGTGACGAGGTCGATGAACGTCGTCTTGCCCGCGCCGTTGGCGCCGATCAGGCCGGTGACCTGGCCCGGCGCGACGTCGAGCGTGACGCCGTCGAGCGCGACGACCTCGCCGAAGCGCACCCCGAGCTCCTCGACGCGCAGGGCGGCGCCGGCGCGCCGGGTCACGGCCGCCGCTGGGGCCGGCGCCGGATCGCCCGACCCGGCGCGCGCGGGCGCGGCGGCCGCCGCGACGGACGTGCCGGCCGGGCGGGCCAGCCGCCGCCGCACGACCCGCGCCAGCCGCTTCGCGTTGGTGGCCATGTGGTTGGCGGCGCCGTCGGGCGCCATCACCACGCCGAACAACAGCCCGACGCCGGTGATGAGCGCCAGCCACTGGTCGGAGCTGGAGACGTGCTGCATCCCGAACGAGACGACGCCGCCCTCGGCCGCCACGCCGCCCATCGCACCGCCGGCGACGAAGCCGACGCCGCCGAGGACGCTGAGCACGACCATCTGGATCGACTGCATGACGTCGAAGCCGTTGAAGACCACGTGCTGGGCCTGGAAAGCCAGGATCACCCCGGCCACCGCCGCGATCCCCGAGCCCACCGCGAACGCGTAGAGCTTCGTCGCGGCCACGCTCACGCCCAGCGACGCCGCGGCCCGCTCGTTGGAGCGCACCGCGACCATCCGCCGCCCGATCGCCCCGCGCCGCAGGTTGGCCACGACCAGGCCGACGACGACCAGACAGGCGAACGCGAACGCCGCGTAGCGCTGCGGATGTGCGACCGGGTCGAGCGACACCCCTGCCAGCGACGGCGGCGCGACGACGGTGCCCAGCGCCCCGCCGGTCAGGTCGTTGTTGTTGAAGACCATGTTCTGGACGGCGAGCGCGAGCCCGAGCGTCGCGATGCCGAGGCTCACCCCGCGCGTGCGCAGCGAGGGCAGACCGACGAGCAGGCCGACCGGGATCGTCCCCGCCACGCCCGCCAGCGCGGCCAGCCAGAACGGGAAGCCCGCGGCCGCCGACGCGCGCGCCGCGATGTAGGCGCCGACGCCGGCCAGCGCGTACTGGGCCAGCGAGAGCTGGCCCGCGTAGCCGGTCACGACCACCACCGACAGGCAGATCACGGCGATGATCGAGGTCGTCATCGCCGCCTGGGCCCAGTCGGCCGGCAGCAGCGCGATGACCACGAGGCCCGCGACCGCGACCACGGCCAGCGGCACGACGCGCACCCGGCCGTCGCCCACGAGCGGCAGCCGGTCGGCGGTGAAGCCGCGCACCGGGATCGCCTGGCCGCGCAGCGCGAGCACCGCGATGACGACGAGGAACGGCAGCGACGCGGCCAGCCCCGGCACGCTCACATAGCGGGTCAGCTCGGCCTGCGCCACCCCGATGGCCAGGGCCGCCGCCCAGGTGATCCCGAAGGAGCGAAAGCCGCCGACCAGCGCGGCGGCCAGCGCCGGCATGAGCAGCAGGCCCAGCTGCGTCGCCGAGAGGCCGACGATCGGCGCGACGAGCACCCCAGCCGCGCCGGCAAGCATCGCGCCCAGCGCCCAGTTCACGGTCGCCACGAGCTCCGGCGAGCGGCCCAGGGAGGCGGCCGCGCGCTCGTTCTCGGCCACCGCGCTCGTCGTCAGCCCGAACGTGGTGAAGCGGTAGACGGCCCACAGCACCGCGCCGAGGACGGCACTGATCCCGATCAGCCAGAAGCGGTCGGCGCTGATGATCGTCCCGGCGAGCTGGACGCCGTCGTGGGGCAGCAGCTGCTCGACGAACTTGACGTTGCCGCCGTAGCGCAGCAGGCACGCGGCCTGGATCGCGGTCAGCAGGCCCAGCGTGGCGACCACGCGCACGAGCGACGACCCGCTCGTGTTGCGCAGCACGAGCAGGTGGAATCCCGCGCCGATGAGGCCGGCCAGCGCGAGCGCCACGACGATCGACACCGCAGGGGGCAGGCCCCCGCGGTGCGCCTCGTCGTAGGCGAAGGCGCCGATCATCGCGAACGCGCCGAGCGCGAGGTTCACGACGCCCGAGCCGCGGTACACGAGCACGAGGCCCTGTGCCGCGAGCGCCGTGATCGCGCCCGTCCCCAGGCCGAGGAAGACGAACTCGAGCATCTCGAACCCCTCCGGCTACTTGCCGGCGGCCGGCGCCGGCGGGAACGCGTCGGCGAACTTGCCCGGCTCGATCGCGGTCAGCTTCCCGTCCTTGACCGTCTGGTAGACGACGGTCGGGTTGTAGACGCACGACATGCCGGGGAAGCCCTTGAACGGCTTCGTCGTCGTGATCGGCGGATAGATCCCGCCCATGTCCTCGTCCTGGAGCTTGCCCATCGCGGCCAGCACGCTCGCCGCGTCGACCTTCTCCAGCTTCTGCGCGACCCGCTCCAGCAGCCATGTCGACGCCCACGCGTTGATCGCGAAGTCGGTCCGTGGGGCGTCACCGCCGTACTGGTCCATGTCGGCGTTGAAATGCTTGATGCCGGGCACGTCGGCCGTCGCCGGCTGTCCGAGGCCGACCGCGAGGATCCCCTCGGCAGCCGAGCCGAGCGACTCGATCTGCTCGGGCCCGAAGTTGACGGTCAGCGTCGCCGCCTTCACGTCGGGCTTCTGCTGGCGGATCGTCTGCATGAGCGGCCCGATCGACTGCGCCGGCGCGAAAGCGAACACGCCGTCGACGCCGTCGGAGGTCGCCTTGGCCACCTCGGCGTCGAACTGGCTCTGACCGGGTGTGAACGTCACCACGCCGCCGTTGTCGATCCCGGCCGCGGCGACGCCTGCGTTGAAGGCCTGCTCGGCCGGGCCGGTGCCGGGCAGGCCGCCGGGCACGAGCATCGAGGCCTTCTTGGCGCCCTGGTCGCCGAGCAGGCGCGGCGCGCCGAGGAAGTCGCCGGCCACGCCGGGGTCGAAGCAGAACGCGACCGGGCTGTCGCCGACCGCGGGCGTCTCGGGGATCGCCCCGACGACCGGGATCTTGGCCTGCTCGAGGATCGGCATGATCTGCGCCTCGGTCGAGTTGGCCGCGCCGATGACCGCGACGACCTGCTCGTCGACCATCTTGCGCGCGCAGTCGGCCGTGCTGTTGGGGTTGTCCTTGCCGTCGCAGGCGACGAGCTGCGCGGGCCGGCCGTTGATCCCGCCGTCGGCGTTGATCGCCTGGATGCGGGCATCGACCCCTGCCCGCGCCTCGGGCATGGTCAGGCCGGTCTTCGGGTTGGTCTCGGCGCTGATCATGCCGATCTTGATCGGCGGGCCGCTCAGCTTCGCGGCGGCCGTGCCGGTGGTCGAGCTCGGGCTCGACGTGGTGGCGCTGTCGCTGCCTCCCCCACAGCCCGCGACGACGCATGCCGACGCGAGCATCGCGCCTCCGGCGCAACGCAGGAACGTCCTCACGTTCTCCTCCTCCTCCTCCGGGTCGCGGCGCCTTCGCGCGCGCCACCGTTTTGCTGGACGAGATTGTATTACGATCTCGTCCGCGACGTCAATCCACTTCGACGAGGTGTTCCGCCTCCAGCAGCGGCAGCAGCCCGCCGGCGCGATGGATCGCCAGCAGCTGCTGCGGCCACCGCTTGCCCTGCAGCCGTGCACCGGTGCGGCGGTTGACCACGACCGCCGCCTCGAAGTCGACGTCGGCCTCGTCGCCCTCATCGAAGGCGGCCACCACGCCGGGCACCTCGAGCGCCGCGAACGCGTAGTTGACGCAGTTGCGGAAGAAGAGCCCGTTGATGCTCTCGGCCAGCAGGCAGGCGATCCCGAGGTCCTTCATGACCCGCGCCGCCGGCCGGCTCGACCCTGTGCCGAAGTTGCGCCCGGCGACGACGAGGTCCCCCGCGCGCACCTCCTCGGCGGCCCAGCCCGGGCGGTTGGGCGCCATGCACATCGCCGGCTGCTCGGCCGCCGGGCGGAAGACCGCGGCCGGCGGCTGGATGAGGTCGGTGTTGATGTCGTCGCCGAAGACCCACACGCGTCCGGTCATGCGATCGTTCCCACCTCTCGCGCCAGCTCGGCGCCGTCGACCGCGGTCCGCGGGTCGGTGATCTCGCCGGCCAGCGCGGAGGCCGCGACCGTCGCCGACGAGCCCATGAAGATGCGCGCCTGCGAGGAGCCCATCCGGCCCTTGAAGTTGCGCGTCGACGACGTCAGGCATGTCTCCCCGGCCGCCAGGACGCCCATCGTCAGCCCCGCGCACGCGCCGCACGACGACGGCGTCACGACCGCGCCGGCCTGCGTCAGCGTGTCGACGTACCCCAGCCGCGCGGCCTCGCGGTAGATGTGCTGCGAGCCGGGCGTGACGATGAAGCGCACCGACGGGCTCACCCGCCGCCCGCGGACGATCGCGGCAGCCGTGGCGAGGTCCTCGAGCGTGCCGTTCGCGCATGAGCCGATGAAGCACTGGTCCAGGTGCACCGGGCCGTCGAGCTGGTCGATCGGGAGCGCGTTATGGACGAGCGAGTCCGGCAGGCCGATGTGCGGCTCGATCGACGAGAGGTCGATCGGGCGCACGTCGGCGTAGTCGGCGTCGCGGTCCGGGTAGACCGGCTCGTAGGGCCGGGCGGCGCGCGGCGCGACGTAGTCGAGCAGCACGTCGTCGGGCTCCCAGATCGCAAACTCCGCGCTCAGCTCGGCGGCCATCGTCGAGAGTGTGCGGCGTGCGTCGAGGCTCAGCGCGGCCATCGCCGGACCGCCGTACTCGATGTTGTCGCCGGCGTGCGAGCCGTAGCGGCTGGCCAGGTGCAGGAAGACGTCTTTGGCGGCGACGATCGGCTCCAGTGCCCCGTGCAGCTCGTAGCGGATCGTCTCGCCGACCTTGAACCAGGACGTGCCCTTGCAGAGCGCGTAGGTCAGCTCCGGCGCGCCCAGGCCGCGGCCGGCGCAGTTCAGCATGCCCGCGCTGCAGGTGTGCGAGTCGCAGCAGACGAGGATCTCGCCGGGCAGCCCGTACGCCTGGTCGGCGACGACCTGGTGGACGATGCCCTGGTCGCCGCCGGCGTCGTGGAAGCGCTCGATGCCCCAGCGTGCCACGAACTCGCGCCCGCGCGCCATCGCCTCGGCCGCCTGCAGATCACGGGCGGGGACGAGGTGATCGTGGATCACGATCACCCGCGATGGGTCGTGCAGCTCGCGGACGCGATGCCACAGGCCCGGGATGAAGTTCATGTCGAGCACGATCGCCGTGTCGACCTGCACCGTCACCACGTCGCCGGGACGGACCCGGTCGAGCCCCGCGCCGCGCGCGAGGATCTTCTCGGCCACCGTCATGCCCATGAGGCCTCCTCTCGCTCGGACTGGGCGTAGCGCGCGTCGAGCCGCTCCCAGCGCTCCAGGCCCGCCAGCTCGAAGAGCCCTCGGGGCCGGAAGCCGGTCGCTGCCGCGGCCCGGTCGTCGCCGTCGCGCAGCGCTGCGGCGGCCATCCGTCGTACGCCGTCGACGACGGCCGCCATCGTGAGCGCCGGCATGACGATCCAGTCGAAGCCGAGGTCGCGCAGCTGCGCCACGGTCAGTCGCGGACCCAGCCCGCCGGTCGCCAGGTTGTAGAGCTTGGGCGCATCGATTTCGCGGCCGATCCGCTCGACCTCCTTCAGCGTCGTGGCCGCCTCGACCATGACGACGTCGGCGCCGGCGTCGGCGCAGCGGCGCGCGCGGTCGATCGCCGCGTCGACGCCGTCGGTGGCGAGTGCGTCGGTGCGAGCCACGATCACGAAGCTTGGGTCGGGTCGCTCGTCGACGACCGCGCGGATCTTCGCTATGAACTCGCCGACGTCGATCACCGACTTGCCGTCGAGGTGGCCGCAGCGTTTGGGGAATGTCTGGTCCTCGAGGTGCATGCCCGCCGCGCCGGCGGCCGTCAGCTCGTGCAGCGTGTTGATCGCGCTGAGCGCATTGCCGAAGCCGGTGTCGGCGTCGGCCAGCACCGGCACGTCGACCGCCCGCGTGATCGCCCGCACCGTGTCGGCCATGTCGCGCAGCCCCGCGAAGCCGAGGTCGGGCAGCCCCAGCCGCGCGACCGACACGCCGGCGCCGCTGACGGTGATCGCCGGGAAGCCGGCCTCCTCGAGCAGCCGCGCGGTTAGGCAGTCCCAGGCCGAGGGCGTGACGAGCGTCTCGGGCCCCGCGAGCAGGCGTCGCAGGCTCGCCCCGGGTGTTCCACCGGGGTCGCGGATAGGGGTGGCGCCGGTCATCGCAGCTCGACGGGCAGGTCCGCGACGCCGTACACCTCGATCGCCTCTTGCGCCGAGACGAACCCGTCGCGCACGTCGGCGATCACCTGCTCGCGGTCGCGGTCGCGCGGGTCGCCCCAGCCGCCGCCCTTGCCGGTGACCATCCGGATCACGTCGCCCTTGCCGAGCGTCAGCCGGACGCTGGGCACGTGGACCTCGACGCTGCCGTCGGCCCGCACGACTTCGGTGCGGTTGAACGTCCCGTCCTGTCCGCCGTCCGCGCCCCACGTCGGAGCCTGGCGGTGGTCGCCCATCGGCGTGGCCATCGCCCAGTCGGTGAGCACGCGTACGTCGCGCACGATCCCCTCGCCGCCGCGCCAGCGCCCGGCGCCGCCGGGCGCTGTGTCGAACTCGTAGCGGTCGATGAGGACCGGGTAGCGCTGCTCGACGACCTCGACGGGGATGTTGAGCGTGTCGCCGCCGTGCATCGACACGAGCGCGCGCTCGCCGTCACCGCCGTCGCCCGCGCCCCAGCCGCCCGGGTTGGGCTCGACCATCACGAAGACGCCACCCGGGCCTTCGGCGGGGCCGGCGAGCATCATGATCCCGCCGAACAGGAAGTGCCCGGCCGGGAGCCGCTGTGGGATCACCGGCGACAGGGCCCGCCACACGAGGTCGGCCGCGATCGCGATCGCCTGGAAATAGAGCGAGAGCGCCGCCGGCGGCCCCGCCGACAGCATCGTGCCCGGCGGGCAGACGACGTTCAGCGGCTCGTAGGTGCCGGCGTTGATCGGCAGTTGCGGGCCGATCGCCGCCTGGAAGACCGCCGAGCAGGCCTGCAGCAGCCCGCTGCCCGAGCAGTTCATCGTGGCCTGGGCGATCTGCGGGTCGGTGCCCGTGAAGTCGCAGGTCATGCCGCCGGCGTCGATCGTCACCGCGACGCAGGCACGCGCGGTGTGGCCGGCGATCTCGATCGTCTGCTCGGCCTCCCAGCGGCCGTGCGGCAGCTCGGCGAGCGCGGCCCGCGTGCGCTGCGCCGTCTCGGCGATCATCCGGTCGATCGACGCCCGGTAGGTGTCGACGCCGTAGGCGCGGCAGATCTCCTGCACTCGCCGCGCCCCGGTCCGCACCGACGCCGCCTGCGCGTGCAGGTCGCCGGCCGCGGCCGAGGGCGCGCGCGTGTTGGCCATGATCGTCCGCAGGACGGTGTCGTCGAGGACGCCGGAGCGAAAGACCTTGACCGGCGGCAGGCGGAAGCCCTCCTGGAAGATCTCCGTGGCGTCGACCGGCACGCTGCCCGGTTCCTTGCCGCCGACGTCGAGGTAGTGCGCCTTGTTGGCGGTGAAGGCGACGACCTCGCCCTCGTGGAAGACCGGCATCACGAGGACGAAGTCGCTGAGGTGCGTCCCGCCCGGCGCGTACGGGTCGTTCGTCATGAGGATGTCGCCGTCCTGCAGCGTCTCCAGCGGGAAGTGGCGCAGCATCTCGCCCACCTGCTCGCCGAAGATCGCCAGCAGGATCGCCATCCCCGCGCCCTGTGCGATGAGCCGCCCGCGCTCGTCGGTGATGCCGACGGCGAAGTCGAGGACCTCGTAGATCGTCGTGCTCTGGCTCGTGCGCAGCGTAGTGGCGAACATCTCGTCGGTCGCCGCGCCCAGATGCTCGCGGACGATCTCGAGGTCGAACGGGTCGTGGACGGTCATGGCGCCAGCGCCTCCGCGGCCGCCGCGACGGCGGCTGGTCGCACGGCCTCGCGCAGCTCGACGACGATCGAGCCGTGCTCGTCCACGGTCGCGCCCTGATCCGGGCCGATCACCGTGCACGAGGCCGGCTCCTCGATCACCGCGGGCCCGTCGACATGGACGCCGACCGCGAGCCGCGCGCGCTCGTAGGTGGGTGCCTCGACGGCGCCGCAGCCGTCGAACAGCACGGTCCGCCGGCCCTTGAACGCGTCGTCGAGCGTGCCGTCCTGGGGCACCTGCCCGGCGATCTCGGGCAGCGAGCTCGCGTCGATCGCCGTGAGGTGGAAGTTCACGAGCTCGACGGGCGCCTCCAGGCGGAACGTGTACTGCTGCTCGTGCAGCGCGCCGAACGCCTCGACGACCTCCGCCATCGTCATCGCCCCGGCGAGCCGCAGCGTCACCGTGTGCTCCTGGCCGAGGTAGCGCAGATCGAGCGAGCGCGTGAACGCGATCCGCTGGGCATCGATGCCCTCGCGGGCGAAGTGGGCCCGCGCCTCGTCCTCCAGCGCCGCCCAGACCGCGGCCGCCGCCGGCTCGCTCTCCGCCACGGCGGGCAGCAGCTTCGTGCGCACCCAGTCGGCGCGCAGTCGCGTCATGAGCATCCCGACCGCCGAGAACGTCCCGGCCGCGACCGGGACGATCACGCCGCGCGCCCGCAGCTCCGCGCCGAGCGCGGCGCCGTGGACGGGCCCGCCGCCGCCGAACGCGACGAGGTGGAAGTCGCGCGGGTCATAGCCGCGGCGGACCGACACGAGCTTGATCGCGTTGAGCATCTTCGCGTTGGCCAGGCGGATGATCCCGAGCGCGGCCTCCTCGACCTCCAGGCCGAGCGGGGTCGCGACCGTCGCGATCGCCGCGCGGGCGCGGTCGACGCTCACGGCGATCTGGCCGCCGAGGAAGTAGTCGGGGTTGATGCGTCCGGCGACGAGGTTGGCGTCGGTCAGCGTCGGCAGCTCGCCGCCGTCGGGGTAGCAGGCCGGGCCGGGCTTGGCGCCGGCGCTCTGCGGGCCGAGGCCGAGGCGGCCGAGCTCGTCGGTCCAGGCGATCGAGCCTCCGCCCGCGCCGATCTCGACGATGTCGACGACCGGCGTCTTGATCGGGTGGCCCGGCGAGCGCTGGTCCCACTCGATGCGGTAGTCGGTGGTCAGGCGCACGTCGCCGCCGTCGATCAGCGACGTCTTCGCCGTGGTGCCGCCGATGTCCAGCGAGATGATCCGCTCGCGGCCGGCCGCCCGGCCGAGCGCCGCCGCGGCGGCGACCCCGGCCACCGGGCCGGACTCGACGAGCTTCACCGGGACCTCGCGGGCATGGGCGAAGGAGACGACGCCCCCGTTGGACTGCATGACGAACAGCGAGCGGTCGATGCCGCGAGCCGCGAGGCGCTCCTCGAGCCGGTCGAGGTACGTCGACGCGGTCTCCTGGACGTACGCGTTGAGCACCGCGGTGCTGGCGCGCTCGTACTCGCGCCACTCCAGCGTCGTCTCGTGCGACATCGTCACGAACGCCTCGGGGAAGGCCCGGCGCACCGCCTCTGCGCAGGTGCGCTCGTGCTCGGGGTTGGCGTAGGCGTGCAGGAAGCAGATGGCGATCGCCCGGGCGCCCGCGTCGCGCGCCGCCTGCGCCGCCTGCTCGCAGTCCTCGACGCTGATCGGCTCCAGGACCTCGCCGGCGCTGCTCAGCCGCTCGCGCACCTCGAAGCGCAGCCGCCGCGGCACGAACGGCTGCGGCTTGCGGAAGCGGAAGTCGTAGGCGTCGGGCCGGTTGGCGCGGCCGATCTCCAGCACGTCGCGGAAGCCCGCTGTGGTGATGAGCGCGGTCGGGCAGCCCTTGCGCTCCAGCAGCGCATTGATGACGACCGTCGAGCCGTGCACGAAGGTCGCGACGTCGTCGCCGGGGCCGAGGCCCGCCTTGGTCAGGACGTCGTCCACGCCGACCTCGAACCGGCCCGGGGTGCTCGACGCCTTCTCGACGCGCAGCCGCCCGTCGTCGTCGAGGTGGGCGAGGTCGGTGAACGTGCCCCCGATGTCAGTCGCGACCCGCATGGGCCTCCTCCGTCGTGCGGCCGCGCGCGGCCAGCTGCTCGATGACGTCGGCCAGCGGCTCGACGTCGGCGTACTTCGCGTCCATCTCCACCAGCGCCACCTCGTGCGAGAGCGCGTCGCGATCGCCGACGCATTCGCGCGCGACGATCGGCCGCAAGCCCAGCTGGATCGCGTCCACCACCGTGGCCCGCACGCACCCGCTCGTGGCCAGGCCGGCGACGACCACGGTGTCGACGCCCAGGCCGGTGAGCGCGGCGTGCAGCGCCGAAGCGTGGAAGGCGCTGGCGCCCTTCTTGTGGACGACGATGTCGGTCGGCGTCGGCTCCAGGCGCGGCTCGGGCGCGGCGAACGGGCTGTCGGCGGTCAGCTGGCGCAGGACGGGGTTCTTCTCGCCCAGCGTGGCCAGCTCCGCGTCGCTGCGGTAGGCGACGACCGTGTGGACGACCGGCACCGCCGCCGCGCGCGCGGCCCGCAGCAGCGTGGCGACCTGCGCGACGGTCTCGTCGGCGCCGAGCGCCAGCGGCGAGGCCGGGTCCGTGAAGGAGCACGACATGTCGACGACCACGACCGCCGGTCGCTCGCCCATCCCGAGCCGGTTGGCGAAGCCGGCCGCCTCGTAGCCCTCCGCGAGCGCGCGGGCGGCCGGATGCGTGAGGTGCCGTGAGAGCGGCTCGCGCATCACGCCGCGCGCTCCAGCTCGCCGTCGTAGAGGTAGCGCTCGTCGGCCGTCCACAGCTCGCGCCCGGCCAGCTCACCCTCGTGGATGGCGTGGTCGATGCGGCGAGGGGCGACGCAGTCGCCGATGCGATGCACGTTGGGCACCCGTCCCTTCAGTGAGAGGTACAGCTCCTCGTCGGCGGCGCGAGCGAGGCAGAGCACGAGCGTGTCGACGCCCTCGATCGCCTGCGACGTGCCGGTGTAGAGGTCGATGGCCTGCACGGTCGTCCCGTCGATCCCCAGGACCCACGCGTTGATCCGGTACGTCAGGCCCTTGGCGAAGAGCCGCTGGTAGAGCGGCGCCATGTCGAGCGTGCCGAGCGTGTTCGGCAGCACCTGCGGGAAGCCGGTCACCAGCTCCACTCGGTGACCGCGGTCGAGAAGCACCTCGAGCACGCCAGCGGTCGAGCGCGTGCCGTCGTCGTCGAGCACGACCACGCGCTCGCCGACGGGCCGCGTCTCCAGCAGCACGTCCCAGGGGGTGACGACATTGTCCTGGTCGGCGCCGGGCAGGCGGTCCACCATCGGGTTCATCATCGAGAATCCGGTCCGCGTCGGCACCGCACCGGTGGCGACGACGACGCCGTCCCAGGGCTCGGCGACGACGGCGTCGGCCGTCGCCTCGGTGGCCAGCTCGATCGCCACACCGTGGCGGCGCATCCGCCGCTCGAGGTCCTCGGTGACGTGGCGGAAGGTCTCGCGCTTGGGCGTGCGCAGGATCAGGTCGACCTGGCCGCCGAGCCGGTCGGTGCGCTCGCGCAGCGTGACGTCGTGACCGCGCGCGGCGAGCGTCGAGGCGGCGCGCATCCCGGCCGGGCCGCCGCCGACGACGAGCCAGCGGCCGGACGCGGCGGCATGCCGCAGCGTGCCGACGCCGAGCCGCGCCTCGCGCCCGGCGGCCGGGTTTACCGTGCAGCCGGCCCCCATCCCGCGCAGGATCCGCCCCATGCATCCCTGGTTGCCGCGGATGCAGCGGACGATCTCGTCCTCGCGCCCGTCGCGCGCCTTGTTGGGAAGCTCCGGGTCGGCCAGCAGCGCGCGGGCCATCGCGATCACGTCGGCCTTGCCCTCGGCGACGATCGCCTCGGCGTGGGCCGGCTCCTTGATGCCGCCGACGACGAAGACCGGCAGCCGCTCGACGTTGGCCTTGATCTCGGCGGCCAGCTCGACGAAGTAGCCGTCCGGCGTGTCCGACGGCGCGTTCATGCGCGCGAAGTCGGGATAGCCGGCGGCGGTCACGTTGATGAAGTCGACCTCGCCGGCCGCCTCCAGCTCGCACGCCATCCGCACGGCGTCGCGCACGTCGAGGGCGCCCGGGAGGAAGTCGCCCGCCGACATCCGCACGCCGACGGCCCAGTCGCGTCCCGTGCGCCGGCGCACCTCGGCGATCACCTCGCGCGCGAAGCGGGTGCGGTTCTCCCAGCTGCCGCCGTAGCCGTCCGTGCGCTTGTTGTACTTCGGCGACCAGAACTCGTGCAGCAGGTAGTCGTGGCCCAGGTGGATCTCGACGCCGTCGAACCCGCCCTCGCGACACTGCTCCGCGGTGACGCCCCAGGCCTCCACCACCTCCTGGATGTCCTCGACCTCCATCGCCTTGGGGATCTCCCCGGTCAGCGGCGAGCGCACCGCCGACGGGCCCCACGTACAGCGCAGGTCCTCGTTGGTGTCCGACAGCGCGTTGATGCCGTTGTGAACGAGCTGGGTGAAGACCGCCGCCCCATGTTCCTTGACCGCGGAGGTCAGACGGCGGCTGGCCGCGACCGTCTGCGGCAGGAAGCCCCACGTCTTGCGCGGCATGCCCACCGACGAGGTCGGATGGACGAGGTGCGCGTCCGTGAAGAGCAGCCCCACGCCACCCTTGGCCCGCTCCACGCAGTAGTCGATCGTGCGCTGCGAGTCCGCGCCGTCGCGGGCGTAGATCTTGCTGTGCGTCGACTGCATGAAGCGATTGCGCGCCCGCACCGGACCGATGTCGATCGGGCTGAAGAGGTGCGGGTAGCGAGCCTTCTCTCCGTCCATGTGCCGCACAATATCGTAGGACAATCTTGCTGTCAACCTCTCCATCGCTCCCAGTGGGTGATCGTCTCAACCGGCCCCCGCCGAGCCGGGCGGAACTCGGTGCCTTGCGTGTGGGCGACCGGGATCAGCCCCGCCTGCATGACCGTCGCGAACGGGATCCCCAGCAGCTCGGCCACCTCGCGCTCGACGAACAGGTGCCCGCTCGTCCAGCAGGTCCCCAGCCCGCGCGCCCGCGCCGCGAGCATGAAGCTCCACGCCGCGGGGACGATCGAGGCCCACACGGCGCTCTGGAAGACGATCGGCGCCGTGTCGGTCCGCGGCGTCACGCACGGGATGACGTGGACCGGGACCTCGTGCAGGTGGTCGAGCAGGTAGCGCGCCGAGGCGATCTGGCGCTCCCAGCGAGCTCGCTCGATCGGGTCATCGCGCACGCGCGTGTGCGCGTTGCCCTCCTCGCGCTCGTAGCGGTCCCAGCCCTCGCGGTAGAGCTGCGCGATGTCGGCCCGCAAGGCTGGATCGGTGATGACGACGAAGCGCCACGGCTCCTCGTCGTTGGCGTTGGGCGCCTGCTGGGCGAGCGCCAAGCACTCCTCGAGCAGCGCGCGCTCCACCGGCCGCTCCAGGTCGAGCCGGCGGCGGACCGCGCGGGTCGTGGCCAGGAGCTCGTCGGGGGTCAGCTCCAGCAACGGGCTCACGGCGCCACCGGCCCCGACATCCACACCTGCACGCGCGCCAGGCGCCCGTCGGCGTCGAAGGCGAAGAAATTGCAGTTGGCCAGCTCGCGACGGGTGCCGTCGGCCAGCTCCCCGCGATAGGTGACCCGCGCGGCGCCGCGCCGGGCGACCGGATCGACGATGAGGTCGGCGACCTCGTGCTCGAGCGCCGCGTGGCCCTGCGCGTACTGCTCTGCGACGGCGCGGACCCCGTCGCGGCCTTCCACGCGCACGCCATCGGTCTCGATGCGGAAGACCACGTCATCGCTCACCCAGCGGTCGGCGCCCACGGGATCGAACGCGTCGATCGCGGCGAAGAAGCCGCGCACCGCCCGCTCGCACGCGGCTCGGTCAGCTGTGGCCATCCTGTCCTCCTCCTTCGGCTCCGCCGAGGTAGTGGTGGTGCAGATCGTCGAGCTGCGCGAGGGCCTGCGCAGCGGTCCCCGACCAGGCGATGCGGCCGCGGACCATGACCAGCGCCCGGTCGGCCAGCGCCAGGGCCTGGCGCGCATGCTGCTCGACGAGGAGCACGCCGAGCCCCTCGTCGGCCGCCTGGCGGATGCGCTGCAGCAGGCGCGTAACGATCGCCGGCGCCAGCCCGAGCGACAGCTCGTCGGCGACGAGCAGCGAGGGCCGACCGCCGAGCGCCGCGGCCACGCTGACCATGCGCTGCTGCCCGCCGGAGAGCTGCCCTGCGGGCCGTGCGAGGTGCTCGCGCAGCTCGGGGAACACGGCGGCCGCCTCCCCCGGCGGCCCGGCCGCGATCCGCAGGTTCTCGAGCACCGACAGGCGCATCAGCAGCGCCCGCTCCTCCGCCACGTACGCGATGCCGCGCCGCGCGCGGGCGTGCAGTGGACCGGTCAAAGGCTCGCCCCGCCAGCGCACAGCGCCGGCGCTGAGCGGCAGCTCGCCGACGAGCGAGAGCAGCGTCGTCGTCTTGCCGGCGCCGTTGGGGCCGAGCAGCACGACGACCTCGCCCGCCTGGACCGTCAGGTCGACCCCATGCACGATGCGGATCGGGCCGTAGCCGGTGGCAAGGCCCTCGGCCTCCAGCAGCGCGCTCATGCCGGACCTCCGGTCGTGGTGGCGTGGAGATCTGGGGCCGGCTCGCCGAAGTACGCCGCGCGCACGACCGGGTCGCGCTGGACCTCAGCGCCCGTCCCCTCGGCGATGCGCCGGCCCGCGTCGAGAACGACGACGCGGTCGCTGACGGCCATCACGAGGCTGAGGTCGTGCTCGATGAGCAGCATCGCGGGACGGGCGCCCTCCGCGATGCGCCGCAGCATCCGGCCCAGCTCCGCGGTCTCGTGCTGATCGAGGCCGGCAGCGGGCTCGTCGAGCAAGAGGACGGCCGGCTCGGCCGCGACCGCACGGGCGATCGCCACGAGCCGACGGGTGCCAGCCGGCAGCCGGCCAACCGGTACCTCCAGTAGCTCCTCCAGCTCGAAGTCCGCCACGGCGCCGGCGGCCGCAGCGCTCAACCGCGACCGCGCGGGCCGCAGGACGTCCACGACGTACGACCACGCGCCGGCGTCCTCGCAGGCCATGAGGAGGTTCTCGCGGACGGTGAGGTCGTCGAACAGCTCCAGCGACTGGAACGAGCGGCCGAGCCCTGCGCGCGCCCGCCGGGCGGCCGAGAGGCCATCCAGCGGCCGGCCGGCGAGCCGCACCGAGCCGTCGTAGCGCGGCACGAAGCCGGTGACCACGTCAACGAGCGTCGTCTTGCCGGCCCCGTTAGCGCCGATGAGCCCGACGATCTCCCCGGGCTGCACGGTCAGCGAGACGTCGCTCAGCGCGCACACGCCGCCGAACCGCGCGGTGATGCCGCGCACTTCGAGCGCGGCGCCGACGACACGCTCGCGGGCAGCCTCAGCGGGCGCGGGCGCGAGCCGCCGGGGACGCGACCGCGGGAGTCGCTCGCGCAGCCGCGCCAGCACCGGCGCCATCCCATCGGGCTGAGCAACCAGCTGCACAAGCAGCAGCACGCCGGCGAACAGCGTCAGGTACCGGCTGACGCCGGCCATGTCCGCCACCTGGCCCATCACTCCGCCCGCGGCCAGCAGCGCGCCGAGCACACCGCCGGCGACGAAGCCGGCGCCGCCGATCACCGTCAGCACGACGACCTGCGCCGACTGGAACGCGTCGAACTGGTCGAACGACACGTTGACGTCGCGGAACGCCAGGAGTGCCCCCGCGACCCCGGCGAGCGCGGCGCCGACGGCGAACGCGTAGAGCTTGCTCGCCACCACGCTCACGCCGAGCGACGCCGCGGCCCGCTCGTTGATGCGCACCGCCAGCAGCCGCCGGCCGGCCGGGCCGCGGCGCACGTTGGACACCGCCAGGCCGCCGACGACCAGCGCCCCGACCGCCAGCGCCGCGAAGCGCTCCGGGTACAGGATCGAGTTGAGATCGATGCCCAGCAGCGACGGCGCTTCGACGACCGTGCCGGCCAGCCCGCCCGTGTAGTCGGTGTTCTCCAGCACGAGCCGCTGGATGGTCAGCGCGAGCCCCAGCGTGACGATGCCGAGCGTGACGCCGCGCGTGCGCAGCGCCGGCAGCGCGATCGCGACCCCGACGACCATCGCCACCACCACGCCGAAGAGCCCCGCGACCGGGAAGGACGCGCCGGTGACCGCTGCCAGCCGCGCGGCCGCGAACGCGGCGATCCCCGCGAGCGCGAACTGCGCCAGCGACAGCTGCCCCGCGTAGCCGGTCACGACGACGACCGAGAGGCCGACGAGCGCGAAGACCGCGCTGGTCGTCACCGCGTCGGCCCAGTCGGGCGAGAGCAGCAGCGCAAGCGCCGGTCCGCCGACGAGGAGGACGACGCCAGGCAGCGGGCGTCGGCCCGACCCGATCGCCGGCAGCCGCTCCAGCAGCGCCCCGCGCGGCGGCAGCGTCTGCCCGCGCAGCCACAGCACGACGATGATCGCCAGGAACGGCAGCACCGTCGGCCAGCCCGGCGCGCTGACGTAGTGCGCGGTGACGGACTCCGCCACGCCGACGGCCAGGCCGCCGGCGAGCGTCAGCGGGAACGAGGCGAAGTTGCCGATGAGCGCCGCCGCGAGCACCGGCACGACGAGGAAGACCGCCTGCTGGGGCGCGAACGACACGATCGGGGCGAGCAGCACACCGGTCAGCCCGGCCAGCCCCGCCCCCGCCGTCCAGTTGATCACGGCGATCCGCGCCGGCGAATGGCCATGGGCGGAGGCGCAGCGCGGGCTCTCCGCCACGGCCGCTGTCACGAGGCCGAAGCGGGTGCGCGTGTAGATCAGCCACAACGCCGCGGTGATCGCGACCGCGATCACCAGCAGCAGCACCCGATCCAACCCGATCTGGAAGTCGCTGCCGATGCGGAAGATGTGGTCGGGCAGCAGCGCCGGGGCCGACGTCAGGTCCTGGCCGTAGCGCAGGATCATTGCCTGGCTGAGGACCGTCATCACGCCGAGCGTCGCGATGAGACGGGTCAGCGCCGTCGCGTGGCGCAGGCGGTGCATCACGAGCGCCTGCACCGCCGCGCCGACGAGCGCGGTGAGCACTACGGCGAGCGCCGCGGCGAGGGCGAGCGGCACGCCGCCCTCCCGCAGCTCGATGAACAGGTAGCCGCCCAGCCCCACCATCGCGCCATGGGCGAAGTTGACGACGCCCGAGCCGCGGTAGATCAGGGACAGCCCCTGCCCCGCGAGAGCGTATGCCGCGCCGACTCCGAGACCGAGGGCGATGAACTGGAGCAGCACCATTTAGCCGGCCGGGTCGGGCGTGAACGGGTTGACCGGCTCCTCGCGCAGCAGCTCGACCTTGCCGCCCTTCAGCTGCCCGTACCAGATGGTCGGGTTGAACAGGCGCGGCGCGAACTCGGCGGTCGGCGCGAACGGCTTGGACGTGTTCAGCGTCGGGCCGAGGCCGTACAGGTCGCCGTCGGTCAGCTTGCTCATCGCGTCCATGACCGTCGCCGGAGTGATCTCCTCGAGGGTCTGCGCGACCTGGGCGAACAGGTGCACCGCGAGCCAGCCGTTCTCGGCGATGTCGTCCTGGCCGGAGTCGACGCCGGCAGCCTGCTCCTCGGCCAGCCACCGCTCGATCCCGGAGCCGCCGGCCGAGGCGGGACGCAGCTGGGCGCACTGGTACAGGCCCTCGCCGGCGTCACCGAGCGCGGCGACCTGCTGCTCGGTGAGCAGCACGGAGACGAAGTCGGTCTTCAGCCCGAGCTGCCGCGCCGCCTTGACGACGCGCGCCGCCGCGCTGGGATCCATGACGAGCGCGACGGCCTCGCTGCCGCGCGTGACCTCGGTGATGTACGGCGTGAGGTCGGTCGCCTTCGGCGGCATGCCGGTGAAGTGCGTCGCCTTCAGCCCACGCGTCGCGAGCGCCTGTTCGACGAGCTTGTTGCCGACCGCCGCCGCGGGCGCCTCGTGATAGAGGACGCCGATCTTCTTTGCGCCGACCGCGTCGGCCGGCAGCGACACGACGCAGGTCCCGGCGACGACGCCGCCCCCGGTGATCGGGAACGCGGCAGGGCTCTGGAAGTCCTCGGGCGTGAGCGGCAGCGGCCCGATCACCGGCACCTTGGCGGCGGCGAACACCGGCAGGACGCCGCCAGCGATCGCGAACGTGCCGACGGACGCGACGTCGCCGTTCTTGACCGAGTCGCGCGCGCACTTGGCCGCCTTGCTCGGGTTGCCCTCGGTGTTGCAGACGGTCAGCTCGAGCGGGCGGTCCTTGATGCCGCCCTCGCGGTTGATCGCCTCGACGGCAGCGTTGGCCGCGTCGCGCAGCTGCGGCTCGGAGACGCCCAGCGCGGGCGCCTCGATGTCGCCGACGAGCGAGATCTTGACCGGCTCCCCGGTCGGGCCCTTCCCGGATGCGGTCGACGTGGAGGCCTCGTCGCCGGCTCCTCCGCATGCGCTCACGGCAGCGGCAAGCGCCGCCGCACAGATGGCCGTGACGGCCACACGACGTGACATGTCCTCTCCTCTGGTCCTGCGGTTGACAGGGTGGTGCGCGACGGCGGCGCCGCGGCTAGCCGGGCACGATCAGCACCTTTCCGACGTGCCGGCGGCGCTCCAGCTCCTCGATGGCCTCACGGGCCTCGGCGAGTGTGAAGGTGGCGTGGATCAGCGGCCGCAGCCGGCCGGCGGCGACCAGCTCCAGCACCGCCTCGAGGTCGTGGCGCTCGAAGCGCGTCGCCCCGACGATCGCCTGCTCGACGACGAAGAGAGCGACGAGGTCCACCGGGACCTCCTCGCCGGCGTGCGCGCCGACGACGACGATCCGTCCGCCTGGCCGCAGCGCCTGCAGGCCGACCCCGAACGAGGCGCCGCCGACGTGCTCGAAGACGAGGTCGGCGCCGCGCCCGTCGGTGAGCCGGCGCACCTCGGCGGCGACGTCGGCGGTCGTGCGGTCGAGCACCGCGTCAAGGCCGAGCGTCCGCACGCGAGCCGCCTTCTCGGGCGAGCTCGTCGTGCCGATGACGGTCGCGCCGCCGAGCTTGGCGACCTGCGCCGCCGCCGAGCCGAGCCCGCTGCCGACGGACTGGACGAGCACGGTCTCGCCGGGCTGCAGCGCTCCGCGATCCAGCAGTGCGTGGCGGGCGCTCGCGAAGACCACGCCCGCGGCGGCGGCGTCCTCGTAGGACAGCGCGTCGGGCAGGCGGACCACCCGGGTGGCCGGCCAGACGACCCGCTCGGCGAGGCCGCCGCGCCCGGACTGGCTGAACACCGCTCCCTGGTCGTAGACCGTGACCCGGTCCCCGATCGCCCACGCGCCGTCGACGCCGGCGCCGAGCTCGTCGATCTCGCCGACGAGCTCGACGCCGAGCGTATGCGGCAGCCGGACCGGGAACCGCGCGAGGCCTTCGCGGACGTCGATGTCGACGTGGTTCAGCGCGGCGGCGCGGACGGCGATCCCCACCTCGCCGGCGGCCGGACGCGGATCGTCGACCTCGTCCAGCGCGACCACCTCAGGGCCGCCGAAGGCGTGGATGCGGACGGCCTTCATGACACCTCCACCAGCTCGGGCGGCGGCGGGAGCACCTTGCGGAAGTCCCACGTCAGCCAGTGCTCGGGCGTCACCACGACGACGACACGGCCCTCGGCCTTGCCCTGCTCGATGTAGGCCTCGGTCGCGGGGTCGTCCTGCGCGGCGGCGCCGAGCGCCTTGCCCATGATGCGCCGGATGACCTCGCCGACTAGGTCGGGGTCGGTGGACAGCTCGGCGCGGCCGCGCAAGGTGATGCACCACGCGCCCGCGCGGAAGTCCTGCGCGCGGCCGCGGTAGTCCTGGTCGACCATGATCGAGATCCGCGGATCGCGGCGCAGGTTGCGCAGGTGCTGGCGATCGGAACCGAAGACGAGCAGCAGCCGCTGCTCGTCGCGCCGCCAGACGAACCACGCGGGCGTGAGGTGGATGCTGCCGTCGGCGCGCAGCGTGGCGATGCGCGCGTCCTGCGCGGCGTCCATGCGGTCGTCGATCTCGGCCGGCGTGAGCGCGTTCTCCGGGGTCGCCGACGTGAGCGGGTTCTTCTTCGCGGCGGTCATCGCCCGCCGGCGGCGTAGAGCGCGTCGGTGCGGTCGCGGCGACCGATGAGGTACCCCTCGCCGGTCGGCCACGACTCGCCGACCGGGTCCTGGCGGTTCCACTCAAACACCATCCGCCGGTGCGCGATCCGCCACGCGCCGTCGCGGCGCTCGAAGCGATCGACATAGCGGAACCCCACGAACAGGTCGACCTCCTCGCCGGCGTCCGACGTCCCGCGGTGGCAGCCGACGCCGTAGGACTCGGCGACCGCGGCGTCCGCACCGTCGAAGTCGACGAGGACGTTCATCACGATGTGCATCGTGTGCGGCCACGTGACGATGAACTCGCGGCCGAACGCGATGAACTCCTCGGCGCTGCCGTTGAAGACGCCGTGGTCCTCCAAGGCGCCGTCGTGGTAGCAGGACCGCACGAGGTCCCAGTCGAGGCGGTCCACGCCCCGGCACCAGCGGTAGATGACCTCCTTGATCGCCTCGCGATCAAGGAGCTCCTGCAGCTGAACGTCGGGCATCCCTCTCCTCTCCGTGTGTCTGGTCAAACCTGCGGCGCCGCGCCGTCGACCGCCGGCGTGCCGAGGTAGGCGTCGCCCATGCCGGCGACCTCCTCGCGCACGCGTGCCGCCGGTCCGCTGAGCAGGATCCGGCCCCGCTCGATGACCGCCGCCTCGTCGGCGATCCGCAGGGCCAGCTGGACGTACTGCTCGACGAGCAGCACCGAGATGCCGCGGTCGCGCAGCGTCGGCAGCGTGGTGGCGAACTCGCCGACGACGATCGGGGCCAGGCCGAGCGACAACTCGTCGATCATCAGGACGCCGGCGCCGGTCATGAGCCCGCGGCCGATGGCGACCATCTGCTGCTGGCCGCCGGAGAGGTCGCCGGCGCGGCGCGCGAGCAGGCCCTCCAACGCCGGCAGCACGCCGACGACCTCGGCCAGCCGCCGCGCGCGCACGCTGCGCGCGGAACGGTAGGCGCCCAGCAGCAGGTTCTCGCGGACCGTGAGGTCGGCGAACAGCCGCCGGCCCTCGGGGACGTGCGCCACGTGCCGCGCGCGTTCCTCCGCTCGCAGGCGCTGGAGGTCGACGTCCCCGCAGCGGATCGTCCCCGACGAGGACGCCATCCCGGAGATCGCCTGTAGCAGGCTCGACTTGCCGGCGCCGTTGGCGCCCAACAGGGCGACGATCGCCCCCGGCGGCACGCACAGGCTGACGTCGCGCACCGCCTCGACGTGCCCGTAGGTGACGCTCAGCCCCTCGATCCGCAGCGCGCCGGTCATGCCAGCTGCTCCTCGCCGAGGTACGCGCGCACCACGGCGGGGTCCCGGCGCACGTCCGCCGTGGCGCCGTGGGCGATGAGCCGCCCGAACTCGACGACGGCCAGGCGCGCGCAGGCGCGCATGATCAGCCGCATGTCATGATCGACGATCATCGTCCCCAGCCCCCGGGCGGCCAGCTCGGCCAGCAGCTGCGCGAGCCGCACGACCTCGTCGTCGCGCAGGCCAGTGGCGGGCTCGTCGAGCAGCAGCAGCCGCGGGCGCAGCGCGAGCGCGCGGGCGATCTCGCAGAAGCGCTGCTCTCCGGCGGTCAGCGCGTCGGCCGGCTCGCCGGCGCGGTCGCGCAGGCCCGTGAGCTCCAGCAGCTCGAGACACGCATCCGTCCCGCGGTGGCGGCGGTCGCCCTGGCGGGCGGCGACCTGGACGTTCTGCAGGACCGTCAGCGAGCTGAACAGCCGCGGCGTCTGAAAGGTGCGGCCGAGGCCCAGCCGCGCCCGCGCGGTGGTGCTGGCGCGCCGCAGATCGCGCCCGGCGAAGCGGATCGCGCCTGCGCGGACCGGCACGAGGCCCGTCGCGGCGTTCAACAGCGTCGTCTTGCCCGCGCCGTTGGGCCCGATCACGCCGAGCACCTCGTCGCAGCGCGCCGTCAGCGACAGTTCCGCGAGCGCGGTGACGCCCGCGAACGCGACGGTCACGCCGTCGAAGATCAACTCGTCAGACATCGGCGTCCGCCCGGATGCCGCCGCGTAGCTCGATCACGAACACCAGCGCGACGAGCCCGCTGGCCAGCAGGACCCAGTCGCCCGACAGGCCGATCTGGGCGGTGATCTGCGGACCGGCCACGACGGTGAGCGCGCCCATCGTCGCCCCGAGCGGCCGCTCGATCCCGCCGAGCATCGCCGCCACGACGAGCACGAGCGACTGGGGCACGGAGAACGTCGCGGCGTCCGTCGTCGTCTGGATCGTCAGCAGCAGCACGCCGGCCAGGCCGGCGAGCGCGGCGCTGAGCGCGAAGCCCGCGATCTTGTGCGGGACGATTCGGACGCCGACCGAGGCGGCGACGGCGCGGCCCGCGCGCAGCGCCGTCCACGTCTGCCCGACCGGTCCGCGCAGCAGCGCGATGACGGCGGCGAAGACGGCGACCGCGACGATCAGGGCGAAGTAGTAGGCGTTCGTCTCGAGACTGAGGCTCTGGCCGAAGATCGTGACCGGGTCGATCGACGCGCCGACCTCCTGCGGGCGCAGCGGCGCGTCGCTGGAGAAGACGAGGCCGTCGGCGGCTAGGGCGACGGCCAGCGTGAGCACGCTGAGGTCCAGGCCGCGCAGCCGCAGCGCGGGGATCGACATGAGCAGGCCGGAGCCGGCGGCGATCGCGACGCCGATCAGCGCGGCGGGCAGCATCGGGACGTGCCAGTTCTGGGCCGCGGCGGAGAACCCGCACGCGCCGATGCCCATGAACGCTGCCTGCGACAGCGAGAGCGCCGACGAGGTGCGAAACAGGACGACCACGCTGAGGACCGCGATCGAGCTGATCAGCGTCTGCGCGCCGACGAACTGCCAGTACGGATTGAGGACGTTCGGCAGCAGCGCGAGCAGGACGATCCCGCCCACCAGGCCGCCGCCGCGCACCGCACGGCCGTTCACCGTCGCGCTCAAGCGGGCGCCCGAGCGGCCGGCGAGGCGGACGGCGCGACGTTCGCCGCGGATCCCGTTCACAGCCGCTCCCGAGCGCGCGCCCGCGCGGGCGGGGAGGTGAGCAGCGCGACGATCGCCACCGCGAGCGGCACGAGCGGGCGGTAGGTGGCCCAGCCGCTGCGGTACTGGAGGATGCCGTCGGCGACGCCGAGCGCAACGGCCACCGCCGCGGCCAGCGCCGGCGCGCGGAACCCGGCCGCGAGCGCGGCGACCAGCGGCGCGAGCACGATCAGCGTCAGCGACGTCTGCGACAGGCCCGTCGTCGGGACCGTGAGGATCGCCGCCAGCCCGGCCGCGACGACGCACGCGGTCCACGCCACGATCCACAGCCGGCGGACCGGGAGACCGACGAGCCGGGAGACGTCGACGTTGGCGGCCATCGCCCGCATGGCGCTGCCCAGCAGGCCGGTGCGGAAGACGACGACGAGCCCGCCGGCCGCGACGACGGCGATCGCGATCGTCAGGACCTGTTGGGTGGTGACGGCCACGCCGGCCGTGTGGAAGGCGACGCCGTCGGACAGTCCCGGGCTCGGGCGCGGCTCGTTGCCCCAGCCCAGCACCGCGACCGCCTGCAGCACGGGGACGAGCGCGATCGCGGCCGCCGCCTTCACCGCGACCGGCGCGGGCTGCAGGCGCAGGGCGACGGCGCCCAGCAGCGCGCCGGCGAGCGCTGCGCAGGCGAGCGCGACCGCGAGCGCGGCGCCGGGCACGAGATGCTCGTGCAGCGAGCCGAACGCGAACGCGACGACCATCCCGATCGCCCCGAACGCCACGTTGAGGATCCGGGTGACCTGGTACATGAGCACGAGCCCCAGCGCGAACAGCGCGTAGATGGCGCCGGTCGTCAGCCCGATGACGACGAACGTGCTCATGCGACGCTCGCCGATCCTGGCGCCGCGCCGAGGATCGCGTCGTACGTGGCGTCCTGGTTGACCTCCGGCTCGGGGAACGCTCGACGGGAATGCGACAGCCCGAGTCGCACGGCGAGCTCGGCGAAGCGGACGGCGAGCGGCCCCGGGTTGATCACCGGCACCGGGAGCACGGAACGCAGGTGATCGACCGCGGCGTGCATCGTGGTCGAGCCCATCAGCAGGACGTCGGCACCGTCCTCCTCGATGGCTGCCCGCCCTTGCGCCACGAGGCGCTCGAACACGACATCCTCCTTGCCGGCCAACAGCCGCAGCTGGTCGGGCTCGACGTCGATGCTGCGGATCGAGGCGCACCACCGTGCGGTGCCGTAGTCGCGCAGGGTCTTCTCGTACAGCGGCGTCCAGGCCGGCACCATCGTCAGGATCGAGAACCGCCGGCCCAGCAACGCCGCGACGTGCTGTTGGACGATGCCCGGCCCGATGACCGGGATGTTTAGCCGCGAGCGCAAGATCGCCATGCCCGAGTCGGAGACCGTGTCCATCACGACCGCGTCGCAGCCCTGCTCCTCGGCATCCAGTGCCGCCTGCGCGATGTAGATGTCCAGCAGCGCCCATTCGAGCGGGCTCTCGATGCCCCGTGTCGTGCGGGCGGCGCAGACGACGTCGTACTCGACGTCGTCCGCGCGGCCGGCTTGGGGAAGCTGGGCTGCGCGCGCCGCGATCCCCTCGTCCTCGAAGGGAAACGGGATGACGTAGCGGATCTTCACCGGACGGCCGCCTCGACGATCGCGTCAGTCCGGTCGCGGCCTTCAAACGGGCCGGCGGTCATCGGCCCTCCCGCTCGTGCTCGACGAAGCTCGTGCGCAGCTGCGGCAGCATCCGCGGCAGCCGGCCGGCGGGATCGTCGGAGAAGCGCACGTGCAGGACGATGGACGCGATCCGCCAGCCGGCGGGCTCCCGGCGCAGGCCGACCTCGAACACCGCTCCGGCGGTGTAGATGTCGCCGTTCTCCCACGTGTGACGCGCGAGCGCGTGGTACGTCACGTCGGCGCGGTCGCCGTCGATCGCGTAGAGGAAGTTCGTGTAGTTGTGGTGGACGCGGCCGATCCGCGGACTCATCGCGCCGAACGCGTCGATCCACGCCTGCGCGCCGACCTGAACGTCCCCGATGCCGTAGTCGACCGTCGCGTCAGCGGCCAGCACGTCGTGCAGGCCGTCGAGGACCCCCGGCCCCTCGTACGTGCAGCGGTCGAGCAGGTCGCCGTAGCGGTGGATGACGTCGGTGATCTCCGCGCGGTCGCGCAGCTGGGAGATCGCGTCCTCGCCGATCGCGCCCATCACGCCACCGCCCCGGCCGGCACCTCGCGCCACCGCTCGAGCGTGCCGTCGTCGATCGCGCGCTCGTCCCACGACCACTGCTCCCGCCCGGCCAGCTCTCCCTCGTAGATCGCCTGATCGAGCTTGCGCGGCGCGACGCAGTCGCCGATCCGATGCAGCTGCGCGACCCGCCCCTTCAGCTCGCGGTACAGGTCGTCCTCGGCCTCGCGGCCGATCGCCAGCACCACCGCGTCGGCGGCGATCGCCTCGGGCCGCTGGGTGAACAGGTTGGCGGCCTGGACCGCCGTGCCGTCGAAGCCGAAGCCCCACCAGCCGGTGCGGTGGCGCAGCCCCTTGCCCATCAGCCGCCCGTAGAGCTCGCCCATGTCCTGCGTCCCGACGGTTCCCGGGAAGAGCATCGGGAACGGGCACAGCAGCTCGACCTCGTGGCCGCGGTCGAGCAGGACCTCCGCCACACCGGCGCTATAGCGCGAGCCGTCGTCGTCGAGCACAACCACGCGCCGGCCGATCTCGACCCGCTCGAGCAGCACGTCCCACGGACTCAGCACGTCGTCGCGCTCGATCCCCGCAAAGCGCTCGGCCAGCGGGTTGAAGCTCGAGTAGCCCGTGCTCGACGGCCGCGCCCCGGTCGCGAGGACCACGCCGTCGGCGCCGTGGTCGACGACGGTCTCGGCCGTCGCCGCCTCGCCCAGCCGCACTTCGACGCCGCGCTTGTCCAGCGCCGTGGCGAGGTTGGCGACGATCGCGGCGAACGTGTCGCGGCCCGGGGTGCGCAGCAGCAGGTTCACCTGGCCGCCGAGCTTCGCCTCGCGCTCGAGCAGCGTGACCGCGTGGCCGCGTCGCGCGAGCGTCGCGGCCGCCCGCATCCCGGCCGGCCCGCCGCCGACGACCAGCCACCGCCCGGGCGTCGCCGCCCGCACGAGCGTCTGCTCGCCCAGCCGCGCCTCGCGCCCCGCCGCCGGGTTCACGGTGCAGCTGGCCGGCAGGCCGCGGATGACGCGCCCCATGCACCCCTGGTTGCTGCGCACGCAGCGGACGATCTCGTCGTCGCGGCCCTCGCGCGCCTTGTTGGCCAGCTCGGGGTCGGCGATCATGGGCCGCGTCATGGCGACCATGTCGGCCTGGCCGCTGGCGACGATCCGCTCGGCGTGCGCCGGATCGGTGATCCCGCCGACGGTGAAGACCGGGATCCGCTCGACCGCCTGCTTGACCTGCGCGGTCATCTCGACGAGATAGCCGTCGGGCGCGTCCGACGGCGCCGCCGCACGCGAGAGGTTGTGGTAGACCGCCGCCGAGACGTTGATGAAGTCGATGCCGCCGCGCGCCTCCAGCTCGCGCGCGAGCCGCACGGCGTCGTCCACGTCCAGCGCGCCGTCGATGAAGTCCGTCAGCGACAGGCGCACGCCGATCGCCCAGTCGCGCCCCGTGGCCGCGCGCACCGCGTCGATCACCGCGAACGGCAGGCGCGTGCGGTTCTCCCAGCTGCCGCCGTACTCGTCGGTGCGGTGGTTGAAGATCGGCGACAGGAACTGGTGCAGCAGGTAGGAGTGCGCGAGGTGGATCTCGATGCCGTCGAAGCCGCCCTCGCGGCAGAGCTCGGCGGTGCGCACCCAGGTGGCGATGAGCTCGTCGATGTCTTCCTGCTCCATCGCTTTCGCCGTCTCGCCGTGCACTGGCGACTTGAGCGCCGACGGCCCCCACAGCACCCGGAGATCGTCGGCGAAGTCGCCCGCGCCGTTGAGCCCGGCGTGGCTGAGTTGCGTGAACGCCAGCGCGCCGTGCTCGTGGATCGCGTCAGTCAGGCGCCGGGCGCTGACCTCGCTGCCCGGCAGGTAGCCGTAGGCGTAGCGCGGCAGGCCGATCGTCGAGGTCGGGTGGACGTTGCGCGCATCGGTGAACAGCAGGCCGGCGCCGCCGCGGGCGCGCTCGGCGTAGTAGTCGACTGTGCGCTGGGAGTCGGTCGCGTCCTGGCCGAAGAGCTTGGTGTGGCAGGTCTGGAAGAGCCGGTTGCGGCTCGTCACGGGGCCGATGTCCAGGGGGCTGAACAGGTGCGGGTACGGCGTCATGCGAACGTCCTCTTTCCTCAGCGCTCCACGGCCGGCAGCGCGTGGTACTTGTGGTCTTGCAGGGCCGCGGGCGAGGTGTGCGCGACCTTGGAGTGCGACAGGCCGAGCCGCACGAGCAGCTCGGCGAAGCCGATGGCCAGCGGGCTCGGCTCGAGGACCGGCACCCCGAGCCGGCTGCGCAGCGGTCGGGCGTGGTGCTCCATCGTGGCCGAGCCGAGCAGCAGCACGTCGGCCCCGTCCTCCTCGATGGCCGCGCGCCCGGCGACCGCGAGCAGCTCGGCGACATCGACCCCGGCCGGCGGATCGTGCGGGTTGACGCCGATGCAGCGCACCGAGGCGCACAGGCCCTGCATGCCGTTGGCGACGAGTGTCTTCTCGGTCACCTTGGCCCACGGCGCCCACTGCTGCAGCACCGAGAACCGGCGCCCGAGCACGGCGGCGACATGCTGCTGCAGCGCGCCCGGCCCCACGACCGGGATGCTCAGCCGCGAGCGCAGCACCTGCACGCCCGAGTCAGAGGTCGTGTCGACGACGACTGCGTCGTAGCCCTCTTCTTCGCTGTGCAGGCCGGCCTCCGCGACGTAGGCGTCCATCAGCAGCCACTCGTAGTCGCTGTCGCCGTAGACGATCGAGTTCTTGACGCTGGCGAAGTCGACCTCGACGTCGGGGCGGCGCAGCCGCCCCGGCAGCACGCGCTGCGCCAGCTCGGCCAGGGCGGCGTCGTCCAGTGGGTGGCAGACCAGGTACTTGATGCGCACGGCGCTCCTCACGCTCCTCGGTGGTGGTCGTCCAGCGCCGACAGCCCGTGGTCGAGCGCGTCCAGCGCCGTTGCCACCTCGTCCTCGTCGATGGTCAGCGGCGGCGCCAGCTTCACGGCGTTGGGCGACGAGCCGCCGAGCAGCACGCCGCGCCGCCGTGCCTCGCCGACGACCCGGAAGGACGGCACGTCCGACAGGTCGCCCGCGAAGGGGAACGCGAGGTCGGCCGCGACGATCGGCGCTCCGGCGGCGTCGACGAGCCCGACCGACCAGCACAGCCCGCGGCCCTCGACACGGCCGACGCACGGGTGCGCCACGGCCAGGCGCCGCAGGCCATCCTCGAGCTGGCGCGAGCGCTCGGCCGCGCGCTCCAGCACGCGCTCCTCGCGCATCGCCTCGATGTTGGCGACGACCGATGCCGCGACGATCGGATGCCCGTCCCACGTGCTGCCGCTGAACCAGCGCTCGCGCTCGAGCTGCTCGGCGATCGGCCGGCTGGCCACTACGGCGCCGACCGGCAGGATGCAGCCGTTCATGCCCTTGCCGATCACCAGCAGATCGGGCGTCAGCCCGGGGTACAGGCGGTAGCTGAACCACTCGCCCAGGCGCCCGAAGCCGCCGATGATGTCGTCGCAGACCCACAGGATCCCGTGCTCGGCGGTGAGCTCGCGCAGCTGGCGCAGGTAGTCGTCGTGGTTGAGGATCCCGGGACCGGACATCGTCTCGGTGATCACGGCCGCGACCTTGTCGGGGCCGACGTCGTCGAGGATCGCCCGGGTGCGGGCGATCGACGGCAGGGTGCCGTCGGCTGCGAAGTCGCTGTGCTCGGGGGCGGGGATCGGCACGAAGCTCGGCGGCGGGAAGCCCGGCACGTCGCGCACCCACGTCCCGTCGACGGCGGCCAGGTGGTTGCGGTATCCCCGCGCCCGGGTGCCCGACGAGGCGGTGAAGCCGTGGAACGAGTGCTCCTGGGTCAGCACGAGCGGCCGGCCGGTCACCAGGCGCGCCATCATCAGCGCGGACTCGACCGCATCGGTGCCCGACGACAGCAGGCGCATCCGGCCCGCCCAGTCGTCGGGACCGAGGAGGTCCTCGACGACGAGCTTGGCGGCCCGCGCGCGGTAGTCGGTGGCCATCGCGAACTGCACGTGGCCGTAGCGCCCCAGCGCCCGCTCGATCTCCGCGACGACCCGCGGATGGCGGTGGCCCAGGTTGTCGGAGGCCAGCTGGCTGTGGAAGTCCAGCAGCCGCGTGCCGTCGGCCAGGACGACGTGGTTGCGCTCTTGGAACGCGACGCCCTGCCAGACGTGCTCGCTGGCCGCCTGGACGGTGTGCAGGTAGTAGGCGCGATCCCACTGCTCCATCAGCGCCCAGTCGATCGACGCGGCGGTCTCGCTCATCGGTCTGTGACTTCCGCGTACACCGGCGTGCCGTGCTCGCCGGCCTCGCGCATCGCCCAGTAGCGGCGGTCGAGCTCTGCCGTGATCGGCCCGGGGACCGCGGCGCGCGGGCGGCGCCCGTTCACCTCGCGCACCGGCAGGATCCCGCCGGCGGTGCTGGTCGTGAAGACCTCGTCGGCGGTGAACAGGTCGTACGGGCTCAGGTTGCGCTCGCGCCAGGGTATGCCCGCGCGCTCGGCGAGCTCGAGCACGGTCTCGCGGGTGATCCCGCGCAGCACCTGGTCGCACGGCGTGAGCAGCACGCCGCGGCTGACCAGGAAGACGTTCGACGCGGCCCCTTCGGCGATGTAGCCGTGCTCGTTGAGCCAGATCGCGTCGTCGTAGCCCGCCTCCAGCGCTTCGAGGCGGGCGAGCTGGAAGTGCAGCCGGTCCAGGCACTTGTACCGCGGGTCCAGCGACTGCGGCGAGAGCCCGCGCAGGTGGCTGATCATGAGCCGCACGCCCTCGCGGCGGCCCCGCTCGTCGCCGATCCACGCATAGGGCGCCGGCCAGACGATCGTCGTCGGCACGTGCTCGCGCGGGTCGGCGTGCATCGTGCGCGGCACGCCGCGGGTGACGATGAAGCGGACGCTGGCGTCCTGCAGCTCGTTGCGGCGCACCGATTCGACGAGCAGCTCGCGCCACCCGTCGCGTGTGAGCGGGCTGTCGATGCGGACGGCGGCGAGGTTGTCCAGCAGCCGGTCGACGTGCTGGTCGAGCTTGAACAGGACGCCCTTCCAGGCCGAGACGACGTCGACGACGCCGTCGCCGAGCAGGAAGCCCTGGTCCAGGATCGACACGCTCGCCCGCTCCAGCGGGACGAACTCGCCGTTGACGTAGCAGACGGCCATCTCAGCTATAGACCCAGTCGGCGATCAGCCGCCAGCGCCCGTCCTCGATCTGGACGATCTGGTTGCCGTTTGGCACCTCGTGCGGGAACACCGCCCAGTTGGCGGGTTTGGGCGACAGCTTCAGGTCGACCGAGCTCAGCGAGGACGCCGCCTTGGCGAACGACTCCCGCGTCAGGTCGCCCTGCACCTTGTCGAGCACCTGCTGCAGCGCGATCCCCGCGACCCACCCCGTCTCGGTGAAGTCGTCCACCGGCTCCTGTGGATGTGCGGCCTTCATCGCCGCGGCGAGCTTCTTGACCTCCGCGTTGTCGGACTCAAGCGTCGCGTAGGGGTTGCCGGCGTACAGCCCCTCCCCCGCCGGGCCGAGCACCTTGGGGATCTGCGCGCCGTAGGCGGCACCGGACGCCAGGAAGATGACGCCGTCCGCGGGCCCGAATCGCTGTTGGGCGGCGGCCTTCAGCGCGGCGGGGAATCCCTCGCCGAAGACGTTGAACGCGACGATCTCGGCGCCGGCTCGCTTGGCGTGCACGATCGCCCCGGTGACGTCTGGGTTGGCGGGCTCGACGTACTCGCTGACCACGAGCTCGCCGCCCGCCTGCTCGACCACCTTGCGCATCTTCACGCCCTGGGACCGGTTCACGGGCGCGTCGGTCGAGATGTACGCGACTCGGGTCTTGTCGAACTTCTTCATCGCCCACGGCACCGTGGGGATCTCGGTCTCCGACGCGGGCGCAGTCAGCGGGAAGATGAGCTCGTGCTCGTAGCAGGCGTCGTCGAACGCTGGCTGGATCGAGGCGACGCCGTGGGCCTCGTAGTAGGCGCCGTTGGTGGGGCAGTCGGCCGGCGACGAGGAGCCGACCATGGCGATCACGTCCTCCTGCTGGACGAGCTTGCGCGCCGCGGCCGCCGACTTCGTCGGATCGCTCGAGTCGTCGGCCACGACGAGCTCGATCGGCTTGCCGTTGTACCCGCCGGCGTCGTTGAGCTGGTCGACGTACAGCTGGAGCGCCTGACGCTGGCGAGCGAGCTGGAACGGCCCCGACTCCGAGGAGATGACGCCGAACTTGTACGCACCATCGCCGCCGCCGGACCCGCCGGTCGACGAGCCCCCGCTGCCACATCCGATGGCCGCGAGGGCGATCGCGCCGGCGACGGCGGCGCCGCCCGCGGCCCGAAGCATCGTTGACACCGCTCTTCTCCTCCTCGAAGCAGGATTGCCAGGTGATGTTGTAGGGCAATCCTGCTGGCGAGTCAAGCCGCGGTGGGCGGTTTTTGTAAGACGATCTTGTAGTGCTACGTTCGCCGGCATGACCGTCACGAGCTCCATGCGTCCCGGTGACCTGGCCGGCCGCACAGCGCTGGTCACCGGCGCCGCGAGCGGCATCGGCCAGGCGACCGCCGTCGAACTCGCCCGGCGCGGCGCGAACGTGCTCGCCTGCAGCTTCGCCGGCGATCCCCACCCCATCGCCGCGACGGCGGCGGCCGCCGGCGACGCGCTCGGCGAGGTGCGCACTGCGCTGGCCGATGTGCGCAGCGCCGCGGAGCTCGAGGCCGCCTGCGCCCACGCGGCCGCGACCTGGGGGGCGCTGGACGTGCTCGTGTGCTGCGCGGCCGTGCTGGACGCGGCGCCGCTACAGGCGCTCGCCGACGAGACCTGGAGCGAGATGCTCGACGTCAACCTCGCCGGCGTCGTGCGCGCATGTCGCGCCGCGCAGCCGCACCTGCGCGCCGGCGGCTCGATCGTGTGCGTCGCGAGCACCGCCGGCAACCTCAGCGGCCTGCCCGGCCACGCGCATTACACGGCCGCGAAGGCCGGGATCGTCGGCTTCGTGCGCAGCATCGCGCTGGAGCTCGCGCCGGCGATCCGCGTCAACGCCGTGCTGCCGGGGATCGTCGATACGCCGCAGGGCCGCGCGTCGTCGCGGCGCGTCGGCGTGCCGCTCGAGGCGATCGCCGCGCATGTCCCGCTGGGCCGCGTCGCCGACGCCGACGACATCGCAGCCGTCATCGCGTTCCTTGCCGGTGACGCGGCCCGCTACATCACCGGCCAGGCGATCGTCGCCGACGGCGGGCTCGGCGTCGCGCTCCCGCTCTGAGTGGTGCCCGCGGATTCACGGCGCGCCGCGCTCGGCGTCAGTACAGCTCGCGGTAGACCTCTTCGACCATCGCGTCGATCTGCTCGAGCGTGAGGTCCTCGAGCGCGACGTGGTCCTTGACCATCTGCGATGGCTTGGGCAGCGTCGCGGTGTCGGGCCAGGCCTCCGGCGACCACAGGTGCGCGCGCTTGATCGCCCGGCCGCAGTGCAGGTGCGCGCGGATGACGGTGACCTTGATCGCGAGCTGGGGGACCTTGTCGCCGACCGCCATCGTGGCCAGCAGGTCCGCGTCGTCGGTGACGATCGCGGTGCCGTTGACCCGCAGGACCTCGGGCATGCCCGGGATGAGGAAGATCAGCCCGATGCCCGGGTTCTCGGCGAGGTTGGTGTGGGAGATGATGAGGCGGTTGCCGGGGCGCTCGGGGATCGCGAGCGTGCGCGGACCGAGGACGTGGACGAAGCCGGCCGGGTCGCCGCGCGGGGTGACGTCGACCTCGCCGCTCGCGTTCGCCGTCGACAGGCACAGGAACGGCGAATGGGCGATGAACGCGGCGCAGTGTGCGTCGATGTGGTCGACGAACTTGCGCTGCACTGGCAGCGTCGGCTCGCCCACGATGGACCGGATGGCGGCGAGGCCGAGGCCCGCCTCGCCTTCCCCGGGCAGCTGATCGGTGGCCATGTCGGCGACAATATCGCCCTACAATTCTGTTCGTCAAGCGTCTAGGCTCCTCGATCTGCGGCACCAACCGAGGAGAGAGCTTCGATGGCGACGATGCGCACCGCGAACGTCCCCGAGTCCGACGTCGACCCGTACGCCGACGACACCCTGGTCGACCCGTATCCGGCTTACGCCCGGCTGCGGGAGGCCGGCGGCGTCGTCCGGCTCACGCGCCACGATGTCTACGCGCTGCCACGCTTCCGTGAAGTACGTGCAGCGCTGGGCGACTGGGAGGTGTTCTCGTCGGCCCGTGGCGTGGCGCTCAACGATGCGATGAACGCCGTGCCCGGCACGATGCACACCGATCCGCCCGTGCACGCCGAGCGCCGCCGGATCCTCATGCGCCCGCTCGGCGGCCGCGCGCTGAAGGCGCTCACTGACGAGGTCACCGCGGAGGCCGAGGCGCTCGCCGAGCGACTCGTGCGCCGGGGCAGCTTCGATGGCGTCGCCGACCTCGCCCGCCATCTGCCGATGGCGATCGTCGCCAACCTCGTGGGCCTGCCCGACGACGGGCGCGAGCGGATGCTGCCGTGGGCGTTCGGGGGATTCGACTGCATGGGCGCACTGAACGCGCGCGCGGTGGCGGGCTTCGATGCTATCCGTGAGCTGCAGGGCTACGTCGCCGCGGAGGCGGTGCCCCACAAGGTGAAGCCGGGCAGCTGGGCGGCGATGTCGTTCGCAGCTGCGCAGCGGGGCGAGCAGACGTTCGAGCAGGCCCAGAACCTCGTGCTCGAGTACGTCCTGCCCAGCCTCGACACGACGATCCAGGCGACCGCGAGCGCGATCGCGCTCTTCGCCGAGCACCCGCAGGCGTGGGACGCGATCCGCGTCGATCCCGCGCTCATCCCGCGCGCGATCAACGAGGTCGTCCGCCTCGAGTCGCCTGTCCAGAGCTTCAGCCGCTTCGTCACGCGCGACCACGTGGTCGACGGCATCGCGCTGCCGGCGGGCTCGCGCGTGCTCCTGATGTACGCGTCCGCCAACCGCGACGAGCGCCGCTGGGCCGACCCTACCCGCTTCGACCTCCACCGTCGCGGGCTCAGCGAGCAGCTCGGGTTCGGCTTCGGGCCGCATGTGTGCGCCGGACAGGGCCTCGCGCGCCTGGAGCTGCGAGCGGTGATCGCCGCGCCGGCCAAGCGGGTGCGGCGCTTCGAGGTCGGCGCGACCGAGCGGATCGTCAACAACGTCCTGCGCGGCTACGCGCGGATGGAGGTGACCGTCGCTTGACCCCGCTTGTCCGACGATCTTGTCATGCTGTCGTCATGGCATCCGTCGACGAGTCCCGCGCGAGGCCCGCCCGGCAGGGAACGGCGGCGCTCGTCACCGACCAGATCCGCGAGGGGATCAAGAGCGGCCGCTTCTCGCCGGGCCACCGCCTGGTCGAGGCCGAGCTGACGCGGGAGTTCGGGGTGAGCCGCGGGCCGGTCCGCGAGGCGCTGAGCCGCCTGGAGGCCGAGGGGCTCGTCGAGATCGCGCCGCACCGCGGCGCGTCCGTGCGCCAGATGACCCGGCGCGACGTCGCCGAGCTGTTCACCGCGCGCGAGATCCTCGAAGGGGGCGCCGCGCGGCTGGCCGCCGAGCACATCGACGAGGGCGACCATCGCCGCAGGCTCAAGAAGGAGCTGACGGAGAACCGGCGCTGGAGCAAGACGACCGACATCCGCGACTACGTGGAGATCAACACCCGATTCCACAACCTCGTCGTCGAGATCGCCGACAACCGACTCATGGCGGACCTGATCGCGCAACTGCAAACGCACATCTACCGCGTGCTGTTCCTCGACTTCCTCTCCGTCGACGGCGTACGCCGCTCGAGCCTGCAGCACGTGAAGATCGCCGAGGCGATCCTCGCCGGCGACGGGCGCGCCGCCGAGAGCCTTATGCGCAAGCACATCCACCGCACCGCGGACGAGACGCTCGCGCGCGAGCATCCGCTGTTCCGACCGTAGCCTCGCGCAGCAGCCTGCAACACGCCACACGCCCGGCGGGCCCCCGGGCCTCCCCCGAGGTCGGGCGCTCCGAATCGGATCTCACGCCACGCGGTCACCTGGACGCAAGCCTGGCCATGCTGGCCGCGGTGCCCTCGGTGTGAATTCCGACGCGCTGCGAAGTCTGGCCGACTCCTTGTTCGCCCTGACCCACGCCAAGACGTCCGAGATGGCGCCGTCGGAGAAGGATCGCTTCATTGAGGGGCCGACGAGGAAGAACCCACGCTGTCCGAGCGCTACGGCGCGCTGCCCACGCCCGACGAGATGCGCGTCATCGACGTCGAGCAGGCGCGCCGGGGTCAGGCCCTCGTCGATCGCCTGGCTCAGGCCTCGCTGAGTCGCGCCGACGCCGCACGCCGCTTTGGCATCACCCCCCAGGCCGTGTCGGAACGCAAGAACGCGGGGACGCTGACCGCGATCCGCCGCGGCCGCGAGTCCGCTTCCCCGCGTGGCAGTTCGCAGACGACGGCACCCTGCCCGACCTGCATCGCGTGATCGCCGCCTGGCCAGGCTCGACCTTGGCCCTTAACAGCTGGGCGCAGCGTCCATCCCCCGACCTCCACGGGCGGACCCCCGCCGAGGCGCTCGTCGCCGGCGACGTCGACGACGTCCTGGCCATCGCGCGTGCCATCGAGTCCGCAGCTCGGTGACCAGGCTGCAGCGGCCCAAGAAGCCGCTGCCCGATCCCGGAGAAGAGTTCGACTGGCTATGGCGGCGGGGACGCAGATGGTGCGCACGTCCCGCCGCCACACGAAGTCCGACTCCAGCGGCTGCTGCGAGATCGAGTAGCTGGAGTCGTAGCCGCAGACGACGTACGTCTCCGACGCGGATGCACCGGCCGGCAGCACCCAAGACGTCGCCAGCGATCACAGCCACGAAGAGCGCCACCGGGCGCGCCTTCCGGCAGCGCGACAAAAGCCCGTGCTGCACGTGCGAACGTCCTCAACGAGTCGGCACGGACCGCCGATCTTCCTGCGCTGGGCGCTCCGGCCCTCCGTCGTAGCAAGTGCCCATCGCCCGCACCCACACGCGCGAGTACACCCCCACCTTCTCAGGCATGGTATTCCTCCTTGATCGAGCTCGGCTGAGCAAGGGTGCGGCATTCGTCGCCCGCCGGTTACGACGCCGAGGCCGCGCGTCGCGACGTACGCTCCGAGATAGCGTGGAGGCTGTCGAGCCAATGCGACCACTTCGGCACACTCGCCAGGAGCTGCCCACTCCGTGCGTTGTGAGGTCTGTCATCGCTGGAGGTCCTCATCGTCGGCCCACCAGTCGGGCAGCGTCCACTGGCCGTCCGCAATCTCCCGGGCGTAGCGTTGTGCGCGGTCCGTCATGCCATCGGGCAGGCGATACGAGTCGGGGTCTCCCCAGGTCGGCTTGCCAGCCTCGTGGCGCTCGACGGCCTGCCACGCCTCGGTGAACACGTGCGGGCTGAGGCCGGGGTGCTCCCCGCGGCGCAGCAGCTCGTCGCGAACGCGCCGGCGGCGCAGCTCCGGGGACTCCCACCGCGGCCGCTGACGGCGCTCCTCGTTGAAGCGGAACTGCAGCTGCCCGGGCGCAATGCGATAGCCGTAACCACGAGCGCGGCGCTCAGCGCGGCGCTGGGCGCGCGCGAGGCGCTCGGCGTCGGCGTGCCGCGCGGTCGCGCGCATGTCCTTGGCCAGCACGAGCAGCCGCGCCACCTCGCCCTCGAGCGTGGCCGCGCGGCCCTGGCTAGCCAGAGCGCACAGGGCGCCGGCGCCGGACTGCGGCCAGCCGGGTGGTCGGTGAGCGGCGAACGTCTCGTAGAGGTCCATGGCTCGGCCGGCGCGGGCGAGAATCCCGGGTCGGGTCGGCCCGGCGTCTCGGCTGCCGTGGTCGCCTACGCGCTCGGGCCCGCTGCTCGGCACGTCAAAGTCGTCACGCAGCTCGAGACCGAAGCGGAAGACCACCCACGCCTCGCGCAGGCGCCCTATCCCCCATCGTGCACCGCCGCTCGCCGTGGCCACTGCGACGGCGCGATCGAGCGCTTGGCGGGCGACCTCGTGACGTCGCCACGCCGACTCAACCAGACCCGCCGCGATCCGATCGACCACCCCGGCAAACGGACTATCCAGTCCGGCTTGGACCCCCCTGTCTTCGGTGCCTGCCGTTTTCCGTGCGCGGTGGTTGGCGTGGTCATGGTTTTCGCGCGTGCGCGCGCCCGACATTCCGAGACGACTTCGTTGTTCAGCAGACGTTTGAACTGTGCTCGTCGGGGCTGGTCCGGGAGGAGACGACGAATGGCGTCGAGATGATTGGTCGGAGAGCTGAGAGGGCTCCGACGTAGTCGGAGCTCCGAAGGGATGCGTCAAATCTCTTCGAACCGAAATGGCAGCGAGCTCGGCATCAACCCCGCGACGCCGGTGCAGCTCGTGCAGCGCGCACGCCCGTCGACGCGCCAGGCGAGCCCGGGTGGCGCGCTGCGGGCGCGCTGAGCGCTCCAGCACGACCTCGAGGCGGCCGTGCGGGCGCCGCACACGCCGCCGACGTAGGCGTCGCTGACGGTAGCTCTGGCGGCGCCGCGCGCGGACCTTGAACGCGCGCAGGCGCCGGCGCGCGATCGCCAGCTCGTCGGCGGGCGCCTCGGGCGCTTCCAGCAGCGTGATGATCGTCCGCCACAGCTGGCCGCGGTTGTCGCGCTCACCGTCGTACCGGATCAGCCCGGCGGTCTGGAGGTCGTCGAGCCAGCGCTGCACGGACTTGCGATGTGCGCGAACCCAGCGCTCGCGCTCCAGGCGCGACGTGGGCGGTCTCCCCCACTCCATCGTCGGCGCGAGCGCAACGACGAGCTGGGCGATCGAGCATGCGTAGCGCCCGGAGCGTTGGGCGTGAGCCCACCGGTGCAGGAGACGTTTGACCGCGTAGAGGCGGGTCTCGAGGCGGTCGTCGCCGGCGGTTCGGCATCCGCGCGCATGGCGCGCGACGTTGGCCAGCGCGTTGCAATGCAGGCGGCCGGGCTCGTCGGGCACGCGCACGCGCGCGGGCCGATACCAGCAGCGCGGCTCGGGCTCATGCTCCGAACGGGTAGGGGTCAGCAGCACCGCCAGCGCAACAGCACGTCAACGCCCGTTTGGGCGTGCGCGGTCGCACTCGCGGTGCGGCTGAGCGGGTCAGATCGCCGGGACGCCGAGCGCGGTCGCAGGAGCGACCAGCCGCGATCGGGCAGGCGTCACCGACATCGGATAGGCTGACGGCTCGGTGGTTCGTCGTTCGTGCGCTCGCGTGTGCGAGCTATGGCGATGACCAGCGGGACCCGCCAGGTGGTGCTGGCGGGTCTTCGCGTTTCTAGGCCGAGGGAGCCGCTATGGAGGCAGGCCACCGCGCGCGCTCGCCCGGTGCGTTGTGCAGCGCGGCTGATATGGCTGTCTTGGGCGGCCGGTGCAACAGGCGCGGCTAGCCGCGCCGTGGGAAGCCACCGCTATGGCTGGATCGGCCCAAGGCAGGGCTGGGTCGTCGCACGGCGAACGACTAAGATGAGTAACGGAAACAGGCATTCGTGTCTGGCGAGGCGCCGCCCCGGCATGGGCGGCGCCTCGTGCGTTCTGGGCCCGGGGTCGGTCTAGGCGGCCTCCCCCACCGACTCGAGTGTCAGGACGGTCTGCTGCTCAGCGCGGCGGCGTTGAATCAGCTGCTCGCGGAGACGGCGCTGGAGGAGCTCGCCGGTGCAGCGACGCACGACGATCGCGCTCGCGCGTCGGCGATCGGCGGGATCGCGCAGCACCTCGTAGTCGAGATACGCGGGGTCCTCGGCGAGGATGGCATCGAGCCGGTCGCGGACCTTGCGAACCTTGTCTGCCTGGCGTGTGGAATTGATCTCGAGGCTGGCGAACGTCTCCGCCGTGAGCGGCAAGACGTACTCCTCGACGTCGTCGGCGACCGGCTCGAAGGCGAGCGCCTCGAGCTGGATCCACAGGCTCTTGGCGTGGCCGCCAAGGGCACGCTGGACCGTGAAGTTGAGGTGATGGCCCGATCGCCGGCGGATGGCGTTGACCATCCACTCGTCCAGCTGGACCTTCAGGGTCACCTTCCCCTTGGCTGAGCCGGTGATGCGGGCAAGCGCTCCGTCGCCGTTCTCGCGCGCCCACGCGATCTCGCGCTGCTTGTCGGTCACGACGATTGCGGCGACTAGATGCACCATCGACAGGGCGTGCGGGTCCAGTTCGCCGGTCTGAGCGTCGAAGCCGGGCAGAGACACGGTGACGCGTGCGAGGTTCTCCAAAGCGCGGGCGAGTGCCTGGTAGCGCTCGCGGCTCTTGCCGTCGTAGATGGCCATCGAGAGTTGGTGCATCGTCGACTCGATCCACCGGTTGTCGGCGGCCGCGTTGCGAGCGCGTTCGCCGGCACGCTCGGCTTCCTCCGCGCTGGCGCCGGCGCGCAGCGCGTCGCGCCGGGCCTGCCGCTCGGCAGTCTCCAGGCCGTCGAAGTACCACCGCGCCAGGACGCTGAGCGCGTCGAACTCCCGATTGCCTAGCGGCGCACCGGTCGCCGAAGCGACCGCGCCGATCAGCGTGGGCACGCTCACGTCGCCGCGCAGCTGCTGGGCGTCGAACTGAAAGATCGACGCACCGTGGCCCAGCGGGCCCGGGCTGAACGAGCGCTTGGCGGGCAGCGAAAACGCCGCCTTCTGGGTCGCGGTGTCGGCCATCGGCAGGCACCTTCGCGGTCGGACCGGACGGCGCCTGCCGGGTTTGGGGCTATAGGTGACCGCTAGGTGCACCCTAGATCCGAAACGTGACCGCTACGTGCACCCTCGATTGTGCTGTCGCGCGGTGCGGCACGACGAAAGGGTGCCTGCGGAGTCACCGAACCGCCTCAAGGGTGCCGCGACGGTCACGGAACCGCCGTGGAGGGTGCCGCCTCGGTCACGCATCCCCCAGAGGGTGCCGTCGGGGTCACGCATCCGTTGGAGGGTGCCGTCGCGGTCACTGATTTCGCGAACGTGGAGCGGCTTGCTTGAGGCGGAGGGGCCGCGCTCGTTGCCCCGACGCCGACCTCCTCAGCGGGCGCTGCGTGTCCGCCGTCGACAGCGAGGGGCTGCGAGCCGTTGCTCGTCGGGCAGGCGCATTGAGTGGGTCTCGTCATCGCGACCGAGAGCATCCGCGCCCTCGCGTGTGTCCAGCAGGGCGGACGACCACCAAACCTCCCCCAATGCGGACACACCAAGGCCGTGCAGGCTGGCTCGGACCCATCCCCGGCGAGATTGATCGCCCTCACTAGCGAGCCCGGACCAGCGTGTCGCGGGCGTAGACGCGGGACGCTCGGCACGGGGCCCCCACCGGCGAGCCCGCACAGTCGGCTCCTCTCCGCTAGACGGCTGCCAGCAGCCACCGTACTGTGTACTTGCTTGCGTACTTGTGTAATGGTGTGCCCGATGAACGACGGGATCCGTGACAAGATGCGGGGCGGCAAGCGCGGCGTGGTTCGGGGCGTGCGTCGTTGCGATGCTACCGGCGGTGGGGCCTGGCGGCGGACCACCGGGCAGGTTTGCGGGCGGCCGCCGTTGAGGATCGGGGGCTGTGGTCACGGCCCGCGCTACGCGTTGCAGCGAAGGTTTGCTCGCCTGGGTGTCGAAGGGTTGTCGTGATGGCCGCGCGAATCACTGCAGTAGCTGCACAGAAGGGGGGCTCCACGAAGACGGCGGTGGCCGTGAACATGGGGCCGATGCTGGCCGGCGCCGGTCGGCGGACGTTGTTGATCGATCTCGATCAGCAGGCGGACCTCACGCGTCGGTTCGGTCACAACGCTGAGACGCTCGACTACTCCGTCGTTGACGTGCTGGCGCCGCGAGGCAACGTCTCTGCCGAGACGGCGATCGTGCGCGACGTCCGGGGCATCGAGGGCTTGGACTTGTTGGCGTCCGATATCCGCGCGGCTGGTCTAGAGGATCAGCTCAGCGGGCAGCGATATCGCGAACGTCTTCTGCGCCAAGCGCTGGAGGACGTCGTGGAGCAGTACGACGAGATCGTCATGGACTGCCCGCCGTCGTTGGGAACGCTGACGATGAACGGACTGGTCGCGGCTGATCGCGCGGTGGTGCCGATCAACATGCAAGACGAGGCGGCGATCGCCGGCATGGAGCAGTTGGTGGAGACGCTGCGCACCATCCAGGAGCAGGAGCCCGACCCGGTGCGACTTCGCGCGATCGTCCGCAACCGGGTCAAGCCGAAGAGCCGCGCGTATCGAATGAACAGCGACGCTCTCGTGCCGTTTCAGGAGGCCGGACTGCCGTTCGCTGAGGTGGAGCTTCGAGAGTTGGCGGCATGGCACAACGCTGCTGCCGTGGGGCTGCCGCTGGTTCTCGCGGCGCCGAACGATGCCGCCGCTCGGAACTTCCGCGATCTGATGATCGAGCTCTGGCCTGACCTGGAGTTCCCGTACATGAGCGATCTTGCTCCTCGCTGGCGCGAGGCGCGGGTCTCGATGGAGGCAGTCTGATGGCGCTGCGTGGCTCTGACGAGATCGGGGTGCGGGATCCGCGGCGGATTTCGCCGGTGCTGGTTGATGACGGCACCGAGCCGTCGGGGGCGCCGACGAGGAAGCCGCCTTCGGCCAAGCACAGCAGCCGGCCGCGCCGGAGCGGCTCACGCTCGAGCGGGTCGGGCGAGCGCTTGCGACAGGACTTCGAGACTCGCATCACTGCGCGTGACGCGGACGCAAGCGGGTCCGATACGCCCCGCCACGCGCTCGGGGCGGAGCCGACCGACTACGTGCAGGTCAATGTCCCCGGCGAGCTTCAGCATCGCGTGGAGTCGGTGGCGTTCGAGATGTCGGAGTCGCATCCGCGGCTGGCAAAGCACCAGTTGATCATCGGCGCGCTGATCTGGCGCTATGTGTCCTACACGGACGACGAGGTTCTCCGCTCGCTCGGCGCGCTCCTTGATCGTTATGCGAGGACGGATCTCGCCGAGGCGCCCTTGGATCGGCGACTCGCGGCGCGAGTGCCGGCGAGCTTGAAGCGCCAGGCCCGGGGAGCGGCTCTGCGGCTACGACAAGCACGGGAGGACGCGTCGCTGCGATTGATCGTGTCCGCGCTCGTGTCGGAGCATGTTCGAAGCCAAGCTGACGATCCCAACGCCTACGAGGCGCTGGTGGCGGCTGTCGGTGCGTACCGGGACGCGCTGCGCGCGCCCGTGACCTGACGGGGACCACTCCGGCCGTCCCCAGGCCGTACGGCGCGGTCCGCGCCGTGCGTTACGCGCGGACCGGGGCCCGCTGCTCAAGCCCAGGATGCGTCGCCGAGAGAGCGCGGGTCAGATGGCGAGTGCGAGCTGCCCGCTGTCGGCCTCGACGAGCTCAACCTGGAGGCCTTCGGCGGCGAGCGACAGTGCGGGCCGGGGGAGTGGGATGACCGGTGCGAGGGGCGCCGTGACTTCGGGCTGCGGCGGCGTGATGGCCGGGTGGGCGAGAGGCGCGAACGGTCCCTCGGCGCGGTCCCAGGTCGTCTTGATGGTCGCCTCGGGGATCTCGTCGCCGGTGGCGGTGATGCCGTGGCGCTTCATCTGCTCGATGACCTGCTGCCAGGTGATCTCGCGCTCGTCTTGTTCGATGAGCTGGCCGTCGAGCGCGAGGTCGGAGCTGGCGCCCTTGTCGTTGAGCAGCTCGTGCTTTTTGGCCGCGAGGAACGGGCCGGTCGGCATCGGCACGTAGATGTTGACCGGCTTCGTGGACGAGAGGCGGTGCACGCGCGCCATGGCCTGGGCCTTGGCCTCGTGGGACCACTCCTGGCCGACGAAGATCGCGGTGTTGGCGGTGTCGAGGTTGTGGCCCTGCTTGACGGCCTTGATGCCGACGCAGAGGACGTGCGTGTCGCCGAAGCGGAAGTCGCGGATCGCTTGGGCGCGCTTGCGGGGGTTCTTGGTGGCGGCTTTGCCGTCGCGGTCTTCGACGATGTGCGCGGCGCGCACGCCGCGGGTCTGGAGCTGCTGGCAGACCCAGCGGCCGGTCTCGATGAGGTCGCTGAAGACGACGACCTTCTCGCCGTCGCGGGCGTGGCGCATGGCGAGCTCGAGCGCCTTGAGGTTGGCGGGGGTCCAGTTGGAGACGCGCTGCAGCAGCTCGCGCTCGTCGGCGTTGGCGGCGTGCTGGATGAGCCAGTCGAGGTCGGGATCGGCGGCGGGGAGGGTGGAGGCGTACTCGAGCTTCCACAGCAGCCCGAGGGCGGCCTCGAAGCGCTCGACGGCGCCGGCCTCGACCAGCGGGTGGTCGGGGTTGCGCTGCGCGAACATCGTGGCGAAGCGGTCGGCCCAGGCGGCGTTCATGGCGGCCTGGGACGTGCCGGCGGGGACCCAGATGGGGTGGATGGTGCAGGGCACGAGCGGCTCGCCGGTGTCCTCCTTGCGGCGGCGGATCATGCCGCCGCACAGCAGCCGCCAGAGCATTGAGAGGTTGGTGACGCGCGGGAGGACCTTGCGCATCGTGACGCGGTCGCTGTCGTGTTCGCCGCTGCCGAAGAGGTATTCGATGACGCAGAAGTCGCGCTCGAACGCGGCGCGGCCGCCGTGGAAGTCGTAGGGGAAGCGCTCGCTGGCGTTGCCCAGCGACCACCACAGCGGCTTGAAGGCGTCGTTGACGTAGTTCTTGATCGGCGTGCCGGTGCCGCCGAACTTGTGGTCGGACTGCAGGCCGCAGACGGCGTCTGAGCGCAGCGAGTCGCCGCCGGCGTTTTGGATCTCGTCGACGAAGATGACGCCGCGGCGAAACGCGGTCGCCAGCCAGTGCCCGGCGGTGTGGACGCGCACGCGCGTGTGGACGTAGCCGCAGGCCAGGCAGCGGCGGCCGTTCCAGGTCGCGGGGGCGTTGGCCTGCTCGGCGGTCCCGCCGACGCCCAGGCAGGATGGGCAGGCTTCCGCGGTGGTGAGGTGGCGGGCGTTGTCGGAGCCGGCCGGGGTGACGTCGGTGTGCTTGATCGCGCGGGCACGCTGCTCGGGGGTGAGCCGCGCGTAGTCGGAGGGGTGCACGATCAGCATGGGGCGGTCGTGGCGGCGCGAGCGGGCGCCCTTCGGGGCGCCGAGCGATTCGTCGCGCTTGCCGGTGAGCGAGAGGCCTTCCATGTGGACGATGAACCAGCCGGCTCCGCCGGCGGCGACGTGCTTGGCGACGCGTCGGGCGTGGGCGGGGCTTTCGATGAGCGTCAGGGTGCGCCCGAAGAAGCGGTGGGCCTCGTCGCGCCACTGTGGGATGAGGTCCTGGGGCACGACGAACAGCGCCGCGTCCTGCACGCCGAGGCGCTCGAGCGCGACGGCGAGGCCCATCATCCCCAGCGTCTTGCCGAGGCCTTGCTCCCAGGAGAGCAGGCCGCGGCGCTTGATGAGCATGCGGGCGAGGTCTTCGATCTGGAAGTGCTTAAACGCCCAGCGGATCCGGCCGTCGGGCAGCGGCCCCTCGACGCCGTTGAGGCCGTAGTCGGCCTGGATGGCGCGCAGCACGTCGCGCATCGCCTCGACGTCGTCGGGGTACAGCGCGGCGAGGTCGCCGGGGTCGGGCACGTCGAAGTGCTCGAGGATGTAGGCGATCTCGGCGGGCTCCTCGTCGAAGCAGTGGCGGCCGATGTCGATCTGCAGCAGCTTGCGCTCGTGGCGGTAGCGCCGCTCGTGCTGGTCGCCGTCGCGCCCGGTGTAGAGCTTGGTGCCGAACTCCTGCTTGACCTTGGACTTGACCGCGAGCGGGTAGCGCTCGCCGGCGACGAAGCCGCGCTCGGGGTCGTCGACGAGGCAGGTGATCGAGTCGAGGTCGTCGAGGTAGCCGAGGCGCTGCTGCGGCTTGATCGGGTAGTTGGGCACGAGCTGGCGCCGCGCGTCGGTGATGACCCGCTCGACCGCCGCGGCGAGCTTGGGCTCGACGGTGAGGATCCCGTCGGCCTGGGCGTGCAGGACGCGCTGCCACTCGCGCGCGTTGTAGGCGAAGTAGCTGACCGAGTGCCCGTGCAGACGCCGAATCGCCTCAAGCGACCGCGTCTGGCCGAGCGCGATGAGCGCGAAGGAGCCCAGCGCGACCCGCACGCGCCGCCCGGTGATCGTCAGGTCGTGGGAGGCGGCGGCGCGCTGCTGGGCGGCGCGACGGCGCCGGGCGTGCTCGGCCGCGATGGTCTTCCACAGCTCGGCCTGGGAGTCCACGCCGCCGGTGTGCGGGCGCCACGGCATCGGCAGATAGCGGCAGCGCTCGGTGCGCTGCGCGGTGATCCAGTCCGCCGTCTCGAGCAGCTCGGCGCGCTGGACCTGCTGCCACGGGGCGGGCCCGTGGGCCTCGTGGGCGTCGGGCTGGCAGAAGAACGCGACGACGCACGCCAACGTGACGCCGTCGAAGAGGCCGTGGCACTCGAGCACGGCGTAGACGCCGCGGCCCTCGGGCCGGGTGAGCACGTCGCGGCGGAAGCGATCGCGCCCCGCGACCAGCACGCCCTGGCCGCTGTCGGCCAGCAGCCCGAGCCCGTAGCGGAACGCCAGCGCGGTGCTGTTGATCGTCTTGCCGGCCTGGTCGGTCCAGTCCAGCCCGAACGGCGGGTTGAGCACCACCGCGGGGAACGTGACGCGCGCCAGGCGCAGCAGCGGATAGACGCGCTGGAGGTCGCCGTGGATGGCGTGGTAGTCGCCGCAGGCGATCTGATCGGCGTCGATCTCGATGCCGTAGCGCCGCCCGGCGGGCCAGGCGGCCATGAGCGCACCATCGCCCGCCGTGAGGTCGACGACGTTGGTCGCGTGCGCGTGCAGGACGCGCCCGGCGAGCTCGGCCGCCTCGATCGGCGTGTAGTGCTGCTGCAGGCCCTTAGCGGCCAGGTGCCCCGTGGGGCGGAGGACGGACGCGCTGCTGGCCAGCGCCTCCGCGCTGGTGGCGCCGCCGAAGAGGCGGGCGCCCTTGCCGCCGATCCGCTCGATGGTCGTCGTTGACATGGCCCCCGTGAAGCAGGGCGAGAGCGAACGCACGCGGCGTCGGCAGGCCGAAGGCCGGCGCCGCAGGCGGCCGATCGGCGTGGCGGATCGCTCGCAGCTCTGCCACGGTCAGGGCCTGTCAACAGACGACGAACGAACGGCTCCGACCGCGCCAGGAGTGCTTAGTACGTAGGATCTGCCGCGGTGGCGGCAACGACTTACGACAACCCGGCCGGGCGCCTGTATGGACTCCTCGCGGCGATCAAGGGGATGACGGAAGTAACGACGCTCTCCAACGCGTGGGCAAACGCACTGGAGATCGAGGAAACGGAGCTTCCGCTGCGTCTTGCAGATGTCGCGCGGTTGATCCCGGACCTCCAGAAGGCCGTTGATCGTGCTGGTGACGATGTCCACACGCGGCTCGTGACTCGCCATCGATCGTCTTGGGCGAACCTGATCTTTCCGTTCCAGCACCCCTTCGGCGCGATGCTCAAGGACGTCTCGTTGCCATCAGACGATGCGATGGATGCGCTGGCCAGCTTGTCGAGCCATCTGCACCACCTCGCGCCCGACGGCAGGATTCCGTCGGTCGACGAGGTCGAGAAGCTGCGCGAGCAGATCGACACGTTGCGCGGAGATATCACTGCGTCGGATCTGCCCGATGATGTGAAGGCGCTGGTGCTGCTCCGACTGGAGGCGATTGCGGATGCGCTTGCGCATCTGTCTGTCACGGGCCCGGGTGGAGTGCGTTCCGCGATCGAAGCGTTGATCGGGACTGCCGTCGTCTCGGGAGGTGCTGAGAAGACAAGCGCGAAATCGTCTGCCTGGAAAGGCGTGTGGACCGTCGTTGCGGTGGCATGCACGCTGTTCATGTCCGGGCCGGGCGTCCAGGCATCAATTGAGGCCTGGCCACAAGTTGCTCAGCACGTCCTCAGCATCGCCGGCGACGATAACCAGGCTCCGGCCGTGACAACCCCGACTGGGAAGTCCGACACTGCAGGAGCGGGCCCGACGCACGATCCGGACTGCGCCGGCGCAGGGGACGCGAGCTCAGCGAGCTGAGCTTGGCAGCGTCACCGGCTCGATCGTCACGCCGTCTGCGAGCGGCACGAGCAGCTCGTCGAGGTCCTCGAGGCCGAGGTTCGAGCTGAGCCACGCCCGTTGGCGTTCGAGGTCGGGGAAGACGACGGGCATGCGCTTGTGCAGCTCGGCCGACGCGCCGGCGGCGTCGGTGGTGATGATCGTCGCGGCGGGCATCGTCTCGCCCTTGACGTGGGCGACGTCGAGCAGACCCGCCATGGCGAACAGGCGCCCGCCGTCGACCTGGTGCAGGAAGGGTGGGGCGCCCTTGGTCTTCTTCTCGGCCCGGAGCCACTCGTACCAGCCGTCGGCGACGAAGAGCACTCGATGGGCGGGGTCGGCCGCGAGGCGCGTCCAGGTGCGCGATCCGGCGAGCTTGTCGGACCGGGCGTTGAGGAGGGGGCGCTTGCTCCAGTCGGGCTGGATGCCCCAGCGGACAGCCTCGAGGCGCATCCCGTCGCCGTTGGCGGCGATGACGCCGACGTTGGTGGTGGGGGCAACCTCGACGCGTTCGAAGGTCGCGTCAGCCGCCTCGTTGGGCGGCACGCGCCAGAGCTTCTCCACGTCGCTGGCGCTGCTCTTGGCTCGGTAGCGGCCGCACATAGGATGCAGGCTAGGCGCCGCGCCCGCCGGACCGCTGGTCGCTCAGGTGGGCTGAGCCAGGTGCTCGAAGCAGTGATGCGGGCGGTGGAGATCGACACCGTGGACCATCCATGCCCTCACGTGCAGCAGGTCGCTGGACGTGAGGATCCGACCGATGGCGGTCCGGGGGCTGATCGCGACGAGGCCGACCGCCGGCGTCAGCGTGCGCCCCGCAGCGACCGCGACCGTGGTGCGGTCCTCAAGCCGGCAGACGAGCACCCCGACGCCGCACGAGCGGCAAGCGGCCAGGGGCGGCTGGCGCCGCCTCGTCGCCCACTGGCCGGTGCTCTCGAGTTCGGAGGCGTGACGGATGACGTCGCAGTGCTCGCACTCACCACGGACCGTGTGAATCGTCCACCCGACCCAGGCACGACTGGGCGAGCGCAACAGCTTGCGCGCCGCGGCGTCGATCTGCTGGGCCCATGCCTGGAAGCACCCCGGACACCACCACCCTCCCCAGCCCGTGTCCCACGCCGCCTCGCCCGGCTGCGAGCTGCCGACGCCACCGCACCGAGCACACCTCCGGTCGGGGTTGATGCTCTCGGACGGTCCTCGCCACGACTCCATCGTGTACGAACACATGTTCGCATAGGGGCAAGGGCGTGCGAGGCGCCGTGATGGAGTCCGGGGCTCGCCCGCTCGACCTCGGCCAAGCGAGATAGTCCGCGATCCCGAAAACCCGCAAACTCGTCGGTGATCGTCGGGACGATGCTCGCCTAGAGATGCATCTGACGGGGTGGCGGGTGTAGCCTGAGATAGACGACGAAGACCCCGCGCCCCGCCTCCTACAACGGGCGTTCGCGCAGGGTCTCCGTGGTGCGGGCCTCGGCGGACCTCCCATACGAACGGGAGCTATCCGTCGAGGCCCTTCGCGTGCCGATCGAGCGACATCTAGAACGTTACTGGCGGGTGTGACACACACGGCGCGATCTCTGCGCAAACTGCGGAGAGTTGTGCACGCACGCAAGCTGTTTCCGAGACGAAATCCCTGCAACGAGCGCTGTTTTGTTTCAAAGAGCAGAGCTAGAGCAAGCGCTCATCGATTGCGCCATTTTGGCTCGACCGTTGTGCCGTTTTGTCGCCTCGGAAGCGAAAGTTGACCGCGCTATCGAATCGCGCGCCGTCGCTGGCGGCGGGATTCGCGCCGAGTGGCGCTGAGGGCGAGGGCGTCGCCGGCGTGCGCCTGGTTGGCGGCGACGGCGGCTTCGAGGTCGGATTCGCGGTGGTGGCGGTAGACGAGGGTGGTGCTGATGGAGGCGTGGCCCATGAGGACGCGCAGATCGTCGAGCCGTGCGCCGGGGCGGCGCATGTAGAGGGTGCCGTAGGTGTGGCGCAGGACGTGGGGGATGGCCTGCTCGTGGGGGACGCCGGCGGCGACCATGAGCGGGCGGACGACGTCGATCAGCGCGGCGTGGGAGAGCTGGCGCGCGCCGGGTGTGCTCGTCGCGATGTAGGGGAAGGTGCCGTCGGCGGTGGGGCGGCCGAGGCGGGGGAACATCAGCGGCTCGCCGCGTTCGCCGGGCTCGTAGAGCTGGTCGCGGACGGCGATCCAGGACTCGAGCGCCTGCTCGACCTCGAGGGGGATGGGCAGGCGCCGCCACTTGTCGCCCTTGCCGAGGACGGCCAGCCAGGGGCACGAGCCGTCGGCGCGCGCGAGCTGGATCGAGCCATGGCGTGGCAGCGCGCGGACCTCGTCGGACCGCAGACCCATCTCGCCGAGCAACAGGATCATCGCCAGGTCGCGGCGGGCGGCGGCGTTGGAGGCGCGCCCGCGCGGGGGCGGGGTCAGGCGTTGGCGGGCGAGCGCTTTGACGCGCATCCACGTCGGCTCGTCCAGCGCCTTGCGCTCCGCGACCTCGGCCGCCGTCTGCGTGGCCACGGGGACCATGAGGATCTCCGTCGCGTTGATCGCCCCGAGCATGTGCAGGTACTTGGCCAGCCGGTTCAGGGCGGCGCGTTCCTTCTTCAGCGTGTTGGCGCTGACGACGGGCTCGCGCGCGTCGAAGTAGGCGGCCAGCGCGTCGGCGGTGAACGCGGCCAGCGGGGCCTGCGTGGGGAGCTCCTGCTCGGCGATCGCTTGACGGGCGGCCTCGGCGGCTGCGAGCGCCTGGGCGCGGAGGCGGTCGATGAGGAAGGCGTCGAAGCGGGTGTAGGTGGAGCGGTAGGTCCGCATCGTCTGCGGGCTCTGGCGCAGCATCAGCCGCGCGAAGCGCTCGGCGGCGGCGCCGACGTCGTCGACGACGTCGGCGGCGAGCGCGCCGCCGACGGTGACGGCGAGCTCGGCGCTCATCGGTCCAGTGTGCGGCCGATCAGGCGCAGGGCGTCGCTGAGGTAGGTGGCGGCGAGCTGGGGGTTGTCGACCTTCTGCAGGCCTTGCAGGCGAAACTGGAGCTGCACGAGCGCCTCGCGGTAGGTCTCGGCGGTGGAGGGGGTGGGGTCTTCGAGTCGGGCGAGCTTGGCGCGCAGTGCGTCGGCCGCGGCGGCCTGGGCGGGACCGTCGGGCTCGGCCGGGGCCGGCGGGAGCACGCGTCCGAGGCAGTGGTCGCGGTAGAGCGCGAGGGCGGCGTCGAGCACGTCGAGGTCGTCGGAGGGTCGCAGCGCGGTGAAGCCCGCCTGCGCGACGTCTTCGATGAGGCCGGTGGCGAGGTCTCGGGCTCGGTCGCGCCAGAGGTCGTCGAGGTGCTCCCAGCGCTCGACGAACTGGTCGTCTGAGGTCCAGTCGTGCAGGCGCTGGGCGACGAAGTCGATCAGCGCCGCGTCGCGACCGGCTGGGCCGTCGCGCTCGGGGTCGGTCATGGTGCGCGTCTCCTGGGTCGGCTGGTCGGACATCGGGCGCGGCGGGTCGGATCGGTCGGCGCGACGCGAAGCCTGGTGGGGCGGCCGGACGGAATCCCCCTGAGAACTTCCTTTCTCCTCGGTGAGTGGTGCTCGTGGCCCAAGCAGCCACCGCGCCGCGCCGTGAGAAACCGGGAGCGAAAACAGGGGGATTCGTTCGGGATAGCCGGCGCGCGCCCCAACCTTGCGCCGATCAGCCGCGCGACATCGCGGCCTGCGCGCCCGTGGATGACGTCAGCGGTCGAACGATGGCGCGAGCTGGGCGCTTCGCGCGGCGTAGCATGAAGACGGCTAGGACCGATGCGCCATCGGACCAGTCCACACCGGGGACCCGGCTTCCAGCAGTCGGGTCCTCGCGCTAGGCGGGCTGCACGGCACCGGCGGCCGTGCCACCGTCCAGCGCAGCAGCGCAAGGGGGTCGCCGCTGGCCGCCCGGCGCTGGGGCGAGCGCCGCCGTTGGACAGGTTCGAGCGGCGACGCGCCAAGCGAAGTGACCGCGGCCGCCGTCGATGCACCTCGTCGCGATCGGTCGTCGAAGCGCGGTGTGCTGCCAGCCTTGGCGCGCGGCCGGGTTGCGTTCTGTCGCGACGGATCGCAGGATCGACGGCGATGAGTCTCAATCCGGATGCGCTGCACAGTGAGCTGGCTCGGATCGAGCGTGCTGTTCGTCGCCTGCGCGAGCAGCTCGAGGCGGCGGGCATCTGCCCGATCGAGTTCAAGCCGGGCAGCATGTCCGACGCGCGCGCTGCGATGCAGCGGCTCGGGACGTTCACGGTCAAGGACCTAGAGGTGGAGCTCGGCCTGCAGAGGAGCGCGACGCGCGAGCGGATCAAGATCGCCGAGCAAGAGGGCTGGGTGGGTGTCGTCGAGGTGGCGACTCCGAACACGCCGGCCGTCTTCTCGTGGGTCCAGCGCCCGCCACGGTGATGGCCGCCGGACGGCGCCCCGGGGTAGGCTCGCGAGTGCATGGAGCCCGAGGTGCAGGTGCGCAGCGGGGACGTGGTGCTCGTCAGCCGGGTGGAGACCTACTTCGCTCAGGTGCAGCGGGTCGATGGCCGGCGGGTGACGATCACGCCGTGCGATCGCGCGATCCGCGATCGCCTGATCCGGGTTGAGGAGATCAAGCGGGTCTACCGCGCCGTCGGGCATGCGACCGCGCATCCTCGGCGGCTGCGTCCGTCGCCGCGTCAGCTTCGTTTGGACGAGTAGCGGCGGCGTGGCGCAGCGCGGAGGCGGGGATCTCGCGCCCGCAGGCGGTGCAGCGCAGCAGCGGCACGACGCCGTCAGGGGCGGGGGCGAACATCGCGCCGCAGCGGTTGCACGTCTCGCCGGTCACCGAAGCACCGCGTCAGTAGGCGACGATCTGGAAGCGCACGCCGTCGCAGTAGCGGCGCAGCTTGATCCCAAGGACGGAGCCGGCGCCGCGGTTCTGGTCGGAGGGCACGAGCCGGACGTCGGCGTCGGTGTCGGCGACGCCGGTGTCGATCGGGGAGCGTCCGCGGGCCAGGGCCGGCGGGTACTCGTCGCGGTCGCGGCCTGGGCGGGTGGGGATGCCGGCGAGCAGCGCGTCGCGGCGGTCGTCGGCGCCGACGCGGTTGATGGTCAGCACCGCAGGGTGGCCGGCGGCGATCGCATCGCGCATGTGGTCGACGACCGCGGCGTACTTCGTGGAGGACAGGCCGACGTCAACGATGCGGCGGCTGCGGATGCAGGTGTCCGGCCGCGTCGTGCTCGCGGTCGTCGGCAGGGCCTCGCAGACGCGGCCGTCGTGGTCGCCGTCAGCCTGGCTGGGTCGTCCGGCCTGGCGCCAGGCGTGCTGAGCCTCGGCCTGGGTCTGGAAGGCGTCGCAGCCGGGCCAGCCGTCGGCAGTTGCGACCGCGTCAATGGTCGCGCTCGAGCAGGCGCTCAGCGTCGCGCAGGCCACCGCGGCGAGCGCGGCGCTGAGAAGTTGGCGGCGTGCAGGAAGCGGAGAGATGCGGCTGATCATGTGGGGACCTCAGGTCGGAACGCACGGGAGCAGCCGCGTGTGATCGTGGCCGCAGGGTGGTGGAGGGCCCGGGCGCGCCTGCCGGCGCCCCACGGGGTCAAGCTCGGGCCATGAAGCCGGCGAGGAGCTCGCGTTCGTCGGAGCGCAGCTCGCGGCTGAAGCCGGCGTCGTTGACGTAGACGGCCAGCGCGCCCGGGTTGGGCTGGGCGACTAGCGCCGCGGCGATCTCCTCGAGGTCCGCGGCGGTGTACTGCACGACCCAGGGCCGGTCGCTGGGGGTGATGATGTACTCCGCCCGCATGCGAACGTATGTTCGCATAGCTTGGGTGGGGTGCCAAGCGGCTCGGCTGCGCGTGAGCTAGTTCGGGTTGCGCGGCGCCGGGATGCCGAGCTGGCGGCAGATTGCCCGAACGAGACGGCCGTCGATCTCGTTGTGGCGGGGGACGGCGGTCAGCTCGCCGGTGGGGCCGCGCCAGCGGGTGTGGCGGCCGCCTTCGCCGAGAAGGTAGGCGCCGTGGTCGCGGAGGTGGCGCTCGAGCGCGCGGCGCTTCACGAGGCCAGTGGGAGGTCGACCGAGTCGCGCGCAGGGTCAGCGTCGAGGGTGGCGTCCGGGGAGAGCATGAGACGCAACGCGTCGAGCACGTTCTCGCGGGCCTCCTCACGCGTGCGGCCCTGGCTCATCGCACCAGGCACCTGGTCGATGAAGGCGAGGATCCACCCGTCTTCTCCGTCCTCGTAGCGGACGGTGAAGTGCAGCGTGTCGGTCACGAACATGACGGTACCGACTCGGGCCCCTGGCCGCGAGGCGCCAGCGAGCGCCAGACGCGAACGGGGCGGCGGTTGTTGACGCCGCGCTGGGAAGGCACGTGGCGGTCGGTGGCCTCGATCAGGCCGCGGGCGGCGGCGCGCGACAGCAGCACGCCGATGAGGCGGCTCTCTCGCGGCGGCATGGTCAGGGCAGCCCACACGTCGTCGCTGGTCAGCTCCTCGACGCTCGCGGCGAGCGCGGCGAGTTGGGGGAGCTGCGCGGCGAGCCAGGCGCCGTCGAGCTGGCGGTTGCGTTCGGCTTGGGCGGCGTCGCTGACGAGCGCCCGGGCGGTGACGGCGGGGATGCCGATGTGCTCGCACACGGCGCCGTCGGGGGCGCGCCAGCGGCCGTCGTCGCCGAGGCGGGCGAGCTCGACGCCGGATGGGTCGCGCAGCACGGGTCCGTCGAGCGCGATCAGCGCGACGGTGGTGAGGTCGGTGGCGCTCACCATGCGCCCTCGTGGTGGGAAAGCCCCATCAGGCGGTCGTCCTCGACGAGCTCGATGTAGACCGCGTCGAAGCGCAGGTGGCGGACGAGAGGCGCGTGAGGGGTCTCGGCCACCAAGGCGGCGGCCATACGCCGGATCAGGCGCCGGCGCTTGTCGTCGTCGGGCGAACCGTTGCCGGGTTGCTGGCCCGGCTGGCGTGCCTGGGCCGTGGCGAAGACCATGAGCTGCTCTTCGCTGTGCAGACCGGCATAGTCGAGCACGCCGAACCGCGTGAAGTACATGTAGGCCACGGGTTCGAACCCCAGGGCGTCGAAGTGGTCCGAGGCCAGGAACACGGCGAACCAGTAGCGGAGGTTGGGCTCGTTCGGCGCGGTCGCGCGGTCCGCGAGCGCGATGGGGGCGGCGCCATCGGCGTCGGTGATGACTGCCTGAGCGGCGCCGCTGAGCGGCGTGGGGAGGCGGTAGCCCATCTCAGGCGGCGATGAGCTCGTAGTGGTCGCCCAGGTCGATGATCTCGCCGTCGGGCCCGACGAACTGCTGGGCGAAGTGGAACGTGGCGGCGATCGCGTGGTCGACGTAGTCGCCGTCGCGGCGGCGCGTCGTGGACTCGATCGAGGCGTTGTGCAGGAACGCGACGTGGTCGGCGGCGTCGTCGTGGCAGGTCGCGACGACCGACGTCTCCTGCGAGCCGAGCGGGTCGTTGAAGACGACGTCGTACAGCTCGAGGGCGGGGGCGGCGGTGGTGGTCATGGGAGGCGGCACGCGAGCCGGGAAAGCCCCGAGGACGCCGGTGGACCGATGACCAGCGAAGCGGGCCCCGTCAGGGGTCGGTCATCGGTTCGCTCGGCGCCCGCAGCGGGCGGCCGGCCGCACGCTGGCCGACCTGACCAGCCACCGCGCCCCGCGCCTGACCGCTGTCTGACGCCTTACGCTGACCAGGCCGTGTTGGATGCCGCCGTTCGTGAGGACCTGCCGCGGTTCATCGCGCCGATGCTGCTCGCCACCGGGCTCCCGAGCGAGAGCGACCGCGACGGTTGGGCCGTTGAGGTCAAGTGGGACGGGATCCGCGCCCAGCTACGGCTCGACGGCGCCGGCGGCTGGTGCCTGCGCTCGCGCCCGGGCCGTGACCGCTCCGAGCGCTTCCCCGAGCTCGCCGCGCTCGCCGAGCAGATCCGCGGGCCCGTCGTGCTCGACGGGGAACTCGTCCACCTCGCCCCCGACGGCAAGCCCGACTTCGCCACCGTCCGCCGGCGGCTGGCCGCGCGCCGCCCCGCCCGAGACGACGTCGTGACGTTCGTGGCGTTCGACGTCCTGCACGCCCACGGCTGGAACGTCCGCCTCGCGCCCTATCGCCAACGGCGGGCGCTCTTGCACGAGCTGGCCCGCACCGGCGCCTCGTTGCTGGTGCCCGGTGAGCTGGCCGGGGACCTTGAGGCGATCGCCGCGGTGACCCGCCAGCACGAGCTGGAAGGGATCGTGTGCAAGCGCCTCGACAGCGCCTACCGCTCGGGCCGCGCGACCTCTTGGCTCAAGCACAAGCACCGCCGCCGCGAGCGACTAGCAGTGACCGCCTGGACGCCGGGGGAGGGGCAACCGGACACGATCTACCTCGCGCGCGTGAGCGCCGACGGTCGCCGCCGGCCGGCAGGATCCGCGCAATACGGCCTGAACGCCGCCGCCCGCCAGCGGCTCCACGCCGCGCTGCTCGAGCACGACCGCGCACCCATTCGCCGGCGAGCTTCTATCCGCCCGCTGGCGGGAGGGATCACGGTCGTGGTCGACGCGCACGGCCGCCATGACGGATGGCTGCGCGACCCCGTCCTCCGCGACGTCATCGTCGACTAGGGAGGACCCCAGACGAGCGTGGGCGCTGCCTGCCGCGGCGGCCGGCGCGCGTCGGTGTGCTCGCGGTGGCGGCTGTCCCGTGCGGAAGGGATCTATTGGACGCGGGTCTCGTCGCAGCCGGCCGCGGCGATCTTGGCCTGCTGGTCGGAGGACAGCATGATCGTGTTGATGTCGAGCTGGCGAACCTTGCCGGTCTCGTCGTAGAACGCGTTGAACTGGTAGCCGAAGGCGTCCCAGCTGGAGCCCTCGGCCCCGTCCTCGGTTGGCGGGCCCATGACGGTGAGCAGCTCCTGTTTGGTGACACCGGGCTGGACAGTGCACCACTTTTCAGGCCAGGTCGCGACCTCTTCGGCGGAAGGGCCCTCGTTCTGGACCGGGGTGGGCACCGCGGCGCCGGTGCCGGCGCTCGGGGTGCTGGATGTGCTGTCATCGCCTCCGCAGGCGCTGATCTGCAGCGCCGTTGCGAGGGCGAGGGGCACGACGACCGTCCTGATCCTCATCTCTCCTCCTTGAGTTGAGCACTCCAATAGTTGCGATATTCAACTTTTGAGGCATACTAACGCCCGGAATGGACGGAAAGGAGACCGCCGTGGGGGAGGACGCGTACGCGATCTATCGCGACAGGACGTTGTCGATCGACGAGCGCGCGGCGAGGCTGTCGGCGATCGCCGAGGACGAGGCGGCGGCCGATCGCGACCAGGCCCGCGAGTATCTGAGCAGCGTGGCGCTCGAGGTCCGGTCGATCGAGCGTAGGCGCGACGAGCACCTGGCCGCCGCGACTCGCTGGGCGGCGCGCGAGGTCCGCGAGGACCCCAAGCGTGGCACCTTCCTCGAGCGGTGCCTTGAGGACGCGCTGATCGCTGGATGGGACGCGGCTGTTCCTGGCGGGCGAGCCGACCGCAACGTGCAGTTGGAGGTCCCGGGATGGGATCCTCAGCCGGGCCGCACCGACTGGGTCGCACGAGAACCAGAGGCAGACGCGCTCGCGGCGTTCGCGGAGCTGAAGGTCGAGAAGATCGAAGAGGCGTTGTGGGATCTCCTCAAGGTCGCCTGCATCCTCGAGCAGGCGCCCGCTGCGCTGTCGGGCTATCTCGTGATCGCGGCGACGCCGCGTCGGTGGCAGCGCGCGGAGGTCGCCGACCTCTTCACCCGCAACCCCGCCGCGGTCGGCGGCGAGCAGGAGTGGGACACGTCGGTGCTGATCGCCACGTGGCGGTCGTCGTGGCGCTACCTCCTCGACGGCGGTCGCGCGCGCCCGGTGACCGTGCCGGCCAGGATCCGAACGCGGCTGGTTGCCGCGGCGCCGCTGGAGAAGATCGACGGCTACGAGCTGCGCTGCATCCGTGTCGAGCCGATCCGCGGCGCCGGCCACGCCAGCTTCACGGATGGCTGGCCCATCGACACCGGCGACCTCGTCACCACGCGCGATCTCATGACGGCCGAAGAGGAAGAGCGCTCCCTGCGCGACGGCTTCGAACGGCAGCGGCGCCGCATACTCGAGCGCCGCGACGCGACGGCCGACGACTGAGTCCGCGAGCACGCGCGCCTAGGCCGCGATGGCGTCGCGGCAGCGCTCGATGTGGTGCTGCATGAGGCGCCGTGGGACGGCGTTGCCGGCCAGCGCGGTGCGGTCTCGGGCGGCGTTCTGGCCGTCGGAGCCGGTGAAGTCGAGGGGCTTGATGAGGGTGCGGCCGTCGGCGAGCGGGATGGTGCGGACGTGGACGTCCTGGATGGCCTGGCTCTCTTCGGGGTTGAACATGCGGAAGTGGCAGTCCTCGACGGCGATCGCGCCGCGCACGACGCCGTAGCTGTCGTTGGGCATACGCGTTGGGGCCGGGTCGGAGCCGGGGACGACGTCGGCTTGGCGGGTGCCGCCGGCGCGGGCGAGAAAGGTGGACTCGGCGCGGGTGATGAGGGCGTGGCGGTCGTGGCCGGTGGTGGTGGCGGCTGGGTCGTTGCTGTGGCGGACGACGTCGCCGCCGCCGTAGTAGCTGGTGATGACCGCGTCGGGGGTGGTCAGCAGCGCGGTTTGGCCGCCGGCGGTTTGGGTGCCGCAGGGCTCGAGGGCGATGTCGCGCATGTGGCCGTTGCCGTTGCCGGCGAAGTTGGCGACGGCGTAGCCCTCGCCGGCCATCCAGGGGCCGGTGACGAGCGCCTTGTCGTTGGTGGCGTGCACGACGCAGCCGGGTTCGCTGGTGGCCCAGGCGCGCGCGTAGCGGGTGCCGTCGAGGCGATCGCGCTCGAAGGTGTTGCCCGCCGCGGTGACGACGAGCCCGTCGGCGGGTGCGGCCACGAGCGCGTGGTGGTTGCCGCTCGCGCAGACCGTGGAGGCGGTCTCCTCGAGGCGGCGCGGCTGGTTGTGCTGGCGCAGGTCGAGCTGGAAGCCCGGCGGGATCACCACGCCGAAGTCCTGGCGGGCGGTGTGCGCGAAGTTCGGCAGCCACGCGGGCCGCGGGAGCTTGCCCTGATCGCTGGCGTAGGAGAACGGGTTGACGATGCTCATCGGCTTGCCGTCGAGCCATCCGTACTTGGCCAGGCCGCGCTCGATGCGCTGCATCGTCTTGAGCGCGAGCGGCTCGGCGCGATCGCCGATCCGCAGGCCGCGATCGGACCAGTCCAGCACGCTGGCCACGGGGGAGGCCCACAGCGTCGTGGGCTCGGTGCAGGTCGGGCAGGCGTAGTAGTAGGCGCCGCGCTGGAGCCCGTAGGAGCCCCAGGGGGCCGGCATCCCGGCGTCGCGCTGGCGCTTGAGCGCCACAGGCTTCCACACCCGCACCCCCGGCACGGTGCTCTGGCAGTCCCAGCACCACGTCGGCGGGGTGAGCTCGAAGTTCGGGACAGGCTCGCCGCGGCGGACGGCGCAGAAGATGACGCGCTCGCGCGACTGGGGGACGCCGTAGACGGCGGCGTTGCTGCAGTTCCACGTCAGCGTGTAGCCGATCTTCTCCCACTCGGCCATCCACGCCTTGAGCACCGACCAGCGAAAGAACCCGAGGACGTTCTCGATGAGGACGTAGCGGGGCCGGTGGACGAGCGCGAAGAGCATGAAGCACCACGCCGTGGCGCGGCTGCGCGCGAGCCCGTTGCGCGGGTCGTCGGGGCGTAGGTAGGGGCGCAGGTGCTGCTGGGCCTGCTTGAGCGAGCTCGCCTGGCTGTGGCCATCGCACTCTGACCCGCCGACGAGGAGGTCGACGTCGAGCCGGCCGAAGTCCTGCGGGCGCATCGTGGCGATGTCGCCGAGGGCGTACTTCATCGACGGGTAGTCGCCGTCGAGGAAGTTGGACTTGCAGACGTCCATCGCGACCGTCCAGTGGTTGGCGGCCGCGACGGGCTCATACCCGGCGCCCTCCAGCGCGGTGAGGTCGCCGCAGCCGCCGGCGAAGTAGACGGCGGCCGAGCCGACCGGGGTCGCGCGCTGAACCGGGGCAGGGGTGAGGGGCGTGGTGCTCATGGGATGGGTCCTCCTAGAGGTCGAGGCCGAGCTGGCCACCGGCCGGCTCAGCGAAGGTCGGGATGCGCGCCGCGTGCGCGGCGATCGCGTCGGCCACCACGGGCAGCGCCTCGCGCCAGCCGCACGCGCTCAGCACCCGCGAGCGTTCGGGCGCGGGGAGGTGGCGGAGGTCGTCGTCGAGCACGGCGCCCACGGCGGTCAGCGCGTCGGGCCCGTCGGGCCGGCTGGCCAGCCGGTTGACCGCGGCGGCGAAGACCTCCGGGGCCTGGTAGCAGGCGCCGACCCACTCGCCGTCCCAGCCCGCGCCCGCGGCGAGCTCGCGCAGCGCGTGACCGACCGGGAGCTGGCGGGCGCAGATCGTCTTGACCAGCGCGGCGAACAGCGGACTGCGATGCCGCTCGACGTGGAACGGATCAGTGCGCCGATCAAGCTCGGCGCGCCCGTCGACCGCCGGGGCGGGCAGGCCGACGATCGCGCACGCCTGCGCCGGCGCGATCGGTTCCCAGCGCCAGGAGCCGTCGGCAGGGATCGTGAGCCGCTGCCCGGTGTGCAGGCACACGACCTCGGCGGTGGTCACGAACCAGATGACGTGCAACTCGCACAGCCGCCGGGTCCCGTCGCGCCCGGTCAGCCATCCGAAGTTGTTGTCCACGCCACAACGCCACGTCAGCGGCACACCGTCGACGGCCAGGGAACTGGTCACGACGCGGGGTCCTCCATGTCGCTGGCGGCGTCGGGTCGGGCGAACGGGCTGGGCTCGCCCCGCAGGCCGCGCGCGTGCAGCGCGCGGCCGACGGCGGCGACGGCGATGAAGCGGTTGATGCTCTGCCCGGCGTGAGCGGCCTCCTGGACGATGATCTGGTGCTCGTCGACGGCCAGACGGATGTGCAGGGCGCGGCGGTTCATGCGACCACCGCCGCGGGGTGGTCCTCGTGGCGGTGGGTGAGACTGCGGACCTGGCCATCGGGCGCGATCGCCTTGACCTCGCGCAGGCCGTCGCCGCGAGTGAGGAGGACGAGCACGTCGCCGTACTCGTCGGGCTCCGTGGCCAGCGGCCGGGCGGCAAGCCCGGCCATCTGCGCGACGCGGCGCTGCTGGGCGAAGGTCTGGGCGGTCATTCGGCACGCCCCCGGAGGCGCGACTGCTTGTTCTGGGCGGCGTAGCGGCGCCGGCGCGCCTTCAGGTCCCACGGGGCGGCCAGCGCCGCGGTGTCGTGGTCGCCGTGCGCGGCGGCCCACCGCGCGGTGGATCCGTAGCCGGTGACCTCGTCGTCTCGGACCGAGGCGGCGTTGACGAGTCCCTCGCGCACGGGGGTGGCCTTGGCCAAGGCCCGTTCACGGGTGTGCTCGTAGCGGCTGCTGGGCCGCGCCTTGGTGAGCCGGGCGATCTCGTCGCTGGCCTGCCCGGCGTTGGCCGGGACCGCGAAGGACTGGCCGCGGCTCACGCACAGGCGCCGAAGCGCCTTCAGTTGGCGTGCGGTCGCCGGGCCCTTGCGCCAGGACTGCCGCTTGGTGTGGCTGGTGGACATGGCCCCACCGAGGCGAGCCGGGAAAGCCCGCCGTCAAGGCCCACGCCTGCCGGATCGATGGCCAGCGCAGCGGGCGCCCGCAGGGCGTCGGCCATCGGTTCGGCGGGGCCTTGACGGCGCGGCGGCCGGCCGCACGGTGAAGGGGACAGGTCGCCAGCCACCCCCGGGCGATGCTCGCGCCCCGCCCGCGGTCGTACGCCTAGGAGCCGCTCGCCTCGAGGACCGCCGTGAGGCGGTCCACGCACGCGGCCCTGCTCTCGGCGCTGGCGACGAGGTAGCGCCCGAACCGCGAGCTGTTGTGGCCGACCTCGGCGGCCGACCACATCGTTGCGTCACCGGCGGTGAACACGTAGAACTGTCGTCCGTCGTCGGTCGCGTAGAGGTGGCCCTCGACCACGAACGTCGCAAGCTCCCGCACGTGCCGAATGACCACGAGCGCGAGCCTACAGACGCTCACCCGTCGGTCGCCTCCTCGCGGGGCATCCGGTCGAGAACGTCGTAGTAGGCGACTGGGTTGGTGATCGACGCCGGCATCACGTCGTAGTTGACCGTCAGCGTCTTCTTGTTGACGCGCCGCACGGTGCCCATGTGGCCCTTCGCGGTGCGGATGCGATCGCCGACGGCGAAGTCCTCGCGCGTCCACTCGCGCGCCCCGGTCTGCTCGAGGACCTCGGCGCGCTTGCCCGTCCAGTAGGCGAGCTGCTCGGCGACGCGCTCGGCCTCCACAGCCAGGCGGGTCTGGTAGTCGCGGGCGTGCTCGTGGCCGGCGAGCTGCTTGCGGCGGCGCGCCAGCGATGCGGCCTCGCGCTCCAGGCCGGCCAGGCGGCGCCCGATCGCGGGCAGCGACTCGCGCCGGGCCTGCATCGCCGCGGCGGCGTCGGCCGCTCGAGCGGCCGCCCCGGCGGCCTGCTCGGAGGCGGCAGCGCGTTGCAGCGAGCTGTCGATGCGCGCCAGATCGCGGCGATGGCGCCGCTCGCTGTGGTGGCCCCGCAGGATCGGCTGCCCGGCGGGGATCACGTCCAGCATCCGCCGCGCCTGGGCCTGGTCGAGCTCGGCGCGCGACCCCAGCCGCTGCGAACGCGCCCGCAACGCGGCCTCGCGCGAGCGCGCGAGCTGCGCGCGGGCCTCCTCGGCCTCGGCCACCGTGACCGGCGCGATGTCGACCTCGACGCTGAAGCCGCCGGCGCGCAGCGCCGCGGCCAGCGCGTCGATCGTCTCCGGCCGGGCCTGCCGCGCGCGGCTGTTGGGCAGATACCAGGCGCCGAGCTCGCGGCTCCAGCGCATCCCATACGTGCGCAGGATCGACCGCGACCCGTCGCCACGCTCGGTGCCCGACACGACGGTGCCGTCGATCGCGTCGTGACTGAGCAGCAGCTCAGCGCCGACGCGCGCGGCGCCGGCGGCTACGGCGCCCGGCTGGTGGTCGTCGTGGGAGCTGGTGAGTGGCTGCGCTGCGAGCGCGGACATGCGGTCCTCCTTGATCGAAGGGGAGAGGGGACAGCCCGGGAGGCCGGGCCTGCGCCCGCCTGACCGCACGCGACAGCGTGCGACCCTAGGCGGGCAGAGACCCGGCCGCCGGGTGGGTGTCAACCGCCCACGCCGCCCCAACTGGGGCGGCCCCGTGGGGCTTTGAGAAGACGACCGGCCCCGAGATCCGGGCCGTTAGCGAGGGCTAGGCGCTGTGCGCGACGCCGTCGTGCGACCCGCGCGACGGCCAGGTGCCGACGACGGCCACCACGGTGATGATGAGCAGCGCGATGCCGCAGAAGCCCGCGTAGACGCCGTACATCGCGGCGCCGGTGAGCTCGGCGACGGAGACGGTCACCTGCGCGGCGATCGCCATGGCGATGAGGAAGACGTAGGGAATGAGACGACGCATTCGGGTTCTCGATGCTACCCGTCGATGACGCGCGCTACGACCAGCGCGAGGCCGAAGATCGCGCCGTAGCCGCCGATTCGCTGCGCCAGCTCGTTGGGGTCGCCTTCCCAGCCGAAGTCGCGGGCGACCTGGCCGGCACCGAAGCCGATCGCCGTCCCGAACGCCGTCGCGCCCGCGACGATCGCGCCGTTGTCGATGAAGAACTCCGCGACCGGGTCGTTGCTGATCGCGGACGGCAGGAAGTCGCTGAGGGTCATGGCCCGCTGGCGGTGTGGGGGTGCATGGACCGGATGACGCGAGCCGGGAAAGGCGGTTCGTCGCGGCCGCGAAGCGCCCGCCGCAGGCGGGTCTGCCGCGACGGTTCGCCGGCCGGCCGCATCCTGGGGCCATGCGCCCCCCGACACCGCGACGTGCCTTAGCTCGTTGCTGCTTCTGTCGCCTGGATCGACCGCGACGTGATGTGGATGCAGGCCTCGTGGCCGAGGCTGCGCAGCAGCTCCTGCAGCCGCATCGCGTGGTCGTAGAGACAGTCGCGAGGATGCCCGAGCACGTCGAGCTGGCCGGCGTCGTGGCTGTCGCCGATCGTCTGCGGGCACGGCAGGTCGGCGCCGAGCAGCAGGTGCGTGGACAGCGTCTCGCTCGCGGGATGCCCGACGTAGCTGGAGTGCAGCTCCAACGCCAGGCCGCGGACCGGCAGGACGGTGCTGATCGACAGGACGTAGGCGCCGTTGCGCACGATCCGCGTCTCGCTCGCGGCGCGGCGCCCGTCAACGTCGATGGGGAGATCTACCCGGCCGGCCACAAGCGACGCCACCGTACCGCGCGGCTAGGACACCGAAGCGGCGGCGTCTCGAGCGCCAGGCCGCGCCGCGCGAGCCCCCAGGGCGAGCCGCCGGCGCAGGCCGCCCGGCGCCTGCCGCCACCCGCCAGCACCACCCAGCCCGGCGTCCTCGAGCGCGCGCCGGCCGTGGCCGGTGCCAGCGCCGAGCCGGTGAGCCCCCAGGGCGAAGCCGTGCTCGAGCGCGCCCGGCACCGCCACGCCGCAGCCCGCCCCCATCGCCCGACCCTGGCGCTCGTCGGGGGCGAGCAGAGCGCCAGGCCGCGCCGCGCGAGCCCCCAGGGCGAGCCGCCG
>CAYRCB010000013.1:0-102816 GCA_964422645.1 uncultured Solirubrobacteraceae bacterium | reverse complement strand
GCGAGCCGCCGGCGCAGGCCGCCCGGCGCCTGCCGCCACCCGCCAGCACCACCCATCCTGCCGCCCGGACGCGCGCCGGCGCTCGTCGCGCGCCAGCGCCGACAGCGAGCCTGCGAGCTCGTCGAGCGCGCCCGGCGCCGACGACGCCGCAGCCCGCCGCGATCGTCGGACTCTGCCCGCTCGCCGGGGGCGAGCAGAGCGCCAGGCCGCGCCGCGCGAGCCCCCAGGGCGAGCCGCCGGCGCAGGCCGCCCGGCGCCTGCCGCCACCCGCCAGCACCACCCATCCTGCCGCCCGGACGCGCGCCGGCGCTCGTCGCGCGCCAGCGCCGACAGCGAGCCTGCGAGCTCGTCGAGCGCGCCCGGCGCCGACGACGCCGCAGCCCGCTGTCTCCTTTTGGTCTGTCGGGCTGGCTATGGCAGTCGGTGTGCGATGGCTGCGAGGTCTGCGGGGCCGTTCCCGCAGTGACGAAGGACGCGGGGTAGGCGGCGGAGGTCGACGCACCAGACGCCGGCGATGCGCTTGGGCGGGCGCCGTCGCTGGACGATGCAGAGGACGGGGGTGACGTGGACTCCGAGGCGCCGGCTGGCCCACGCGGCATGTGCGCGGGCTTGCGCGAGCTCGCGGTCACCGCAGCGGGTGAGCTTGGTCTCGATCGTGAAGACGCCGCCGGGCCCGGCGGCGAGGTGATCGATGTTGCCGCGGCCGCGGTCGACGTCGTGGCGGACGATCCAACCGCGTCGCTGAAGACGGCGCAGGCGCTGCGCGACGCGTCGCTCGCCGGCCGCGCCGAGGGCCCACCGGCGGGCCGTTTGTCGCCACCAGGCCGCCAGTGTGAGAGCGAGCAGTGCGAGCCCGAGCAGCGCCGGGCGAGCTGCCGCGTCTGCGCGCAGCGCGAGCGCGGCGAGGGCGAGCGCAGCGAGCACCGCGGCGATGCTCTGCAGCATCAGTGCGCGTCGGCGGCTACGGGCGTGGCTCCCCGCGCGCCGCGCCCTAGAACGTCTCAAAGCGCACGTCTGAGAGTTCGAGGGCCGCGTCGGGCAGGGTGGCGACGTCGAGCGCGGCGTCCAGGTCGCTGTCGTAGAGCTGCGCGGCGAGGTCCTGCAGGTAGCGGTGGGCACGCGGACTCAGCCGGACGCGCACGATCTGCTCGCCGCGTGTCGCCGCGGTGTGGCGTGCGGCACCGAGGCGCAGCATGAACCGGGTGAACACGGCGGGATCTAGGCCGGATGTCGCGGGCGTTGGGATGGTGTCGGCCATCAGGCTGCGTCGAGGTCGGCCATGGCCAGGGCGATCCACTCGTACTCGCCGTTGACGGTGGGAACCTCGGCGGGCCAGCGGGCCGCCCACGAACAGCACTGCTGGAAGGTCAGCTCGCCGCGGCGGTAGGCGGCGAGTCGTTGCGCCGGGGTCATGCGTCCCAGCGCGGCGCGGCGCTGCTCGAGGCTGGGGGAGGGCAGCGCGACAGCGCTGGAGGCGGTGGCGGCCATCACAGCGCGTCGACGAGGCCGGGGGCCGTGTGCAGCGCGCCGGCGGCGCGCACCTGGATCGCGAACAGCTCGTTGGCGAGCAGCTCGGCGCGGAAGTCGCGGATGAAGTCGGCCAGCTCGTCGGCGTCGGCGGTCGCGCCGGTGTGGTTGGTGAACGCGAGCGCGTAGCCGGCGCGGCGCAGCGCGTCGTCGGCGTCGCCGAGGGCGCGGATGGCGTCGGCGAGGTTCTCGACGGCGGCGATCGCCGTGTCGACGTCGCGGAGCACCGCGAGGCTGATCGGGTTGGGGGTGATCGGCTTGTGGGCGGGGCGGTAGAGCGTGCAGTGCATGGCGTGACCTGGTCGGCTGACGGCCGCGCACCCCAGGGCGGACCGCCTCCTGGGCCTTCGGTCCCGACACTCGTCGCGCACACCGAAGGGGGAGGCGGCCCGCCGCCGGGGCGGGCCGCTGGGCACCGATCTAGAAGTCGGGCGTGTCCTCCTTGGCGGGGGCCTCGGCGTCGTCCTTCTGCAGGGGGTGGCGCAGGTAGTCGATGCCGTTGGCGATCACCTCGACGGTGGAGCGCTTGGAGCCGCCGTCGGTCTCCCACTCGCGGTGCTCGAGGCGGCCGCTGACGGCGACCTCGCGGCCCTTGACGAGATACTGCGCGGCGTTGTCGGCCTGCCCGTTGAAGGCGATGACCGTGAAGTAGTTGGCCGGCTGCTCCTCGCCGTTGCGCTTGGGACGCTCGACGGCGATCCGCAGAGCCACGACCGTGGTGCCGCCGTTGGTCTGACGCGTCTCGGGGTTCTTGGTGAGACGGCCGATGAGCTGGACGTTGTTCATGGGGCTGCTCCTTGTGGGTGGTGCGGTTGACGAGTCCAGAAGACGACGTGCTCGGCCGCCCCGCACCCGAACGCAGCACGCCGAGAGGCGGGCGTAGTGAGGGCCCGGCTGGACCGATGGCCAGCGAAGCGGGCCCCGAAGGGGTCGGCCATCGGTTTGGCCGAGGACCCCCGTGAGGGGGTTGCTGGGTGGCCGTGTGCGTCGATCCTGGGGTGAGACAACGCGCGCCGCCCACGCAGGAGTTGTGGCCTTGAACCTCGTTGCCAGCCTGGCTGGCTGACCTGGGCGCTGATTGCTCAGATTGCTTTGACGGCACATGTCGACTCTGCCGACCTCGCCTCCCTGAGCTCCGTGCTTCGGGCGGCCGGCACCCGTATAGGTCCGTGCCGTCAGGGGTGGCCAGAAACTTCGCCCAGCGCCTCGGCCAGGTGTCCATCTCCGGCTGCGGGCACTGAGCCCGCGGAGGAGCTCGTCAGGCTCGCGTCCTGTCGTGTGGCGCGGCAGGCGACCGCGCTCTCCGGAGCGTCGGGGCTTCGTCGCGGCCCACCCGAGGGCCGGCGTCTCCTAGGCGGTGCGCTGCACCCGCCGGAGGCGTGTTGGGGGGCAGTGAGCAGCCCGGCGCGGCGGCGGGCAGGCCTGCGCCAGCAGGCGCCGCCTCATCGGTGCAGGCGCCTCAGCGTCGGCCGCGGTTGGGCTCGAGCACCACCCCCTGAACGCTGCGAACCACAGCAACCCAAGCACCGGCGAAGCCCCTCACCAGAGGGTGCTTCGCCCTATGCCGTTGGCCCTCTCGACGCCTTCGCCCTGGGGCCTACCGCGCCCGCGTCCGCCGCCCGCTGTCGCCGTCGTCTCGCCGCCGTAGGCAGTCCGCTCTCCGCCTCTTCGTCCTCGTCGTCCGTCGGTCCTGAATGCCGTTGTGTGCCTTGGTCGTTGTTGTTGTTTCTCGTTCTTCTTCCTCGTCTGGTTGGTCTCTGGTCCCTGCTCTGTCTCTGCCTGATCTGCTGTCTGGTCTTGTCCTGGGTCCTGCTGCTGTGCTCGCTGCTCACTGCCCCCCTGTGGCTCTCCATCACCTGACTGATCCCTTGACCCAAGACATGTTCAATGTCGAGGTCGAGGAAGGGGGGTCCCCGGTTGCAGCGCAGCAAGAGCGGGGACCCCCCTTCCTCGGGATCTGGCTGGTGCAAGCCAGATTGGGGGCAGTGAGCAGCGAGCGGGTCGGACACTCGACTCGGACACTTCAACTGTCCGGCTCAGTGTCCGACGCTGGAGCAGGCACCGAGGTTGGTCGAACGCGTTCGCCGGCCCGGTGGGCTACTGCGAGGCTGCGGCGCATCGATTCTCTCGTCGGGCTCAGCGGGCGATGCAGCCGCCATCGACGGGCAGCGCGACGCCGACCACGAAGCTCTGTCCCCTGGCTGCACAGACACAGCACGGCCGAGGCGATCTCGTCGCCACGCCCGAGACGACCAATCGGCTGATCCGCCTCGGCCTGCGCCCGGTCGAACGTGGGAGACCCTGAGAGGCGTCCGTGGCGGGGTCCCCACGCCCGGATCGCGCGGTCTACGCTTGTGAAGCGATGGACACGCGCAACGAGATCCGCGGTCGCGATATCCCCGCGTCCGCGCTTCACACCGCCGCCGCTACTCGTCCGGTCGCATCTGGCGTGGTGCGCGCCGCGCGTCGCGGCCGCGCGGCCGATGTCGCGGGTAAACCCGCTTGATCTCCTCGACCCGGGCTCAATACGAGCAAGCTCGATCGTAGATCACGTCGGGATCGAGACGGATGGCGTCCCATCTGCGACTGGCTGGCTGCCAACGCAACTCGGTCCCAACTACAAGGAGCGCGGTGCCGTTCGGCACGACGACCGCGCCGAACGGATCTTGGCGACACCGGGCAGCGCCCAGGCGCCTTACCGTTCGGTGGCCGTTCGCCGCGCGGTCGTGGCGCGTTTCGAGCGCGGTCCCAAGGGCCGCCTCTGGCGATCAGAGAGATGTGACGGTGTCGGGTACGCCTCCCGGCAGCAGGCTCTCGCTCGGGATACGACGCTCAGGCGCGGTTGGAGCTGACGTTCGGAGCGCGATGCAGACGTCCCATCGCGCGCCGCATTGCCAGCAGTCGTCCTCTTGTCGAGCCATCGGGGCCTCACATACCCGGCACAGACGCGGGTGATGGCGGTTTCGCATGGCTCAGCGCCCGCGGAACCGACGGCGATTGACATGGCGTGAGGGCCAGCCGTCGTCGTCGGCTCGCTCCTGCGCCTCCCTGCGCTCCATCGTCGCCCGCACCTGACGGGCCGCGAGCAGGCGGGGATCATCGGCGGGGGTTACGGGGTCCGCCAACGGGCGTCGGCCGGCTTGCCGGTAGAGCTGCGATGAGTGGGCCATGAAGCCCATCCCTTCATCTTGCCCTCGAGGGCGTGCTGATCGCTGCCGGTGAGGAGAGCAAGATGGAAACCGGCCGCGTAGCTCAGTCTAGTCCCTTCGCGTCGAGCCCTCCGATGCTGACCCCGCCGCAGACCAGGATCCTCGCCGCTGTCGTCGTGCGCGCTCGGCGAGTGCGATGTCTCGTCGAGGTCCTCGCTGACCACGAGGACGCCGGCGCCCGCGTCGCGCGGCACGACGCCTGGGCCGGCAGCGGCCGCGAGTACGCGAAGCCGACGACCGTGGGTCCTTCCACGGCGCCCGGGCGTCGGCTGTCATCGCTGCGCCCGTCGCGGGAGTCGCACGAAAGGAAGAGGGAACCCGACGAACGAAACCGGCTGGCCCCGCGGGTTTCATCATTTGCCTCAGGCTCCTCGCCTCAGCGCCTAGCGCGTCGGCGGCCTTCGGGCTTGGGGCGGAAGTCCCGCCCGCAGGGTCAGCCCTACACACCACAGTACTCCCTTCCTGGCTCCCCACCAAACTTGCGCCGCTCGACGGGGGAATGACGAGAGCTCTGCTGCGGGTCGCGGGAGCACGTTCGTCGCGGCTGCGCGCTGACGGCGCCTCGTCCGAGGCGTACGATCGCTGCATGAGGTCGGATCGCCGCGTCGCCATCCCGAGCGGGCTTGCCGAGCGTATCGATCGGGTTCGTGGCGAGGAGGGGTTCGAGCACTGGGTTCGGCACCAGCTCGAGGCCGCGGTGCTGCAGCGCGAGCGCGCCCGTGGGCTCGTGACCGAGCAACAAGGCGATCAGATCCAAGCGCAGGATGCGGCGCTGGAAGATGTGCGCGACCGCATGGACCAGAAGCCCGGCCGAGCCCCTCGCCGCGTGAGCTAGCATCGGGGTTCGGCCCCGGGCTTTCCTTGCTTCCTCACCGGGCACCGATCCACCTCGAGGGGCAAGGTGAAGGGAGGGGCGACATGCCCCGCTCACCGGAACCGTCGCGCCAACGCGACCACCCGACTCGCGACGTCGTGCCGATGCTCGGAGAACGCATGCTGGTCGCGGCCAAGGCAGCGCGCACGGCGCTCGCGGCGCGCCAGCAACGCGTGCCTAGGGCGCCGGCTGGCCCGCCCAACCGGTCATAGACGGCGCGCCGATCCCAGGGGTGAGCCCGCGCCCGCGCATGCCCATTCGCGCGTCGAGGAAGCCCGAAGAGTAGGTGCCGCTGAGGGGCGCGTCGCTGCCGCACTTGAGCTCCACGGCGCGCGCCCGCAGTTCATCCATACCTAGTAGATGCGTCGCTGCGACGCGCTTCGCCGGGCGCACCGGGCGCCGGCGCGGCGAGGGCTAGAGCCCGGCGCGGGCGAGCAGCGCCTTCCACCTGCGGTCGATCCAGAGGACGATCTCGATCACCGCCTTGATCGCCAGGCCGAGACCGGGACCGCTCACGGTGCTCCTGGCGGCCGTCTTAGCGGTCGCGGCATTCGGGTGGGAGGTCGGCCTCGCTGACCTCGTAGACGCCGTCCTGGGACTCCGCTGCGCGGTACAGGAGGCAGCCCCTTCCGGTCAGCTTTCGGGCTGGCTCGCTGGTCTGTTCGCTGCCCGACCAGGGCAGCAGGGTGCAGCCGGTCTTGCCGGCGTCCTGGCAGTTGGAGACGTGCTGCTCGCCGGCGAACCAGGCGACGCCGAGGACCAGCGCGCTGAGGAGGACGACGATCGCGGCGCGCATGTGGGGCGCGACGGTACATCGCTCGAAGACCTCTGCGCAAGGGTCTGGCCGGGACGTGTCCGGCGCCGCGTGAGGAGGTTGATGACCGCCCGGGGACGGTGCCGCAGCGCCCCCTTCGCCGGTCGTACCTCCTCCCGGCCGGCGGCCTGGGCAGCGGTCGGTTCGCGCGGCGCGAAGCGACCGCTGCAGCATCCGCGATCGGGTTCAACGACGGCATCGAGGAGGTGCTGCGCGCACGATCACAGAGCGGTCGCCTGGACCCCGCGCTGGGCGCCGGCCATGACGGAGTATCGCGAGCAGCGGCGCCGAGAGGCGCCCCGCGCTAAGCAGTCAGGATGTTCTGATCGAGGAGGTCAGCCGCCTTGTGCGGTGCTGGATCGGGGTGGGGTCCATCCACCCGCGGACGTGGGTTGCTCGTCGTGACGGGACCTCGCACGGACGCGCCGCGCACCAACAAGGATCCGGCCGAGCTCGCGCGCAAGCGCGAGCTTTTGAGCGCGCCGCACGCGGCGCCGCTGGCCGCTCATGTCGAGCGGATCCGGGGCGAGCGTGGCGCTGATCGGGTGCCGGACTTCGACCCGACGGAGGCCGGCGTCGAGGCGAGGATCCTGCTGTTGTTGGAGGCGCCGGGCGCTAAGGCGACGCGCGAGCGCGGCGGCTCTGGGTTCGTCTCGCCCGACAACAACGACGGCACCGCGGAGAATATGTGGTGGCTGCTGCGCGAGGCCGGCGTCGATTGGGGTCGTGAGGTCGTCACGTGGAACGTCGTGCCCTGGTACATCGGTTCGGACCGCAAGATCCGACCGGCGGAGTCCGCGGATCTGCTCGCGGGGCGCCCGTACATCGAGGAGCTGCTCGGGCTGCTGCCCTCGCTGCAGGTCGTCGTCCTCATCGGCAAGCCCGCCGCCGGCGGCTGGGCGCGGCTTGAGCTGGATCTCCCGGCCGTCGAGGCGCCGCACCCGTCGCCGCAGAACCTCAACACCCGTCCGCAGTTTCGGCCGATGATCCGCGACGCGCTCGTGCAAGCCAGGCGCGTCGCGGGCTTCACCGATCCTCTGCCGGCCTAGCCCTCGAGCAGCCCGGGCGCGGTCACGCGGCGAGCGGCTCGGTCGCGTGCTGTGCGGCGAAGAGCTGCATGATCGGCATCGGCGTGGATCGTGGATGCAGCGTCTTGGAGGGCCGGACGTCGATGGGCTGGGCGGGGAGGCGCTCCATCGTCCAGTTGCCCGCTTGGAGCCGCTCGCGGGTGGTGAACAGCAGCAGGTCGCGACCGGGGTAGATGCCCTGGGCGGGGCCGGCGTCGCGTGGGCCCTGCCAGGCGTTGAGGTGCTTGTCGGCCTCTTTGAGGAAGGAGCTGAGTTGCCGTTCGCGCTGGAGGAGGTAGATGGCGACGGGGGCGGTGTGGTGGGCGGCGAAGCGGCTCTCGCGCCATGTCTGGGTCAGGAACCGGTCGTAGCGGCGCCAGCGGTCGCGTTGCTTGCTGGCGCGGGTGGTGCGGTCGTACTCGATGAGGACGGCGACGGGCAGGCCGCTTGCGAAGTGCGGGCCGACGAGCGTCGCGTCGGGCTCGAGGATCCCGGGCAGGCTGGTGCCCGGGCGGGTGGTGTGGCCTTCGGGCAGCAGCGCCGCGGGCGACTTGCGGGCAGGGGCGTCGCCGCCGTCGCGGTCGACGCGTCCGACGTCGGGCCCGTGCCAGGCGAACGGGAGGTGGTCGATGAGCGGCCCGTCGCCGGGGTAGGCGAGCGCGGCGGCGTGCAGGAGGGTGGCGTCGAGCTGGAGGTCGTGGCCGACGTAGGCGAGGTCGGTGAGCTCGCCGAAGGGCAGGCGGCCGGTGACCGATCGGCCGCGGTCGCACAGGGTTTCCCAGCCGCGGGGGGTGAGGCGGTAGATCCACTCGGCGGTGCCGGCGCCGGGCGGCAGGGCGGGGCGGAACTTGTCGAGGTAGCCGGCGTCGTGCAGGAGCTTGAGGCGGTGGCGGGTGGTGGCCTGGTAGGAGCGCCAGAACAGCAGGCTGAGGATGCCGGTGGAGGCGAAGCGGTGCTGCTCGAGCCAGGCGAAGATGTCGAGGTCGCGGCTGGTCAGCGCGATCGCGGGCGCGACGTCGGGACGCCGGCCCCAGCGGATGGACCCTTCGGTGAGGCCGTCGCCGGTGCCGCGCAGGTCGCCGCGGTGGTTGGCGCCCATGGTCACGCCACCGCCTGCGCGGTGGGCGCGTCGACGGGCACGTAGGTGTCGGGGGTCGTGAGGGCCGCGCGCGCGGGCTCGGGCGGGTCGTCGCCGTCGGCGGCGCGTCGCGGGCGCCAGTCGTGCGTCTCGTTGTCGGTGTCGGTGACGAGGATCCGCACGGAGTAGTCGCCGTCGGGAAGCCAGCCGTCGGCGCCAGGGTCGGCGGGAACGGTGGCGACCCAGCGCTGCGCGGCCGCGTCAACGGCGACGGCCTGATAGGCCTGCCAGCGTCCGGAGGTGCCCAGCGCGATCGCGACGTCGGCGACGCCGGGGAGGGTGCGCAGGGTGGGCCAGGCGGCAAGGTCGACGTGGATGCTGCGGCCGACGTCCTGGACGGGCGTGGCCGTGGTCCAGACGAGCGGCGGGGTGATCGGGCGACCGTCGTCGTGGGGGTGCCAGCCGCGGTCGATCTGGGCCTGGTGGTGGTGGGCGGCGGTGGCGATCGCCTCGTGGGTGGCGATCATCGGCTCGACCGGCCAGGTGTGCGCCTGGTTGAACGCGGGCTGCGGCGCCCCGTCGACGAGCCAGAGGTGCAGGGGCCGGTAGTTGGGCATGTTGACGATGTCCATCGGGTCGATCGTCAGGCGGCGCTGGTCGTCGGCCTCGCCGCGGATGTTGTCGCTGAAGACCTCCATGGCCAGCGCGGCGATCTGGCGGGCGTCTTCGAACTCCCGCAGACGCGTGATGGAGATGTTCTGCAGCAGCGACTTGATGCCGGCCTTGACGCGCTCGTCTTCGATCTGCTGCGTGTACTGGAACGCCGCGGTGACCTCCAGGCCGGCCGAGCGGCCCTCGCTGAGCATCGTGGCGAAGCTGGGGCTGAAGAAGTTGTGGGCCTCGTCGACGAGCAGCCGGACGGGGAAGCGGGCGGTGCGATCGCGGCGCTGGAGCTGGTGCAGCGTCTTCTGGAGCTGGAGGATGACGAGCTGCCCGAAGAGGACGGCGTTGCCTTCCCCGACGGCGCCCTTGGAGCCGTTGATGATGAGGATCTCGCGGCGGTCGATGATCCCCTCGAGGTCGATCTGGACGGGATGGGTGACGAGGAGCTGCAGCGACGGGACCGCGAGGAACCGGGAGAGCTTGTTGCGCGGGGCGTTGACGGCCTCGGCGACGAAGCGGGCGTTGGCGGCGACCATGGCGGGGAACTCGCGCTCCCAGTAGTCGCGGATGAAGTCGACCTCCTGGTGGCCGGTGAGCTCGCGCACGACCCAGTCGCGGTAGGTGCCGTCGAAGGGGTCGAGCATGCGCCGCACGTGGAAGAGCGTGGGGTCGTGCTCGACGACGCACACGGCGGTGATCGCGGCGCGCAGGAACTCGTCGCTGCGGGACTGGATGGACCCTTCGCCGGCAGTCTCGCGCAGCGCGGCGATGAGGATGTCGGCGCGCACCTGCGCGGGGAGGTGGCGCAGCGCGAGCACGTTGAAGCCGACGTAGGGCTTGCCGAGGTCGAGGTAGTGCACCACGCGGTCGCGCGGGACGAGGTGCATCGCGTCGCGGGCGAAGTCCTCCTTGGGGTCGACGAGGATCGCGGCGCGGCTGTAGTCGCGGGCGACGTTGGCGAAGTCGGGGACCATGAGCGAGGTCTTGCCGCCGCCGGCGGCGCCCATGATGGCCCAGCCGTAGCGGCGGTCGGCGGGCTTGATCCCGAGCGGCCCGTGGTCGTCGTAGACGACGGCGGTGTCGGGGTCGCGGCTGATGGACGCGGGCGCTTCCAGCGTCCGTGAGGCCGACCGCGCGATGCCGGCGCTCTTGAGCCGCGTCGAGGGGAGGTGCCACAGCGAGGCGAGCTCGGCCGCCGAGACGGTCCCGGTGCGCGGCGGCGGCAGCGGGGAGAGGAGGGCGCGGCGCACGCGGCCGAGCACGAGCCGGCGGCGAAGGCGGATGGTGCGGGGGCGCAACTCGTTGTCCTGGCGGGCCTCGTTGAGCACGCCGGCCAGGCGCAGGGCGGCGTCGTGGTGCTCGCGTGGCACGCAGATGCGCAGGTCGAACCAGTAGAGCGCGCGACCGACGGACTCGATGGAGCCCTTGATGCCCTTCTGGGCGACGGCGGAGGCGACGCCGGGGTCGTGGCTGTCGAAGCTGCTCTCGGCGTTGAGCTGACGCTCGCGGCGCTTGAGCGCGGCGGCGGCGCGGTCCTCGCGGCGGCCGGTGGTGGGCGTGACGGCGAGCTGGACGAGGCAGTCGATGCCCTCGCCGTGCATGGTGGCCAGCAGTGATTCGACCCCGGAGTGCTGGTAGTCCTTGGTCGTCTGCAGCGCGTACAGCGCCCGGCGGCGCTTTTTGAGGCGCACGACTGCGGCGTCGGTGGGGATCCGGAGGGGCTCGGCGGGCTCGAGGACGAGGTCGCGGTAGGTGGCGCGCAGCCGCGCGGCGATCGTGGCTTGGCGCGCGGGCGCCGCGTGCAGGAAGAAGCGGGTGGTGCGGTCGGGGCCGCTGGCGAGCATCGTCAGCGCCATCGGGTCGGGCCCGAGGAAGGTGCGATGGGAGGTGCGTGAGCGCGGCCGCAGGACGCCCGAGATGCCGTCGAAGAGCTTGGCGACCTCGTAGGGCTCGGCGAGGCTGTCGCGGCCGAGCTTGATCTCAAGCGTGGTGGGTGCCATCCGCGCTCGGGCCCGCGCGACTGTGGGGCGCAGCGGCGCGGGCACCAGGCGCCCGGGCCGCCCCGCGTGGCGCAGGTAGCGGCCCAGCAGCCGCCCGACACCGAGCGCGACCGCCGCCGCGGCGCTCAGCGCGATGAGCGCGAGCGCCGCGGCGGGCAGCCAGTCCGGCAGTGACGGCAGCGGCACCGTCGGCGTGTCGGCGTGGAGGTTGGCGGTGAAGCGCCGCCAGAAGTCGGGCGCGAGCCGGCTGACGACGATGGCGCCGGCGGTGACGGCGACGGCGAGCACGGCGAGGCTGCCGGCCAGGCGACGCAGACGAGAGGCGAGCATCAGAGGACCCCTTGGAGCAGGGAATGGACGTGGCTGAGGACCTGCTCGGGCGGCTGATCGGTGGCCAGGGAGTAGGCGACGAGCGGCAGCGCGACGCAGACGACGACGCGGCGCGCGAGGCGCAGCAGCGGGACGACGAGGAGGGCAAGCACGGCGATCACCTCGGGGTGGCGTAGGTCTCAAGCACGGCGGCGGCGAGCACCAGCGCGACGGTCGCGACGGTGAAGGCGGCGAGCTGGCGGCCGCTGAGCGGACGGCGCCGGGCGTAGAGCCAGGCGCCGGAGGCAGTGGCGATGGCGGCCCACTCCAGCGGCAGGTGCGGCAGATAGGGCACAAGATCGGTGGTGCGCGACCCGAGCACTGCGCCGACGAGCACGGCGCTGCGCGCGACGATCGACGCGGCCAGCACGTCGCAGACCAGTCGCGCGGTGCGGCGCATCCGCGCCGCGAGCGCGGCGGTCAGCAGCATCGATCCGGCGACCGCGAGGTTGTTGGCGGCGATGCGCACGACCTCGCCCGGCTCGTGGGGGATGTTGGCGCCGTCGAGCCGCACCGGCAGCGCGTCGCGCACCGCGGCCGCCAGCGGGGGGACGGCGGCGACGATGGCGGCGATCGCCAACGTGCCCAGCGACAGCACGGCGCCGGCGGCGATCACCGCTCGCACCGGCGTGAGCGCGCGGGGCGGCTGGTAGACGCCGGGCGGCGAGAGGGTCGGACTCTGGCTCATGCCCCTATAGGTCCGAGGGGGCAGGGGTGGCCAGAAACCTTCGCGCACCGGGGCGCGCGAAGACCCGGGTGCTAGTGGTCGGCGGCGGGCTGGGTGACGGCGCGGTCGACGACGAGCTGGCCGTCGGCGTTGGGGGCGAGGGAGGCGAGCATGTCCCAGCGGGTGGCGCCGGTGGCGAAGTGGATACGCCAGTGGCCACCGTCGGTGGGCTCGAGGCCCTCGACGCGGGAGGAGGCGGCGACGGTCTGGTCGCCGGCAAGCTGGGCGTCGGTGGTTGCGAGCACGAGGCCGCTGCCGAGCTTGGGGCCGGTGGCGGCGCGCAGCGCCTGCTCGGCCCGGGTGCCGCCGGTGTTCAGCAGCGCCACGTAGGCGTCGGCAAAGCGCCGGGCGGCGCGCTTGGCGGCCTCCCCGCCGGACGCGTCCGGCGGGGAAGCGTGCTCGGTTGCGGTGGTCGCGGCGGCCTTCGTGTGGGTCGTGACGGTGGGGTCCTTGATGCCGCAGCCGTCGGCGCCGATCGAGACGGCGATCGCAGCGGCTAGGACGGTTAGGCGGCGAGCGGGGAGCAAGGGCGTCTCCATCGGTCGGGGACTACGTGGCTGCGGCGACCGGCGCGCCGGCGGCGGCGTCGGGCGCCTTGGGTGCGGCGGCCGCGGGGATGTGGGTGGGCTGGAAGCCGGCGAGGTAGCCGGCCGACGGGGCGGTGTCGAACCATGCGGGACCAGGGCCCTTGGACGGGTGCCCGAAGCCGGACGTCCCGAAGAAGCGATCGCCGATCTGGATGATGATGTGGGCGTCGGCGCCGTAGGGCTTGTTCCAGAGCGTGATGCCGTCCTCGCCACGCCCGGGCTTGGTCCAGGTGTCGAAGGCGACGGTGTCCATCGTCGGGATGTCGTAGCCGGCTTGCTGCAGGACCCAGGACACAGACGAGGAGCAGTCCAGGCCGACGACGTCGCCGCCGCAGTCGGCGTCGATGCCCGCCGACGGCTTGGCGGGAGTGAACTCGTGCCCGCCGCCGTAGCAGTAGGGCAGCCGCATCGCTTCGAGGCGATCGGCGGCGGTGCGGATGGCCTGCGGGCCGCCGCTGCCGATGCCCTCGCACCCAGCGTCGGGGGTGATGACGCCGCCGCTGAGCAGCGCGGCGGCGACGCGCTTGATCGTGTCGTGGCCGTAGGCCTCGTCGGGCTGGCCGTCGCTGAGGACGACGATGCCGATCGCGCCGGCGGCGGTCTGGATCTGCGCGCCCTGCACGACGGTCCAGCCGTCGTCTTCGGGATGCCATCCGGCTTTGGAGAGCACGAGGGCGCCGGCCCCGGCGGCCTCGGGGATGCCCCAGGTGGCGCCGACGGTGCTGAGCAGCTGCGTGGCGTAGGCGCGGTGGCGCTCGGGGACGAGCGTGAGGATGCGGCTCCACAACCTGGCCTGATCGCCGGCGCTGATGAGCGAGTGTCCGAGCCGGTAGACGGGGTCGCTGGTGTCGAGGTCCAAGCTGCGCATGCCGGCGGCGTCGGCGACGTCGTTGACGCCTGCGGCGCGCACGCGCGCGAAGACCGCGTTGGCGGCCGCGTTGTCGGACTGGCGGATCATCGGCCCTAGCTCGGCGCGTAGCCCGTCGGGGAGGTCACGGGCGGCGTGGTCGCGCAGGGCGGCGACGAGCAGCATCGCTTTGGTGATGCTGGCCGAGTGGAAGCGCTGGTTGGGGCGGTAGGAGGCGACGATCTTGCCGTCGCTGTTGGCGATCGCGAACGCGACGCGGCCGCTGCGGCGCTGCGCGATGGTGGCGGCCTGGTCTGCGTCGAACTCGCCCAGCGCAGCCTGGGGGGTGGTGGTCTGGACGTTGCGGGAGCCGTAGCCGTAGCTCTTGGCGGCGGCGAGGACCTCGTCGACGTACCAGGTGGCGTGGTTGTAGCCGAACAGGGCGCCGCGGACGTCGCCGTCCTCCTGCTCGAGCAGCGCCTTGATGTAGTTGGCGGCGCCGTAGACGGCGTCCTCCATCTGCCACGGGTCGGTCTTGCCGTCGCCGTTGGCGTCGACGCCGTACGCGGCCCAGGTGCCGGGCATGAACTGCATCCATCCGAGCGCGCCGGCCGAGGAGACGTTGAGGTTGCGACCGTGGTCGGTCTCGACGCTGCCGATGCCCGCCAGCAGCCGCCAGTCGACGCGGTAGCGCTCACCGGCGGCCATGTAGACGCGCAGCAGCGCGTCGGGGATCTCCCCGGCCTTGGCGTTGGGCGCGGCGACGCCGGGCCCGCACGCGCTCTGCTGGCGCTCGGTCTCGCTGAAGAACGCGACGACGGGCAGCAGCAACAGCAGCGGCAGGATGAGCAGCACCGCGAGGATGCCGAGTGCGAACGGCGCGAGCTTGCGCAGCGCGCCGACCTTGGCGGCGGCCGCGGCGGCGGCGGGGACGGCCATGGCTTAGGCGGCCGCGGCGTGCTCGGGATGCTGCTGGGCGTGGTGCCAGTCGCGGTCGGCGAGGAGCTGCAGCGCGCGCCACGGCGCGTCGGCGCTCGCGTCGGTCTCGGCGGTCGCCTGGCGCAGCGCGAGCTGGCGTAGCGGCTCGTCGCGCGCCGGGTCGTTGGTGGCGATCCAGTACTCGTAGTCGGAGACCTGGATCGTGACCGTGCCCTGGCCGTGCTTGCCGTTCATGAGGTACGCGGTGCTGTACTCGCGCTTGCTGGTCGTCAGGTGCTCGATCGACTCGATCGCCTGCTCGCTGAGCGCGAGCGCGTCCTGGACGTAGCGCAGCTCCTTCTTCTCCTGGTTGAGGAAGAGGCGCATCGTCGCGTTGGCCAGCAGCGCGCGCCCGTACTCGTTGTTGAGGTCCTCCATCTGCTGGGTGATCGCGATCAGCCACAGCGCGAGGTGACGCGAGCGCTTGCCCCATTCCATGACCATGCGGCCGGTGGCGGGCCGCTCGACGAGCTTCCAGGCCTCGTCGAGCACGAGGAAGACACGATCGGTCCAGCGGCTGGTGACGGAGTCGGCCAGCCGCAGCGGGTCGAAGCGGTGGCGTTGGCGGCGCGCCTCGATGCGACTGATGACCGACTCGGCGATGATGAACAGCGCCGCCGGGGCGACCTCGTCGGGGATGTCCTTGGTGTCGAAGGCGATCAGCGGTGCGTGGTCGGGCACGGTGGTGGCGCAGTCGGTGAGGTAGGCGTAGGCGCCGTCGCCGACGAAGTCATGTAGGCGCTCGGCCAGCGAGCGCAGCACGGCGGCGATCTCGTGCGCGCCGTTGTCGGTGTTCTCCTTGGTGCGGCTGTAGAGCACCTCTTGGAGGACCTGCTCGCGGGGTGTCTCGCCGGTGGTGTCGCAGCGCTGGTAGACCTCGCGGATCGCGAGGCTGAGCTGGGAGCGCTCCAGCGGGTCCAGGCCGTAGGTGTCGGTCTGGTCGGTGGTGCCGATCAGCAGGGCGTGCAGTGCGACGAGGAACGCGATCTTCTTGCGCGGGACGTTGCCGACGTCCTGCACGTCCCAGGGGTTGATCGAGACCTCGCCGTCGGCGCCGCCGACGCGGAGATGTAGCGCGCCGGGCACGAGGCTGCACAGGAATGCGAAGTGGCCGGCGCGATCGATGATGAAGCCGGTCGCGCCGCGCGACAGGGCGCGGATCAGCAGCAGGATCGTTGTCATGGTCTTGCCGGTGCCCGAGCGGCCGTTGACGACCATGATGTGGTTGGGGTGGTCGGGCGAGTAGGGGTCGAGGCGCTCGAGGGTGCGGCCGGGGTGCGCGTAGCCGAGCGGGATGCCATGGGGCGAGCCGGCGCCGGTGCCGACGAGCGGGAAGGTGTCGCCGACGTTGGCGCTGACGTAGCGGCGTTGGCGTCGCGCGACGTCGCGCCCGACCGGCAGCGAGCTTCCAAGCAGCGCGCGTTGGGCGAACAGGCCGGCGCTCATGTGGCCGTCCATGTCGGTGGCGACCTCGCGTGAGACGGCGCGGACCTGTGCGCCGAGCGCCTTGGTGTCGCCGGCCGGATGGCGCAGCGACAGCACGACGGACACCTTGTAGATGCCGGCGCCGGCCTGGCGAAACAGCTTGCGCTTGAGCAGCTCGGCCTCGGCCTCGCGCTCCTCGTCTTCGACCTCGACGTGCTGGCCGCGGTTGGCCTTGCCGCGGTTGAGCCCGCGCAGGCGCTTGTAGCGGCGGTTGTTGCGCAGCTTCTCGCGGTAGCGGTCGGTGGCGACGACGTGGACGGAGAGCGAGAACGGGACGCCGACCTTCATGAGGTACAGCAGCCAGCCCAGCCACGTCTCCTCGGGGATCCCAGACAGGTAGATCGTCTGCTCGACGGAGGTGGCGCCGGGGCCGCCGATGGTCACGTGGCCGCGCTCGGTGAACGCGATCGGCTCTTGGCAGATGGCGCGGCGCAGCGCGCTGACACGCTCGGCGGCCTGCTCGGCGCTCTGCGCGCTGTCCAAGGGGGCGACGACGTCACGGTGGGTGACGCTCGGCGGCGGCTGGCGATCGTCGGCGGCGTTGGGCGACAGGCGCTGCCAGAGGAGGTCCAGCACCTCGTAGCCGTTGAGCACGCGAGCGGGCGCGCCGGCGAGTTCGAGCTGAGCGCGGACACCCTCGGCGTAGTCGGTGGCGTCGTGTTGGGCCTGCTCGAGCTCGGTCTCGGTGAAGCTGATCGGTCCCTTGCGCGGGACGCGCTTGCGGGTGCTTCCGAACAGCCCGGCGTCGCCGGATGGCTGAAACGGGCAGACGACGATGTGGCGCAGGCGCTTGGCGGCGACCGCGCGGCTGTGGGTGGCCAGCGAATGCTCAACGGCGCCCTGCAGGCGTCCTAACGCCTGTGCGAGGGCGGGATCGCCCTGCTGACGGGCGTGCTCGATCGCGGCGACGTTGTGGGCCGCCTCCTCGTAGAGGACGTCCTCGATCGCTAGCGGGGACGCCTGTAGGTAGAGCTGCAGCTCGTCGCCGGCGGGGACGTGCCCGGCAACCTTGGCGAACTTGCGGCTGATCGCCTGCGTGGCCTCGTCGTCCATGACGAGCGGGTTGAGGGGCCGGTCGATCTCAAGCCACTGGAGGATCTGGCCGCGAGCGTTGATCGCTTGGCCCTCGGGGGCGAGCGCGAGGAGGTCCAGCAGCTCGCCGGGATGCGGCCCGGACGGCTTGGGAGCGGCGGCGGCGCGGCGGCGACGTGAAATCACAGGGCGTCTCCGGTCGAGGGGGCGGCAGGGCGGGCGCGGCGCCGGCGCCAGCGCGACGGGGTGGGGGCGTTGTCGGCGATGACGACGATGCCGATGCCGCGCGCGGCGACCGCTGAGGGGTCGTAGCGGTGGGGATGGCGGCGCCAGCGGACCGCGTCGGCGAGCAGCGCGTTGATGCCGGGCCCGACGTTCTCGCCGAGCATCGCCAGCGCCGTGGGGACGCCGACGACGAAGATCAGCAGCGTGGTGGCCACGCGCCAGGGCACGCCGGTGAAGTGCAGGATGGCGGCGAGGCTGCCGCCGCCGAGGATCAGCCAGACCCACTGCTGCGGCTCGAGGCCGAGGAGCTTGGGCGGGTCGTCCAGCCAGCGGAAGGTGGGTGTGCTCATGCGTCGTGGTCGGTCGTCGGGGGCTGGGTCGGGGCCTGCAGGTCAGACGCCGACGGCTGCTCGGCCGGGGTCGGGGTCTGCACGGCGTCGCGCGCCGCGGCGCGGTCGCCGTCAGGCGGGTACGGCGGCTGAAAGGCGGGACGACCGACCGCGTCGGTCGTCGCGGACGGCTGCTTGGAGGCGCGGGTGTGGTCGCGGTCCTGGCCGAGTGCCGTCTGAGCGGGACCGGGGGCCGCGGATGTCGCGGCGGCGCCGGGAGCGCTTGCGCTCTGCGGCGCAGCCGGCACGTCGTCACGGTCAGGGCGCCGTGGGGATGGGGCGCTCGGCTGCTGGGCGGCCACGGCAGGCGTCGTGCCGGCTGGCGGCGCTGTCGCCTCCAGCGGGCGCTCGAGTGAGCCCGGGCCGCCGCCACTCGTGCCGGGACGCAGTGGATCGTCCGGGTGCGCGGCGGCCGCGGGTGCCGGGCTCCGCGGATCAGTCGCGTGGGCTGCGGTCGCCGCGTCGCGGGCTGGTGACGGGGCGTGGTCGTTGCCCGCGCCGCTGACGGGAGATGCGCCGGCGAGCGGGTTGGCGCCGGCGCCACTGGCGGGCTCCTGGGCGCGCTGGCCGCGCGGCTGGCGGGCGTCACCCGGGGCCTTCTCGCGCCGCCCGGTGGCGGCCGCGGACGTCTGAGGCTGTGGATCGGTGGTGTCGCCGCCGCGCCGCCGCGCTGAGGTGCGTCCGCCGCCCGCTTGACCGGCATCGGCGGCGAGGCGTGCACCGCCGCCGCGGTGGCCGCCGGCGCCGGCCGCCGCGGTGGCCAGGGATCCGGAGGCGACCATCTGCGCGAGCTTGAGCTTCATCGCGACGGCTCCGGCGCGCGCCGCGGGGCCCTTGCCGGTGGGGACGCTGAAGCGGCCCGGGATGCTCTTGGCGAAGCCGAGCACAGCGAAGGGCCACCACAGCCCCAGCGCGAAGATGCCAATCACGCTGAGCGGTTTGAGGACCTCGTCGCCGACGCCGCCGGCGTGGGTGACGGTGTCGGCGGCCAGCGCGCCGCCGACGGCGAAGATGAGCGCCCAGCCGGCGGGGATCGCGCAGGCGGCGAGGAACAGCGAGGCGACCGTCTTGGGGATGTGCTCGGTCTCGGGCAGGACCCACAGAACGGCGACGAGGGCCCCGCTGATGACGAACAGCGGGACCAGGTACATCAGCATCGTCTTGACGAGCAGCAGCCCGGTCATCAGGACGATGACGAGCAGCACGAGAACCGCGCCGAAGGGCCCCATGGCGATGATCGCGGCGATGCCGAGGGTGCTGCTGAGGGCGCCGATCCCTTCGCTGACGTAGCTGAGGTTCAGGAGCCCCGTCGAGAGCACGTTGAACAGCGCGATCGCTTGCTCGACGACGGTCGGGTAGACGATCAGGAAGCAGGCGACGCCGGCGGTGCGCGCCAGCACGGTGATCGGGTGCAGCGCGTTCTCGGAGATCATGCCGCGCACGACGCCGGCGATGAGCATCACGCCCAGCAGCGCCGCGGCGCTGGCGCGCATGACGTTCATCAGGGCGTAGACGTTGCTGTGGTGGTCGGCGAGCGGGTTGCTGACCGTGGCCAGCCAGCGAAACAGCGCTTCGGGGGCGTCCTTGACGAAGTCGGGCAGCAGCGACTGCGCCAGAGCGCCAAAGATCTTGTTGGCGACCTTCTTGATGATGTCCTCGACGGAGGGCAGTCCGAGGATCGCGAACATGCCGCCGCCTCCCGCCGAGCCAGGAGTGGCAGCGCTGGCCGGCCCCGCCACGAGCAGGCACGCCAACAGGGCGCCGACGGTGGCGAGGAGGGCGTGGAGGCGGCGACGCATGGTCGTGCGCTCCCTAGGCGACCAGGCCGGTGCCGCCGGCCAGGATGGCACAGCCGATTGCAAATCGGATCGCGTAGTCGTGCGCGCGGCTGTGAGCGCTGACGAACAGGATGCCGATGACGACGATGCCGATCGCGGCGGCGACGCCGGCGAACCACAGGAGGTTCGCCTTGACGCCGTCGGCCCAGTCGGCGAGACCGTCGACAGCCTTGCCGCCGAGACTGCTGGCCTTCAGCGCGTCCGGGGCGCCGCCGAGCAGGACGGCGGCGATCGCCGCAGCGATGACCGCGAGGACCACGGCACCGTAGAGCGCGCGCTTGGCCGGCGAGATCGAGGCGACGTGCGTGCACAGATCGCGCTGGGCGCTGCGCAGGTCGCCGAACGGGTCGGCCAGGCTGGACCGGAAGGCCACCAGGCCGCCGGCAGAGATGAACGCCATCGAGGGCGCCTCCTTCGTGGGGTTGGGGTGGTTGGACGGGAGGGAAGTCATCGAGCGCCGGCCTCGAACGTCGAGGCGTCGAACGTGTCCGACGGGTGGCTCGGCGCCGCAGCCGGGGCCGAGGGGACGCGGACGGGCGCCGGCGTCGGCCGCGGCGCAGCCACCACTGGGGCCCGCGCGGTCGCAGCCGGCGCGGTCGGACCAGCCGGCGCGGTCGGGCCAGTCGGCGCAGACGGCGCCACCGGTCGGACGGCCGGCGGCGCCTGGGATGCGCGCTGCGCGCGTGCGCGAGCGCGGGCTGCCCGGCGCGCGGCGGCGCGCCTCTTCGCAACTCGGCGCGCGGCAGCACGCTGCCTGGCAGCCCGCGCTGCGCGAGCCCGCTTCTGGGCCGCAGCGCGCCGCGCGGCGCGCCTGGACGAGACACGCGCGTCGGCGGGAGTCGTGGTCTGCGAGCTCGGCGCCGGTGTCGCAAGCCGCGTGGTCGTGGCGAGGGCGCGGGTGGACTCGCGCTGCGTGGTGGCGCTGGCCAGCACCACGATCGCGACGGCTACGACCAGGGCGCCCAGCAGTACCGCCACGACAGCGCGCCGCCGCCGGCGCTGAGCCGGGCGGCTCTCGAGGGGCGAGCTCGCGGACACCGGAGCTGGGCTGGGCCGCGGGGCAGCCCCGCGACGCTTTCGCTTGGCCTTGCGCGGCGGCCGCACTGGGTCGCTGCGCGACTGTGGCGCGGCGACGGGCACCTCGGCGATCGCCGCGGGAACGTCCTCACCGATGGTGAGGACCGGATCGTCCGGGGCGGCCGAGGCCTCCACGGTCGGCAACGCGGGCCCATCGACGAGGTCGTCGGCCGGCGCGTCGAGTCCAGGTTCGGGCCCCGGCTTGGGATCGTCAGCGACCGGGTCGGCGGAGGCGTCGGGATCGTCGCTCGGGTTCGACGGCGGGAGCGGATCGCTCGGCGTGTCGGCGTCCTCGAGGAGCGCCTCGCTGGCAAGGGGAAGCTCGGTAGCGGCCGGCGCCGTGGTGGGGGCGGGCGGCGACGGCGCGGCGTCCGCGATCGGGTCAACGGCGGGCATCGAGGGGGGCGCTGCTGCACGGTCAGAGGCCGGGTGCACCGGGATCCCGGCGGTGTGGCGCAGCACTGGGGCGCCGATGACCAGCAGGAGCTCCTCGCCGCGCTGCGCGATCGATCCGGCGGGCAGCGCCTGGGAGATGACGCGCCGATGCTGGGAGGCGTCGTCGGTCTCCTGGCGATCGACGGCGGGCCGCAGGCCGGCGTCACGTGCGTGCGCGATGGCCTCCTGGGCCGGCATGGCGCTGTAGTCGGCGACCGTCACGCCGCGCCGCCGAGCAGCAGGCGCGGCTGGAGCGACCGTCGCCGTGGTGGCGGCGGGGTGCGCGGGTGCCTCGGGCTCGGGGGCGGCCGCCGCCGGGCCGCCTGCCCACATGCCGCCGAGCGCATCGGCGCCGAGGTCTTCGGGGCGGGAAGTCATCACTCCTGTAGGTCCGCTCGGCAGAAGGTGGCCAAAAAGATTCGGGCGCCGCCCCCGGATGAGAGCGGCGCCCGATCAGCAGGCCGTCTGTGAGGTGGGGCTAGCGCACGGTGGCGTGCGTGCGTCCCGCCTTGACCGCGGCGTTGCCCGCGTAGGCGACGGTCACGGTGCCGCGCTTGGTGCGCGCGAGCGCACCGCGCAGCCGCAGCGCGGCGCTGTAGCGGCCGCGGCGGATCTTCACCTTCGTGGACTGGCGGCGAACCCGCCCGCCGACGCGAGCGGAGTACGTGATGGCCACGCGCCCGGTCGCCGACCGGGCCAGACGACCGGCGACCCTGAGCGTCGCGCCCTTGCGCTTGAACGTCGAGAGCACGAGCTCGGCACGCACGGCGCCGGGTGCCGGCGGCGTGACCGCAGGCGGCACCGGAGGCGTCGCAGGCGCGGGCGGCGGCTGCGGCACGACCGGATCCGGAACCGGCGCAGGCACCGGCGGCTTGCTCGAGCCGCCAGCACCGCCACCACCGCCGCCGCCTCCACCGCCGCCGGTGGCGGGCTGGTAGGTGAGGGTCGTCGTGGCGGCAGCCGAGGGGTCGGCGTTGCCGGCGGCGTCAACGAGCCACACGCGCAGCGTGTAGGTGCCTGCCGCGGGGACGGTCAGGCCGTTGATCTGGGAAACGACTCCGATGGTCTGTGCGGGCCCGGAACCGACCTGGTAGCGGACGTTGGCCAGCGGCGCGACCTGCGGACTGGCGGGGTTCGTCCAGGAGACGTCGAAGCTGTTCGTTGTCTTGGTGGCGCCGCCCGCGACGGTCAGACCCGTGGGGGCCGCCGGCGCTGTGTTGTCGAAGGTCATCGACACCGCCGCGGTCTTGGACTCGTTGCCCGCCGCGTCCACGGCGGCGAGTTGCACGGCATGGGTGCCATCGGCGACCTGCGCGGTGTTCAGCGACAGCGTCGCGCCGCTCAGGTTCGAGCACGGAACCACGAACGTGAAGTCGCACGTCCGCGCCGTCGGGTCGTACTGGACGCCGTCGACGTAGACCGACGTCTGCTTGATGCCCGTCGCGTCGGTGGCGTTCAGCGTTCCCGACTGCGAGCCGGTGCGATAGCCGCTAGGGCTCGTGAGGGCGCCGCCGGCGCCCGAGAGCCCGGGGTCGACGGTGTCGGAGATCGTGACGGTCGACCCGTACATCGCCGCGGTCGCGCTGTGGAGAGTGCCACCAGCACCACAAGAGGCGCCACCCGTTGCGCCGCAGATGAGGCCGAACGTCAGCGAGCTCGTCGATACGCCAGTGCGCGTGACAGAGCCGCCGGTACCGGCAGGCCCGGAACCCACGCTGCAGCCGCTGTCGCCGATCGCGATGGTGCATCGGTCGAACGACGTGCCGTCTGCCAGTCGCAGGCCAGGGATCCACCCGTCGTCGCCGTCGAGATGGACGTACCGATCGTAGGTCACGGCGCTGATCTCGGTCCCGGCAGGTGCCGTGAGCGACCAGACCGCCCCGAGCCCTGCACTGATGAGCCCCGAGGCCAGCACGTCTTGTGCCAGGAGACCGCTGCTGACACCGCTCGACGGGCACGTCTGCGACGTGGTGACCTTGGCACTCGTGCTGCTGGCAATCCAGGCGTTGTTGACGCTGCCGGCAGCGGCGTTGCAAGCCGTCACGGTGTACGTGCCGGCCTGGGACGGCGACGCCGCGACGGCCATCAGGGCACACGCTGCGACGAGAAGTGGGACGAACCTGCGCATGGTCGTCGTGAGATTAGAAGTGCTGAGCATTGAACGTCGCTCCTAGATAGACGGATGGGCGGGTGTCGCCGACCCCCAACACCGCCGGGCCGCGGAGCGGCATTCGGCGGTGACAATGGGGCGGAGCACTCCGCCCGATCCGTCTCTTGGGCGCTAGCGGCGCGTGGCCTTCCTCCGGGACGTCTTGCTCGATGCGGCCTTCTTCGCGGCCGCCTTGCGAGCGCCAGCGTGCTTCTTGGGCGCCCGGATCGTCAGGACCTCGGAATCGGTGGAGAGACCGTCGCGATAACGCACCTCGAGCCGCGTCCAGCGCGGCACGTCGAAGAGCCACCGTGACGACTGGCCGCGCAGCCGCTTGACGACGACGGGGATCTTCTTGGCGGCCGACGCCTTCCCGGATCGCGTGGCGTAGATCGAGACCATGGCCATGACGCCCTGCGGACGGTTGGTCAGCGTCAGGCGAGTGCCGAGCCGGCCCTCGGTGAGCTTGGCGGCCTTCGGCGTCACGAGCTGGGAATCGGGCGCGACGATCGCCGCGTCGGCCGAGGGCGCCACGGGTGCGACGGCCGGCGCAGGCAGCGGCTGCTGAGAGCCCCCTGAGGGAGCATCGGGCTTCGGACTGGCGGCCGGGCCGCCCCCGCCACCGCCGAGTCCGCCTGCACCGCCGCCGATCGGCTCGTAGGCAGGCAATCCCGCCTGAGCCTGGCGGGCCTTGGCGTCGTCCACCACGCTGCCGAGCCCGACGCTGCGAAACGCGGCCTCGACGTTGAGCTGGAGGTAGCCGCCCGCGATGGGATCGGCGGTGCTCGTGAGGGCGGCTTCGGCGTCGGCGACGGTGAGTGATGGCTTGTAGGAGCGAAGCGCGGCGATCACGGCCGACGTGAGCGCTGCCGCCTGGCTGGATCCGGAGCCTTCGATCGCCGGCCCGCCGTCGATGAACGCTTGGTCGAGCCCGCAGCCGGGAGCGGCGAGATCGACCTGCGGCCCGCGCGAGGCGAAGTCGCACAGCACCCCGCCAGCATCGCCGGCGGCGACGGTGAAGATGCTCCCGTAGTCACCGGGCGTACGGACCGGTCCCGGCGTATTGCCCGCAGCGGCCACGACATTGACTCCCGCAGAGTGCGCCTCGATGACGCGGTTTTCGAGCTGTGCGCGCTCCTCGTCAGTCACGCGGGCGGGATCCCCGCCAAGCGAGAGGTTGATCACGCTCACCCCCGCCTGAACGCGGCATCTTGCGATCGCGCGCTGGTAGTTGGTGTAGGTGAAGGTGTTGGCGCCGGGTGCGAGGGCGCGGACGTCCACGACCTTGAGGGCGGGCCAGATGCCAACCATGCCCCAGCCGTTGTGGGGGGCGGCCATGATCGAGGTCATCAGCGTGCCGTGATGCGTCGCGCCGGTGTCGCCGGGGGCCTGGCCGTCGAGCGGGAGCTGCGCGACGACGGCGGCGCTGGTGTCGGGGTTGAGGTCGACGCCCGTGTCGACGAGACAGACTGAGCCAGCGCCGGGCGGCGCGGGAACGTACGCCAGCCACTCGGCGTGTGCGCGGGTGGCCTGGACGGTGATGTTGGCGTACTCGGCCAGGGCCGGGGCGGCGGAGAACGCGACGAGCGCGCCGGCGGCCGCGGCGGTGGCGAGGAGAGCCCGGAGGCCCCGGCGCGCGCGGCGCCGGGGCTGGGGGCCCGCAGTGTGTGACTGCGGGGCGGGGTTCATCGGGCACGGCTCCCGTGGATGGTCAGCGACTTGACCGGCGAGATGCCGGTCGAGAACGGCCACGACTCGCTGCCGCCGTCGACCTGGGGCACGACGACGCGGAAGCCATACTGGACCTTGCCGACGGTGCCCTGCGTCCTGACGCGGTAGACGAAGACGCCCTTCGCGTTGGTCTTCTGGATGCGAGCTCCGAAGTTGGTCCAGCCCTTGCGGCTGCCCTTGTAGGTGGACTGCAGCTGGATCGTCTTGCCGCCCGCCGGCACCGGGCCTGCGACCTTGACGCGGAAGACGAGCGTGGCGCCGTTGCGCACGATGGCGCGGGCGCGCTTGGCGCTCTTGGCCCGGGTCGCGGCCTTGAGGCCCAGTGGCTTGACGGTCAGCGTGGCGCGCGCGTCGACGCGCAGGGTGAGCTCCTTGGAGCCGCCTTCGGCGATCACCTCGTCGTTGTCGTGGGAGCGGTAGCTGACGCGGATCGACTGTCCGACGACGTCGCCGGGCAGCGTCGCCGAGTAGGCGCCCGCCTTGTTGGTGATGACGCCGCGATCGTCGAACCGCGTGCCGTTGGCGCGCCGCGCAGTGACGGTGATCTTGGCGCCCTGGATCGGGTCGCCGGCCGCGGTGGTGAGCACCCCGGCGATGAGGACGCGCGTGCCATACGTCGAGCGCAGCGACGGCGCCTTCGTGCGATCGAAGACGGCCTTGAGCTTGACCCGATCAGAGGCGGGGACGCCGTTAGCCGCACCGCGACCCCGGGTGCCGGGGCCCACCGGCGTGCTCGCGTCACTGGCTGAATCGCCCGGCCGGCCGCGGTCGGTGTCGGGCTTGGAGCCGCCGCCACCGCCGCCACCCCCGCCGCCGCTCGGGCTGGGGGCATGGCCGCCGTTAGAGGTTGGCGCCTGGCCAGCGGGGTCGGAGTCCCTGACCTTCGCTGAGATGGCGGATGTGGCGCTCGTGGGCGGCGCCCCGGCGTTGGTGGCGGTGACGATCACGCGCAGGTAGTTGTCGACGTCGGCCAGCAAGGGCGTGTAGCTGGCGCTGGTGGCGCCGGCGATGTCGCTGCAGCTCGCGGTGCTCGTGGACGTGCAGCGCTGCCACTGATAGCCCCAGGTGGCCGAGGTGGTGTCGCTCCACGCGCCCTTGTCGGCGCTCGAGGCGCTGCCGCGAGTAGGCGTGCCGCCCGTGATCGTCGGGGCGGTCGTGTTAGACGGCACCGGGACGCAGGTCGTGCCGTCGGCCTGATAGATGCAGCCACCGGGCCCGGTCGTGCCGGGATCCGGAAGGGTGTTTCCGGGAACGTTGATCTTCAGGGTCCGGTTGCTGGCGAGGATCTTCTCGCGCCCGCTGGCGTCCTCGATGCCGATGTCCACTGTGTGGGTGCCGTCGCCGATGGCGGCGAGGCCGAACGTCGGGGTGTAGTTCTGAGCCGCGACGCGGCACGGCACGAGCGTCGAGGGGGCGGCCGCGAACTCGTAGTCGTTGCCGGCGCCCGGGCGCGCGTCCTGGCAGCGGGTGTTGCTGGGGTCGACGCTGGCGTAGTAGGTGGCTGCGCCTTCGCGGATGAAGGCGCGGTAGATGCCGGCGGCGTCGTCCCCGGCGTTCAGGGTGAGCTCGGCGGTCGCGGTGGTGTGCCAGCTGCCGTCGAGCAGCGCGCCGCCGCCGCTGACCAGCGAGCCGGTCGGCGGGTTGTCGTCGCGCAGGACGTAGGTCATGCGCGACGCGCTCCAGTGGCCGCCGCCGGTGCAGCGCGGCGACGGGTCCGACCCGCCGAACCAGACGCAGCTGACGGTGATCGACAACGACGACGGATTGTTGACCGCGATGTCCCCGGAGCCGCTGTCGCCGCCGTAGCCGACGCCGGAGTTCTGCATGCCGCGGTTCTCCCAGGTCGTGTTGATCTGGGGCTGGTACTGCGCGCCGCTGACCGGCGCCGTAAAGGACCGAGACGCGGTGACCGACACGAAGCTCAACCCGCTCGGCGCGCCGAGAGAAGCGGTCTGTGACCAGCCGGCGCCGGCGTTGGCGGGCATGTCGACGCCGAAGGTGCCGCCGGTCGTCGCGCCGTAGTTGACGCCGCTCCACGGGCCCGCGGGGACCGGGGTGCCGTTGGGCAACGAGCCGCCGTAGATGGTGGTCGTGCCGGCCGCGAAGGCGGCGGACGACATCAGCAGAGCGAGGATGCCCGTCAGCGCGACGAGCAGGCCGCCGCGCGCCGAGGATCGGCGCCGGAGGAGGTTCATGTGGTTGACTCCTTTCGATTCGTGGAGGGAGGGGTCGATCACGGCGTGCCGCTCTCGAAGCCGGTGCTGTTGAAGTCGCGGGCGGGGGCGCCCTTGGCCTGCGTGGAGGGAGTCGGCGGGATCGCGGCTGGGCCGTCGCCGTTCTCAAAGCCGCCGCCTGCCGGGGTCGAGGAGGACCGCCGCGCGGCGTGCGCGGTCGAGCTGCTCGACTGCGGCGCGGTGGCCTCGAATCCGCCGCCAGTGGCGCCGGGATGCAGGTCTGGGGCTGGAGCCAGCGCGGCCTGAGCGGTCGGCGTCGTCGCGGTGTGAGCGACGCGCCGCGGCCGGCTCGTGGTGGTGCGGGCGCTTGGCGCCGTCGTCTGCCGGGCCGTTGGCGCGGGGCGCGGCGCGGCAAGCGCTGCGGCGAACGCGGGTGCCAGCACCGCGGCGCGAGCACGCCGCGGTTCCTCGGCCTGCGTCCGCTGGGTCTTGACCGGCTTGTAATTGACGTTGGGGATCACGACCCGGTCGCAGACCCCGGCGCCGCCGGCCAGCAGGCAGGCTCCGACGACAACCTTGGTTCCGATGGCGACGCCGCCCGCGGACGCGCTGGCGGCCGAACCGGCGGCGAGTTCTGCACCGGCGGGCTGACGCGAGAAGACGCCGAAGATGGCGTCGCGCAGCGAGTCCAGGCGCCCCCAGCCACGGCCCGAGAACAGCCCGCCGAACTTGGCGACGGGGCCGGCACCGGCGAGGGCCAGCACCGGCAGCGGGATGAGGGCGGCCACCTCGCGCCCGAGCCGTTCGCGGGTGTGCTGATAGGCGTGGTTGCACGCCGGGCACGTATCGAGGTGCGCCTCGGCGCGGCGGACGTCATCGGGGCTGGCGTTGCCCGCCAGGTAGCTCTCGATCGAGACGGCGCGCTTGCCACAGAGGCGGCCGGCCTCGAGGACGACCGCGAACTGCGCGATGGTCTTCATCGCGTAGCGCAACTCGCGCTGGACCTCGGGGCGCCCGCTGAGGCCGAGGATCTTGGCGATCCTGCGGTCGCCCAGAGGCGTGCCGTCGGCCGCTTCTTGGGCCTTGAGTCGCAGGATCTGTTCCTGTGTCTCAGTCAGCTCGGCGAGGCAGTCGCGGGCGTAGGGCAGCAGCTCGCGATGGCGCAGCGCATCGGCGATCTCGTCCTGATCGCTGCCTGCAGCGCTGTGGTCGACGGGCTCGAAGTCGTCGTGCAGTGGCACGACCTTGCGCGAGCGCCCGCGGCGATGCAGGTTGTCGCGGCGCAGCTTCACCGCGACGCGCAGCGCGGCGCGCACGTGCTCGTCGTTGGTGAAGTAGTCGGGCCGGTAGATCGCCCGCTCCACCAGGTCGTCGATCGCGTTGGCGACGACGTCGACGCGCGTGTGATCGGGCACTCCGGCCCACTTCTCATCGCCGTAGGTCTCACGCAGGACGGCGCCGCGCTCGGCGTGCAGAACGGTCGCGATGCGCTCCGTGGCGGCCTCCGTGCCGTATGCCCCAGCGTCGTCCATGATCTGCCCGGCGCGCTTGCGAGCGCCCAGAAATCGAGTATTGCTCGCGAGAGTTCGAGGTTTTCCGGCGCCGCTCGAATTTGGACGAGCATTCGGGACCACCCGTGGTCTCACAGTGCGGCGCTCCTGTGGGCGGCCTCCGCGAAGAAGTCGTCAAGCGCGGCCAGCGACAGGCTCGAGAGCTCGGCGGGATCGCTGGCGTGGGCCACGAGATGGGCCGCGAGCAGCTCAGCGAGCTCAGGCGACTCCGCGAGGCCGTCGAACAGGTCGGGCAGGGCGCGACGGACGTGCGCCCGGGCGTGCTCGTCGTGCTCGGCGGTCTGGGCGCGGGCGTATTCGTAGTCGGCGCGGCAGGTGTCGCAGAATCCGAGTGCGTCTGTGAGCGCGCAGCAGCATCCGACGGTGCGACAGGTGCCCGACAGCGGTTCAGACTGCGGGGGCACGAGACGGAGGTGCCGCGGGCGGGTCATCACCCCTATAGGTCCGTTGGACCAGGGGTGGCCAAAAACTTCTTCGAGGGGTGCGGCCGAGCACGAGCCAGCGCGTGCTTGGGGCCCAAACGTACCTGTGCCTCGTCAAGCCGCTCCGGGCGTGAGCGCCGAGCGGCGCTTGAGTCGTCGCGGCCACCGCACGGCCAGCACGTGGCTGCGTCGCGCTGGCGCGAGGCGCCATCACCCTCGGCCGCTCCAAGCCACCGACGCGTCGCGAGGGCGATGAGGTTCAGTGACGCCCGCTTCGCCTCCAGCGGGTCAGCTGCCGCGCGGCAATCCCAGGCCCGCTACCTGCCGACCATCAGCGCGCGCTGGTCGCCCGCGCAGGCGCACCCCTGCAAGATCGACACGCTCTTCTGCACGCTAAGCGGTGCCGGATGATTCAGCGCGATCGGCACCGATCCCACCGGCGTGCCGTGCGGACCCCCGCGAGCAAACAGCCGACGGAGCCCACACCTGGGAGCGCCTCAGGGGTCAGCGCGGCGTAGCGCTAGGCCATCTGATCGTCCGCGTCGGCTAGGCGCGGGCGGCGGCGCGGGTCAGCAGGCAAGCTGTCCCACATCGCGCTGTCGGTGAGACGGGGCCAGCGGTCGACGGGAACATGGGTTTCGAACAGCGCGAGTGTCTCGCCCATGCCGCCTGCTGCCGGGGCGATCACGCCCCACAGCTCGAGCTGGTGGGCGATCTGTGAAACGCGCAGGCACGGCCCGTAGGCGCCGACCTCGGAGCGCAGGGCGTCGGCGTCGAGGCCAGCTGCGCGTTGCGTGTCTGCGATGCGGAGGTCGAGGATCCGTTCGACGTTGACCTCACAGGTCAACAGACGGCGCGGCCCCACGGCGCTGGCGGGCATGCCGTCCATGTCGTCGTCGACGAGGTGTCGGTAGGCCTCGGTGACGACACTGTCGACTGGCCTCCCGAGGTACAGGACGGGGTAGGCCCCGGGAGCACCCCAGCGGCCGCCGAAGTCGTTGGCCTGCAGATCGTCGATGGTGGGAGAGACGTGTCGGTAGAACTCGCCGACGACTGCACAGGTGGGGGCGTTGGCGATCGTGAGGGCGAGCTTGCGGTCCACGGCTACACGGCCCCCGTGCGCAGGCGCTCGACCGCTTGGAGCACGGTGGCGAACTCGCCGGCGCGGAGTAGCTCGATTGGCCGCTGGCCGCCGAGGCTGCGCTTGCGACCGTGGAGCCAGATCTCGGCGCCTTCGCGTGTATAGACCTCGCGAAGCAGCCGCACGAGGTAGTGGACCTCCAGCAGCCGGTCGCGATTGGCAGCACCGGGCTTGCTGGCACCGGTCGCCCAGTTGGTCACCTGGCGGCGGTTGGTGCCGGTGACGTCCGCGAGCTCCTGGGTCGTCATCGCGCTGTCGCGGATGTCGTGCACGATCCGGGCGTAGAGCCCTGTATCCGGCGAGCCGCCGCTGGTCTCAATTCCAAGGGCCTCAGCCAGAGCATCAGATCGCGCCATAATTCCTCCCTTCATGCCTGCTAGACTTCCCGCGAAATTTCCTACCCCGAGAGGCTAGCACGACAAGCGCATGCGCTGAAGCGAGGTCCACGATGAGCGAGTTATTGATACGGCCCGGCCATAACGACCACCTCGTGGTGGCGGATCTGTTCGCGCCGAGCGCAGGCGCGGTGCTGTTGCCGCATACGCGTCCGCCCATCTCTCGCCTCGTGCTTGATGCGCCGCTGGCGGTCCGTGAGCAGCAATTCCGTGAGGCGGCGCAGGACGCGGGCGTCCCGCTGTTGATCGATGTGCTCGCCCCGCTGCTGCAGGGCGAGGTGGATCCCACCGACGCCTGGGCCAGGTTGCCGTTCGCGCGCGCCGAGGCGGTGCCGGCCGACATGCTCGTCAACCCGTTCTTCCAACAGGGCCTGGTCGCCGAGACCGTGCAGTTCCAGGTCGAGCATGGCGCAAGCGCGATCATCCCGCCCTACCTGTACGCGGAGTCTCCAGATGACCCCGCGTTCGACGCGTCGCTGGGCATGATCGGCATGACTGCCAGATACCTGCGCGAGAACAACATCACGCTGCCGCTGTTCGTGATCCTCTGCGTCCAGCGTCGCGGCTTCGCCAGCCAGCGCACCTGGCACGCTGGCATTGATCGCTTCGCGCGTACGGCGCTGGACGTCGGCCCGCAGAGCTTGGGCCTGTGTGTCTCGCCGATGGGCGGTGGCGACGAGAAGCTCTCGACCGTCCTGTCGACGTTCATGATGGGCCAGAGGCTCAAAGACACCGGCGCGCGCGTCGTCGCCTGGCGCCAGGGCTTCTACGGACCAGGAATGGTCGCCGCAGGTCTCGACGGCTACGAGACCGGTATCGGGCTGCGCGAGCACACGGACATTGCCGGCCTGCGCAGCGCCCGCAAGCCCCGAACCGCCGACACGGACAAGCCCAAGCGGGCGGCAACGCCGGGCGTGTACGTGGCCGGCCTCGGGCGCAGCCTGAAACGCGCCGTCGCCGCGGTGCTGTTCGAGCACCACGCATTGCGCTCGCAACTCGTCTGCGACGACCGCCGCTGCTGCCCGAAGGGTGCCACCTCGATGGTCGAGGATCCGCGCCCCCACGCCGTCCGCGCGCGCGCTCGCCAACTGCGTCATCTCGACTCGATGCCCCACGCCCCGTGGCGTCTGCACGACGTCAGCAAGGATGCCTACGCAGCCGCGCTGCTGGCCACAAAGGCCAACGAGGTGCTTGCGGCCGCGGGGGAGACGACGCGCATCCAGACGTCCGGCTACGAAGCACTCGCGCAGACGGCGAACCTGCTCGGCCGAAACGAGCAGGCCATCGCGTAGCGCCTGGCGCCTCGCGACGCGGCCGTCAGGCCTGACTGAATGACGATCTGCGAGAGCCCGTTCGCGATCTAGGGTGGTCGCAAGCGGACCACGGTTAGGAGAGCAGATCGTCTGCAGCGCGGGCAGCGGCCGTCGCGCAGCAGAGCCGCGGCCCAACTTGGTGGGCCAGGCCGACGGCCGCGAGCTGCGATACGGCATCCGCGATCGCGACGTATCCGTGGCCGGGCAGACGCGCGTCGAGCTCGCAGAGCGAGAGCAGTCCGCCGCTGTCGACAAGCTCGTTGAGGATGGAGCGGGCCGTCTGCTGATTCGTAGTCATGGGCGCCATCGAACCGGTCCCCAGGGTCGCTGTGTATGACCGAAAGCTCAAGACGGAAACGGCCCAACCTTGGTGCGATCGCCGGACCGACGAGCCGGAGACCAGGCGAGATTCGCGTCTCGATTGCCGCGCCCGCTAACAGTCGTTATGTCGACATGAACACGGCGCGCAGCGACTGGCGTCGCTGATCGCGCTCACGGCGTCGGCCGGGTCGATCCACTCCCCCACCTCTCGCCGCGCCATCACGCAGAGGCGCTTCCACTGTCCCAGCGACATGCTGCGCGGCTGGCCGGGCAGCATGTGCTCCTCGGCGAGGATCCATCGCCCGACGCTGTGGACGGTTCGCGCCTCGACGGTCGTGATGCCGGCGGTGCGCAGGCGTTCGCCCAGTTCGACGGCGGCGTCGCGGTCGAAGGTCGTGCACAGGATCTGCTCGGGCGGCGCGCCGCGCCGTAACAGCTCGCGGACGCGCTCGACGAGCACGGTGGTCTTCCCGGACCCGGCAGGGGCGACGACCTGCACGACGCCGTCGTGAGCGGCTACGGCGGCGAGCTGCTCGGCGTCGAGCGACCGGGAGGGCTGCGGCGGGCCCGGGCTGGCCAGCGGCGCTGCTGCGTGAACCCATCGTCGCGGCCAAGTAACGCGCCCGCTCCAACGTCCACGGGTGGTCAAAGCCCGGGTCGATGACGACTGCGGGGTCGAGCGGGTCGAGGGTCCGGTCGGTCTGCATGATCAGACGAGCCCCGCCCGCGCAGCAGCGCCGCCCCGCGCACGAGCGCGCCCGCGCTCACCACCGCCCACACGGCCGCCGCGACCCACACCCACGCCCGTGCGAAGTCCGTCAGCCATCCCGCGCCCTGCGCCTCCCCCACCGTGAACGCCGACGCCGCGTACATCCCGGCCGGGAACACCGTCGCCCAGCGCAGGGCGCTGAACCGCAGCCGCGGCCGGACGACCTCGGCCGCGACGAGGACCGGCAGCCACGCGAGCGCCGCGACCATCACCCCGATCGCCACGCCGCCGAGCGCGGACCGCCAGCCGGCGAGCTCCCCCGTTGCGTCGATCGCCTGCACGAGATGGCCGGCGGCCAGCGCGCCGATCGCCAGCGCGCCGCCGGCGACCCAGTGGTCGCCGCGCCCGGTCAGCAGCTGGCGCAGGTCGAAGTCGCGCAGCACCCACGCGTAGGCGGCGAGCCCCGCGGCGAAGAGCACGAGCGCCGGCACGACGAGGCCGCGGCGATCCTCGGACGCCGCCACCGTGCCGCTCAGCGCGGCGACCGCCTGGATCGCCACCGCGACGAGGAAGCTCGCGCCGACCGCCGGGCGGCGCCAGTGCCGCAGCACCGGGCCGAGCAGCCCGAGCCCGAGCGCACCGCCGAGCGCGAGCCCCGCGACGCCGGCCCACCTCGCGCCGTGGAGGACGGCGAGCGTCGCCAGCACGCAGGTGCCGGCGACGCCGGTCAGCGCGCCCGGTGTCGCCGCCTCGGCCCAGAACCGCGCCGGGTGGAACGCGAACCGCGCGACGACGAGCGCGGCGAGCACGCCCCAGACGACCACGCCGATCCACAGCAGCGCGTCCGACAGCCCCCGCCGTCCGTCGAGGTCCATGGCCACCCCGAGGATCCCCGTCCCCATGACCGCGCCGCCCGACGCCGGCGGCAGGACCGCCAGGACCCGCCGCAGCGGATCCGGCGTCGCGGGGTGGGGCGGCGCCGCGATGTCCGCGTGCGCGGCCAGCTCATCCCCCGCCGACGGCGGGCACGCGAGCTCGCGGCCGCAGGGCCGCCAGCACGCCGAGGCAGGCGACGCCGACGAGCGCCATGAGCACGAAGCCGAGGGCGTAGCCGCCCGTCGCCGACTTCACGACGCCCATGACGAGCGGCGGGAAGAAGCCGCCCAGGCCGCCGGCGGCGCCGACGACCCCGGTGACCGCGCCCACCCGGTCGGGGAACCACTCGGGCACGAGCTTGAACACCGCCCCGGTCCCGAGGCCGAGCGCGATCGCGATCGCCAGGCAGGCGATCGTCAGCGCCGCCATGTGCTCGTAGCCGGCCGCCAGCACGAGCGCGAGCACGACGACGCCGACGAAGGAGCCCAGCAGCACCCGCGCCGCGCCGATCCGGTCGGAGAGCCACCCGCCGAGCGGGCGGCCGATCACGGCGAGCAGCGCGAAGCCGGCGGCGCGGGCGCCCGCATCGGACTTCGACAGGTCGTGCACGCCGGTCAGGAGCTTGGGCAGGTAGAGGAACATCGCCACGAAGCCGCCGAACGCGAGGAAGTAGAAGAGCGTCAGCGCCCATGCCCGTCCGCTCGTGCGAAAGACCGACAGCGCCGCGAACATGCCCGGGGCCTGCCCGGCGCGCGGCGGCCGCGGCGCGTCGCGCGCAAGCGCCGCGAAGACGATCGCCGTGACCGCCACCAGTCCCGTCGCCACCCAGAACGGCGCCGCCACGCCCCACGCGTCGGCGATGCGCGGCGCGAGGAGGCCCGCCAGGACCGTGCCGCCCATCCCCATCCCGTAGATCCCCAGCGCCGCCCCCTGCCGGGCCGGCTCGTACCACCCGTTGACGAACGGCACCCCGACCGCGAACGACGCCCCGGCGAACCCGAGCAGGAACCCGAAGACGATGATCGGCGCCAGCGACCCGTGCCACAGCGCCAGCGCGATGAGCGGCAGCGGCGTGAACGCCATGAGCGCGGTGAACACGCGCCGGCCGCCGAAGCGGTCGGTCAGCCACCCAAGCGGGATGCGCATGAGCGACCCGAGCAGCACCGGCACCGCGACCTCGACCGACGTCTGCAGGTCCGAGAGGTGCAGGTCGTCCTGGACGTCGGGCGAGAGCGGGCCGAGGAGGCTCCACGCGAAGAAGCACACGGTGAACGCGAGCGTGGCGAGCCCGAGCTGCAGCCCGGCGCCCGTGCGGTCGATCGGCGCCGCCGCGCTCACCGTCGGCGGACGGGCGTCGCGGCATAGCGGCGCCGGTAGAGGATGTACGGACGGCCGAGGTACTGCAGCGGGATGCTCCACGCGTGTACGAGGCGGCTGAAGGGGAACAGCGCCCAGAACGCCCAGGCCACGATCGCGTGCACCTGGTAGACGGTGTTCGCGTGCTGCACCGCCTCGACGTCGGGCTGCAGGATGAACAGCGAGCGCCACCACTCCGACACCGAGTCGCGGTAGTCGTAGGGCGACGCGGTGATGAGGTTGTGGGCGAACGTCATCCAGCAGCCCAGCCCGATCAGCACGACGAGCAGGAAGTACACGAGCAGGTCGGTCCGCGAGGTCGTGCGCCGCACCCGCGTGTTCGTCGCCCGCCGGTAGACGAGCCCCACGAAGCCGACGACGCAGACGGCGCCCGCCACCGCGCCCGCGATCGCCGAGAACCAGCGATACGTGCTCTCCGACATCCCGATCGCCTCGGTGAACGACTTGGGGATCATGAGCCCGATGACGTGGCCGCCGACCGCGGCCAGGGCCCCGTAGTGGAACGCGGGCCCCGCCCAGCCGAGGATCTTGTGCTCGAAGAGCTGGGTCGAGTGGCTCGTCCAGCCGAACTGGTCGAAGCGGTAGCGCCACCAGTGGCCGACGAGGAACGTCGCGATCGCGACGTACGGGAGGATGATCCACAGGAGGATCTCGCCGGCGCTCATGGGCGCGCCCCCGTCGGCATCGCCTCCGGCGGCCCGTACGGCTCCAGGCCGACGGCCTCCTCCGGTGGCCCCTCGCGCGCCAGCCGCGCGACCTCGCCGCGCTCGGCGACGCTCAGCGCCGGCAGCAGCGCCGCGATCGCGTCGAGCACGTGCGCGTACGGGCTGGCGAGGTCGTGCAGCGACAGGCGCAGCAGCTCGATCGCCGGGCGGTGCTCGGCCAGCAGCGTCTCCCCGTGCCCGGGCGGCGCGAGCGCCGCGAACGCGAGCATGACCGTCAGGTGGTCGGGCAGCTCGGGCCCCTGCATCGGCAGGCCGGCCGCGCGGTAGAGCTTCTTCAGGCGCAGCAGCGCCATGCCGCGCTCGCGCGTGTCGCCGTGGGCGTAGTAGGTGAGGTGGAGGCTGGCGCGGCGGCGCAGGTCGAACGTCTCGACGTAGCGGGCGGCGAGCTCGCCCGCGTCGCCGGTCCAGCCGGCGAGGAAGCGCTCGAGCGCGTCGCGCACCGGCCCGGCCGCCAGGGCGTCGACCTCCGCCGCCAGCTCGCCGCGCGCCGCGACGACGCGCGCGTCCGGGTAGCGCAGCAGGAACGACAGCAGCGCCCACGGCGGCGGCGCCGCCGCGCGAGTGGCGGCGGCCTCGGCGCGGCGGCGGCGCAGCACGCTCACGCCCCGCGATGCTCGTCGCGCTCGAGCAGGTCGATGACGTGGAAGCGCTCGCCGTCGTAGGGCACGACCGGCGAGGAGGTGTCGGGGCGCGGGTCGACCGCGCCGCAGTTGCCCGGGCCGCCGGCGAAGTCCAGCCCGCACGTCCCGACCTCCTGCAGCAGCCGCTCGCCCAGCTCGGCGTGCGCCTTGGGGATGACGTAGCGATCCTCGTAGTCGGCGATCGCCAGCAGCCGGTACATGCGCTCGAGCTCCGGCCCGGTCAGCCCGACGCGCCCGGGCAGCCCGTCGTCGACCTCCCCCAGCACGTCGCGCTTGCGGATGTAGGAGCGCATCGCCGCGAGCCGATGCAGCACGCCGCGGACGACCTCGACGTCGCCGGCGCTGAGCAGGTTGGCGAGGTACTCCAGCGGGATGCGCAGGTGCTCGATCGCGCCGAAGACGTCGTCGGGGTCGGCCTCGTAGCCGTCCACCTCGAGCGTCGAGACGACCGGCGACAGCGGCGGCACGTACCAGACCATCGGCAGCGTGCGGAACTCCGGGTGCAGCGGCAGCGCCACCCCCCAGCGCAGCGCGAGGTCGTAGACCGGGGAGCGGCGGGCCGCCTCGATCCAGTCGCGGGGGATCCCGTCGCGGGCCGCGGCGGCCTGCACGACCGGGTCCTCGGGGTCGAGGAACACGTCGCGCTGGGCGGCGAGGAGCTGGCGCTCGTCGGGGACCGACGCGGCCGCCTCCACGCGGTCGGCGTCGTAGAGGACGAGCCCGAGGTAGCGGATGCGCCCGACGCACGTCTCCGAGCAGATCGTCGGCTGCCCGTTCTCGATCCGCGGGTAGCAGAGCGTGCACTTCTCGGCCTTGCCGGTGCGGTGGTTGAAGTAGACCTTCTTGTACGGGCAGCCCGAGACGCAGTAGCGCCAGCCGCGGCAGCGGTCCTGGTCGACGAGGACGATGCCGTCCTCCTCGCGCTTGTACATCGCGCCCGACGGGCACGACGCCACGCACGACGGGTTCAGGCAGTGCTCGCAGATCCGCGGCAGGAAGAACATGAACGCCTGCTCGTAGGTCATGCGCACCTGCTCCTGGATGCCGGCGAGGTGCGGGTCCTCGATCGCGTGCTCGGGGCCGCCGGCCAGCCCCTCGTCCCAGTTGGGGCCCCACTCGACGCTCATCGGACGACCGGTGAGCTGCGAGTGCGGCCGCGCGACCGGGTCGACGTCGGAGAGCGGCGCCTGCACGAGCGTCTCGTAATCGTAGGTCCACGGCTCGTAGTAGTCGTCGATGGCCGGCAGGTCCGGGTTGGCGAAGATCGTCAGCAGCTTCTTCAGCCGCCCGCCGGCGCGCAGCCGCAGCCGGCCGCGCCCGTCGAGCTCCCAGCCGCCCTTCCAGCGCGACTGGTCGGCCCAGCGGCGCGGATAGCCCTGGCCGGGACCGGTCTCGACGTTGTTGAACCAGACGTACTCGGTGCCCGGCCGGTTGGTCCACACCTGCTTGCAGGTGACCGAGCAGGTGTGACAGCCGATGCACTTGTCGAGGTTCATCACCATCGCCACCTGGGCCTTGACGTGCACTAGAAGACGACCTCCTGACGGCGCTTGCGCACCACGGTCACCGAGTCGCGGTTGGAGCCGGTCGGCCCGTAGTAGTTGGGCGCCCACGAGAGCTGCGCGTAGCCGCCGATCATGTGCGTCGGCTTCATCGCGATCGTCGTCAGCGCGTTCTCGGTCCCGCCGCGCCGCCCGTCGATCTCGCTGCGCGGCGTGGCGATCTGACGGTCCTTGGAGTGGTAGAGCAGGCAGACGCCGGCCGGCACGCGATGCGAGACGACCGCGCGCGTCACGACGATCCCGTTGCGGTTGAACGCCTCGACCCAGTCGTTGTCGCGCACCTCGATCGCCGCCGCGTCCTGCGGGCTGAGCCAGATGCCCGAGCCGCCGCGAAACAGCGTCAGCATGTGGAGGTTGTCCTGGTACTCGGAGTGGATCGACCACTTCGAGTGCGGCGTCAGGTACCGCAGCGTGATCTCCGGCCCGCCGCCGTCGTCGACCGGGCGGCCGCCCGCGAGCATCAGCCGCGGGTCCAGCGGCGGGCGATAGGCCGGCAGCGCCTCCCCCAGCTCGCGCATCCACGCGTGGTCGAGGTAGAGGTGCATCCGCCCGCTGAGCGTGTGCCACGGCTTGCCCCGCTCGACGTTGATCGTGAACGCCGCGTACGCGCGTCCCTCCTCGTCGATGCCCGACCACTCCGGCGAGGTGATGACGCGCCGCGGCTGCACCTGGGTGTCCTGGAAGGTGACGCGCTGCTCGCGCGCGCCCTGCGCGAGGTCGGCCAGCGGCACGCCGCAGCGCTCCTCCAGCGCGCGGAACCCCTCGACGGCCAGGCGCCCGTTCGTCACCCCGGAGAGCGCGAGCATCGCCTCGGCGGCGTGCTCGGCGCGCTCCAGCGACGGCCGGCCCGCGGCGCGGCCGGCGCGCACGCGGCCGTTGGCGCGCGCGAGCTGCTCGACCTCCTCGACGGGCTTCCACGAGGCGCTCTTCACGACGCTGCCCGCGGTCTCCATGAGCGGCCCGAGCGCCGCCCACTCGTCGGCGACCGCCCCGTAGTCGCGCTCCACCACGGTGAGCTGCGGCATCGTGACGCCCGGGATCGGCTCGCACTCCCCGGCGCGCCAGTCGCGCACCTCGCCGCGCGGCTGGGCGAGCTCGCCGGGCGTGTCGTGCAGCACCGGCGTGGCGACGACGTCGCGCCGCACGCCGAGGTGCTCGCCGGCCAGCGCGGAGAACGCGCGCGCGATCGCGCCGAACGCGTCCCAGTCCGTGCGCGCCTCCCACGGCGGCGGGATCGCCGGGTTGAACGAGTGCACGAACGGGTGCATGTCGGTCATCGACAGGTCGTGCTTCTCGTACCAGGTCGCCGCCGGCAGGACGACGTCCGAGGACAGGCCCGTGGTCGTCATGCGGAAGTCGACATTGACGAGCAGGTCGAGCTTGCCGCGCGGCGCCTCGTCGCGCCAGCGCACCGACGACGGACGCTCGCCCGGCGGAAGCTCGTCGGCCCGCGGGCCGGCGTGGGCCGCGCCGAGCAGGTGCTCCAGGAAGTACTCCTGGCCCTTGCCCGACGAGCCGAGCAGGTTCGAGCGCCACACGAAGAACACGCGCGGGAAGCTCGACGGGGCGCTCGGGTCGTCCACCGCGAAGCCCAGGCGCCCGGCGCGCAGCTCCTCGACGACGTGCGCGACCGGGTCGCCGCCGGCCGCCACGGCCTCGTCGGCGACCTCGAGCGGGTTGCGGTCGAAGGTCGGGTAACCGGGCATCCACCCCATGCGGACGGCCTTGGCGTGCGCGTCGATCGCCGTCTGGCCGTCGAGCAGCCCGCGGCCCAGCGGCGACGCGAGGCGGTCGGGGCGCAGGCGGTCGTAGCGCCACTGCTCGGTGTGGGTGTAGAACCACGACGTCCCCTGGGCCTGGCGCGGCGGACGGCGCCAGTCCAGGCCGAACGCCAGCGCCTGCCAGCCGGCGAACGTGCGGATCTTCTCCTGGCCCACGTAGTGCGCCCATCCGCCGCCGTTGACGCCGACGCAGCCGCACAGGATCAGCAGCGCGAGGAAGGTGCGGTAGGTCTCGTCGGAGTGGAACCAGTGGTTCGTGCCGGCGCCCATGCAGATCATCGAGCGCCCGCCGCTGACCTCCGCGTTGCGGGCGAACTCGCGCGCGACCTTCGCGGCCAGGTGCCGATCCACGCCGGTGATCGCCTCCTGCCAGGCCGGGGTGTACGGGCGCTGCGCGTCGTCGTAGCCCTCCGGCCAGTCGCCGGGCAGCCCCTCGCGCGCGACGCCGTAGGTGGCGAGCATGAGGTCCAGGACGGTCGTGACGAGCCGGCCCGCGACCGCGATCGCGGGGACGCCGCGGCGCATCGCGCCCCCGCCGGGGCCGTCGCCGACGTCGAAGCGCGGCAGCGCGACCTCGACCGCCCGCTCGCGGCGGCCGTGCAGGCTCAGCACCGGGTCGATCCCGTCGAGACGCAGGTTCCAGCGGCCCCTGCCCTCGTCGCCGTAGCGAAAGCCGACGGCGCCGTTGGGCACCGCGGGCCGCCCCGTGGCGGCGTCGAGGACGACCGTCTTCCACTCGGCGTGCTCGCTGCGCTCGCCGAGATCCGCGGCGGTCAGGAAGCCCCCCGGCTCGTGGGTGCCGTCCTCGCGCTCGTCGAGGGCGACGAGCAGCGGCAGGTCGCTGAAGCGCTTGGCGTAGTCCTCGAAGCGCGCGACGCGACGGTCGACCCACAGCTCCTTGAGGATCACGTGGCCCATCGCCATCGCCAGCGCGCCGTCGGTGCCCGGCTTGGCCGCCAGCCAGTCGTCGGCGAACTTCACGTGATCGGAGTAGTCGGGCGAGACGACGACGACCTTCTGGCCGCGGTAGCGCGCCTCGGTCATGAAGTGCGCGTCCGGCGTGCGGGTGATCGGCAGGTTCGTGCCCCACACGATGAGGTAGCTCGCGTCCCACCAGTCGGCCGACTCGGGCACGTCGGTCTGGTCGCCGAACGTCTGCGGCGAGGCCGGCGGAAGGTCCGCATACCAGTCGTAGAAGGTCGTCGTGTGGCCGCCGATGAGGCTGAGGAAGCGGCTGCCGGCGGCGAACGAGACGGGCGACATCGCGGGGATCGGGGTGAAGCCGCCCACCCGGTCGGGCCCGTGCTCGCGGATCGTGTGGACGGTCGCGGCGGCGATGAGCTCGCAGGCCTCCTCCCACGAGCAGCGCACGAAGCCGCCGCGGCCGCGCTCGGCCCGATAGCGGCCGTCGGCGGCGACCTGCGCGAAGGCGGCCACCGGATCGGGCGCGGTCGCCTTCGCCTCGCGCCAGCGCTCGAGCAGGCTGCCGCGGATGTAGGGATGGCGCAGGCGGACCGGCGAGTACGTGTACCAGGAGAACGACGCCCCGCGGGGGCAGCCGCGGGGCTCGTGATCGGGGCGGTCGGGGTCGGTCCGCGGGTAGTCGACGGCCTGGGTCTCCCAGGTGATGAGCCCGTCCTTGACGTAGACGTTCCACGAGCAGGAGCCGGTGCAGTTGACGCCGTGGGTGGAGCGGACGACCTTGTCGTGGCGCCAGCGGTCGCGGTAGGCGGCCTCCCAGCGCCGCCCGCGGCCGATGAGCATCGACCACCCCTCGGCGTTGGCCTGCCCGCGGCGGAAGAACTCGTGCGCGGCGACCAGCGTCGTCTCTCGTGTCACGTCCCGCAGGCTCCCCGGTCGGTCCTCGACGCCCATCCGAACGTTCCCGCACTGCCACTGCGGGAAACCCGCACAGGGCGCGCCGCGCCCGCCGCGCGCCCGGAGCGCCTACGAACGCCCCGTGAGATCGGCGACGATCCGGCGCAGCCGCTCCGGCGTCAGGACGACCACCGCGCACAGCACGACGAAGGTCCCCGCCAGATAGGCGAACAGCGATCCGACCGAGTGGTTGGCGCCGCTCATCGCCTGCGCGAACGCCATGAGCGCGAACCTAGCGATCGAGAACGCGGCACCACGCGCGCGCCATCACGGGCAACTACGGCCCGACCCAGCGGATTGCTGCCGATGCCGGCCAGGCGGAGCGGAACTAGCGTCGCTGGGGTCGGTCCCTCGAACGCCGCCACATGGAGAGCCGCGGCCACGATATCGTGGTTATGCGGGTCAGCGACGTCTGCGACGCGGATCCGGCGGCCCGCTCGTGCGGGCGCTGCACCGGTACGACGATGGCGTTGCGCCTCCGGAGACGCGCTAGTCGATGTCGGTCCGCACGTCCAGCCTCAGAGCCTGCGCGATCATGATTGCCTGGTCGGGGTGGTTCAGCCGACGCGACACGCTGGTAGGCGGTGCCCGCGGTCCAATCCGGGCGATGCGCCCGGGCGAGGCCGTTCCACCGCGGGAGGCGTCGCCGACGGACCTGCTCTCGCTGCCGCTCGAGTCGCTCGACGACATCTGGTGGGTAGCCGTTCGCTGGACCGATGCAGCCGGCGTCCGCTGGGAATTCGTCGAACCAAATGATCCGTCGATGCTCGCACCGCCAGTGCGTCGGCTTCGGCATCCTCGAACGCTTCGATCGAGGCTTGCCGCTCGACGTCGGCGCGCATGGTGGTAGCCGCTCCGGGCGCGTAGCCGCCGCATGGCGGGCGCTGCTCCCGGCCTAACGCCGAGCACCAAATAAGCGGCGGTTCCCGCTCGAGCAGAGGCCCCGACGACATGGAGGTCGCCGACCGATCAACGTCCTATACGGTGTCGCAGGTGACTGGCAACGTCCCGAGAGAGCGCATCCCGGCGTGGGTCTACAGCGTCGGGGCGCTCTTGATCTTTGGCGGGGCGGCGGTCGTCTATGCCGGCGCCACCATTGAAGGTCTCGACAGCTACTGGCAATCGGTGCTCGTCAATGTCGGTACAGCCATTGGGCTCGCAGGCCCACTCTTCCTGGCTGAACGATTGTTCGCGATCCGTATCCGCAAGGTGGGCATTACCGCCCAGCAAGCCGAACGGAGCGCCGTCGCGGCGGAACAAGCGAGTCGTGCGGCGGAGGAGACGAGCCGTGCCGCGCTTAGCGACGTCGAGGAATTGCGGCGAGAATTCCTCGCCGGGCTCGCGCGTACGCGCGAGCTCAACAACGAACTCGCAAATCATGCGGCGGCGGGGTCCTTCGACGCGCTCGTCGACCTCTACAACCAGGCCGCCCGCGGTCGCTCGATCGACCGGCGCGGGCTCAGGGTGAGGCCACCCGGCTGGGAGCAGGCTGTATTGAAAGTGCGTGCGATAAGCGGGTACGCCGACGGCACTCCTGACCCCACCCCGATCCGCGTGCTCGAGATCGCTACAGAGGACGATGAGCTAAACCCTGGCGCTACCGTGACCTGGTCGCCCGGCGAGAGCGCGTCAGAGGTGTTCATTCGGCTCGCTCAAGGCATGATGGACGCGCGGCAATATCCCGGGGATGATGCCGTCGAGCCGATGAATGTCCTGTCGACGCTGTCAACCCAGCTGAGAAGGATCATCGATTTTCGAGCTGGGCAGGACGGCGAGTCGCAGGTCCGGGAGATAATCGAGGTCGTCAACGGCCACTGGGCTGTCACGCGGCAAGGGCTGGACAACTTGCAGGACCCGAGTGCCTTCGCCGAACATCACGAGCTCGCCGACGACAGCCGTTTTGCATGGCAACGATTGAAGGCGCGTTGGGAGAGCCTGGGCGGCCGGCCAAGCGAATTCGCGGAGGCTTTCGGCCTGGCGGAGCGGATCCATCAGGCACTCGACCGCCAACGGCTGCCGCGCCTCGGCGAGTGGGCGTGAAACGCGCGGCCACATCAGCCGTGCATCTCCGACGCAGGAGCGTCGGGGTGCCGAGCAGTTGCGGGCACTTCACGCGAGCCAGCGCCGGCTCGGGGGAGGCGAGCGAGCCCTCCAGTGAACGCCGCTGGGCCCGCCCGCATCGGCGACTCAACGCCTCACAACAGAGGTTCTGAGTCCTGCGGTCTTGTGTACTCGTGTAACGGCAGCCTTCGCGTCTCGCTGCAGGTGCATCGCGCCAGGGGACCTGGGGCACGTCAAGGTTCGTGTTGGCGAGACGCCGAACACCGTCTCTTCTCGTGGACTCCAGATCGGGGCGGCCTCAGCCGGAACAGCCCCGTCGCCAATGCAACCCTTCCCGCAGACGTCGCCGTTGCGGAACGCCGCGAAGTAGACCAGTGCTTTAGAGGCATGCGCCGCCGGCGGCCGCACGGTCATAGCCGGCCGCGCATTGAAAGACGGGATTCCGCGTCTCGAATTCCACGTTCTCTAATGGGTGTTATGGCCTACCATCGTCATCGGCTTGGCTGGCGCTCGGCACGGGCGCGTGAAGGCTGCCAGCCGTAGGTGGAAACTCGGGGAAGGCCTGCGTCTAGGTGGTGAGGTCCTCGGCGGTCAAAGCGTGTCCTCGGTGGGCTTGCACAGCACGTCGGCCACCGGCGCGTCGCGGCGGGCAAACCGTGCACCCGATCGCGTCCACGTAGAAGGAGACCATGCGATGGCGTCGCCGATCCCGATCCCATTGTCAGGCGGGGACGGTGGGATCCATGAAATGGCGAATACAGACTCGTGCCGGATCCGTCGAGGCCCGGCACAGCCAGCGCTTTACCGGGCAAGCTTGAATATAATTCAGACCTAAGTCTTGATCGGCGCCTATTTTCGAATTCCCTTGCTAGGTTGTCCTCCATGGAGATCGACGATCTTGCTCCAGGTATCTCACTCGGCCCCAGTGCGTGGATCCACATCGATCAGCAGCGCATCGACCGCTTCGCCGATGCAACCGAGGACCGCCAATGGATCCATGTCGATCCGGTTCGCGCTGCGGAGGGGCCGTTCGGGTCGACGGTCGCGCACGGCTACTTGACGCTCTCGCTGCTCGCGCCGTTCACCTACGAGCTGCTGCCGGTCAACAGCTCGATGACCGTCAACTACGGCCTCGGGCGCGTCCGCTTCCCGGCGCCCGTGCCGACCGGCTCCCGGATCCGCGCGACGTTCCAGGTCGCGGACACGACCCCGATCGACGGCGGAGTGCAGGTGGAGGTCACCGCCACGATCGAGCGCGAAGGCGGCGAGAAGCCCGTTTGCGTCGCCGAGCTGCTGTTCCGCTTCTACCGCTGAGCAGGACGGCCCGCGTGGCCGACGCGCCACGGCGGGCACGAATCGCGGGCCCGGGCGGACTCGAGGCGCTTCGACCCCGCCGTCGCATCGTCTCCTCCCCGCGTGGACTCCTCAGGCCGCCCCGGCGTCCTTCAGGCCGGCGACGATCGCGAACTTCTGCACCTTCCCGGTCGACGTGCGCGGCAGCGCATCGAGCAGCGCCAGGCGCTCCGGGAGCTTGAACGTCGAGAGGCCCTGCTCCCGGAGGTACGCGACGAGCTGCTCGAGCGTCAGCGAGGCGCCATCCCGCAGCACCACGCACGCACACGCCTGCTCGCCGAGACGCGGGTGCGGGAGCCCGACGACGGCGACCTCCTGCACGGCTGGGTGCTGGATCACGAGCTCCTCGATCTCGCGCGGAGCGATGTTGAGGCCGCCGCGGATGATGATCTCCTTCACGCGCCCGACGATCGTGAGGTAGCCGTCCGTGTCGAGCACGCCGAGGTCACCCTGGCGCAGCCAGCCGTCCCCGTCGAACGCCGCAGCAGTGCGCTCGGGATCGGCGAACAGGCCGACCGCCGTCGCCGGGCCGCGCACGTAGATCTCCCCCGGCTCGCCGACGAGCGGCACGCCGTCCTCGCGGCGCACCTCGACCTCCACGTGGGCGAGCGCGAGCCCGTCGGTCTCGACGCGCTTCTCCTCCGAGCTGTCGGGCCGGTTCCACGTCGCCACGAGCGACTCGGTCGAGCCGTAGAGGCGCAGCACGATCATCCCCAGCCGCTCGGCGGCGACTACCAGTTTCGGCGGCACTGCCGCGCCACCCGAGCCGAACAGCCGCAGCGAGGTGGCGTCGACGCCGGCCCGCTCGGCGTACGCGACGAGGTCGGCGAGAAAGGTCGTGGCAGCGACCGTGTAGCTGACGCGGTGGCGCTCGATCAGCTGCGCGGCGACCTCGGCGCTCCAGCGATCCTGCAGCACCAGCGGCAGGCCGTGGTGCAGCGCGATCCGCACGCCGTAGTTGAGCCCGGTCGAGTGGCCGATCGGCGAGGGCATCCAGACCACGTCGCGCCCGCCAAGGCCGAGCGCCGCGGCGGCCGCGCGCGCGCTGAAGCTCGTCGTCTGCTCGGTGTGCATGATCGCCTTCGGCTGCGCCTCGGTGCCGGAGGTGAACATCAGCTCCGAGACGGCCGCCGCGTCGAGCACGTGCGCCGGCGGCGTGTCGGGCCACTGCTCGAGGCTGCGGCGGAACGCCTCGGGATCCTCCTCCGGGTCCTCGATGGTGACGTGCCGGCTCAGCGACGGCACTGTCGCGCGCACCTCCTCGACCATCGCAGCGTGATCGAAGCTGCGGTAGACGCCCGGGGTGACGATCACCTCGACGCCGCCGACCGTGACCATGTGCCGCAGCTCCTTGGCGCGATAGATCGGGAGCATCGGGTTCAGCACCGCGCCGAGCTTGAGGATCGCGACCTGGACGACGACCGTCTCGTACCAGTTCGGCAGCTGGACCGAGACAACGTCGCCGGCCTTGACCCCGAGGCTCGCGAGGCGGTTCGCCATCCGGTTCGCGTCGCGGTCGAGCTCGCCGTAGGTGACCTCGCGCTGTCCGCACATGTCGATGACCGCGAGCCGCTTGGGCGCGTGCGCGGCGTGCGCGGCGACCTGGCCGGCGAGCGTCTCTCCGTTCCACAGGCCGGCCGACTCGTAGACGCGGCGGCGGTCCGGAGTCGTCACGATGTCGGCGGGCCGCTGGGCAGGGGCGCGGCTCATCGCTCGTCCTCCAAGATCGACCGCAGGTACTCGATCTCGGCCGGGGAGCTCGTCGGCTCCATAAAGCCCTCCGTGCCGCGCGCCTCGTCGAAGTGGTCACGCACGTCCTCGATCGTCAGCCGCGGATCGTGGTAGCCCGGCGTCATGCCCACGAAGAAGCGCGCCACGCGGCCGGCAGCGGCGGTGTAGACCTCGCCCGTGACCGCACAGTCCTCGTGCACGAGCCAGGCGGCGACGGGCGCGACAAGGTCTGGGTCGAGGACCTCGACCAGTTCCCCGAGCACCTCCTCGGTCATGCGCGTGCGCGCCATCGGCGCGAGCGCGTTGACCTTGATGCCGTACCTGGCACCCTCGATCGCGAGGACGCGCGTGAGTCCGACGAGGCCCATCTTCGCGGCACCGTAGTTCGCCTGACCGAAGGTGCCGAGCACGCCCGAGCTGGAGGTCGTGTTGAGGATCCGCCCGTAGCCCTGCTCGCGCATGTGGCGCCACGCGGGACGGGCGACGTTGAACGCGCCGTAGAGATGAACCTTCAGCACCGCGTCGATGTCGTCGTCGGTGAGGTTGGCGAAGCTGCGGTCTCGCAGGATGCCGGCGTTGTTGACGACGATGTCGAGCCTGCCGAACGCCTCGAGCGCCGTCTGCACGAGCGCCTCGCCGCCCGCGGGCTCCGCGACCGACTCGGTGGCCGCGACGGCGGTCCCGCCGGCCGAGGTGATCTCGTCGACGACCTGCTGGGCGGGCTCTGCGGAGCCGCCGTCGCCCGCGATGCCACCGCCGAGGTCGGCAACGACGACCTTCGCGCCGCGCGCGGCCAGCAGGTGAGCGTGCGCGCGGCCGAGCCCGCGGCCGGCGCCGGTCACGAGCGCGACGCGCCCATCGAATCGCACGCTCATTAAGCTGCCTGCGTGGTCTGGGCGAGCATGTGCGTCGCGTTCGCCTCGATGCCGATCGCCTGCGGGTGCGGCGGCAGGCCGTACTTGTGGCGCGCCGCCGCGCGGCGGGTCGGCAGGTGGTCGGTTGGGAATGGTCCGTCCGGTGCGCACCGATCGCGCAGCTCGAGCCGTGCGACGGTGCGGCGGTGGACCTCGTCGGGTCCGTCGTAGATGCGCGCCGCCCGCGCGAAGCGGTACATGCCCTCGAGCGGCAGATCGCTCGAGTAGCCGAGTGAGCCGCACGCCTGGATCGCGCGGTCGATCACGTTGTACATCGAGGTAGTCCCGAAGTACTTGATCATCGAGATCTCCTTCTTGGCGGCCTCGACGCCGACGGTGTCAATCGTCCAGGCGGCGTGCAGCGTCACGAGCCGCGCCGCCTGCATCTCGGCGACCGAGTCGGCGATCCAGTTCTGGACCGTCTGCTGGTCGGCCAGTCGCTCGCCGAACAGCTCGCGCTGGAGCGCCCGCTCGCAGAGAATGTCGAGCGCGCGCTCAGACTGCCCGAGCCAGCGCATGCAGTGGTGGATGCGCCCTGGGCCGAGCCGCGACTGCGCGATCTTGAAGCCGGCGCCGCGCTCGCCGAGCAGGTGGTCCGCCGGGACGCGGACCTGCTCGTAGACGATCTCGGCGTGGCCGTAGCCGAACGGCGGCTCCGCCTCCAGCGCGGGGATGTTGCGCACGCGGTGCACGCCCGCGGCGTCGACCGGCACGATAAGCATCGAAGCGCGCTTGTGCGGCGGCGCGTCGGGGTCGGTGACGGCCATCACGATGAGGACGTCAGCGATCATGCCGTTCGAGGTGAACCACTTCTCGCCGTCGATGACCCACTCGTCGCCGTCGAGGACGGCGCGGCATGCCAGCCCGGTGGGGTCGGCGCCCGCCGTCAGCGCCTCCGTCATCGAGAAGGCCGAGCGGATCTCGCCTGCCAGCAACGGATCGAGCCAGCGCCGCTTCTGCGCCTCGTTGCCGTAAAGCGCGAGGATCTCCGAGTTGCCCGAGTCGGGCGCCTGGTTGCCGAATACGATCGGCCCCCACCAGATCGACGAGCCTTCGATCTCGTGCATGAGCGCGAGCTTCACCTGGCCCCAGCCCTGGCCGCCGAGCTCCGGCGGGAGGTGCGTCGCCCACAGGCCTTCGCGTTTGACCTCCGCTTGCAGTTCGCGGACGCGCGCGAAGAACGCCTCCTCGCTCATCTCGAGCTCGACCGCCTCGAGCGGCCACACCTCCTCGCGCATGAACGCGCGCATCCAGTCCAGCTTCTGCTGGAACTCGGTCTCGATCGAGAAGTCAATCGCCATCAGTCGTCTCTCCGTGTCTTGCGGGCGCCGGACAGCGCTCGGACGGTGCTTCGGGGACTGCGCCATCGAGCCCGTCCCGCACGATCGCGACGCCGTCCTCGAGCAGGCCATACATCGTGCCCTGCAACAGGTCGTAGATCGGATCGGGCCGCTTGCCGCTGCGATGCAGCTCGAGGTTGAAGCCGATGATCGCGCCGTACTTGAAGCAGCTGAGCGCGATGAACCAGGCAGCGCGCTGCGGGTCGGCGCCGTAGGCCTCGACCAGCTCCGGGATCGCGATCTCGACGCTGCCGGTGGGGTTCGGCTCGGGCGTGTACCGAGCTCGCATTGAGGCGACCGCGAGGCAGCCCACGTCCAGCAGAGGCTCGCCGAGCTGCGCGAGCTCCCAGTCGACCACGGCTGCGACGCGATCCTCGGCGAACAGCAGGTTGCCGTAGTGGAAGTCACCGTGGACGAGCGCCGGGGTGGCTGCCGGCGGCAAGGTCGCCGCGAGCCGCTCCCGTAGCGGCGCGCCCGCCATGCGCGCGGCGACGGGCGCTCTGTCGAGCAGCCTGGCCCAGCGCGCCAGCTCCTCGTCGGGCGTCGTCGGGCGCTCCTCCGCGATCCCACTGGCGGAGATCGGCAGGGCGTGCACGCGCGATAGCACCTCGAGCGCCAGCTCGGCGACGTAGTGGTGCGAGCGGCGTGCGGCGACCGCGCTCCACGGCTCGCCGTCCACAAGCTCCATCAGCGCGAATGCGCGCCGCTCGATCGCTGGAGCGCTGTCGCACGCGATGATCCACGGAACCGGCAGCCCGGCGGCCCCGAGCGCCGTCATGATCCGCCCTTGGCGCCCGACGTCGGCGGGACCGGCGATGCGCCTCCCCGGCGGCGAGAGGCGCAGTACGGCGGGACGGACCGCGCCGTCCGTGACGAGATCGAGGCGGTAGGTGTGGCCGGAGTGTCCGTCGCCGAACGCCGTGAGCCCCTCGACCGCCAGCCGCGGGTCGCCGAGCTCGGCACGCAGCCGCGCCTGCAGGTCGACGATGATCGCCCGCTCGCGGCTGTCGCGCCAGGCGCTCATCGGCCGGGGAACCTCGGGGTGCGCTTGGCGGCAAAGGCCTCGAGCCCCTCGCGCGAGTCGGGCAGGGTTAGGCAGTAGAGCGCGGAGCACGCGTTCTCGAGCCGGTACGCGGCTTCCACCCCGGTCGTGTCGGCCCAGCTCGCGTTCACCGCGTACTTGAGGTGGGCGACCGCCGCCGGGCTTTTCTGCGCTATGCCGCGAACGAACTCGAGGCCGGCCTCCAGCAGCTCGTCGTCGGCGACGACGCGATTCACGAGTCCCCACGCGCGTGCCTCCTCGGCATCCAGCAGGCGGGCCGAGAACAGCAGCTCGCGCGCGCGGGCCGGGCCGATCATGCGCGGCAGCAGCGCGAGCGAGCCGCCACCGCCGATCTGGCCGAAGTTGAGATGGCCGTCGCCGATGCGGGCCGACGCAGCGGCGTACGCGAAGTCGCAGGCGAGCAGCAGCTCGAGGCCGCCCGCCACGGCGACGCCGTTGACGAGCGCGACGACCGGCTTGCGCATCAGCTTGATCGCGCCGAACGTGCGCGTGAGGTCGGCGATGAAGCGCGGGAAGGCGATCGGGTCCTGCTGGAGAGCGAGGTACTTCTTCAGGTCTCCGCCGGCGGAGAAGCCGCGTCCCCGCCCGCTGATCAGCACCGCCGCGACGCTGTCGTCCGCGTCGGCCGACGTCAGCGCGGCGTCGAGCGCGTGGATCATCTCCCAGCTGATCGCGTTGAGCACGTCAGGCCGGTTCAACCACAGCACCGCCGCCTGCACGCCGTTCTCCCCCACGTCGACGAGCTGGATGTCAACAAGTGGTGCGCCCGGCTGCTCGTCGCCATGGGCGAAACCGCCTTCGCGCTGACTGCTCCGATGGCTTTCCAAGTTCTCCCGCATGTGAGCGACATCTTACCTGATCGCGACGAAGCACATTCGAATTATCGGCTACTATTGCGTCTGTGGCCGAAACTATTTTCCAGGATGCTGCGACGGAGTCGGACTTGGCGGGGCGCGTCGCACTCGTGACCGGCGCGAGTCGCGGGATCGGCGCCGCCACCGCGCGACGGCTCGGCGCACGCGGGGCCCACGTCGTGCTCGCCGCGCGCAGCGCTGAGGCGCTCGCGCAGCGCAGGAGGGAGATTGAGGACGCCGGCGGCACCGCGCTGACGGTGCCGACGGACCTCGGCGACCCGGCCTCGATCGACGCGCTGATCGGCCGCGTGCGCGCGGAGACGAACCGGCTCGACGTGCTCGTCAACAACGCCGGCGTGCTGCCGAAGGCGCGCCGGATGGAGCGCACGTCGCGCGCCGAGTGGCAGGCGACGCTCGACCTCAACCTCACGGCCCCGTGGCAGCTATCGTGCGGTGCGCGCGAGCTGATGGTCGCCGGAGGGACGATCGTCAACGTCGTCAGCACCGCGTCGTTCTATCCCTCGGTCGGGCTCGGCGCATACAACGTCTCGAAGGCCGGCCTTGCCATGCTCACGCGCGCGTGCGCGCAGGAGTGGGCGCCGCACGGCATCCGCGTGCTCGGCGTCGCGCCGGGCAAGGTCGAGACGGCCATGGTCGCGCCGATCCTCGACTACCTCGACGAGCACGAGCTGCCGCTCAACCCGCTCGGTCGCGTCGGCACACCGGAGGAGGTCGCCGAGCTGATCGCCTTCCTCGCGGGCGCCGCTGCCGGCTACATGACCGGTTCCATCATCCCGATCGACGGGGGCGAGCTGATCGCCGCCGGCGCCGAGGCGCGCTGACCCGCGCACGCCGATGGCCAGCGCATCCCCCCCTCAGTTTGACTTCGTCGGCCGCACTGCGATCGCGGGCGTGGGCTACACGGCGCTGATGAAGCGCTCGGACCGCACCGTCCTGTCACTCGCGACCGAGGCATGCCGCGCCGCGCTCGACGACTGCGGGCTGGAGCCGCGTGACATCGACGGGATCGCGAGTTACAGCCTCTTCAACGACTCGGTCGCCTGCCAGGCGGTCGCGAGCGCGCTCGCGGTCCCCGAGCTGACGTGGGCCTGCGACCTGACGCTCGGTGGCCAGGCGCCGTCGTTCGCGGTCATGAACGCCGCGATGGCGGTCGCCTCCGGCGTCGCAGACGCCGTGCTCGTGTTCCGTGCGCTGAACGGACGCAGCGGCGTACGCATCGGCCAGCAGCGCTTCAGCGCGCCGAGCGCGCAGTACCGCTACCCGATCGGCTACACCGCCTATCCGCAGTACATGGCGATGCTCGCCCGCCGCTTCATGATCGAGACCGGGGCGAGCGAAGAGGACCTCGCCGCCGTCGTCCTCACCCAGCGCGAGACGGCCGCGCTCAACGATCGCGCGATCCGCCGCGAGCCGCTCACGCTCGACGAGTACATGGAGGCTCCATGGGTCGTCGAGCCGTTCCGCTCGGTGGACTGCACGACCGAGGTCGACGGTGCGTGCGCGCTCGTCGTCACCTCGACCGAACGTGCGCGCGGGCTGCGGCGCCCACCGATCCGCATCGCCGGCGCCGCGTGGGCGACCGGCTTCGGCTCCGGCCTGGACATCGCCGACCTGCAGCTGTGGCCCGACTGGTCGCGCAATTGCCAGCACGTGCTCGCCGAGCGGCTCTGGGCGTCTGCCGGAATGCGGCCGCAGGACGCCGACCTGGCGGAGATCTACGACTGCTTCTCGAGCACGGTCCTGTTCGGGCTGGAGGCACTCGGCTTCGCCGAGCGCGGCGGCGCGGGGGAGCTGGTGCGCTCCGGAGCGACCGCGCTCGGCGGTTCCCTGCCGGTCAACACGCACGGCGGCCTGCTGTGCGAGGGCTACGTGCACGGCATGAACAGCGTCACCGAGGGCGTCCTACAGCTCCAGCACCGCGGCGGTGCGCGCCAGGTGCAGGACGCCGCGACGGCAGTCATCACCTCCGGCGCGATGGGCGACGGCTCGGCGCTGATCCTGCAACGGGACGACGCGGCATGATCGAGCGACCCGACCTCGCGGCCGTCGCGCCCGAGCCCGATCCCGAGAGCGCGCCCTTCTGGGCGGCGCTCGCGCAGGACGAGCTGCTCGTGCCTGCATGCCGCCCGCACGACCACCGCTTCTTCCCCCCGATGCCGGCGTGCCCGCGTTGCGGCAGCGCCGACCTGACGTTCACGCGCGCCAGCGGCTGCGGCATCGTCTACTCGTGGGCGACGATCCACATCGCGCTCGACCCCGCCTTCACGGACGATGCGCCCTACACGATCGTCGCGGTCGACCTAGAGGGCGGCGGGCGCATGATCGGGCGCCTGCTCGACGGCGACACCGAAGGCCTGTCGGCGGGCGCCACGGTCGACTTCGCCGCCTACCGCGCCGGGGGCCACGCGCTGCCCGGCTTCCAGCTGCGTCGTGCCGCGGGCGACGCCACCCAGACCGAGACCCCCGAGGAGAGCAATGCGTGACGCGGTGATCGTCGATGCCGTCCGGACCCCAGTCGGAAGACGCAACGGCGCGCTGTCGGGCGTCCACCCGGCCGACCTATCGGCCGGCGTGCTGAACGCGCTCGTGCAGCGCACCCGCATCGACCCGGCGCTCGTGGACGACGTCGTGTGGGGCTGCGTCAGCCAGATCGGCGAGCAGACCTTCGACATCGCGCGCACCGCGGTACTGTCGGCCGGCTGGCCCGAAGAGGTCCCCGGCACGACCGTCGACCGCCAGTGCGGCTCGTCGCAGCAGGCCGTCCACTTCGCCGCGGCGGGCGTGGTCGCCGGCCACTACGACGTCGTCGTTGCCGGCGGCGTCGAGTCGATGTCGCGCGTACCGATGGGCTCCGCGGCGACCGCCGAGCAGACGCCGATCGGCCATTGCTACGCCGAGCGCTACGGCCCCGGCTTCCCCAACCAGGGTCTCGGCGCCGAGATGATCGCCGAGCGCTGGGCGATCACGCGCGAGGACGCCGACGCGCTCGCGGTCGCATCCCACCAGAAGCTCGCCGCCGCGATCGACGCGGGCCGCTTCGCCGCCGAGATCGCGCCCGTTGCGCTCGCCGACGGCACCGTCGTCGACACCGACGAGGGGCTGCGGCGCGGCACGAGCATGGAGGCGCTCGCCGACCTCAAGCTCGCGTTCAGGCCGGACGGGATCGTCACCGCGGGCAACAGCTCGCAGATCAGCGACGGCGCCGCCGCGATGCTGATCACGACGTCCGAGAAGGCGTCCGAGCTGGGCCTCGCGCCGATCGCCCGCGTACACAGCGTCGCGCTCGCCGGCACCGAGCCCACGATCATGCTGACCGCGCCGATCCCGGCGACGCGGAAGCTGCTTGCGCGCGCGGGCCTGGCGCTCGACGAGATCGGGGTCTACGAAGTCAACGAGGCGTTCGCGCCGATCCCGCTCGCGTGGCTGAAGGACCTCGACGCCGACCCCGCCCGGCTCAACCCGAACGGCGGCGCGATCGCGATCGGCCATCCGCTCGGCGGCTCTGGCGCGCGCATCATGACCACGATGGTCCACCACATGCGCCGCGAAGGGATCCGCTACGGCCTGCAGACGATGTGCGAGGGCGGCGGGCAGGCGAACGCGACGATCATCGAGCTGCTGTAGCACGATGGAGTTGCGCGACACCCCCGAGGAGGCGGCCTTCCGCGAGCGCGCCAACAGGTGGCTGCGCGAGCACCGCGAGCACGCCCCGCAGATCGACGACGCCGCGAGCGAGGCGCAGATCGAGCAGTGGCGCGCCTGGAGCCGCCTGCTGTTCGATGCCGGCTTCGTCGGCATCACCTGGCCCGCCGAGTACGGCGGGCAGGGCCTTCCCCACGCCTATCAGGCGATCTGGCTGCAGGAGATCGCGCGCGCCGGCGTACCGGACCACCTCGGCCTCATCGGTCTCGGGATGGCCGGGCCGACGATCATCGCATGGGGCAGCGACGAGCAGAAGCGGCGCTTTCTCCCCCCGCTCCTGCGCTGCGAGGAGATCTGGTGCCAGGGCTTCTCCGAGCCCGACAGCGGCTCCGACCTCGCCGGCGCGCGCACGCGGGCAGTGCTCGACGGCGCCGAGTGGGTCGTGAACGGCCAGAAGGTGTGGTCCTCCTTCGCCCACCTCGCCCAGTGGTGCATCCTCGTGGTGCGCACCGACCGCGACGCACCCAAGCACGCCGGCCTGTCCTACCTGCTGCTCAACATGAGCAGCCCGGGCGTGGAGGTCGCGCCGCTGCCGCAGCTGACCGGCGACCCGGAGTTCAACGAGATCTTCCTGACCGACGTGCGCGTGCCGCGCGCGTCGATGCTCGGGCAGCCGGGCGACGGCTGGAGGGTCGCGATGACGACGCTCTCGCACGAACGCGGCACGCACGGGATCGGCCTCGCCGCGCACCTCGACGCCGAGCTGCGCGCCGCCGTCGCGTTGTTCGAGCGCGTGCAGCCGGACGGCACGCGACCGGCCGACGACCCGCTCGTGCGTGACCGGATCGCCGAGCTGTGGATCGAGCTGCAGGGGCTGCGCGTGACGAACCTGCGCGCGCTCTCGACGCTCGCCGCCACCGGCGTACCGGGCCCGGGCTCGACGATCGCAAAGCTGCACTGGTCGGAGCTCAACCAGCGCCTCGTACGCGTCGTGACCGAGGCGCTCGGCCCGGCCGGCACCGAGGAAGGCGCAGCGGCCGTCGACCGCGGCCACTGGGCGTTCGCGCGCCTGCGAGCGCGCGGCAACACCATCGAGGCCGGCACGAGCGAGATCCTGCGCAACATCGTCGCCGAGCGCGTGCTCGGCCTGCCCCGAGCCCGCTGACCGGAGGCCCGTCCATGGATCTGAACCCCACCGACGAGCACGACGCGCTGCGCGAGGCCGCGCGCGCCTTCCTCGCCACGCCGGCCAGCGACTCCCCTGCGGCCCCCGACGCGGCACCGGTCGACCCGTGGCCGGCGATCGCCGAGCTCGGCTGGCTCGGCGTGTCCGTCCCGGAGGAGGCGGGCGGGGCCGGCATGGGTCTCGTCGAGGAGGCGATCCTCGCCGAGGAGACGGGCGCCGCGCTGCTCGCGGCGCCGTGGTTCTCGACGGTCGCGCTGGCGCTGCCCGCACTCCTCACCGCAGGCGGCGAGCGCGGCCAGCTCGCCGCGCTCGCCGCCGGGGAGCTGCGGGCGACGTTCGCGTGGGCCGAACCGGGCGCCGGGACGGCGCTGTCGCTGGCCGGCGCGTGGGCGCCCGCGACGCGAGCCCACGGCGCGGACGACGCGCTCGCGATCACCGGCGCCAAGACATGGGTCCCCGACGCGGCGCAGGCCGACGTGCTCGTCGTGCTGGCGGAGACCGACGCCGGATCGGCGCTCGTGACGGTGGCTGGCGACGCGCCGGGCGTGACGACGCGACCGCTGCACACGTTCGATACCACGCGACCGCTCGCCAACGTCACGCTCGACGACGCTCCGGCGCAGCTGCTGGTCGAACCCGCGCGCACGCCGGCCGCACTGGACGCGATCCGCCTGCGTGGGCTGACGCTGGCCGCTGCCGAGGCGGTCGGCGTGATGCGCCGCACGCTCGATCTCGCCGTCGACTACGCAAGCGTGCGCGAGCAGTTCGGCCGTGTGATCGGCTCCTACCAGGGAGTCAGCCACAAGCTCGCCGACCGCTACGTCGCGCTCGAGATGTCGCGCTCGCTCGTGCTGTGGGCCGCGCTCGCGGTCGACGGTGGCGACGCCGACGCGGCGGTCGCGGTCGCCGCCGCCGCCGCGAAGGCCCTGCCCGAGGCGGTCATGACATGCGAGGACGCGATCCAAGTGCACGGCGGGATCGGCACGACCTGGGAAAGCCCGCTGCACCGCAGCTATCGTCGCGCGATGGCGCTCGTCGCACTCGATGGGCCGCCCGCCCGCCATCGCGCCGCGGTGGCGGCGCACCTGCTTGGAGCGCCGCGGTGGCCGTGACGCACGCGAGCGCATCGGAGGAGCATGTGCGCATGAGCGGCGTCGCCGACGCGCTGCCGAAGACCTCGACCGGCAAGGTGCATCGCGCACGGCTCCGCGCCGACGCCGCCCTCGGCGTCGCGGACGGCGCGCAATGAGCGCACTCGTCGTCGGCGGCGCGTCTGGGCTCGGAGAGGCGACCGCGCGCGCCTTTCACACTGCCGGCATCCCGGTCACGATCGCCGACGTCGACATCGATCGCGCCGGCGCGCTCGCGCGCGAGCTGGGCGCGCGAGCGCGCCCTATCCGTGCCGACGTAACGCGCGACGCGGATGTCGCCGCGGCCGTCGCGGCCGCCGCCGACCAAGAGCCGCTGCGCGCCGCGATCGTCTGCGCCGGGATCGGTCACGCCGAGCGGCTCGCCAAGCGAGGCGTGCCGCATGCGCGCGCAAGCTGGGACCGCACGATCGCGATCAACCTAACGGGGACGTTCAACGTACTGCGCCACGCGGCGGCCGCGATGAGCGCGAACGAGCCCGACGAGGAGGGCGAGCGCGGTGTCGTCGTGATGACCGCGTCAGTCGCCTCGTTCGACGGCCAGGCGGGCCAGATCGCGTACGCCGCCTCGAAGGCGGCGATCGCCGGGATGGCGCTGCCCGCCGCGCGTGACCTCGCCGACGTCGGCGTGCGCGTGTGCGCGATCGCGCCGGGCACCTTTGCGACGCCGCTGCTCGCCTGCCTGCCGGAGAAGGCGCAGGCGACGCTGGCCGAGCACGTTCCGTTTCCGCAGCGACTCGGACGACCGCCGGAGTTCGCACAGCTTGTGTTGCACATCGTCCGCAACCGGATGCTGAACGGCGAGGTGATCCGCCTGGACGGCGGGCTTCGGATGCCGTTCAAGTGAGCGCACGGCCTGCCGCGGCGACCGGCGCCGCGACCGACGACGAGCGCGGGGCCACGGCACCGCGCCTCCGCGCTCGTCGCTCGTCAGTCCTTCAGCTCGATCAGCAGGGCCCGGTAGGGGACCTTGCCGGTGTTCTTCGCCACCTCGACACCGCCGCGCGGGACGTAGTAGTACGCGCCTGGCACGACGTCGACCTCGATATCGCTCAGGAAGATCCCTTCCGCGTCGGGGTGGACGTAGCCGGCGAGCCGGTCGCCTTCGATGTTGATGTTGATGAAGTCCAGCTCATGCTTGTGGAGCGGCAGCTCCTCGCCGGGCGCGAGCGCCATCTCCCAGATACGGACCCGGTCGTTCTCCTCGAGCACGCGAGTCGCAACCGGACCGAGCTCCTTGCCGTCGCTCGTCGTCGCCATGTTCTCCTCCTGACGGGTACACCAAGCGGGGGTGCTACTGCTAGAAGAATAGCTTCCGAAGACCTAGCGTTCAATCCGAGTTTTTCCGAACACACATTTCGGCTTGTCGGCCGAGTGTGCGGTGCGAGGGCGTCACGCAGCGGAGCCGGGCCGCGTCCAATAGCCCTTCGCGGAGAACAGCTCGATCACCAGATCGCCGGCCTCACGGACGTGCTCCTCGGCCGCGGCGCGAGCCGCGTCCGGGTCGCGCCGCCCGAGCGCCTCGACGATGCGCGCGTGCCCCTGCTCGGACACGTGGCCCCAGGCCGGCAGCAGCGCGTAAAAGCCTCGCGGGATGAAGCGCAGCGTCGTGCGCAGCACGAGCAGCAGCTTCGGCGCGTCCGCCGCACGGTTGATCTCCTGGTGGAAACGCCAGTTCGCCTGCTCCAGCGCTTGGTCGTCGGCGGCATGCAGCGCGGCCGAGAACGCCTCCGCGCGCCGCCGCACTCGCCCCAGCAGCTCATCGTCCATGCGCTCGCAAGCGCGCCGCGTCAACTCCCCCGCAACGATCGCATGCATCCAGTAGACGTCCTGGATGTCGCGGCGGCTCGTGCGAGCGACGGCGAACGAGCGGTTCGGCGCTGCCTCGACGAAGCCCTCGGACGCGAGGCGGAGCAGCGCCTCGCGCACTGGCATCGTGCTCACGTCGAGCCGCTGCGCCAGCTCGTCCTGGGTCGTGCGCTGACCGGGCGCCAGCTCGCCCACGAGGATCATCTCACGCAGGACGTCCGCCACCTCCACCGCGAGCGTCCGCCGACGCACGGCGCGTCGCGGCGCCTCGGTGTGGGTCAGCGAGTCCGGCGGGTTGGGAGCGCGCGACGACATGCCCTGATCTTGGCAGGCACGGGCAACGGCACCGCGGCCGGGACGCCGGGTAGCGCGGTCTAAACCGCTACCGCCTGTGCCCGTCCAGCTCGGGCAGCAGGTCGCCGAGCGCCGACTCGGCGACGCCGATCGACTCGACGCCGCCGTAGTAGAAGCCCCACGTGATCGCGTCCGCGAGCATCGCGCGCGGGACGCCCCATGCCCGACCGAGCAGGAATGCCTCGCGGATCCCGTCGTGGAAGCCGCGCGAGGCGTTGTAGTTGAGCAGCAGGTAGGCCAGCTCCTGGTTGGGGATCTCGCGCAGCACGTGCTCGAGGCGGTTGCGGTAGGCCTTCAGGAACGTCGGCCGCTCGCGCGCGAGGAAGCGCACGTACGGCGGCACCTCTCCGATCGTGTCGCGGTACCACCGATCCAGCGCGTCGAGGTCGGCCGGCGTCGCCTCCTGGGTGGAGAAGTCCATCCCGGAGCGCAGCGCGTCCGGGTCGTGCGCCCAGCCCTCCGGCCAGCGCCCCGGCGCCGGGTCCTCGTACGCGCGCAGCGCCTCCCACGCGTGCTCGGCGGCGGCGTTCAGCCCGCGCGGTCCGGAGTGGAGGAACGCGACGGCAAGCACGTCGAGCACCGCCGCACGCGACGCGCCGGCCGCCTGGGCGACGTGGACCTGGTAGAGGATCCCGTCGCCGTAGCCGGCGATCACGTACTGGTGCAGGTGCTGAAGCACCATCGGCAGCGGATACGCACGCCACTCGGGGCTCGTCGTCTCGCGCACGCCGAGGCGGTAGCGCTTGAGCACGTCCGGACGCAGCTCGAGCAGCAGCTCGAACGCCGGCAGCGACTTGCCCTTCGTGCTCGCGTAGTAGGCGCGGAACGCCTCGATCTCCTCCGGCGTCGTCACGTCTGGGTTGGAGACGATGAGGCCGTCTGCGTCGGGGTTGACCTTCTGCGTCATGTCGTGCTCCTGTCGTCCGGGGCTCAGGCTGCCGCCGGGATTACGCGACCGCCACCACCTGCCCGTACTCGTCCACCTGCGCCGGCTCCCAGTCGTCGGGCACCTCGACCTCCAGGGTGAGGATCAGCGCGGCACGCGCCATCCCGTGGCGGTCGACATAGACCGAGACGGGCGAGCCGCCGTCCATGCCATCCTCGAGCAGGAAGTTGAGGCAGCGCGGGCCGGCCAGCTCGTAGCGCCTGACCTCCGCCTTGACCAGCTCCCCGTAGAGCGCCTGGACGCGCTCCGCCGTGACCTGCTTGACGAGGACGTCGTAGTCCTCGTAGCGGAACGGGATCACGCCGACGTTGCAGCGGTTCCCCTTGTCGCCGGAATGGGCGATCGCGACCTGGTCCAGCGTCACCTTCTTCGCCATGGCGCTAGGCCTCCTCGATCGAGACGGTGTGATGGAAGTGCTCGCGCGACACGAGCGTCGACTTGACGCTGATGAGCTCGCGGATGCGGTCGGGCGAGGGCGTGCCCTTGCCGGTCGCGAACGGCCCGTTCGGCCCGAGCGCGTCCCACTCGTTGTTCGCCAGCACGAGATGGTCGCGCCGCGGACCGCGCGCCGCGAAGCGCAGCACGACCTCGAACGGGTCCTGCGGGATCGCCGCGGCGGGCGTCGCCCCGCGAAAGACGGAGCTCTGGCCGACGTAGTCGAACGTGACCTCGTCGAGCTCCAGCCCGAGCTCGTCGATGCGGTGGCGCATGATCCGCTCCTCGAGCTGCGCGCGGTTCGTCGCGCGGGGACCAGCGTAGTACGCCTGCGCCTCGGTCCAGTACCCGGCGCGGCAGGCGATGTTGACCTTCAGCGTGTCGGTGCGCGGCTTGCCGACGACGTTGCTCATGCGCACATGGTTGGGGCCGATCTCGTCGAAGTGCACCGCGCCGAGGTCGAGCACGACGTTCGGGTCGATGTAGTTCGAGGTGTCGCCGACCTCGTGCAGCAGCTTCTTGCGCAGCCCGAGCCGCGAGGTGAAGCCGCCGGTGCCGGGCGTCTTGCTGAAGACCACGTCGCCGTCCTGCGCGACCTCAGCGATCGGCAGGCCGAGGCCGTCGAGCAGGCCGGGAACCTCGATCCGCGGCGGGTCGGCCATGAAGCCGCCGGTCATGCCCAGGTAGGTGCACTCGAGCATGTGGCCGACCATCGCGGCGACCGCCAGCTCGTGCACCGACGACCAGCCGAACGCGTGCACGAGCGGGCCGACGGCGAGCGTGTTGTCGGAGATGCGCGAGGTCAGGACGACGTCGGCGCCCTGGTCAAGCGCCTCGACGATCCCGTCTGCGCCCATGTATGCCTCGGCGGCGATGATCTCGCCGAGCGTCGAGAGCGGCTCGCCCGTCTCGAAGACGCCGTCGCCCAGCTCGCGCACGCGCTCGCCGAGGTCGTTGGCGCCGACGGCGGCGACCTTCAGGCCCTCGAGGCCCAGCTCGCGCGCGATCTCGATCACCTTGCGCTGCGCCGCCTCGGGATTGGCCCAGCCCTGATTGGAGACGATCCGCACGCCGCGCTCGCGGGCGACCGGCAGCGCCGGGCGCATCCGCTGCTCGAGCAGGAAGTCGTAGCCCTCGTAGCTCGGGTCGACGAGCATCTGCTCGCGCGCGCGAGAGACCGTCGTCTCAGCCATCGTTTCAAACAGGAGGAAGTCCAGCTCCCCCCGCTCCATCACGGTCTGCGCCGAGTCGATGCGGTCGCCCGCCCAGCCGCTGCCTGCGGCGATCCTGATCGTCTTACCCGTCATTCGGGTTGCACCTCGCTGTCGCTCATCCGCCGGTTGTACGACCCTGCGGACCGTCTCAGTACTTCACGACGACGCTCTTGAGCTGGCAGTACTCCAGCAGCGCCTCGATGCCCTTCTCGCGCCCGTAGCCGGAGCGCTTGTAGCCGCCGAACGGCAGCTCGACGCCGCCGCCGGCGCCGTACGAGTTCACGAACACCTGCCCGACCTCCAGCTGCGCCGCCATACGATGGGCGCGCCCGACGTCGCGCGTCCACACGGCGGCGATGAGGCCGAAGTCGGTGCGGTTGGCGAGCGCCAGCGCCTCCTCTTCGCTCGCGAAGCTGGCGGCCGCCAGCACCGGCCCGAAGACCTCCTCCTGGGCGATCGGCGTCCCGGCCGTGCCGGTCAGCAGCGTCGGCTCGAAGAAGTAGCCGGCGGCCAACCGGCCGTCGGTCGCCGGCCGGCCGCCGCATACGAGCGTCGCCTCCTGCGCGCCGCGCTCGACAAGCGTCGCGACGCGGTTGCGCTGGCGCGCGGTGATGAGCGGGCCGAGGTCGCTGTCCTCGATGCCCGGGCCGAGCGCGAGCTGCGAGAAGCGCTCGGCGACGGCCGCGACCACCGCGTCATGCAACGACTCGTGGACGAGCAGGCGCGAGCCGGCCGAGCACGTCTGGCCGGCGTTCTGAACGATCGAGGCGACGATCGTCGGCAACGCGGCCTCGAGGTCGGCGTCGGCGAAGACGATGTTCGGCGACTTGCCGCCGAGCTCGAGCGCGACCGGAACCACGTTCGCCGCCGCGGCTCGCGCGACGAGCGTCCCGACCTCGCGCGAGCCGGTGAACGAGACATGGTCGACGCCGGGATGGTCGCTGAGCGCGGCGCCGGCCTCCTCGCCGAGCCCCGACACAACGTTCAGCACGCCGGGTGGGAATCCGGCCTCGAGCGCGAGCTGGCCGAGCCGCAGTGGGGTCAGCGACGCCTCCTCGGCCGGCTTGAGCACGCAGCAGTTGCCGGCTGCCAACGCCGGCGCGAGCGTGCGTCCGCTGATCTGGAGCGGGTAGTTCCAGGGCACGATGTGAGCGGTGACGCCAAAGGGCTCGCGGCGCGTGTAGGCGTGCGCGTCGCGCGCGGCGCCGATCGTGGCGCCTTCGATCCCCTCAACGATCGACGCGTAGAAGCCGAAGTAGCGCGCGGCGACGGCCACGTCCGCGCGCGCCTGGCTGAGCGGCTTTCCGGTGTCGAGGCTCTCCAGCCGCGCCAGCTCGTCCTGGTGCTCGACGATCGACGCGCTGAGCGCGCGCAGCAGCGCGCCCCGCTCGAGCGGCGTCGTCGTGCGCCAGCCGCGCTCCGAGGCGCGCCGGGCGGCGGCGACCGCGGAGTCGACCTCGGCGGCGCCGCAGCGCGGGATCTGCGCGAAGACCTCACCGCTGGACGGATCCACGTCGTCGACCAGGCGATCGACGACGACGCGCTCGCCGTCGATGATCGCCGGATGGGTGACGACCTCGCTCATACGCGCGCTCCCCTCGCTTGATACAGAATCATTCTTCCAAATATGGAATAGACTTACTACGGGCAGAATACCTGCTCGGTCATCTGCAATCACGGATCTCGGCGCGGCCAGTGGCCCGCCGAGCGCAGGAGGAGAGATCTCCGATGGAGCTGATCGACGCACAGGTCCACACGTACGAGCGCGACCATCCGGGCCGACCCTGGGATCCCGCCTTCGGGCGCGGCGGCGGCCCGGTGATGGAGGCCGCGCGCAAGCACGCGGAGGCGACCGCGGTGCCGCGCGAGCGGATGGTCGAGGCGCTCGACGCGACGGGGATCGACGCCGCCGTGCTCGTCGCCACCTCCCACTACGGCTGGGACAACGGCTACTCGCTCGAGGCGGCCGAGATGTACCCCGGGCGCTTCGCGGTCGTCGGGCGCGTCGACCACACGCGCGAGGACGTCGACGAGGCGGTGCAGGAGTGGCGCGCGCACCCCGCCGCCGTCGGGTTGCGCGTGATCGTCGTCTCCGACGCCGTCCGCGACCAGCTGCGCGACGGCGCCTACGCGCGCCTGCTGGCCGCCTGCCAGCGCCACGAGGTGCCGGTCTGCGTCTTCCCGCCCGGCTATCTGGCGGAGGTGAACGCGATCGCCGCGGCCTACCCCGATCTGCAGCTCGTGATCGACCACCTCGGGCTCGCCCAGCCGCCGCTCATGACGCCCGACCCCGACCGGTTCCAGCGGCTGCCGGAGCTGCTCGACCTGGCACGTCACCCGAACATCGCCGTCAAGCTGACGGCCGCGCCGACGCTCTCGCTCGGCGGCTTCCCCTATCGCGACATCTGGCGCAGGGCGCGCCAGGTGCTGGAGGCCTTCGGTCCGGAGCGGGTCATGTGGGGCACCGACTGGACGCGCGTGATGGACGTCCTCACGCTCGAGCAGGGCACGCAGTGGATCACCGGGACCGACCTGCTGTCCGATGCCGAGAAGGAGCTGGTGCTCGGCCGCACCTGCAAGCGCATCTTTCGCTGGGAGCCCGCGCCCGCCGCTTGACGGCGGGCGCGGTCCCGGCGGTCGGCCGGCGCCGGCCCTGGTGCGCAGGGGCGGCCCGGCGGCGCTCACGAGCCGCTGGCCTCCTGGAGGAAGGACATGTCGACCAGGCGGTCGTACTGCACTCCGGGGGCGTCTGGGTCGTACCCGTCGAGGCCGAAGCGCGCGAATGCCGCGAGCGCCGTCTGCCACACCTCGGGGCCGACATAGCCCCCGTCGCTGCCGAGCGGCGAGTAGGCCCGCAGCGCCTCGACCGTATCCGACATCTGGTCGGCAGTGAGGCTCGAGGTCCCCTGCGGGTAGCTCGCGAGCACGTCGGCGACCTCGGCCGCCGGGCGCGTCTCGAGGAACGTCCGAGCCTTGCCGAGCGCGCGCAGGTAACGAACGACCGCGTCGCGCTTGCCCTCCAGCTGGTCCGCGATCCCGAACTCGATCGCCTCCGGGAAGACCTGGTCTCTGAGGTATCGCTCGCGCACCTCCGGCAGTCGCGTGTCGATCAGGATGCTCGCCTTGCCGTCTGCGATGGCCGGGCTCAACAGCCCGTAGCTGGCGACCACCGCGTCGGCCCGGCCGCCGACGAGCGCGGCGACCGCGGTCGGCACGTCGGAGAATGGGATCAGCTCGCAGCCGAGATCGAGCGTCTCGTTGTAGTAGGCAGCGAAGCCGTACGCCGAGCTGCCCTTGCTGAACGTCCCCAGACGGCAGTCGTCAAGGCTCTGGAGCTGGTCGAGCGTCTTGGCGGCCTTCGTCGAGCCGACCATGAAGGCCGCCGTGCCGCCGCCCGCCACGCCGTACACGATCGACGGCTGCTTGCCCTGCGCGGCGATCGCCAGCGGAGTGCTCGCACCGGCAGTCACGAGGTCCGCGCGGCCGGAGACGACGAGCGTCGTCGTGTTCGCGCCCTGCCCGGAGAGGATCTTCACGCGCAGGTTCTCGTCGTCGAAGTAGCCCTCGTGCTCAGCGATGTACGCGAGCGGATGACTGCTGCTGAACGCCGGGTAGGCGATCGTCAGGCTGGCCGGCCCCGCCGGCCCCCCCGCTGCGGCGGTCGTGGCGCCGCCTGGCTCGTCGGAGCCACCGCAACCCGCGAGCGCCAGCCCGCTCGCGCACACGGCGGCAAGCGCCGCCGTCCATCGGCCCAGCCGACTCATGTCCTCTCCTCTCTCGTCGTTGCAAGCTGCCGCGCACCCACGACGACGCGCACGCGCGCGAGGTTCGTCACGCGGCAGTCGGCCGCGTCGCGATCGCCGTCGCGGTGCGCCGTCACCCGGACGCTGGGGAAGTAGGTGCCGGGGCGCTCGAACGCGTGGCTGGCCGTGAGGCGGACGTGCGCCGCGCGGCCGTCCAACTCGGGGTGGCGCACCGGCCAGCGCCCGTGGCCGTCGAAGTCCCACTCGACCTCGACGATCGCGCCGGCGCCCGGCGGCACCGTCGCGACGACCTCGAAGGAGACGACTTCGCCGACAGTCGCTTCGGCGCGGGCGCCGCCCTCGACCGTGCAGGCGACGAGCGGCTGAATCCCGCCGCGATCCCGCGCGGAGGCGGCAAGGATCACCTGCCCGTCGGCGTAGCGGAAGCCGGAGCTGGCGGGCGGATCGCGGCCTTCCTCGACCCACGCCACGAGGTCGCGCAGCGCCTGCTCGACGTGGCCGCCGTAGTCGATCAGGCGCGTCGAGCGCACCGGCGGGCGACCTATGGGACCGGTCGCACGGTGGACGCCGTTCTCGGCGAACCACAGGCGGAAGCGGTCCTCGTAGGCGTCTGCGAGGTGCTCGCGCACCATCGCGGCGATGTCCAGAGCGCCGGCAGGCATCGCGGCGGCGTCGAGCATCGTGTTGACGACGATGACCTTGCCCGCGAAACGGCCGTTGGCGCGCACGCCCGCGGTGATGTCGCGCATCGTGCGGGGGCGCTGCGGATGGATCGGTCGCCCGTCGACCAAGAACTGGGCGAACGACGGGAACTCGGGCGTCACCTGGTGGCGGCTCGAGTGGCAATACGCGAGGAAGTCACGGTTGTCGACCCGCACGTGGTCACCGGGCGCGGCGCCGGCGAACAGCTCCGGCGAGGTGGGGTCGGCGAGCAGGAGGTCGCCGACGACCGCCGCGCAGGCGACGGCGCGACCGCGCGCGGCGCCGCTCGTCGGCGTCAGCGTCGCCATGAGCCATGCGGGGTCGGCGTCGCCGGCCACGCGCAGGCCGATCGGCGCCTGCGCGCCGACTCCCGCGAGCGCCTCCGGATCGAGCAGCGCGCGCGCCTCGCCCAGCCGCTCCAGCGACACCACTTCGGCGACCGTCACCTCCTCCTCCACGACGTGCCGATCGACGAGCCCGTCGGCGCCCGCGTAGCCGCGCAGCGACCAGAAGTCGCGGAAGTACTCGGCGTCGAAGTCGGCGAGCAGCGTCATCAGCATGCGGCCGTCCGTGACGTTGTTGACCGCATGTTCCGGCGCGAAGGAGAACTCACCGCCACGCGGGAAGCCGAAGCGGTAGAGCGCGGCCAGCGCCTCGCGCTGCTCGCCGTCGAGCCCGTCGAACGGGTCGCCGGAGCCGCCCGGCTCGATCGCATCTATCACGCGGGCGGCGTCAGGGCCGAGCAGGCGGACGGCGTTGAGCACCATCGCCATTCGACCGACGCCGTTGGAGACGACGAACGGGACGGCGCCGTTCCACAGGTCGGGCACGTGCTCGAGGCACAGCAGCGAGCGCAGCGCCCCGCCGCTGCCGCCGTACAGGTAGCCGAACCGTGCGTCCGCGCCGTAGTGCTCGCGCGCCAGCTCGCGCGCGAAGCGCGCCGACGCCGCACTGGCGCCGTAGGCGTGGAGGTGTGGATCGGTCGCGCGGCCGCGCGAGAGCGCGAAGCGCTCGCCCGCGGCGTGCCCCTGGTTGGACTCCACGAGGTAGGCGCCGGAGTCGAACGCGAACTCCATCCCGGCGCCGGCCCCGGCGATGCGTGTACGGCGCATCGCCAGGTCCTCGTGGCCGCCCACGCCGGACTCGAGCAGCTGGAAGAAGCGCCCGCCGAAGCGGTTGGGCGGTGGCAGGTAGATCGAGAAGCGCGTCTTGCTCCCCTGGAAGCCGCCGTGCACGTAGCGGTGCGGCTCGGGCAGCGTGCGCTGCTCGTCGATGTCGATGAACGGCGCGCCAAGCCGCCCGCCGAGCAGGTGATCGCTCATAGTCCTCGCCGCAAGTCAGTCCGCGCTGCCGGCCGTCCACCAGTGCAGGACGCGGTTGCGGATGCGATCAGTGATCGTGACCAGCACCATCCCGAGGACCGTGAGGATCACGACGACCGAGAACGTGAGCGTCGAGTCCACCGTTTGGATCGAGATCGACAGCAGCCGTCCGAGGCCCAGCGCGCCGGTCAGGATCTCCGCCGTCACGACAGAAATGAGGCCGAAGCTGACGGCGTTGGGCAGCGAGGCAAAAGTCCAGACGAGGACGTAGGGCAGGCGCACATGCCGCATGACTTCCCACGACGTCGCGCCCAGCAGCCGCGCGTTCTGGAGCGCGTGCGGCGCGACGCTCATGCCGCCGGAGAAGGCGTTGTAGAAGACGAGGAAGAAGACGACGAGGATCGCGGTGAGCACCGTCGCCGTGATGCTCGGCCCGGCGATGATCACGAAGATCGGGATCAGCGCGATGCGCGGCGTTGCGTTCATCATCGTGATGAACGGCTGGAGGGTCTTGCTGATGAGCGGACTGTTGCTGAACACGAGCCCCGCGAGCGCGCCCGCGACGGTGCCGATCGCGACGCCCAGCAGCGTGCCCTGGAGCGTCTGCCACAGGTAGGGCCAGAGCGTCTCGCTGCCGCCCACGCCGAAGGTCAGCTCGTAGAGCCGCTCGGCGATCTGCGATGGCGAGCTGACGAAGAATGGGTCGAAGACCGGCGACCGGCTGCGCAGCCACGAGATCTGCGGCACGTACTCCCATGCGAGCAGGACGATCGCGACGATCGCCACGCGCGCGAGCGGGATGCCTACCCGACGGCTGACGTGGATGCGCGCGCGGCCGCGACTCGCGACCGTGGCGGCGGCACTCACGTCGGCCTCCCCGCGCGTGAGCGCGCGATCTGCTCGCTGAGGTCGTCCCAGAGGCGGCCATAGCGCTCGAGGTACTCAGAGGTGCGGCGCAGGTTGAGCATGTCGCGCTCGGCGCCGAAGTCGATCGTGTGCTCCTTCGCGATCCGTGCCGGCCGGTTGCTGAGGATCAGCACGCGGTCGCAGAGCGTGATCGCCTCCGCGAGGTCGTGCGTCACGAGGATCGTCGTCATCCCGAGCGTCCGCGTGATCCGGTAGACGTCCTGGTGGATGCCGATGCGCGTGGGCTCGTCGACCGACGAGAACGGCTCGTCGAGCAGCAGCATCTGCGGGTGCGGCGCTACGCCGGCGAGGAACTGCAGACGCCGCCGCATGCCGCCCGAAAGCTGGTACGGATACGCGTCCGCGCGGTCGCCGAGGTGGCCGAGCTCGAGCAGCTGCGTGACGCGCTCGGCCAGCTCGGCATCACCGGGGCCCCTGTCGCGGCGAACGAGCGAGCGGCGCAGTCCGTGCCGACGGAAGCGCGTGAAGAACCGGACGTTGTCCTCAACCGTCAGCCATGGCAGCAGCGTGTCCTTTTGGAAGACCATGCTGAGCGGGTGGCGGCCAGGCTCCGCCTCGCCGCGCAGGAGACGGCCAGAGGTGACGTCGAGCAGGCCCGCGACGAGAGAGAGGAGGGTCGACTTGCCGCACCCGCTCGGACCGACGATCCCGACGGTCGCGCCGGGTTCGATCGTCGTCGTGATGCCGTCGAGCACCTCAACACCGTCCGGGTACCCGAAGCCCACGCCATCCAGCTCGAGCCCGCCTGGCGCAACGCCGGCGCCGGCGCCGGCGCGCTCCTCGCCGCTCGCGGGCGTCCGGCGCGCCGCAGTCGCCGCCGCCATCAGGCGCCTCCGTCGGGCGCGCCGACGGCCTCGTCGTAGAAGGACATGTCGACGTTTCGCTCGTAGGAGACCGCCTCGTCCTCCGGCGAGCCGGGCAGCACGCCGCGCTCGCTCATGCCGGCGAGCGCCGCGCGCCACTGCTCCTCGGAGATGCCGCCATCGTCATTGCCGATCGGCATGTACTGGCGCAGCGCGGCGACCTGATCGGTGAGCAAGGAGCGGTCGGTCTGCGCGAAGCCGCCGCCGAAGCCGGCCAGCAGGTCGGCGATCTCCGCGTCGGAGTGCTCCTCTGCCCACGCGCGCGCCCGCCCCAGGGCCTTGACGTAGCGCACGACGGCGTCGCGCTTGCGCCGGAGGTTCGCCTCCACGCCGAACTCGACCGCCTCGAGGAACGGCTCCTGGATGTAGCGGGCTCGCACGTCGGGATCTCGGGTATCGATGAGGATCTTCGCCTTGCCCTCACCGATCGCGGTTGCGAGCGTGCCATAGCTGGCGACGACCGCGTCGGCGCGACCGCCGGCGAGCGCCGCCACGGCGCTCGGCACGTCGGCGAACGGGACGATGTCGCAGTGCAGACCGAGCTGCTCGCTGTAGACGCGCGCGTAGCCGTTGGACGGCGTGCCCTCGGCGAACGTCGCCATCCGACAGGCGTCGAGCGATCTGAGCTGCTCGAGATCGCCGGCCGTCTTCGGCGAGCCGACCATGAATCCGGCAAGCCCGCCGCCGCCCAACCCGTAGACGATCGAGGTCTGCTTGCCCTGCTCGCTCAGGTTGAGCGGCGTATCCGGGCCCGCCTGCGCGAAGTCGGCGCGACCGGAGACGAGAAGGGTCGTGACGTTGGCGCCCTGCCCGTCGCTGATCTCGACGGTCAGGTTCTCGCGTTCGAAGAAGCCCTGGTCTTGGGCGATGTAGGTGAGCATGCTCGTGGGCGCGAAACCTGGGTAGGCCACGCGCAGCGTCGCCTGCTCGCGTCCGGCGCCGCCCGAGGATGCCGGCGCGTCATTGTCGGAGCCGCAGCCGGCCATCAGCGCGACGGCGCATGCCGGCGCGATGACGAGCGCCACAGAGCTCCGCAACGTCCTCTTCATGTCCACTCCTCCCTGTCCCTTGCACCGACCGCCAAGCGATGCCTGACGGCGACCCCCAATTACATAGAGGCTATATGCAACTTCCCCTGGTTGTCAAACATAGGGACTCGATGTTCCGAGGGTCAGACCCATCGCCATGCGCAAGCCGCGCCCGGCCGAAGCTGCAGGCGGACCGCCGCTAGATCGCAGGAGCTCGACGGTGGTGCTCGGTGCGCTGCTGGAAGGCTGCCGCCACCCGCAGGACGCGCCGCTCCTCCCACGGACCCGCCGCGATCTGCAGTCCCACCGGCAGACCATCGCGGGTCCGGCCGCAGGGCACGGTCGCTGCGGGCAGTCCGGCGAGGTTGAAGACGCTCGTGGCGCGCGAGATGACCTCGGTCATCGGGAAGCTGCGCTCACCAACGACCGCGCGCAGGTCGGCGAGCAGCGGGGCGACGGCTGGGGCCGTCGGCGTCAGCAGGGCGTCGAGGCCGCGCAGCGCGGCGGCCAGCTCGAGCTGGACCAGATGCCGCAGCCGCTGCGCGCGCACGTAGTCGACCGCCGGCACCTGCCGGCCCGCGTGCAGCCCACGACGCGAGCCCTCGGTGTAGCGGTCCCAACGGTCGCCGTCGGAGTCGTGGATCGCGGCGAACTCGGGCAGGATCACCGTGCGGCTGATGAGCGGCGGATCGAGCCGGCCGATCTCCGGCAGCCGGACCTCGACCAACTCCGCCCCGGCTTCGTCCAGCTCGGCGATCGCCGCGCGCACACAGCGCTCGACATCAGGGTCACAGACGTCGAAGAACCAATCGCGCGGCACGCCCAGGCGCATCCCGCGGACGTCGCCGCCGCATGCGCCGAGGTAGTCGTCGATCACGACGTCAGCCGACGACGGGTCGCGCGCGTCCCGTCCCGCCGTGACGGCGAGCACCCGAGCGAGGTCGCGCGCGGAGCGCGCGAGAGGGCCGACGTGCTCAACGCTCCAAGCCAGTGGCAGCACGCCGTGGCGAGAGATGCGCCCGTACGTCGGCTTCAGCCCGCTGACGCCGCAGAGCGCCGCCGGCACGCGGATCGAGCCGCCGTTGTCCGTCCCGATCGCGAACGGCAGCTCGCGCGCCGCGACCGCCGCCGCCGACCCGGCCGAGGAGCCACATGCGGTGCGAGTCGTGTCCCACGGGTTGGCGGTGATCCCGAACGCCTCCTGCTGCTCGTGGTGGGCGAATTCGAAGGTGTGGAGCTTCGCGAGCAGGACGCCGCCCGCGTCCCGCAACCGCGCCACGACGGTCGCATCCTCGGCCGCGATGTCGTCGGCATGCGCGAGCGAACCGCAGGTCGTGCGCATGCCCGCCGCCCAGATCGTGTCCTTGACGCCGAACGGCAGACCGTCCAGCGCCAGAGCCGTTCCATCGCGCCAGCGCCGCTCCGACGCGCGCGCCTGCGCCAGCGCCCGCTCCCCACACACGGTGATGACCGCGTGGACGCACGGCTCGACCGCCTCGATGCGCGCGAGGCAGGCGCGCACGGCCTCGACCGGGGACGCCGCTCCCGCGCGGAACGCGGCCAGCAACTCGTCCGCGGTCAGCTCATGCAGTGCCGTCATCGACGTCTCGCATGCATGAGCCAGTCGCGCGGGCTGGCGGGCTCGACGTACGCGAGGTCCGGGAACGGAATCCGGACGGCGCGCAGCGGGTCGAGCCGCGCGTCCGGCGCCAGCAGCTCGCCTATCCCCGCGGCGCCCAGCGTCGGCCGTCCGCCCTCCGACCGGGAGCCCTCGTCGGTCATCGCCGCCCACCCCATCTGGCAATAAACATAGATCATCGATATACATGATCGGTCGGACGCGGCGGTAGGTTGCCGTTCGTCCGCCGACCTCGTTCTCATCCCATGGCCCTCCAGCGCACAACGCCGACGACTCGCGAGCCATCCCCGCCACCCGCGCGGCAGGACGACCCGCGCGCGCTCTCGCATGCGCTGATCGACCGCCTCGGCTGGCTCAACCAGCTGCTCCAGGGCGCCGTGGCGGGCTCGGGGGTGAGCCTCTCGCAAGCGCGCGCGTTGGCGACGCTCGTCGACCTCGGGCCGCAGCGCGTGACCGCGCTCGCACACCATCAGCAGGTACGCCAGCCGACGATGACCGCGCTCGTCGCCGGGCTCGAGCGGCGCGGATGGATCGCGCGCCAGCCCGACCCCGCCGACCGCCGCGCCGTGCTCGTCAGCGTGACGCCCGCCGGTCGCGCGACGCTGCGCCGGCTCCGCACCGCCTACGTTGACATGCTCGCGGCGCACGTCCAACGGCTCTCGGGCCCGGAGCGTGCCGCGCTCGACCGCTCCGTGGACGCGCTCAGCACGCTCGTCGAGCGGCTCAAGCCGAGCTGACGCACCCGCGCGCCCGCCGCCCGCCGCCCGCCCGAGGGATCAGGCCGCGCCGTGGCGGGCCGTGCGAAGCCCGTCGAGTAGCACACGCACGTACCGGGCGCGTCCGGCGCCCGGAGCCTCATCCGCCATGCGCATCAGCGCGGCCACGTCCTCGACGGCGACGTCGCCGCGCAGACAGCCATCCGCCTGTGCGCGCAGGACCGCTGGGCCGATGATCTCCGCCGTCTGCTCCCGCCCCCGGCGGGCGAAACGGTCGCCGGCGCGGCCGATCAGATCGTAGAGGGCGAGGTCCTCGGGATCGAGCGCACAGCCTTCGGTGAACAGCACCGCGAACGCCTCCCACGAGTCCGGATGCTCGGCCGCCCCCGCGGCCACCTCGCGAGCCGCGCCGGCAAGGTCGTCGAGGAGCGCCATCAGCAGCGCCTCCTTCGTCGGGAAGTGCCGATAGAAGGTCGTCGGCCCGACGCCCGCCTGGCGCGCAATCGCCTCGATGCTCGCCTCGAGCCCGTCGCGCTTGAGCACCGCCCGCGCAGCGCTCAGCAAGCGCGCGCGGTTTCGCACCTGGTCCTGGCGCGGCCGGCGCAGCGGCTCGTCCTTGACAGCGGCCATGGCAGGACGGTAGCGCAGCCGCGCCGGTACGGAGGATGCGCTAGTTTCAGACGAAACGGAAGTATTACCCCCATTTGGAAGGAGCAGCATGCTCGCTCTGCTACCCACCCAACGTGACGACGATCGCGTGGCGATCGGTGAAGCGCCGGACCCGGAGCCGGCCGTCGACCAGGCGCTCGTCCGCATCGAGGCGTTCTCGCTCAACCGCACTGACTTCCTCTACCTCGTCACGCCCGGCATGGACGGCTGGCGCGTCGGGATCGACGGCGCCGGCGTTGTCGAGCGAGCCGCCGCCGACGGCAGCGGGCCCCCTGCCGGCTCTCGGGTCGTCGTCCACGTGCCCGCCGGAGGGGTGGGCGCGCAGCTGGCGGCGGTCCCGACAAGTCAGCTCACCGCCCTCCCGGACAACGTGTCGACGCACGCCGCGGCGGCACTGCCCCTCGCCGGCCTCGTCGCGCTGCGCATGCTGCGCGACGCCGCGCCGCTCGAGGGCCGCCGCGTGCTCATCACCGGCGCGACCGGCGGCGTAGGCCAGTTCGTCGTCCAGCTCGCGCTGGCCGGCGGGGCACAGGTCACGGCGGTCGCCCGCGAGCGCGATCCGTACGCCCACCTGACGCGCCTGGGTGCGACCGTCGTCCATGCCGTCGCCGACGCCGAAGGCGCATTCGACGTCCTGCTCGAGTCCGTCGGCGGAGCGGTCGGTAGCGACGCCTTCGGCAAGCTCGCGCCGCGCGCGCTGGTGCAGTGGTTCGGCGGGGCCTCCGGCGAACCGCTTTCGCTCGACTTCTTCAGCTTCTTCGGCGGCCACGAGTCGTTCACGCTGCGCCATTTCGTCTACTTCGACACGAGCGGGACGGGCGACGCTGCCGATCTGGCGGAGTTGGTGGCGCTGGTCGCCGAGGCGAAGCTGACGCCCCAGATCGGCTTCGAGGGGGATTGGTCGCACGCCGCCGAGACGCTGAACGCGATCGCCGCGGGGACGCAGCTCGGCAAGGCGGTCCTGCATGTGGGATCGTAATCGGCAGCGAAGTCGTTTTCGACATATCCCGACCTAGAAGGCATAAACCGCAACCGATATTCTCGACTCACTAGGGCCGACGACAGAGGAGAGAACCGGTGTCCGACGACACGAGAGCCGTCATCGCGCGATGGATCGAGCTGTTCAACAAGGGCGCGCTCGACGAGATGGAGAGCATGCTCGCGGGCGACTTCGTCGACCACGGCGCGTTCCCCGGCCAGCCCGAGGGTCCGGCCGGCTTCATGTGGAAGATGCGCCTCGTCGCCGCGGGCCTTTCGGATGCGCGCTTCCAGCTCCAGCGCCAGTGCGCGGACGGCGATTGGATCGCCAACCACTACACCGTCACCGGCAAGCACACGGGCGACCTGTTCGGCATCGCCGCGACCGGCAACGATGTCTCCTTCGCGGCGATGGACTTCATCCGCGTCGCCGGTGGCAAGCTCGCCGAGAACCACGCACTCAGCGACAGCCCGACGCTGATGGCGCAGCTCGGCGCGGCGTAGGGGCGTGTCATGAGGCTGCAAGGAAAGGTCGCCCTCGTCACCGGCAGCACGCGCGGCATCGGCAAGGCGATTGCCAAGCGCTTCGCGGCCGAGGGTGCGAGCGTGATCGTGACGGGTCGCGGCGAGGAGAACGGCCGCGCGGTCGAGCAGGAGATCCGCGACGCCGGCGGCGAGGCGACGTACGTGCGCATGGACCTCGGGGTCGAGTCCGACGTCCAGGGCGCGGTCGCGTTCGCGGTCGAGCGCTACGGGAAGCTGACGACGCTCGTCAACAACGCCGGCCCGACGGATCTCGTCTCGTCCGGCGTCGACGGACCGCTGATGGAGATGACGACCGATCGCTGGGAGCAGATGTTCCGCTTCGAGCTGACCGGTCCCTTCTGGGCAACGAAGCATGCGATGCTGGAGATGAAGAAGGGCGGGGGCGGCTCGATCGTCAACGTGACCGGGACGCACGGGCACGAGGCGTCGACCGGGCTGGTCTGCCTCGCCACGTTCAAGGGCGGCGTCGACAGCCTCTCGCTCGTGGCGGCCGCAGAGGGCGCGCCCTACGGCATCCGAAGCAACTGCATCGCCCCCGGCCTGTGCGTCGGCGAGAACGCGGCGACGCAGGCGATCGGCAGCAACCCGCAGCTCACCGCGCTGTATCTGCGCGGCCAGCTCGTGCAGCGGCTCGCGAACATGGACGACATCGCGAACGCCGCGTTGTGGCTGGCCTCCGACGAGTCGGCGATGGTCACCGCCCACTTCCTCCCCGTCGACGGCGGACTCATCATGAAGACCGGCCACCCGGACTTCCACTCCGACGAGTTCAAGGCGGCATTCGCCGCCTGCAGCTAACGCCGCCGCCCGCCGCCGTCACATCGCCGTCGGCGGCGGGCGCCACGGCGCCGCCGGCCAACGGTCCGGCTGCCCAGGCGCGGACCGATGATCCGCGGCGGCTGCGTCGCGCAGCGGCGCGAAGCGCTCCACCAGCCGCTCGAGGAAGCCCGGCACCTCGTCGAGCGAGGCGACGAAGCCGTTGAGCAGCACGTGGACGACCGTCGCGCCGCTCGCCGCGAGCACGGGGACGTTCTCGAGCGAGCGGTCGAGGTCGGCAGGCCCGTCACCGTCGCCGACCGCCGGCAGCACCGCCTTGACGTCCAGCGCGACGTCGCCGCGCCCGGCCTCGGCCAGGCCGGCGCGGAGCCGCTCGACGCCCGCCGCGATCGCCTCCGGCCTCGTCGCCGGCAGCGGGATCCAGCCGTGGCCGAGGCGCGCGACGCGCTCCACGGTGCGGCGCGTCGCCCCGCCGCCGAACCACACGCGGATGCTGTCGGGGTTGTGCGGCCGCGGCTCGCAGCGGACGGCGTCGAAGCCGACCGTCGACGACGCGAAGGTCGCCGGCGAGTCGCGCCACAGCGCACGGCAGGCCGCGATCGTGTCGGTGAGCCGCTGGCCGCGCTCGGCCAGCGGCACTCCCACGGCAGCGAACTCCTCCTCCTGCCAGCCGGTGCCGACGCCGAGCACGAGCCGCCCGCCCGACAGTGCGTCAAGCGTCGCGCACGTCTTCGCGAGCAGCGCCGCCGGGCGCAGCGGCGCGACCAGGACGCTCGTCGACAGCTCCAGCCGGGTCGTCACGGCAGCGACCGCGCTCAGCAGCGTTAGCGGCTCCGGATACGGCGTCTGCGCCGTGTTGGGGAACGTGCCGTGCGGATAGCGCTCGGTCGCGTCGGCCATCACGACGTGATCGGAGACGCTGAGCTGGTCGACGCCGGCATCCTCCGCAAGGCGCGCCAACTCGACGAGCCGCGAAAGCTCCGCGCCGCGCAGGACCTGCGGCGCGGTCGGGAGCTGGACCGACAGGCGGACGCCCATGTCAACGCGCCTCGGCGTCCGACCCAGCGGCCGCCGAGAAGTACGACGCTTCGAGCAGGTCCATGCGATCGCGCAGCTCGTCGGCCCTGCCTTCCAGCACGACCTCGCCGCGGCGCATCACGTACACCCGGTCGGCGTAGCGCAGCACCTTCTTGACGTGCTGCTCGACGAGGAGGACGCCGACGCCTCGGTCGTCCGCCGCGCGGCGCACCGCCTCCAGCAGGCGGTCGACGACGAGCGGCGCGAGCCCCAGCGACAGCTCGTCGGCGAGCAGCAGCGACGGGTCGCGCGCGAGCGCACGACCGAGCGACAGCATCTTCTGCTCGCCGCCCGACAGCAGACCGGCCTTCACGTCGACGCGTTGCACGAGCTCGGGGAACAGCTCGAGCGCCGCGCCGAAGTCGCGCCGCGCGACGCGCAGGTTATCCGCCGTCGACATCCCCATCAACACCGACCGCTCCTCGGGGATGAACGCGAGCCCGTTGCGCGCGCGCTGATGCAGCGGCGCCCGCGTCGGCTTGCCGCCCAGCAGCACGCGGCCGTCCTGCAGCGGCAGCTCGCCCACGAGCGTGAGCAGCGTCGTCGTCTTGCCGGCGCCGTTGGCGCCGAGCAGTGCAACGACCTCGCCCGGCTCGACCCGGAGGTCGAGGCCGCGCACGACCGGCGTGGCGCCGTAGCCGGCGGCGACGCGCTGCGCCTCGATCAGCACCTGCCGGCTCGCCGCGCGCGGACGCTGGGGCGGCGCCGGGCCGGCCGCGGGAACGCCGTTCGGCGCCGGGCCGTGCGCGGCCGCCGTCCGGGCGTCTGACGCCGACCCCTCCGCACCAGGCTCCGGGGCGGCCGCCTCCTCCCCCAGGTACGCCGCCACGACAGCCGGGTCGGCGCGGACCTCCTCCGGCGTGCCTTCGGCGAGCTTCTTGCCGAAGTCGAGCACCACGATCCGGTCGCACGTGTTCATCACGACCGAGACGTCATGCTCGACCAGCAGCACGCCGAGGCCCCATTCGTCGGCGAGGCGACGGATCAGACGGCCCAGCTCGGCCGTCTCGGCGTCCGTCAGGCCGGCGCCCGGCTCGTCGAGCAGCAGGATCGGCGCCTCGGTAGCGACCGCGCGCGCGATCGCCACCAGCCGCCGCTTGCCGTAGGACAGCTCCTCGGCAGCGCGGTGGAGGTCCGCCTCCAGATCGAACTCGTGCACCGCGGCGACCGCAACGGGCGGCAGCGGTCTGTTGCCGGAGTGCACGAGGTTCGTGAGGTAGGCGAGCAGGTCGCGCCGGTCGGAGGCTGCCCGCAGGTTGTCGAGCACGGTCAGGTCGTCGAACAGCTCCAGCGATTGGAACGAGCGCGCGATGCCCGCCTGCGCGCGCCGGTGCGCCGACCAGCGGTCGACCGCGACCCCGTCGAGCGCGATGGTCCCGCTCGCCGGGCGCACGAAGCCGGTGATCGCGTCGATGAGCGTCGTCTTGCCGGCCCCGTTGGGCCCGATCAGGCCGACGACCTCGCCCGCCCTGACATCGAGGCTGACGCCGTCGAGGGCGACGACGCCGCCGAAGCGCACCGTCACCTCGGAGACGGCCACGTGCGCGTCGCGCGCGCGCCGGGCACGCGGGGCGAGCTCGGGCAGCGGCTCCGGCGGCGCTTCGGCGCCGCTGCCGCGCGACAGCCGGCGGCCGATGGCACGCGCCGTCTCGACCGTCGTGCTCGCCATGCCGTTCGGGTGGGTGACCAGGATCAGCAACAACGCAACGCCGCCGATCAGCACGAGCCACTGCTCGCCCTCCCCCGCGGCGCTCGCGATCAGGCCGCCGGGAAAGCCGCCCTGCGCGAGCGTCGCGCCGAGCGGCGGGCCGAGCAGGTAGCCGACGCCGCCGAGGACGGCGAGGGTCACGCTCGTGATCGAGTCGAAGGCGTCGAACTGGCCCGGGATGACCGAATAGCCCTGGAAGGCGAGCAGGATGCCGGCGAGCCCGGCGATCGCCGCGGCGACCGAGAACGCATAGAGCTTGGCGACGAACACGTTGACGCCCAGCGACGCGGCGGCGCGCTCGTTGGTGCGCACGGCGACGAGCCGCCGCCCGGCGCGGCCGCGGCGCATGTTCGAGACCAGCCATACGCACGCGACGAGCACGACGATCGCGAATGCCGCGTAGCGGCCGGGCTCGAAGATCGCGTCGATGCTGATGCCGAAGACTGTCTGCGGACCCACCTCGATGCCGGCGCGTCCGCCGGTGTACTTGCCGTTCGTGAAGATCACCTGCTGGAGCGAGAAGCCGAGCCCGAGCGTCACGATCGCGAGGTTGACGCCGCGCGCGCGCAGCGCCGGCAGCGCGAACGCGAGGCCGACGACGACGGTGCCGAGGATGGCCGCCGCGACCGCCAGCTCGAACGGCCAGCCCCACGCTGAGATGAGCTGCGCGGCCAGCAGCGCGCCGACACCGCCGAGCGCCGCCTGGCCGAGCGAGAGCTGGCCCGCATAGCCGGTCAGCACGACGATCGAGAGCATCATCACGGCCGCGCCCACGGAAGTGCCAATGGCGGCCGACCAGTTGTCGGGCACCACCAGCGCCGCGACGATCACGACCGCCGCGAAGGGGGCGACCGCGCGCAGCCGGAAGGTCGCCATGCCGAGTGCCGGCAGGCGGTCGAATAGGTGGCTGCGCAGCGGCAGGGACCTCCCCCGCACGACGAGGACCGCCACGATCAGGAGGAAGGGCGCCGCCGAGGCGAGCCCCTGGACCTGCACGTAGCGCGTCATCTCGCTTTGGATCACGCCGAGCGCGAGGCTGCCCAGCAGCACGAGCGGGAACGACGCGAAGCCCGCGAACAGTGCGACCGCGAGCGCGGGAATGACGAGGAACGTCAGGGACGACACCGTCAAGCCCGTGAATGGGATGATGAGGATGCCGGCGAGCGCCGCCATCGCGCCGCCGAGCGCCCAGTTGACGGTCGCGATCAGGTCGGGCGACCAGCCGAGCGAGGCAGCCGTCCGCTGATTCTCGGCGACCGCCGAGGTCGCGAGCCCCACACGGGTATGGCGCGAGAGCGCGTAGACCAGCGCGGTCACGAGCGCGGCGATGCCAAGCAGCCACAGTCGGTCCTGGGGCACCACGACGCCGAACAGCTCGACGCGACCCTCGGGGAGGATGCCGCCGACGCTAAACACCGAGCCCTTGTAACGCAGGGTCGCCGCCGCCTGCAGCACCGTCAACACGCCCAGCGTGGCGACGATGCGGGCAAGCGGCGACGCGTGCCGCAGCGGTCGGATGACCGCCTGGTACACGAATGCCCCCAGCGCCGCTACGAGCAGCACGGCGGTGAGCATCGCCGGCAGGTATGGCCAAGCCGACTGCTCGTAGAGCTCGTAGAACGCGAACCCGCCCACCATCGCCATCGCGCCGTGGGCGAGATTGACGACGCCCGAGGAGCGGTAGACGAGCACGATGCCCTGCGTCAGCAGCGCGTACGCGCCGCCGACGCCGAACCCGAGCAGCGCGAACTGCACGACCTCACGCATCGACTACCGGCTCCCGGCCGTCGTCATCGTCATCGGCCGCCTCACCTGACCAGGGGCCCGATGTCGACCGGCTGGCTGACGTCGTCCAGGAGCACCGGCACGCCGTCGCGCATCTCGTTGAAGTAGAAGGTCGTGTTCGACGCTCGCGGATAGTCGCCCACGCCCTTCTTCGATGGCGTCCACGGCGGCACGAGCCCGAGGTCGAGCGGGCCGGACTCCTCGAGCGCCTGCATCATCGCCTTCGCGTCGGTGGCCTTCGCGTCGTTGGCGACCTGCTCGAGCACCTGCACCGCGAGCCAGGCCGAGATCGCGTTGTGTCGGACGATCTCGTCCGTCGGCGCTCCCTCGATCCCGGCGTCCACGCCCGCCTGCATCTCGTCCCTGAAGCGCTGCAGCTCCGGGAAGTCGTCGACCGCGCTCATCGGCGGATAGATCGAGACGACGAGCTGCCCCTCGAGGTCGTCGTCGCTGAGCGCTTCGAGGCTCGCGAACGTGGAGGTGGTGTCGAGCACGAACGCGAGGTCGGAGCCGACCTGCTTGGCGGCCTTGAGCGCGTTCGCCTTCTGGGCGTCGAGCGCGATCAGGATCGCTGCGTCGGCCTGCGAGTCGAGCGTCGCGACGACCGACGCCATGTCCGTCGTGTCGACGGCTAGCGGCGGCCTCGAGGTGATCTTGACGTCGATCTTCGGCGCGAACGCCTCCATCGCCTTCAGCAGCTCCGCCGCGACAGGGATGTCGAGCAGCGTCGTGCCGATCCGTCTGTGCCCGGCGTCGGCGGCGAGCTTCATCTGCGCGAAGAACGTCAGCGCCTCCGCCGGAGCGATCGGGAACGAGCTCTCGGCCTTGCCGAACGCATCGAGCGGTGTGGTGCCGATCTGCGGGATGCCGGCCTTCGTGAGGATCGCGCTGATCTGCGTCTCGTTGGACGCGCTGAGGTCGCCGACCGTGGCGATCACGCCCTCGGAGACCATGCGGCGCGCACAGGCCGACGCCTTGTTCGGATCGTCACCCTCGTTGCAGACGATGAGCTCCAGCGGCCGGCCGACGACGCCCCCGCGGGCGTTTACCGCCTCGATCGCGGCCTCCGCGGCGCCGGCGATGTCCGGGTAGTCGGTCTCGCCGCCGATCGGAGCGATCGTGCCGACCTTGATCGGTTCGCCCGCGGCGACCGACCTGATCGCGTTCGTCGCCGTCGAGCCTTCGGCGCCGTTGTCGTTGTCGTCGCCGCCGCAGCCCATAGCGAGCACCGCGACGAGCGCGCAGGCGAGCACCCCCGCGCGCGGCAGCGCGCGTCGCACCTTGGCCATTCCCACCATCTCCTCCGTCCTCTCTCTCCGCGCGCTCGGGGCGAGCAGCACGGGACCACCAGCGCACAGGGCGCAAACGGGGGTCCGACCCCCGATTTGCTATGAAACTTGATTCACGGAATGCTGTCAAGCTTCCTCAATATGTGAAGGCTGATGCCATCCATAGGGCTCATGCCCCCCCGTCCTCCCATAGGCCAGCGCACTCGGCTGCCCGAGAATCGGCGTTATCTCAGCGGGAAATGTGGAATTAATTCCGACTTGCTCCTAGCCGGTCGTGGACGATGTCGTGTTCCGCTTCGGGCTGACGGGCCCGTTCTGGTCCATCAAGTACGCGATGCCGCACATGAAGGCCGCCGGCGGGGGCTCGATCGTCAACGTGACCGGCACGAACGGCCGTGAGGCGGTGCCCGGGCTGACGTGCTTGTCGGCCTTCAAGGGCGGCGTCGACAGCCTCTCGCTGGCGGCGGCTGCCCAAGGCGGGCCGTTCGGGATCCGCAGCAACTCGCTGGCGCCCGCTGCGTCGGTGACAACCTCGCCACACAGGCGATCGCGGCGAACCCGACGCTTGCCGGCGCGTATCTGAGAAGCCAGCTGGTCCAGCGCCTGGCGACGGCGGAGGACCTCGCCCGCGCTGCCCTGTGGCTCGCCTCCGACGAATCGCAGATGGTCTCAGGCGCGTTCATCCCGGTCGACGGCGGCCTGATGGCCAAGACCGGCCACCCAGACTTCACCTCGCCCGAGTACGTCGAGGCGTTCGCGCGCGGCAGCTGAGCCGCCGAGGTTGCCGCCGCCGCGGCGCTAACCCACGGCGGCGCGCGCCTCCTCGAGCGACGAGCCGCTCACGCCGAGGGAGCGGGCCGGGCGAGCCCGATGGCGCCCGAGCGCGCGAGCGCGTCGATGCGCGCCTGCTCGTAGCCGAGCTCGGCCAGCAGCTCAGCCGTGTGCTCACCGAGCAGCGGCGCGCCGGGCCCACCGTCGGCGCGGCCGAGTGCCGGCACTGGCCCGCGCACGTGCTCGTAGTCGCCGTAGTCGGGGTGGATCGAGGTGCCGACGAGGCCGCGGGCGCGCACCTGCTCGTCGGTGAGCGCCTCGCCGAGGCGGTTGACGGCGGCGCAGGGCACCTTGTGCGCGGACAACACCGCGACCCAGCGGGCGCTGTCCTCGCGCGCGAACGCCTCGTCCAGCAACGCGACGACGTGCTCGCGGCGGGCGAGCCGGGCGCTGTTGGCGGCCAGCTCTGGGTCGGTCAACTGACGGTCGCCGATCGCGGCGGCGAGCCGCGCCCACATCGGGTCGTTGCCGATGAAGATCGAGATGTGCCCGTCGCGCGTGCGGAACGTCTGCGCGGGCACCAGCGACGGGTGCGCGCCGCCCGGCGTCCGGCCGGGCGAGAAGCCGGCGTTGAGCTGCCACGAGGCGAGGTAGGTGAGCATCGAGACCTGCACGTCGAGCAGGCCGAGGTCGACGTGGCGCCCGACGCCCGTGCGCTCGCGCTCCAGCAGCGCCGCGCAGACGGCGAGCGCGGCGGCGAGCCCGCCGCTGTGGTCGACGTAGGAGATGCCCGCCTTGCCGGGCGGCCCGTCGGGCTCGCCGGTGAGGCTCATCACGCCCGCGAGTGCCTGGATTGTGTAGTCGTAGCCGGCGCGCGTCGCGTACGGCCCGGTCTCGCCGAAGCCGGTGAGCGAGCACGTCACGATGCGCGGGTTGACCGCGGAGAGCGCCGCGTGGTCGAGGCCCACCTTCGTCATCACACCGGGTCGATAGTTGTCGAGCACGACGTCGGCGGTGCGCACGAGGTCGAGCACCGCCACGTGCCCCTCCGGCTTTGCGAGGCGCACGCTCAGCGAGCGCTTGGCCCAGTTGAGCGAGGCGAAGTAGAGCGACTGCTCGCCCTGGAAGCAGGGTCCGACGCCGCGCGCCTCGTCGAGGTGGTCGAGGTCCTCGACCTTGATGACATCGGCCCCCAGGTCAGCGAGGACCATCGTGGCGTACGGCCCGGCAAGGAAGTGGCAGAAGTCGAGCACGCGCACGCCGGCGAGCGGGCCCGCGGCGGTCGGGGAGGCGTTCGCCTGGTCGAACACGGCGCTGCCTAGAAGACTGCGGGCTGGCGGAACTCGCCCCACGCGTCCTTCAACACGGCGACCATCTCACCGACCGTGCAGTACGCGTGCGCGCAGGCGATCAGCGCCGGCATCAGGTTGACGTCGCTGCGGCGCGCCCCCTCGCCCAGCTCGCCGAGCGTGCGCCTGACCTCGGCGTCTTCGCGCGTGCGCTTGACCTCGGCCAGGCGGTCGAGCTGGCGCGCGCGGTTCTCCTCGTCCATCTCGTAGCCCTCGACCTCGGGCGCATGCTCATCGGTCTGGAACATGTTGAGTCCGACGACCGGTCGCTCGCCGGACTCCAGCTTGCGCTGCAGGTCGTAGGCCTCGTCGGCGATCAGCCGCTGCACGTAGCCGTCCTCGACGCCCCGGACCATCCCGCCATGCTCTTCGACGTCGGTCATCAGCTCGACGACTCGCTCCTCCATCGCGTCCGTCAGCGCCTCGACGTAGTAGGAGCCGCCGAGCGGGTCGACGACACGCGCGACGCCCGTCTCGTAGGCGAGGATCTGCTGCGTGCGCAGCGCGAGGGTGGTCGACTCCTCGGTCGGGAGCGCGAACGGCTCGTCCCAGGCGGCGGTGAACATCGACTGCACCCCGCCGAGCACGGACGCCATCGCCTCGTAGGCGACGCGCACCATGTTGTTGCGGGCCTGCGGCGCGTACAGCGAGGCGCCCCCGCACACGCAGCCGAAGCGGAACATGCATGAGCGCTCCTCCTGCGCGCCGTAGCGCTCGCGCACGATCGTTGCCCATCGGCGGCGGCCGGCGCGGTACTTGGCGACCTCCTCGAAGAAGTCCCCGTGCGTGTAGAAGAAGAACGAGATCTGGGGCGCGAACTGGTCGATCGTCATGCGCCCGCGCGAGACGACCTCGTCGCAGTAGGCAACGCCGTCGGCGAGCGTGAACGCCATCTCCTGCGCGGCGCTCGCGCCGGCGTCGCGGAAGTGCGCTCCGGCGACCGAGATCGCGTTGAAGCGCGGTACGTCGGTCGCGCAGAACTCGATCGTGTCGGCGATCAGACGCATCGATGGGGCCGGCGGCCAGATCCAGGTGCCGCGCGAGGCGTATTCCTTGAGCACGTCGTTCTGGATCGTGCCGCGGAGCTTCTCGCGCGGGACGCCGGACTTCTCGGCCGCCGCGACGTAGAAGGCGAGCAGGATCGCGGCGGTGCCGTTGATCGTGAAACTCGTCGAGATGCGGTCGAGCGGGATGCCGTCGAACAGGAACTCGGCGTCGCGCAGCGTGTCGATGGCGACGCCGACGCGGCCGACCTCGCCCTCGACGTCGGGGTCGTCGGAGTCGTGGCCGCACTGGGTCGGCAGGTCGAGCGCCACCGACAGGCCGGTGCCGCCGGCCGACAGCAGGTAGCGGTAGCGCTCGTTCGACTCCTCCGCGGTGCCGAAGCCGGAGTACTGGCGGAACGTCCACAGGCGGTCGCGATAGCCGCCGGGGAAGTTGCCGCGCGTGAAGGGGAACGCGCCGGGTTCGCCGATCCACTCCCGCGGCGGGAGGTCCTGCGGCCGGTAGACGTTCGCGACCGGGATCCCCGCGTCGGTCGTGACGGTCCGGTCCTTCGAGTCGAGCATCCGCAGTCTCCTGGTCGCGCGCCCGCCCGTGGGTCAGAGTGCTTCGCCGGGCAGTAATTTCGATATGATATCGGAAATCGAGAGAAGGATCGTATGGCCTTTCATCCGCCCCCCGCGCGCGAGGTTGTCCTCGAGATCGCCGACGGGGTCGCATGCATCACGATCGACCGCCCGCACGCCCGCAACGCGATCGGCCTCGGCACGATGGACGCGCTCGGCGCAGCGCTCGACGAGGTCGAGGCGAGCGACGCAGGCGTCCTCGTCGTCCGCGGTGGCGGCGAGCGAGCTTTCGTCTCCGGCGGAGACCTCAAGGAGCTGGCGGCGATCCGCGACGAGGAGGGCGCCGCGGCGATGGCGACGCGCATGCGGCGTCTGCTCGACCGTTTCGCGACGTTTCCGCTGCCCGTCGTCGCGGCCGTCAACGGCCACGCGCTCGGCGGTGGCGCCGAGGTCGCCGTCGCGGCAGATGTGCGGATCGTCGCTGACGACGTGACGATCGGCTTCACCCAGGTGAAGCTCGCCATCATGCCCGCGTGGGGCGGCGCCGAGCGGCTCGCCGAGCTGGTCGGCGCAGCGCAGGCCATGCTGCTGATCGGCACCGGCAGCATGCTCGCCGCGGACGAGGCGCAGCGGATCGGACTCGCCGAGCTGGTCGCCCCGCGTGAGCGCTTCGACGCGGACTGGCGCAGGCTTGCCGCGTCGTTCGCGGAGCTACCGCCCGGCGCTGGGCGCTCGATCAAGCAGGTGATCACCGCCGCCAAGCCGCGCGCCCACACCGCGCTCGAAGGCGACGCCGTCCGCCGCTTCGCGCGCCTGTGGGCCGCCGACGAGCACTGGCAGGCGGCGGACCGGCTCACCACCAAGCGCAGCTGAGCGCGCTGCGCCATGCACTGCACCCCCGCCGAACCACGAGGAGGCCTCCGATGACGACCTGCCCGCAACCGAGTCACCGAGGGGCACGCTGATGCCGGCCCGCGTGCTCGTTGCCAAGCCCGGCCTCGACGGCCACGACCGCGGCGCGAAGGTCGTCGCGCGCGCGCTGCGCGACGCCGGCTTCGAGGTCATCTACGCCGGCATCCGGCAGCGCCCGGCCGAGGTGGCGGCGATCGCCGCGCAGGAGGACGTCGACGTCGTCGGCCTCAGCGTGCTCAGCGGCGCGCACCTCGCGCTCACGCAGAAGACGGTCGCGGCGCTCGAGCAGGTCGGCGCCGACGCGCTCGTCGTCGTCGGCGGCACGATCCCGGCCGCCGACGTGCCGAAGCTGATCGATACGGGCGCCGCCGCCGTCTTCCCGACCGGCACGCCGCTCGACGAGCTCGTCACGCGGATCCGCGAGCTGACGGGCGAGCCGCAGCCCGTCACCGGATGAGCGCCCCCGCGGCGGCGCCGACGCGCCGCCGTGCGCGCTCCGCCGCCGAGCTGCTCGCCGCCGCGCGCGAGGGCGCGGCCGCGCCGCTCGGGCGGCTGCTGTCGCTCGCCGAGCAGGGCGGGCCCGCGGCGCGCGAGGTCGCCGAGGCGGTCTACGGGCTGACCGGCTCCGCGTACACGATCGGCGTCACCGGCGCGCCCGGCGCCGGCAAGTCGACGCTCACGAACCAGCTCGTGACCATGCTGCGGGACGCCGGCGAGCGCGTCGCCGTACTCGCCGTCGACCCCTCCTCCCCCTACTCCGGCGGCGCGATCCTCGGCGACCGCGTGCGGATGCTCGACCACGCGCTCGACGCGAACGTCTTCATCCGCTCGATGGCGACGCGCGGCCACCTCGGCGGGCTTGCGCTCGCCGCACCCGAGGCTGTGCGAGTACTCGACGCCGCCGGCTTCGGCACCATCGTCGTGGAGACCGTCGGCGTCGGCCAGGTCGAGTTGGCGATCGGCGACACCGCCGACACGACCGTCGTCGTGGTCAACCCCGGCTGGGGCGACGACGTGCAGGCGGCGAAGGCGGGCCTTCTGGAGATCGCCGACGTGTTCGTCGTCAACAAGGCCGACCGCCCGGGCGTGGAGCAGACGCGCGTGGAGCTGGCGCACATGCTCGACGCGCAGGCCGTCCCGCCCGAGCGCCGGCCGCCGATCGTCGAGACCGTCGCCTCCGAGGGTGCCGGCGTCGACGAGCTGCTCGAGGCGATCCGCGCGCACCGTGCCTGGCTCGCGTGCGACGAGCGCCTCGCGGCGCGGCGGGCGCGACAGCTGTGGGAGGAAGTCGAAGCGGTGCTCGCCGCGCGCCTCGCGGCCCGCACACGAGCGCTGCTCGGCGGCGAGCGGCTGGACGACCTGCGCGCGCGGGTCGTGGGCCGCGTGCTCGACCCCTGGGGCGCCGCCGACGAGCTGCTCGCGGCGCTTGGAGACGGACGCCGGCACGGCGCCAGCCGCCGCAGCGCGGCGAACCCTGTCGAGAGCTTCGTGCATCGCAGCGAGAGGAGCCCACGATGAGCATGCCCCGCCCAGCCGCGACATGGAGCGCGCGCGTGACGTTCGAGCACCTGAGATGCGCCGTAGCGGGCCGAGTCGGCGTCATTGCGATGCACCGCCCGCCTGTCAACGCCGTGCACCAGCCGATGTACCGCGAGCTGCAGGCGGCGTTCAGCCGTCCCGAGCAATCGCTCCCCGGCGCGCGGGCGATCGTGCTGACCGGCGAGGGCCGCCACTTCTGCGGCGGCAACGACCTGCACGAGTTCGAGACGCTCACACCACAGAACTCGCCGGCCCGCATGCGCGAGGTGCGCAAGGCGTTCTTCGCGATCCAGGACTGCCCGCTGCCGGTGATCGGCGCCGTGCGCGGGGTGGCGCTCGGCACCGGGCTCGCGATCGCTGCCTCGTGCGACCTCGTCGTCGCGGCCCGCGGCGCACAGCTCGGCCTGCCCGAGCTGGCCGTCGGCGTGATGGGCGGCGCTCGCCACCTGGGCCGGCTCGTGCCCCAGCCGATCGTGCGCTGGATGTTCCTCAGCGCCGACCCCGTGTCGGTGGAGCGCCTCGCGCCGCTCGGCGCCGTGCTGGAGGTCGTCGAGCCCGACGCGCTGCTCGACGTCGCGCTGCGACGGGCCGAGCGGATCGCGCGGCACAGCCCGGTCGCGCTGCGCTACGCCAAGCGAGCGCTCAGCCGCATCGAGACGATGGACCTCCAATCGGGCTACGCCTACGAGCAGAGCCTCACGACCGAGCTGTCGGGGCATCCCGACGCCAAGGAGGCCGTGCGGGCGTTCTTCGAGCGGCGCGATCCGGTGTACGTCGGCGACGCGGCCGAGGCGAGCAACGCGCCCGAGACGAGCGACGCCGCCGGCTGACGCCGCGGCAGGCGGCGCGCGGCGGCGCCCTACTCGGCGCCGACCATCCGCATCCGCGACGTATCGCCGAGGCTGAAGGAGGCGCGCGCGGCGATCGCAGCAAGGCGGCGACCCAGCTCGTCGATCGGCAGCGCCTCGTTCATGCTCGCCGGCGCCAGGATGCTCGCGAGGCCCTCGTAACCCTGCTCGCCTGTGACTGCTGCCGCGACACCCATCACGCCCGCGGCGAACTCCTCCATGTCGGTTGCGTAGCCGCGCTCGCGCGTTGCCTCGATCTCCCGCTCGTACGCCACGCGGTCGGTGATCGACGCGTCGGTGAAGTGCGTGACGCGCTTGGGCAGGGGAACGCCCGACCAGGCGTAGTACACCTTGCCCCAGGAACCGCCGTCGAGCGGGACGCGCCCGCCGAAGGCGACGCCGAGCTCCGAGCGGCCGCCGTGATGCGACTGGAGGATCAGGTGGTGGTCCTCCCACGGGACGGCCACCGCTCCGACGACCCCCAGCTCGTTGCAGACGTCGACCAGCTCGCTCCAGGTCGAGCGGAAGATCGGTGTGTTGCGCGCGTAGCTCGCCCCCCAGTAGTAGATCGCCGGACCCGTGCGGTAGCGCTTCTCGCCGTTCTGCACGACCGCGCCGTGGGACGCGAGCTCCGTGAGCACGGAGTGCGCCGTGCTCGGCGCGATGCCCACCGCCTCTGCGATGGCCGTCAACGTCAGCGGCCCCGAGGTCCGCCGAAGCACTCTCAAGACATCGAATGCCTTGCCCAACGCGCTGGCCAACCCCTCCACATCCTTTCAAAGACGATTCGCACCACAACCGTTGAGCCGTGGTGCGGCGGCGATGCCTGCGGATGCTACCGGCTCGTTCGGCGAACGACCGCGAAACAACCGAAATGTCGAATCCCGTTCGGCGCGTGCGATCTGCCGACGTCACACGGCGCCACGGCCCGGGCCAGCCGGGGCTTAGACGTCCCCCGCCCCAGTCGCTCGCAAGCAGCGCACCGGCACGCGCGCGACGAGCGTCAGCGCCGGAACGATCAGAAAGCCGCCGCCCCCGACGCCGAAGACACCGGTCAGGAAGCCCACGCCGAACCCGACCGGCGCGACGGCCGCCATCACCCGGTCGCGCGGCGCGACGTCGTCGAGCTCCGCGGCGGTCGGCCGTAGGCTCGTGCGCAGCATCAGCACGGCGACCGTCAGCGCCAGCAGCGCGAACCCGACGAGCAGCACCGGCTCTGCAAGCCGGCGGCCGACGACCGATCCGCCGCTGGCTCCCAGGACCCCGGCCGCGGCCATCGCCGCCGCGATCGGGAAGTGGACGCGTCGGGCGTGCGCGTGCGGCAGCGCCCCCACGAGCGCGGCGGCGGCCACCACCGCGAGCGCCGTGACGGTCGCCTCGTCGAGAGGCTCGCCCAGCGCGTAAGACGAGCAGCGGGACCGCCAGGATGCTGCCGCCGCCGCCGACCATCCCAAGGGTGCCGCCGATGATCAGTCCGAAGGCCACGACGAGCAAACCGGAGCTCACCGGCGGCTCACGCCTCGCACGACGCGGCGGCGGCGAGCAGGTCGCCGACGCCGCCCTGCACGCGGCGGACCTCCGCAACGCCCGCGGCAGCAGGGATGCCGCCGTCGCGGCGCGGCTGCCGCTCGCGCACACGACCGCTACCGGCCCGGGCCCGAGAGCCGCGGCGGCCGCCGCCGGGTCGACGGCCAGCCGGTCGAAGACCACGTGCGTCGAGCCGTCCACGTGGCCGGCCTCCCACTCGCGCCCGTCGCGCACGTCCACGAGCGTCAGGCCGTCTCCAGCCAGCCCCGCCGGGATGTCGTCGGTGATCGTGAGGCCCAGATCCAGCGGTAGCCCCGCCTCGCGCCAGGCCGCGATGCCACCCTTCAGGTGGCCCTGCACGCCGTCGAGCCCGACGGCCTCCAGCCGAGCCGCCAGCGGTTCAGCACTTGCCGAAAGAACACAAGCGAGTTGCCCTTTTGGGTCATGCGAAATATGGGCATGGCGTCGCGCGGCGTTGCCGCGCGACGCCCCTTGCGGATGCGAGACGTGCGGAGCTACAGACCCAGCAGGTCCAGATGGTTGACGGGCTCGTCCTTGGTCAGAACCAGCTCGCCGTCGTCGTACTTGCCCTGGAACTCGTAAACGCCCCACAGCCGCGAGTAGCCGTCAGGGCCGGGGTTGTTGGGCTTCCACGGGGGAATCAGGCCCAGCTCCAAGCCGTCGACCTTCTTGAGCGCCGCCATCAGCGCGGCCGGGGACGGCTCGACGTCGCCGTCCTCCATCACCTTCTTGATCGCCTGTGCGCCCAGCCACACGTTGATGTCGTTGCCGACGAACTGACCGGTGTTGGCGTCCTTGTCGCCCGAGTCGCGCTGGGCCTTCATGTCGGCTTGGAACTGCTTGAGCTCTGGGTACGTGTCCGCGGCGCTGACGGGCGGGTAGTGCGAGGTGACCACCAGATCGTCGGCGAACTGCGACAGGCTCTCCTCCCACTGCTCGGCCGTGTAGGCGCCGGCCGCGATGGCCACCTTATAGTCGCCGCCGAACTGCTTGAGGGCGTTGAGCATCGCGATCGCCTGGAAGTTGAGCAGGACTGGGGCGATGCAGGTCGCGCCGGCCTTGCGCAGCTCGGAGGCCGCGGCTGACACGTCGGTCGCGGTGGCCGGCACCGACACCGTGGAGACGACCTCGCCGCCGGACTTCTCGGCGACGCTCTTCATCATCGACAGATACAGCGGCGACGACGGCAAGTCCAGATAGGGGATGCCGATCTTCTTGTAGCCGGCGTCGATGCACGTCTTGACGTTGCCGACGGGCTCGCCGATACCGGACGAGAGCAGGAACTGGTTGGGCGTGTCCAAAAAGCCCTGGCTCAGCGCCGTGTCGGCGACCTGCGGGATGCCCGCAGCGTCGAGGATCGTAGCGATCTGCTTCTCGGCGGTCAGCGACACGCCGCCGACCTCGGCGACCACGCCCTCGTCGACCAGCTTACGCGCGCAGGCCGCCGCGGCGTTGGGGTCGTTGGCCTCGTTGCAGAACACGATCTCGACGGGGTGGCCGTCGATCCCGCCGCCCGCATTGATCGAGCGCACGGCCCCACGCAGCGCCGCCGCGCGCGACGGGTAGCTGACCTCACCGCCGACCGGCAGGATCTGCCCGATCTTGATCGGCTCCTTCGAGCCGGTCTCAGCCGTGCCCGAGCCAGTGCTCGCCGCCGTGCTGGTGCTGCCGTCGTCGCTGCTGCCACATCCCGCCGCCACGCCCGCGCATGCGGCGAGCAGCAGCAGCAAAAGCACACCGGCGGCTCGGGCGCCGAAACGTCCTCCGCGTTGCATGTTCCCTCTCTTATCTGGCCCCAGGCCGTTGCGCGCCCGCCGTCTTCGGCGCAGCGCCCGTCCCCTACGTGCCGTCGCGGCCCATCGCCGCCGCGAACGCCTGCCTGAACTCCCGCGCCCGGAAATCCGGGCCGGGGTTGATCAGCAAACCCCCATCTGCCGGAATCCATGTTCCGGTCACCATCGCCGACTCGTCCGAAGCCAGCCACGTCGCGATCTGGGCGATGTCCCCGGGCGTGGCGAACCGCTTGACGAGCTGCCGGCCCAGGTACAGCTCCGATAGCCGCTCGTCGTTGGCGATCGCCTGCGTCGCGGCGTTGTCGCCGACGGTCAGGCCCGGCGCGATGACGTTGCTGCGGATGTCATGCTCGGCACCCTCGGCAGCGGCCACCAGTGACAGGCTGTCCAGGCCGCCCTTGAAGGCGTTGAGGCACGCGAGGTAGCCGGCCTTGCGCGTGTTCGTGCCGGTGATGTTCACGATCGAGCCGCCGCCGGAACGCTTCATCGCGGCGATCCCGTACTTCATGGCCCAGAGCGGCGCGGTCAGCTGCAGCCGGAACATCCGCTCCCAGCGCTCGGTCGTCATGTCGCTGATCGAGCCGTCGACGCCGGCAGACAGCAGGTCGGTCGGGCCGGCGTTGTTGACCAGCGTGGTCAGGGCGCCGTAGGTCTCCTCGGCGAACTCGACAGCGCCGGCGACCTCCTCCTCGACACCGATGTCCATGCGGAGGTAGCTGGCGATGCCGCCGGCCTCGCGGATCGCCCGCTCCACGGCCGAGCCGTCGTCGCGGGACCGGCCGGTGACGACTACGCTGGCGCCCTCGGCGGCGTAGGCGACCGCGATCGCGCGCCCGATGCCGCGGGTGCTGCCGGTGACGAGCGCGACCTTGCCCGCAAGCCTGCCATACGCGCGCCGTGCAGGCCCGGCCGTCACGCTTCGGCGCCCTTCGCCATCACGGCGCCGAGGTTGCTCAGCGAGCGGTTCTCGATGATCTTGCCGTCCCGGAAGCGCAGGAACTCCATCGACTCGAAGGTCAGCGCGCGGCCGGTGGGGGCCATGCCGAACAGCTCGCCGCTGTGGGTGCCGGTGACGACGATGCGACTGGCCGCGATCTCGCCGTCGATCGCCTGGTCCTCGACGCGCAGCTGGATGTCGGGCAGCCCCGCGACGGTCTGGCGCATCTTCCACACGAGTCCTTCCCCGCCGGCCGGCTGGCCCGGCAGCGCCTCGTGGTCGACCAGGTCGTCGTGAATCAGCTCGGCCATCGCGTCGATGTTGCCCGCGTTGAACAGCTGGACCCAGCGGGACATGGTCTCGCGAATGTCCTCAGCCATCGTGCCTCCTGTCGTCGGGTTGGGCGGGTTTGGTGCCCGCGTCCAGGTACAACGCCTCGATCTCGGCTGCGCGCGCGCGCAGGTCGTGGGCCGACCCGGACAGCACGACCTCGCCGCGCTTCATCACATAGCCGCGGTCGGCCACCTTGAGCGCGCGTCGCACGTGCTGCTCGACGAGCAACACGCCTACCCCGCGCTCAACGGCAGCCTCGCGGACCGCGGCGTGCAGACGATCGACGACCAGCGGCGCGAGCCCGAGCGACAGCTCGTCGGCCAGCAGCAGGGTCGGCCGGCGGGCCAGCGAGCGGGCGAGGTCGAGCATCTGCTGCTCGCCGCCCGACAGCAGGCCGGCCTTGACCTTCAGGCGGGTGCGCAGCTCGGGGAACATCGCCAGGGCCTTCTCGACATCGCAGCGCGCCAGGCGCAGGTTGTCGAGCGTGGACAGCTGCTTGAAGATCGCCCGGCCCTCCATCACGAAGGCCAGGCCAGCCTGGGCGCGGCGGTGGAACGGAGCACGCGTCAGCGCGCCGCTCAGCGCGACGGTGCCGGAGCTCTGCGACAGCTGACCCGAAAGGGCGAGCAGCGTCGTCGTTTTGCCGGCGCCGTTGGCGCCCAGCAGCGCCACGACCTCGCCCTGGCGAACCTCCAGGTCGATGCCGCAGACGACCGGGGCGGCGCCGTAGCCGACGGTCAGGCCGCGCACCTCCAGCCGCGGAGTGCCGTCGGCGACCGTCATCGCGCCGCCTCCTGCCTCGCGACGAGTCCGGACGTCTCCTCGACGGCCTCCTCGCCCAGATAGGCGGCCACGACCTCCGGGTTGGCCCGCACCTCGGCGGGCGGGCCCTCGGCGATCTTGCGGCCGAAGTTCAGGACCGCGACCCGGTCGCAGGTGTTCATGACGACGGAGATGTTGTGCTCGACCAGCAGCACGCCGACGCCCCACTCGTCGGCCAGACGGCGGATCAGGTGTCCGAGGTCCGCCGTCTCGGCCTCGCTGAGGCCCGCGGCCGGCTCGTCGAGCAGCAGGATCGACGGCCGGGTCGCCAGAGCCCGGGCGATCGCCGCCAGCCGCCGCTTACCGTAGGGCAACTCCTCGGCCAGGCGCAGCAGGTCATCCTCGAGCTCGAGCTCGCGGATCGCCGCGACGGCAGCCTGAGTCAGCGGCTTGTTGACCGGCCACACCAGGTCGCGCAGATACGGCGCCAGGCCGCTGGGGTCGGACGCGGCGCGGATGTTGTCGAGCACCGTGACGTCGTCGAACAGCTCCAGCGACTGGAATGAGCGAGTCATGCCAGCCTGTGCGCGGCGCGAGGCCGACCAGGTGTCGATGCGCGCGCTGTCGAGCAGCGTCTCGCCGCCGGCAGGGCGCACGAAGCCGGTGACGGCGTCGATGAACGTCGTCTTGCCGGCGCCGTTGGGGCCGATCAGACCAACGACCTCGCCGGCCGACACGCGCAGGCTGACGCCGTCGAGCGCGACGACGCCCCCGAAGCGCACGCTCACGTCGCGGACCTTCAGCACCGCCGGCCGGGCGCCTTCGATCGCCGCGGCCTCGGGCAGCACGAAAGGCTTGGGACTGCGCGGCGGGCGTCGCGTGAGAACACGCGTCTTGGCGGCGATCCAGCGCGCGAACTCGATGTTCTTGCCCGCCATGCCGTCGGGGTGCGTGATGAGGATCACGATCAGGAAGATGCCGCCGAGGAGCACGAGCCACTGCGCGCCGGAGTCGACCTCGTTGGAAATCAGCCCGCCCGGGAAGCCGCCCACGGCGAGCGTCGAGCCCAGCACCGCGCCGAGGATCGACCCAACGCCCCCGACGACCGCGTTGGTGACCGCGGTGATGGAGTTGAGCGGGTCGTAGTAGACGCCGTACAGGATGTTGTAGCTGCGGAAGGCCAGCGCGATCCCGCCGATTCCGGCGATCGCCGCCGACAGGCCGAAGGCGTAGAGCTTGGCCTGCAAGATGTTGATGCCCAGCGACGCGGCCGCACGCTCGTTCGTGCGCACCGCGATCAGCCGCCGGCCGGCGCCGTGGCGGCGGACGTTGGAGACCACCCATGCGCACAGAACGAGGCAGACGATCGCGAAGGCGGCGAACTTGCCCGGGTCAAGCACGCCATCGATCTCGAAGCCGAGGAACGTCTGCGGGCCGACCTCCAAGCCGGAGACGCCGCCGGTGTACTCGCCGTTGTTGAAGACCATCTGCTGCAGGGCGTAGCCCATGCCGAAGGTCACGATCGCCAGGTTGATGCCGCGCGCGCGCAGCGCCGGGACGGCGAACAGGAGCCCGACGACGATGGTGCTCAGCACGCCGGCCAGCAGCGCCAGCTCGAACGGCCAGCCGGAGTTCGCCACGAGCTGCCCGGCGACCAGCGCGCCGACGCCGCCAAGCGCGTACTGCGCGAGCGACAGCTGCCCGGCGTAGCCGGTGACGACGACGATCGACAACAGCATCATCGCTGCGACCGCCGAGGTGCCGATGGCCGTCGACCAGTCGGCCGGCAGCGCGAACGACAGCCACACAAACACGATCGCCGCCGGGACGACCACCCGCAGCCGGAAGATGCCCGCGCCGAGCGCCGGCATGCGCTCAAGCAGGTGGCTGCGCAGCGGCAGCGCACGGCCCCGGATGACGAGGATCGCCACGATCACCAGGAACGGGAGCGACGCGCTCAGGCCCTGCACGCCGACGCGCGTCATCTCGCTCTGCACGATGCCCATCAGCAGCGCGGCGAGCAGCACACCGGGGTAGGACGAGAACCCCGCGACCAGCGCGATCGCCAGCACCGGGATCAGCAGATAGGTCATGCTGCTGACGGTGAGCGGCACGTACGGGATAATCAGGACGCCGGCCGCAGCGGCGAGTACGCCGCCGAGTCCCCAGCTGACGGTTGCGACGCGATCGGGCGACCAGCCCAGCGAGGCGGCGCCGGCCTCGTTCTCGGCGACGGCCGACGTGGCCAGGCCGAAGAGCGTGTAGCGCGCCACCGCCCAGATCGCCACGGTCACGACGATCGCGATGGCGAGCAGCCACAACCGGTCCTCGGCGATCGCGATGCCACCGATGTCGTGCACCGCGCTGGGCAGCTTGACCGTCGAGGCGTAGACGTTGTCGTGGTAGCGCAACGTCAGCGCCGCGTCAACGATCGCCAGCATGCCCAGCGTGGCGATCACGCGCACGATGGGCGCGGCGTGGCGCAGCGGGCGCATCACCAGGCGGTAGGTGAGCGCGCCGAGCAGACCGATCGCGAGCATCGCGACGACGAGGGCGGGTACGTAAGCCCAGCCGGCCTTCTGGAATTCGATGAACACGAACCCGCCGGCGATCGCGTAGGCGGCGTGGGCGAAGTTGACCGTGCCCGAGGCGCGATAGACGAGCACGAGCCCCTGCGTCAGCAGCGTGTAGATCGCCCCTGCGCCGGCTCCCAACACGGCGAACTGAATCAGGTCACGCATCGGTCAAGGTGACGCTCAGAGCACCGGTCGATCAACCATGCGGCGACGATAACCGCCGAAATGGTAGACGTCAACCGTTTTCTTGACACCGGCCGACACCGCCTGATTTCCTGACACGGCAAGGCGAGCGACACCGAGGTCAAGAGGTGACGACGTGACGGTTGAGATCTATGCGGACATCGCGTGTCCATGGTGCTACGTCGCGATGTCGCGTTTCAAGCGGGCACTGCGCGCGCTGCCGGCGCACCGCGACGTGGACGTGGCGCTGCGGCCATACCAGCTGGAGCCGGCGCTCTCGCGCGACCCGGCCGACGCCGCGATCGCGACGCCGATCTACGAGGAGCGCTACGGCGCTCAGGGCTACCACGACGGCATGCGGATCGTCATCGACGCCGCCGCCACGGAAGGCCTGGAGTATCACCCGGAGAACGTTGTTCTGACCAACACGTTCGCGGCGCACCGCCTGCTGTGGTGGGTCGCTCAGGACGGCGACCGCGATCGGCTGCTTGCCCTCGAAGACGCGCTCTTCGTCGCCTACCACCGTGACGGGAAGACGATCTCGGAGCCGACGGTGCTCGTCGAGGCGGCTGCGAGCGTGGGCATCGACGCCGCCGCTGCGCGCGCGTTCGTGGCCGGCGACGAGGGCGCCGCCGAGGTGACGGCGGCGCTTGCGCGTCCGGCCGAGCTCGGCGTCACAGAGGTCCCGACGTTCATCCTCGACGGCAAGCGTCGATCCGCCGGCGCTCAGTCGACGGCCACGTACCTCGAGATGCTGGAGTCGGCCGGTGTCGCCGACGGCGCGACGTGCGGCGTGCCCGAGGCATGAGTCGGTCGATGACCTACCGATTCGTCGACTGCGGGTTCGACCTGGTTGAGCCCGAGACGGCGCGGGAGCGCTACCTGGAAGGCCACATCCCCGGAGCGGTGTTCCTGAGCCTCGAGCACGACCTCGCCGACCACGACGCGTCCGGGCCGGGACGCCACCCCATGCCCGGCACCAAGGCGTTCGCCGCGACCGCGTCGCGCGCGGGCATCGGTCCCGATACGTTCGTGGTCGCCTACGACCACGGCTCGCTCGGCGGCGCCGCGCGGCTGTGGTGGCTGTTGCGCCACAACGGCCACGAGCGCGTCTCGGTCCTGCGCGGCGGCATCGAGGCCTGGCGGGGTCCGCTGGCGACCGGCGAGGAGTCGGCGGCCGCCGCGACGTTCGTCCCGAGCGAGCGTATCGGCGACACGATCACGGCCGACGAGCTACAGGCACGGCTCGGCGAACCCGGTCTCGTGGTGGTCGACGCGCGCGCCCCGGAGCGCTATCGCGGCGAGGTCGAGCCGATCGACCCCGTCGCCGGTCACATTCCAGGCGCGATCAACTGGCCTCACGCCGTCGCCGACCCGCAGGACGTTCCGGCGCGCATCGCGCAGGCGGCCGAGGTGATCATCTATTGCGGCTCGGGCGTGACCGCCTGCGTCGACGTACTCGCGCTTCATGAGGCGGGACGGACCGACGTCAAGCTCTACCCCGGGTCGTGGAGCGACTGGTCCAGTCGCGGTTTGGCCGCGGAGACCGGGCCGGGCGGGACGGCCTGATGATCGGCGCGGGGCTCCGTCTGGCCGGCGCCGATGCTCACGTCCCCTGCCTGGACGGTGGCGAACGGCGCTACGTCAACCTGGACTCCGCGGCCTCCACCCCTGCGCTGGTCGAGGTGCGCGACGCCGTGGAGGCGATGATCCCGTGGTACTCGTCGGTACACCGCGGGGCGGGCTACAAGAGCCGGGTGTCGACCGCCGCCTACGAGGGCGCCCGCCGTGCCGTGGCCGAGTTCTGCGGGTGCGGCGACGCCCACGAGGTGATCTTCACCCGCAACACGACCGAGGCCATCAACCTCCTCGCGGCGAGCCTGCCGCAGGGCTCTGCCGTGCTCGTGACGCCCAACGAGCACCACGCCAACCTGCTGCCGTGGCTGGAGCGCCACGAGGCGACGGTGCTGCCGTTCACGTCCGGCCCCGACGAGCTGCTGGACGCCGTCCGCGCGGCGCTGCGCGCGCGGCCGACCCGGCTGCTGGCGGTCAGTGGCGCCTCCAACGTCACCGGCGACGTGTGGCCGGCGGCCGAGCTGGTGGCGCTCGCCCACGAGCACGAGGCCGAGATCTTCATCGACGCGGCGCAGCTCGCCCCCCATCGCGCCGTCTCGATCCGCGACCTCGACGCTGACTTCCTCGCCCTGTCGGGACACAAGCTCTACGCGCCCTACGGCGCGGGTGCGCTCGTCGCGCGCACCTGCTCCCTGCGCGACGGGCGCCCGCTGCTGCTCGGCGGCGGCGCCGTCAAGGTCGTCACGCTCGAGGGCGTCGCCTTCTCTGGCCTGCCCGACCGCTTCGAGGCCGGCTCGCCGAATGTCATCGGAGCGGTCGCGCTGGGCGTCGCGTGCGACACGCTGCAGCGCTTCGGCCTCGACAAGCTGGAGGCCCTCGAGCAGCCGGTCGCCGACGAGCTGCGCCGCGGCGTCGGCGCGGTCGACGGCGTCGAGGTCCTGCAGGCGTGGCCGGACCACGACGACCGCCTCGGGGTCGTGACCTTCCGCTTCGACCCACTCGACCACGGGCTCGTCGCTGTCGCCCTGGCTGACGAGTGGGGCGTCGCCGTGCGGGCGGGCTCGTTCTGCGCCCACCCTCTCGTCGCACACCTGCTGGGCGTCGACCCGGCCGACGTCGACCGGAGGCTGCGCGGCGCCCGCTCGGGGCAGGCGATGCACATGCCGGGCGCGCTGCGCGCCAGCATCGGCCTGGGCGTCTCGCGCGCCGACGTCGAGCTGTTCTTGCACGCGCTGGAGTCGATCGCCGCCGGCGGCCCGGCCCACGAATACGCCTGGCACGAGCGCTCGCGGGAGTGGCGGCCGATCGACGACCGCCGCCCCCGGCCGAGGCTGCCCTTCCGCCAGGCGCACGACACGCGACCACCCGCGACGGGCTGCCTCTAGCACCGTCGGCCCAACCACCGCCCAGGAGGACTCCATGCCGAAGATCTCCAAGGAGACCGCCAAGAAGGTCACAACGCCCGACGGCACGTTCGCCGCGTTCGGCGAAATCGCCGACTACACCGTCGCGTTCGAATCCTATGACGTCGACCTCGACACCGCCCCGCTGTTCCGCGGCCTGCCTGACGACCGTTGCCAGGCCCCGCACTGGGGCTACGTCCTGCGCGGCAAGATCGGCTTCCAGTTCGCCGACCACGAGGAGACCTTCGAGGCCGGCGACGCGTACTACGTAGGGCCGGGTCACACCATCAAGTTGCACGCGGGCACAGAGATCCTGCAGTTCAGCAAGACCGCGGAGCGCCGCCAGACGGCCGACGTCGTGGAGCGCAACGTCGCCGAGCGGACGGAGGACTGATTGAATGCGGACCGCGCAGCTGCCTGACACGCTCGCGCCTTCCCGCGCGCCCGACGGAGTGGACGGCCCGATCGACTTCTGGCTGACGCTCGGCACGCCGCAGAGCGCCGACGTCCGCGGCTACCGCTTCGTGGTGGAGCGCGAGGACTACACGGGCGACGTCCACGCCCACGCCGACCGGGCGACCGCGACGTTCGTGCACGAGGGCACGGGCACGATCGTAGTCGACGGCATCGAGCACGAGGCACGCCCGGGCGCGATGGTGTGGGTCCCGCAGGGCGCCAGGCACCAGTTCCGGGGCCTCTCAAAGGGGTTCGTCGCCTGGAACTTCCAGTTCCTGGATCCGGCCCGCACGGAATGGCTCCCGGCCGACCCGCCCGAGGACGCCTGAGCACCCACGAGGATGGACATGGACAAGCAGGTCATCACCACGCAAGACGCCCCGGCGCCGTTCCAGGGCGCCCCATACAGCCAGGCCATCGTCGTCGACGGCCTGGTCTTCGTGTCGGGTCAGGTCGGGCTACGTCCTGGGGCGGCGGCTGTGGAGGGCGACGTCGCCACGCAGACCGGCCAGGCGCTCACCAACCTCGGCGCGATCCTGCAGGCTGCCGGCAGCTCGCTCGAGGAGCTCGTCAAGACGACGGTGTTCCTCGCCAACCTCGACGACTTCGCCGCGATGAACGAGATCTATCGCGGGCTCGTCGGCGACCGGCCGCCGGCCCGCTCGACCGTCGAAGTCTCGCGCCTGCCGTCAGACGCGCTGGTGGAGATCGAGGCGATCGCGCGGCGGGCATCCGCCTAAGGGAGGTCAAGCCTCTTGCCCTTGTAAGCTGGCGGACGTGTCGACTGCCACCAAGCCGCCCGCCAGACAGCGTCCGCGCAAGGACTTGGTGCGCAATCGCCAGCGGCTGATCGAGCGCGGCATTGAGGTCCTCAAGGGCCCCGCTGGACTCGATGCGACCGTCGAGGAGATCGCCGGGCATGCGCAGGTCGGCCCGACGACGTTCTACCGCCATTTTCCCAACCGCGAAGCGTTCCTGGCCGCCGTGCTGGACCGCCTCGCGGCCGCTGGCCAGGCCATGTCGGATCGCGCGTCCTCCCACGACGACCCGTGGGAGGACTTCCGCGTGCGCTTCTCCGAGGGCTGCATCCTCGAGCGTGACGACCTGGCACTGTTCAACCAGATCGGCGGCTTGACGCCCACGCTGGCGGAGCAGGCCCGCCGGCACGTCGCCGAAGTGATCGGCGACGCCGTCACCCGCGAGCAGCATGAGGGACGCCTGCGCCCCGACGTCAGCGTGGACGAAGTCGCCGCGCTTATGCGCATGGCCAGCGACGCTCCCGGCGATCGCGACCGCTACGTCGACCTGCTGCTCAACGGGCTGCGCACGCGCTAACGCTTGTCCCCCTGCTTGATCGGAGGGGGTGGCGACATCACAACCTCGTGCGCGGCTAGAGCTCGCCGAGCTCGGTGGTGATGTCCTGCACCGAGCTCTTGGCGTCGCCGAACAGCATCGCGGTGTTGTCGGCGTAGAACAGCGGGTTGTCGATGCCGGCGAAGCCGCTGTTCATCGAGCGCTTGAGCACGATGACCGACTGCGACTTGTCGACCTCGAGGATCGGCATGCCGTAGATCGGCGAGCCGGGGTCGTCGTTGGCCGCCGGGTTGGTGACGTCGTTGGCCCCGATGATCAGGGAGACGTCGGTGCGGCCGAACAGCGGGTTGGCCTGCTCCATCTCCTTGAGCTGGTCGTAGGGCACGTCGGCCTCGGCGAGCAGCACGTTCATGTGGCCCGGCATGCGCCCCGCCACCGGATGGATGGCGAAGTTCACCTCCACCCCGCGCTTCTCCAGCTCCATCGTCAGCTCGCGCACCGCGTGCTGCGCCTGGGCGACGGCCATGCCGTAGCCGGGGACGATCATCACCGAGCTGGCGTAGGCCATCTGCACCGCGGCATCGCTGGCGGTGGTGGAGCGGGCGGTGCGGTCGACGCCGTCGGCCCCGGCCGCCGGCAGCGCGCCGCCGCCGCCGAAGCCGCCCGCCACGATCGACGGGATCGAGCGGTTCATCGCCTCGGCCATCAGCCGGGTCAGGATCGTGCCCGACGCGCCGACGATCATGCCGGCGACGATCAGCGCCGGGTTGTTGAGCGCCATGCCGGTCGCCGCGGCCGACAGGCCGGTGAAGGCGTTCAGCAGCGAGATGACGACGGGCATGTCGGCGCCGCCGATCGGCAACACCACGAAGTTGCCCAGCAGCGCCGCCGCGACGAGGATCCCGATGAAGACCCACTCGCTCGTGGTGCCCGACGCGATCGCGACCCCGAAGCCCACGCAGACGGCGAGCAGCCCGACGTTGATGACCTGCTGGGCGGGCAGCACGACCGGCCGCCCCGACAGCAGCTCCTGCAGCTTGGCGAAGGCGATGTTGGAGCCCCAGAAGGAGATCGAGCCGATGATCGCCGCGAACAGCTCGA
>CAYRCB010000012.1:0-197726 GCA_964422645.1 uncultured Solirubrobacteraceae bacterium | reverse complement strand
AAGGACTGGGAGTGCTACTGCGGCAAGTACAAGCGGGTCCGCTACAAGGGCATCGTCTGCGAGCGCTGCGGCGTCGAGGTCACGCGGTCCAAGGTGCGCCGTGAGCGCATGGGCCACATCGACCTCGCCGCGCCCGTGAGCCACATCTGGTTCTTCAAGGGCGTGCCGTCGCGCATCGGCTACCTGCTGGACATGGCGCCCAAGGAGCTCGAGAAGGTCCTCTACTTCGCCGCGTCGATCGTGACGTGGGTGGACGAGGACGCCCGCCAGGCGGACCTGCCCGAGCTGGAGAACCGCGTCAACGAGGTGCTCGACTCCTACGCCGCCGAGCGCGAGGAGCGGACGCTGGAGCTGCGCGAGTCGCTGGCCCGCCGCGAGGCGTACCTGACCCAGGGCGACCAGTCCGGCTTCAGCGACGAGGACCACCTGTGGGCCGACTCGCTGGACGTCAAGGTCAACAAGCTCGACGACGACGAGCGCGAGAAGCTCCTCAAGGACCTGCGCAAGACGTTCGAGGCCGACATCGCCGACACCGAGGCCTACATCGAGGACGCCGCCGAGCGGATGCGCCAGGTGTGGGAGCTCTTCAAGGAGATGGAGCCCAAGCGCATCGAGCACGACGAGACGACGTTCCGCGAGCTCAAGGAGCGCTTCGGGTCGCCGTACGGCTTCGGCGAGTACTTCCGCGGCGGCATGGGCGCCGAGGCGATCCGCGACCTGCTCGAGCAGGTCGACCTGGAGGCCGAGGCCGCCGATCTCGAGGAGCAGATCCGCACCGCCAAGGGGCAGAAGCAGGCCCGTGCGGTCAAGCGCCTGAAGGTCGTCTCGGCGTTCATCCAGTCGGGCAACCGTCCCGAGCAGATGATCCTCGAGGCCGTCCCGGTCATCCCGCCGGAGCTGCGCCCGATGGTCCAGCTCGACGGCGGCCGGTTCGCCACCTCCGACCTGAACGACCTGTACCGCCGCGTCATCAACCGCAACAACCGCCTCAAGCGGCTGCTGGACCTGGGCGCACCGGAGATCATCGTCAACAACGAGAAGCGGATGCTCCAGGAGGCCGTCGACGCCCTGTTCGACAACGGCCGCCGCGGGCGCCCCGTCACCGGCCCGGGCAACCGGCCGCTGAAGTCCCTGAGCGACATGCTCAAGGGCAAGCAGGGCCGCTTCCGCCAGAACCTGCTCGGCAAGCGCGTCGACTACTCGGGCCGCTCGGTCATCGTGGCCGGCCCGTACCTGCGCCTGCACCAGTGCGGGCTGCCCAAGCTGATGGCGCTCGAGCTGTTCAAGCCGTTCATCATGGCCCGTCTCGTCGAGCGCAAGTCGGCGCAGAACATCAAGGCGGCCAAGAAGATGGTCGACTCGATGATCCCCGAGGTGTGGGACGTGCTCGAGGAGGTCATCCACGAGCACCCGGTGCTGCTCAACCGCGCGCCGACCCTGCACCGCCTGGGCATCCAGGCCTTCGAGCCGATCCTCGTCGAGGGCAAGGCCATCCAGGTCCATCCGCTCGTCTGCTCGGCGTTCAACGCGGACTTCGACGGCGACCAGATGGCGGTGCACCTCCCGCTGAGCGCCGAGGCGCAGGCGGAGGCCCGGATCCTCATGCTGTCGGCGAACAACATCCTGTCGCCGGCGCACGGGGCGCCGCTGGCCACGCCGTCGCAGGACATGGTGCTGGGCGCGTACTACCTGACGTACGGCCCCGAGCCCGAGGAGCTCGCGCAGATCGACCCGGCCCAGGCCGAGCCGCGTCCGCACGTGTTCCGCACGGCCCAGGAGGCCGAGCTGTCCTACGACTTCGGCGCGGTCAAGCTGCACGACCTCGCCGAGTACCGGCCGGTGGGCAAGGAGGAGCACGTCCTGACCACGGTCGGGCGGATCATCTACAACGACAAGATCGAGCGGGCGCTCGAGGAGGCGATGGGCGACGAGTTCGACCCGTCGACCTACGCGTTCGTCAACCAGCCGATGAAGAAGCGCGACACGTCGCGGATCATCGACGCGCTGGTCCAGACCTACGGCGCCCCCGCGGTCTCGCTCGTCCTGGACGCGTTCAAGGACCTCGGGTTCAAGTACGCGACGCAGGCGGGCATCACCGTGTCCAAGAACGACGTGGTGGTCCCGCCGAGCAAGCCGGAGATCCTGGCCAAGTACGACGGGCTCGTCGCCGAGATCGAGGACCAGTACGACATGGGCCTCATCACGGAGGAGGAGCGCAAGGACGCCATCGTCGCCCAGTGGGACGCGGCGACCGAGGAGGTGGCCGACGCGATGGTCGCCAACCTCGACGAGCTCAACCCCATCTACATGATGGCCAACTCGGGCGCCCGCGGCTCGTTCAAGCAGATCCGCCAGCTGGCGGGGATGCGCGGCCTCATGGCCAACCCGAAGGGCGAGATCATCCCGCGGCCGATCAAGGCCAACTTCATCGAGGGCCTGTCCGTGCTCGAGTACTTCATCTCGACGCACGGCGCCCGCAAGGGCCTCGCGGACACCGCGCTGCGCACGGCCGACTCGGGCTACCTGACCCGGCGCCTGGTCGACGTGTCGCAGGACGTGATCATCCGCGAGATCGACTGCGGCTCGGAGGAGTACATCGAGCTGCTGGCGTTCAACGACGGCGGCGAGCCCAACGACAACCTCGTCGGGCGCATCGCGCCGGTCGACATCAAGAGCCCGGACGGCGGGACCGTCCTCGTGGAGCAGGGCGCCGAGATCGGCCGGCCCGAGTTCGAGGCGATCGCCGCCGCCTACCGCGCGCAGTACGACGATCAGGGCGTCAACGCCCGGATCCCGGTGCGCTCGGTGCTGAAGTGCGAGGCGCCGTCGGGCGTCTGCCAGGCCTGCTACGGCCGCTCGCTGGCGACCGGGCAGCTGGCCCAGATCGGCGACGCGGTCGGCATCATCGCCGCGCAGTCGATCGGCGAGCCGGGCACGCAGCTGACCATGCGCACGTTCCACACCGGCGGCGTCGCCGGCGCGGACATCACGCACGGCCTGCCGCGCGTCGTGGAGCTGTTCGAGGCGCGCAAGCCGAAGGGCCTGGCCCAGATCAGCGAGGTCGACGGCGTCGTCGCGATCGAGGAGACCGACAAGGCGATCACGGTGCACGTCACCGACGACGCGGGCGAGGAGCACAAGTACTCCTTCCCGCGCCGGACGCGGATGTTCGTCGAGGACGGGCAGCGCATCGAGAAGGGCACGCAGCTCAACGAGGGCTCGCTGTACCCGCACGACGTGCTGCGCATCCAGGGCCGCACGGCGACCGAGCAGTACCTCGTCAAGGAGGTGCAGGTCGTCTACAAGTCCCAGGGCGTCGACATCAACGACAAGCACATCGAGCTGATCGTCCGTCAGATGCTCAAGAAGGTGCGCGTCGACCAGAAGGGCGACACGGACTACCTGCCGGGCGCCTTCATCGATCGCTACGAGTTCGCCCGCGTGAACGAGGCGGTCAAGGAGGCGGGCGGCGAGACGGCCCAGTTCGAGGAGATCATCCTCGGCATCACGAAGGCCTCGCTGAACACGGACTCGTTCCTGTCGGCGGCCTCGTTCCAGGAGACGACGAAGGTCCTCACCGACGCGGCCCTGGAGGGCAAGATCGACCGCCTCAACGGCCTGAAGGAGAACGTGATCATCGGGAAGCTGATCCCGGCGGCCACGGGCCTGAAGCGCTACCGGCGGATCGAGATCGAGCCGTCCGAGCCGCTGCCTCGCGCCGACGAGGTCGGGCTGCTGGACTCCGACGACATCGCGGCCGAGCTCGGGCTCGGCGGCGAGGGACTCGGCGGGTTCGGCTTCGACGACCAGGAGCTGGCGTCGCTGGGCGAGATCGGCAACGGGGGCGGCGACGACCCCGGCTTCGCCGAGGAGCTCGCCGACCTCGACGTCCCGTCCGACGACGGCGAGCAGCGCTAGGCGCTGCGCAGGACGCAAGACGCACGCGGAGGGCGGCTCACGGGCCGCCCTTCGTCGTTCAGGAGACCGATTCGCGCGACTCGGCCGCCCACCGGCGCAGCCGGTCGCCCAGCTCGCCGGTCAGGCCGGTGGCGGGCTCGGTCTCGACCAGCAGGGTCGGCACGCGGCATGAGCGGCGGCGCGCCCAGTCGCGGACGGCGTCGTTGAGGTCGTCGTCGATCCACGCCAGCGGGCGGTCGCCCGCGCGGGCCTGGACGGCCGCGAGCTTCCAGTGCAGCGGGCTGTCCCCGAAGCTCAGGTGCGGGAACGGGCCGAGGCCGAGCGCGTATGGCAGGTGCTCGTTGGCGCGCTCCTGCCAGCCCGTGCACCAGATCGGCTCGTACAGGTCCGCAAGCACCAGCAGGTGCTCGGCGGCCTCGTGCGAAAGGAGATGGACGATGCCGTCGACCTGGTGCCAGCTGCAACGTGGGGGGACGTCCTCGGGCGGGAACCCGAACAGGCTGATCACGCCGTCGATGTCGACGAAGAGCAACGGCTTGTCGCGATTTTGCAGCAACTTCTCCAAAAGCAGCGCGAATTGCGTTCGCGTCGGGCGTGGATCGCTATGGTGCCAGGTCGCACCGGGCATCCAAGTTCGGGTCGCCGTGGCCGATTGCTGGAATGACCCCCGGCACCGCGTCCTCCGAGCCTCCCGGTCCTCGTTCCCCTCCGCATGAGCATCCACCTCGGCATCCTCTTCGCGCTCCTGTGCGCGTTCGCCACGAATCTCGCGTTCCTCTACAAGCACCGCGGCGCTTGCGCCGCCCCTCCGGTCGACATCCGCCGTCCGGTGGCGTCGGCCGCCGGCTTGTTCCGCTCGCCGTGGTTCGCGGTGGGCATGCTCGTGGCGACCGGCGCGTGGGTCTTCCACGTCGCCGCGCTCGCACTGGCGCCCATGTCCGTCGTCCAGGTCGTGCTCGCCGGCGGGCTGGTCCTGCTGGCGGTCATGGCCGACCGGCTCTTCGGGTTCCAGGTGGGGCGCCGGCAGTGGTTCGGACTGGCCGCCACCGCGCTGGGGCTCGTCCTCATCGCAGTCACCCAGCCGGCGGCGACCGGCAGCCACTCCAGCTACTCGCTGGTGGCGATGACCGCGTTCGAGGGCGGACTGCTCGGGCTGGGCATGCTCCTGATCGCAGGGCCGCGCGTCGTCGGCGCGCGCGCCGAGCACCACGGGCTGGCGCTGGGCGCGGCCGCGGGCATCCTCTTCGGCGTCTCCGACGTCGCGATCAAGGCGCTCACCGGCCTGGTGGGCATCGACGGGGCGCTGGGCCTGCTGTCGCCGTGGCTGATCGTCGCGGCGCTCGCGTCGGTGGCCGCCTTCTACGCCTCGGCCCGCGGGCTGCAGGACGGCGAGGCCGTGCCGGTCATCGCGATCACCGGCACGGCGGCGAACATCTCCTGCATCGCGGGCGGCATCCTCGTCTTCGACGACCCGCTCCCGGCCGACGCGCTCGGCATCGCCCTGCAGTCCTTCGCCTTCGTCCTCGTCATCGTCGCGGCCGCCCTGACCCCGGGCCCGGTCCGCGCCGCCCGGTTCGAGGGCGCGGCACAGCCCGCTGCGGCGTAAGGCTCAGCCGGACAGTCCCGGCAGCACGGCGACGGTCGCGCCGAGGGCCAGGCACGGGGCGAACGGGACCGTTGCGGCGCGAGCGGCGCGCCAGCCGTGGCGGACCGCGACGACCGTGCCGGCCGCACAGCCGGCGAGGCACGCCGCGAGCACGGCGAGCGCGACCGGCGGACCCAGGCACAGCCCGAGAACCGCCGCGAGCTTGACGTCGCCCATGCCCATCCCGTCGGGCCGCACGAGCGCCGCCGCCAGGAGCAGCCCGCCGGCGCCGGCCGCGGCAGCCAGCCGCGCAGGCTCCCCCGCTGGATCGACGACCGCACCGACCGCGACGGCGGCGACGGCGCCCGCAGCGGTGAGCCGGTTCGGCACGACGCGACGCCGCAGGTCGGTGACGCTCGCCGCCGCGCCGACGGCCAGCGCGAGCAGCGTGAGGGGAAGGGGCATCATGCGGGGCCTCCTCGCGCCGTGCTCGCCCGCGCGCCGCCAGACCGCGGCCGGTCGCCGTCGGCCGCCGCTGCATGCAGCATCGCGACCACCGCGTCGCCGGTTCCCGCGGCGACCTCGATCACCGACCGGGCGCGGCGGCACGTTCGCATCCGGGCCGGGCCGACGTCGCGGTCCACGCGGAGCACCCGTCCCCGCGCGTCGAGCCAGACCAGGTCGAGGGCGAAGCGCATGCCGAACGTGTGGACCGAGCGGCAGCCGTCGAGCCGCAGCCCCTCGCCGGGGCGCAGCCGGCGACGCAGGGCGAGGCCGCGCAGGCGCTGGAGCGGCGTGCGGGCGGTGTGGATGACCGGGACCATGCTCGTGTCGAGGCCGTCCGGCGGGCGATCTCGCCCCGGCGGTGCACGGGATTGACCGTTTCGGCGCACGCTGCCGGTCCATTCCGTCCGATACGTTGTTCAATCGACGTCTCTCATACGCCACATCGGAGAAGCGAGTACACCCCATGGCTCTGACCGACCCGGTCGCCCACGCAGCGATGTCCCATCAGGAGCAGGCGCGCCGGCACCTGTGGATGCACTTCAGCCGCATGGGCAGCTACGACGCCGAGCATGAGATCCCGGTGATCGTGCGCGGCGAGGGCTGCCGCGTGTACGACGAGCGAGGCAGGCGCTACTTCGACGGGCTGAGCGCGCTGTTCTGCGTGAACATCGGCCACGGGCGCGCCGATGTGGCGCAGGCGGGCGCCGATCAGGCCAAGGAGCTGGGCTTCTTCACGAACTGGTCCTACGCGCATCCGCCGGCGATCGAGCTGGCCACTCGGATCGCCGGCCTGGCGCCCGGGGACCTCAACCGCGTGTTCTTCACCAGCGGTGGCAGCGAGGCGGTCGAGTCGGCGCTGAAGCTCGCGCGCCAGTACCACAAGCTCACGGGCCATCCGAACAAGACGAAGGTCATCGCCCGCGAGGTCGCCTACCACGGCACCAGCCTCGGCGCGCTCACGGCGACCGGGATCACCACGCTGCGCCAGCCGTTCGAGCCGTTCACGCCGGGCGGTTGCCACGTGCCCAACACCAACCAGTACCGCCTGAAGCCGGGCTACGGCGCCGAGACGCTGGCCGAGGCGGTCCGCGAGCGGATCCTGTTCGAGGGACCGGAGACCGTCGCGGCGGTGATCATGGAGCCCGTCCAGAACGCCGGCGGGTGCTTCACCCCGCCGCCCGGCTACTGGCAGCGGGTGCGCGAGATCTGCGACGAGCTCGACGTCCTGCTGATCTCCGACGAGGTCATCTGCTCCTGGGGGCGCCTCGGCGAGTGGTTCGGCGCCCAGCGCTACGACTACCAGCCCGACATCATCACGACCGCCAAAGGCATCACCTCGGCCTACGCGCCGCTGGGGGCGATGATCGTGTCCGACCGGGTGGCCGAGCCGTTCCTCGAGGGCCCCGCGTCGTTCCTGCACGGCTTCACGTTCGCCGGCCACCCGATCTCCTGCGCGGTGGCGATGGCCAACCTCGACGTCATCGAGCAGGAGGGCATCCTCGACCACGTCCGCGCCAACGAGGCCGCCTTCGTCGAGATGCTCGACTCGTTGCGCGACATCCCGATCGTCGGCGACGTCCGCGGCGCCGGGTACTTCCACGCGATCGAGCTGGTCAAGGACGCCGAGACGAAGGCGTCCTTCGACGACGACGAGTCCGAGTGGCTGCTGCGCGGCTTCCTCTCCGGCGAGCTGTACCGGCGCGGGCTCATCTGCCGCGCCGACGACCGGGGCGACCCGGTCATCCAGCTGTCGCCGCCGCTCATCGCCGGGCCCGCCGAGTTCGAGGAGATCGAGTCGATCCTGCGGCCCACGCTCGAGGACGCCTGGGCCCAGATCGAGCGGCGCTCGTAGCGGCGATGCTCACCGTCCGTCAGCTGGTGCGCGATCTCGGGCTGGAGCTCGTGTGCGGCGAGGCGGCGGCGGACGCGCCGGTGCGCTGGGTCCACATCTCCGAGGAGCGCGACCCGACGCCGTGGCTCTCGGGCGGTGAGCTGCTGCTGTGCACGGGCATGGGCCTGGAGGCGGCCGAGGAGCAGCGGGCGTTCATCGCCCGCCTGGCCGATCACGGGATCGCCGGGCTGGGCTTCGGCCTGGAGGTCAACCACCCGACGACGCCCACGGCGCTCGTCGAGGCGGCCCGCGAGCGCGGCTTCCCGCTCTTCGAGGTGCCCTACGAGATGCCGTTCATCGCGGTGACCGAGCGCGCCTTCACCACGCTGGTCAACGAGCACTACGGCGTGCTGCGCCGCTGCATCGCGGCGCAGGAGCGTCTGCAGCGGATCGTGCTCAGCGAGGGCGGGCTGGACGCGATCGCCGGCGCGCTGGCTTCGATGCTCGGGGCGGCGGTGCTCGTCTTCGACGGGCGCGGCAAGCACCTGGCGCGGCGCACCTTCCGCCTCGACGTCGATGCGGCGACGGCGCAGGAGCTCACGGCGGTCCTCCACGATCGCGCGCGAGCCGGGGCGGGAGAGCCGTTCGCCCCGGACCATCCCGAGCTCGTCGGCCGCGCCCTCGCGCTGCCGGTCGGCGGCCCCGGGGCGGCGAGCGCCGGCACGGCGGCCGTGCCGCAGGCGTGGCTGGTCGCCGTCAAGGACGGGGGCGCGCTGGACGAGTTCGATCGTCTGCTGCTGCATCAGGCCACGACGGTCGTCGCGCTGGAGCTGCTGCGCCGCCGGGTCGCCGGCTCGACCGAGCGGCGTCTGGCCGGCGACGTGCTCGCTCAGGTGGCGCGGGGGGAGCTGCGCGGACGGGACCTGGTGCGGCGGCTGGAGCCGTTCGGCCTGCAACGGCGCGTCGCCGCGCTCGTACTCGCGGCCGACGTGCCGGTGCAGCGGCTCGAGGACGCCCTCGACGCCGCGCTGCGCGACGAGGCGGTGGGCGGCCTCGTCGCCGGCGACGGGACGCACGCGAGCGCGCTGGTCCCCGGCTGCGACGACGACGAGCTGTTCGAGCTCGCGGGCCGGGTCGCGCGGCGCGTCGCCGCGATGCTGGACCCGGCGGCGGGCGTGCGCGCCGGCGCGGGGAGGGCGGTGGAGGCGGGCGACGCGCGCCGCGCCTACCACGAGGCGCGCTGGGCGCTGGAGGCGCGGGCGCTCGCGGGCCCCGACACGCCGGGGGCGCGCAGCGCGGGACAGCGCAACGGCGGCCGGCCTGCTGGATCGGGCCGCCGGGGCGACCCCGCCGCCGGTGGCCAGGCCGCGGCTGCCACGGGCGTCGCGACCTATCGCGACCTCGGCTCGTTCCACCTCCTCCTCGCGCTGCAGGACAGCGAGGCGCTCGCGCTCTACTGCGACTCGCTGCTCGGCCCGCTCGAGGACGGCGAGAGCGCCTACGGCGGCGAGCTGCTGCGGTCGCTAGAGGCCTTCATCGAGTGCAACGGGCAGTGGGAGGCCGCCGCGCGGCGCCTCTACTGCCACCGCCACACGCTGCGCTACCGCGTGCGCCGGATCGAGGAGCTGACCGGCCGCGACCTCTCCTCGGCGCGCGACCGCATCGAGTTCTGGCTCGCCCTGCGCGGGCGCGAGCTCGCCGCCTGAGTCAGGCCCCGCGACCGCCCTGCGCCGGTCCGCCGACGGACGACGACGGTCCGGCGCCGCGCCGCGTTCGCCTGCCGGAAACCCCGCAACGTGCGTTCGCATGGCGTGCATATGCGCGCTATGTCGACGCAACGCTTGACAGGCCCGAGACGCGTCTGTACAAAATGCGAACAACTGGTTGCTATGCGAGCAGTCGCCGGCGGTGTCGGAGTAGCGCCTCGGCAGGCTTCGACGAAGGGGGATTCCGCTTGCGGTTCCGACTGGGCGTCGACATCGGTGGCACGTTCACCGACGCCGTCGCCATTGCAGAAGACGGACGGGAGATCACGGCCAAGGCGCCGACGACGCCGGGCAACCTGGCCCGCGGGGTCCTCGACGCGGTGGCCGGGCTCGGCATGGACGTCGCCGATCTCGACACGTTCGTCCACGGGACCACCGCGGGCCTGAACGCGTTCCTCGAGCGGCGCGGCGCGCGCGTCGCCCTGCTCACCACGCGCGGCTTCCGCGACGTCTACGAGATCGGCCGCGCCAACCGGCCGGTCATGTACGACGTCCGCTACCGGCCGATCCCGCCGCTCGTCCCGCGCCGCGACGTCTTCGAGATCGACGAGCGCATGGCCCCCGGCGGCGAGATCCTCACCGCCCTGGACGAGGACGCCGTCCGCGAGCTCGCGCAGCGGCTGGGCGACGACTACGACGCGGTCGCCGTCGTCTTCCTGCATGCCTACGCCAATCCCGTGCACGAGCGGGCGGTGCAGCGCATCCTGGCCGACGAGGCGCCGGACCTGCCGGTGCTCTGCTCGGTCGACGTCGCCCCCGAGTGGCGCGAGTACGAGCGCACCAGCACGACCGCGGTCTCGGCCTACATCGCCCCGATCGTCGGCGAGTACCTCGGCCGCCTCGAGGCCCAGCTGGCCGAGCGCGGATTCGACCGCCAGCTGCGCGTGATGCAGTCCAACGGCGGCGTCATGACCGCCACGGTCGCCCGCGACAAGCCGATCCAGACCCTGCTCTCGGGCCCGGTCGGCGGCACCGTCGCCGCGGTCGAGATCGCCGCCGACCTGCAGCTCGACCGCCTGATCTGCGTCGACATGGGCGGCACCTCGTTCGATGTGAGCCTCGTCATCGACGGCCGCGCCGACGTCGAGCCGTCGCTCACCCTCGAGGGCCAGCCGATGCTGACCCCCGCCGTCGCGGTGCACACCGTCGGCGCGGGCGGCGGCTCGGTCGCCTACGTCGAGGCCGGCGCCCTGCGCGTCGGGCCGCGCTCGGCCGGCGCCCAGCCCGGTCCGGCCTGCTATCGCCGCGGCGGCACCGAGCCGACGGTCACCGACGCCAACCTCGTCCTCGGCCGCCTGCCGGCCAGCGCCCGCCTCGGCGGCGACCTCGACCTCGACGTCGACGCGGCCAACGCTGCGATCGATCGCCTCGGCGAGCAGCTCGGGCTCGACCGCACGGCCACGGCCCGCGGCATCGTCGCCGTCGCCGACGCCGCGATGGCCAACGCGATCCGCGAGATCACCGTCGCCCGCGGCATCGACCCGCGCGACTTCAGCTTGCTGGCCTTCGGCGGCGCCGGCCCGCTGCACGCGGTCTCGCTGGCCGCGGAGCTCGACATCCCGCGGGTCGTCGTCCCCGGCAACCCGGGCGTCCTGTCGGCGTGGGGGATGCTCCACACCGACACGCGTCACGACCTCGTCCAGTCGCTCTTCGCGCCGGCGGCCGAGCTCGCGCCCGCCCAGCTGCGGACGACGCTGGACGACCTCGCGGCCCGCGCCCGCGCGCTGCTGGCCCAAGACGGCGTCGAGGAGGCGGCGATCGAGCTCGTCCCCGCCGTCGACCTGCGCTACGCCGGCCAGGAGTACACGGTCACGGTCTCGTTCGCGCTCGACCAGGATCCCGCCGCGGTCATCGCATCGCTGCCGGCCTGGCTGGACGCGGCGCACCTCGACCGCTACGGCCACAACAACCCCGGCCAGCCGGTCGAGTGCGTGAACCTGCGCATCAAGGCGCTGGGCCGCGTCGACCAGACCGCGACCGCCGCGCTGGCACCCGGCGCCGGCTACGAGGCGGTCGGCGAGACCACCGCGTCCTTCGGCGACGCCTGGACCCAGGCCCCGGTCGTGCGGCGCGAGGCGCTCGGGCAGGGCGACACCGTCCCCGGCCCGGCGATCGTGCTCGAGGACGCGTGCACCACGGCGATCCCGCCGGGATGGACGGCCTCCGTCTCCCCGCGCGGCTCCCTCCTCATCGAAAGGAGCGGCTCCTGATGCCCGATCCCGTGACCGTCGAGGTCATCCGCAACGCGTTCAACTCGATCTCGGCGCAGATGAACAACAACCTGGCCCGGTCGGCCTACACGCCGATCATCTACGAGATGAAGGACTGCTCGGTCGGCCTGTTCGACGCCGACGCGCGCCTTCTGGGCCAGGCCCCGGGCCTGCCGATCTTCCTCGGCAACCTGGAGGCGGCGATCGAGGTGACGACCGCGCACTTCGGCGGGCCGGAGGTCTACCAGCCCGGTGACGTGTACGCCGTCAACGACAGCTACCTCACGGGCAGCCACCTCAACGACGTCTCGGTCTTCTCGCCGGTCTTCCACGACGGCGAGCTCGTCGGCTTCTGCGCCACGAAGGCGCACTGGCTGGACATCGGCGCCAAGGACCCCAGCCAGGCGATGGACGCCACCGAGATCTACCAGGAGGGTTACCGGATCGGGCCGACCCACCTGTACAAGGCGGGCGAGCCCTGCACGGAGACGATCGACTTCCTCACGCGCAACAGCCGCCTGCCGAAGTCGATCTGGGGCGACATGCACGCGCAGATCGCGGCGTGCCGCACCGGCGAGCAGCAGCTGCAGGCGCTCTACGCGCGCTTCGGCGCCGACAGCGTCCGCGAGGCTGCGCAGGCGATCTTCGCCCAGTGCGAGCAGCTCGATCGCGAGGCGGTCGCCGCGATCGCCGACGGGACCTACGAGGCCGAGGGCCAGCTTGACTCCTCCGGCCCCGGGGGCGACCCGGTGCCGGTGAAGGTCAAGGTCGTCGTCGACGGCGACCGGATGACGCTCGACCTGCGCGGCTCCAGCCCGCAGACGCCCGGCTGCATGAACTGCGGCCTGGCCCAGACGATCTCGGGCGCGCGGCTGGCCTACAAGTTCCTCTTCAACCCGGACACGCCGGTCACCGGCGGGACCTTCCGCAACATGGAGATCCTCGTCGACCCCGGCTCGGTCTTCGACGCGCGCGAGCCGGCGGCGTGCCAGTACTACTACCCGCACCTCGGGCTCATGATCGACCTCTTCCTGCGGGCGCTCGCTCCGGCGATGCCCGACGCAGTCGTCGCCGGCCAGCCCTCGGACGCGATGAACATCATGTTCACGGGACCGAACCCGCGGACCGGCGAGCGCTTCGTGTGCGGTGAGGCGACGGCGGTCGGCTGGGGCGCCCACGCGGGCGGCGACGGGTCCAACGGCCTCATCAACTACGGCGGCGGGGACCTGAAGAACTTCCCCGTCGAGGTCGTCGAGTCGCTCTACCCGATCCGGGTGCACCGCTACGGCCTGTGGACGGACTCGGGCGGCCGCGGGCGCCACCGCGGCGGCCTGGGCATCGAGCGCGAGTACGAGACGCTCGGCGACGACATCTCGGTCTCGCTGTGGTTCGAGCGCGGCCAGCTCCCGGGATGGGGCCTCTTCGGCGGGGAGGAAGGCGAGCCGACGCAGGTGCTCGTCGACCGCGGCGACGGCCCGCAGCAGCTGTTGAAGGTCAACCGCCTTCCGCTGCCCAAGGGCGCGCGGGTGGTGGTGCGCACCGGCGGGGGCGGGGGCTACGGCGATCCCGCGCAGCGCAGCACGGAGGCGATCGAGCAGGACGTGCTCGACGGATACATCACGACCACGATGGTGGAGAGCTCATGAGCAGGACCATGATGAGGCTCGCCTCCGCGGCCGCGGCGGCGACGATGGTCGTCGGCGCGCTGGCCGCGTGCGGCGGCAACAGCAGCCCCAGCGCGGGCGGCGACACCGGCGCGTCGACCGGGGCCGGCACGTCCGGCGCCAGCGCCACGGCCGGCGGCCCGATCGTCTACTCCAACGTCGCCGAGACGCCGACGCTCGATCCGGCGGTGGCGTTCAGCTCCGACGGCTTCGTCTTCGTGCGCAACGTCTACGAGGGGCTGCTGGAGTACGCGCCCGGCTCGACCGAGCTGCGCCCGCTGCTGGCCACGAAGTGGTCGGCCTCCAAGGACGGCCTGACCTACACCTTCACGCTGCGCGACGACGTGAAGTTCACCGACGGCGCGCGGTTCAACGCCCAGGCGGCCAAGCTCGGCATCGAGCGCATCCAGGGCGTCAACCAGGGCCCGGCCACGCTCGCCGGCAACATCAAGTCGGTCTCGGCGCCGTCGCCGACCGAGCTGGTCATCAAGCTCGAGCAGAAGGACGTCTTCTTCCTCGGCACGCTGCCCAAGCTGCCGATCGTCAGCCCGAAGGCCGTGCAGGAGCACAAGACCGCCGACGACCAGTGGGCGACGAAGTGGTTCGCCACCCACGCGGTCGGCACCGGGCCGTACGAGCTCGTCGACTGGAAGCGCAACTCCGCGATCAACCTGACCAAGAACGACGGCTACTGGCGCCCGTTCGAGGGCGGCACGCCGACGAAGGTCACGCTGCGCACCGACCCCGACGTCCAGACCGCCCTGCAGCTGCTGGGCCAGGGGCAGATCGACCTCATGGGCGCCGTCGGCCCGGACGACTCGGCCGCCGCCAAGGCGCTGCCCGGGGTCAAGCTCGTCGAGCAGTCCTCGATGCAGGTCCAGATCGTGCCCCTGAACGTCACGAAGGGCCCGCTCAAGGACCCCAAGGTCCGCGAGGCGATCGCCAAGGCCTTCGACTACCAGGCGATGCTCGACTTCTACAAGGGCTTCGCCGATCGGGCCAACGGCCCGCTGCCGGCCGACTTCGGTGAGCTGATCGCCAACCAGCCGCCGCCGGAGCAGAACCTCGAGGAGGCCAAGCAGCTGCTGGCCGACGCCGGCTACCCCGACGGCTTCACGGTGACGTACCTCGGCCTGAAGGGCCTGGCCTACGAGGAGTTCACCGGCACGCTGCTGGAGGACAACCTCGGCAAGCTCGGGATCAAGGTCAAGCAGCAGATCGTGCCGTGGCCGCAGATGGTCGAGGTCATGTCCAAGCCCGCCACGAGCGCGGACATGAGCTTCCTCAACCAGTCGCCGATGACCAACGACCCGAGCTACATGCTCGCCTCGTCGTACGCCAGCGACAACATCGCCTCCAAGGGCGGCTACAACTGGTCCTACTTCCAGGACCCGGCGCTCGACGCGCAGATCAACAAGCTGCGCACGATCGAGGACGAGAACGAGCGCAACGCGGCGGTCGCCGACCTCAACCAGGAGATCGCGGCCAAGCACCTCGTGCTCTACGTGACCGCGCCGAAGCTGGCCCAGCCCGTCCGCGACAACTGGGACGTCAAGTACGACCAGCTCGACGCCGCCTACAGCGTGCGCTTCTTCTACGCCAAGGAGCGATGACCGACCTCGGTCCCACGCAGGCTCCGCCGCTCGCTCTCGGCTTCCGGGAGCGGGCGGCGTCGGGCCGCTTCGCCCGCATCGCGCTCGGCATCCTGTCGCGGCTGGGCTGGCTGCTGGTCGTCGTCTGGGCGGCGGTCTCGCTGACGTTCCTGCTGTCGCGCGTGGTCCCGGCCGATCCGGCGCGGCTGGCCGCAGGGCTGCAGGCCGGGCCGGAGCAGGTCGCGCAGGTGCGCCATCTGCTCGGGCTCGACCAGCCGCTGTGGCAGCAGTACTGGGACTACATCACGGGCGTCTTCACGCTCGACTTCGGCGACTCGATCCAGACCCGTCAGCCGGTCCTCGACGACGTCGTCAACGCGCTGCCGGCCACGCTGGAGCTCGTCATCGCGGCGTTCGTCGTCTACGCGCTGCTGGGGATCACGCTCGGCGTCGTCTGGGCGCTGAAGCCGAAGGGGCTCGCCAGCAAGCTCATCGGCCTGGGGACGATCATCGGCGTCGCCGTCCCCGTCTTCTGGATGGGCCTCGTCCTCCAGGTCTTCCTCGGCTCCAAGCTCGGGTGGTTCCCGATCTCGGGCAGCCTCGACTACAACGCCTACGGCGTCACCGACACGACCGGCTTCACGACGCTGGACTCGCTGCTGTCGGGCAACCTCTCGGCCTTCGGCAACGCGCTGTGGCACATGGTCCTGCCGGTCACCGCGCTGGTCGCCAGCCAGCTGGCGATCGCTACGCGGCTCACCCGGACTTCGATGGGCGCCCAGCTGCGCCGGCCGTACGTGCGCGTCGCCCGCGCCCGCGGCTCCAGCGAGCTGCGGGTCGTGGTGGTCGACGCGCTGCGCAACGCGATGAACCCGGTCGTCACGATGCTCGCGCTCCAGTTCGGCTGGCTGCTGGCGGGCACGATCCTCATCGAGGTCGTCTTCTCGTGGCCGGGGCTGGGGCTCTACGCCTTCAACTCGTTCCGCACGTTCGACTACAACCCGATCCTCGCGATCACGATCGTCACGACGGTCACCTTCGTGGTCGTCAACGAGCTCGTCGGGCTCGTCTACCCGCTGCTCGACCCGCGGCTGAAGGAGGAGCGATGAGCACCGCCTCCCAGGTCGCCGCACCCGCTGCGCGGGCGCCCCGCCGCTGGTGGCCGCTGCGCCGGATCGTGCTCGTGGCGATCGCCGTGTTGCTCCTCGTGGTGATCCTCTTCCCGGGCCTGCTGACCAGCAGCGACTGGTCGGCGGTCAACGTCAAGGACCGCTTCCAGGCGCCCAGCGGCGCGCATCTCTTCGGCACCGACGAGGCCGGCCGCGATATCCTCGCGCGCGTCATCCACGGCGCCCGGCTCTCGATCGGCTCGGCCCTGGCCGTCGCCTGCATCGCCGCCGCGTTCGGAACGCTCTACGGGGCGATCTCCGGGTGGGCCGGCGGCTGGGTCGACCGGATCCTCATGCGGATCGTCGACGTCTTCCTCGCCTTCCCGTACCTCGTGCTGGCGATGGCGCTGGCGGCGGCGATCGGCCGCGACATGAAGTCCGCGGTGATCGCGCTGATCATCGTCTGGTGGCCGTCCTACGCGCGGATGGTGCGCGGCCAGGTGCTGTCGCTCAAGCGCGACCTGCACGTCCGCGCCGCGCGCACGCTGGGCGCGAGCACCGGCCAGCTGCTGCGCTGGCACATCGTGCCGCACACGTTCAACCAGGTGAACGCGCGGCTGACGGTCGACATCGGCTACGCGCTCGTCGCGCTGACCGGCCTGTCGTTCCTCGGCCTCGGCGCGCAGGGCTCGAGTCCCGAGTGGGGGCTGATGATCTCCACGGCGAAGGGCTTCGTGCTGACCGCGTGGTGGTACGCGCTGTTCCCGGGGATCGTGATCCTGCTGACCGTCCTGTACTTCGTGCGGGTCGGCGACGAGCTGACGGAGGAGAACGCGTGAGCGGCGGGCCGATCCTCGAGGTGCGCAACCTCTCCGTCCGCTACCCGGGCGCGCCGCGGCCCGCGGTCGACGGCGTCTCGTTCGCAGTGCCGCCGCACGGCAGCCTCGCGCTCGTCGGCGAGTCGGGGTCGGGCAAGTCGACCACCATCCTGGCGGCGACGCGCCTGCTCGACCGCGCCGTCGAGGTGACCGCCGACCGCCTCGCCTTCGACGGCGCCGACCTTCAGGCGCTGGGGCGCAAGGAGCTGCGCACGCTGCGCCGCGGCGGCCTGGCGATGGTCTTCCAGGACCCGCGCGCGAGCTGGAACCCGGCGCGCACGATCGCCGCGCAGCTACTGGACGGCCTGCGCGGCGACGACCGCCGCCAGCGCCGCGCGCGCCTCGTCGAGACGATGGGCCGGATCGGGATCGACGATCCGCAGCGCCGGCTGGACGACTACCCGCACCACTTCAGCGGCGGGATGCTGCAGCGGGCGATGCTCGCGGGCGTGCTCGTGCACCGCCCGTCGATGCTCATCGCCGACGAGCCCACGAGCGCCCTGGACACGACCGTGCAGGCCGAGCTGCTGGCGCTCATCGACCAGCTGCGCACCGAGGAGGGTCTGTCGCTGCTGCTCATCAGCCACGACCTGGGCGTCGTCGCGCGGATGGCCAGCGAGGTCGTCGTGCTCTACGCCGGTCGCGTGGCCGAGCGGGGCTCGACGGCGTCGCTGCTGCGTGCGCCCCGCCACCCGTACACGCGCGACCTGCTCGCCGCGACGCCCTCCCTGCGTGGCCCCCGCAAGGTGCCGCTCCAGGTGGGGCGCGCGGGCGAGGCCCAGACCGCCGGCTGCCCGTACGCGGGGCGCTGCCGCTTCGCGATCGACGTCTGCCGCACGACGGTCCCGCCGCTGCGCGAGGTCGACGGGGCGCAGGTCGCCTGCCACCGTGCGCCCGTCGCCGACCTGGCGGAGGTGGCGTGATGGCGCCGCTGCTGGAGCTGCGCGACGTGTGGATGACGTTCCCCGGCCGCCGCGGCCGGGCCGTGACGGCCAGTCGCGGCGTCTCGCTGAGCGTCGGCGAGGGCGAGGTCGTCGGGCTGGTCGGCGAGTCGGGCTCGGGGAAGTCGACGGTGGCCAACCTCTCGCTGGGGCTGCTGGAGCCGACGAGCGGGGAGGTCCGCTTCGGCGGCGAGCCGCTGGCCGGGCGCTCGCGCCGCGAGCAGCGCGCGCTGCGCGCCCGCTTCCAGGCGGTCTTCCAGGAGCCGCTGCTGGCGCTCGACAACCGCCGGACGATCGGCTGGTCGATCGCCGAGCCGCTGCGCATCCACGGGCGCGGGACGCGGGCCGAGCAGGACGCGCGCGTGCGCGAGCTGCTGACCGCCGTCGGGCTGGATCCCGCGTTCGCGCAGCGCAAGCCCAGCCAGCTGTCGGGCGGTCAGCTGCAGCGCGTCAACATCGCCCGCGCGATCGCGCTCGACCCCGAGCTGCTGATCTGCGACGAGGCGGTCTCGGCGCTGGACGTCTCGGTCCAGGCGCAGATCATCAACCTGTTCCTCGACATCCAGGCGCGGCTGGGGATCGGGATGCTGTTCATCAGCCACGACCTCGCCGTCGTGCGCCATCTCTCCGACCGGCTCGTCGTCATGTACGCGGGCCGGGTGGTCGAGGACGGCCCGACCGAGCAGGTCACCGATCGCCCGCACCACCCATACACGCGCGCGCTCATGGACGCCTGCCTGGAGCCCGACACGGCCGCGCCCGGCGGCGAGGCGGAGGCGGCAGGGGCGGCGGCGGGCTCCGGCGCTCCGCCGGCGCCGCGCGAGGCGATCCCGGCCACCGGCTGCCCCTTCGCGCCCCGCTGCCCGCTGGCCCAGCCCGCGTGCGCGACCCACGACATGGCCCTGCGCGAGACGACCGCCGGCCGCCACAGCGCGTGCCTGCGCGCCGAGCTGCTCGTCGCGGCCGATCCCCCCAGCGCGGTGCAGGCCGGCCGCGGCTGATCACGACGAAAGGACCCCAACCCCGTGTTCGACTACGCCGCTCGCCAGCGTCGCCTCCACGCCAGCATGGAGGAGGCCGGCGTCGGCGCGCTGTTCCTCGCGCCGTCCGCCGACCTCGAGTACCTCTCGGGCGTCCAGCGCACCATCCCGTTCTTCGGCCAGTTCTCCTACCCGAACGGCTGGGTCAGCGGGGGCTTCTTCCGTCCGGGCGCCGATCCGATCTTCGTCTTCCCGCGGATGGTCGCGGCGTTCGACATGCCGGAGGGGATGCCGGACGGCGAGATCGTGATCGTCGACGACGCCGAGGACGGCGTCGCCGCGTTCGCGCGGGTCGCCGGCGGCATCGCCGGCGCCGGGTCGGTCGCGGTCGGCGACCGGGTGTGGGCGGAGACCGTCCTGCACCTCGGCGAGGTCGTCGGCTTCGACAGGCTGCAGACCGGCTCGCGCCTGGTCAACCACTTGCGCCGGATCAAGACCGACGAGGAGATCGCCGCGATGGGCCGCGCGATCGCGACGGTCGACACCGCGATGGCGGCGGTCGAGCCGCTCGTCCAGCCGGGGGTCTCGATGGCCGAGCTGGCCGAGGCGGTCGAGCTGGAGCTGCGCCGCGCCGGCTCGCGCACGCCGTCGTTCCCGACGCACATCTTCACGGGCTTCGAGGAGGGCGCGCTCGACAACCACGTCCCGGCGACGGCCCGCACGCCGATCGTCGAGGGCACGGTCGTGATGTTCGACTTCGGCGGCGTCGTCGACGGGTACTGCTCGGACTTCGGCCGCACGGTCGTCTGCGGCGAGCCGCCCGCCGGCGCCCAGGACGCCTACGACGCGGTCCTCGCCGCGCAGGCCGCCGGTGGCGCGGCGCTCGTGCCGGGCGCGGTCGCCCGCGACGTCAATGCCGCGTGCCGGGCCCCGATCGAGGAGGCGGGGCTGGGCGAGTGGTTCCGCCACCGGATGGGCCACGGCATCGGCCTGGACATCCACGAGCGCCCGTTCCTGGCGGTCGAGGACGAGACCGTCCTCGAGGCCGGGATGACGTTCACCAACGAGCCGTCGGTGATGATCCCCGACCGCTTCTCGGTGCGCATCGAGGACATCTACGTGTGCGAGGAGGGCGGCGGCCGCAACCTGAACGCCCACTCGAACGCGATGGCCGTCAACGCGTGACGGCGGTGCGGATCGGCGCCCAGCTGCCCAGCAGCGGCTGGTCGCCGTCCGCGGACGCGCTGTCGTCCGCGGCGCGGGCGCTGGAGGAGGCCGGCTTCGACTCGCTGTGGGTCAGCGACCACGTCGTGCTGCCGGAGCGCATCGCCTCGTGGTACCCCTTCCACCCGGAGGGGAAGGTCGAGTGGCCGACGGCGGTGCCCTGGACCGACGCGCTCGTGGCCCTCGCGCTGGCCGTCGCGGCCACCGAGCGGGTCGCGCTCGGGACCGACGTCCTGCTGCTCGGCCTGCGCAACCCGGTCGTCTTCGCCAAGCAGGCCGCGACGCTCGACGTCGCCAGCGGCGGGCGGCTGCAGCTCGGCGTCGGCGCGGGCTGGCTGGCCGAGGAGCACGACGCGCTGAACGTCCCCTTCGCCGGTCGCGGCGCGCGGCTGGACGCGTGGATCGCGACCGCGGAGCGGCTGTGGGCTGGGGAGGAGCCCGGCATCGTCTTCGCGCCGCGCCCCGCGCGCCCGATCCCTTGGCTGGCCGGCGGCCACGGCCGCGCCTCGCTGCGCCGCGCCGCGCGCGTCGGCGGCTGGCTCGCCCAGCAGGACGCCGCCGCGCTCGACCCGGACGCGCTGGCCCGCGAGGTCGCCGAGGTCCGCCGCCTTCGCCCGCCCGGCCGCGGCGCGACCCCGCTGCGCGTCGTCCTGCGCATCGTCGCGTCCGCGGGCCGCGCGAGCGACGTCGCCGCCGCGCTGCCCGCCCTCGCGCGCGCGGGCGCGCGCGAAGTCATCGTCGACCTCGACTGGGAACGCGACGACCCGCCCGCGGTGCTCGCTGCGCTGCGCACCTGATCCCCGAACCCGGAGCCCCGATGCCCCTGACCTTCCCGCAGACCGCCACGACCGATCGCCTGCTCCTGGAGCCCTGCGACGTCGAACGCGACCTCGACGGCGTCCACGCCGTCTTCTCCCGCCCGGAGGTGGGCGACGTCATGTGGCCCGGCGACCTCGGCGGCGCCCGCACCCGCGAGCAGACCCGCGCCTGGCTGGCCAAGTACGCGGCGCACTGGCAGGCCCACGGCATCGGCATGTGGACGGTGCGCGAGCGCGACGGCGGGATGGTGGTCGCCCACGGCGGCCTCGCCCACACCGTCGTCGCCGGCCGCGCCGAGGTCGAGATCGGCTGGGTCGTGCACCCGGACCGCTGGAACCGCGGCTACGCGAAGGAGATCACCAACCACGCGGTGGAGCACGCGTACGCGATCCGGGGCCTGGAGTCGATCGTCGGCTTCGCGCTCGACGACAACGCGCCGGCGATCGCCGTCCTGCGCGCCTGCGGCTTCGAGCTGCTCGGCGACGCCGTCGTCATCGGCCTCGACCACCAGCTCTTCCGCCGTCAGGTGCCGATCGCGCAGCGCTCGCCGGACTGGTCGGGCTCGGCCGCCTGAGGCGCGCTATGCCGCTTCCGCCTCGTCCTCCACGGCGCGGCGGAAGGGGCGCGAGCGCAGGACGATCCGCGTCTCGGTCACCGCGGCGCCCGCGCGCCGCAGCGCCCGCACCGTGTGGTCGAGGTCGTCGGCGTCCATGCACGACGCGCGCACCTGGTAGTCGAAGCGCCCCGTGAGGAACGTCAGCTCCCGCACCGACGGCATCGCCGCGACGCTCTCCTCGAAGCGGTCGGGGTCGGCGGTCGAGGTCAGCCGCATGTCGATGAGCGCCTCCAGCCCGCGGCCGATCGCGCCGAAGTCCACGGTCGCGATGAACCCCGTGATGACGCCCGCGTCGACCAGCCGCCGCACCCGCGGCCCGACCGCGTGGGGGCTGAGCCCGGCCAGCTCGCCGAGCTGCGTGTAGGTCGCGCGTCCGTTTTGGACCAGCTCGCTGAGGATCACACGGTCGATCTCGTCGAGGACGATGGATCTCACGGCTGGTTCCCGCTTTCGATGACATCCATGGGCATTGGGGGAATGATGACGCTATGACCGTCATCGGCGTCCCTACCGAGATCAAGACCCATGAGTACCGGGTCGCGTTGACGCCGTCGGGCGTCCGTGAGCTGGTCGATCGTGGCCACGAAGTGGTCATCCAGGCCGGGGCCGGCGTCGGCTCGGCGATCGTCGACGAGGACTACGTCGCGCAGGGCGCGCGGATCGTCCCGGACGCCGATGCGGTCTTCGAGCAGGCCGAGCTGATCGTCAAGGTCAAGGAGCCTCAGCCGGTCGAGGTCGCGCGGCTGCGCCCGCATCACACGCTCTTCACCTACCTGCATCTGGCGCCCGATCCGGAGCTCACGCGGGGCCTGATGGCCTCGGGCGCGACCTGTATCGCCTACGAGACGGTCGAGGACGCGCGCGGCCGGCTGCCGCTGTTGGCGCCGATGAGCGAGGTCGCGGGCAAGATCGCGACCCAGTCGGGCGCGTTCATCCTGCAGCGTCCGCTCGGCGGGCGGGGCGTGCTGCTGGGCGGCGTGCCCGGGGTGGCCGCCGGCAAGGTGATGGTGATCGGCGGCGGCGTGGTGGGCCAGAACGCGGCCGAGATCGCCATCGGCCTCGGGGCCGAGACCTACGTCTACGACCGCTCGATCGATCGCCTGCGCGAGCTCGAGGTGCTGCTCAACGGCCGCGCGTCGACGTGCTACGCCTCGACGCTGGAGATCGAGCAGCGCCTGCCCGAGGCCGACCTCGTCGTCGGTGCCGTCCTGGTGCACGGAGCCAAGGCGCCGCACGTCGTCACGCGCGAGCAGCTGAAGCTCATGAAGCCGGGCTCCGTGCTGGTCGACGTCTCGATCGACCAGGGCGGGTGCTTCGAGACCTCGCGGCCGACGACGCACGCCGAGCCGACCTACGTCGTCGACGGCGTCGTCCACTACTGCGTGGCCAACATGCCGGGCGCGGTGCCGACGACCTCGACGTACGCGCTGACCAACGCGACGATGCCCTACCTGGTGCGTCTGGCCGACCGGGGCCTGGACGCGCTGGCCGGCGACCCGGGCTTCCTGGCCGGCCTCAACGTCTGGCAGGGCAAGGTCACGTACGCGCCGGTCGCCGAGGCGGTCGGCGTGGAGGCGGTCGCCGCCGAGTCCGCGCTGGCCGCGCACGCCTGACGGCGGCCCGCCCGACGCTGCTACGCTTCTCCGTCGCATGCCCACGACCTCCCAGCTGATCCGCAAGGGCCGCAAGGCCAAGCCCAAGAAGCTCGCCACGCCCGGCCTGAAGTCGGGCAAGGGCCGCAAGAAGCAGACCGCGGCTCCCCAGCGGCGCGGCGTCTGCACCCGCGTCTACACCACCACGCCGAAGAAGCCGAACTCGGCTCTGCGCAAGGTGGCGCGCGTGCGCATCACGGGCTCGATGGAGGTCACCGCCTACATCCCGGGCGAGGGGCACAACCTGCAGGAGCACTCCGTGGTGCTCGTGCGCGGCGGCCGCGTGAAGGATCTGCCGGGCGTCCGCTACAAGGTCGTGCGCGGCACGCTCGACGCCGCCGGCGTCAGCGACCGCAAGAAGGCCCGTTCGCAGTACGGCGTCAAGAAGAAGTAGAGCCATGCCCCGTCGCGCAGCCGCCCAGATCCGGCCGATCGAGCCGGACCCCGTCCACCGCTCCCGCCTCGTCCAGCAGGTCATCAACAAGGTGATGCTGGACGGCAAGAAGTCGACCGCGGAGCGCATCGTCTACGACGCGCTCGCGATCATCGGCGAGCGGTCGGGCAAGGACCCGATCGAGCAGCTGGAGGCGTCGATCAAGGCGCTCACCCCGGTCCTCGAGGTCCGCTCTCGCCGCGTCGGCGGCGCGACCTATCAGGTGCCGGTCGAGGTCCCGCAGCGCCGCGCCCGCACGCTCGCCGTGCGCTGGCTCGTCGAGTTCGCGCGGCAACGCCGCGAGAAGACGATGGCCCAGCGCCTCGCCAACGAGCTGATGGACGCCGCGCAGCAGCAGGGCGGCGCCTACAAGCGCAAGGACGACATCTACCGCATGGCGCAGGCCAACAAGGCCTTCGCGCACTACCGCTGGTAGCCGGTCGCACCGGCGGCCGGCAGGTCCCTCAGGCGGCGCCTCGCGCCGCCTGACGTCGTTCTTCGCGGTCCTTCTCGCCGCGGGAAGGGCCACGAGGGCGGATTCGCGCGCGTGCCGGAGCAGCGGCGGGTTTTTGCTATCGTCTCCTGCCGCTGCGGACTGGTGTCCCACCGCCGCAGCGCCCACGCCCGCGCGGATGGTGACTTCGACCAGATAGCGACCCCGTTGCCGATCAGGACGGTGTCGTGTGCGGGCCCGCTGGGCCCGTTCTTTTTGCCACGAATCAGCTCCGCAGACCGCCGACCGACAGCCCCAGCCCTTGTTCCATGCCCCGTAAGTTCACGCTCGAGAAGACCCGAAACATCGGGATCATGGCTCACATCGACGCCGGCAAGACGACGACGACGGAGCGCATCCTCTACTACACCGGTCGGACCTACAAGATCGGCGAGGTGCACGAAGGCGCCGCGACGATGGACTGGATGGAGCAGGAGCAGGAGCGCGGCATCACGATCACGTCGGCCGCGACGACCTGCGAGTGGCGCGACCATCGCATCAACATCATCGACACGCCGGGCCACGTCGACTTCACCGTCGAGGTGGAGCGCTCGCTGCGCGTGCTCGACGGCGCGATCGCGGTCTTCGACTCGGTCGCCGGCGTCGAGCCCCAGTCGGAGACCGTCTGGCGCCAGGCCGACAAGTACAAGGTCCCGCGGATCGCGTTCATCAACAAGATGGACCGCGTCGGCGCGGACTTCGAGGGCTCGGTCCAGACGATGATCGACCGCCTCGGCGCCAACCCGGTGCCGGTGCAGCTGCCCTGGGGTGCCGAGTCCGACCTGATCGGCCTCGTCGACCTCATCGAGATGCGGGCGATCCGCTACCTCGACGACCTCGGCAAGGAGCAGGAGATCGTCGACATCCCGGCGGAGCTCGCCGACCAGGCCGCGGCCGCGCGCGAGCACCTCATCGACGAGGTCTCCAACTACGACGACGAGCTGGCCGAGGCGTACCTCGAGCAGGGCGACGTCGAGCCCGAGCAGCTGAAGGCCGCGATCCGCAAGGCGACGCTGTCGATCGAGCTCACGCCGGTGTTCTGCGGCTCGGCCTTCAAGAACAAGGGCGTGCAGCCGCTGCTGGACGCGGTCCTCGACTACCTGCCCTCCCCGCTGGACGTCCCGGCCGTCGCCGGCACGGTGACCAAGGGCGGCGAGGAGGTCGAGGAGACCCGTGAGGCCGACGACTCGGCTCCGTTCTCGGCGCTGGCCTTCAAGATCATGGCCGACCCGTTCGTCGGCAAGCTCACGTACTTCCGCGTCTACTCCGGCAAGCTCGAGGCCGGGTCGCGCGTCCTCAACGTCTCCACGGGCAACACCGAGCGGATCGGCCGCATCCTCATGATGCACGCCAACGACCGCGAGGAGGTCCAGGAGGTCTACGCGGGCGACATCGCCGCCGGCGTCGGCATCAAGAAGGTCGTGACCGGCGACACGCTGGCCGCGCCCGACGCGCCGATCAAGCTCGAGACGATCGAGTTCCCCGAGCCGGTGATCAAGGTCGCCGTCGAGCCCAAGACGAAGTCCGACCAGGAGAAGATGTCGGTCGCCCTGGGCCGCCTGGCCGAGGAGGACCCGACGTTCCAGGTCCAGACCAACGAGGAGACCGGGCAGACCGAGATCTCGGGCATGGGCGAGCTGCACCTCGAGGTGCTGGTCGACCGCATGAAGCGCGAGTACAAGGTCGAGGCCAACGTCGGCCGGCCGCAGGTCTCCTACCGCGAGACGATCCGCGGCACCGCGCAGAAGATCGAGGGCCGCTTCGTCAAGCAGACCGGCGGCTCGGGCCAGTACGGCATCGTCTACATCGACATGGAGCCGGCGCCCGGCGAGGGCTTCGACTTCGTCTCGCAGATCAAGGGCGGCGCCGTGCCGACGGAGTTCATCCCGGCGGTCGAGAAGGGCTGCGAGGAGGCCATGGAGACCGGCGTGCGCGCCGGCTACCCGATGGTCGACGTGCGCGTGACCCTGGTCGACGGCAAGTACCACGAGACGGACTCCTCGGAGATCGCCTTCAAGATCGCGGGCTCGCTCGCGTTCAAGGAGGCGGCCAAGCGGGCCAAGCCGGTCCTGCTCGAGCCGGTCTTCGCCGTCGAGGTCGTCACGCCGGAGGACTTCCTGGGCGACGTCATCGGCGACCTCTCGCGCCGTCGCGGGCGCGTGGAGGGCCAGGAGCGGCGCGGCAACGCGCTCGCGGTCACGGCGCGCGTGCCGCTCAGCGAGATGTTCGGCTACGCGACCGACGTGCGCTCGATGACGCAGGGGCGCGCGACCTACACGATGCAGTTCGACGGGTACGAAGAGGTGCCGCCGAACATCGCCGAGAAGATCGTCGGCGAGCGCGCCGGGGAGCCTGTCCCCGCCTAGCGTTTTTCAGTACTTTCCAGCGGTTCGAGATTTCAAGAGGAGCAAGGCAAAGTGGCTAAGGAGAAGTTCGAGCGGGGCAAGCCCCACGTCAACGTCGGCACGATCGGTCACATCGACCACGGCAAGACGACGCTGACGGCTGCCATCACCAAGGTCCTGGCGGACACGTACGGTGGTCAGGCTCGCTCGTTCGACGAGATCGACAACGCTCCGGAGGAGAAGGAGCGCGGCATCACGATCGCCACGTCGCACGTCGAGTACGAGACGGACAACCGCCACTACGCGCACGTCGACTGCCCGGGGCACGCCGACTACGTCAAGAACATGATCACGGGCGCGGCCCAGATGGACGGCGCGATCCTCGTCGTGTCGGCCGCCGACGGCCCGATGCCACAGACCCGCGAGCACATCCTGCTCGCCCGCCAGGTCGGCGTCCCCTACATCGTGGTCTTCCTCAACAAGGCCGACATGGTCGACGACGAGGAGCTCCTGGAGCTCGTCGAGGTCGAGGTCCGCGAGCTGCTCTCCGAGTACGACTTCCCGGGCGACGACATCCCGTTCGTGACCGGCTCGGCGCTGAAGGCGCTCGAGGGCGACCCGGAGTACACGGCGAAGATCGTCGAGCTCGCCGAGCAGCTGGATACCTACATCCCGGAGCCCGAGCGCGATCTCGACAAGCCGTTCCTGATGCCGGTCGAGGACGTCTTCTCGATCACCGGCCGCGGCACCGTCGCCACCGGCCGCATCGAGCAGGGCGTCATCAACACCGGTGACACGGTCGAGATCGTCGGCATCAAGGAGACGACCTCCACGGTCGTCACCGGCGTCGAGATGTTCCGCAAGATCCTCGACCAGGGTCAGGCGGGCGACAACGTCGGCTGCCTCCTGCGCGGCACCAAGCGCGAGGAGATCGAGCGCGGCCAGGTCCTCTGCAAGCCGGGCTCCATCACCCCGCACACGAAGTACAAGGCCGAGGTCTACGTCCTCAAGAAGGAGGAGGGTGGCCGTCACACCCCGTTCTTCTCGGGCTACCGGCCGCAGTTCTACTTCCGTACGACGGACGTGACCGGCGTCGCCAACCTCCCCGAGGGCGTCGAGATGGTCATGCCGGGCGACAACGTCCAGATGGAGATCGAGCTCATCCAGCCGATCGCCATGGACGCGGGCCTGCGCTTCGCCATCCGCGAGGGCGGCCGAACGGTCGGCTCCGGCGTCGTCACCGAGATCATCGCTTAGGTCCGGGGGCGACCAGGAAAGGAATGCGCAGCGAGGGGGCGGTGACCCACCGCCCCCTTCTCGCGAGAAGACCCAGAACATGGCAACGGCAGCGCAGAACAAGATCCGCATTCGCCTGAAGGCGTACGACCACTCGGCGATCGAGACGGCGGCCAAGGAGATCGTCGAGACGGCCACGCGCACGGGCGCGACCGTCTCCGGTCCGGTGCCGCTGCCGACCGAGAAGAACGTCTACGCCGTCGTGCGGTCCCCCTTCAAGGACAAGGACTCGCAGGAGCACTTCGAGATCCGCACCCACAAGCGGCTGATCGACATCCACCAGCCCACCCCGAAGACCGTCGACTCGCTCCAGCGCCTGGACCAGCTCCCGGCCGGCGTCGACATCGAGATCCGTCTCGCCTAAGCAATGACCGCCATCCTCGCCCGCAAGCTCGGAATGACCCAGGTGTTCGCCGAAGACGGCCACGTCGAGCGCGTGACCGTCCTCGAGGCCGGACCCTGCCCGGTCACCGGCATCCGCACGCTCGACCGCGACGGCTACGAGGCCGTCCAGCTCGCGTTCGGCGCCACCAAGGAGAAGCACCTCAGCAAGGCCGAGCTCGGCCACCTGAAGAAGGCCGACGCGCCGCCGATGCGCCATCTCGTGGAGTTCCGCGACGAGGCCGGCGAGCTGCAGGTCGGCGAGACGGTGACCGTCGACGCCTTCTCGGTCGGCGACACGGTCAAGATCGCCGGGACCTCGAAGGGCAAGGGCTTCCAGGGCACGATCAAGCGCCACAACTTCGGCCGCGGTCCCAAGAGCCACGGCTCGCACAACGTCCGCGCCCCCGGCTCGATCGGCGCGTCCGCCACGCCTTCGCGCGTGTTCAAGGGCATCCGCGGCCCGGGGCAGATGGGCAACCAGCGCGTCACCCAGAAGGGGCTCACGGTCGTGGACGTCCGTCCCGATCAGAACCTGCTGCTGGTGCGCGGCGCCGTCCCCGGCCCCCGCAACGGCATCGTGGAGGTGCGCACCGATGGCTGACGCCCCCGTCCTGGGCGGCACGGACAAGGTCGCGCTCGACGCGACCGCGTTCGGGGCCGAGCTCAACATCCCGCTCGTCCACGAGTCGGTGCGCGCCGAGCTGGCCGCGCGCCGCCGCGGCACGCACGCGACGAAGACCCGCGGCCAGGTCCGCGGCGGCGGCGCCAAGCCGTGGCGCCAGAAGGGCACGGGCCGCGCCCGCGCCGGCTCCAGCCGCAACCCGCTGTGGACCGGCGGCGGCACCGTCTTCGGGCCCCAGCCGCGCAGCTACACCTTCAAGGTCAACCGCAAGGAGCGCAAGGCGGCGCTGCGCAGCGCACTGTCGCTGCACGCCGAGCGCGACTCGCTGGCCGTCCTCGACCCGGCGCCCTATCTCGAGACGCCGTCGACGAAGCAGGCCGCGGCGCTGCTGGCGGGCTGGGATCAGCCCAAGGGCGTGCTCGTCGTCCTGACCGACGAGGAGGCCAAGGCCGCCCTGTCCTTCCGCAATCTCGACCGGGTGTCGGTGCTGCCGGCGGCCGCGGTGGGGGTCGCCGACCTCGTCGGCGCCTCGGCCGTGCTCGCCTCGCGCACCGCGCTCGAGCAGCTCACGGAGCGTGCGACGTCATGAACGCCACCCAGGTGATCATCCGCCCGGTCGTGAGCGAGAAGAGCTACGTGCTCGCCGCGGTCGACAAGTACACCTTCCGCGTCCATCCGGACGCGCACAAGACGCAGATCCGCCAGGCGATCGAGGAGCTCTTCGACGTCAAGGTGGTCGGCGTCCACACGATGTCCGTCAAGAGCAAGCCCAAGCGCCGCGGCTACACCGCGGGCCGGACGCGCTCGTGGAAGAAGGCGGTCGTCCAGCTCCGTCCGGGCGACTCGATCCCGATCTTCCAGGGCCTGCAGGGGCTGGAGGAGTCCTAGGCCATGCCCATTCGCAAGCCGAAGCCGACGAGCCCGGGTCGCCGTTTCGCGACGTACCCGGACTTCGCGGAGATCACGAAGAGCGAGCCGGAGAAGTCCCTCGTCGAGGGCCTCACGAAGTCCGGCGGACGCAACAGCTACGGCCGCAAGACGTCGCGCCATCGCGGCGGCGGCGCCAAGCGCCTGTATCGCCGCATCGACTTCAAGCGGCGCAAGGACGGCGTGCCGGCGAAGGTCGCCGCGATCGAGTACGACCCCAACCGCACGGCGTACATCGCGCTGCTGCACTACGCCGACGGCGAGAAGCGCTACATCCTGGCGCCCAACCGCCTGCAGGTCGGGGCCACGGTGCTCTCCGGTGAGCAGGCCGACATCGCCGTCGGCCACTGCCTGCCGCTGGAGCGGATCCCGACCGGCACCGTGGTGCACAACGTCGAGCTGCAGCCCGGTCGCGGCGGCCAGCTGGCGCGCTCGGCCGGCGCCGGCGTCCAGCTGATGGCCAAGGAGCGCGGCATGGCCACCCTGCGCCTGCCCTCGGGCGAGATGCGCATGGTCCCGGCCCAGTGCCGCGCGACGATCGGCACGATCGGCAACGCCGAGCACCAGAACGTCACGGTGGGCAAGGCCGGCCGCAAGCGGCACATGGGCGTGCGCCCGCAGACCCGCGGCACCGCCATGAACCCGGTCGACCACCCGCACGGCGGCGGCGAGGGCTCGACGACTCCCGGCCGTCACCCGGTCACCCCGTGGGGCGTCCCCACGCTGGGGTACCGGACCCGCAAGAAGAACAAGGCCTCCGATCGCCTCATCGTGCGCGGTCGGCGGCGTGGGAAGGGCAAGCGTTAGCCGATGAGCCGCTCGAGCAAGAAGGGACCGTTCGTCGAGGAGCGCCTGATGGCGCGCATCGAGTCGATGAACGCGTCCGGCAACAAGACGATGGTGAAGACCTGGTCGCGGACCTCGACGATCTTCCCGGAGATGGTCGGGCACACGATCGCCGTCCACGACGGCCGCAAGCACGTGCCCGTGTTCGTCTCGGAGTCGATGGTCGGGCACAAGCTCGGCGAGTTCGCGCCCACCCGCACCTACCGGGGCCACGCCGGCTCGGGGAAGGTCCGCTGATGGCCGACGACGACAAGAAGCTGGACGAGACCGAGGCGGAGCCGACCGAGGCGCAGGCCGAGGTCGAGGCGCCCGCGGCCGAGGAGGCCGCCGCGCCCGAGGCCGCCGCGGAGGCGCCCGTCGCCGAGGCCGAGCAGGCCGACGAGCCCGTGGCCGACGCCGCGGAGCCGGAGGCGGCCGCGACCGAGGCCGACGCATCCGAGGCGGAGGCCGCTGCGCCCGAGGCTGCGCCCGAGCCCGTCGCCGAGGAGCCGGCGGCGGACGAGCCCGCCAAGGCCCCCGCGCCGAAGCCCGCCGCCAAGGCCGCCGCGACCGACGGCAAGCCGCCGGTCGTCCGCGCCCAGGCGAAGTACGTCCGCACGTCGGCCCGCAAGGCCCGGCTGGTCTGCGACCACATCCGCGGCAAGTCCGTGGAGGAGGCGCGCGCCATCCTCGCCTTCACGCCGCGCGCGGTGGCCAAGGACTGGGCGAAGCTGCTGAACTCCGCGGTGGCCAACGCGGAGCACAACCACGAGCTGCTGGGCGAAGACCTGAAGGTCGAGGCCGCCTACGCGGACGAGGGTCCGACCCTCAAGCGCTTCCAGCCCCGCGCGATGGGGCGGGCGACGCGCATCCGCAAGCGCACCAGCCATCTCACGATCACGCTGACGCCGAAGGGATAACGCATGGGACAGAAGGTCCATCCCGAGGCGCTGCGGGTCGGCTACATCCACGACTGGAAGTCGAACTGGTTCAACGAGCGCCAGTTCGCGGACTACCTGGCCGAGGACGTGGCGATCCGCCGCCACATCATCGGGAAGCTCTCGCACGCCGGACTGAGCGACATCACGATCCGCAAGGACGCCAACGAGGTGGAGGTCAACATCCACACGGCGCGTCCGGGCATCGTGATCGGCAAGTCCGGCTCGGAGGTCGACGCGCTGCGCAAGGACCTCCACCGCATGACGCAGAAGTCGATCAAGGTCAACATCCTGGAGATCAAGCGTCCGGAGCTGGACGCCAAGCTCGTCGCCCAGTCGGTGGCCGAGCAGCTCCAGAACCGGGTCGCCTTCCGTCGCGCGATGAAGCGCGCCCTGACGAGCGCGATGCGCTCGGGGGCCAAGGGCTGCAAGATCCAGGTCTCGGGCCGTCTCGGCGGCGCCGAGATGGCGCGCACCGAGATGTACTCGGACGGGCGCGTCCCGCTGCACACGCTGCGCGCCGACATCGACTACGGCTTCTACGAGGCCCGCACGACGTTCGGCCGCATCGGCGTGAAGTGCTGGATCAACAAGGGCGAGATCATGCCGGAGGGCTTCACCGGCATGGACCTCACCGACATCGACGCGCCCGCACCCCAGCAGGATCGCGACCGGCGTGATCGCCGCGACGGCCGTGACGGCCGTGGTCGCGGTCGCGGTCGCGGCGGCCAGGGCGGTCGCGGCGGTCAGGGCGGCGGTCGCGGTCGCGGCGGCCAGGGCGGCGGCGGCGGCTTCGGCGGCGGCGGTCGCGGAGGCGGCGGCTTCGGCGGCGGCGGCGGTCGCGGCGGTGGCGGCGGCGGGCGCGGTCCCGGCGGCGGCGGGCGCGGTCCCGGCGGCGGCGGGCGTGGGCCCGGCGGCGGCGGTGGCGGGCGCGGTCCCGGCGGCGGCGGACGTGGGCCGGGCGGTCCCGGCGGCGGCGGGCGCGGTCCCGGCGGCGGCGGTGGCGGCCAGGGCGGCGGCGGGCGCGGCCCGCAGGGAGGCGGCCGCTGATGCTGTCCCCCAAGCGCGTCAAGCACCGCAAGCAGCACCGCGGGCGCCGGCACGGCTTCTCGCGGGGCCAGACCACGGTCCAGTTCGGCGAGTACGGCATCAAGGCGCTCGACGCCGGCTGGCTCACGAACCGCCAGATCGAGGCGGCCCGTATCGCGATGACCCGCAAGATCAAGCGCGGCGGCAAGGTCTGGATCAACGTGTTCCCGGACAAGCCGGTGACCAAGAAGCCGGCCGAGACCCGCATGGGCTCCGGCAAGGGCTCGCCCGAGGGCTGGGTCGCCGTCGTCAAGCCGGGCCGCGTGATGTTCGAGCTCGCCGGCGTGCCCGAGCCGCTGGCGCGTGAGGCGATGCGCCTCGCCGGGCACAAGCTGCCGGTGCGCACGAAGTTCGTGACCCGGGAGGACGTCGCCTGATGGCCACCGCGAACGACATCCGCGAGATGCAGGACGACGAGCTCGTCGAGCACATCAAGACGACCCGTCGCGACCTGTTCGGCCTGCGCTTCCAGCACGCCACCGGCGAGCTGGAGAACACCGCGGGCCTCCGAAACTCCAAGCGCGCGCTCGCGCGGGCCCTGACCATCGCCCGCGAGCGCGGCATCGACACCAACGAGATCCGCTGATGGCTGACGAAGAGACCAACGAGGAGACCCCGGTCGAGGAGACCGCGGCGACCGAGGCCGCCGAGCAGGCGCCGGAGGCCGCGGAGGCTCCCGAGGCCCCTGCGCAGCTCTCCGCGAAGGAGCAGCGCGCGCAGGCCAAGCACCTCGCCGCCTCCAAGCGCCCGGCCCGCTCTGCGCAGGAGCGCCACGCCGAGCGCCAGGAGGAGCGGGCCCGCAAGGCGCGCGTGCGTCGCGCGCGGCGGCTCAAGGAGCGCGAGGCGCGCAAGGCGCAGCCGAAGACCGAGCCGCCGGCCGCCGTCGAGCACGTGCACGGGCGCAAGAAGGTGCGCCAGGGCATCGTCGTCTCCGACAAGGCCGACAAGACGATCACGGTCCGCATCGACAGCGCGCGGCGTCACCGGCGCTACGAGAAGATCGTGCGCTCGTCGACGACGCTGCACGCCCACGACGAGGCCAACGACGCCCACGAGGGCGACACCGTCCGCGTCGAGGAGAGCCGTCCGCTCTCGCGCACGAAGCGCTGGAAGCTCATCGAGGTCGTGGAGCGGGCTCGATGATCCAGAACGAGTCCCGGCTCAAGGTCGCCGACAACACGGGCGCGCGCGAGATCCTGGTGATCCGCGTCAAGGGCGGCTCGCGCCGTCGCTACGCGCACGTGGGCGACATCATCACCGCCACGGTCAAGCAGGCCAACCCGCAGGGCTCGGTCAAGAAGGGCGAGGTCGTGACCGCGGTCGTCGTGCGCACGAAGAAGGCCTTCGGCCGCGACGACGGCACCTACATCGCGTTCGACGAGAACGCGGCGGTGATCATCGACGCGCAGAACAACCCGCGCGGCACCCGCATCTTCGGGCCGGTCGCGCGCGAGCTGCGCGAGCGCAACTTCATGAAGATCGTCTCGCTCGCCCCGGAGGTGCTGTGACGATGGGCGCTAGCCTGAAGATCCGGCGCGACGACACGGTGATCGTCATCGGCGGCAAGGACCGCGGCAAGACCGGCAAGGTCCTGCGGGTCGACCCCAAGAAGGAGCGGGTCTACGTCGAGGGGCTGAACATCGTCAAGCGCCACCAGAAGCCGTCGGCCCTGAACCCCAACGCTCAGGCCGGCGTCATCGAACGGGAAGGCCCGATCCACGTCTCCAACGTGGCCCTGGTCGACCCGAAGGACAACAAGCCGACCCGGATCGGCATCAAGCGCGAGGGCGGCAAGCGGTTCCGCGTCGCCCGTCGCTCCGGCACCCAGATCGACTGATGGCCACTGACACCCCCACCGCACCCGCTCGTCTGAAGACCCGCTACCTCGAGGAGATCCGGCCGAAGCTGCAGGAGCAGCTCGGGCTGTCCTCGATCATGCAGGTGCCGAAGATCGAGAAGATCACGCTGAACATGGGCGTCGGCGAGGCCAAGCAGGACTCCAAGATGCTCGAGGCGGCCCAGGAGCAGCTGGCGACGATCGCCGGCCAGCGCCCGAGCGTCCGTCGCGCGCGCAAGTCGATCGCCGCGTTCAAGCTGCGCGAGGGGATGCCCGTGGGGCTGTCGGTCACGCTGCGCGGCGACCGCGCCTACGAGTTCCTCGACCGGCTGCTGTCGATCGCGATCCCGCGGATCCGCGACTTCCGCGGCCTGAAGCGCACGTCGTTCGACGGCCGCGGCAACTACACGCTGGGCGTGCGCGAGCAGATCATCTTCCCGGAGATCGACTACGACGCCATCGACCAGGTCCGCGGCCTGGACGTGACGATCACGACCTCCTCGCCGGACGACGCGGGCGCGATGGCCCTGCTCGAGGCGTTCGGCATGCCCTTCACCCGAGAGAACCAGTAGGAGCGCCATGGCGAAGACCTCACAGCGCGTCCGCCAGGCGCGCCCCGCCAAGTACAAGACCCGGGAGTACACTCGGTGTCGCCGTTGCGGCCGCCCCCGCGCCGTGTACCGCAAGTTCGGCTTGTGCCGGATCTGCCTGCGCGAGCTGGCCCACGACGGCTACATCCCCGGGATGACGAAGAGCAGCTGGTAGGTAGCACCCGATGTCCATGACCGATCCCATCGCCGACTTCCTCACGCGGATCCGCAACGCGATCCACGCGGCGCACGAGACCGTGGTCATCCCCTCGAGCAAGCTCAAGGTGGAGATGACCCGGATCCTCAAGGAGCAGGGGTACATCGAGAGCTACGCGGTCGAGGCCCCGACGGCCGACCATCCGGGCGAGCAGATCCGCATCAAGCTGAAGTACACCGACGCGCGTCAGTCGGCGATCAGCGGCCTGCAGCGCGTCTCGCGCCCCGGCCAGCGCCACTACGCGCCGGCGGCCGACATCCCCAAGGTCCAGGGCGGCATGGGCACGACGATCGTGTCCACGTCGCACGGCGTCATGACCGGCCACGACGCGCGGCGCGCGGGCGTGGGCGGCGAGATCGTGGCGAAGGTGTGGTGACGTGAGCCGCATCGGACGCAAGCCGATCCCCGTCCCCGCGGGCGTGACCGTCTCGATCGAGCCCGACGTCGTCCGGGTCCACGGACCCAAGGGCGAGCTCTCCGAGCGCGTCCACCGCGACATCACGGTCTCCCAGGACGGCGACGTCGTGACCGTGACCCGGCCGACCGACCGCGGCGAGCACCGCGCCCTGCACGGGCTGACGCGCTCGCTGGTGGCCAACATGGTCGAGGGCGTCACCAACGGCTACTCCAAGACGCTGGAGATCCAGGGCGTGGGCTACCGCGCGCAGCTCAAGGGCAAGGACCTGGAGCTGGCGCTGGGCTACTCGCACCCGGTCCCGATCAAGGCGCCGCAGGGCATCGAGTTCGAGGTGCCCCAGCCGACGCGCGTGATCGTCAAGGGCATCTCCAAGCAGCTCGTCGGCGAGGTGGCCGCCAACATCCGCAAGCAGCGGCCGCCGGAGCCCTACAAGGGCAAGGGCATCCGCTACGAGGGCGAGTACGTCGCCCGGAAGGTGGGCAAGCGCGCATGAGCGTCGTAACCAAGGAAGCGCGCCGTCTCAAGCGTCGCCGCCGGGTGCGCGCCAAGGTCGTCGGCACGGCGACCCGGCCGCGCCTGTCGGTCTTCCGCTCCAACAACGGCGTGTTCGCCCAGCTCATCGACGACGAGGCCGGGCGCACGATCGCCGCGGCACAGTGGACCGAGCCCGAGCTGCGCGGCCTCGGCCGCCTCGAGCAGGCCACCCGCGTCGGCGCCCTCGTCGCCGAGCGCGCGAAGGCGGCCGGCATCGAGCGGGCCGTGTTCGATCGCGGCGGCTACCAGTACCACGGTCGCGTCAAGGCCGTGGCCGACGGCGCCCGCGAGGCCGGCCTGGCAATCTAGGACACGAGTTTCCATGCAGATCGATCGTTCAGTCAGCCCCGCCGGCTTCGACCTCCAGGAGCGCGTCGTGGAGATCAACCGCGTCGCCAAGGTGGTCAAGGGCGGCCGGCGCTTCTCCTTCACGGCCCTCGTGGTCGTCGGCGACGAGGAGAGCGTGGTCGGCGTCGGCTACGGCAAGGCCAACGAGGTCCCGCTCGCCATCCAGAAGGGCGTCGAGCAGGCCAAGAAGAACCTCTTCCGCGTCCCCAAGCACGGCTCGACCATCACGCATCGGGTCGAGGGCATCTTCGGCTCCGGCCACGTGCTGCTGAAGCCGGCCTCGCCCGGTACCGGCGTGATCGCCGGCGGCGGCGTGCGCGCGGTGCTCGAGCTCGCCGGGATCCACGACATCCTGTCGAAGTCGCTGGGCACGCAGAACCCGATCAACCTGGTCAAGGCGACGGTCGCCGGCCTTCAGGCGCTGCGCAAGCCCGAGGAGGTCGCGCAGCTGCGCGGCCTGTCGGTCAACGCGGTCCTGGGCCTGGGCGGCGAGTCCGACGAGGCGCCGACGGAGACGATCTCCGCGCAGGCGCCCGCGGAGGAGGTCACCGCCTGATGCCGACCGTCACCCAGATCAAGAGCAAGAACGGCGCCAACCACGCCCAGCGCGAGACGCTGCGCTCGCTCGGGCTGCGGCGCATCGGCCACACGGTCGAGGTCAAGGACAACCCGCAGACCCGGGGCATGCTGCACCGGGTCCGTCACCTGGTGAAGGTCGATGGCTGAGAAGGCTGAGAACGAGAACGAGCGGATCGGGCTGCACTCGCTGCACCCGGCTCCCGGCTCGCGCCGCCCGCGCAAGCGCGTCGGCCGCGGCGAGGGCTCGGGCACCGGCAAGACGGCGGGCCGCGGTCAGAAGGGCGCCGGCGCGCGCTCGGGCTCCAAGGACCGCGCGCGGTTCGAGGGCGGCCAGATGCCGATCCACATGCGGATGCGCAAGCTGCGCGGCCCGCACATGAAGAAGTCGATGCCGTTCGAGCCGTTCCGCACCCACACCCAGCCGGTCAACCTCTCCGACCTGGAGCGCCGCTTCGATGCGGGCGCCGAGGTCACGCTGGAGGACCTGGCCAAGGCGGGCATCGCCAAGCGCAAGGGCGTCCCGGTCAAGGTGCTCGGCAAGGGCGACCTGAGCAAGGCGCTCACGGTCCAGGCCCACGCGTTCAGCGCCTCGGCGCGCGAGCGCATCGAGGCCGCCGGCGGCACCTGCGTCGTCATCGAGGCCTGACGCCCACCCCGGTAGCCTGAGGGCCGGATGCTCTCGACCATCCTCAGCGCGTTCACCGTCGCGGACATCCGCAAGAAGCTGCTGTTCACCGCGGCGCTGCTCGCGCTGTACCGGCTGGGCTCGCACATCCCGGTTCCGGGCGTCAGCGCCTCGGCGGTCGAGTCGGTCCAGGAGCAGTTCGGCGGCGGCGGCGTCCTCAACTTCCTGAACGTCTTCTCCGGCGGCGGGCTGTCGCGGATCGCGCTGTTCGCGCTGGGGATCATGCCGTACATCACGGCCTCGATCATCCTGCAGCTGCTGACGGTCGTCGTGCCGTCGCTGGAGAAGCTGCAGAAGGAGGGCGAGGTCGGCCAGCAGCGCATCACGCAGTACACGCGCTACCTCACCGTCGGCCTCGCGTTCGCCCAGGCGATCGGCTACGTCTTCCTCTTCAAGTCGTTCTCCGGCAACGCCGGCGAGGCGCTCATCGAGCCGTTCAACGCGGGCACGGTCTTCCTCATCGTGCTGTCGCTGACCGCCGGCACCGTCCTCCTGATGTGGATGGGCGAGCTCATCACCCAGCGCGGCATCGGCAACGGCATCTCGCTGATGATCTTCGCCTCGATCGTCTCGGGCCTGCCCAACGGCATCAGCCAGTGGTGGACGAGCGACGACCAGGTCTTCAAGGTCATGATGCCGTTCCTGGCGCTGGCGGTGATCGCGGCGATCGTCTTCATCCAGGAGGGCCAGCGCCGGATCCCGGTCCAGTACGCCAAGCGCGTGATCGGCCGGCGGATGACCCAGGGCGGCCAGACCTACCTGCCGCTGCGCGTGAACATGGCGGGCGTCATCCCGGTCATCTTCGCGGCGTCGATCATGGCCTTCCCGCCGACGATCGGCCAGCTGCTGAACACGCCCTGGGCGACGGACTTCTCGAACTTCTTCTCGCCGAGCAAGTGGCCCTACCTCGTCGGCGAGTCGTTCTTCATCATCGTCTTCACGTACTTCTACACCGCGGTCACGTTCAACCCGGTCGACCAGGCCGAGAACCTGAAGAAGTACGGCGGCTTCATCCCCGGGGTGAGACCCGGGCGGCCGACGGCCGAGTTCCTCGATCGCATCCTGGCCCGCCTGACCTTCCCCGGCGCGCTCTACCTCGCGGCGGTCGCGGCGCTCCCGACGATCCTCATCAACCAGACGTCGGCGACCTTCTACTTCGGCGGAACGTCGATCCTGATCGTGATCGGCGTGGCGCTGGACACCATGAAGCAGCTCGAAGCCCAGCTGATGATGCGCAACTACGAAGGCTTCTTGAAGTAGGCTCCGGCGTCCGTGTCGGAGCTGAACCTCATCCTGCTCGGGCCTCCGGGCGCAGGCAAGGGCACGCAGGCCGAGCGCCTGCAGGACGACTTCCGCCTGCTCTACATCGCCACCGGCAACATCCTGCGCGCCGCCGTCGAGGCGGGGACCGAGCTCGGTCAGAAGGCCAAGGCCTACATGGACCGCGGCGAGCTGGTGCCCGACGACGTCATCATCGGCGTCATCGTCGACCAGCTCGGCGAGGAGGAGGCGCAGGACGGCTTCCTGCTCGACGGCTTCCCGCGGACCGTGGTCCAGGCGGAGGCCTTGGACCGGGCGCTGTCGGAGCTGGGCAAGTCGCTGACCGCGGCGCTGCTCATCGACGTCCCCGACGACGAGGTCGTGCGCCGCATCTCCGGGCGCCGGGTCTGCCAGAAGGCCAACCACGTCTACCACGTGGACTCCAACCGGCCCAAGCACGACAACGTCTGCGACATCGACGGCTCGCGGCTCATCCAGCGCGAGGACGACGCCGAGGAGACGGTGCGCCGTCGCCTGCAGGTGTACCACGAGCAGACCGCGCCGCTGGTGCGCTTCTACGACGAGCAGGGGCTGCTCAAGCGCTTCGACGGCCGCCGCTCGCCCACCGAGGTCCACGACCACATCCGGGCGACGCTGGCGACGCTGCGCCTCGAAGAGCAGATCTAGCCCGGAGGTTGCCCGCGGTGATCATCCGCAAGACGCCGGAGGAGATCGAGAAGCTCGCCGCCGCGGGGGAGATCCACCGGCGCACGATGAAGCTCATCGAGGGCAAGATCCGCCCGGGCGTCACCACCAAGCAGCTCGACGAGGCGGCGGAGAAGTACATCCGCTCGCAGGGCGCGGTGCCGTCGTTCAAGGGGTACCGCGGCTTCCCGGGGTCGATCTGCGCGTCGCCGAACTCGATGGTCGTCCACGGGATCCCGGGGCCGTACGCGCTCGAGCGCGGCGACATCCTCTCGGTCGACATCGGCGTCACGCTCGACGGCTGGGTCGCCGACGGCGCGCGCACGTTCGGGGTCGGGCCGATCTCGCCGGTCGCGCGCAAGCTGCTGGACGTCACCGAGCAGTCGCTGTTCGACGGGATCGCGCAGGCCAAGGCGGGCAACCGGCTCGGCGACATCTCGCATGCGGTGCAGCAGACGGTCGAGGCGGCGGGCCTCTCGGTCGTGCGTTCGCTCGTCGGGCACGGCGTCGGGCGCGACATGCACGAGGATCCGCAGATCCCCAACTTCGGCGAGCCGGGCCGTGGGCCGGTGCTGGAGGAGGGCATGGTCCTGGCCATCGAGCCGATGACCACCGCCGGTCGCCACGCCGTGCGGATGGCCGCCGACGGCTGGGCGATCTACTCGCAGGACGGGTCGCTGGCCGCGCACTTCGAGTTCACGGTCGCGGTCGGCGCCGACGGGCCCCGGATCCTCACGCCCTGGCACCTGGATACCGACCGCGCCGCGGCGTGAGCGCGCGAGCCGCGGGCGGCGGCGCGCTCGTCGCGGTCGAGGGGCTGCGCAAGCGCTACGGCTCCGCGCCGACCGACGCGGTCGCCGGCATCGACTTCACCGTGCACGAGGGCGAGATCTTCGGCCTGCTCGGGCCCAACGGTGCCGGCAAGACGACGACGATCGGCACGATCACGACGCGCGTGAAGCCGACCGCCGGCCGGGTCACCGTCGACGGCCTGGACGTCGGGAGCGACGCGGTGGCGGTCAAGCAGCGCATCGCGGTCGTGCCCCAGCGGCCCAACCTCGACCGTTCGCTGACGGCGATCGAGAACCTGGTCTTCCACGCCGCCTACTTCGGCGCCGGCCGCCGCGAGCGCCGCCGCCGCGCCGAGGAGATGCTCGCGCGGATGGGCCTCGAGGGCCGGGCGAACGACAAGGTCGACAACTACTCGGGCGGCATGGCCCAGCGGCTGATGATCGCCCGCGCGCTCATGCACGAGCCGCGGCTGCTCATCCTCGACGAGCCGACCACCGGGCTGGACCCGCAGTCGCGCCTGTTCCTCTGGGAGACGATGCTCGACCTGCGCGCCCGCGGCGTGACGCTCATGCTCACGACGCACGACATGGTCGAGGCCGACCGGCTCTGCGACCGCATCGCGATCGTCGACCACGGCAAGGTCATCGCCCTCGACACGCCGCGCGGGCTGCGGCGCCTGCTGCCGGCCGAGCACGGCCTGGAGGTCGTCCTGTCCGGGGTGGAGGCGCTCGACGTCGACGGCGCCGGCAAGGTCGAGGGGCAGGCGGCCGAGGACCGCTGGCACGGGCGCGTCTACGGGGAGCTGACGCCCGGCGAGATGGCCGACCTCGTCCGCGACGCCGGCCGCGAGCTCATCGAGCTGCGCCGCATGGAGGGCTCGCTGGAGGACGTCTTCGTGCACCTCACCGGACGGGAGCTGCGGTGATGGGGGCAGCCGCGTCCCGGCGGGCGTTCTGGGCGCTGTGCGAGCGCGACCTGTACGTCACGTTCCGCCACGACCTGATCCCGTTCCTCAGCCAGTCGCTGCTGCAGCCGGTCTTCTTCCTCTTCGTCTTCGGCCGCGTGCTGCCGGAGATCGGCGCCGCGCAGGGCAGCTACGGCGAGGCGTTGCTGCCCGGCGTCATGGCCCTCACGCTCGTGCTCACCGCGCTGCAGAACGTCGCGCTGCCGCTGGTCATCGAGTTCTCGTTCACCAAGGAGATCGAGGACCGCCTGCTGGCGCCGCTGCCGGTCGCCTGGGTCGCGGTCCAGAAGCTGCTCGTCGCGTCGCTGCGCGGCATCGTCGGCGGCGTCCTGATCCTGCCGCTGGGCGAGCTGATCCTGCCGGGCGGCGTGGACCTCGGCGGCGCGTCGGTGGGCGCGCTGGCGCTGATGATCGTCGCGGGCTCGCTGGTCGGCGCCTGCGTCGGCCTCGTGCTCGGCACGGCGGTGCCGCCGGCGCGGATCACCGTGGCCTTCGGGCTGATCCTCACGCCGTTCATCTTCACGGGCGCGACCTTCTACCCGTGGGAGGCGCTCGACTCGCTGCGCTGGTTCCAGGTCGTGACGCTGGCGAACCCGATGACCTACGTCAGCGAGGGGATGCGCGCGGCGCTGACCGACGCGCCGCATCTGGCCGGCGGCTGGATCGCGCTGGGCCTCGTCGTGTCGCTGGCCGTGTTCGGGGCGCTCGGGATCCGCGGCTTCATCGGGCGATCCGTGGATTGAGGCGCTGGTACCAACTCCGCCGGACACGTTTGCTATCTTCAATCGTCGCGCGTTTTGCGGGCCCCTGCCTGCTCGACGCCTCTCTCTGGCCTCACCGAAAGGGACTATGAAGGTTCGACCGTCGGTCAAGCCGATGTGCGAGAAGTGCAAGATCATCCGGCGCCATGGCGCCGTCCTCGTGATCTGCTCCAACCCGCGGCACAAGCAGCGGCAGGGCTGACGCATGGCGCGCATCGCAGGCATCAACATCCCCCTCAACAAGCGCGTCGAGATCGGGCTGACCTACATCTACGGGATCGGCCGCTCGACCTCGAACGACCTGCTCGCACAGACCGGGATCAGCCCGGACACGTACGTGCGCGATCTCACCGAGGACGAGGTCGCCAAGCTGCGCGACGCGATCGACCGCAACCTCACGGTGGAGGGCGATCTGCGGCGCGAGCGCTCGCAGGACATCAAGCGGCTGATGGAGATCGGCTGCTACCGCGGCCTGCGCCACCGCCGCGGCCTGCCCGTGCGCGGGCAGAACACGAAGACGAACGCGCGCACGCGCAAGGGCCCCAAGCGCATGTCGGTGGCCGGCAAGAAGAAGGCGGGGAAGAAGTAAGTGCCTGCACCCAAGCGCCCCCAGCGGGGCCGCCGCAAGCCGAAGAAGAACATCCCCATCGGCCAGGCTCACATCAAGACGTCGTTCAACAACACCATCGTCTCGCTCACCGACCGCCTGGGCAACGTCATCGCCTGGGAGTCTGCCGGCGGCGCGGGCTTCAAGGGCTCGCGCAAGTCCACGCCGTTCGCCGCGCAGGTGACCGCCGACGCGGCCGCACGCAAGGGCATGGAGCAGGGGCTCCAGAAGGTCGAGGTGTTCGTCAAGGGCCCGGGCTCGGGCCGTGAGACCGCGATCCGCTCGCTCCAGGCCGCCGGCCTCGAGGTCACGGGCGTGCGCGACGTCACCCCGCAGGCTCACAACGGCTGCCGCCCCCGCAAGCGGCGTCGCGTGTAGGAGAACCCCGTGGCTCGAGATACCTCCCCCCAGTGCAAGCAGTGCCGCCGTGAGGGCCAGAAGCTCTTCCTCAAGGGCGAGCGCTGCCTGACCGACAAGTGCGGCGTCGAGCGCCGCTCCTACCCGCCGGGCGACCACGGCCGCGGGCGCCAGAAGCAGTCCGAGTATCGCCTCCAGCTGCGCGAGAAGCAGAAGGCCAAGCGCTACTACGGCATCCTCGAGCGCCAGTTCGCCAACTACTACGACAAGGCGAGCCGCCAGCAGGGGATCACCGGCGAGAACCTGCTGACGCTGCTGGAGCTGCGTCTCGACAACGTCCTCGTCCGCCTCGGCTTCGCCGCCTCTCGCCGCCAGGCGCGCCAGCTCGTCCGCCACGGCCACTGGACCGTCAACGGCCGTCGCGTCGACATCCCGAGCTACCAGGTGCGCGAGGGCGACATCATCGCGATCAAGCAGGGCTCCACCGCCGAGCCGGCGATCCGCGACGCCACCGAGCTGACGGGCCAGGTCCCGGCCTGGCTGCAGGCCGACCACGACGCGCTGACGGCGAAGGTCCTGCGCAAGCCCGAGCGCCGCGAGGTCGCCGCCCCGGTGCAGGAGCAGCTCATCGTCGAGCTGTACTCGAAGTAATTCGCTTGAGACGCGCGGCGCGCCCGGTCTGTCCCCGCGCCGCCCACAGAGAACGACAGTAAGGCCCCCATGCTCGACTTCCAAGTCCCCCGGATCACCAGCGAATCGGTCGACGAGAACCGCGGCAACTTCACGATCGAGCCGCTCGATCGTGGCTTCGGCTACACGTTCGGCAACTCGCTGCGCCGCGTGCTGCTCAGCTCGCTCAGCGGCGCCGCGGTGACGAGCGTTCGCATCGAGGGCGTCGCGCACGAGTTCTCGACGATCCAGGGCGTCAAGGAGGACGTGACCGACATCGTCCTCAACCTCAAGGGCATCGTCTGCAAGATGCACTCGGACGCCACCGAGGTGGAGGCGCCGCTCGTCGTCACGGGCCCCGGCGACATCACGGCCAAGGACATCGACCTGCCGGCCGGCGTCGAGATCCTCAACCCGGACGTCCACATCGCCACGCTCGAGAAGAAGACCAAGCTCGAGCTCTACCTGACGATCGGCCGCGGTCGGGGGTACCGCCCCGCCGAGGAGAACAAGACGCCGGACCAGCCGATCGGCGTCATCCCGATCGACTCGATCTTCTCGCCCGTGCGCCGCGTCGCCTACGCGGTCGAGCAGGCGCGCGTGGGGCAGCGGACCGACTTCGACAAGCTGACGCTCGACATCGAGACCGACGGCTCGATCGACCCGACCGCCGCGCTGCGCGAGGCGGCCGAGATCCTGATCGCCCAGCTGGCGATCTTCACGGACGCCGACCGCGTCGAGGAGCTGCGCGCCGGACCGGCCGGCCAGCTCGCCGACGGGCTGGGCGGGGCCGGCAACGGGCATGGCGCCGGCGCGGCCGCCGCGGCCTCGGGCGGCCCGATGCACGACATCCTCATCGAGGAGCTCGAGCTCGGCGTCCGTTCGTACAACTGCCTCAAGCGGGCGGGCATCCAGACCGTCGGCGATCTCGTGTCGAAGTCGGAGGGCGAGCTCAACGCCATCCCGAACTTCGGCAAGAAGTCGATCGACGAGGTCATCGAGACGCTCGAGGCCCGCGGGCTGAGCCTCCGCGAGGACTGAGATGCGCCACCAGAAGACCCGTCACAAGCTGAGCCGCGACACGGCGCACCGCAAGGCGCTCCTGCGCAACCTCTGCAAGGAGGTCATCCAGCACGAGCGGATCAAGACCACCGAGGCGAAGGCCAAGGCGGTCAAGCCCGAGGTCGAGAAGCTCATCACGCTGGCCAAGAAGGGCGACCTGCACGCCCGTCGGCAGGCGCTCAGCGAGCTGGGCCAGGACAAGTTCACGGTCTACAAGCTGTTCGAGGAGGTCGCGCCGCGCTACAGCGAGCGGCCGGGCGGCTACACCCGCATCCTCAAGCTCGGCGCGCGCGCGGGCGACGCGACCGAGATGGTCTACCTCGAGCTCGTCTAGGACCACTCAGCGAGCTATCTTGCGCCGGCGCGTGATCTTCACGCGCCGGTCGTGTTTCAGGGGTCATCAACCTCGAAGCAGGGGAGCTGGAGCATGAACAAGAAGCTGATCCTGGGCACGGTCTGCGCCCTGGCGACGGTCGCGGCGCCGGTGGCCGCCGTCGCCCATGACCGCGGCGACGACCACGGTCGGAAGGGCCCCAAGGCGCCGGTGGCCAACGCCGGCACCGTCGAGTCGTTCACCGGCGGTGTCCTGACGCTCGCGCTCGCCGACGGCTCCAAGATCGCGGCCAAGGTGACCGACGAGACCGAGGTCAAGTGCAAGCCGCCGGCCCCGACGACGACCACGACGGCGCGCGCCGCCCGTCACGGTGCCGACGATCGCGGCGACCACAACGGCGACGGCCATCGCGACAACGGCGATCGCGGCAAGCATCGCGGCCAGCGCACCCGTCCGTGCTCGACGGCCGACCTGACGGCCGGCGCGGTCGTCCGCAAGGCCGAGATCGACGTGACCGCCGCGGGCGCGATCTTCGACGAGGTCAAGCTGGTCAAGTAGCCCCGAACGGGGGCAGTGCTCCGCTCGATGGAGCCAGGGGGTCTGTCCCATCCGGTGCGGCTGGCGGGCGCGGCGTTGCTGCGCCTGCAGTCCGACGCGCGCTTGGTCGAGCTGGCGCGCGGCGGACACGAGCCGGCCTTCGCCACCATCGTGCAGCGCTACCGCCCGGCGTTGCTGCGCTACTGCACGCGCGTCCTCGGCGCGGAGCGCGCCGAGGACGCGGTGCAGCAGGCGTTCCTCAACGCACACAGGGCGCTCATGGCACGCGACGACGACCGCCCGCTGGAGCTGCGCCCGTGGCTCTACCGGATCGCCCACAACGCGGCGCTCAACGTCCTGCGCGGCCGCCACGAGGACGTGGCGCTGCCCACTGACGCGCCGGCGCCGCAGGCCGCCCCCGACGACGCCGCGGTCCAGCGCGAGCGACTCGAGGACCTGCTCGCGGCGATCGCCGCGCTGCCGCCCGGCCAGCGCGACGCGCTGCTGCTGCGCGAGCTCGAGGGCCGCTCGCACCACGAGATCGCGCGGGTGCTGGGCGTCTCGCCGAGCGCCGCGCGCGGACAGCTGTTCCGGGCGCGGGCAGCGGTGCGGGCGGCGTGCACCGCCCTGACGCCGACACCGCTGCTGCTGCGGCTGGCCGACCTGGGTGCCGCGACCGGCGCGGGCGGCGGTGAGGCCGGCGCGAGCGTCGTGACGAAGGCGGCGCTCGGCGTGCTCGCCGCAGGGGCGGTGGTCGGCGGGGCGGCGACGAGCGGGGTGGTGCAGCACGATGGCCGCGACGTGCCGACGGTCGCCGCGCGGACACAGGGCCCGGTGCCGGGGACGGCGGCTGCGGCGGCGCCGTCGGTGGCGTCGAAGCGGGTGGCGGTGCTGGGCGGCGGCGGGGCGGTCGCGGTGCCGCGGGCGGCGCCGGTGGGCCACGGGTCCGACGCCCACGGTTGGCGCGCCGACCGTGGCGAACGAGGCGCGCGCAAGGCCGCGCACCGGGACGGGCAGCGCGGGCCTGACGGCGATGAGCGAGGGCGGCGCGGCCGCGACGGTGCAGGGGCACGTGGCGGGGACGTCGCCGCCGGTGAGCGGGGCGGCCGTGGTCGCGGTGTGGTGGGACGTGGCGGGGACGTCGCTGGGCGGGGGCGCGGTGACCGTGAGCGGGGCGGCCGCGGTGGCGGTGTGGTGGGACGTGGCGGGGACGTCGCTGGGCGGGGGCGCGGTGACCGTGAGCGGGGCGGCCGCGGTGGCGGCGGTGCGGCGGGACGCGGTGGCCAGGGCGCCGGGCGCAGCGGCGGCGAGCGGGGCGGCCACGGCGGCGGCGGCGATGGCGGCGGATCGCGCGGGCACCAGGCAGCAGCAAGCTCCGGGCAGGGGGACGACCGACGCGGCGGGACCGGCCGGGGGGCCGACCGCCGCGACGGCCGCGCGTCGACCGACCGTCCGCGATCGCGCGACGATCGCGGACGGTCGGGCTCGCGCAAGGACGGCGACGGGCAGCGCGGCAAGGGCGCCGGGACACGGTCGGGAGCCGGGTCCGGGTCGGTCACGGGGACGAGCGCCGGCGCTGGCGCCCGGTCGGGACAGGGGCGGGCGGGGCGCGGGTCGTCGGGCGGCGGTCGCGGCGACCGCGCGACTCGCGGCGACGCTGACGGCGGTCGCGGCGACCGGGGGCACCGGGCGACTCGCGGCGACGCCGGCGGCGGTCGCGGCGACCGGGGCCACAGGGCGGCTCGCGGCGACGCGGACGGCGGTCGCGGCGGCTCGTCGTCGCGCGGGGGCGGTCGTGGCCGCGGGGCATCGGCCGACGACGCCGAGGCAGCCAAGGCCGAGGCGCCGCCCGGCGGCCAGCGCGAGCCCGGCGGCGGTCATGGATCGAAGGGCCGTGGATCCGCAAGCGACGCCGACGACTGACCGGCTCGACCGCCCGTGCGCCCGGGAGCGGCCGGTGCCCGACGGATCGCGTCGGCTTCCCTACCCTGGGCGCATGCTCCTCGCCTCCGATGCCGAGCGCGAGCGCTGCGCTCGACTGCTGCATGGCGCGTATGCGGATGGGCGCCTCACCTTGGAGGAGCTCGAGCGGCGCGTGCATCGCGTGCACCGCGCGGAGACCCGGCTCGAGCTCGCCGCCCTGGCGCGCGACGTGCCCAAGCGTCGGCTCGCCCGCTTCGGCGCGGCGGTCGACCGCCTCGATCGAGCGGCGCTGAAGGCCCACGGCACCTCGGTCGTCGTCCTCAACGGCTCGCTGGTCGGCGTCTGGGAGGTGACGGGCGGCGGCGCCTTCTGGCCCGCGTTCGCACTCGTGCCGACCGCCATGCTGTTCACCTGGCACGGGCTCTCGTCCTGGACCGTTCGCCGGCTCGTCCGCCGGCGCCTCGGCTGACGCGATGCTCGCGCTGCTGGCCGTCGCGGCCGCCGCCGCGCCCGGACCCGCGGCGGCGCCGGACGCGACGCTGGGCGGGGCGGGCTCGCGCACGGTGGGGGCCGTCGCGGCGCGGGTGCCCCCGACCGATCCCGCGCCCGCGCCCGGCGGCCAGGGATGGCGGGACGTCGGGCTCACGTGGACGCTGGCCGGGACGGGGCCGGCTGGCCCGACCGATCCCGCGCCGGCGCCCGGCGGCCAGGGATGGCGGGACGTCGGGCTCACGTGGACGCTGGCCGGGACGGGGCCGGCCGGCCGCTCGCTGGTCGTGCGTCCGGGCACCTACGGCGGCTGCCAGCAGGGGCCGCCGCGGATCGTCGTCGTCGAGACGCGGCGCGCGATCCGCGTCGCCGCGTTCGTGCGCGAGCCGGTCGCGACCGACGTCGTCTGCACGGTGATCGCCCACGTGCCGCCGCTGCGGCGGGTCGCGCTGCGGGCGCCGATCGCGGGCCGGGCGATCGCGGGCCCGTTGCGCCGCCGCGCACCCGGTGCGGCGTTCGAGGGGCTGCTCGACGTCGCCCCGCGCCTGCCGCGCGTCGTCGGCCTGCGCGCGGCCGACGCGCGCGACGCCCTGTGCGCCTGGCGAGCCCGCGCCCGGCCGGCGCGCGGGACCGTCGTGGGCCAGTCGCCGAAGGTCGGCACCCCGATCCGCATCCCGCGCACCGCCGCACCCGAGCGCTGCGACGAGCTGACCGACGGCCCGGTCGTCACCGTGCGCACGCGCTGACGGCCGCCACCTAGCCTCTGGCGCGTGCCGACGACCCGCCTGACGATCGCCTACGACGGGACGCCGTTCCACGGCTGGGCGCGACAGCCGGGCAAGCGGACCATCCAAGGCGAGCTGGAGCGGGCGCTGGCGGTGATCCTGCGCGAGCCCGTCGCGCTGACCGTCGCGGGCCGGACCGATCGCGGCGTGCACGCCTGGGGACAGGTCGCCTCCTACCACGGCCCGCCGCCCGAGCGCATCGACGGCGTGAACGCGCTGCTGCCGCCCGAGATCGCCCTGCTCGACGCGCAGCCGGCGCCCGACGGCTTCGACGCGCGCCGCGACGCCCGCGCGCGCACGTACTGCTACCGCGTCCTCGCTCGGCGCCAGCGCGACCCGTTCGAGCGCGGACGTGCGCTGCACTGGCCCCACCGCGTCGACCGCGCCGCGCTGCACGCCTGCGCGGCCATGCTGGTCGGCGAGCACGACTTCACCGCGTTCACGCCGACCGAGACCGACCACGTGCGCTTCGAGCGGATCGTCTCGGCCGCCCGCTGGGAGGAGGACGGCGACCTGCTGTGCTTCTGGATCACCGCCGACGCGTTCATGCGCAACATGAACCGCGCGCTCGTCGGCACGATGCTCGAGGTCGCCGGCGGGCGGCGGACCGCCGAGCAGTTCGCGGGGCTGCTCGACGGTCGCCCGCGGGCCGAGGCGGGCCAGACCGCGCTGCCGCACGGGCTGTACTTCGCCTCGGTCGCCTACTAGGTGCGGGCCGGGGCCGCCGCGCGCCTACGCGTCCACGGTCGCCGTCCGCCAGGCGCCCGCGGCCAGCGCGCCCACGGTCCACACCACCAGAACCGCCGCCGCGACCACCAGGGACATCCCCGGGAAGATCGGATCGCCGCCGGGCTCCAGGCGGTCCAGCGCGCTGAGCGGAAGCAGCCAGCGGGCATCGCCGAACGTGGGGACCTGCACGAGCAGCGGCGAGGCGACGAGGTGCCAGCCCAGCACCAGCCCGACCGCGGTCGCCTGCGATGCCATGACCGAGGAGACTCCGAGCGCGAGCAGCCCGGTCGCGGCGAAGCTCGCAGCGATCCACGCCACGCCCTTCCCGATCGCGGCCGGCGACGGGGCCACCGCGTCGCCGGCGAGGAGGGTGGCCAGCAGGCCGGAGAGCGCCGCTGCGACCACGGCGAGCACGATCACGACGGCTAGCACGGCCGGCACCCGCGCGGCGAACAGCGCCCACCGCGAGCGCCCGGTGGCGACGAGGTCGCGGAACACGCCGGCGGAGCGGTCGCCGGCGCCCGCGGCGCAGCCGAGCATGATCGCCGCGATGGCGCCGATGATGCTGAGCGCCTCCAGCGAGTGCCGCAGCGTCCGCGGCCCGCCGTCGCCGGTCCAGACGTAGACGCCGACGATCACGCCGACGGTCAGCACGAGCGACCACGCCAGCGTCCCGCGGCGGCGCAGCAGCTTCAGCAGCTCGGCCCGGATCAGGCGGGTCACGCGGCCTGCACCTCCTCGAAGCGGCGGGTGAGCGACAGGAAGCGCTCCTCGAGCGTCGCCTGCACCGGCTGGACGCGGTGGATGGGGACGTCGGCGTGCACGAGCCGGCGCACGACCGCTTCGATCGCGGGCTCGGGACGGGCACGGTCGGCGTCGAGCGCCACGCGCAGCGCGTCACCGTCGACCACGACCGCGGCGACGGCGCGCTCGGGGGCCAGCAGCGCCGCGGCGTGGGCCGGGTCGGTCGTGCCGACGACCACCTCCAGCGGACCCGCGGCGGCCACCTCGCCGACCGGCCCCTGGGCGAGCACCCGGCCACCGTCGATGATCGCCACCTGGTCGCAGGTCTTCTCGATCTCGCCGAGCAGGTGGGAGGAGAGGAAGACCGTCCGCCCCTCGTCGACAAGCGCCGCGACCATCCGGCGGAACGCGAGGATCCCGGCGGGGTCCAGGCCGTTGGTCGGCTCGTCGAGGATCAGCAGCTCCGGGTCGGCCAGCAGGCAGCGCGCGATCCCCAGCCGCTGGCGCATGCCCATCGAGTAGCCGCCGACGCGCTCGTCGGCGCGTGCCGCGAGCCCGACGCGCTCGAGGGCGCCGGGGATCCGCGCCTCGGCCTCGGGCTCGCGCGCGGCGGCGGCGACCCGCAGGTTCTCGCGCCCGGTGAGGAACGCCAGGAAGCGCGGCTCCTCGACGATCGCGCCCACGCGGGCCAGCGCCGCGGCGCGCTCGGCCGGGACGGGGCGCCCGAGCAGCCGCATCGTCCCCGCGTCGGCCTGGGTGAGGCCGAGCAGCATGCGCACGACGGTGGTCTTGCCGGCGCCGTTGGGGCCCAGGAAGCCGAACGCGCAGGCGCGCGGCACGTGGAGGTCGACGCCGTCGACGGCATGGCGCGCGCCGAAGCGCTTGCGCAGGCCGGTCGTCTCGACGGCGAGGCGGTCGGGATCGAGCATGGCCGCGACGCTACGTCCGCCGCGGCGCCCGCACATCGGGCGCGAGGATGGACTTCGCCTCCGTCGTCAGACGGAGCCGGGGCGCACGAGGCCGGTCTCGTAGGCGAGCACGACGAGCTGCACGCGGTCGCGCAGCCCGAGCTTGCGCAGCACCGACGAGACGTGGGTCTTGACGGTCGCGTCGGTCAGGACGAGCCGTTGCGCGACCTCCGCGTTGGACAGGCCGCGGGTGACGAGCCGCAGCACCTCGAGCTCGCGGGCGGTGAGCTCCCCGAGGTCCGGCGGCGGCCCGTCGTCGGCGGGCAGCGCGTCCACGAAGCGGTCCAGCAGGCGGCGGGTGACGGTCGGCGCCAGCAGCGCCTCGCCGCGCGCCACCACGCGGATCGCCTCGACGAGCTCGGGCGGCCGCACGTCCTTGAGCAGGAAGCCGCTCGCCCCGGCGCGCAGCGCGGCGAAGACGTACTCGTCGAGGTCGAACGTCGTCAGGATCAGCACGCGCGCCGCCGACCCGGAGGCGACGATCCGGCGCGTCGCCTCGACCCCGTCCATCCCCGGCATGCGAACGTCCATGAGGACCACGTCCGGCCGGGTGCGGGCGGCCAGCTCGACCGCCTCGCGGCCGTCGCCGGCCTCGCCGACGACCGCCATGTCCTCCTTGGCCTCGAGGATCATGCGAAAGCCGCCGCGCACGAGCGCCTGGTCGTCGACGACGAGCACGCGGATCGGGCTCATGCCGCCACCGGCTGCTCGGGCAGGCGGGCGTGGACGCGGAAGCCGCCGCCGGGCGCCGGCCCGGCCTCCAGCGACCCGCCGGTGAGCGCCGCCCGCTCGCGCATCCCGACCAGGCCGTGCCCGCTGCCGCCGCTGCCGGCCACGGCTTCGCCGGCACCGACCCCGTCGTCGCGCACCTCGAGGACGACCGCCTCCGGCTCGTAGCGCACGGCCACCTCGGCCCGGGTCGCGCCGGCGTGGCGCAGCGTGTTCGTGAGCGCCTCCTGGACGATCCGGTAGGCCGAGAGGTCGACGCCGGCGGGCAGCGGCCGCGGCGCCCCTTCGATGCGCATGGCCACGCTGAGGCCACCGGCGCGCACCTGCTCGACGAGCTCGTCGAGGCGCCCGAGCCCGGGTTGCGGCCGGTAGGCCGCGTCGTCGCGGCGGACCACGCCGAGCAGCCGCCGCAGCTCGCCCATCGCCTCGCGTCCGGTCGTCTCGATCGAGCGCAGCGCCTCGCGCGCCCGCTCGGGATGGGCGTCGAAGACGTCCTGCGCGGCGGCGGCCTGCACGACGACGACCGACACGTTGTGGGCGAGCACGTCGTGCAGCTCGCGTGCGATGCGTGCCTGCTCGTCGGCGACGGCCCGCGCCGCTCGCTCCTCGCGCTCGCGTTCGGCCCGCGCGGCGCGGTCGCGCAGGGCTTCCAGCTCCGCGCGGCGGCTGCGGAACGCGTCGCCGGCCGCCCACGCGCCGACGACCAGCGCCAGGTCCATCGTCGCGCGGTAGGGGAAGGCGCCGGCACGGTCCAGCCACGCGACGGCGAGCGCGGCGGTGAACGCCGCCGCGGCCAGCGAGCGGCCGCGCGCGGCGTAGGCGGCGTACGTGCCGAGCGCGAGGTAGAGCGGGAAGGGTGGGATGACGTACCCGCACAGGCGCACGCCGATCGCCGCCGCCAGCACGCCGCCGAGGCAGAGCGCGGGGAACCGCCGGCGCCCGAGCAGCAGCGTGCCCTGGACGACGAGCAGCCCGACGGCGGGCCAGGTGGCGCCATCGGTCGCGGAGAGGACCCAGGCCAGCTGCAGCGGCCCGCAGACGAACGCGGCGAGCGCCGCGTCGATGCAGAACGTCGCGAAGGGACGCCGGTACCAGGGCATCGCTCCATGGTGCCGACTCGCGCCGCGCGTCGCCTCGGCCGCAGGACGCAGATGACCGCGCGCCTCCTCCCCGAGACGGAGGCGCCGCCCGTCCGGCTCGTAGACTGGGCCCCCGCGATGCGCGTGCTGCTCACCAACGACGACGGCATCTGGGCCGACGGCCTGCAGGCGCTGCGGCGTGCGCTGCTCACCGTGCCGGAGATCGAGCTGGTGGTGATCGCGCCCGACGGCAACCGCTCGGCGATGGCGCGCTCGATCACCACCCGCCGCCCGCTGTGGGTCGAGCGCGTCGAGTTCGACGACGGCACCCACGGCTACGCGACCGACGGCACGCCGGTCGACTGCGTGCGGCTCGCACGGCTCGGCCTCGTGGAGGGGTTCGAGGCGCAGGCCGTCGTCTCCGGCATCAACCACGGCGCCAACCTCGGCGACGACATCACGTACTCCGGGACGGTCGCCGCCGCCCTGGAGGGCGTCGTCCTCGGGCTGCCGGCGGTCGCGGTCTCCCAGCAGTCCGCCAACCGCGAGATGGACTTCCGCCTCGGCCGCCAGTTCGACTTCGACGTCGCCGCCCGCTTCGCCGCGTCGATCGTCGACCGCCTCGACGAGGTGCCGCTGCCGACCGGCACGTTGCTCAACGTCAACGTCCCGGGCGCCGAGCCGACCGGCGTCGAGGTGACGAAGATCGGCAAGCGGATCTACCGCGACGAGCTCAAGCTCCACGCCGAGGAGGGCACCCGGCGCCAGTACTGGGTCTACGGCGCCGACCACGGCTTCGAGGACGCCGAAGGCACCGACCTGGCGGCCGTGGCCGCGGGGCGCATCGCGGTCACCCCGCTGCATTTCGACCTGACCGACGTGGCCGGCATGGACGCGCTGCGGCGCTACGACCTCGCGCGCATGGTGGCCCCCGCCGCGCGGGAGCTGGAGTGAGCCGCGGCCCGGCCGACCGTGCCGCCGAGCTGCGCGAGCAGCTGCGCTACCACGCCGAGCGCTACTACGTCCTCGACGACCCGGAGATCGGCGACGACGAGTACGACGCGCTCTACCGCGAGCTCGTCGAGCTCGAGACCGCCCACCCGGAGCTGATCGTCCCCGACTCGCCGACGCAGACCGTCGGCGGTCTGCAGGCGGTGACGAAGCTCGAGAAGGTGGCGCATCTGCAGCCGATGCTGTCGCTGGCCAACGCCCGCTCCGAGGAGGAGCTGCGCGAGTGGGTGCAGCGGATGCGCAACCACCTCGCGCGGGAGGGGATCGAGGAGCCGGCCTTCCGGTTCGTCTGCGAGCCGAAGATCGACGGCCTGGCGATGTCGCTGCGCTACGTCGACGGCGCCTTCGAGCGCGGCGTGACGCGCGGCGACGGCACGATCGGCGAGGACGTCACCCACAACCTGCGCACGATCGCGGCGATCCCGGCGCGGATCGAGGACGGCCCGGCGCTGCTGGAGGTCCGCGGCGAGGTGTACATGCGCCTGCCCGACTTCCAAGGGCTCAACGAGCGCCGCGCCGAGGCGGGCGAGTCGACGTTCATGAACCCGCGCAACGCCGCGGCCGGGACGATCCGCCAGCTCGACCCCAACCTCGCCGCCCAGCGTCCGCTGTCGTTCTGGGCCTACGGCGTCGGCGCGGTCGACGGGATCGCCTTCGAGCGTCACGCGCAGGCGCTGGACTGGCTGCGCGAGCGCGGCTTCCCGGTCAACGACCAGATCGCGGTGGTCGACGGCGAGGAGGAGGTCGTGGCGCGCTGCCTGGACTGGGAGGCGCGGCGCGGCGCGCTGGACTTCGAGATCGACGGCGTGGTCGTGAAGGTCGACGACGTCGAGCTGCAGCGCCGCCTGGGGGTCGTCGGGCGCGACCCGCGCTGGGCGATCGCCTGGAAGTTCGCGCCGACGACGAAGGTGACGAAGCTGCTGCGGGTGGCGTGGAACGTCGGCAAGTTCGGCGACCTGCATCCGTTCGCCGAGCTGGAGCCGGTGGCGGTGGGCGGTGTGATCGTGAAGCTCGCCACGCTCCACAACGAGGAGGACATCGTCCGCAAGGACCTGCGCGAGGGCGACGACGTGATCGTCCTGCGGGCCGGCGACGTGATCCCGCAGGTCGTCTCCCCGGCCCCGCACGTCGTCGAGCGCACCGATCGCGGGCCCGTGCCGCGGCCGCCCGAGCGCTGCCCGTCGTGCGGCACGCCGACGGTCAAGCCGGAGGGCGCCGTCTTCACCAAGTGCCCCAACCGCAAGGGCTGTCCGGGCCAGCAGTGGCAGCTGATCAAGCACTTCGTCTCGCGCGGGGCGATGGACATCGAGGGGCTGGGCGAGCTGCAGGTCGGCCGCTTCCTGGAGGCCGGCCTGATCCGCACGGCCGCCGACCTCTACGACCTGGCGCCCGACCGGATCGCCGCGCTGGAGGGCTTCGGCGAGGTCTCGGCCACGCGGCTCGTCGAGGCGATCGAGCGCTCCAAGGAGGCCCCGTTCGGCCGCGTGCTGTTCGCGCTCGGCATCGAGGAGGTCGGCTTCGTCACGGGCCGCAACCTGGCCCAGCGCTTCCGCACCATCGATGCCCTGCTGGCCGCGTCCCCGGAGGAGATCGCCGCCACCCCGGGGATCGGCGAGAAGATGGCCACGACGATCTACGAGCAGCTCCACGACGACGACATGCTCGAGCTGATCGCGGCCCTGCGAGCGCGTAGCGTGCGCTTCGAGGAGGAGGGGCCGCCGCCCGGCGACGGGCCGCTGGCCGATCGGACCTTCGTCCTCACCGGCACGTTGCCCGACCTCACCCGCGAGCAGGCGACCGAGCGGATCGTCGCCGCCGGCGGCCGCGTGACCTCGTCGGTGTCGAAGAAGACCGACTACGTCGTCGCCGGCGAGGCGGCGGGCTCGAAGCTGGCCAAGGCGGAGCGGCTGGGCGTGACGGTGATCGACGAGGCGGGGCTGCTGGAGCTGCTGGAGGGTTGAGCCCCTCAGGCCGGCTGCAGCTGCGACGTGCAGAACGCGCAGCGCTGCGCCGCCACCGGGATCTCGCTCAGGCACTGCGGGCACTCCCGGTGGGTGGCCTCCTGGTTGCGCCGGAAGCGCGCGCTGATGCGGTTGACCGGCATCACCACGACGAAGAACACGACGGTGGCGATCGACAGGAACGCGATCACCGCGTTGAGGAACGAGCCGTAGCGGAAGACCGATCCGTTGATCGTGAACGTCAGGTTCGAGAAGTCCGGCTTGCCGATGATCGCCGCGATGATCGGCGTGAGGAGGTCCTCGACCATGGAGGTGACGACGGCGCCGAACGCGGCGCCGATGACGACCGCGACGGCCAGGTCCAGCACGTTCCCGCGCAGGAGGAACTGGCGGAACTCCTTCAGCATGCTCGTGGCGTTCTGCACGCGGGCGACGAACCCTGCCCCCGAGGGTCAGTCCAAGCGCGCGATCGCCGCCGTCATGCGGTCCTGCAGCGTGTGGGCGCGCGACGGCGAGATCGAGTTCATGAGGATCGCGAAGGCGACCTGGCGGCCGTCCGCCGTCGTGCAGATGCCGGCGAGGTTGCTGACGTTGCTCAGCGTGCCGGTCTTCCCGCGACAGCGGTCGCGGGCGGCGGTCGCGCGCATGCGGTTGCGCAGCGTCCCGGAGCGCCCGACGACGGCGAGCGAGCCGAGGAACGCGCTCGCGTCGTCACCGCCGCTCATCGAGGCCAGGAGCGTGACGACCTGGCGGACGCTGGCGCGGTCGCCGCGCGACAGGCCCGAGCCGTCGACGATCGTCGGGCGCACGTCGAGGTCGGCGAGCTCGGCCTCGACGACCTCGGCGCCGTCGCGCGTCGTGCCGGCGTCGCCGAAGGTCGCGCCGAGGCCCTTGAGCAGCGTCTCGGCGTAGTAGTTGTCCGACGGCACGTTGATCAGCTGGACCAGCCGGCTCATCGGCACCGAGCTCGTGGTGGCCAGCTCCTCGGCGTCGTCGGGCGCGGTGCCGACGCCGGCCTTGCCCGTCACCTTCACGCCGCGCTTGACGAGCGCGCTGCGCAGCGCGTCGGCGGCGACCGCCGCGGGGCGCCGCTGCCAGCCGCGCCCGGCGTACCCGCGGCTCATCACGAGCGCCCCGAGCTGGCCGCCGATCTCCCAGTCCAGCCGGCCGGCGGTCGCGGCGGATCCCCGCAGCGCGTCGAAGTGCGACTCGTCCCCGAGCACGCGTCCGCGCACCCGCGTGAGGTCGAGCTTGGCGGCGAGGGCCGCGATCCGCACCGAGGTGAGGGTGGGATCGCCGCCGCCCCGGAGGTAGAGGTCGCCGTCCAGCACGCCCGCCTCGTCGACGGGGCCGCCGGCGAGCACGGTGGTGTCGAGCGTCGCGTCGCCCCCGTAGCGGCGCAGGGCGGTCGCCGTGACGAAGAGCTTGTTGACCGAGGCGGGGATCAGCGCGCGGTCGGGGCGCAGGGAGTAGATCGGCCGGTCGCCGTCGAGCGCGAGGACGTAAGCCGCCGAGGCGCCGCCGGCCTGGCGCATCTGCGCGTTCAGCGACGACCGCACCGCCGACTCGGACATGCCGAGCGCGGGGGCCGGGAGGGCGAGCAGGACGGCCAGCAGCGGCCCGAGGATCAGTCGGCGGCGGAACACGAGGGTTGAGACACGGCGGCCGCGGCCGGGTTGCGGTGAGACCGTCGCGTGTCGTCATAACCCTAGAATGAGCTCGGGATGGACAACGTCGTGCAGCTGCCGGCACCGGCAGGCAAGCGCCGGCGGCGCAAGCGCTCCAAGACGGCGCTGGTCCTCGGCGGCGGCGGGTTCACCGGCGCCGTGTACGAGATCGGCGCGCTGCGGGCGCTCGACCTGCTGTCCGTGAACCGCACGGTCAACGAGTTCGACATCTACGTCGGAACGTCGGCCGGCTCGTTCGTCGCCTCGCTGACGGCCAACGGCATCACGCCCGAGGAGATGATGCGGGTCGTCAACCAGCAGACGCCGACGCCCTTCCGCGACATCGACGTCGGCACGCTCCTGCGCCCCAACCTGCTCGCCTGGGCGCGCCACGGCGCGCTGCTGCCGTTCCGCGCCGCCGCCCTCGTGCGCGAGCTCACCGGCCAGCTGGGGTCGATCTCGGTCATGGACCTGCTGCTCGGGCTCGCCGAGGCGCTGCCGGCCGGGATGTACAGCGGCGCCGGGCTGGAGCGCTACGTGCGCACCGTCCTCGCCGACCCCGACCGGACCGACGACTTCCGCTTCCTGGCGCCGGAGCTCTACCTCACGGCGACCGACCTCGACACCTGCGAGCGGATCGTCTTCGGCTCCGAGGGCTGGGACGACGTGCCGATCTCCACCGCCGTGCGCGCGTCGGCGGCGCTGCCGATGGTCTACGAGCCCGTCCGCGTCGGCGACCGCGAGCTCGTCGACGGCGGCGTGGTCTCGACGACGAACCTCGACATCGCCGTCGAGGCGGGCGCGAAGCTCATCGTGGTCGTCAACCCGCTCGTCCCCTACGTCAACGACTTCAGCAAGGACGTGCGGACGCTGACCGGCTCGCGGCCGCGGCGCGTCTCGGACATGGGCTTCCCGCAGATCGGCTATCAGGCGTTCAAGCTGCTCGCCTACCAGCGGCTGCACGAGATGGCGCGCCAGTGGGAGCAGCGCTACCCGGGCGTCGACATCCTGCTCATCGAGCCGGAGGCCGACGACGAGCTGATGTTCCAGACCTCGGTGATGAACTTCGCCAAGCGCGTCGAGATCGCTCGCCACGGCTTCGAGTCGGTGACCCTGCGCCTGGCCTCCGACTACGACCGCCTGCGCGAGATCTGCGAGCGCCACGGCATCGAGATCTCGGCCACGCGCGTGCGCAAGGTCGTGCGCCACTTCGCCAAGCGCGACGCCGCCGCCGAGGACTCCACCCGCGCCTGGCGGCGGATCCTCGAGCAGACGACGGGCGCGCTGCTGCGCCAGTCGGCGCAGGACTGAGCGCGAGCGCGACGGACCCTGGGCGGCGGGGCGGACCTTCGCTGTCCGACGACGGAGCGAAACGACGTCTCCGGCGCCCGCCGCCAAGGCTGCGCGCGGTCGAGGACTTCCGCCGCCGCTGCCGGACCACCTCGATCGGTCACGGCGGGTCGACCGGCCGATGGCCCGCCGCTGAGCGAGGCAGCCGCGAGGGGGGCCGATCGGTCACTCTGCTGCGCAATCGCAATCGGCCGTTCCGCCAATGGATCGCAGACGAAGCCGCTGTGACGATGGCCAGATGGAGGAAGAACGGCAGACTGCCATCGCAACGAGCAGGATCCAGGACCCGGCTCGGCTTCGTGACGAGCTGCGCGCGCGTGGCGTGCGCTACGCGTTCGGCACCTGGGTCGACATCCATGGAGTGCCGAAGTCGAAGGCGGTGCCGCTCGACCATCTCGTCGACATGGCCGAAGGCTCCGAACGCTACACCCCCTCGGCGATCGAAGGCATGGGGGAGCTCGGCCCGCACGACGAGGAGTGCGTCGCGATCCCGGATCTCGGCAGCCTCGTGGTGCTGCCGTGGAACGAGAGGTATGCCATGGCGGCGGCCGACCTGACGTACCGCGGCGAGCCCTACGACCACGACTCTCGGCACGTCCTCAAGCGCCAGATCGCCGAGGCCGCCGCCCAGGGGTATGCCGTGAACGTGGGCATCGAGCCGGAGCTCTACGTGCTCCGCGAGACCGAGGACGGGCTGGAGCCGCTCGTGCCCGACGACCGCATCAACGCGCCGACCCGGGGCTACGACGTCGAGACCACGATGCAGGCGGACGCGTTCCTCGATCCGATGGTCCGGTACATGGACCAGCTGGGGTGGGACGTGTACTCCTTCGATCACGAAGGGGGAGACGGGCAGTACGAGTTCGACTTCTCCTACGCCGACGCCCTCGCGATGGCCGATCGCATGCTGGTGTTCCGCCTCATGGCCAAGCACGTGGCGCGACGGCTCGGCTGCGTGGCCACGTTCATGCCGAAGCCCTTCTCCGATGGGTTCGGCTCAGGAGCGCACGTGAACGTGAGCCTCGAGGACCTGACCACCGGTGTGAACCTCTTCCGTGGCGACGAGCACACCGCGCCGGCGCTCGCCTTCACCGCGGGCATGCTCCGCCACGCCGGCGCCATCACCGCGCTCGTGTGCCCGACGGTGAACTCCTACAAGCGCCTCGTGCCGATCGGGCTCATGGACGACATCTCCTGGGCGCCCGTGCACGCCGCGTACGGCAGCAACAACCGGACGCTGATGTGCCGGCTGCCCACGGGGCGCCCCTGCATCGAGCTGCGCACGGCCGACAGCGGCTGCAACTTCTACCTCGGCATCGCGATGATGATCGCGGCGGGCTTGGAGGGCATCCGCCTGAACCTGGATCCCGGCCCGCCCGTCAACGCCGACACCTACACGCTCTCGGCCGCGGAGCTCGAGGCGGCCGGGGTACGCCGCCTGCCCGAGAACCTGGGCGAGGCGGTCGATGCGCTGGCCGCGGACGAGCTGGCGCGCGAGGTGCTCGGCGAGGGCTTCCACGACACGTACGTCGCGTCCAAGCGGGCTGAGTGGCGGGAGTACAACCTCGTCGTGGGCGACTGGGAGCGCGAGCTCTACCTGCGCCGCCTCTGAGCGGTCGGCAGCCCGCCAAGAAGATTGGCCGAGGCGCCAATAGCCCTGGCGGACGTCGCCCGGGAGCATGACGACACAGCAGCATCGAAGGAGGAGGAGGTAGAGATGCCAGACGCATCGGCGCTCACGCGCCCGCGCTCGGGTGCCGCGAACGGAGCCAACGGCGCCCATGCGCGCAACGGAGCCGGCGGTGGTGAGGAACTGCAACGGATCCTCGACGAGCTCGTCGAGTGCGCATCGCTCCCGCTCGAGAACAGTCGCGCGCTGCCCGCTTCGGTCTACAAGAACCAGGAGCTCTACGAGCTCGAGGTCGAGCGCATCTGGCGCCGGTCGTGGCTGTACGCCGGTCGCGTCGAGGAGATCCCGCAGCCGGGCGACTGGATGCGCTACGAGGCCGCCGGAGAGCCGCTCGTCATCGTGCGCAACCGCGACGGCGAGATCAGGGCGCTCTCGCGGATCTGCCCGCATCGGTTCATGGACGTCCTCGGGCTCGAGGGCGCCACCAAGGGCAACAGCGACTCGTTCGTGTGCCCTTACCACAGCTGGGCCTTCGATCAGAACGGCGCGCTGGCCGGTGCACCGCTGATGGAGGAGAGCGAGCGCTTCGAACGGGAGAAGGGCGACTACTGCCTGAAAAGCCATCGCGTGTCCGTCTGGCGAGGGTTCGTCTTCGTCAACCTCGACGATGACGCCGATCCGCTCGAGGACCTCGTCTCGCAGATCGATCCGCACCTCGGCAACTACGCACTGGAGGATTGGCGCAAGGTCGACCGGTTCGAGTGGGGTGACAGCCCCGCCAACTGGAAGCTTGCGCTCGACAACGGACGCGAGGCCTACCACCACCAGGGCCTGCACAAGGACTCGCTCGAGCCGCTGTGGCCGGCGCACATGGTCCAGATCGAGCCGACGGACACACGCGACTTCTTCGTGTTGCGGATGTTCGTGTCCCGCGAGGCGGCGGTCGGCGAGGAGGACGGTCACCTGATCAACCCCACGCTGCTCCCACCGGCTCCGGGCCTCACGCCGTTCGAGCGATCGAACTACCTGGCGATCGGCATCTACCCGTCGCTGATCGTGCTGCCGGGGCCCGACGTGACGATCGTCCAGACCTTCGCGCCGACCGGGCCGCAGAGCCACGAGGTGAACTTCGACTTCCTGTTCCACGAGTCCGTCTTCGAGACCGAGGACTGGGAGGCGGCCCGCAACGAGCTGCGGGGGTGGATCGAGCCGATCCAGGCCGAGGACTCGGCCGGCATCCTCGCGCTCCAGCGTGCGATCAACGGAACTCGGCGCGACATGCGGGGCGGCGCGCTGTCGCGCCTCGAGCGGCCCATGTGGTCGATCCAGCGGTTCCTGGCCAACCGCCTGACCGGCGCCGATGTCTGATCGGCGGCGGTCCCTCAGCGCTGCGCCACGGCCCCTCGGGGCGCTGCTCGTCGCGGCGACGGCGCTGACGCTCATCGCGTGCGGAAGCAGCGGCTCGACGAGCGGTGGCGAGACGTCGGCGGTCACGCAGCCGGCCACGACCACGGGCCAGTCCAGTGGCGACGCCGCCGACCGCACGGCCCAGGCGCAACAGCGCCTCGAGGCCCTGTACAACGGCGAGTCGTTCGGCACGCCGCCGTCGTCGTCGCCACCCCCGAAGGCCGGGATCAAGGTGACCCTCGTCGACATCGGCCTGTCCGTCCCCGGCGGAGCCGAGTTCGCCGACGCCGTGGAGCGCGCGGCCAAGCAGTTCGACTGGGACCTCCACGTGTACGACGCCCAGCTCAACCCGAGCAAGTTCCAGGACGGGATCCGGCAGGCGATCGCCAACGGCTCGCAGGCCATCATCCTGTTCGACATCAACTGCCCCCAGGCCCAGCAGGCCCTCGAGGAGGCGCGGAAGGCCAAGATCACGGTGGTCGCTGCGGAGAGCGTCGACTGCGACGAGAGCTCGCCGCCCGGGCCCAAGCTGTTCAGTGCGGAGTTGCAGTACGCGGCGGGAGGTTGGCCGGACTTCACCCACGACGTCGGCGCCGCGCAGGCCGACTACGTGATCGCCAAGACCGACGGCAAGGCGAAGGTCGTCCTGCTCGAGCAGACAGACCTGGAGACCGCGACGTTCATCCAAGACGGCTTCAAGGAGGAGCTCGCCACCTGCGAGGGGTGCGAGATCGTGGACACCGTCAAGCTGACGTTCGCCGATCTCGGCCCGAAGCTGCAGGAGAAAGTGCAGCAGGCGCTGCTGCAGCATCCCGACGCCAACGCGCTCGTGGCGCCCTACGACGACCTCATGACGGGCGGGGCCGCCGCGGCGGTCGTGCAGGCGGGCCGGGCGAACGATCTGATCTCGTTGGCCGGCGCCGGCTTCAAGCCCAGCGTCGACCTCGTCCGCAACGGCCAGGGTCAGACTGCCGGGTACATCGTCAGCGTTCCGTGGGAGGGCTACGCCGCGGTCGACACCCTGAACCGCGTCCTCAACGGCGAGGAGCCGGAGTCGTCGGGCATCGGCATCAGCTTCTTCGACAAGGAGCACAACCTGCCGGACTCCGGGTCCGCGAAGTCGCCGGTCGACTTCGCGGCCGCCTACGAGAAGGCATGGTCGGCGGCGCAGTGACGACGGCCGTCAAGGACGGTCATGCCCTCGAGCTCGAGGGCATGACCAAGTCCTTCGGGAGCACCCGCGCCCTGGTCGAGGTCGGCTTCACCGTGTCGGCCGGGAGGATCCACGCGCTGCTCGGCGGGAACGGATCGGGCAAGTCCACGCTGATCAAGGCCCTTGCCGGCGTCCAGGCCGCCGACTCCGGAACGGTGACGGTCGGCGGCCGCATCTTCGACGCTCGCGCTCTGACCGCCGCGCGGGCGTGGGCCGCGGGCTTGCGCTTCGTGCACCAGCAGTCATCGACCTTCCCGGACCTGTCGATCGCGGAGAACCTCGCGCTCGGGCACGGCTACGAGACAGGCGCCGGCGGACGAGTTCGCTGGCGGCGCCTGCGCAGCCGCGCCGGCGCCGTGATGGACCGGTTCGGCATCCACGCTGACCCGGAGACGTCGGTCGGTGAGCTCGGGCCCGCGATGCGGACGATGGTCGCCATCGCCCGCGCGCTCCAGGACCAGGAGGCAGCGCACGAGGGCGTGCTGGTGCTCGACGAGCCGACCGCGAGCCTGCCGCCCGCCGAGGTGGACGTGCTGCTTGCGGCGATCCAGCGGTACGCCGAGGCGGGTCAGACGATCATCTTCGTCACGCACCGGCTCGACGAGGTCCTACGCGTCGCCGACGAGGTGACCGTCTTGCGGGACGGGCACGTCGCGGCCCGGCTGGGCCGCGAGGGCCTCGACCACGACGCTCTCGTCGCCGGCATCATGGGCGAGGCCGTCGAACCGGAGCGTGTCGAGCGCACGGGGGCAGCGGGCGCGGTGTTCTTTCGTTCCGTGGCTCCTGGTGGCGGCGCCGTCGAGGTCCGTGCTGGCGAGGTGGTCGGGGTGGCAGGCCTCCTGGGCTCCGGCCGGACGGCGCTCCTGCGGTCGTTCTTCGGCGCCGGTCCGCGCCCCGTGTCGGTCGAGCTCGACGGGATCGAGCGCCGGCTGAACCGGCCTCGCGACGCGATCGACGCCGGCATCGCCTACATCCCCGAGGACCGGACGGCCGACGCCGCCTTCGGGGAGCTCGGGGTGAAGGAGAACATCTCGATCACGCTGTTGCATGATCACTGGGTCGGCGTGTTCCGCACCGCGTCCGAGCGCTGCGCCGCGCGGCAGCTGATGGGGTCGCTCTCGATCAAGGCAGCGTCGGAGGAGGCGCCGCTCGGATCACTGTCGGGCGGCAATCAGCAGAAGGTCATCCTCGCTCGCTGGCTGCAGCGCACGCCGCGCCTGCTGTTGCTCGACGAACCGACCCAGGGCGTGGACATCGGCGCCCGGATCGAGATCCACCGGATCGTCCGCGACCTCGCAAGCCGTGGGGCTGGCGCGCTGGTCGTGTCGTCGGATTCGGCTGAGCTCGCGGCGCTGTGCGACCGCGCGATCGTCATCCGGCGGGGCCGGGTCGTCGACGAGGTCCGCGCCGGCGACCTGACCGAAGAGGCCCTGAACATCGCCGTCTACCGACAGGGAGAGCCAGCATGAACACGCAGGGAGAGACGACGGCCGAGGCGGTCGCCCCCTTGGTGGCGACGCCGGGGCCAGCTCTCGCCGTGCGCGGCGGCCGAGGGTGGCGCTTGCTGGAGGCCTATGCGCTGCTCGGCCTGCTGCTGCTCGTGGGGTTGTTCTTCAGCCTCTGGTCGCGGACCGCGGACACCTTCCTGAGCGTCAACAACCTGAAGATCCTGGTCGCGAACCAGGCGGTCGTCGGGATCATCGCGCTCGGCGCGCTCATCCCACTCGTCTGCAATGAGTTCGACCTCTCCGTCGGCGCGAACGCGGGGCTGTGCGGCGTCTTCGTGGCCAGCCTCCTCTCGAGCGGCACGCCGGTGGCCGTCGCGCTCGCGGCCGGACTGGGCATCGGCACGTTCGTCGGGCTCGTGAACGCGCTCCTGGTCACCCGGGCGGCCGTGAACGGGGTGATCACGACCCTCGGCATGTCCACGATCATCGCCGGGGTCGTCACCCAGAAGACCGGCGGCCTGTCGATCGCCGGCAACATCCCGTCGAGCATCAGCAGCTTCGGATCGGGGACGTTCCTCGGCATCCCGAACGTCGCCTGGATGCTCGTGGTCGTCGCGCTGCTGGTCTACTACCTCCTCGAGCAGACGCCGCTGGGTCGCCAGACCTACGCCTTCGGGTCCAATCGCAGTGCCGCCGAGCTCGTCGGGATCCCGACCAAGCGGATCCTCGGGCTCAGCTTCGTCCTCGCCGGCTTGTTGTGCGGTGTCGCCGGGGCCGTCTACGTCGCGCGCGCCGGTGGGGTCGACCCGCAGGTGGGACCCGGCTTCGCGCTGCCGGCCCTGGCCACGGCCTTTCTCAGCGCCGCCGCGATCAAGCCCGGCCGCTACAACGTCGGCGGCACGCTGGTCGCGATCTTCTTCCTCGCCGTGCTGAACAACGGGCTCAACCTGGCCGGCGCCGAGCCATACGTCGCGAGCTACGTCAATGGCGTGGCCCTGATCGTGGGCGTCGGGCTCGCCGTCCATCTCGCCCGTCAGCGACGGGGTTGACCGACGAACCATCGAACGGAAGGAACGACGTTGCACGTCACGCTCCACGCGGCCGGCACCGCCCAGTGGCAGACCCCGCTCCGCACGGCCCCGGAAGAGTTCCAAGCGGCCTACGAGACGCAGATGGTCTTCCGCTTCACCTTCGACGACGGCCGAGTCGTCCACGTCAAGGGACGGTTCGGCGGACTGGACTACATCGGCTCCGATGGCGTCGTCTTCGGCGGCTTCGGGCTGCTCGACGGCCTCGACGAAGACGGCGACCAGCTGATCGGGCGCATCGACTGGATCGTCCGCGGCGACTACCAGGCGGGCGGCCTGACCTTCTCGGGGGGAACGGGCAAGTGGGAGCAGGCGAGCGGTGCCTTCGAGGCTCCTGTGTGGGCCATGCCCGAGCAGCACGATCAGGTCATGCCCCCGACCGCGCCGATCCGCTTCTGGGGCTTCATGGAGGGCGAGGGCGAGCTGACGCTGCCGAACTTCGGCGGCTGACGCCGCCTTCACCGCGGCGGGACGAGCCCCTCCTCGAGCGCGCGCGCCACCGCACCGGCTCGTGTGGTGACCTCCAGCTTCTGGAGGATGTGCTCGACATGCGCACGGACGGTGCGCACCGTCACCCAGAGCTCCTGCGCGATCGATGCGTTGGAGCGCCCTTCGACGAGCCGGGCCAGGACCTCGAGCTCGCGGGCGGTCAGCCCGTTGACGTCGGCGAGCGGCCGCGCGGTGAGGAGGTCGACGCCGTTGCCGCAGCGCGTGAGCCGGCACCCGAGCCAGCGCTTCGCGCTCTGCGGCCAGATGAACGACGCCGTCGGCGTTCCATGACGGCGCATCCGCTCGAGCATCTGACGAGCCGGGCCTTCCGGCTCGCAGAGCTCCGCTGGCACCGTGCCGCGCAACGCAACGGAGCCACCGTCCGGCGCGAGCGCGATCGCCGCACAGTCCTCGCCGAGCGCCGCGAGGACCGACTTCGCGGTCTGCACCGGGTCGACCACGTTGGTCAGGGCCGGGGCGACCTGTCCCACGACCTGGCACGCCTGCTCCGACGGCGGCTCGTTGCGATCCCACGACATGATGAGGAAGCCGGCGTAGCGGCCGTCTGCGGTGAAGAAGGTGCTCAGGAGCCCGTCCTTGAGCCCGTCGCGGTGCCCGTAGGACAGCGAGGGGATGCCCGCGGGATCGCACGGCATGTCGACCTCGCGAAACGGCCACCGCCCCGCGGGAAAGCCGTACGGAATCATGATCTCCTCGTGCCACTCGTCGGTGAGGAGGTGGCGACGGAAGAACTCCGAGTACTGGCGACCGGCGACGGGGCGGCGCAACGCGGCGTTCGGCTCGACCGCCACGACCATGGCGGCGTCGAACGGGAAGATCACGTGCAACTCGTCGAGGATCTCGTCCGCGCGCTCCTCCGACGACGCGCCTGATGCGGCGACGGCCGCGACCCTTCCGATGACGTCGATCGCTCGCTGCTCGAGAGCCCCCGAGGTCGCCATCTCGCGATCTTAGCTCCGTGAAGCAGCTGTGTCTACTGTCTTTCGCTGCTAGGTCGACCTCATGCGTCGAGATCACGCACTCAATCAGATTCTTTGCATCGATAATCGAACCGGTGCGACAACATTGGCCGCTCGGCCACTAGGACGCGGGGCACCGCGACGGCAAAGTGCCGACGACGTGCCGCTGGTACCGAGACATCGCGCCCAAGCCGAGGCGTTCCGCGCGCGCACGGCGGGCCGCGGCGAGGTGCATCCGCTTCGGGTCGCCCAGCGGGTGTCGCTGACGCCCGACAGCGTCCGGATCACGTTCGACGTGCCCGAGGCGCTGCGCCCGGTCTACCGACACCAGGCCGGGCAGCATCTGACGCTCCTGACCGACGTCGGCGGGGAGGAGCTCCGGCGCTCGTACTCCATCTGCACGCCGGCGGGATCGGGACGACTCGCGGTGGCGATCCGGAGGGTGGAGGGCGGTCGCTTCTCCACCTGGGCCGTCGACGAGCTGCGAGTCGGGCGGTCGGTTCGGGTCATGGTTCCGGCCGGGACCTTCACGCCGCGCCTGGACGCGCGCCACGCCAAGCGCCACGCGGCGGTGGCCGTCGGGAGCGGCATCACCCCGATCCTCTCGATCGTCGCCACGATCCTCGACGCCGAGCCCGAGAGCAACGTGACCCTCGTCTACGGCGATCGCGACCCGGCGTCGATCATGTTCCTGGCCGAGACCGAGCAGCTGCGGCAGCGGTTCGACGGGCGCCTGACGCTGCGGGTGCAGTACTCGCGCAGCGCGCCCGATCCCGCGGCGGTGGTCGGGCGCCTCGACGGGAGCCGCGTCGTCGCGCTCGCGGGAGGCGAGCCGACGAGGTTCGACGAGTGGTACCTCTGCGGTCCACCGCCGCTGGTGGAAGGGCTGGCGTCGTCGCTGGTCGACGCCGGCGTCGACGAGGACCGGGTCCACCTGGAGCTGTTCACCGGCGGCGCCGTCGATGCGGCGGCGCTCGACGAGCTGGCCGACGTCGACGCCGAGGTCTCGCTCGTGCTCGACGGTGTCGCGAGCCGTCATCGGGTCTCCAGCCGGGAGACGATCCTCGGGGCGGCCCTGCCGACGCGCGCCGATCTGCCGTTCGCATGCCGCGACGGCGTCTGCGGGACCTGCCGCGCCAAGCTCCGCGACGGCCGGGTCGTCATGGAGCGCACCTCCGCGCTCACGCGCCGCGACCGTGCCGCGGGATACGTCCTGGCCTGCGTGGCGCACCCCGCCACCGCGACCGTGACCCTCGACTTCGATGCCTGAGCGCGACGGGCGAACGCGCACCACGACCCACTGGGGCAGCTACGAGGTCCGCGCCGACGGCGATCGCATCGTGTCCGTCGAGCCGGTGTCCGACGACGCGTCTCCGTCGTCGATCGGACGCGGCATGGCGAGCGCTCAGCGTGGTCGCGCGCGCATCCTGGAGCCGATGGTCCGCCGGGGCTGGCTGGAGCACGGTCCCGGGCCGGCGCGGGGCGGACGGGGCACGGAGCCGTTCGTGGCGGTGTCCTGGGACGAGGCCTACGAGCTCGTCGCCCACGAGCTGTCGCGCGTGCGCGCGCGCTACGGCAACGAAGCCATCTACGGTGGGTCCTACGGCTGGGCCAGCGCGGGGCGCTTCCACCACGCGCAGAGCCAGATCCACCGGTTCCTGCGCGGCTTCGGCGGCTACACGGACTCGGTGTGCAGCTACAGCGTCGGCGCGATGGAGGTGATCATGCCGCGCGTCGTCGGTGGTCATGGCTTCAGCATGCTCGAACGGTCGCCGACGCTCGGGGAGATCGCCGAGCACGGCCAGCTCGTCGTCTCCTTCGGCGGCATGGCGCCCAAGAATGCCAGCGTGGATCCCGGCGGCGTGTCGCGGCACGAGTCCCCGGCGCTGCAGCGGCGCTGCCGCGCGGCGGGCGTCGAGTTCGTCAACGTGTCCCCGTCGCGCTCGGACTCGGCGGCCGAGCTGGACGCCGAGTGGATCCCGCTGCGGCCCGGAACCGACGTGGCGCTCATGCTCGGGCTCGCCCACGAGATCGTCATCGCCGGCCGTCACGACCGCGCCTTCCTCGATCGCTGCTGCGTCGGCTTCGACCGGTTCGCCGCGTACCTGCTCGGCGACGCGGACGGCGTCCCGAAGACCGCCGCCTGGGCCGCAGGCATCGCGGACGTCCCCGAGGCGACCATCGTGGACCTGGCGCGGCGGATCAGCACGCGCCGGACCGTGATCAACGCCAGCTGGTCGATCCAGCGCATCGCGCATGGGGAGCAGAGCTACTGGATGGCGACCGTGCTGGCAGCGATGTCCGGCTCGCTCGGGCGGCCGGGCGGCGGCCTCGCCTCCGGGCTCGGCGCGGCCCAGACCGGCGTGCGGGCACAGCGACAGCCGATCGCCTCGCTGCCGCAGGGCGAGAACCCGGTCAGCACCTTCATCCCGGTCTCCCGACTGTCCGACATGCTGCTCTGGCCGGGGCGCTCCTACGCCTTCGACGGCGGCACCTACACCTACCCCGACATCCGGCTGATCTACTGGGCGGGGGGCAACCCCTTCCACCACCACCAGGACCTCAATCGCCTCGTCCGAGCCTGGCAGCGTCCGGACACGATCGTCGTGCACGAGCCGTGGTGGAACGCCACGGCTCGGTTCGCCGACGTCGTCTTTCCGGTCACGACGATGCTCGAGCGCAACGACTTCGCCGCCGGATCGATGGACTTGACCATCGGTGCGATCCAGAAGGCGGTCGACCCGCCGCCTGGGGTGGTGTCCGACTACGAGATCTTCTCTGCGCTGGCGACCCGCCTCGGCTTCGCGGCCGAGTTCACCGAGGGCCGCAGCGCCGACGAGTGGGTGCGCGAGCTGTACCGGCGAACCAGGGAGATGCTCGCCGAGCGCGGCGTCGCCATCCCGCCCTTCGAGGAGTTCTGGGCCGCGGGCTCCGTCACGACCCCGCCCAACGACGATCCGGTGCCCGGCGACTTCCGGGCCCTGCGGCGCGACCCCGAGCGCTTCGCGCTCGACACGCCTTCCGGGCGGATCGAGATCTTCTCGGAGACGATCCACTCCTTCGGGTACCCGGACTGCCCCGGCCATCCGGCGTGGCTGGAGCCGGAGGAGTGGCTGGGCTCGCCGCTGGCCCGGCGCTTCCCGCTGCATCTCTCCTCCAACCAGCCTGCCACGCGCCTCCACAGTCAGTACGACAACGGCTCGCACAGTCGCGGCGCGAAGATCGGCGGCCGCGAGCCGGTGCGCATCCACCCGGACGACGCCGCGGCGCGCGGCATCGCGGACGGCGACGTCGTACGCATCTTCAACGACCGGGGCGCCTGCCTGGCCGGGGCCGAGATCACCACCGACAACCGGCCCGGCGTCATCAGCCTCTCGACCGGCGCGTGGTTCGACCCCGTCCGCCCCGGGGCCCTCGACGACCTCGATCGTCACGGCAATCCCAACGTCCTGACGGCCGACTACGGCACGTCGCGGTTGTCGCAGGGGCCCGCGCCCGGCACGACGCTGGTCGAGATGGAGCCCTACCCCGACGCGGCGGCGCACCCGGCGCGGCCGTTCGAGCCGCCCACCGTCGTGCGTCGGCCCGCAACCCCTGACCCGTGGAGATCCGAACCGAGATGACCATCGCCACCGACCCGCACGCGTACGTCCGCTCGCTGCGCCAGCAGGCCAACGAGGAGGCGCAGCGCCGACTCTGCGACTCGACTCCGGTGCTGACCGACGTGCGACCGGCCGCGGAGGTCGTTCCCGGGATGGGCGCGAACACCATCCTCACCTCAGGGGCGCCCCAGCCGTGGGACGCGTACACCGGGGGACAGCGCCGAGCGGTCCTCTACGGCGCCGTGTACGAGGGGCTGGCGACCGACCTGGAGGACGCCGAGGCCAAGCTCGACGCGGGAGCGATCGAGCTCGGGGCCTGCCACGACCACGGCTGCGTCGGCTCCGTCGCGGGGATCTACACGGCGTCCATGCCGGTGCTCGTCGTCGAGAACGAGCGATTCGGGACCACCGGGTTCTGCAACCTCTACGAAGGGGCGTCGCGCCGGCGTCTCAACTACGGCGTCTACGACGACGAGGTGCGCGACGGCCTGGACCTCCTGCGCGACCTCATCGGACCGGTCCTCGGCCAAGCCATCCGGCGCGTCGGCGGCATCCCCCTGATCCCCTTGATCCGCCGCGCGCTGCATCTCGGCGACGAGCTGCACAGCCGCAACACCGCGGCGACCGTCATCTTCACGCGCGAGATCGTGCCGCAGCTCCTCGACCTGTCGCTCGACGGCGAGATCTCCGGCGAGCAGGCGCGGCGCACGCTCGCCTTCCTGCACGACAACGACTACTTCTTCCTGCGCATCGGGATGGCCGCGGCCAAGGCGGTGGCCGACGCGGCTCACGGGGTGGAACACTCGAGCCTGGTCTCGGCGATGACGATCAGCTGCAACGACTTCGCGATCCGGGTCAGCGGCCTCGGGGACCGATGGTTCCGGGGACCGCACCCGGTCGTCGAGGCGAAGCTGTTCGACGGGTTCACGGCGGACGACATCGAGTGGATCGGCGGGGAGAGCTGCATCACCGAGACCGTCGGCCTCGGCGGCTTCGCCCAGGCGGCCGCCTTCGCGCTGCAGGCCTACCAGGGCGGCTCGCCGCAGGAGATGGCGCGCCTCAACGAGGAGATGTACCGCATCACCAACGGGGAGCACACGCAGTTCAAGCTCCCGTACTTCGGCTATCGCGGAACGCCCGTCGGCATCGACGTCGGAAAGGTGGTCGAGACCGGCATCCTGCCGGTGATCGACGGCGGCCTCGCGGGCAAGGACGGCGGGCAGATCGGCGCGGGGATCCTGCGCGCGCCCTACGCGTGCTTCTCGCAGGCCTGGAGCGCCTACCTGGAGCGCGAGGGCGCCGACGGAACGGCGTGACGTCGCCACTGCGGATCGTTCCGGCGCTCGGCGTGGTGCCCCGGCTGGGCGAGCATGATCTGATCGTCAGCCTCGGCGCCGGTGCGTCGGTGCAGCGGTCGACGAACGCCTGGATCGACGTCGAGCGGCGGTACCTGCGCTCGGCGGCGGACGCGGACGTTCCGGTGCTGGGCATCTGCTTTGGGGCGCGGCTCCTCGCGGCGGCCGCGGCGGTTGGGTGCGGTCGGCTCGTCTCGACATCGCTGGCAGGCGGGTCGGTCATCACGTCCCGAGCTCGTCCCCGAGGTCGACGTGGCGCTTGCGAGCCGTTGGGTCGACACGCTGGCCGGACGATGCCTGCGCACGTCCGGCGAGGGATGTCATCTACGATCGCCGCTGGCGTCGGTCGCCGGGGCTCGAGACTCGTGCCTTCGATCTCTTCGATCGCCTCGAAGGCCTCTGGCGCGACACTTGAGGAGGAGACATCGCATGGCGATCGACAACTCGAATGAAGGACCCGCGTCCCAGAGGCCGGTGCTCGACGACGTGGATCGCGAGATCATCCGCCTGCTTCAGGTGGACGGCCGGATGCCGAACACCGAGATCGCCCGCCGGCTCTCGGTGACCGAGACCACCATCCGCAAGCGGATCTCGAACCTCCTCGCCCGGGGCCTGTTCGAGATCGTCGCCGTTCCGCGTGGCGAGCTGTCCGGCCACAACACATCGGCAATCTTTGGGATCTCGGTCGACCTCCCTCGGCTGGCGGCGATACGCGACCGTCTCACCGAGTACCCGGAGGTGCGCTACGTCGGCGCGTCCGTCGGTCGCTACGACATCCTGGTGGAGGGGTTCTTCACCGACAACGCCCACATGCAGCGGTTCCTGACGGAGGAGATCGGACGTCTCGACGGCGTCAAGGACGTCGAGACGTCGCTGATCTTGGAGGTGGCGAAGTTCGCCTACGACTGGAGCCTGCCCTGACGGGCGGGCAGACTCGAGTCGACGAGCCATCCGCGCGGCTCGGTTCGCCGAATCTTCTCGCTGTTGATCGACGCTCGGATTCGTGCACCTCGTCTCCACGCCCCGGGGGCCCGACGAAACATCGGTTGCTCCGCGAGTTCGCCGCCGACGTGCTCCAGCGCCTGCGCGAGCGATTCGGCGCCGCGGCAGGGGAGAGGCGCCGGCTCACGCGGGAACCAGCACGGCCCGACCGACGATCCGCCCCGCGGCGAGGTCGTCGAGCGCCTGTGGCGCCTGCGTGAGCGGGTAGCGCGTCGTGTGCAGGGTGAGGCGCCCGCGGGCGACCAAGCCCATGAGCTCATCCAGGTCGGCGTGGCTGCCGACCAGGTTCCCGACGACGGTGAGCTCCTTGAGCACCGCCTGGATCGCCGGCAGCCCGAGCTCGCCGCCGTAACCGACGACGTAGTACGTGCCGCCCTGGCGCAGCATCTCGGCGGACTGCGTCGGCGTGTCGCCCTCGCCGACGAAGTCGACGACCGCCGCGGCCCCGAGGTCCTCGGACAGGGCGCTCACCGTCGCGATGGCATCCTCGGGGAGGCAGGCGACCTCGGCGCCGAGGGACAGCGCGAGGTCCCGCGCCGGGGTCGACGGGTCGACCGCGACGATGCGCGCCGGCGTCATCTCCCGCAGCAGCTGGATCCCGATGTGGCCCAGGCCGCCGACGCCGATGACGACCGCGACGTCCTTGGGGTCGAGGTGGCGCGCGGCCTTGCGGACCGCGCGCATCGCCGTGAGGCCGGCGTCGGCGTAGGGCGCCACGTCGGCCGGATCCAGGCCCTCGGCGAGGGGGACGAGAGCGCGCTGCGACGTCACCAGGTACTCGGCGTAGCCGCCGTCAACGGTGACGCCCGGGAAGGCCGAGCCGGCGCAGTACATGTCCTCGCCGCGGCGGCAGCCCCGGCACATGCCGCAAGTGCCCAGCGGGTGGGCGATCACGGCCTGGCCGATTCGCACACCCGTCACGTCGCCGGCGACCGCCTCGACCCAGCCGGCGTTCTCGTGCCCCAGTGTGAACGGGCGCTCGGCGGGCAGGATGTCCTCGAACCAGCCGTCCACGAGATGGAGGTCGGTGCGGCAGACGCCGGCACCGCCGATGCGCACGATCACCTGACCGGGAGCGGTGATCTCGGGGACGGGGACGTCGTCCACCGACGGTGGGCGATGGTATTCGTGCACGCGTACGGCCTTCATCGTCGACCTCCAGGTGATGTGCGCGTCGCGGCGTGCGCCCCGCCCGCGCGCGGTTGGCGACGGATCCTCCGTGGTGAGTGCACGCCACCGCAATTGGCCGGTCGGCCGATCTGCCGGCCCGGCCGAAGCGACCTACCGCGCGTGCGCCAGGTCGACCGACGTGTGGCGCCGCACAGTCGCTCGGCGTCGACGGCAGCCCAGAGGACCCCGGCCAGCGCGGCGGCGCCGCGAGACTCGGCCAGGATCCGGAAGTCGTCGCTCCGCCCTGTCGACATGCAGGCTCACGAGCGGACGTCGCGGCGGTCGAACAGGATGGCGCCCGCCACGGCGAAGGCGACGCCGAAGCCGACCAGCAGCGCGGTCTTGCCCCAGTCGAGGCCGTGGACGATCGGCTCGTAGCCGTAGGCCCACTGGAACGGCGACAGGTCCTGGTGGTCGGCCAGCGACGACACGTACGGCGCGATCGAGGTGTAGAGGAAGCCCGCGGCGGCCAGGCCGGCGGCGATGCCGAGGCTGAGCGCCCGGTGGCCGGTCGCCGCGCTCAAGCCGAGCGCCAGGCCGCCGTAGAGGATCCCGATCCCGAGGATGCCGACCGTCGCCGCGGCGTAGCGCCCCGGCGAGAGGTCGATGTCGACGAGCGGCTGGATCGCGACGAGCGCCAGCCACGTCGCCACCGCGAGGACGAGCAGCGCGGCGACGATCGCGCCGGCCTGCTCGGCCACCACCCACCAGCGCCGCAGCGGCGTGGCCAGCAGCAGATCCATCGTGCCGGCGTCCTCCTCGCCGGCGATCGCCCGCGCCCCGCGGCCGATGCCGAACGCGAGGAAGATGAGCAGGCCGAGCGTCGAGAAGATCTGGCCTTGCAGGTAGCCGCTGGGCGTGCCGAGGTCGGCGATGCCGCTTGCGGCCTGCACGGCGGGCGGCAGGTCGGAGAAGCTCTTCGTGAGCGCCGGGTTGTCGGCGATCGACGGCCAGAACGCGAGGATCACCGCGATCAGCACGATCGTCGACACGGTCCAGCCGGCCAGCGCGCGCCACTCGCCGCGCAGCGACCGCAGCGCCACCTCACCCATCGACCACCGCCTGGTGATAGCGGTCGAGGAACAGCTCCTCGAGGTCCGGCTCCTGCGCGGTCAGCGTCACGACCTCGTGGTGGGCGATCCCCTTGACCACCGCGTCCATCGTCCCGTGCACGGTGAAGCGGGCGACCGCGCCGTCGGTCTCCACGCCGTCGACGCCGGGCAGCGCGCCGAGCTCGGCGGCGGCGACGGGGCCGCCGAACGTCACGACGACCTGGCGCGGCGCCGCCCGCTTGAGGTCCTCGATCGTCTCGACGGCCAGCAGCTTGCCGCTGCGGATCATCGCGACGCGGTGGGCGACGTGCTCGAGCTCGGAGAGCACGTGGGACGACAGCAGGATCGTGGCGCCGGCCGCGCTGGTCTCCGCGACGAGCTCCTGGAACGTGCGCTGCAGCAGCGGGTCGAGGCCGCTGGTGGGCTCGTCGAGGATGAGCACGTCGGGGCGGTGCATGAACGCCTGGATGAGCCCGACCTTCTGCTTGTTGCCCTTCGACAGCTCGCGGATCGGGCGGTCGAAGGGCAGCCCGAAGCGCTCGCCGAGCTGGTCGACGTACCGATGGTCGACGCCGCCGCGCAGCCGCGCGAGGAAGTGCAGCAGCTCACGCCCGGTCATCCGCTCGTAGAGCTTGAGCTCGCCGGCGAGGTAGCCGAGCCGGCGGCGCACCTCCAGGCCGCGGCGCCGCACGTCGAGGCCGAGGATCTCGGCGCGCCCGCTCGTCGGCCGCAGCAGGTCGAGCAGCAGGCGGATCGTCGTCGACTTCCCGGCGCCGTTGGGCCCGATGTAGCCGAAGACCTCGCCGTGGCGGACCTCGAGGTCGAGGGCGTCGAGGGCGAGGACGCGCCCGTGCCGGAACGCCTTCGTCAGCCCGTCCGTGCGGATCGCCGCCTCCATCCCGGCGGGCGACGTTATCGCAGCGCGGAGACGATCCCGTCTCGGAGGCGATCGCTCGTCGCCCGGGTCTGCACCGCGGCGCGGATACGCGCGGGATCGCCGAAGCGTGCGCTGTCGGCGACCCGCACCTTCGCGCGCTCGAGCCGGTGCGCGAGCTCGGCGCCGGCGAGGCCGGGCGCCGCGATCCACAGGAGGTTCGCGTGGCTGGCCGCGACGTCGAGGCCGAGCTCCCGCAGCTCGCCGGTGAGCCGGTCGCGCTCGGCGGCCACGGCGGCGGCCCGGCGCGCGACATGGTCGCCGGTGGCTCGCAGCGCCTCCAGCGCGCCGGCCTGGGCCAGCTCGCCGACGCCCAGCTCCGGCGCGAGCCGCTCCAGCAGCGGCTCGCTGTCGGCGCCGCCGACCGCGTAGCCGACACGCAGCCCGGCCAGTCCCCAGGCCTTCGAGAACGAGCGGAACACCAGCAGCCGCGGGAACTCGCTCGTCAGCGCGACGGCGCTGGCCGGGGCGAACTCGACGAGCGCCTCGTCGAGGAGCACGACGACGCGCTCGGGCAACGCGCGCAGGAGTCTTTGCAGCGCGTCGGCGTCCAGCCAGGCGCCGGTCGGATCGTTGGGGTTGCAGAGCGCGACGATCCGGGTGCGCTCGGTGACCGCGCCGACGATCGGCTCGACCCCGAAGCCCGCGACCGGCGCCGCGCTCGCGCGAGCGCGGCGGGCCAGCATCGGCAGCAGCGGAGACGACGGCCAGGGCGAGAGCAGCTCGTCGCCGGGCGCCAGGAGCGCGGTCGCGGCGGCGCCGAGCAGCTGGGCGGCGCCGTTGCCGACGACGATCCGGCGCTCCGGCAGCTCGAGCGCATGGGCCAGCTCGGAGCGCAGCTCGCTGGCGGTCGGGTCCGGGAGTCGCTGGAGGCCGCGGCGGGCGACGAACGTCACCGCGTTGACGACGACGGACGGCGGCAGCTCGGGCCAGGTCGTCGTCGACAGGTCGACGGGATCGACGCGCGCGAGCGCGCGGCGGCGGCGCTCGGCGGCGCGCTCGCGCAGCTCGCGGCTGACCTCCTCGGGGGACTGCTCCTCGAACTGGCGGTAGTAGTCGAGCAGGCCCACCGCGGCGCTACCCCGGCATCGTCGACGAGCCGAGCCCGGCGATGAAGAGCAGCCAGATCGCGAACGCGGCGCCGCCGACCACCGCGCAGACGGCGAACATCGGGCCGATGATCCCGCGGCGCTGGTCGTGGCCGGCGGCGCGGCGCACGATCGTCCACGCCGCATCCAGCCGCTTGAGCACGACGAGGCCGAGCATGATCCCGGCCAGCGAGAGCCCGAACGCGACGACGATCGCCAGGAAGACGCGCTCGCCGCCATCGGAGAGCTGGGCGGCGACCCACAGCGCACCGGCCGGGATCGGACCCCAGAACAGCAGGTTGACGACGGCCATCACGGCGGCGATCGCCAGCGCCAGCGCCTCGTCGAGCCGGCGCCGGCGCGCGGACCCGCGGCGCGGGGTGCCGCGGTAGTGGACCGGTGCGGTGCCCGGGCGCCGTCCGACGAACAGGCCGCCGGTGTCGGTGGGATCGGTCCGCATGCTCCGGACGCTACTCGTAGAGCGCGGCGAAGCGGTCGGCGTAGCGCTCGTTGACCACGGTGCGCTTGACCTTCAGCGTCGGCGTCAGCTCGCCCGTCTCCTGCGAGAGGTCGTGGTCGAGGATGAAGAAGCGCTTGGCCTGCTCGACCGGCGCGTACTTCGTGTTGGCGGCGTCGAGCTCGGCCTGGACGAGCGCGATGACGTCGGGATGGCTCGCCAGCGTCGGCATGGAGGTGTCCTCGATGCCCCGCGCCTGGGCCCACGGGACGATCTCCTCCTCGTCGAGCGTGATGAGCAGCGACGGGAACGGGCGCCGGTCGCCGTGCATGACGGCCTGCGAGATCCAACGCGACGCCTTGAGGTCGTTCTCGAGGTTCGCCGGCGTGAGGTTCTTGCCGCCGGCGGTGATGATGATGTCCTTCTTGCGACCGGTGATCGAGAGGTAGCCGTCGGCGTCGATCGAGCCGAGGTCGCCGGTGTGCAGCCAGCCGTCGACGACCGCGCCGAAGGAGGTGTCGGCCTTGCCGTAGTAGCCCTGGAAGACGTTGGGGCCCTTGATGAGGACCTCGCCGTCGGGCGCGATCTTCAGCTCGACGCCGGGCAGCGCCCGGCCCACGGTCCCGAACTTGTGGTGCTCGGGCGTCGAGAGGGTGGCGGCGGTGGCGGTCTCGGTGAGGCCGTAGCCCTCCATGACCGGCACGCCGCAGGCCCAGAAGAGCTCGAGGATCTCCTTGGCGATCGGCGCCGCACCGGTCACCGCCTCGCGCAGGCGCCCGCCGAACGCGGCGCGGACGTTGGCGAACAGCGTCGCGTCGAACTTGTCGTAGGCGGCCTGGAGCTCGGCGGGGATCGGCTGACCGGCGATCCGCAGGTCCTCGACCTGGCCGCCCACCGCCACGGCCTGCGCGAGCTTCTCGGGCTCCACGTTGGCGGAGACGAGCGTGAAGATCTTCTCGAACACGCGCGGCACCGACGGCAGGTAGGTCGGCTTGCACTGCGAGAGCTCGACGATGATCTGCTTCACGTCCCCGCCGAAGTAGGCCATCGTCACGCCGGCGTCGATCGCGGCGAGCTGGATGAGCAGCGCGAAGGAGTGCGCGAGCGGGAGGTAGAGGTAGACGAGGTCGTCGGCGCCGTGGAAGACGTCGCCGACGAGGACCGAGTCGACGATCGCCCGGTAGTTGCCGTGGCTGAGGATGCAGCCCTTCGGCGGCCCGGTGGTGCCCGACGTGTAGATGATCGTGTACGGGTCGTCGGGGGTGACCGCTGCCAGCCGCTGCGTCAGCTCGGCGGCCGTGCGGCGCCGGCCGCGCTCGCGCAGCTCGTCGAGCGCGGTCGCGCCCTCGGCCGGGACCATCGTGACGCGGTGGCGCAGCTTCGGCAGCCGGTCCTGGACGGCGGTGACCTTGGCGAGCTGGTCGGCGTCCTCGCAGACGATCGCGATCGCTTCGGAGTCGGCGATGACCCACTCGCACTCCTCCGGCGAGTTGGTCTGGTAGATCGGCACGACGACGGCGCCGGTCATCGTGATCGCGAAGTCCGCGTACGTCCACTCCGGGCGCGTCTTGGCCAGCAGGCAGACGCGGTCGCCGGGCGCGATGCCGAGGTCGAGGAGGCCGAGCCCGATCTCGCGGGCGATCTCCTCGACCCCGGCGAAGGAGACGTCACGCCACTCGCCGTCGAGCTGCGATCGGACGGCCGGGTGATCGCCGTAGCGCTCCGCCGCGCGGGGCAGCAGATCGGCGATCGTCTTCGAGCCGGTGGTGGCGCTGCTCGAAGCGGTGGTGGCCTCCATCTCGTCCTCCTGGCGTCAGGGGCTGGAGGCCGATGCTACTCAGACGCTGGTCGGCTCTGCCTCGGCGACGAGGGTGGCCTCCCGCATGCTCTCCATGAACAGGCTCTTGTCGATGCGTCCCTGGAAGATCGGCACGCCCAGCTCCATGCACTTGGAGATCACTTCGCGGCGTTCGAGTCCCGACTCGCGCGCGAGCTCCGTGGGCGTGAGGTGCATCGCCATTGGCCTCCCCCTTCGGTCGTTGGAGTGGGCGCGACGCTATCGCACGTGCTGGACGTCCTCAACGTCGCCCGTCAGACGGGATTCGGCACGTCGACGAATGTGTGGCGCACGCCGAAGCGCTCGGCGAGGAGGTCGCCGAGCGCGCGGATGCCGAACGTCTCGGTCGCATAGTGCCCAGCGGCGACGAAGGTGATGCGTCCTTCTTGAGCGATCGACATGATCCGCTCGGCCGGCTCGCCCGTGAGGAACGCGTCCAGGCCGCGTTCGATGGCCTCCGTGACGTCGTCGGCCGCGCCGCCGGAGACGATGCCGAGGCGGCCGATGCGGTCGGGCCCGGCGGGGAAGACGAGCGGCTCGCGGGCGGTGAGCGTGGCGATCTGGGCGATCAGCTCGTCGCGGGGACGCGGCGGGTCGAAGTGGGCGATGCGTCCGATCGCGCGGCCGCGATGCTCGGCGAACGGCTCGGTGGCCGTGGCGTGCAGCTCCTTCGCGATGAGCGCGTTGTTGCCGATCTCCGGGTGGGCGTCCAGGGGGAGGTGGTAGGCGGCGAGCGCCATCTCGTGGTCGAAGAGGAGCTTGAGGCGACGCTTGAGGGCGGGCGTGATCGGGCCGGCGGGCTCGCCCCAGAACAGGCCGTGGTGGACGAGGACGAGGTCGGCCTGCTCGGCCGCGGCCCGTTCGAACAGCTCGGCCGATGCGGACACGCCGGTGACGACATGGCGGACGGCGTCCGGGCCGGGGACCTGGAGGCCGTTGGGGCCGTAGTCGCCGAACGCGGGCGCGTCGAGCAGTGCGTCGGCGTGGGCGACGAGGTCGTGGATGGGGATGGCGGTGGCGGGCATGACGGTCTGCGGACATGGAAGCAGCACGCGGGGGATACTGCGCAGACCGTGAGCACCGATCCCGCCGCCGGCGCCTTCGTGGAGTCCCTGACCGACACGAGCCTCTTCTCGATCGGCGCGTACTTCAGCGACCGCCACCCCGACCTCGTCGAGGACGTCATCGCCCAGGCCCAGGCGATCGAGGACGAGGGGATCGAGCCGTGGGCGGCGCGTGAGGGGATCGCGGTGCAGCAGGCGTTCCAGACGCTGATCACCGGGCTGGCGGTGCGCTACTACAAGGCGGTCGCGGGGGCGGCGGAGGAGCGGCCGGCGCCTCGCGCGCGCGGGCGGCTAGACTGAGCCACCTCATCGGGGCGTGGCGCAGCCTGGTAGCGCGCACCGTTCGGGTCGGTGAGGTCCCCGGTTCAAATCCGGGCGCCCCGATTGAGCTCTCTCGCAGTTCCGCGCAGATCCGCTCGACAAGGCGGATCGGCGCGACGCCCGCCATGTCGAGGGCGGTGCAGTACTCGCCGATGTCGGGGCGCCATACGTCGATACCCCGCTCGATGAGCGTCTCGTGGGCGCGGCGGTAGAGCAGGGAGAGCTCCGGCACGGGCGTGGCGCCGAGGCCGTCGACCATCACGGCCGCCTCGTCGCCCGACTCGTGTGGCTGGTCCGTGATGACGGCGGTTTGGCTACGGCTTGACCCCCGATTCCTTATCATGATATCCATCGAGGAGGCCACGGCTCGGATACCTCTCTGGGCCGGGCGTGCGCTGCGACAGGAGAGACACATGAGCACAATGCCCGACGATCTCGCCGCGCGAGTCCGTCGCATCGAGGATCGCTTCGCCCTGCAGGACCTCGTCGTCCGCTACTTCAACGCCTGCGACGAGGAGGACTACGACGCGCTCGCCGAGACCTTCGCGACCGACGCCGAGTTCGCCGACGCCTACGGGCGCGACCAGGTCGTGGAGATCCTGCGGGAGGATCGCAGCACGATGGGCACGACGATCCACTCCCCTGACTCGATGCTGTTCACCTTCACCGGTGAGGACACGGCCACGGGCGTGATTGGCGCACATTGCGAGCTCGCCCGCGGTGGGGCGAGCCTGTACGGCGCGATGCGCTACGTCGACGAGTACGTGCGCGAGCGTGGCGACTGGCGCATCCTGCGGCGTGAGATCCGGCTCTTCCACATCGGGCCCTGGACCGAGATCGCCGAGTCGCTGACCGGCGACACACCCGTGCGCTGGCCGGGACGCCCGCCGGCGCCGGCCGACCTTCCCGCCGCCTGGCGGGCAGTTGGCGCATCGTCGCCGACCAACTAGGATCACCATTAGCCGTGTTCGCCGCGAGGCGAGCCTGAGAGGAGTTGGATCCCAATGAGCCTGACGACCACGGCCCTGGCTGAAGCCGTCGACCTCAACGACCCCGAGGACATCTGTGACGCATGGCTGCATCGCGCGCCACTGAACATCCCGGGGGATGACACCCCGTGGGAGCTGTATGCGGCCCTGCGCGCTCATTCGCCGGTATTCAAGAGCAAGCACGGCATGACGTTCATCACGCGCTACCGCGACTGCCTCGCCGCCCTGCGCCACCCGACGATGGATCTCGGATTCCGCATGCGCGCCGACGCCGCCGCCGGGCAGACCGCGGCGACCTTGTTCTCGCGCACGATGTTGTACTTCGAGGACCCGGCCGACACGATGCGCCAGCGCAAGCTGATGCGCGGCGCGTTCACCCGCCAGGCGGTCCAGCACCGCCTCCCGGTGCTGCAGAACTGGATCGACGAACGTCTCGCGGTCTGCGCCGAGATGGGCTCGTTCGACTTCAAGAACGACTTCGCCGAGCACATCCCCGTCGCGATGATGTGCACGGTCCTCGGCGTGCCCTCCGAGGACGTTCCGATCTTCCGCGACTGGACGCGCACGAGCGCGCCGGCGACCGGCGCCGTGGTCAACGAGGAGACCCTGCGCAAGGTCGAGGAGGCGTTCCAGGGGCTGCGCGACTACATGACCGCGCTGGTCGACGAACGGCGGCGCAACCCCGGCGAGCACGACCTGATCAGCGTCATGATCAAGGCCGTCGACGAGGAGAACCAGATCACCAACGACGAGCTGATCGCGCTGGCGATCTTCGCGCTGGCGGCGGGCTCCGACACGACGACGGAGATGATGACCGGGGCGGCGTACTCGCTCTCGCGGTTCCCCGACCAGCAGCGCGCCCTGTGCGCCGACCCCTCGATCATGCCCGACGCGGTCGAGGAGCTGATCCGCTTCAGCGGACCCGTGCACTACGCGCAGCCGCGCCTGGTGCTCGAGCAGCCGCTCGAGCTCGACGGCTACACGGTCCCCGTCGGCGACATCGTCTGGACGGCCGTCAGCGCCGCCAACCGCGATCCCGACCAGTTCCCGAACCCTGATCAGGTCGACTTCGCCCGCACCGACGTCCGCCACCTCGGCTTCTCGCAGGGGATGCATCTGTGCATCGGGGCGATGCTCGCGCGCCTGGAGGTCACGACGGCGTTGTCGAGCTTCCTCGACAAGTTCTCCTCCTACGAGGTCACCGAGGAGCAGGTGCCCTACTTCGACGCGTCGACCATGCGCGGCATCTCGACGCTGCACATGGACGCCGTCCCGGCCTGAGGCTCAGGCGACCGGCTCGTCGTCCACGTAGTGGGCGGCGAGCGCGGTCACCTCGGCCGCCATCCAGGGCATCAGCGGCAGCTCCGTCAAGCGCGCGTGCAACTCCGTGGCGTCCACGGCCCGCCACACCGAGACGGTGGAGGACTGGCCGGGGAGGCGCCACATGCGGACGATCGTGCCTGCGCGGCGCAGCCGCAGCGCGGCCTCTCGCTCGGCCGCCAGCAGCCGATCGCGCTCGGCGGCCGGCACCGCGTGGAGGTCGAGCGCCAGTCGGACGAGGAACTCCATCAGCGGTCGAGCAGGCGGACGAGGTTGCCGCCGAGGATCGCCGCTTCGTCGGCGCTGTCGAGGCCGAGCGCGCGGATCGCGGCGACCTCGGCGCCGGGATCCGACATCGGCCAGTCCGAGCCGAAGATCACCCGGTCGGCGCCGTGGCGCTCGATGAGCGCACGCAGCCGCTTGGGGTCGATCGCGCCGACGCTCGGCGGCCAGGAGGTCTCCAGATAGAGAGGCAGCCCGGGCAGCAGCTCCTCGGCCTCGTCGAGCTGGCGGTAGCCGCCGAAGTGGCAGGCGATCACGGGCAGCTCGGGGAAGCGGCGCGCGACCTCGGCGATCATCGGCGTCGTGCAGCGGGCGTTGGCCTCGGCGTCGCCGCCCTCGCCGACGTGGGCGATGATCGGCCACTGCGAGCCCATCGCCTCGAGGATGTCCCACAGCCGCGGGTCGTCGAGCGCGAAGCCCTGGAAGAGGGGATGGATCTTGACCCCGCGGATGTCGTGGCGGCGCAGGCTGTCCAGGTTCTCCTGCACGCTCAGGCCGACGTGGACCGTCCCGAACGGGATCAGGCGGTCGCGGTCCTGGCCTCCGACGAAGGCGTTGGCCTTGTCGACCAGCTCGGGACGCTCGGCGATCCCGAAGACGACGGAGCGGTCGATGCCGTTGCGGTCCATGTCGGCTCGCAGGCCGCCGATGGTCCCGTCGCCGAAGGCGCTCAGGCCGTGCTGGCGTCCGCCCATCGCGCGACGGGCGATCGCGTCGGGCCACGCGTGGGTGTGGGCATCGATGATCATGTGGCCTCCTCCTCAGAGCTTTCCGGACTCGCCGCCGTCGATCACGAACACCGACCCGGTGACGAAGGTCGAACGCGGAGACGCCAGGACGCACAGCAGGTCGGTGATCTCCTCGGTGCGGCCCATCCGCCGGACCGGGATGCGCCGCACGCGCCGGCGCAGCAGGTCCTCGGAGCTGAGCACCTCGCTCTGCGCCTCGGTCGCGAACGCGCCGGGGGCGATCGCGTTCACCTGGATGCCGTGCGGCGCCCACTCGGCGGCCAGGGCCTCGGTCATGCGCAACACGGCGCCCTTCGAGGCGGAGTAGCCGACGAGCACGGGCTTGCCGCGCAGGCCGGTGGTCGAGGCGACGTTGATGATGCGCCCGCTGCCCTGCTCGACCATGTGCCGCCCGGCGGCCTGTGCCAGCAGCATCGGCGCCAGCACGTTGATGGCGAACGTGCGCCGCCAGACGTCGGGGTCCTGAACGAGGAAGTCGCCCGCGGGGGCGATGCCGGCGTTGTTGACGAGGATGTCGATCCGGCCATGGCGCTCGACGACGAGCTCGACGAGCCCGGCGAGGGAGTCGGCGTCGCCGAGATCCACCTCGGCGGTGGTGATGCGCTCGGGGGCGCGCCGGGCGACCTCCTCGAGGAGATCGACGCTGCGGGCGGCGGCGACGACGGTGGCGCCCTCGGCCGCCAGGCCGGCGGCCATCGCCGCGCCGAGGCCACGGCTGGCGCCGGTGACCAGCGCGACGCAGCCTTCCAACTCCAGGTCCATCAGTCGATCTCCTTCTGCAGCCGCCGGGCGAGCGAGTCGAGGATCACCTCGGTGGCACCCTCGTAGATGCGCAGCGGACGCGCGTTGCGGTACAGGCGCTCGATCTTCGATCCGCGCACGAGGCCGAAGCGGCCCATCACCTGCACCGCGCGGTCGACGACGCGGCCGGCGGTCTCGGTCGCGGCGACCTTCGCCATCGACGACAGGTGCAGGGCCGCGCGCGGGTCCTCGGCGGCCGCGGACGCGGCGCGGTAGACGAGCGCGCGCGCCGCCTCGATCTCGACCCACGACGTCGCCAGCAGCTGGCCGACGGCCCCGAGCGCGATCAGCGGGCGCCCGAACTGCTCGCGGGTCCGCGTGTGGCGCACCGCCTCCTCCAGCGCCGCCTGGGCGAGCCCGACGGCGGCGCCGGCGACCGAGACGCGGAAGGTGGCCAGCGTGGCCAGCGCCAGGGAGAAGCCGTCGCCGGGGGCGCCCAGCCGGTTGTCGACCGGCACGCGGACCCCGTCGAACGTGACCTCGCCCATCACGTGGGGCGCGATCAGATCGGGCCCGGAGGCGACGCTGACGCCGTGGGCGCCGGCCGGCACGAGCACGAGCGAGTACGCGTCGTCCTCCCGGGCCAGCACGCAGTAGAAGGCCGCGTCGCCGGCGTTGGTGATGAACGCCTTGCGGCCCTCAACCACGAGCGACTCCCCGTCGACACGCGCGCGGGTCGACACCGAGCGCAGGTCGGAGCCGATCTCGGGCTCGGTCAGCGCAAGCGCTGCGACTGCGTCGAGCGTCGCCACACGCGGCAGCCACGCCTGCTTGAGCGCCTCGCTGCCGCCGACGCTGATCGCGAAGCTCCCGACGCCCTGCATCCCGAACATCGAGTCCAGGTGCGCGGATTCGGCCATCAGCGCCTCGCGCACGACGGTCACCGCCAGCGGATCGACGCGCGGGAAGCGGCCGCCGTAGGCCTCGGGGACGGCCAGGCGGCACAGCCCGCTGTCGGCCAGCGCGGCCCGCATCTGCGGATCGAAGCGGTCGGCGGCGTCGGCGGCGTCGGCGAGTGACGCGAGCCGGGTTGCGAGCGCGCGCGCCTCGGCCTGCAGCCGCTCGTGCGCGGGCGGGAGGGTGAACGTCATGCGCTCAGCCTCGCTGATTGAAGCCCCGACCGAGCGCCTCGGACACGATCCGGATGCGCTGCATGGTCGGCGTGCCACCCGCGATGGCCCATCCGTGGGCGTCGCGATGCAGCCGTTCGATGCCGTAGTCCTCGGTGTAGCCGTTGCCGCCGTGCAGCTGCATGGCCAGGTCGGTGACGCGCTTGGCCATCTCGTTGGCGGTGCACTTGGCGAGGGAGACCTCGAGCGGGTCGGGCAGGCCGTTGCCGGCGGTCGTCGCGGCGCGGTACAGCAGCAGGCGGGCGGCTTCCACCTGGAGCATCATGTCGGCCAGTGCCAGCTGCACGCTCTGGAACTCGATCAGCGGCTTGCCGAACTGCTCGCGCTCGCTGACGTAGGCCATGGTGCGGTCCAGCGCCGCCTGGGCGATCGCGAGGCTCACGGTGGTGTTGCCCATCCGCTCGATCGAGAACGCGGTGAAGAGGGTGCGGAAGTTCCCCGGCTCGACGAGCACGTTCTCGGCCGGGACGAGCGCGTCCTCGAAGATCAGGTCCGACGAGGGGACGCCCCGGAAGCCCATCAGCTTCTCCTGCGGCCCGTAGCTGAGGCCGGGGGTGTGCGCGTCGACGATGATCGCGCCGATGCCCTTGGCGCCGGGCTCGTCGTTCATCCGCGCGTAGACGAGGTACTGGTCCGCGTGGCCGCCGCCGGAGATCCAGCGCTTGGTGCCGTTGAGGACGTAGTGCTCGTCCTCGCGACGCGCGCGCGTGGTCATGTCCGTGGCCGCGGAGCCGGCGTCCGGCTCGCTGATCCCGACCGCGATGGTGGCGTCGCCGCGCACAACGGCGGGGAGGAAGCGCTCGCGCTGCTCCTCGGTGCCCAGCAGGTTGATCACCTGGGCCGGGCCGGTGTTGGCCTCGAACACCTGGAACGCCGCGGGACGGCACTCCTTGGCCAGCTCCTCGATCACGAGCAACGCGTCGAGCAGCGGCAGGTCGGTGCCGCCGAAGCGCTCCGGCATCGCGATGCCCAGGAACCCGAGCTCGCCCAGGAACCGACGCTCCTCGATCGGGAAGATCACGCGTCCTTCGTCCCACTCGCGGGCGAGCGGGGCGTAGCGCTCTCGTGCGACGCGGGCGGCCGTGTCGCGCATGTGGCGCTGCTCGTCCGTCAGCTCGACTCCGACCGACGTCCGGGGGTGAACGGTGCTGCGAGTTGAAGCTGCCAACGTCGTGACCTCATAGTTCTCGGCGGGGGGCCACCGGGCAACGACTCCCGGAGACGTCTAGTTCGGATAACAATTATACTAGTTGGCATGGACGTGGACGACAACTCATCCGGCATCCAGGTGGTCCTGGAGGGCCCCGTGACGTGGATCCGCCTCCAGCGTCCCGAGCGCCGCAACGCGTACGACCCCGTCATGGCGGAGGCGATCGTGGCCGCGCTGGAGGACGTCGCACGGACGCGCGTCTTCGTCATCACGGGCTCGGGCGGGAGCTTCTGCGCCGGCGGCGCGCTCCAGCAGCTCTCGATGCCGACCGAGGACGGGATGCGGGCGCTCTACCGGGGATCGCTTCGCCTGTTCGACGCGGTGCGCCAGTGCCCACGGCCGGTCATCGCCGCCGTGAACGGCGCCGCCGCCGGCGGCGGGAACGAGCTCGTCGTCGCGTGCGACCTCGCGGTCGCAGCGCGCTCTGCCATCTTCGGCCAGACCGGCCCCCGGGTCGGCAGCGCGCCGGTCACAGGCGGCACGAACGTGATGGGCATCCAGATCGGCGAGAAGCGCGCGAAGGAGCTGAGCTTCCTGTGCCGGCGCTACTCGGCCGAGCAGGCGTTCGCCATGGGCCTGGTCAACGCGGTCGTCGACGACGACGCGCTCGAGCGCGAGGTCGCCAGCTGGTGCGACGAGCTGTGCGCGTTGAGCCCGCGGTACCTGGAGATCGCCAAGGTCAGCTCCAACCTGTGGTGGAACGCGGCGCGGGACTCGTTCACCAGCGGGCTGGAGATGCTGATCCAGTCCGTCGGCAGCGCGGACATGGCCGAGGGCGCGCGGGCCTTCCTCGAGAAGCGTCCACCGAGCTTCCCGTTTCCGGACTCCACGGAGGAGAGAGACCCGTCATGACCCGGTACTACGACGACCTGGAACCGTCCTTTCCCCGCACGGACTGGGCGCTGCCGTCCGTGCTGCGTCACCACGCCACCCAGCGTCCCGACGCGGTCTACCTGGACGCACCCGAGGAGGCCGCCACCTGGACCTATTCCGAGGTCCTGCGCAGCGCCGAGGACGTGGCGCGCTCGCTCGGCGCGGCCGGCGCGCAGGTCGGCGACCGCGTCGTGCTCATGGCCCGCAACTCCTCGCGCTTCGTCCGCACATGGCTGGGGACCGCGGTCGGCGGCTTCGTCGAGGTGCCGATCAACACCGCCTACGAGCACGGGTTCCTCTCCCACCAGGTGGCCACGGTCGGTGCCCGCTGGGCGATCATCGACGACGACCACGCGCGCCGGTTCGTCGACGTCGCCGCCGACTGCCCGACGCTCGAGCGCTTCTGGGTCATCGACACCGGGAGCCAGGCCGAGGCGATCGACCTGCTGCGCGCCAACGGCTGGCAGGCCGACCCGTGGGACGACCTGGAGCGCCGCTCGGAGGGGGCGCTGCCGGCCGTGCGGCCGCAGGACCTGGCGTCGATCTTCTTCACGTCGGGCACGACGGGCCCGTCCAAGGGCGTGGCGATGCCGCACGCCCAGATGTACTTCTTCGGGGACGAGACGCGCGCGCTCACCCGCTTCACCAGCGACGACGCCTACTTCGCCACCACGCCCCTGTTCCACGGGAACGCGCAGTTCATGGCCGCCTACCCGGCGCTCATCGCCGGCGGCCGGTTCGTCGTGCGCAGCCGCTTCAGCGCTTCACGCTGGATCGACCAGATCCGCGAGTCTGGCGCGACGGTGACGAACCTCGTCGGCGCGATGATGGACTTCGTCTTCAAGCAGGCGCCGGGCGCGCGGGACGCCGACAACCCGCTCCGTTGCGTGTTCGCGGCGCCCACGGCGTCGTCGATCGTTGACGCGTTCGCCGAGCGTTTCGCCATCGAGGCGTTCGTCGAGGTCTTCGGCTTGACCGAGACCTCCGCTCCGATCATCTCGCCCTACGGCGCCGAGCGCCCGGCGGGTGCCGCTGGGCTGCAGGCGTCGCGGTGGTTCGACATCCGGCTCGTCGACCCGCAGACCGACGAGGAGGTGCCGGTCGGGGAGGTCGGCGAGCTCGTCGTGCGCCCGAAGGTCCCGTGGATCGTGAGCATGGGCTACTACAACATGCCCGAGCGCACGGCCGAGGCGTGGCGGAACCTGTGGTTCCACACCGGTGACGCCCTGCGGCGCGACGCCGACGGCTGGTACTACTTCGTCGACCGCTACAAGGACGCGCTGCGCCGCCGGGGGGAGAACATCAGCTCCTACGAGGTCGAGCAGGGCATCCTGTCCAGCGAGCAGGTCTTGGAGTGCGCCGTGATCGGTGTCCCGGCCGGCATCGAGGCCGGCGAGGACGAGGTGATGGCCTGCATCGTGCTCGCGCCGGGCGAATCTCCGGCCCCCGCCGAGATCTGGGCCATCTGCGAGGAGCGCCTCCCGAAGTTCGCCGTACCGCGCTTCCTGCGCTTCGTCGACGCCCTGCCCAAGACACCGTCGGAGAAGATTCGCAAGGCGGCGCTGCGGGACGCCGGCATCACCGCGGACACGTTCGACCGCGAGGCGGTCGCCGCGGGGCGGTGACCCGAGGACTCGGCGACTCGATCAGCTCGGGCTGAGCGAGTCCCAGGTCACCGACTGGTTGAGCGCCTCGGGGAACTTGGTCTCGGCGTAGACCATGTACTCACCGATGTGCGCGCGCATCGCCGCCTCCGCGTCGCGGGCGTCGTGCGCCTTCATCGCCTGGAAGATGGCGCGGTGCGCCTTGATGATCGCCGCACGGCGGTGGACCGGATAGTCGATGCCCAGCACCGTCCCGTCCATGATCCCGAGGATCGCGTCGACGACGAGCCCGAACAGCGGGTTGCCGGAGGCCCAGGCGATCACGTCGTGGAACCGCTTGTTGGCTTCCAGGAAGACCGCCCGGTTCTCGAGGTTCTCCTCCATCATCTCGAGGGTCTCCTCGAGCTGGGCGAGGCCCTCGTCGGTGATGCGCTCCGCGGCCATGCCGGCCATGAGCGGCTCCAGCGCGTCGCGCGCCTCGGCGATCGAGCGGTACGGCGCGCCGAAGAACTGCAGCAGCAGGACGAGCGACGTGGCGAGGTTCGACGCGTCCGGCCGCTGCACGACCGGGCCACCGCCCGGACCGGGCTTGATCGACAGGACGCCCTGCAGCTCCAGGAATCGCAGCGACTCGCGCAGCGTGCCGCGGCCGACGGCGTACTCCTCGAGCATCACGCGCTCGGGCGGAAGGCGGTCGCCGGGCTGAAGCTTGAGCCGGTCGATGTCCCCCACGATGCGCTGCGCGACGATCATCGCCGTCTTCTGCGGGCGGGCCCGAACGTTGTTCACAGTGGGCATAGTAAGACCAGATGGTGTCTTCTGCGATTGCGTGGGCATCATTGTGCGCTCCAAACCGGATCTCGCTTCTCCTTGAACGCCCGGGCGCCTTCTCGAGCGTCGTCGGAGGCACGGACCGGCTCGTAGATCTCCCGCTGTCGCGCGAAGGCCTCGTCGGGTGACCAGGCCGGTGCCTCCACGAGCACGCGCTTCGTGCCGCGTACGGCCAGCGGCGCATTGGCGGCGACACGTCTGGCGAGGTCGAGAGCGCCGGTCAGCGCCGCGCCATCATCGGTCAGCGCGTTGACCAGGCCCAGCTGCTCCGCCCGCTCGGCGCTGATCGGATCGCCGGTCAACGCCAGCTCCATCGCCACGTGATAGGGGATGCGACGCGGCAGGCGCAGGAGGCCGCCGCCGGCGGCCATCAGCCCGCGCTTGACCTCGGGAAGCCCGAACCGGGCGCCACGCCCGGCGACGATCAGGTCGCACGCCAGGGCGATCTCGCAGCCGCCCGCGACGGCGTAGCCCTCGACGGCGGCGATGAGCGGCTTGTCGGGCGGGCGCTCGACGAGGCCGGCGAAGCCACGACCCTCGACCTGCGGACGCTCGCCGGCCAGGAACGCACGCAGGTCCATGCCCGCGCAGAACGTCGCGCCGGCGCCGGTCAGGATCCCCACGGTCAGGTCGTCGCGGCGGTCGAGCTCGTCGAGGGCGACCGCAATGCCGGTGGCCACCGCGCCGTTGACCGCGTTGCGCGCGTGCGGGCGGGCGATCGTGATGACGAGGACACGCCCCTCGACCGTGGTCGTCAGCTCGGCGCTCATCGCGGCGCCATCCGCAGCGCGCCGTCGAGCCGGATCGTCTCGCCGTTGAGCATCGGGTTGTCGACGATCCCGAGCGCGAGCCGCGCGTACTCGTCCGGTACGCCGAGGCGGCGCGGGTGCGGGACCGACGCGCCCAGCGACGCACGCACCTCCTCGGGCAGGCGGGCGAGGATCGGCGTGTCGAACAGGCCCGGGGCGATCGTGCAGACGCGGATCGCCTTCCCCGCGAGATCGCGCGCGGCGACGATCGTCATGCCCACCACGCCGGCCTTGGCCGAGGCGTAGGGCACCTGTCCGATCTGGCCCTCGTAGGCGGCGGCCGACGCGGTCAGGATGCACACGCCGCGCTCATCCTCGACCAGCTCGTTGGCCGCCATCGACGCCGCCGCCAGGCGCAGCGTGTTGAAGGTGCCGATCAGGTTGACGCGCACCACCGTCTCGTAGAGCTCGAGCGATCCCGGGCTGCCGTCGCGTTCGACCAGTCGCAGCGCGCCGCCGCGACCCGCGCAGTGCACGAGCACGCGCAGCGGGGCGGCGGCCTCGGCGGCCGCGAACACCGCCTGCATGTCGGTCTCGCTGCTGACGTCGGCGGCGACGAAGCGCGCGTCGAGTTGCGCGGCGACGTCCGCCCCCGCCGAGCTCGGGAGGTCGGCGATCACGACCTGGGCGCCGCGCTGGACGAGCGCCTCGGCGGTTGCGCGGCCGAGCCCCGACGCGCCGCCTGTCACCACGGCGGACGACCCCTGGATGTCCATTGCTCCTCCTCCTACGGCGCGAGCCGTTCGATGATCGAGGCGTTGGCCATGCCTCCGGCCTCGCACATGGTCTGCAGGCCCCAGCGCCCGCCCGTCGCCTCGAGCGCGTAGAGCATCGTGGTCATCAGACGGCAGCCGGACGCCCCGAGCGGGTGGCCGAGGGCGATCGCGCCGCCGCGCGGGTTCACGCGCTCAGGATCGGCGCCGAGCTCCTGCTGCCACGCCAACGGCACCGACGCAAACGCCTCGTTGACCTCGAAGTGGTCGACGTCGTCGATCGTCAGCCCGCCCCGCTCCAGGACCTTCCGCGTCGCCGGGATCGGCCCGCTGAGCATCAGCACGGGGTCGTCGCCGACGACGGCGCTCGCGTGGAACCGCGCGCGCGGCCGCAGGCCGAGCGAACGAGCGCGCGCTTCACTCGTGACGAGCATCGCGCTGGCGCCGTCGGTCAGCTGCGACGAGTTCCCGGCGGTCACGTCGAACGTCAGCTCGGGAAACCGCTCGGTCCAGGGCGGCGTGGCGAAGGCCGGCTCGAGCGCGGCGAGCGCCTCGACGCTGCTTGCGGGCCGGATGGTCTCGTCGGCGCTGACGACGGTGCCGTCCGGCGTCACCACCGGGACGACCTCGGGGCTGAAGTCCGCGGCGGCGGCGCGCTGGTGCGAGCGCACGGCGAACGCGTCCATCTGCTCTCGCGTGATCCCCCACCGGTGGGCGACGAGCTCGGCCGACACGCCCTGGGGGACGAGCCCGGGCGCGTAACGTGCGGTCACCGACGGCCCGAACGGGTCCTTGTCCATGCGCGGGGAGCCCATCGGAACGCGGCTCATCGACTCGACGCCCGCGACGACCACGAGGTCGTTGGCGCCGGCGACGATGCCCTGGGCGGCGAACTCGGCGGCCTGCTGGCTGGAGCCGCACTTGCGCTCGATCGTCACGGCCGGCACCTCGGGCGGGAAGCCCGCGGCCAGCCAGGCCATGCGGCCGACGTTGGCCGACTGCTCGCCGGCCTGCCCGACGCAGCCGACGAGGACGTCCTCGACGGCTGCCGGGTCGACGCCGTTGCGGTCCAGCAACGCGGCGATGACCTGCGCGAGCAGGTCGACGGGATGGACCGTGGCGAGCGCGCCGGTCGGCTTCCCGCGCGCCATCGGAGAGCGCACGGCGTCGACGATCACGGCGTTGCGGGGAGCGGGCGACCCGGGCATGATCATGCGCATGATAATCCTGTATGCGCTCCGATGTCGCCCGCTCCCCGGGCTGCGGGGCTCTACAGCTGAGCGATCACGGTCTTGACCTCGGTGTAGTTGTGCAGGACCTCCTCACCCATCTCGCGGCCCCAACCGGACTGCTTGAAGCCGCCGAACGGAAGCTCGGCGGCGAACACGTGGTACGTGTTGAGGTAGACCGTGCCGGCCTGGATCCGCTTGGCGAGCCGATGGGCCTTGCTGATGTCCCGCGTCCACACGCCCGCGGCGAGGCCGTAGTGCGAGTCGTTGGCCTGGCGGGCGAGGTCGTCGACGTCGTCGAAGGGAAGCGCAGCGATCACCGGGCCGAACACCTCCTCGCGCACGATGGCGTGATCGGCCTGCGCTCCGACGAGCACCGTCGGCTGCACGAAGAAGCCGGGCCGATCGATCGCGGAGCCCCCCGTCACCGCGCGGGCGCCGTCGGCCGTCCCGCGCTCGAGGTAGCCGGTGACGCGGTCGAACTGCTCCTGGGAGACCAGCGGCCCCATCTCGGTGTCGGGATCGAGCCCGTGGCCGATGCGGATCGCCTGGGCCGCGTCGCTGATGCCCGCGACCACGTCGTCGAAGCGGTCGCGCTGCACGTAGAGGCGCGAGCCGGCGCTGCAGACCTCGCCCTGGTTGAAGAAGATCCCCTGTGCCGCGCCCGCGATCGCGGCGTCGACGTCGGCGTCGGAGAACACGATGTTCGGCGACTTCCCGCCCAGCTCCAGCGACACGCGCTTGAGGTTGCCGGCGGCGGCGCGCACGATCTCCTTGCCGACCTCGGTCGAGCCGGTGAAGGCCACCTTGTCGACGCCGTCGTGCGCGGCCAGTGCCGCGCCGGCGTCGCCGAAGCCGGTGAGGATGTTGACGACGCCGGCGGGCAGCTCTGCCTCCAGCATCAGCTCGCCCAGGCGCAGCGCAGACAGCGGCGTCTGCTCGGCCGGCTTCAGGACGACGGTGCAGCCCGTTGCCAGCGCGGGGCCGAGCTTCCACGCGCACATGACAAGCGGGAAGTTCCACGGGATGATCTGCCCGACCACGCCGACGGGCTCCCGGCGGGTGTAGGCGTGGAACTCGGCATCCGGCATGTATGGAACCGAGGGAGTGATGGTGCCGCCGTTGAGTCGCGTGGCGGCACCGGCCATGTACCAGAACAGATCGGCGGCGAGGGCGACGTCGGCGCCCAGCGCGACCGCGGCGGGCTTGCCGTTGTCCAGCGACTCCAGCTCGGCCAGCTCCTCGCCGTGCTCGGCGATCAGGTCGCCGATGCGGTGGATGATGCGGCCACGCTCCGAGGGCGCCAGGCGCGCCCAGGGACCGTCCAGCGCCTTGCGGGCGGCGGCGACCGCGCGGTCGACGTCGGCGCCGCCGGCACGGGCGACGGTCGTCAGCGTCTCTCCGGTGGCCGGGTCGATCGTCTCGAAGGTCGCTCCGTCGGCGGCATCGACCCAGGCGCCGTCGATCAGCAGGCGCCGCGGCTCGGCGCGGAAGAAGCGCGGGGCGGTGCCCGCGCGGACCTCGGTGGCCATCGTTGCTCTCCTTGTCCCGTCCCCGCCACGATGGCGGCGATCGGCTGCGACCGTAGGCCGCGGGGGGTTCCAACGGCGTTTCAGGTGGTCCGCCGATGAAGGCGCAGCCGTGGGTGGCCGTCGAAGCGGGCACCGACCGGGCGCGACTGGCCCGCGAGCTCGCGGTCCGTCGGGAGCGGATCCTCGACGGTCGCGGCAGCACGGCGCTGCTGCGCCCGGCCCTGCGCCGGTCGTGGGCGCGCTGCGCGGCTGCCGGGGTCGACCCCGAGCACGGAGCCGCGGTGCCCGCGGTCGACCCGGACGCGGCCGCGGACCTTTGGGCCGGCCATCCGGTCGCGGGCGTCCTGCCCGCCGTCCGCGCCGTCCTCTCGGACGCCAGTGCCGAGGCCGGGCAGGTCGCGCTGTTCTGCGCTGCCGACGGGACGCTGCTGTGGCTCGACGCCGCCCCGGCGCTGGCCGGTGCGGCCGCGGCCGCCGGACTGGTGCGGGGGTCGCACTGGTCGGAGGCCACGGCGGGCACCAACGCGATGGGAACCGCGCTGGTCGATCGCCACCCGGTCCAGGTGTTCGCCAGCGAGCACTTCTCGCGTGCCTACGCGGACTGGGCCTGCAGCGCCGCGCCGGTGCGGGACCCCGACAGCGGCGCGATCCTCGGGGTGGTCGACCTGTCCGGGCCGGTGGTCGCGGCCCACCCGCACGTGCTGACGGTCGCGGTGTCGGCCGCGCGCGTCGCCGAGCTCGAGCTGCGCCGCGCGCGCGACCGTGACGCCGCCGCGCTCGTCGCCCGTCACGGGTCCCGGCTCGGCCGCGCCACCGTGGCGCTCGCGGCGCCGTCCGGCGTCGTCGTCCAGGCCCTCCGCCCGACGCTCGTCGGCCGGTGCCTGTTGATCGCGCCCGAGGGCGGCGCAGTCGCGCTGCCCGGCGGCGGCGCGCTCGTCGCCGAGCCGCTGGCCGGGGGCGGCTTCGCGTTGCACGCCGTTCGCGGGCGGCCCGAGACGCCGATCCGGGTCCAGTTGCTCGGGCGCGAGCGCGCGGTCGTGGACGCGGGTGGGGGGACCATCGAGCTGGGCCCGCGGCAGACCGAGCTCCTGGCCCTGCTGTTGGTGCGCCCGGAGGGCTGGAGCGCCGAGGCGCTGGCACTCGAGGTCCTCGGGGACTTCGGGAAGCCGGTGACGGTCCGTGTCGCGTTGTCGCGGTTGCGGCAGGCGCTCGGTCCCGCCATGGCCTCGCAGCCCTACCGGCTGGTCGAGCCCGTCGACGCCGACCTGCTGGAGGTCTCGCGGCACCTGGCCGCGGGCGCGATCGCCGACGCGCTGCGCGTGTACGCCGGCGAGCTCCTGCCGCACTCCGAGGCCCCCGCGATCGTCGAGGCGCGACGCGTGCTCGACGAGGCACTGCGGGCGGCCGTGCTGCAGGCCGGCGATCCGGCGCTGCTCGAGCGCTGGCTGCGGACGCCGTCGGGGCGCTGGGACAGCGAGGCCGCCCGCCTGCTGCGCGATCGCGCGCCGCGAGGTTCCATGGCCCGCTCGCTGGCCGACACTCGCCTGCGCGGCTTGGTACAATCATTCGACTAGTTAGTCGGAGGGGAGGCACGTTGACGTACGTGATCACCGAGCTGTGCTCGTCGATGAAGGACACCTCGTGCGTCGAGGTCTGCCCGGTCGACTGCATCCACCCGACGCCGGACGAGGGCGGGTTCGACGAGGCCGACCAGCTGTACATCGACCCCGAGGAGTGCATCGACTGCGACGCGTGCGCGCTCGGCTGCCCCGTCGGCGCGATCTTCGCGGCCGACAACGTGCCGTCGGAGTACGTGGGCGCGATCGAAGTCAACGCGACGTTCTTCGGGCGGGAGGCGATGCGATGACGCCCGCCGGCGCGGAGCCCGCCCGCGTGGCCATCGTCGGCGCGGGGCCGAGCGGCTTCTACGCTGCCGCGCAGCTGCTGGCGGCCGACCCGCCCGTCGCCGTCGACCTCTACGACCGGCTCCCGACTCCGTGGGGTCTCGTCCGCGCCGGCGTCGCTCCCGACCACCCGAAGATCAAGTCGGTGACCCGCGTCTACGAACGGACGGCCGGGCTTGCGGGCTTCCGCTTCGTCGGCAACACGCGCGTCGGCTCCGACGTCCACCACGACGAGCTGCTGGCGCACTACCACGCCGTCCTGTACGCCACCGGGGCTGCGCACGAGCGCGAGCTGGGCATTCCCGGCGAGGACCTCGACGGGCACCACGCCAGTGGCGAGTTCGTCGCCTGGTACAACGGCCATCCCGATCTGTGCGACGCGCGCTTCGATCTCTCCGGGCGGCGAGCCGTCGTCATCGGCAACGGCAACGTCGCGCTCGACGTCGCGCGGATGCTCGTGCTCTCGCGCGACGCGCTGGCCGCGACGGACATGGCGGACCATGCGATCGACGCGCTCGGCGCCAGCGGCATCGAAGAGGTCGTCGTCCTGGGGCGTCGCGGTCCCGCCGAGGCGGCGTTCACCACGCCCGAGCTGCGCGAGCTGACGGAGATCCCCGGCGTGCAGCTGCACGTCGAGCCGGGGTCCCTGATCGACGTCGCCAGCGTCGGCGAGCCGTCGCCGGGCGACAAGCTCGAGATCCTGCGCCGGCACGTCGGCGTCCCGGCGCAGCCGGGGCGGCGCATCGTGCTGCGGTTCCTCGCCTCGCCGCTGGAGCTCGTGGGCGACGACCGGGTGCGCGCCGTCCGCATCGGCCTCAACGAGCTCGTCGTCGACGAGCGTGGCGCGATCGTCGCGCGGCCCACCGGCGAGAGCGAGCTGCTGGAGGCCGACCTCGTGATCCGCGCGATCGGCTACCGCGCCGCGCCGATCCACGGCGTGCCGTTCGACGAGGTCGCGGGGATCGTGCACCACGGCGGAGGTCGGGTGCTCGACCCGACCGGCGGCCGCCCCCTGCCCGGCGTGTACGCCGCCGGCTGGGTCAAGCGCGGGCCGAGCGGGGTGATCGGCACGAACAAGAAGTGCGCGCAGGAGACCGTGGCCGCCCTGCTCGAGGATCTCGCCGCGGGCCGCGCGTCGCAGCCGTCGGCCACGCCCGATGCGCTGCTGGTGACGCTGCGCGGGCGCGGAGCCCGGATCGTCGGCTACGACGGCTGGGAGGCGATCGACGCCGCCGAGCGCGCCGCGGGCGAGGCGCAGGGGCGTCCGCGCGTGAAGCTGGTCCGTCACGAGCATCTGCTCGCGGCGGCGCAGGCAACCACAGGAGGAGCAGGAGCATGAGTCTGGCCGAGGGCACGCAGGACGCCGTGGCGGCGGTGGAGGGGCGGCCGCCGATGTACCGCATGCCGGTCGGCTTCGGACCGGCGCTCGGGCCCCGCCAGGGACCGGGCGGCCGCAGCTTCAACGGCACGTGGTCGCGCTGCACGACGGTCGGGGCCTCCTACCGCACCGACAAGGACGCGCTTGCGGCCGTGCTGCCCGAGCGCTTCGAGCCCGCCGACGACCCGGTGGTCCGCGTTCAGTGCAACTACAACACCGACTTCGCCTGGCTGGCCGGTCGCGGCTACAACTTCGCCGAGGTGCTCTTCTCGGCGGTCTACCAGGGCGCCGAGGACGTCGTTGCGGGCGACTTCGTCGCGGTCATGTGGGAGAGCATCGCCGACCCGATCACCCCGGGCCGCGAGGAGATCGGGCTGCCGAAGATGTTCGCGGACATCCCCGATCTGGCTCTTGGCGGCCCCGACACGCACCTGACGTGCAGCTGGGACGGCTTCCTGTTCCTCGACGTCGAGCTGCGGGGGCTGGCGTTGGAGCCGTGGCCGAGCGAGCGCGAGGCCGAGGCGCCGTCGACCCAGCTGGGCATCGGCGGCTCCACGGGCGGGCACCGCATGTACTACAAGTACATCCCGCGCACGGGTGAGTGGGACAAGGCGGACGCCGCGTACGCGACCGCGTCGGCGCCCGCCAACTACGAGATGAAGGTCCTCGAGACCTGGGAGGGCGACGGCAGCGTCACGTTCCACGAGGCGCGCTGGGAGGATCTGCCGACGTTCGCGCACATCGTCAACGGGCTCGCGGCGCTGCCCGTGCGGGAGTCGCTGGGAGCCACGATGGCCCGGGCGATGGTCTCGTTCAACGACCTGACGGACCAGCGCATCCTGCGCTAGCGGTGGGAGGGACGCTTCATGGCCTCGATGACGACCGACGTCGACCTCACGGATCCGGAGAGCATCGTCACCTCGCTGCTGTACGGCGAGCCGCTGGCGCGCGAGAACCCGTATGAGCTGTACGCGGCACTGCGCTCGCAGACGCCCGTGCTCGAGAGCGAGCGCGGGATGTGGGTGCTCAGCGACTACGCCGGCGTGCTGGCGGCCCTGCGGCACCCCGGCTCGAGCATGTCGGCCGGGCTGATGGCCGACCGGCGCTACCCGACGAGCGTCACGCTGCAGACGTTCGCGACGACGATGCTGTTCCGCGACGACCGCGACGCGCACGCCCGCGAGCGCCGCCTGGTGCGCCAGGCGTTCACGCGGCAGACGGTCCAGGGCCTGCGCCCGCAGACCGAGGAGCAGGTGTCGGCGCTGCTCGACGCGTGCGCCGAGAAGGGCGCGTTCGACTACATGGGCGACTTCATCGACCACATCCCGGTGGCGGTGATCTGCCGGATGCTCGGGGTGCCCGCGTCGGACATCCCGATCTTCATCGAGTGGAACTACCTGATCACGACGACCACCGGCGTCGTCGTCACCGACGAGCACATGGCGCGCGTCGACGAGGCGACGACCAGCCTGCTGGCCTATCTGCGCGACCTGCTGGAGCTGCGCAAGCGCACGCCCGGCGACGATCTCATCACGCGCCTGATCGAGGCCCGCGACGGCAGCGACCAGCTGTCCGACGAGGAGTGCATGGGGATGGCGTTCCTGCTGCTGGTCGCCGGCTCGGACACCACGGCAGCGTTCCTGGGAGCGGCGACCGTCGCGCTGCTGCGCAACCAGGACCAGCTCCGCCTGCTGCGCGAGGACCGCTCGCTGCTGCCCAACGCGATCGAGGAGCTGATGCGCTTCGAGGCGCCCGTGCACTTCGGGATCATGCGGACGCTGACCGAGCCGCTCGCGCTCGGGGACGCGGTGATCCCCGAGGGCGCCTCGGTATGGACCATCCTGTCGGGCGCCAACCGCGATCCGGCCCGCTTCCCGGACCCCGACCGTCTGGACCTGCGCCGACCGGACGTCCGCCATCTCGGCTTCGCGCAGGGCATGCACGTGTGCCTGGGGGCGATGCTCGCCCGCCTGGAGGCGACGGTTGTGCTGGAGGCGGTGCTCGACCGCTTCGAGGAGCTCGAGCTGGTCGACGAGCAGGTGGCGTGGGTCAACCACGGCAACCTGCGCGCGCTGCACCACCTGAACGTGGCGGGCGTGGCCGCGTGAGCGCCCGAGGCGGGCGGGTCGCGGGACGCGTCGCGTTGATCACCGGCGCGGCGCGCGGCATGGGCCGCACCCACGCCGTGCGCCTGGCCGAGGAGGGCGCCGACCTCGTCCTGCTGGATCTGTGTCGCGACGTCGCCGCGACGCCGTACGCGATGGCCGGCGACGCGGATCTGCGCGAGACCGCGCGTCTCGTGGAGGCGGCCGGGGGGCGGGCGCTCACGCGCCGTGCCGACGTCCGCGACCAGGCGGCGCTCGACGACGCCGTGGCCGCTGGCCTGGAGGCGTTCGGGCGCCTGGACATCGTCGTGCCGAACGCCGGCGTCGTCTCCTTCGGCAAGGTCTGGGAGCTGACCGAGGAGCAGTGGCGCACCGCGATCGACGTGCTGCTGACCGGGGTCTGGCACACGGTCAAGGCAACGGTGCCGGCGATGATCGACGCGGGACGTGGTGGGTCGATCGTGGTGATCGGCTCGGCGGTCGGCACGAAGGCGACCCAGGGACTCGCCCACTACGTGACGGCCAAGCACGGCCTCGTCGGCCTTGCGCGGGCGCTTGCGCTCGAGGTCGCCGAGCACTCGATTCGCGTCAACCTCGTCGCGCCCGGGTCGGTGCGGACGGACATGGCCTCCAGCGACGCGATCGTCCGGATGACGCGCCCGGATCTCGTCGATCCGACCGTCGACGACATCGACGCCGAGCTGCGCGCCAACCACGCGCTGCCGATCCGCTGGGTCGAGCCGGAGGACGTCTCCAACGCCGTCCTCTGGCTGGCGTCCGACGAGGCGCGGTTCATCACCGGCGCGGTGGTTCCGGTCGACGCAGGCTGGGCGATCAAGTAAGAGAAACCCTGATGATCGTATGTGACGATCGCGGGAAGACTAGGAGGAACTGATGGGCCGGCCACTGCGCCTCGACTGCCCCTGCGGTGAGCGGATCACCGGCGAAGACGACGACGACCTCGTCCGCAAAGCCCAGGAACACCTGCGCGAGAAGCATCCCGAGCTGGTCGACGTCTACGGTCCGGAGCACATCCTCGCGCTCGCCTTCTAGGGCGCCGCCACCTCCGCCTCTCGATTGACAGATATGGCAATCATGAATATGGTTGCCAGGTATTCCGGGTGTGCCTGGTGGGCCTACCCGGCCCGTTGACCGAGGAGGAGGAGAGATGGGCAAGTTGGGTCGAACGCAGGCGGCGCTGGTTGCCGCGCTGGCGGCGATCGCGATGCCGATCGCTGCATGTGGCAGCTCGGACTCCAGTGGCGGCACCGGCACGAGCAGCGCGTCCGGCACCTCCACCGCGGCGTCCAGCCCGGGGGTCGAGGAGGCCAAGAAGATCGTCGCGCAGTTCCGTGAGCGGCCTCAGGAGACGGAGGTCACCGAGCCGATCACCAAGCCGATCCCGACCGGCAAGACCATCGAGTTCCTGACCTGCGCGTCGCCCGGCTGCGTCGTCATCGCCGACGCGTTCAAGGATGCGGCGAAGGTGCTGGGCTGGAACGTCAAGCTCCTGACCGTCGACGCGACGGCCGACGCGATCAACAAGGCCTACGACACGGCGATCCGCGACAAGCCCGACGCCGTCGCCGTGACCGCCGTGTCCTCCGAGGTGGCGCGCAACAAGCTCGCCCAGCTTGAGAAGATGGGCATCCCGGTCGTCACGGCGCAGGACCCCGACGTCCCGTTCGGGCCGATCGTCGCCAGCTTCTACACGCAGAAGTCGTCCGAGCGGATGGGCAAGGTCCACGCCGCGAACCTCGTGGCCAACGGCTGCGCCGACGGCACGACGATCTACGTCCACGTCGGCGGATTCATCGTGCTGGAGCACCTGCTCGACGGCTTCAAGGCAGAGGCCGAGCGTCTCGTGCCCGGCATGAAGGTCAAGGTCGTCGACATCGCGGCGACGCAGGAGGGCACCGCGGAGGACGCGATCGTCGGCGCCGTGCGCTCGACGCCGGACACGACCTGCGTGTTCGCGTCGTCGGACCCTCTGGCCACGGGCCTGCCGCAGGCGCTGAAGAACGCGGGCGTCCGCGATCTCCCACAGATCTTCACGGACTGGACCAGCCCGACGACCCTGCAGTACATCCGTGACGGTCTGGCCACGTCTTCCCACATGGGCGACAACGGCAGCTTCGGCTGGTTGTTCGCCGACACGCTGGCCCGCCACTTCGCCGGTCAGTCGACCCAGCCCGACAGCGACGCGCTGGGCACGATGTGGCTCGTCGACAAGGAGAACGCTCCGGACGACGTGCCGTACTCCGCGGTTGCGGACCTCCAGGAGAAGTACAAGCAGCTCTGGAACAAGTAGCGGGCCACACGATGGACGCCCGTGGCACCCTCCCCGACGCTCGTCTGCGGCTGGAGGACGTCTCCAAGACGTTCTCCGGCCAGACGGTCCTGCGCAACGTCGACCTCCGCATCACCGCTGGTGAGGTCCATGGCCTGATCGGACAGAACGGATCGGGCAAGTCGACGCTGATCAAGATCCTGGCGGGCTACCACCAGCCCGACGCAGGCGCACGCGGATGGATCGACGGCGAGCCGTTCGACCTCGGGACCGTCGCCGGCGCGTACGACCGGGGCCTGCGGTTCGTCCATCAGGACCTCGCCCTGATCCTCGAGCTCAACGCGGTCGACAACGTCGCGCTCGGTGGCGGCTACGTCCGCGGCCGGGCCGGCGTGATCGCATGGCGCCAGCAGCGCGACGCGACCCGGCAGGCCTTGGCGCGCTTCGGCGTGAACGTCGACATCGACCTGCCGCTGTCACGCCTGGCCCCGGTCGAGCGCACGGCGGTCGCCATCGTCCGTGCGCTCGCCGGCTGGGAGGAGCGCACGGGCGTGCTCGTGCTCGACGAGCCGACCGCGTCGCTGCCGGCGTGGGAGGTCGACCGACTGCACGAGATCGTGCGCGAGGTCTGCAGCCAGGGCGCGGCCGTCATCTACGTCTCGCATCGCCTCGACGACGTGGTGGCGGTCGCGGACCGGGTCAGCGTCCTGCGCGAGGGTGACTGCGTCGGCACCTTCCCGGTCGCCGGCAGCAGCGCGTCCCAGCTGGCCGCGCTGATGATCGGTCACGAGGTCGAGCACGGCAGCCGGCCACCGGCGCTGATGTCCCGCGCGGACGTGGTGCTGCGCGCTCGGGGTCTGCGGGGCCGCTGGCTCGACGGCGCCGACCTCGACGTCCGGCGCGGCGAGATCGTCGGCATCGCCGGCGTCCTCGGCTCCGGCCGAGAGGAGCTGCCGTACGCGCTCGCCGGCTCCGCCGCGGCCACGGTGGAGGGACACATCGAGGTCGACGGAACGCAGCTGCGCAACGGCGACCCGCGCCACGCGCAGCAGATCGGCGTCGGCTTCGTCCCTGCCGACCGCGGGCGCGAGGGCGTGATCGCGCCATTCAGCCTGCGTGAGAACCTGACGCTGGCCAGCGTCGGCCAGGTCGCCAACGGCGGCGTCATCAAGGGCGCGGCCGAACGCGAGCTCGTCCGCTCGTGGATGGAGAAGGTGCAAGTCGTCCCGCGCCGGCCGGAGCTGGCGCTGCCGCGCTTCAGCGGCGGCAACCAGCAGAAGGTGATGGTCGCGCGCGTCCTCAGTCGTGGCCCGGTGGTGCTCGTCATGTCCGAGCCGACGGCCGGGGTCGACATCGGCGCGCGCGAGGCGCTCTACGAGCTCCTGCGCGCGGAGGCCCGCAGTCGCGGCCTGGCCGTGGTCGTCGCGTCGTCCGACGTCCAGGACCTCGTCGCCATGTGCCACCGCGTCGTCGTCCTGCAGGACGGCCGGCCGAGCGCCGAGCTGGTCGGCGATCAGATCAGCGAGGCCGCGATCACCCACGCCTCCGAAGGCACCACCGTCAGCCACCCCGACCACCAGCCGATCTCATGAGTGCAGACACCCGCATCGAAGCCACGCCGTCGAGCCCGGATCCGCAGGCACCGCCCCCGGCGAGCGAGCGCAGCACCGGCGAGCGCGTGCGCCAGGCGCTGTCGTTTCGCAACATCGGCGCGGTCTACGTCTGGATCCTGCTGATCATCGTCTTCTCGTTCTGGGCGCCGGAGACGTTCCCGCAGTGGGACACCGTCCGCCAGGTGCTCAACCAGAACGCCGTCACGGCACTCGTCGCGCTGAGCCTCATCATCCCGCTCTCGTCGGGCATGTTCGATCTGTCGATCGGCTACGCGCTCGGCCTGTGCAACGTCGTGTGCGCCTACTTCATCGTGCGCGCCGGCATCGGGATCGAGGTCGCGATCGTCCTGACGCTGCTCGTCTCACTGGCCATCGGCATCATCAACGCGACGGTCGTCGTCGGCTTCAAGATCGACTCGTTCATCGCGACGTTGGCCACCGGGTCCCTCCTGCTGGCGGGCATCACGCTGACGACCGGGCAGTCGGAGATCGTCGGACCCGGGCTGACGACGGGGTTCTTCTCCGACATCGCGAACGCCGACGTCGGTGGCATCTCGCTGTCGGTCGTCTACATGCTGATCGTCGCCGTCGCGATCTGGTTCGTGCTCGAGCACACCGTCGCCGGCCGCTGGTTCTACGCCACCGGGTTCAACGGCGATGCCGCCCGACTGGCCGGCATCCCGGTGCGGCGACTGCAGTTCCTGAGCCTGATCGTCTCCGCCGTGATCGCTGGCGGCATCGCCGGGATCACGGTCACGTCGCAGATCGGGTCGGGCTCGACGACCGTCGGCCCGCCGTTTCTGTTGAACTCCTTCGCCGCGGCGTTCCTTGGCGCCACGCAGCTGCGCCAGGGGCGGTTCAACGCCTGGGGCACGCTCATCGCGGTGTTCATGCTCGGCACCGGCACGGCCGGCCTCGGCCTGGCGGGTGCCCCGGTGTGGGCGCCCTCGGTGTTCGTCGGTGTCGTGCTGCTGCTCGCGCTCGGCATCACCCGGGCCGAGCGCAACGCCGCCCTGAAGTGAGGGCGTCGACATGGCGTACGTGATCACGGAGTTGTGCCGGTCGATGAAGGACACCTCCTGCGTGGAGGTGTGTCCCGTCGACTGCATTCACCCGACGCCCGACGAGCCCGGGTTCGACGAGGCAGAGCAGCTCTACATCGATCCGGAGGAGTGCATCGACTGCGACGCCTGCGCCATGGGCTGTCCGGTCGGCGCGATCTTCGTCGAGGGCAGCGTTCCCGCCGAGTACACCGCGGCGATCGCGGAGAACCGCGACTTCTTCCAGCGCGGCGCCTGACCGCCTGACGCCGATCTGACCCGCGCCGCCTCTGCTGCGGCGAGCTCGAGCCGCCGTCAATCCGCCGCGCTCCGCGACGCGCACGCGCCGGCGATGGCATCCAGCGCGATCGCGGTGGCGACCGCCGCATCGGCCGGGTCGGCCTATTCCAGCGGCGAGTGGCTGATGCCGTCGAGGCACGGCACGAACACCATCGCGGTCGGCGCGTGGTCCGCGACGTACATGGTGTCGTGCGCGGCGCCCGACGGCATGCGGATGGAGGGCTCGCCGGCGCGTGCGGCCGCCTCGTCGAGGGCCTCGACGAGGTGGTGCGCCATCGGCGTGGCGCCGGGCACGACGTTGATCAGTCCGGGGGACACCGTGAGCTCCCCGATCGTGCCGACCGTCCCGTCGCCTGCCTCGATCGCGAGGCGCTCGAGCTGCAGCGCGATCTCCGCGGCGACGAGAACGGCGTCCGCACGGAAGTCCATGGGTGTCGCGCCGGCGTGGTCGGCGCGTCCCTCGACGACGAGATCACCGTGGGCGTAGCCCGCGATCGCGGTGACGATGCCGATGGCTCGTGGTGCGCGAGTCCACCGGTCCGCCCCCCGCCGCTCGTGGCGCAAAGGGCTCCGCGGTCCGCCGCGCTTCCGGTTCGAACCCGCGCTGAGCCAGGCACCCCCTACGGGGTGTCCGGCGGTCGCGAGCCGACGCCCCTTGACGGCACGCTGGCCGCCTGATTAACCTGTTGGACGCCTGCCCAATTCGTTGAATGAACGTTCGAATGGTTGCGCAGATCTCATCCAGTGGCCAGACCGAGCCGAGCCACCGAGCCGGCGACCGACCAGCGCGCCTCTCGGTCCGCGAGCTGCGAAAGGCCGAGCTCATCGATGCGGCGATCCGCACGATCGCGGAACGGGGCTACGACAACACGACGATCCGCGACGTGGCACAGGCGGCCGGTACGGCTGCGGGGAGCATCCACTACCACTTCGCCAACCGCGAAGAGCTGCTTCAGTCAGCGGTCGTCGACAGCGACCGTCGCTTTCGCCACGAAGTGCACGCCGAGGTCGCGCGGGCTGAGGGTGCGGTCGGCAAGCTCACCCGCCTGGTCGAGATGTGCTTTCCGGATGACGAGGCGCGCGTCGCGTTCCTCAAGGTCGTCATCGACTTCTGGCATCAGGCGACGCGACGAGAGGACTTCCGCAACCTCTTCGACAGCACCCATCGCGCCTGGGTCGCGGAGCTGACGCAGATCCTGGACGCGGGCGCTCGCGCGGGGGAGCTCGCCGTCAGCAGCACACCCGAGGACGAGGCCATGGGGCTGGCGGCGATGATCGATGGCCTGTCGCTGTACTGCTTCGTCACCAATCAGGTGGATGTGAAGGACGCTCGCCGAATCCTCGGTGAGCGAGTTGCTGGGTTGCGCACGCGGCGCGGCTGATCCAGCCGCCACACGCGTCGCGGTCGCGACGAGGAGGAGAGAGGAGAGACGGATGCAGAGCGGCAACGCGCCGGTCGCGGCAGACAGTCGTTCCCCGAGTCCGCGAGACCCATCCGGTTCAGCAGGGGTGTTCGCGCGGGAGAGCACCGGCCTCGTACGCGAAGTGTCGCCGATCGACGCGGCGATCGTGGGAGCGTCGAACGCTCCGGTCGGTCAGTTCGTGGTGTTCGCCCTCCCGGTGGGCCTCGGCCTGTTCGCCGCGGCCTCGGCTGGTTGGCTGGTCGCGGCGATCGTGATCGCGGCCGCCTTCACGATCCCGACCCTCATCAACTACGCGACGCTCTCGAGCGCCATGCCGCGCTCCGGCGGCGACTACGTGTTCTCGACGCGCTTGCTGACGCCGTGGCTGGGCTTCGCATCCAACTTCACCCTGGCGTTGTGGCAGGTATTCGCCGCGGGGGCGTGGGCCGCGCTCGTCGTGCCCGCGATGCTGGTTCCGCTGGTCTCGACCGTGGGCGGTTTGACTGGCTCGAGCGCGCTCTCGGAGCTCGCGACGACCATGACCGAGCCGGGCTGGAGGATCGCGATCGCCATCACGCTCATCACGGCGATCTCGCTCATGCTCGTCACGGGCACCCAGCGGACCCTGCGCGTCAACAGCATCTTCTGGTCGATCGGGATGCTCGCGATGACGCTGCTCATCGTGATCCTGCTCTTCACCTCGCGCGATGGGTTCGTCGCCACGTTCAACGAGCACGCCGGCAACCCCGACGCCTACCAGCAGGTGATCCGTGAGGCCAATGCGGCGGGCTTCGCCGAGCGCTCCGGCCCCCTGATGCTCTGGGGGCTTGTCGCACTGACGATGGGCGTCTTCGGCGTGTTCTTCTGGATGACCTACTTCGGTGGAGAGATCAAGCAGGCTCGTTCATGGAAGCGCGAGGTGGGCATGATGTTCTCCCCGCTTGCCATCAACTTCGTCTACGTCATGGCCATCACGTTGGTGATGATGAAGACGTTCGGGTTCGAGTTCCTCGGGGCGACGATGTACCTGTCGCTGGTGGACCCGGGGAAGCTGCCAGGTGACGTCGCGTCCGGACCGGCGGTCTTCCTCACGGCGCTGACCGCGGGCAGCGACGTGCTCGCGACGCTCTTCGCCGTCACCTTCGCCGCCTGGGGATGGGTGCTGCTGACGTGTCTGCTCGTCATGCCGGTGCGGTGCGCCTTCGCATGGTCGCTCGACCAGATCCTCCCGTCCGGGTTCGTCCGTGTCAGCCCGCGCTGGGGAACCCCCATCGCACTCACGATCGGTGTCGCGGCCATCGCCGCCACCGTGGCGGTGATCGGCGTCTACGAAGACAAGGTGTTCCAGATCTTCGGCGCCGCGGTGCTTGCGTCGTCATGGTTCTCCGCAGCGATCGGCGGGCTTGCCGCAGCGTTCTTCCCGCGGCGAATGCCGAGCCTCTACCGCCAGCAGCCCATCTCGCGTGTGCGCATCCTGGGCGTTCCCGCACTGGTCGTCACCGGCATCGTCGGATTCGCCTACACGACCTTCTGGTGCCTGGCCTATTGGCGGTTCTCCGAGGAGCTCGGCATGACGACGGGGCTGGCGATCACCGTCTTCAGTCCCTTCCTGATCGGTCTCGCCATCTACTTCGCCGCGCGCGCCTATCGGCGTAGCCAAGGCATCCCGATCGACCTGGCGTTCAAGCAAATCCCACCTGAGTGAACGGAGGAGAGAGAGATGAAGCTGTCGATCGCACGGCAAGTCTTCGACGCAGCCGTCGCCCGAGCCGAGGAGACCGGGGCTCCGTCGTCGGTCGCAGTCGTCGACACCGGCGGACACGTCGTGTTGAAGGGACGGATGGACGGCGCACCACTCGTGACCGTCCAGATGAGCGAGGACAAGGCGTACACCGCGGCCGCGCTGGAGGAGCCGACCGCCGCACTGCTCGACGAAGTGCAGCCCGGGCGCGACCTGTTCGGCCTGTTTGCCGCCGAGGCAGGGCGGATCATCGTCTTTGGGGGAGGCGTGCCGCTGTTCGAGCAGGACGGGGCGCTCGCTGGGGGACTCGGCGTTGCCGGTGGGACCGTCGAGCAGGACCTGGAGATCGTCGAGGCGGCGATGGCCGCCTGGACCGCTGCGAACGCCACCGTTGCGCAGGGTGCGCGATGAGCCTGCATCTCGACCGCGCTCGGGCTGCGATGGAAGGAGCCGGCATCGAACTGCTCATCGTCACGGACCCGGCGGACATCGCTTGGCTGACCGGCTTCAGGTTCAGCCCGTGGGAGCACCTCGCGGCTGTCGCCCTGCCGTTGCAGGGGCGGATGCGGTTCCTGCTCCCAGGATACGAGGAGGCAGGCGTCGCGCGGGCCGTGCCGGATGAGACGGAGCTCTTCCTGTTCCCGGAGGTCGGGAGCGACGTGGATGCGTTCCGCGGCTTCCGGGCCGGCCTCGATCGCTATCGGCACGTCGCCATCACGCACGGGAGCACGTCGCTCGCCCATGCGCAACGACTCGGGCAGGGCCTCGGGAACGGGAACGCGTTGCTCGACGCGAGTGCCATGGTCGGCCGACTGCGGGCCGTCAAGGATGCGGACGAGATCGCGCTCATCGAGGAAGCCGCCCAGATCGGCGACCGGGCAGTCCGGCGCATGATCGATGAGTTCCTCCGACCAGGAGCGCGGGAGGCTGACCTCGGCGGTGAGCTCAGCCGCATCCTCCGCCTGGAGGGGGCGGATGGCAGTGCGTTCGAGCCGAGCATCACCGCGGGCTGGCGCTCCGCGCTTCCTCACGGGCCGGATCACAGCCGACGGGCCGGCGAGAAGCCAGGCCAAGACCGCATCGGCGCCGGCGAGCTGCTGATCTTCGACTTCAGCATCGTCGCAGGCGGGTACGTCGCTGATCTCAGCCGAACCTACGTGCTCGGCGAGAGCGAGCAACAGCAGCGTGAGATCTTCCAGATCGTCAAGGAGGCGCAGGCTGCGGCGATCGAGCGATGCGTCGCAGGCGGCCCGGCCAGCGAAGTGGATCGCGTCGCGAAGGGGATCATCGCGGACGCCGGCTACGCGCACTGCTCGCCGCAGAAGACCGGTCACGGAGTGGGGATAGAGCTGCACGAGCTGCCGTTCGTCTCGACGTTCGACGATGGCATCCTCGAGGCCGGCATGACGTTCGCCGTCGAGCCGGCGATCTACTTGGACGGATACGGCGGTGCCCGCGTGGAGGACGTCGTGGTCGTCATGCCCGAAGGGCCGCCGCGAATGCTGAGCGACCCAACCCTCCAAGAGCAGCTCGAGCTGCCGATCGCCGGATGAGCCCGTCCGCCGTCGTCTACGAGTCCCCGATCTCCGGCGAGCGCTACGAGCTGGAAGTGCCGCTCGAGAGCACACGCGACCTGCGCGGGATGCGCGCCGACCTGGGCTTGGCGGACTTCGTCGACGTCCAGGACTCGCAGGTCGCGCGGGCCATCGGGCTGCTGTGGGCGGCCAAGCACGCACCGCAGCTGTCCCGCGAGCATCCGTCGCTCTCCAGATTCGGAGAGCCCGTCGCGCTCGCGGTCTTCGGCGGCGTCGCCATTCGCATGCTGTGCCGCTGCGCCAACGAAGCTGGCCCCTTCCGCCGCCAGCTCGGCGACGTCGACCTCGTGACCACCCGGGCGGAAGGCCCGCGGGCCGTGCAGCTGCTCACCAGCCTGGCAGGGCCGATGGGGAGCAGGTATTGGCATGCGGCGACCAAGTCCGACCAGGTGTTCAACGCGCTGCGGCGCGGCCGCCGCTACCGGCTTCACGCGGCCGAGGAGCACGACGACGGGTCTGTCGGCAGCTGCGTGCTCGACCTGCTCACCGACGAGATCGCGTTTTGCCACACCATCCCGATCGGCCACGCGATCGCCTGCGCCGCCGAGCATGCTCACACGATCGGCGGAACCGACGTCATGCTGTCGAAGCTGCAGGCGATCCGCGCGGTGGACCCCGCCGCCGTCACCGACGAGCATCGCTATCGCGTGATCGGTGAGCTCGGCGCGCAAGTGCTGATCGGCCCCGAGGACAAGGATCTCCTCGACGTCGCCGCGCTGCTCGCCGAGCACGGGATCGGCAGGCGCCCCGGTCAGATCGATCCGGAGGCGGTCGGCGGATTGCTTCGCTCCGACTGGGGCCTCCACCGCACGGTGAGGATGAACGTCGCGAACCCCGGCATGTATGTGCGTGCGCTGCGCAAGCGTGGCGCGCCGCCTGACACGATCGCGCTCGTCGAAGCTCGGCTCGACGAGCTCCTCGCGGTGATCGACGATCCGTCGCACCAGCCCCGCAAGCCTCGGCTCAGGCTTGGGCGGACGTGGTGGGACGTGGTGGAGGACCACGAGCATGACTGAGCGACCGCGATCCGGCGGGGCACGCGGCTGATGGGACTCTTCAAGCGCAAGAGCCGCGGCGAGATGCTGAAGCTGTACGTCGCCTCCGACCTTCACGGCTCGACGGCCTGCTTCACCAAGCTCCTGCAGGCGCCGGACTGGTACGACGTCGACGTGCTTCTGGTCGCGGGCGACCTGACCGGGAAGATGGTCGTCCCGATCATCGAACACGGTGGCGCGTGGACGTCACAGTTCCACGGGCAAGCTCACCGGTTCGAGCGCGCCGATGAGGTCGTGGAACACGAGCGGGAGATCGACGCTGCCGGTCTCTACTCCTACCGCACGACCCCTGACGAGATGGCCGACCTGGAAGGCGACCCAGGCAAGGTCGACGAGATCTTCCATCGCCTGATCCGCGAACGTCTCGAGCGCTGGCTCGAACTGGGCGAGGAGCGGCTTGCCGCGTCGGGTCGCCACTGCTTCTTCGTCGCCGGCAACGACGACTACCCGGACGTCGACGACGTGCTGCGCCATGGCGAGCGCATGCGATACGTCGAAGGCGCCGTGGCCCGCGTGAACGACGCGCATGAGATCGTCGGTCTTGGCGTGGCCAACGTCACGCCGTGGCACGCGCCCCGGGACGTGCCGGAGGACGAGATAGCCCGACGTCTCGATGCGCTGGCCGAGCAGGTGGAGGATCCGGAGCGGGCGATCTTCCTGGTGCACGTCCCTCCCAAGGACAGCACGATCGACTTCGCGCCGCAGCTCGACGACGAGCTGCGACCGGTGGGCGTGGGCGGCGGCATGGTGGGCGTCGGCTCTTCCGCGGTCCGAGCGACGATCGAGCGTGTGCAGCCTCTGCTGAGCGTCCACGGTCACATCCACGAGTCGCCCGGCGTTGCCCGCATCGGACGCACGACGTGCGTCAACCCGGGGTCGGAGTACAGCCAGTCGATCCTCCGGGGCGCGCTGGTGAACCTGACGCCCGACAAGGTCGCCGGGCACCTGTTCGTCTCCGGCTGACAACCCCCACGGCCGCATGGATGGCCCCAACAACACCACGAGGTGCGACATGAACAGGCAGTTCGACGGACGCGGCGTGATCGTGACGGGCGGCGCGCAGGGAATGGGCTACGCGATCGCGCAAACGTTCCTCCGTGAGGGCGCCAGCGTGTTGATCGCCGACCTCGACGGCGAGCGTGCCGAGCGCGCCGCCGCGGAGCTCTCGGCCGATCATCCGGGTCGCGTGCTCGCCGCGCAGTGCGATGTCCGCGATGCCGCCGCGGTCGAGGCGACGGTTGGGCGCGCGATCGCCGAGATGGGCCGCGTCGACGTGCTCGCGAACAACGCCGGCGCCATCACCATGAACAAGATCGTCGACCTGACCGACGCCGACTGGGACCTCAACATGGATGTGAACGCAAAGGGTGTCTTTCTGTGTACGCGGGCGGTCCTCCCTCACATGCTCGAGCGTGGCAGCGGCGTGATCGTGAACACATCGTCGGAGGCCGGAAAGGACGGGATGCCGCTCGTGGCGCACTACTGTGCCGCCAAGGCCGCCGTCATCGGGTTCACGCGTGCCGCCGCGAGAGAGGTCGCACCGCACGTCCGCATCAACGCCGTCTGCCCGGGCACCGTGCAGACGGAGATGCTCGACCGGCTGTCGGACGTCGAGGAGCGCCTGACGGGCGCCACGAGGGAGCAGATCAACCAGGCGCTGCTGTCGGAGATCCCGATGGGCCGCTTCCAGCAGCCGCAGGACATCGCCGACGTCGTGCTGTTCCTCTGCTCGGACGCGGCAAGCGAGATGACCGGCCAGGCGCTCAACGTCACGGGCGGCAAGGTGCTGGCATGAGCATTCCGGTGCCGACCGACCGTCTCAACCTGCCGTTCACGGGCATCGCGACGTTCGCCAAGGTCCCGTTGCACGAGGATCTCGCGACGCTCGATGCCGATGTCGCGATTCTCGGCGCACCGTACGACCTGGGCACCCAGGTGAGATCCGGAGCCCGACTCGGGCCGCGCGGCATCCGCAACGCGTCGACCATCTACGGCATGCGGACGATCACCTACTACGACGCCGAGTTCGACGAGGTGTATCTCGACGGCGTGCGTGTCGTCGACTGCGGCGACGTGGACATGGTGCACGGGCGCCCGGATCTGTGCCTGGCCAACGTGCAGGCCGCGGTTGCGCAGATCCTGGCCCGAGGCGCGCTCCCCGTGACGCTCGGAGGCGACCATGCGGTGCCGATCCCGATCCTGCGGGCGTTCGAGCAGCACGGCCCGTTGTGCGTGGTGCAGATCGACGCGCACCTCGACTTCGTCGACGAGCGCTTCGGCGTGCGCGAGGGACACGGCAACGTGATGCGACGGATCGCCGAGATGGAGCACGTCAGTGGCATCGCGCAACTCGGCATCCGCGGGCCCGGATCGAGCGACCCGCAGGACTTCGTCGATGCCAAGGCGGCTGGGAGCGTGATCGTCGGCCCGCGGCGATTCCGTGCGCTGGGCGTAGATGCGGTCCTCGATCTCGTCCCGGACGCGCCCCGCTACTACGTCACCATCGACTGCGATGGCTTCGATCCCGCTCTGATGCCCGGGAACGGCTCCCCGTCGCCCGGCGGGTTCACCTACCACGAAGTCGTCGACATCCTCCGCGGCATTGCCGGCAAGGGCGAGGTGGTGGGGTTCGATTTCGTCGAAGTAGCGCCCGCCTACGATCCCACCGAGATCACCCAGCAGACGGCCGCACGGGTGATCCTCGACTTCCTCGGCGCGATCTTCGCTGCACGACAGGGGTGAGTGATGAGTCCGCCTGTGTTGATGGAGGAGATGACGTGGCCGGAGGTCGCGGAGGCTGCAGCAGCGGCCCTGCCCGCGGTCGTGGCCGTCGGGTCGACGGAGCAGCACGGGCCCCACCTGCCCCTCTCGACCGACTCCATCCTCCCGGTCGGCGTCGCACTCGAGGCCGCCAAGCGCGTGCCGCTCGTGGTCGCACCGCCGCTGCGGTTCGGGCTGCGCTCGCGCGCGCTCAGCGGGGGAGGCGAGACGTTTCCCGGGACCCTCTCGCTTCGCGCCAGCACGCTGATCGCGACACTCCACGAGGTCCTGGCCGGCCTTGCTCGCTCGGGGTTCCAACGCCTGTGCGTCCAGAACTGGCACTTCGAGAACGCCGGCGTGCTCTGGGAAGCCTGCGACCTCGCGGTCGCGGAGCATCCCGGCTTGCGGATCCTGCTCGTCGAGGATCCCATGCCGGCGTTCGATGCCGACGAGCTCGCCGAGCTGTTTCCCGGGGGCTTCGGCGGCTGGGAGGTCGAACACGCATCGACGATGGAGACCGCGATGATGTACGCCCTGCGACCGGAGTTGGTGCGCCGCGACCTGATCACGGATGATGCGGCGCGGCGTCGGCCGAGCTGGGACGTGGTGCCCGCGCCCGCGGAGTTCGTGCCCAAGACCGGGGTGCTGGCCCAACCCAGTCGAGCAACCCCCGAGATCGGCGTGCGATTCCTCCGCGCCGCTGCGGATCGCCTCGCGGACGCCTTGCGCACGGAGTTCTCCATCACGGGCGCGTGACGCTTGCCGCAACGGGCGGCGCAGGGAGTTGACGATCGCCGGGGCGCGACCTAGTGGCAGGGCTGTGATGAGCAACTCGATCTGCATCGACGTCGTGCGTCGACTCATGCATCGTGGCCCGCAGCGCGACACGGCCAACGGTCGCGGGTAATCAGCAGGCGATGACCGCGGTCGACCACGACCTGGACGACGGTCCGGAGCTGCGGCTCGCCGACGGCGAGGCCGAGGCGCTGGCGACGTCGGCGTGGCATGCCCGGCTGGCCGATCGGGAGCTGGCGATCGCGTTGCGCCGGCCCGAGCCACGGCGCGTCGAGGCGACCGCGCGGTACCTCGATGGGTTGGGGCGCCGTGCGCTGCTGCCCGCGGCGTTGGAGCGCGACCTGATCGCGGCCGCGCAGGCCGGCGATGCGCGCGCTCGGGCGCAGCTGGTGGAGGCGTTCATGCCGCTGGTCGGATCGGTCGCGCGGCTGTATCGCGACTCGTCGCGGGTGGACCGCGTGGAGCTGCTGCAGGAGGGCGTGGTCGGGCTGCTGCGCGCGCTGGAGCGCTTCGATCCCCAGCGAGGGACGCCGTTCTGGGCGTACGCCAGCTGGTGGGTGCGCCAGGCGATGCAGCAGCTGGTGGCCGAGCTGACGCGTCCGGCGGTGCTGTCGGACCGGGCGCTGCGCCAGCTGGCGCGGCTCAAGGACGCCCACCGCCACGCCATGCAGGCGACCGGGCGCGAGCCGACGCGCGACGAGCTGGCCGCGGCCACCGGCCTGCACGGCGAGCAGATCGACAACCTCAGCGCGATCGACGCGACGCCGCGCTCGACCGAGGAGCCGGTGATGGGGGCCGAGGGCGCGGTCGGCACGTTCGGTGAGCTGCTCGTCGATCCGCTGGCCGACGAGGAGTACGAGCGCGTGCTGAACGCCATCGAGGCGCAGCAGCTGCTGTCGCTGCTGAGCGGCCTGTCGGAGCGTGAACGCGCGATCCTGCGCGCTCGCGGCGGCCTGGACGGCGAGGAGGAGTCGCTGCGCCAGATCGGCGCCCGGCTCGGGCTCAGCGCCGAGCGCGTGCGCAAGCTCGAGCAGCGCGCCCGCGGCAAGCTCGCCGCGGCCGCGAGCGGCCAAGCGCCGTCAACCGGTTGAGCGCCGGGGGCGTCGGTCTCCGGGAGGCGGGTCGAGCCGACCCGCCGCACACGAAGCCCGCCCGCGACCCACGACGCGTCGCGGCGGGCGACGGGTGGGCGCGGGTGGTCGGATCGCGGGGGCGCTGGCCGGCGTGAGGCCCAACAGGATCAGCGCGGCCGTCCGCCCGGACGACGCGAGAGCACCGTGCGTCGAGGTCATGCCGTCGACGCTGCCAGAGCCGAGGCTCGGATGCCCTGGGGCTGCCCGGCGTCTCGACGTGCGGGCAGCCGTACCGCGGGGGTGCGCTGCGTAACACCCACGCAACACGCGGCGCGGCACAATCTGACCGTGAGGACGCTCGCGATCCTCCTCGGAACGGCAGCGCTGGCCGCGGCGGGCTGCGGCAGCGACGACGACGCGTCGACCGCGCGTCCGCAGCGGAGCACCGACGCCGCGACGAGGGCGATGCAGGACGCCGCGACGTCGACGGCCAAGGGCGAGCGACCGGGCACGAGGGTGATCGCCCGCCCGTCGCGGTTCGGCACGATGCTCTTCGACGCCCGGCGGCAGGCCATCTACATCTTCGAGCGGGATCGCAAGGGCAGGACCGTCTGCTACGGCGAGTGCGCGAAGGCGTGGCCGCCCGTGGTGACTCGCGGCAAGCCGGTCGCGGGGGCCGGGGTCGAGGCCGCGCTGCTGGGCACCGTCGAGCGCCGTGACGGCAGCCTGCAGGTCACCTACGCCGGAAAGCCCCTCTACTTCTACGCGCACGAGGACCCGGGGCAGGTGCTCTGCCACGACGTGAACCTGAACGGCGGCTTCTGGTGGGCGGTCGGGCCCAACGGGAAGCGCCGGCCGTAGCGGGCGCCGGACCCGCCGCAGCGGCGCCTACGCTCGTCCTCGCCCCATGCTGCACCTGCACCGCTCCGACCGCGCCGACGGCCTGATCGACGCCCTCGGCGACCTCCTGGCCGAGGCGCAGGACGATCCGTTCGCGCCCGAGATCGTGTCGGTGCCGACCCGGGGGATGGAGCGGTGGATCGCCCAGCGCCTCTCGGCCGGGCTCGGCGCGTCGGCCGGGCGCACGGACGGCATCTGCGCGAACGTGGCGTTCCCGACGCCCCGGCGCCTTGTCGGCGATGCGGTGGCGACGGCCGCGGGCGTCGACCCGGACGAGGATCCGTGGCTGCCGCAGCGTGCGGTCTGGCCGCTGCTAGAGGTCGTCGACGCGTGCCTCGAGGAGCCGTGGCTGGCCCTGCTCGCCACCCACCTCGGCGCCGACCGCGACGACCCCGACCCGACGCGGCGCTCGCGCCGGTTCGCCACCGTGCGGCGGATCGCCGAGCGGTTCGACGCCTACGCGCTGCACCGCCCGGAGCTGGTCCGCGCATGGGCGGCCTCGGACGCCCCGGCGGACGCCCACTGGCAGGCACGACTGTGGCGCCAGCTGCGCGAGCGGATCGGCCGGCCGGGACCGGCCGAGCGCCTCGCGGCGGCCTGCGCCCGCCTGCGCGACGAGCCGGCGGTCCTGGACCTGCCGCCACGGATCGCGCTGTTCGGCCTGACGCGCCTGCCGGCCGGCTACCGCGACGTCCTCCACGCCCTGGCCGCCAGGCGCGACGTGCATCTCTTCCTCCTGCATCCCTCGCCGGTCCTATGGCGCGAGGTCGCCGCGGCGATCGCCGACGCGCCGCCCGGCCTCGCCCGCCGCGACGATCCGACCGTCGGCGTGGCCCGCAACCGGCTGCTGGCGTCGTGGGGCCAGGACGCGCGGGAGATGCAGGTCGTCCTCTCGGCGGGCGGCGCCGGCGTCGTCGATCGCGAGCATCCGGTCGATCACCGCGGCGCGACGCTGCTCGCCCGCCTCCAGGCCGACGTCCGCGCCGACCGCCGGCCGCCGGGCGATCCGCTGGGCGGCGAGGCCGACGCGCGGCCGCTGCTGGCGCCCGACGATCGATCCGTGCAGATCCACGCCTGCCACGGCCGCGCGCGCCAGGTCGAGGTGCTCCGCGACGCGGTGCTGCACCACCTCGCGGACGACCCGACGCTCGAGCCGCGCGACGTGATCGTCATGTGCCCCGACATCGAGACGTTCGCGCCGCTCATCCACGCGACGTTCGGCGCCGCCGCGCCGGCGGAGGACGAGGACGAGGGATGGGATGACGCCCAGCCGGTGGCGGCGGGGCCGCGGCGGCCGGACCTGCGCGTGCGGCTGGCCGATCGCTCCCTGCGCCAGACGAACCCGGTGCTGGGCGTCGTCGCTCGGCTGCTGGAGCTCGCCGACGACCGCGTCACCGCGTCGCAGGTGCTCGACCTCGCCGGTCGGGAGCCCGTCCGGCGGCGCTTCGACCTCGATGACGACGACCTCGTCCGCCTCGAGGCCTGGGTCACCGACAGCGGCATCCGGTGGGGTCTGGACGCCGCGCGGCGGCGACCCTTCTCGCTGCAGGACGTCGGCAACGGGACGTGGGCCTTCGGCCTCGACCGCGTCCTCGTCGGCGTGACGATGACCGAGGACGACCGTCGCCTCGTCCACGGCGTGCTGCCGCTCGACGACGTCGACAGCGGCGCGATCGATCTCGCCGGGCGCTTCGCCGAGCTGCTCGACCGTCTCGGGACGACGCTGGACGGCCTGCGCGTCGCCAAGCCGGTCGACGCCTGGGTCGACGCCATCGCGCAGGCGGCCGACCTCCTCACCGACACGCGCGACCGCGACGCCTGGCAGCGCGCCGAGCTCCAGCGCCTCCTGGACGACATCGCCACCGAGGCGCGCGACGCGACCGCGGCCGACCAGCCCCAGCTCGCGCTCCCCGAGCTGCGCGCCCTGCTGGCCGACCGCCTCCAGGGCCGCCCCACGCGCGCGAACTTCCGCACCGGGCACCTGACCGTCTGCACGCTGGTCCCGATGCGCTCGGTGCCGCACCGCGTCGTCTGCCTGCTCGGCCTCGACGACGCGGTGTTCCCGCGCAGGTCCGCGCGCGACGGCGACGACCTGTTGCTCGACGACCCTCGCCTGGGCGAGCGCGATCCTCGCGCCGAGGACCGCCAGCTGTTGCTCGACGCCCTGATGGCCGCGCAGGAGCGCCTCGTGATCACCTACACCGGCAACGACGAGCGCACGAACGCCGTCCGGCCGCCGGCCGTCCCGGTCGACGAGCTGCTCGACGTCATCGACCGGACGGTCCGGTCCGCCGGCGGCGAGCGAGCGCGCGACCGGGTGCTCGTCCGCCACCCGCTGCAGCCGTTCGACCCCCGCAACTTCCACGCCGGCGAGCTGGCCGGCGCGACGCCTTGGAGCTTCGACCGCGCGACGCTCGCCGGCGCCCGGGCGCTGACGGTCGAGCGGCCCGCGCCGCCGCCGTTCCTCGCCGAGCCGCTCGACCCCGTGCGGCGGCCGGTCGTCGAGCTCGACGACCTCGTGCGCTTCGTGCAGCACCCGGTGCGCGGGTTCCTGCGCGGCCGGCTCGGGCTCAGCGTCGGCGACTTCGCCGCCGACGTCGAGGACGCGCTGCCGGTGGCCCTGGACCCGCTGGAGCACTACGGCGTCGGTCAGCGGCTGCTGGACGCGCTGCTGGCGGGCGCCGACGGCCGCGCGGCGTGCGCCGCCGAGATCGCGCGCGGGCTGCTGCCGCCGGGGGTGCTGGGCAAGCCGGTCATCGAGGACGTCTGGCCGGTCGTCGACACGATCCACCGGACCGGCGTCGCGCTCCTGGACGCCGCGACGGCGACCTCGGCCGAGGTCCGCACGGTGCTGGCCGACGGACGCATCCTCAGCGGCACGGTCGCGGGCGTCCGCGGCGACGTCCTGTCGACGCTGCTCTACGCGCGCGTCGCGCCGCGTCACCGGCTTGCCGCCTGGGTCCGGCTGCTGGCGCTCACCGCCGCCGAGCCCCGGCGGCCTTGGTCGGCGCTGACCATCGGGCGCGAGCGCGACGGCGGCCAGGGCGTCACCGTCGCGCGGATCGGCGCGCTCGCCGAGGACCCCGCCGCCCGGCGCGCCGAGGCGCTGGCACGGCTGGACGAGCTCGTCGCGCTCTACGACCGCGGCCTGCGCGAGCCGCTTCCGCTGCCGTGCAAGACCGCCGCGCGCTACGCCGTCGCGGTCCACCGGGGCGCCGATGCGCGGACCGCGCTGGAGCCCGCGCGCAAGGCGTGGGAGTCCGGCTTCCGCTTCGACGGCGAGGACCGCGACCCCGAGCACGTGCTCGCCTTCGGCGGCGTGCGCCGCTGGGAGGACCTCGTCGGCGAGCCGCCGGACGAGGAGGAGCGCGGCCACGGCTGGGACGTCGCGCAGCCGTCGCGGCTCGGGCGGCTCGCCGTCCGTCTCTGGGGCCGCCTGCTCGACGGCGAGGAGGTGCGCGACCGCTCGTGACCGACGCAGCGCAGGACCTCCCGTTCGATGTCTGCGGCCCGCTGCCGACCGGGGTCACGGTGCTCGAGGCGAGCGCCGGCACCGGCAAGACCTCGACGATCGCCGGGCTCGTCGCGCGCTACGTCGCGCAGGAGGGCCGCCCGCTTGCGGAGCTGCTCGTCGTGTCGTTCACGCGGTTGGCCACCGCGGAGCTGCGCGACCGCGTGCGCGAGCGGCTGGTGAGCGCCGAGCGCGGCCTCGACCGCGCGCTGGCCGGCGAGGCGCCCGACGCGACGGACCGGGTGCTCGCGCTGCTGGCGAACGGTGATCGCGCGACGGTCCAGCTGCGCCGCCGGCGGCTCGCCGCGGCCATCGCGGACTTCGACGCCGCGACGATCGTCACCACGCACGGCTTCTGCCAGGAGGTGCTCGGCGGACTGGGCATCGCGGCCGACCTGGAGCCGGGGGTCGCGTTCGTCGAGGACCTGACCGACCTGCGCGAGGAAGTCGTCGACGACCTCTACGTGCGTGCGTTCCACCGGCCGCTGGCGGCGCTGGGCGGCCAGGAGCAGCCGCCGTTCGACCGCGCGCAGGCGCTGGAGATCGCCCGCGCGGCTGACGCGAACCCGGGCGCTGCGCTGGAGCCGACGGCTGCGCAGCGCAACGCGCCGGCGGACCTGCGGCGCCGCTTCGCCGACCAGGTGCGCCGCGAGGTCGAGGCGCGCAAGCGCCGCCTCGGCGTCATGACGTACGACGATCTCCTCACGCGCCTGCACGACGCGCTCCACGATCCGCGCCGCGGCGACGCGATCGCGCAGCGGCTGCGCGATCGCTACCGCGTCGTGCTCGTCGACGAGTTCCAGGACACCGACCCGCTGCAGTGGCGGATCGTCCGGCGGGCCTTCGCCGAGGGCGACGGGACGCTCGTGCTGATCGGCGATCCCAAGCAGGCGATCTACGCCTTCCGCGGCGCGGACGTCTACGCGTACCTCGACGCCGCCGCGACCGCCGGGACGAGCCGGACGCTCGCCACGAACTGGCGCAGCGACCAGCCGCTGCTGGACGCCTACGACGCGCTCTTCGGCGCCGCGCAGCTGGGCCATCCGGGCATCGTCTACCGCCGCGTCCGTGCGGCGGCGCCGAACGCCGCCTCCCGTCTGACCGGCGGCACGCCGCTGCGGATTCGGCTCGTGCCGCGCGACGTCCTCGGCGCGTCCTCGGCGCGCGGGTTCCTGCCGGTGGCGCTCGCGCGGGAGCACATCGCCCAGGACCTCGCCCGCGACGTCGTCGCCCTGCTCGACTCGGGCGCCGAGCTACAGGAGCGCGGCGACGACGGCACGCCCGCCGGTCCGCCGCGAACCGTGCAGCCCGGCGACCTCGCGGTCCTCGTGCGGCGCAACGTCGACGCGGAGGCCGTCCGCGACGCCCTGGCCCAGGCGAACGTCCCCGCCGTCCTCAACGGCGCCGGCAGCGTCTTCGCCGCGCCCGTGGCCGGCGACTGGCTGGCGCTGCTGGAGGCGCTCGAGCGCCCGAGCGACCTGGCGCGAGTCCGCGCGGTCGCGCTCACGGCGTTCGTCGGCTGGCGGGCCGAGCGCGTCGCGGGCGCCGACGACGCGGCCTGGGACGGCGTGCAGGCCGAGCTGCACCGCTGGGGCCACGTCCTGCGCGCGCGCGGGGTCGCCGCGCTCGTGGAGACGATCACGTCGACCCAGCGGATGACCGAGCGGGTGCTCGCCGTCGCCGACGGCGAACGGCGGCTCACGGACCTGCGCCACGTCGCGGAGGTGCTGCACGCCGCCGCGATCCGCGAGCAGCTCGGCTCCACCGCGCTGACGACGTGGCTGCGCCACCGCATCCGGGCGGCCGCGTCGGAGCCCGACGAGGACGGCATGCGCCGGCTGGAGTCCGACGCGGCGGCGGTGCAGGTGCTGACGATCCACCGCAGCAAGGGCCTGGAGTTCCCCGTCGTCTACCTGCCCTACCTCTGGGATCCCTCGCCGGTGACGCCGGTCGGCAAGCCCGTGACCTTCCACGACGGAGCCGAGCGCAAGGTCGACGTCGGGCTGGAGGGCCGCGACTACCGCCGCCACCGCGAGCGCAGCATCGAGGAGCAGCGCGGCGAGGATCTGCGGCTGCTCTACGTGGGCCTCACGCGGGCACGCCACCAGGCGGTCGTGTGGTGGGCGGGCACGAAGGGCACCCGGGACGCGGCGCTCACGCGGTTGGTGTTCCATCGCCGCGACGACGGCACCGTGCCGCCCGCGGGCGCGTTCACGCCGCTGGACGAGGTGGCGACCGCGCGGTTCGACGAGCTTGCGGCGCTGGCGCCGGGCTGCATCTCGGTCGAGCGCGCGGCGGTCGGCGGCCTGCCGACGTCGTGGTCGCCGCCGTTGCAGCCGCCGGCGCAGCTCGGCGTCGCGGGGTTCGACCGCCGGCTCGACCGCGACTGGCGGCGCACGTCCTACAGCGACATCACGGCCGGTGTCCATGAGCCGCGGGTCGCCAGCGAGCCGGAGGAGGAGCTGCTCGGCGACGAGCCCGAGCTCGAGGGCGCGCCCGTCGCGGCAGTGGGGGACGGGGACGCGCTGCACGCCGTCCCGTCGCTGCTGTCGGCGATGCCCGGCGGCACGCGCGTCGGCTCGTTCGTCCACGACGTCCTCGAGGCGACGGACTTCGCGGCGGCCGACCTCGACGCGGAGCTCGCCGACCACGTCCGCCGGGTGCGCGCGCGCCACCGCGTCGAGATCGGCGAGGCCGCCGCCGTCGTGGCGGGGCTGCGGGCGGCGATCGAGACCCCGCTCGGGTCGCTGGTCGGCGACCTGCGCCTGCGCGACGTGCCGCGCGCCGACCGCCTCGACGAGCTCGCGTTCGAGCTGCCGCTGGCCGGCGGCGACCGGGCCGCCGGCGAGGTCACGCCCGCGGCGATCGGCGCCGTGTTGCGCCGGCACCTCGCCGACGACGACCCGCTGGCGCCGTACGCCGTGCGGCTGGGCGATCCGGCGCTGCGCCACGCGGTGCGCGGCTACCTCACCGGGAGCATCGACCTCGTGCTGCGCACGACCGCAGCCGACGGCACGCCGCGCTTCGCCGTCGTCGACTACAAGACCAATCGGCTCGGCGCGGTCGAGGAGCCGGTCACCGCCTGGCACCACCGCCCGGCCGCGCTCGTGGCCGAGATGCAGCGGGCACACTACGTGCTGCAGGCGCTGCTCTACACGGTGGCGCTGCACCGGTACCTGCGCTGGCGGCTGGCGGGCTACGACCCGGCGCGCCACCTGGCGGGGGTGCTGTACCTGTTCGTGCGCGGGATGAGCGGGCCGGACACGCCGGTGGTCCACGGTGCGCGCTGCGGGGTGTTCGGGTGGCGGCCGCCGCAGGCGCTGGTCGTGGAGCTCAGCGACCTGCTCGAGCGGGGGACCGAGCCGTGAGCGGCGACGCGAGCCAGCGCGATCTTTGCGGCCCCGGGATCGCCGGCGAGGTCGACCCGCGGGACGTGCGGCGGGCCGTCCATGCGCCGGGCCTGCTGCGGACGTTCAACGCAGCCGGCGTGCTCGCGGCCGCCGACGTCCACGTCGCGGTGCGGCTCGGCCGGCTGGCGAGCGTCGACGACGAGGAGGTCCTGCTCGCCGCCGCGCTCGCGGTGCGCGGACCGCGGCTCGGCCACGTCCGCGTCGACCTCGCCACGATCCGCGAGACGGTCGCGCTCGACGGCGAGGAGGCCCTGGACGCGACGCTGCTGCCGTGGCCGGCGGCGGACGCGTGGCGTGCCCGCGTCGCGGCCTGCGACCTCGTCGCGGTCGGCGACGACGGGGACGGGGACGACCGGCCGCTGCGGCTCGTCGACACCGCGCTGTACCTCGATCGCTACTGGCGCGAGGAGCGGCGCGTCGCGGCCGACCTCGCAGCGCTGGCGCGACCGGTCGAGGACGTCGACGAGACGGTGCTGGCCGCCGGCCTCGCGCGGCTGTTCGCCGGGCAGACCGGCGAGCGCCAATGCCTGGCCGCGGCGGCGGCGCTGCTGCGCCGCTTCGCGGTCGTCGCGGGCGGGCCGGGGACGGGCAAGACCACGACGGTCGCGCGCATCGTGGCGCTGCTGGCCGAGCAAGCCGAGGCGGCCGGGACGCCGCCGCCGCTCGTCGCGCTCGCCGCGCCGACCGGCAAGGCGGCGGCGCGGCTGGAGGAGGCGGTGCGCGAGGCGGCGGCGCCGATGCCGACGACGCCGGCGGTGCGCGAGCACCTGCTCGGGTTGCGCGCGTCCACGCTGCATCGACTGCTCGGCTGGAAGCCGGGAAGCCGTAGTCGCTTCCGCCACGATCGCGGCAATCGCCTGCCGCACGACGTCGTCATCGTCGACGAGTCGTCGATGGTGTCGCTCTCGCTCATGGCGCGGCTCGTCGAGGCGGTGCGTCCGGGCGCGCGGCTCGTCCTGGTCGGCGACCCGGCGCAGCTGACGTCGATCGAGGCCGGGGTCGTGCTCGGCGACATCGTCGGCCCGACCACGCAGGGCCTGCGCATCGGCGCGGGCGAGCGCGCGCGGCTGCGCGTCGCGGTCGGCCGCGAGGTGGACGCCACGGATCCGCCGGACGGCATCCGCGTGGCCGACGGCATCGTCGTCCTCGACCGCGTGCACCGCTACGGGGGAGCGATCGCGGGCGTGGCCGAGGCCATCCGGCGCGGCGACGGCGACGCGGTCGTCGCGGCGCTGCGGGCCGGCGCGAGACGTGGCGACGGCGACGCGGCTACTGCGGCGCCGGCACAGCTGCAGTGGCACGACGTCGACGCGGCCGCGCCCGAGGCCGGCGCCGCGATCGCCGCCGTCCGCGCGGATCTCGTCGCCGCGACGCGTGCGGTGATCGAGGCCGCGCGCGCCGGAGACGCGGCGGGCGCGCTGGGCGGGCTCGGCTCGTTCCGCCTGCTCTGCGCCCACCGCCGCGGTCCGCACGGCGTCGCCTGGTGGACGCCGCAGATCGAGGCCTGGCTGGCCGAGGAGCTCGATCCGCTGGCGGTGGGCGGGCGCTGGTATGCGGGGCGGCCGCTGCTCGTCACCGAGAACGACCACGCCCTGCGCCTCTACAACGGCGACACGGGCGTCGTCGTCGCGACGCGTGAGGGGGCGGTCGCCGCGGCGTTCGACCGCGGTGGCGAGCCGATCCTGCTGCGCCCCGGCCGCCTGTCGACGGTCGAGACGGTCTATGCGATGACCGTCCACAAGAGCCAGGGCTCGCAGTTCGACACCGCCGCGGTGCTCCTGCCCCCGCCCGAGTCGCCGATCCTCACGCGCGAGCTGCTGTACACCGCCGTGACCCGGGCCCGCGAGCGGCTCGTCGTGGTGGGCACCGAGGAGGCGCTGCGCCGCGCGGTCGCCCGCCCGGCCGCTCGGGCGTCCGGGCTGCGGGCGCGGCTGTGGGGGGACGCGTGAACGCGGGCCGGTGCCCGGCTCAGCTGCGCGTCTTGCCCTCGCGCAGCAACTCCAGCGTCGTGGCCACCCGCCGCTCGCGCGTCTCTTCCCGCTTGGCCTCGGCGACCCAGCGGGCGTACTCCTTGCGGTGGGTGTAGGAGAGCCGGTCGAAGGCGGCTTGCGCGTTCGGGTCGCCGGCGAGGGCATCCGCGAGGGGCTGCGGGACCTCCACCTCGCGCGGGGCGGTGTCGAGCTCGATGAAGGCGTCGACGGTGTCGCCGGCCTGGGCCCCGGCGGCCTCGCGCACCTCGCGGTTGAGGCCGAGGAGGAACTCGCCGCGCATGCGGGTGACGGTCGTGCGCCACGTGTGGCCGTTGACGGTCGCGGCCACCGGGAAGCGCTTGGCGCCCTCGCCGAGCGTCGCGACCTGCTCCTCGTCGAGGACGATCGCCGCGGCGGGGCCCCGGGCGGCCAGGGTGGTGGTCAGGCGCAGCGAGCCCATGGCCGGATCATGCCATGGGCCTCGGCGCGCCGGCGAAGGGGCGGCGCACCGCCGCCCCTTCGGCATCACCGGTTGCGCGCGTCCCCCGGCGGCCGCTCGCTGATCCGCTCGCGGTCGCGCTCGAAGCGTCGCTCGCCGGCCTCCGGCAGTGCCTCGTCGGCCATGCCGCGCTCGTGCAGCTCGGCGTGCGACTCGTGCAGGCCCGCCTCGGCCCGGGCGCGCTGGGCGGCGCGCTCGGCCTGCTCGGCGCGGGCGCGCTGCTGCTCGGCCTCGTCGCGGTGGCGCTCGGCCTCGACCATCCGGCGCTGCTCCATGCGGCGCTCGGCCGCCCGGCGGCGCATCCGCGGCCGCAGCGCGAGCGCGACGGCGACGAGCGCGATGATGACGACCGCCGCGACGACGATCGCGATGATCGCTCCTGTGCTCATGGTCCCTCCTCGGGGCGCTGGCTGGAGCACCGCTACCCGGCGGCGCCGGGGGTCAAGCGAGCAGTGCCGCCCTGGTCGCGCGAGGTCGTAGAGCTCGCATGCGTCGAGGCGGTGCCCGTGGTCGAATCTGGGACACGCCTATGGTCTGTTGGGATGCGAACCGGGAGCGTTGAACCGATGACCGGGGCCGCTCGCCCCGTCATCGGCATCTGCGCGGCGATCGAGCCGGCCCGCTGGAGCTTCTGGAACCAGGACGCCGCGCTCGTCGCCGAGACCTACTCGCGCGCCGTCCGCCGCGCGGGCGGGCTGCCGATCGGCCTGCTGCCCGAGGAGCTCGCACCCGCCGACGTCGAGGCGCTCGTCGACCGCGTCGACGGCTTGCTGCTCATCGGCGGCGCCGACCTCGATCCCGCCACCTACGGCGCCGTGCCCTCGCCGCGCACCGAGGCCACGGTCCCGCTGCGCGACCGCTTCGAGCTCGCGCTCGTCCGCGCGGCGCTGGCCCGCGACCTGCCGGTCCTCGGCATCTGCCGCGGCCTGCAGATCCTCAACGTCGCCGCCGGCGGCACGCTGCACCAGCACCTGCTCGACGAGGGCTTCGCCGAGCACCGCCGCGCGCCCGGCCGCCTCGACGAGCCGACCCGCCACGAGGTCGAGCTCGCGCCCGACTCGCACGTCGCCGCCGCCGCGCGGCGCCTGCGCGAGACCGTGAACTCGCACCATCACCAGGGCGTCGCCCGCGTCGGCGACGGCGGGCGCGTGACCGCGCGCTCCGTCCCCGACGGCGTGATCGAGGCGATCGAATGGCCGTCGCAGCGCTACGCCGTCGGCGTCCAGTGGCACCCCGAGGCGATGGAGCTGTCCACCACGATCGCGGCGTTCGTGCAGGCGGCCGCGGTGCCCGCCGCCTCCGCGGCGGCCTGACCGCCCCGCGGAGGTCCGTTCACGCCGTCCGCAGCGGCGTCTGGCGCGCCAGGACGTCGAAGTCGGCGTTGCGGTGCAGCACCGGGACGTCGTGGCGGACCGCGACGGCCGCGATGAGGCAGTCCGTCAGCTTGCGCACCGTTCTCGTCCTGTCGCCGGCACGCGCGGTAGAGGGCGGCGGCGGACTCCCAGTCGGTCGGCGTCTCGACGGCCAGCAGCTCCCCGCGCAGGAGCAGCCGGCGCATGTCCGCGGCGTCCTGGGCCGCGCGGGCGCCGGCGAGCAGCTCCGTCAGGACGACCTCGGTCGTGGCGAGCGGTGCATCCTCGGCGAGGAGGCGCCGCAGCGCGCGATGCGTGGAGCTGCCCGTTGCACGCAGGAACTCGATCCGCGCCGACGTGTCGTCGAGGTCGCCGCCCCAGCCGCGGCCCTCCATCGCGAGCGTCTCGTCGCGCGTCATCGGCTCGCCGACCAGGCGGCGCAGTGCATGGTGTACGCCTACGTCGCGGCCGCGTCCTCCTCGACCAGCCGGTTCCACTCCGGCTTGTCCTCGCGCCAGCCCTCCTCCGTGCGCGAGCGCTTCCAGTAGCCCGAGACCGAGAGGTCCTCGCGCGGGATGGCGCGGTCGACGAGCAGGTGGCGGCGGACGGCCCGGACGGCGCTCGCCTCGCCGTGGACGAACGCGTGCACCCGTCCGGGCGGGAACTCCAGCGTCGTGACCGTGCGCAGGAGCTCCTCGTCGGAGGGGTCCTCGGGGTCGCGATGCAGCCAGGTGAGACGCAGGTCGCCGGGCGTCTCGAGCGACAGCTCCTCGTCCGGCCCCGCGACTTCGGCGATCACGTGGACCGGCACGCCGGTCGGGATGCGGGTCAGGGACGCGGAGATCGCGGGCAGGACGCTCGCGTCGCCGATCATCAGGTGCCAATCGGCGTCCGGGTCCGGCGTGTACGCGCCTCCGGGGCCCACGAGCTGCAGGACGTCCCCGGGCTGGGCCGACGCGGCCCACGGACCGGCGACGCCGACGTCGCCGTGCACGACGAAGTCGATCGTCAGCCGCACGCGCTCGGGATCCCAGGCCCGGACGCTGTAGGTGCGCGTCCGCGGCCAATGCTCGCGCGGCAGGCGCGCCTTGACGTCCTCGGGATCGAACGGCGCGCCGTACGGCGCGCCGGGCGGCGGCAGCTGGATCTTCACGTAGTGGTCGGTGAACGCGCCGGCGCCGAAGTCGCGCAGGTCGTCGCCGCCGACGACCACGCGGACCATGTGCGGGGTCAGCCGCTCGACCTCCAGCACCTCGGTGCGCAGCAACCGGCGGGCGGGCCGCCCGTTCGCGGCAGGGGAATCGGCCATGGGGCTCCTCGGGAAAGGGTGAGCGGTCACCGTAGCGCCCTGCCGATGCGGCACACTCGCGTCATGCCACTCCTCACCGCCGCCCTCGCCGACCTGACCGACCTCCTGGGCGCCGACCGCGTCCTGACGGGCGAGGACGACCGGCGCCGCCGGGGCACCGACGAGTCGTGGCACGAGCCGGCGCCGCCCGACGCGGTCGTCTGCCCGCGCTCGACCGAGGAGGCCGCGGCGATCGTGCGAACCTGCGCCCGCCATGGCGTGCCGATGGTGCCGTTCGGCGCCGGGACGTCGCTGGAGGGGCACGTCGCCGCGCTGCGCGGCGGGGTGGCGATCGACACCAGCGCGATGGATCGCATCCTCGATCTCTCGGTCGCCGACATGGAAGTCACCGTCCAGGCCGGCGTGACCCGGCTGCAGCTCGACGCGCGCCTGCGCGGCGAGGGCGTCTTCTTCCCGGTCGACCCCGGCGCGGATGCGACGCTCGGCGGGATGGTCGCCACCGGCGCCTCGGGCACGATGGCGGTCCGCTACGGGACGATGCGCGAGAACGTGCGCTCGCTGACCGTCGTCACCGCCGGCGGGGAGATCGTCCGCACGCGCTCGCGCGCCCGCAAGTCGTCGGCCGGCTACGACCTGACCCGGCTGTTCGTCGGCTCGGAGGGCACGCTGGGGCTGATCGCCGAGGCGACGCTGGGCATCCAGCCGACGCCCGAGGCGACGCTCTCGGCCCGCGCCGCCTTCCCATCGCTGGGCGAGGCGGTCGGCTGCGTCGTCGAGGTCCTCCAGGCGCTGATCCCCGTCGCGCGGATCGAGCTGCTCGATCCGCTGCAGGTCGAGGCGATCGACCGCTACGCCGGCAGCGACCACCCGCGCGTCCCGACGCTCCTGCTCGAGCTCCACGGCCGCCCCGCCGAGATCGCGGCGTCCGCCGAGGAGGTCCGCGCGATCGCCGCCGAGCACGGCTGCACCGACCTGGAGCCGATCGCCGACCCGACTGCCCAGCACGCGCTGTGGCGCGAGCGCCACGCCGCCTACCCGGCGGCGCTCGCCCTGCGGCCCGGCGCGCGCGGCTTCGCGACCGATGCGTGCGTCCCGCTCTCGCGCATGGTGGAGTGCGTGCTGGCGTCGACCGCCGACGCCGCCGAGTCGGGCCTCACCGCCCCGCTGACCGGCCACGTGGGCGACGGCAACTTCCACTTCGTCGTGCTCGTCGATCCGGGCGACCCCGACGAGCTCGCCCGCGCCCGGGCGTTCGGCGACCGCCTGGCCCGTCGCGCGATCGCGATGGGCGGGACGTGCACCGGAGAGCACGGGATCGGCTACGGCAAGGCCCACCACCTCGAGGCCGAGCACGGCGCCGCGGGCGTCGCGGCGATGCGCGCGATCAAGGCCGCGCTCGACCCCGACGGGCTCTTCAACCCCGGCAAGGTCGCCGACGCCTGATCCCGACGCCGCCGGCCTGGCAGACTGGGCGCCGGCACGAGATGCGGTTCACCCTGCGGCAGCTCGAGTACTACGTGGCGACGTGCGATGCCGGCAGCCTCACCGAGGCGGCGCTGGCGCTCGCGGTCGCCCAGTCCTCCGTGTCCACGGCGATCGCCCAGCTGGAGTCGGCGCTCGGCGTGCAGCTGCTCATCCGGCGCCATGCCCAGGGCGTGACGCCGACGCCGGCAGGTCGGACGTTCCTCGTGCGCGCGCGGGCGCTCCTGCGCGACGCGGGCGACCTCGAGCGCTTCGGCGACGACCTGACCAAGGAGGTCACCGGGACGCTCGAGCTCGGCTGCCTGCGCTCGCTCGCCCCGTTCGTCACGCCCAGGCTCTGCCGGCAGTTCCGCGCAGCGCATCCGGCCGCCGCGATCGAGCTGCTCGAGGCCGCCCAGGAGCAGCTCGTGGCGCAGCTGCGCGCCGGCGGCCTGAGCGTGCTCCTGACCTACGACCTGGAGCTCGGCGACGACATCGACTTCGAGCCGCTGGCGGAGCTGCCACCGTACGCGATGCTGGCGGCCGAGCACCCGTTCGCCGGGCGTCCGTCCGTCGACCTCGCCGAGCTGGCCGAGGAGCCGATGGTCGTCCTCGACCTGCCCGACGGCCGCGAGTACCTGGACGAGCTGTTCACGGCACGCGGCCTGCAGCCGACCGTCGGCTACCGCTCGGCCCATCCGGAGGTGATTCGCACGATGGTCGCCAACGGGTACGGCTACGCGCTCGTCAACGCGCGGCCGCGGATCGACCACGCGCTCGACGGCGAGCCGGTGGTGACGGTGCGCATCGCCGGCGAGCCCCGGCCGTTGGTCCTCGGCGTCGCCACGTTGCGCGACGTCCGGCCGACGCGGGTCGTCGACGCGTTCCGCGAGCACTGCCGCGCCTCGATCAGCGCGGACTCGGTGCCGGGACTGCGCGTCGACGGCTGACGCCGGCCGTCGGGTCCGCGTTCGTCAGTCGGAGACGGTGATCTCGATGAGCCCGCTGACGGCTCGCGCGAGTCGGGCGTCGCGTGTCAGCAAGGTGGCATCCAGCGCTTCGGTGAGGGCCACGTAGAGCGCGTCGTACGTCGTGCACACGTCGCGGAGCTCCCATGCGCGCCGCAGCAGCGATCGGTCGGGATGCCGTCGTACGGCGAGCTGAGCGAGGTCTTGGGAACCCTGCGTCGCTGTCGCCAGGTCGATCTTGGAACCGCGAAGGAGGTTGCGCAGCGTCTGCGTCGCCTCGACGTCGAGAAGTCCGGGGGCGTGGACGTCTCCGAGCATCGCGTCTTGTTCGGCGGTGGAACCGTCACCGAGGAGATAGGCGACGACGCTCGACGCGTCTGCGACCCACCTCACGCGCGACGGCCCGCGTCACGCGCCGCGAGGATGTCCTGCGTGCTGACGCCTGCTCGACCGCGGGATCGGATGCGCTCGTCGAGCTCCTCCGGTGTCGGCGTGCGGGCCACGCGCGTCACCTCGTTGAGGACGTAGTCGCTCAGGGAGAGGCCTTGCGCCGCGGCGCGCGACTTGAGGGTTCGGTGGACGTCCTCGGGGACGTTGCGGATCTGGATCAGGCTCATGCAATCATGATGAAACCATCGAGATTGCATGTCAATTGGCATGCTGCGCGACGACGACCGCCGCCGACGCGCACGTCGCCAGCGCGTAGCCGAGGTCCTCGTCGCCGACGCCGCGCAGGTCGGGATGGTCGCGGTCGATCGTGACGGTCCCAGCGTCGTCGAGGCCGAGGGAGGCGAGGCCGTTGCGGACGAGCGCGCCCCAGAGGTCGCCGGCGGCGGCCAGGAGCGCATGGCGGGTGCGCCGCTCGCGGCGGGCGAGCGTCTCCAGCTCGCGCGTCTCCTCGAACGGGTCGATGCGGACGTTCTGGTCGGAGCCGATCGCGATGCGCACGCCGGCGTCGCGGTAGCGCAGCGCCGGGAAGTGGCCGTCGCCGAGGTTGCCCTCGGTGGTCGGGCAGCTCACGACGATCGCGTCGCTCGACGCCAGCAGCTCCACGTCGTGGTCGTCGACGTGGATGGCGTGGACGACGCTCGTCCGGGGCCCGAGGAAGCCGGCGCGGTGCAGCAGCTCGATCGGGCTGCAGCCGTGCTCGGCGCGGCACTCGTCCAGCTCGCGCGGCTGCTCGGAGGCGTGGATGTGGCGCACGAGGCCGTGCTCGTCGGCGTGGGCGGCGATCGCCTCCAGCCAGTCGGCCGGGACCGCCCGCACGCTGTGGGCGGCGACGCCGACGTGGACGCCGTCGCGGCCGGCCGCCCAGTCGCGCAGCGCGTCGACGCGGGCGAGGTAGGTCGCGACGTCGGGGTCGCGGAAGCGCGGCTCGCCGCCGCGGTGGTAGGCGGCGGGGAGCAGGACGATCGGCAGGCCGGCGGCGAGCGCGCCCTCGGCGACGGCGATCGCCATCGCGTTGGGGTCGTCGTACGGCGTGCCGTCGGGCCGGTGGTGGACGTAGTGGAACTCGGCGACCGCGCCGTAGCCGGCCGCGCGCATCTCCAGGTACGTCCGCGTGGCGACGTCGCGCATCGCGTCGAGGTCGTGGGTGCGGGCGAGCGCGTACATCGCCTCGCGCCAGCTCCAGAAGTCGTCGTCGGGGCGGCCCGGCCGCTCGGCCACCCCGCGCAGGTCGCGCTGGAAGGCGTGCGAGTGGGCGTTGGGCATCGCCGGGATCGCGGTCGTCGTCATCGCAGCTCCTCGATGGCCTGCAGCAGGGTGGTCGCGCCGGCGGCGGCGTCCGCGAGCTCGACGTGCTCCTCGGGCGCGTGGCTCACGCCGGCGGCGTTGCGGACGAGGACCATCCCGGCCGGGATGCGCTCGCCGAGGATGCCGGCGTCGTGGCCGGCGAAGCAGACGACCTCGGGCGCGGGCGATGCGGCCGCTCCGGCCGCCAGCGCCGTGCGCACGCGCTCGTCGAACACCACGCCGACGCTCCGCGAGGCGACCGAGACAGCCGTCTCCACCGGCGCCGTCGCCGCGGCCAGCTCCCGCACGCCGGACTCGAACGCATCGACCGCCGCCGGCTCGGGCGCGCGGGCGTCCATCCACAGCCGCACGTGCGCCGGGATCGCGGTCAGCGCGTTGGGCTCGACGAGGATCCGCGTCGCGGTGTTGACGAGGCCGGGCAGGGAGGCGCCGAGGTCGTCGGCCGCGGCGATGAGCCGGGCCGCGGCCAGCAGCGCGTCGCGCCGCTCCCCGCGCGGCGTGGTGCCGGCGTGGTCGGCGGCGCCGGCCAGCTCCAGCGCCAACCGCAGCCGCGCGGCGAGCGAGCTGACGATCCCGGCCGGCACGCCCGCGTCGGCGACCGCGGTCGCCTGGTCGATGTGCAGCTCGAGGAAGCCGCGCAGCTTCGCCAGCCACGCGGGCGCGGCGGCCAGGCCCGCCGGGTCCACGCCGGCCGCGCGCATCGCGTCGGCGAGCGAGGTCCCGCCGTCGTCGCGGCGAGCGAGCGCGTCCTCGACGTCGAGCCGCCCGACGAGGGCGCGCGAGCCGAAGGTCGGGGTGTTGAAGCGGGCGCCCTCCTCGTCGGCGAACGCGATCACGCAGACCGGCGCGCTCGTGCGCGCCGCGACCGCGAAGGCCGCGGCGACGCCGAGCGCGCCGTCGAAGCGGCCGCCGTCGCGAACGGTGTCCAGATGCGAGCCGACGCCCCACCACGGCGCGGGCGCGTCGGGCACCGCCCACAGCGAGCCGGCGGGATCGCGCTCGACGCGCAGGCCGATCGCCTCGGCCTGCGCCCGGAACCACGCGCCGGCGGCGGCGTCCTCCGGGGTCCACGCGAGCCGGTTCCAGCCGCGCGGGCCGGCGCCGATCGCGTCCAACGGAGCGAGCCGCGCCGCGAGGTCGGCGGCGGAGATCACGCGCGGACCCGCTCGCGGAAGTCCTCGCGCACCCACGCCAGCTCGCCCCCGCACACCACCGCGGCGACCGGGTTGCGGCCGAAGCGGTAGGGGAGATGGGAGGCTGGGGAGTCGAGGACGATCGCGTCGCCGCGGCGGCCCGGCTCCAGCGCGCCGACGTCGTCGCGGCCGAGCACGTAGGCCGCGTTCAGCGTGAGCGCCAGCAGCGCCTCGCGCACCGTCCAGCCGTAGCGCCGGACCGCCAGCCCGGCGACGAGCGGCAGCGACGACACCGGCGAGGTTCCCGGGTTGAGGTCGGTGGCCAGGACGCAGATCGCGCCCGCGTCGGCCAGCGCTCGGGCCGGCGGCAGGTGCTCGGCGCCCAGGAGCTCGGCCGACGGCAGCAGCACCGCAGCGGTCTCGCTCGCCGCCAGCGCCGCCACGCCCTCGTCGGGCAGGCAGGAGAGGTGGTCGACCGAGCGGGCGCCTTCGTCCACGGCCACCGCGGTGGACCCGTGGTCGGCGAACTGCTCGACGTGGGCGCGGAGCGCCAACCCGTGCTCGCGCGCCAGCGCCGCCACGCGGCGCAGGTGGTCGTTCGTGAAGGCGACCGACTCGACGTACACGTCGAGCGCGACCGCGCCGAGCTCGCCGACGTGGGGCGCGATCGCCTCCAGCCAGCCGTCGGCGTCGAAGCCGTCGGGCACCGCATGGGCGATCAGGCCGGTCAGCACGGTCGCCTGCGGCACCCGCGCGTCCAGCGCGTGCGCCAGCCGGGCCAGGCGGAGCTCCGCGTCGACGGACAGCCCGTAGCCGGTCTTGCCCTCGAAGGCGGTCGTCCCGTGGCGCAGCATCTCGCCCGCCAGCTCCTGGGCCTGCGCGAGCACGGCGTCGTCGGACGCGCCGGCCAGCGCGCGCGCGCTCGAGCGGATCCCGCCGCCGCCGCGGGCGATCTCCACGTAGGGCACGCCGGCGACCTTCTGCGCGTACTCCTCGGCCCGCCAGCCGGCGAACGGCAGGTGGGTATGGCAGTCGACGAAGCCCGGCAGCACCGTGCAGCCGCGCGCGTCGAGGCGGACGTCGGCGCCGGCGTCGGCCTCCATCGCGCGCACCACGCCGTCGGCGATCGTCACCGAGCCCGGCTCGAGCGTCAGCTCCCCGGCGCGGTCGTGGCGCAGGTACGGCGTCGCGCGCGCGGGCAGCCGCAGCAGCTCGTCGGCGCCCTCGATCGAGATCGCGCGGGCGCCGCTCACGACCCCGGCGCCATCGGGATGCGGATGTCGTGCTCGTGGGCGAACGCGAGCGCCTCGTCGTAGCCCGCGTCGGCGTGGCGGATGACGCCCATCCCCGGGTCGGCGGTCAGCACTCGTGCGATCCGCTCGGCGGCCAGCTCGGTCCCGTCGGCCACGCAGACCTGTCCGGCGTGGATCGACTTGCCCATCCCGACGCCGCCGCCGTGGTGGATCGACACCCACGAGGCGCCGGCCGCCGTGTTGATCAGCGCGTTGAGCAGCGGCCAATCGGCGACCGCGTCGGAGCCGTCGCGCATCGCCTCGGTCTCGCGCTGGGGCGAGGCGACCGAGCCCGCGTCGAGGTGGTCGCGCCCGATGACGACCGGCGCCTTCAGCCGGCCGTCGGCGACCATCTCGTTGAAGCGCAGCCCGGCCAGGTGGCGCTCGCCGTAGCCCAGCCAGCAGATCCGCGCGGGGAGCCCCTGGAAGTGGACCCGCTCGCGGGCCAGCTCGATCCAGCGGGCGATGTGCTCCTGGTCGCCGAAGAGGTCGAGGATCGCGTCGTCGGTGGCGGCGATGTCGGCGGGATCGCCGGACAGCGCGGCCCAGCGGAACGGGCCCTTGCCCTCGCAGAACAGCGGCCGGATGTAGGCGGGCACGAATCCCGGATACGAGAACGCCTCGGCGTCGCCGTGCTCGGCGGCCAGGCCGCGCAGCGCGTTGCCGTAGTCGAAGGCCTCCGCGCCGGCCCGCTGCAGGGCCCGGATCGCGCCGACGTGCGCGACCGCGGACGCGCCCACGCGGCGCAGGTACTCGTCGGGGTCGGCGGCGCGCAGCGCGTCGGCCTGCTCGACGGTCAGCCCGGCGGGGACGTAGCCGTTCAGCGGGTCGTGGGCGCTGGTCTGGTCGGTCACGACGTCGACCGCGGCGCCCCGGCGCACCAGCTCGGGCAGCACCTCGGCCGCGTTGCCGAGCAGCCCGATCGAGAGCGCGCGGCCCTCGCGCCGCGCCGCCTCCAGCCGCGCGAGCGCGTCGTCGAGGTCGGCGGCGCGCTCGTCGAGGTAGCCCGTGGCGATGCGGCGCTCGATGCGCTGCAGGTCGACCTCCACGCAGAGCGCCAGGCCGTCGTTCATCGTCACCGCCAGCGGCTGGGCCCCGCCCATCCCGCCCAGGCCGGCGGTCACGACGAGCCGGCCGCGCAGCGAGCCGCCGAAGCGCTGGCGCGCGACCGCGGCGAAGGTCTCGTACGTGCCCTGGAGGATCCCCTGAGTCCCGATGTAGATCCAGGACCCGGCCGTCATCTGGCCGTACATCATCAGGCCGGCCGCGTCGAGCTCGCGGAAGTGCTCCCAGGTGGCCCAGTCGCCGACGAGGTTGGAGTTCGCGATCAGCACGCGCGGCGCGCCCTCGTGGGTGCGGAAGACGCCCACCGGCTTGCCGGACTGGACGAGCAGCGTCTCGTCGTCGCCCAGCGCGATCAGCTCGCGCTTGATCGCCTCCAGCGCCGCGTGGCTGCGCGCGGCCTTGCCGATCCCGCCGTAGACGACCAGGTCGTCGGGGGCCTCGGCGACGTCGGGATGGAGGTTGTTCTCGAGCATCCGCAGCGCAGCCTCCTGCTGCCAGCCGCGGCACCGCAGAGTGGTGGTGGAGGCGTTCGTCACGTCCCGGAACCTACGCCTCGCCGGCGGGCCCGGCGAGGGCTTCGTGTCCCGCATCCGAGACGTCGCGAGCGACCGCCGCGGCCGCATCCGCCACCGCCGCGACGCACCGCGCGAGCGCCCGTCGTCCCATCCGCACGGTGGGGGCGGTCACGCCGATGGCGGCGGGCGGGGCGTCGGTCGTCGCGATCGCACAGGCGATCGCGGTGACCCCGGTCTCGACGCCGTCGCGCACGATCGCCGGCTCGTGCCCGGTCGCCAGCGCGGCGCCGGCGGCGCTGCCCGCCAACGGGATGCGGCGGCCCACCCACGCGGCGTGGCGCAGCGCGTGGCGGCTCTCGACCTGGTCGAGGTAGACGGCCTCGTCGCGTTCGCGGATGAGCAGGTTGGCGGTCTCCCCGGTCTCCTCGGCGAGCGCGACGAGGTGGGGCCGCGCCGCGCGGCGCAGCCGGTCGACCGGGGCGACCCGGGCGGCCAGCACCGCGATCCGCGCGCTCAGGGCCAGCGCGCCGTCGCGCTCGACGAGGAGCCCGTGGTGGAGCAGCTCGGCGACGACGGCGCGCAGGCGCGGCAAGGCGAGCCCGGTGCGACGGCAGAGCTGCGCCTCGGTGAGCTCGGGCGCGGCGTGGTCGAAGGCGTCGAGCACGGCCATCGCCCGTCCCACGGTCGGGACGTCGACGAGCTCTCGCGCCCGCGGTCCGAGGGTCCAGCCGCGGGCGGCCGCGTCGTAGGCGACGAAGTCGCGATCGGCGAGCGCATGCAGGAGGTGGTACGTGCTCGAGCGCGGGATCCCGCAGCCGCGCGCGATCGACGTCGCGGCGAGCGGCCGGCCGGCGTCGGCGAGCAGCGCGAGGGCGTCGACCGCGCGCGCGGCGCTGCGCGGCATGCCGTCGCGCGCCCCGCGCACCGGCCGTCGCGCCGCGCCGCTCACGATGCGCCCGCGCTCCAGGTCGCGGCCGTCCCGCGGGGACTCACCCCAGCACCACGCTCCCCGTCCGCAGCCCGACGGCCAGCGCCTCGATCTCGCCGGCCAGCGAGCGGTCCTCGTCCAGCGCGGGCACGACCTCGCGGACCCGGGCGATCGCCTCCTCCAGCGCCGGCGTCGTGCGCAGCGGCCGGTGGAACTCGATGCCCTGGCAGGCGCAGGTCAGCTCGATCGCCACCACCCGCGCCGCGTGCTCCACGACGGTGCGGGCCTTCAGCGCCGCGGTCGCGCCCATCGAGTTGAAGTCCTCCTGGCCGGCGGAGGTCGGCAGCGAGCCGGCGCCCGCCGGGTGGGCGAGGACCTGGCACTCGTTCACGAGCGCGGCCGCCGCGTACTGGGCGATCATCAGCCCGCTCGACAGCCCGGCCCGCGGCGACAGGAACGGCGGCAGCTCCGCGTAGGACGGCGACAGCAGCGCGAACGTGCGCCGCTCGGAGAACGCTGCGAGCTCGCAGAGCGCCAGCGCGGCGTGGTCGAGCGGCAGCGAGAGCGGCTGGCCGTGGAAGTTGCCGCCGGAGAGGACGGCGTCGTCGCCGGGGAAGACCAGCGGGTTGTCGGTCACCGCCAGCAGCTCGCGCTCCAGCGCGCCGCCGACGTAGTCCAGCGCGTCGGACACCGCGCCCAGCACCTGCGGCGCGCAGCGCAGCGTGTACGGATCCTGGACGCGGCCGCAGTCGGCATGGCTGGCGACGATGGGGCTCCCGGACAGCAGCGCGCGCAGCCGTGCGGCGATCCGCCGCTGGCCGGCGTGGGGGCGCAGGGCGTGCAGGCGCTCGTCGAACGGGACGGTCGAGCCCTTGAACGCCTCCAGCGAGAGCGCGACGGCGACGATCGCGGCGTCGAGCACACGCGCGGCGTCGCGCGCGACGAGGGCGCCGGCCGCGGCCATGAGGTGCGTGCCGTTGATGAGCGCCAGGCCCTCCTTGGCCTCCAGCGCGACGGGTCGCAGCCCGGCCCGCTCCAGCGCGACGCTGCCCGGCAGCCGCTCGCCGTCCAGCTCGGCCTCGCCCTCGCCGACGGCCACGAGCGCGAGATGCGCGAGCGGAGCGAGGTCGCCCGAGGAGCCGACCGAGCCGCGGCTCGGCACGACCGGCGTCACGCCGCGCTCCAGCAGCCCCAGCAGCAGCTCGACGAGCTCCACGCGCACGCCGGAGTGGCCGCGCTGGAGCGAGCTGGCCAGCAGCAGCACCATGCCGCGCACCACCTCGGCGGGCAGCGGATCCCCGAACCCGACGGCGTGCGAGCGCAGCAGGTTGAGCTGCAGCTGCGCGGTGTCGGCCGGCGGGACGTGGACGTCGGCCAGCCGGCCGAACCCGGTCGTCACGCCGTAGATCGCGCGGCCGTCGGTCACCGCCTCCTCGATCACCGCCCGGGCCGCGGCGATCCGCTCGCGCGCGGCGGGGTCCAGCGGCGGCGGCGGCGCGCCGCGCGCGACGGACTCCAGCAGCTCGAGGGTCGGGGTGGGCGGGGGCGGGACGGGCTCGGGCATCGGCGCGACGCTAGACCGCGGGCCCAGCCGGGACGGAAGCCAAAGTGTCCCGCCGGCTGGACGGCGCGGTCAGATCATCGCAGCGCGCCGGTCAGCTGGCCACCGCGCTGTCGACCTGCATCAGCCGGATGTGGTTGCCCGACGGGTCGCGGAACGCGGAGTCGATCCCGTAGGGCCGCTGCTCGGGCGCCTCCGTGAACTCCAGGCCCCGGGCGGTGAGCTCCTCGTAGGAGCGCTGGGCGTCGTCGGTCGTCAGGAAGATCGTGCCCGCGAAGCCCTTGGCCATGAGCGCGCGCACCTGGTCGGCGGTCTCGGCGTCCATGACCGGCGGTCCGGGAATCGCCATGAGCACGATCGCGACGTCGGGCTGGTTGGCCGGGCCGACGGTGAGCCAGCGGAAGCCGCCCAGCTCCGGCAGGGTCACGTCGGCGCGCACCTCCATGCCCACCTTCTGGGTGTAGAACGCGAGCGCCTCGTCCTGGTCGTGCACCCACAGCTGGGCGCTGCTGATCGTGATCATCATGTCCTCCTCGGGTCGCCGGAACGGTCGTCGAGGACGCTAATCGCGGGCCGTGCTGCTGTCTTCTCGAAACGTGCGGCGTTGGGGGCGGCCGAACGTGCGCAGGATGCAGGTCGGGACCATCGCCTGGTCGGCCGCCGGCGGGAACGTCGCCCGGTAGGCGGTCGGCGAGCGGCCGTACGTGCGGGTGAAGCTCGTGGTGAACGAGCCGACGCTCTGCAGGCCGACCGCGAGGCAGATGTCGGCGACGCTGCGGTCGGTGGTCCGCAGCAGCGCGGCGGCGCGCTCGAGGCGGCGGGTCAGCAGGTAGGCGTGCGGCGACTCGCCGAACGCGCGGCGGAACGCGCGGCTGAAGTGCGCGCGCGAGAGACCGGCGGCGCGCGCCAGGTCGTCGACGCCGAGCGGCTCGAAGTAGCGCGCGTCGGCGAGGTCCTTGGCGCGCAGCAGGTGGCGGTCGGGCGGGACGAAGGCCATCGGCTGCCCAGTATCGCGCGGGTCGCGAGCGCGGCCCGAGGCGAGCGCCTCAGCCCGCCTCGTCGCGCTTGCTCCAGTACCGCGCCCAGCCGCCCCACAGCGTCTCCGGCGGGTTGGCGCCGCCGTAGGCCGCGCGGGTCGGCGCCGCGGTCGTGTGCTCGACGACGAACGCGTCCACCGTGGCCGCGAACGCGTCCGCGTCGGTCTCGCGGGCGAGGTCACCCCAGCGGGCGAGCCCCTCGCGCAGCTGGGCGAGGTGGTCGTCGACGTCCGTCCACGCGCCGAAGTGGGCCACGCACAGCGCCGCCGGCGACCACGCCTCGATCGTCTCCAGCGACGCCAGCCACAGCTCGCGGTCGATGTCCGGCGGCGGGGTGGGCGGCACGACCGGACCCTCGGCGATCCGCACGCCGGCGACGTCGCCGGTGAAGACCGAGCCCGTCCCCTCGTGCAGGTAGGCGACGTGGTGGGAGGCGTGGCCGGGGGTGTACGCGACGCGCCAGCCGTCGATCGCCTCGCCGCCCTCGAGCACCCGCACGCGCTCCTCGGGCACCGGCACCACCTCGCCCCAGAGGCGATCGAAGTCGTCGCCGTAGATGCGCGTCGCGCTCGCCACCAGCCGCGACGGGTCGACGAGGTGGCGCGCGCCGCGCTCGTGGACCCAGACCTCCGCCCGCGGCCAGCGCTGCAGCAGCCGGCCGGTGGCGCCCGCATGGTCGAAGTGGATGTGCGTGAGCAGGATGCGCTGCGGCTCCCAGTCGTCGGGCAGCTGCTCGACCAGTCGCGCGTGGGTCGACTCCGGCCCAGGGTCGACGAGCCAGCCGGCTTCGAGGTCGACATAGCAGCAGATGATGTGCGGGATGCCGAGGTGGTGGACGTCGATCTCGATCACGGGTCAGCTCCTGGGGGACGTGGCGACGGGTCGCTGTGGAAGGCTGTCAGCATGTCGTCGCCGCTGTCGTTCGACCCCATCGCCGAGGCCGGCCGCCAGTGGCGCGAGCACTGGGGCGAGCCGACCGTGTCGCCGATGACGGCGGTCACGTCGATCATGCGCGTGCAGCAGATCCTCGTCGCCCGGCTCAACGAGGCGCTCGACCCGCTCGGCCTCACGTTCCCGCGCTACGAGGCGCTCATGCTGCTGTACCTGAGCCGCACGGGCTCGCTGCCGCTGGGGAAGATGGGCGTGCGGCTCCAGGTCCACCGCACCAGCGTCACGAACCTCATGGACGGCCTGGAGCGCGCCGGGTTCGCCGTGCGCTCGGCCCACCCGACCGACCGGCGCACGACCCTGGCGACGATCACCGACACCGGCCGCGCGACCGCGGCCCGGGCGACCGACGCGCTGAACGCGATCCGCTTCGGCACCGACCCGCTCGACGACGACGAGCTCGCCGAGATCGTCGCCGTGCTGCGGCGCGTGCGGGTCGGCGCGCACGACTTCAGCGAGCCATCTGACGGGCGATGACGACCCGCTGGATCTCGTTGGTGCCTTCGTAGATCTGGGTGATCTTGGCGTCGCGCAGCATCCGCTCGACGGGGTACTCGTTGACGTAGCCGTAGCCGCCGAGGACCTGGATCGCCTCGACGGTGACCTTCATCGCGTTGTCGGAGGCGAACAGCTTCGCCATCGACGAGTACTTCGCGGCGGCGGGGTCGTCGGCGTCGATGAGGCAGCAGGCCTTGTAGAGCAGCTCGCGGGCGGCCGCGGTGCCGGTCTCCATGTCGGCCAGCTTGAACTGGATCGCCTGCAGCTCGTTGATCGGGTGGCCGAACGCGATCCGCTCCTTGGCGTAGGCGTTGGCGTAGTCGGTCGCGCCCTGGGCGATCCCGACCGCCTGCGCGGCCGCGCCCAGGCGGGTGCGCTGGAGCGTGGCGAGCGCGACGGCGAGCCCGCGCCCGACCTCGCCGACGACGTTGGCGTTCGGCACGCGGACGTCCTCGAGCACCGGCGAGCCGGTCGGCGAGCCCTTGATGCCGAGCTTGTGCTCGAGCTTGCCGATGCTGAAGCCGGGCATGTCCTGGTCGACGACGAACGCGGTGATCCGCCGCTGGTCGCGATCGGTGATGGCGAAGACGACGTAGAAGTCGGCGACCCCGGCGTTCGAGATCCACGTCTTGGTGCCGTTGAGGATCCAGTCGTCGCCGTCGCGCACGGCGGTGGTGCGCATGTCGGCCGGGTTGGAGCCCGCCTCGGCCTCCGAGAGCGCGAACGCCGGCGCCCATTCGCCGGTGGCGCACTTGGGCAGGTAGCGCTGCTTGAGCTCGTCGGAGCCGAAGAGCTGGATGGGGAGCGTCCCGAGCTCCTGGAGCATGAGGATCAGCGCGCTCGACGCGCAGACCTTGGCGATCTCCTCGACCGCCATCTGGAGCATCAGCGTCCCCGTCCCGGTCCCGCCGAGCTCCTCGGCGAATGGCAGCGCGAGGACGTCGTTGGCGGCCAGCAGCTCGCGGACGTCCCAGGGGTACTCGGCGGTCCGGTCGATCTCGCCGGCGCGCGGGGCGATGCGCTCCTGGGCGATCTGGCGGATGGTGTCGCGGAAGTCCAGGTGCTCCTGGGGGATGGCGTACGTGGCCGTCATGGTTGACCAACGGTACCGAATATGCGACCTTCCAACTATCTGATGACCACCTATTTCGACACCGAGCTCGAAGGCTGGGAGCAGGCCTTCGCCGAGACGCCCCAGCGGGACGTGGACTTCACGACGCTGTCGGGGGAGCCGATCCGCCCGCTCTACACCGAGCGCGACCTGCCGGACGACGACGCGATCGGGCTGCCCGGCCAGTATCCGTTCACGCGCGGGGTCTACCCGAGCATGTATCGGGGGCGGCTGTGGACGATGCGGCAGTTCGCCGGGTTCGGGACGGCGGAGGAGACCAACGAGCGCTTCCGCTACCTGCTCGACCATGGGCAGACGGGGTTGTCGACGGCGTTCGACATGCCGTCGCTGATGGGGCATGACTCCGATCATCCGCGGTCGCTGGGCGAGGTGGGCCGCGAGGGGGTGGCGGTCGACAGCGTGGACGACATGGAGACGCTGTTCGGCGGGATCGACCTCGGCGACGTGACGGTGTCGATGACGATCAACGCGCCGGCGCCGATCATGCTGGCGTACTACGTGGTGGCGGCGGAGCGGTCCGGGGTGCCGGCCGATCGGCTCGGCGGGACGATCCAGGCCGACATCCTCAAGGAGTACATCGCCCAGAAGGAGTGGTGCTTCCCGATCGATCCCGCGATGCGGTTCTTGGGGGACATGATCGAGTGGTGCTCGCGCGAGATGCCGCGCTGGCATCCGGTGTCGATCTCCGGCTACCACATCCGCGAGGCGGGGGCGACGGCGGCGCAGGAGCTGGCGTTCACGCTGAAGGACGGGCTGACGTACGTGGAGCAGGCGGTGGAGCGCGGGGTGCCGGTCGATGCGTTCGCGCCGCGGCTGTCGTTCTTCTTCAACGCGCAGATCGACTTCTTCGAGGAGATCGCCAAGTACCGGGCGGCGCGGCGGATCTGGGCGCGTGAGCTGAAGGAGACGTTCGGGGCCAAGAACCCGAAGTCGTGGCTGATGCGTTTCCATACGCAGACGGCGGGTGTGTCGTTGACGGCTCAGCAGCCGCTGAACAACATCGTGCGCACGGCGATCGAGGCGCTGGCCGGGGTTCTGGGCGGGACGCAGTCGCTGCATACGAACTCCTATGACGAGGCGCTGGCGTTGCCGACGGAGGAGGCGGTGCGGATCGCGTTGCGTACGCAGCAGATCATCGCGTTCGAGACCGGGGTGGCGAACACGATCGACCCGTTGGGCGGGTCGTACTTCGTCGAGGCGCTGACCGATCGGATGGAGGAGCAGGCCTACGCGTACTTCCGCAAGATCGACGAGCTCGGCGGGATGGTCCAGGCCGTCAAGGAGAACTTCCCGCAGCGCGAGATCGCCGACGCCGCCTTCGCGCTGCAGGCCGCGATCGACCGCGGCGAGCGGATCCTCGTCGGCGTCAACGCCTGCACCGAGGGCGACCACCACGAGACGCCGATCCTGCGCATCGATCCCGAGCTGGAGCGCAAGCAGATCGGCCGCGTGCAGGCCGTGCGCGCGCGCCGCGACGCCGAGGCGGTCGAGCGGTCGCTCAACGCCCTGACGCAGGCCGCCGCGACCGAGGCCAACCTCATGCCCCTGCTGCTGGACGCGGCCCGCGTCCACGCGACCGAGGGCGAGATCATCGACGCGCTCCAGCAGGTCTGGGGCGCCTACACGGAGACCCCCGTCTACTGATGCCCGCTGCCACGCCTGCCACCCCCGCGCGGACCCTCCGCGTCGTCGTCGCCAAGCCCGGCCTGGACGGCCACGATCGCGGCGCGAAGATCATCGCTCGTGCGTTGCGCGATGCGGGGATGGAGGTCATCTACACCGGGTTGCACCAGACGCCGGAGCAGATCGTGGAGACGGTCATCCAGGAGGATGCCGACGCGGTCGGGCTGTCGATCCTCTCGGGTGCGCACATGACGCTCGTGCCGCGGGTGGTGGAGCTGCTGCGGGCGCAGGGCGTCGACGACGTGTTGGTGACGGTGGGCGGGACGATCCCGATCGAGGACATCGTGGAGCTCAAGGAGCTCGGCGTGGCCGAGGTCTTCACGCCCGGCGCCACCACGCAGGCGATCGTCGACTTCATCCGCGGGGCGGCCCGGGCGGGGTAGCGCGCGGGCCTCAGTGCTCCGGCGGGAACGGCTGGCCGTGCTCCTCGGCGACGAGGCTGCCGACGATCATCGCCGCGGCGGTCGCGCCGGAGGCGATCGACACCGAGACCTGCTGCAAAGCGCCCGCGACGTCGCCGGCGGCGAAGACTCCGGGCGCCGAGGTGCGGGAGACCTGGTCGACGACGATCGCGCCGCGCTCGTTGCGCTCGAGGCCGAGCTGGTCGGCGAGCGCCGTCCGTGGCTGCATCCGCGGGCCGACGAGGACGCCGTCGCGCGGGAGGCGGTCGCCGTCGGCGAAGCGGATGGCGGCGAGCGCCGGCGCCGCCTCGGCGTCGCGCTCCGTCGGCGCTCCCGCGGCCGGCTCGGCGCGGCGAAGGTCGAGCGCCGCCACGCGTCGCTCGTCGATCGGGATCCCGGCCGCCTCGAGCTGCGTGCGGTCGCCGGGCTCGAGCGGCTGGCCGTCGGTGAGCAGGACGACGTCGTCGCTCCAGTTGCGCAGCAAGAACGTGCGATGGAGCACCATCTCCGTGCCGAGCACCGCGAGCGCGCCGTCGCGGACCTCCCAGCCATGGCAGAACGGGCAGTGGAACGCCGCCCCGCCCCAGAGCTCGCGCAGACCTGGCAGGTCGGGCGGGAGGTAGTCCATGCCGGTGGCGAGGAGCAAGCGCCGCGCGGTCGCGCGGGTTCCGTCGTCGAGGCGCAGCGCAAGGGGCTGGTCCAGCGCCGCGCCTTCGATCGTCCCGTCGCGCACCGTCACCGACGGGTAGCCGCGCAGCTGCTCGCGCGCGCGTTCGTAGAGCTCGGCCGGCGCGACGCCCTCGTGGGTGAGGAGGCCACCGACCGCATGAGCGGGGCGATTGCTCTGGTCGCCCGCGTCGACGACCAGCACCCGGCGCCGGGCCCGGCCGAGCACCAGCGCGGCGCTCAGGCCCGCGGCGCCGCCGCCGACGATCACACAGTCCCAGTTCGCGTTCATGCGTCGAGGTTGCACGACCGGGCGAGACATGGCAAGCTGCTTTGCCATGTCGGCAAAGCAGCCATCGCCGCGCGGCGTCACCGAGGAGCGCGTCCGCCGGCGGCTGCGTGAGCTGCGTGCGGAGCGCGGCCTCACGCTGGAGGCCGTCGCGACCCGCGCCGGGATGGCGGTCTCCACCGTCAGCCGCCTGGAGTCGGGCGCTCGTCGCCTCGCGCTCGACCACCTGCCCGCGCTGGCCGACGCGCTCGGCGTCAGCGTCGACGACCTGCTCGCCGTCCCGGTCCAGCACGACCCGCGGGTGCACCGCGCCGCCTGGACCGAGGACGGGCGCACGGTGTGGCCGCTGACGCGCGAGCGCTCGGCCTCGGGGCTGCGGGCGTTCAAGATGCGCATCCCGGTCCGGCGCGGCGAGCCGAGCCCCCGCGTGCACGAGGGCTACGACTGGCTCTACGTCCTCAGCGGCCGCCTGCGGCTCGTGCTCGGCGAGCAGGACCTGATCCTCGAGCCGGGCGAGGCCGCCGAGTTCTCGACCTGGACGCCGCACTGGTTCGGCGCCGTCGGCGAGCCGGCCGAGATCATCTCGATCTTCGGTCCGCACGGCGAGCGCGTGCACGTCCACGGCTGAGGCGTCGTCAGGGGGCGCCGACCCCAGGCGGACGGCGCGCCCACGTCCCGCGCGCAAGCACGCCGGCGAGCGACAGGTCGGCGTCGAGGATCACGACGTCGGCGTCACGCCCGGCGGCCAAGACGCCCTTGCGATGGTCGAGGCCGAGCAGCTCGGCCGGCGTGGTCGACGCCATGCGCGCCGCCTCGGCCACGTCGACGCCGCACCAGCGCACGGTGCTGCGCAGCGCCTCGTCCATCGTGAGCGTGGATCCCGCGATCGTCACGGACCCGAGCAGCGTCGCGCGTCCGCCGGCGACGCGGATGGACCGCTCGCCCAGCCGGTAGTCGCCGTCGGGCAGCCCCGCCGCCTCGGTCGCGTCGGTGACGAGCGTCGTGCGCGCCGCTCCCTTGAGCCGATGCAGCAGCCGCACGGCGACCGGGTCGAGGTGGACGCCGTCGCAGATGACCTCGCACGTGACGGCGTCGAGGTCGAGCGCCGCGCCGAGCACGCCCGGCTCCCGATGGTGCAGCGGCCGCATGGCGTTGAAGGCGTGGGTCAGCGCGCGGGCGCCGGCGCGGACCGCCGCGGCCGCCTCGACGTAGGTGGCGTCGCTGTGCCCGAGGGAGACGACGACGCCCGCCGCGACCGCCGCGCGCACGACGTCCAGCGCGCCAGGGAGCTCGGGCGCGAGCGTGAGCAGCCGGACGCCGCCGTCACGCAGGAGGCGATCGGCGTCGCGCGCGCTCGGCGGTGCGAACTGCGCCGGATCCAGTGCGCCCGGGCGGGCCGAGCTGAGGAACGGCCCTTCGAGGTGGGCGCCGAGCACCGCGGCGGCGCCGGGCTCCGGTGCCGCCGCGGCGGCGCGGACCGCCGCCGTCGCCGCGATCAGCTCGTCGATCGGCGCCGGCACGGTCGTCGCCAGCAGCGCGGTGGTGCCGTGCTGCGCATGGAACCGCGCGACGCGCCGGACCTCGTCGGGATCGGCGGTGGTGCACTGCGCGCCGGCGCCGCCGTGGACGTGGACGTCGACGAAGCCCGGCAGCAGCCAGCGGTCGCCGAGATCGATCGCCGACCGGTCGGCGCGTGGCGGGTCGACCGCCACGATCGCGCCTTCGCGCACGACCACGTCGCCGCCGCGGACGCCGTCGGGCGTGACGACGCGCGCGCTGCGCAGGACGAGGTCCCGGTCCATGTCATCCCTGCGCGGGGTACGGCAGCGGCTCGCCCGCCAGCCCGGCCAGCAGGTTGTCGACCGAGCGCTCGGCCATCCGCTCGCGCGCCGCGTGGGTGGCGCTGCCGACGTGGGGGAGGACGAGCAGGTTCGGGGCCTCGAGCAGCGGGTCGTCGGGCGTCAGCGGCTCGGGGTCGGTCACGTCGAGCCCGGCGCCGGCGATCCAGCCCTCGGTCAGCGCGCGGCGCAGCGCGGCCTGGTCGACGAGCCCGCCACGGGCGGTGTTGACGAGCAGCGCGGTGGGCTTCATCGCGCGCAGGGCGGCTTCGTCGATCATGTGCCGCGTCGCCTCCGTGAGCGGGGCGTGGAGCGAGACGACGTCGGCGTCGCGCAGCGCGGCGTGCAGGTCGTCGCCGCGGCCGACGAAGCGGATGGTCATGCCGAACGCCTCGGCGCGGCGCGCCGTCGCGCGGCCGATGCGGCCGGCGCCGACGATCGCCACCGTCGCGCCGGCCAGCTCCAGGCCGAGCCAGCCCGCCGGCTCCCAGGTCCGCCAGCCGCCGTCGCGGACCGCGGCCGCCGCCTCGGGCAGCCGCCGTGCGACGGCGAGCAGCAGCGCCAGTGCGAGGTCGGCGGTCGCGTCGGTCAGGACGTCGGGCGTCACGCCGACCGCCACGCCGCGCCGCGCCGCCGCCGCGAGGTCGACGTTGTCGCTCCCGACCGCGTAGTTGGCGATCACCCGCAGCCGCGGCGCGGCGGCCAGCAGCGCGTCGTCGACGCGCTCGGTCAGCAGGCAGAGCAGCCCGTCGGCCTGCGCCGCGCCCGCGCGCAGCTCCTCGGCGCTCGGCGGCAGCGCCCCGGGCCAGACGTCGATGTCGTGGGCGGCGGCGAGACGGTCGAGCGCCGCACCGGGCAGCGCGCGGGTGACGAAGCAACGGGCCATGGGCCGGGAGCGTACGGGGCGGGGACGCGGCTCCCCACCCGTGCGGGTCGGCGCGGCGCGGCGGCCGGTACGATGATCGCGCCAGCCATGCCGCTCGTCACGGAGCTCGACCTGCCGGAGCTCGACCCCGCCGATCCGGCGCTGACCGGCGACCGCTGGCACGAGGCGATGGCGGCGCTCATCGCCGGCGGCCACCAGCTCGCGCGCTCCCCGCTGGCCACGATCGTGCTCGACCGCGCCGTCGGCGAGCGGTTCCTGCGCACGCGCGCGGCGATCTTCCCGGGCAAGCTCATCGCGCAGCTCTTCGGCGTCACCGAGGGCCCGCTGCACGAGGAGATCCAGGCCAACATCATCAACGCCGACGGCGACGCCCACCGCCGCCTGCGCGCGCTCCTCAACCCGGCCCTGGCGCCGCGGGCGGTCGACCGCTATCGCCCCGCGATGCGGACCTTCCTCGACGAGCTGTGGTCGGTGGTCGAGGCCGACGGCCGCGGCGACGCCGTCGCGGCGCTGTGCAAGCCCTATCCCTCGCGGACGATCGCCACGGTGATGGGCGCGCCGCTGGCCGACGCCGATCGCCTGCACGACTGGTCGATGTGGATCCAGCGCCAGTTCGACCCGATCGCGCTCTCCGATCCCCAGCAGCTCGCCACGATCCAGCGCAAGGCCGGCGACTTCTACGACTGGGTGCGCCCGCTCATCGCCCGCCGCCGCGGCGACCCCGCCGACGACCTCATCTCGGCGCTCATCGCCGCCGAGGAGGAGGGCGATCGGCTGACCGACGCCGAGCTGGAGAACCTCGTCCTCAACGTCCTCGTCGGTGGCGTCGACACGACCCAGAGCCAGCTCGCCCACGCGCTGCGGCTGCTCGCCGAGCGCCCGGACCAGTGGGCCGCGCTGCGGGTCGACCCTGAGGCGCTCGTCCCGCGCGCCGTCGAGGAGGCGCTGCGCTTCGAGCCGATCACGCCGTTCACGGCGCGCCTGCTCATCGAAGACGTGGAGGAGAACGGGATCACCTTCCCGCAGGGGACGGTGGTCCTCGTCTGCGCCTTCGCGGCCAACCGCGACCCCGCGGCCTTCGGCCCGGCCGACCCGAGCGCCTTCGACCTCACCGCCGATCGCGGCGGCGGGCGGCCCCTGACCTTCGGCGCCGGCATCCACTACTGCGTCGGCGCCAACCTCGCGCGGGCCGAGCTCGCCGAGGCGCTCGCCTTCCTCGCCGGCCGCGTGCGCGAGCTGCGCCTCGACGGCGAGCCGCGGCTGCAGAGCGTGAGCGGCATCTACGGGACCGACGCGCTGCCGCTCGCGTTCACGCCGGCTTGAGCAGCGGCTCGGCGACGAGCGCGATGTGCAGGGCGGCGATCGTCGCCGGCTCCTTCAGCGAGTGGCCCAAGACCTCCTCCAGCCGCGCCAAGCGGTAGCGCAGCGAGTTGGGATGCAGGTGCAGGTGGGCCGCCGCGGCGGCGATGTCGAGGTTGTGGTCGAAGTAGGCGACGAGCGCCTCGTGCAGCGCCGGCCGCGCGCGCAGCCGCGCGACGAGGTCCTCGAGCTGCGGGCGGGCGATGTCGAGCGAGCCGCCGCTGAGCAGGAGCGTGGGGACGTCGAAGTCACTGGGGTGCAGCAGCCGCCCCGGCCGGCCCTCGTGGCGCAGCCGCTCCAGCGCCAGGCTGGCGTCGCGGTGCGAGTCGCCGGCCCGGCCGAGCGAGGCGATCTGGCGCCCGATCCCGCCCAGGAGCGCCGGCCAGGTCACGAGCATCCGCTCCAGCGCCGCCTGCACCGCGCCGTCCTCGCCCTGGACGAGCGCGACGACGTGGTCGTCGTCGGCGGCGCACAGCGCGGCCAGGCCCGCGTCCTCGAAGGCGACGGCGACCGCCTCGTCGCCCGGCGGCGGCTCGGGCGCCGGGAGCGCGATCGCCACGACCCGCACCGGCGCGGCGAAGTCGATCCCCAGCCGCTGTGCGCGGGTGGCCAGCGCGAGCGCGTCGGTGTCGGCGCCTGGGGCGAGGACGTGCTGGAGCAGCGCGCGGCGGACGGCGAGGTCGTGCATCGCCTGGGCCTCGAGCACGCGCGCCGCCGCCCCGAGCAGCGGGGCGGCGACCTGCGCCACCGGGCGGCCGAGCCGGTCGAAGCCGGCCCGATGCGGGGCGGCGACCAGCAGCGTGCGCGGCAGCCGGCGCTCGCCCAGCGGGATCGCGGCGAGCAGCACGTCCCAGCCGGCGACCTCGGCCACGCCGGGCGGCGGCGCCCCCGCGGTGCGCCGTCCGTAGGCGAGCACCTGCTCGGGCGGGCGGCCGGCCACCACGCGCGCCCCGCCACCCGGGCGCAGGACCGCCACCGCGGCGTCGAGCACGCGCGCGAGCCGGTCGGCGACCGCCTGCTCGGGCTCCGCTTCGGCCAGGCCGTCCATGAGGAAGCGCTGGATCGCGCTGACCCGCCGCAGCAGGCGCACGTCGGCGCTGATGAGCGCGCGGCTGGCCTCGGCGACGATCTCGCGAAACGGCGTGCTCCACGGGATCGAGAAGACGGGGAGGCCATGCTCGCGCGCCGCGGCGACCAGCGCCGGCGGGACCTCGTCGTAGAGCATCTCCAGCGCGAGCCCGAGCGCGGCCACCCCGGCGTCGTGGAGCTCGGCGACCAGCCGGCGCTGGGCCTCGTCGTCGCCGGCGAGGACGAGGCCGGTCGTGAGCATCACCCAGCCCTCGTCCAGCCAGCGCGCGGCGTCGTCGATCTCGATCGCGTGGACGCCGCGGACGGGCCGGTCGAGCGCCGCGTCGTCGCCGGTGACGAGGCGCAGGCCGAGCGGCTCGATCGCCAGCAGGTCGCGGAGCGTCAGCTCGCCGGTCGGCGCCTGCGACGCGGGCAGCGGCACGGCCGGCTGCGGCGCGGGTGACGCGCCGGCTGCCGACACCGTGTCCGAACGCGCGGACGCCAAGGACCCACCGTACTGCGCGTCCGGTGCGCGTTCAACGCGCCTGCAGGGGCGGCAGCTCGGCCGCGACCGCGTCGAGCCCGCGCTGCAGCGCCGGCCCCAGCGAGGCGATCTCCTCCTCGCCGATCGTCAGCGGCGGCGACACCGCCAGCCCGCGCCCGAGCTGCCGCGCCAGGACGCCCTCGGCCCGACAGGCGCGCGCCCAGCGAGCGACCGCGTCGGGCGCGGCGGCGAGCACGTCGCCGCGCAGCTCGGCCGCGCCGATCAGGCCGATCCCGGCGCGGACCTCGGCGATGAGCGGGTCGCCCTCCAGCGGCGTCAGCGTCTCGGCCAGCGGCCCCTCGAGGGTCCGCCCGCGCTCGATCAGCCCGTCGCGCTCGTAGAGGTCCAGTGCGGTGAGCGCCGCCGCGCAGCAGGCGGGATGGCCGGCGTAGGTCGGCCCGTGGCGCAGGATCGGCGCCCCCGGGCGGCCCGGGAAGAACGGCGCGGCGACGTGCTCGGCCACGAGCAGCGCGCCAAGCGGCAGCGTGCCGCCGGTGACGCCCTTGGCCAGCGTGACGAGGTCCGGCTCGATCGGCCAGCGGTCCACGCCCAGCCAGGTGCCCAGCCGCCCGAACGCGCTGATGACGCAGTCGGCGACGAACAGCACGCCGTGGCGCGCGCAGATCTCCGCCGTCGCCTCCAAGTACTCGCCGGGCGGGAGGTGGACGCCGCCGGCCCCGATCACCGGCTCGCAGAAGAACGCTGCGACGTTCTGCGGCCCGAGTCGCTCGAGCTCGTGCTCCAGGGCGGCGGGGTCGTCGTGGGCGACGACGCTCGTGTCGGGCAGCAGGCGCCCCCAGCCGGTGACGTTGGGCTCGATGCCGCCGATGCTCGTGCCGATGCCGTGCGTGCCGTGGTAGCCGTGGCGGCGCGAGATCAGGTGGGTGCGCTGGGGCTGGCCGGTCTGCGCGAAGTGCGCGCGGGCGATCTTGGCCGCGGTGTCGACCACGTCGCCGCCGCCGGAGCCGAGGAAGACGCGGGCCCGCGGCGTGGGCATGAGGGCGCTGAGGCGGTCGCAGAGCTCGAGCGCGGGGGCGTTGGCGAGGTCGCCGAACGTGTGGTAAGCGTCGAGGCGCTCGAGCTGGCGCGCCACGGCCTCGGCGATCTCCGGCCGGCCGTGGCCGAGGTTGGCGTACCAGAGGCCGGCGGTCGCGTCGAGGTAGCGGTTGCCCTGCTCGTCCCACACCCAGACGTCCTGCGCGCGGTCGATGACGAGCTGCTCATGCTCCACGGCGCCCATGTCGGCGAACGGGTGCCAGAAGGCGGTGCGAGGCGGAAGGCGGTCCATGCGCTCAGGGTCCTCCTCGGATCGAAGCCCGGCGATCGGAGCGATTCCAAGGCCGCGGCGCCGCCTTTGGAGATCTTCCAAGAGACCGCTAGAGCAGGTCTTCGAGCGGGCCGAGGTTGAGCTGGAGGTCCTCGTCGGCCAGCCCGAAGACCTCCTTGAGCTCCTCCATCCGCTCCTCCAGCGCGATGAGCGCCTGGCCGAGCCGCTCGACCTGCTCGTCGCTGAGGTCGCCGGCTTCGACGCGGCGGATCGCCTGGCGCTCCATGAGCTGGCGCAGGAGCTCCACGAGCGTGAGCACGAGCTGCGCCAGGCCCCGGGCGACGTCCTCGCGGTCCTCTTCCTCGATCCTCACGCCGGCTCCTCGGTCACGAAGTGGTACGGCGGCCACGGGCCCGTGACGACGAACCGCGCGTCCGGGTGCTCGGCGTGGAGCTCGTCGCCGCGGGCGCGGAACGCCGTCACGCGGTCGGCGTCCACCAGGTAGGAGGCGACGAGGATCGCCGGCGGCGTCGGGCGGGGGCTGACGGTGCTCGCGACCGCAAGCCGCGCGAGCGGGCCGTGGAGGTCGCGGGCGGCGTGCTCGGACTGGCGGTGCGCGGCGGCGCGGGCGAGCAGGTACGCGCGCCCGCGACCCTCGCCGAGCGGGCTGGCCGTGGTCGGCTCGGACGCCGCTGGATCCTCGTTGCCGAACACGCGCAATCCCAGCTCCGCCCGCCCGCGGACGCGGTCCAGCGCGCGCGCCAGCTCGTCGCGACGTGGCGCGATCGCCGCGGCCAGCTCGGCCTCGCCCGGCAGCTGCATCCCGAAGCGCAGCGGCACGACCGGTCCGCGCGCCATGAGCGCCTCGACGACCCGTTCGTGCGCGAGGACGAGCGGCGGCGACGGGCGCGGCCGCAGCGAGCGGTGCCGGCTGTAGACGACGGCGAGCCCGTCGGCGCGCAGCACCCGCAGCCGGGCGCCGCCGATGCCCGGCCGCGCCGGCACCGGCCCGACGGCCTGCGGCTCGCAGATCCCGTACGCGTAGATCACGGCTCCTCGCCGTGGATGGTCGGCACCGAGCCGACCACGAGCCGCAGGCTCAGGTACACGAGGTCGATGTCGGCGAGCGAGAGCGTCAGGTCGCCGGTGATGACGACGCCGGCGCCGAGCGCGCGGTCGAGGATCTCCACGAGCGCGACCTCACGCTGCGCCGACACGCGCTCCGGGACGGCGCTCACCGTCGCTCCCGCGGGCTGGCGAAGTTGTACGGCGCCCACGGCCCGCTCAGCTCGACGTCGAGCCCCTGCTCGCGGTGGCGCTCGGCCAGCTCGCCGACCACGCTCGCGAACCGCTGCGCGCGGTCGCGATGGACCAGGTAGGCCCCGTTGAGCACCATCGGGCCGCGGCGGCCGGAGAGCTGCGGGCGCTGGGGCGCGAGCAGCACGGCGGCGGTCGCCTCCCGGCGCAGCCGGTCGTGGGCCTCCGCGGCTGCCGTCTCGGCGATCGCGCGCGCCTGCTCGCGCGCGGCCGCGTCCTCCTTGCGGCGGGCGAAGAACGCGCGTCCCGGCGTCGCGGCGCCCACCCCGGACGCGACGGGGGCGGCGAGCGCGCGGGCGGCGTCGTCGAGGCGCGCCGGATCCGCCACGACCTTGACGCTCCACTCGGCATGGCCGCGCAGGCGCCGGAGGGTCGTCAGCAGCGGGTCGTGCTCGCGCTCGAGCAGCTCGGCGACCCGCGCCCGGTCACGGAAGATCGTGCACAGCGGCAGCGGTGCGACCGCGTCGCTGGCTGCGAGCGCATGGGCGACCACCGCGTCGTGGGCCCGCGCCGTCCGCTCCACCCAGGCAAGGTCCTCGAGGTTGCGCTCCAGGGCCTCCGTGCCGAACGCGTCGAGCCCGACCCGGCTGGTCAGCGCGGCCAGGCCGCGGTGCGCCACCAGCTCGAGCCCGAAGGCCGGATCGACGCCCGTGATCCCTTCCAGCGGCGGGCGCCGTGCCGCGCCGACCACGCCGTAGACGTAGACGCCGAGCGGCCCCTCAGCCATCTCCCGCTTCCAGCGACGGCGACCGCGCGGCCTCCAGCTCGCGCTCCAGCCGCTGCACGCGCGCCCGCAGCGACCGGTGGTCCTCCTCGGGCTCGCCGCGGGTCAGCCACGGGTCGCTCTCCCACCAGTCGATGCCCATCTGCCGGGCGGTGTCGACCCCCGCCACGACCAGCCGCAGCTTGATCGTCAGCAGCTCGATGTCGAGCAGGTTGACCCGGATGTCGCCCACGATGACGATGCCCTTGTCGAGCACCCGCTCGAGCACGTCGGCCAGGTTGGTGGCCCCTTCGCTGCGCATCGCCGCGCCGCCCGCGGTCGGCGGCGCCAGCGCGCCGCCCCCACCGGGCGCGGCCGGCTCCATGCCCCTGGTCATCAGCCGCCGCTCACCTCCGCCTCCTCGCCGGCCTGGCTGCGGGCGTAGCGGCGCACGCGCCGATAGCGCAGCAGCTCGCCCTGCTCGTCGAGCTCGACCCGGTAGGTGCCGAGCACGTCCTCGGTCTGGGGCAGGCGCTCCAGCTCGAGGAGCTCCACGTTCACGAGCCAGGTCCCGTCGTCGGTGCGCTCCAGCGACGTCACGCTCTCGGCCTCCAGGCCGGTGATCGCGCTGAGCTCGCGGCGGGCGCGCCGGGCGAGCTCCGCCCCGGACAGGCGCTGCTGGTCCGTCCCCGTCTGCCGGGGCCGCTTCGGCTTCTCGTCAGCCATCGTGGGATGCCTCCTCCTCGCCGGCCGCCCTGCGGGCGCGCGACGCCTGCTGCTGGAGCAGCTCGCCCTCGAGCTGGGCGGCGCGGTCCTCGTCGAGCTCGCCCCGCTCGCGCGCCTGCTCGAGCTCGTCGAGCTGCTGCATCACCGCCGGGGCGCTGAACTGCCGACGGTCGGCTTCCTGGGCCACCTGGTCGGCGACCCAGACCGTGAAGCGCAGCGGCGCGATCGGCAGCAGGACGAGCTCCTTCAGGACGCCCACGCCGGCTCCTCCTGGTCGAGGAAGTCGTAGGCGGGCATCGGCCCCAGCAAGCGGAAGCGCATCCGCTCTCCGGCCTGCCGCGCGAGGTCCTCGACGGCGTCCTCGAACTCCTGCAGGCGCTTGCGCTGCACGAGGTAGGGCGCGTTGAGGACCATGAGCTCCTGCTCCAGGTCGTTGGCCACCCCCGCGTCGGCCACGGGCTCGAGCCGTTGCGCGATCTCCGCGCTGTCGTGCGTGCGCCGCTGCTCGATCGCGGCGCTCACGAGCTCGCCGAGCCGGACGCGGGCGTTGTGGACCGCCTCCTCGGGGCCGTCCTTGGTCGCGTCGCGGAGCTTGGCGACCTCGGGCTCGCTCTCGAGGATCTCGCGCAGGATCGGCTGCTCGCGGTAGTACGCCTTCACGATCATCTGCACGCGGTCGTCGATGCGCTCCAGGAGCTGGGTCAGCGCCTCGCGGCGCGCCTCCAGCAGCTCGGTGCCGACCTCCTCCTCGCTGTCTGCGACCGTGCCGAACCGCAGCGGCACGACCGGCGCGTCGGCGGCCGCGGCCTCGAGCACGCGCGCGTGCGCGAGCGCCTGGTCGCGCGTCCCCTTCTCGTCGTTCTCGGGCGCCGGTCCGAGGATGGCGCCGAGGTCGCCGGCCTCGACCACCCACACGTCGGGCAGCCGGTCGCGGGTCTCGACCTCCTGCAGCGTGGCGCCCGCGGGGACGACGCCGTAGACCCACACCTTTTGCTGGGCGTTCATCGGCGCCTCTCCTCCTCGACCGCCTCGGGCTCCTCCTCCTCGTCGGGGTGCAGGAGCTCCTCGAGCTTCTCGGCGCCGGCGTCGAGCAGGCCCTTGCTCTTGCCCTTGGCCCCGGACTCGGTGACGTCCTCGACGACCCCCGTGAGGTCGCGCGGCTCCTCGGTGCCCAGCTCGAGGCGGTTGACCGCCTCGGCGAACCGCAGGTAGGTGTCGACGCTGGCGATGACGACGCGCGCGTCGACGCGCAACAGCTCGATGCCGACCAGCGAGACACGCGCGAACACGTCGACCACCACGCCCTTGTCGAGGATCGTGCTGACGACGTCGGCCAGCGAGCTCTCCTGGCTGCGCTCGACCGTGCCGACGGGCCCGCCGCCGCTGGGTTGAAGCGTCATGGGCGCGACCTCCTCGTGCGTGCCGGGCGCGCCGCCGGGCGGCGGCGGATGCGTCCCCGCCGGTCCTCGGCCTCCTCGTCCTCGGGCTCCTCCTCGGCCACCGGCTCCTCCTCGGCCGCTTCCTCCTCGAGCTCCTCTTCCTCCTCGGCCTCGGCCTCCGGCTCCTCCTCGGCTTCGCCCTCGGGCTCCTCCTCAGGCTGGGCCTCGGCCTCTTCGGGCTCGACGACCTCGCCCTCCTCGATCGCGCCGGCCCAGGCCCCGGTCTCCTCGCCGCGCATCTCGATGAACGCCTTGAAGCGCATGAGGTCGGACTTCAGCGCCCGCCGCGACATCCGCATCCCCGACGCGGTCTTCTCGAACAGGCCCTGCGGCTGGAAGTCGAGCGACACCTCGATCCGCGTGAGCCGGTCGCTCAGGCGATGGAAGGTGACGACGCCGGTCGTCTGGGTGCCGCCGGTGCTCTTCCAGACGATCCGCTCGTCGGGCTGCTGCTCGGTGATCTCGGCCTCCCACTGGCGGCGGATGCCCCAGATGTTCTCGTGCCAGACGACGTGGGCGTCGTCGCGCTGCTCGACCTTCTCCACGCGGTGCATGAACCGCGGGAACTCCTCGAATTGCGTGAACTGGTGGTAGGCGGTCTCGAGCGGGACCGCGACGTCGACAGACTCCTGCACCGGGAGCCTGCGCCCCCGGCCGGTGCCCGTCGGCGCACCGGCACCGCCGCCGCCGATGCCGACCTTCGACAGCACGCCGCTGCCGACGTCGCCGACCTTCGACAGCGCGCCCTTGGCGAGCTGGCCCGCGCCGCCCGCCTCGGCGATCTTCGGCGCCACCTTGTCCTTGGCGAGCTGCGGGCCCTGCGTCACGGCGTACTTGGCGGCGGCCGTCGTCGCCTTGCGGGCGACCGGCCCCAGCACCTCGAGCGCGGCTTCCCGCACGATCGATCCGAGCTCGCCGCGCACGGTCTGCTGCGCGCCGCGAGCAACGTCCTGGACACCGCCGGCGGTCTGGCCCACGGCCCCCTTGGCCTCCTCGGTGGCCTGGCCGACGGCCCCCTTGGCCTCCTCAGCCTGCCCGGTCAGACCCGAGACCAGCCCTCCCTGCTGCTCCTGGTCCCCATCGGTGTCCCCGCGCTGGCGCTTGGGCGCCTCGTCCTGCGCAGGCTGGCTCCCGGCCCGCCTGCGGCGAACCGCAGTTCGTGGCTTCTGCTCGGCCATGACTTCCTCCTTCTGCCTCCCGGCAACGCCTTCATCGGCCTGGGAGGTGCTCGTCTGCTGGCCGTCCTTCGCGGTCCGGTGCCGGCCGTCGGATCGGCGGCCCCGCCCCCTGTGCTCGGCTCTCCCTCCCAGATCCGGCTACCCAGGGGCCTTGGCGGTAAACGTGCGGTGAGGGCGTCTCGGTCCGCAGGCGGCTGCCTTGCTATGACCCCAGCCGTTCGCATCCCCGATACCAGGAGACCCACATGATCATCGAGCGTGCCGCCATCAGCGTGCAGCCCGGCCGCGAGGCCGACTTCGAGGCGGCCTTCGCGCAGGCGCGGCTGGTCGTCGCCGCGGCTGACGGGTTCCGCTCGTTGCGGATCGCGCGGGGGATCGAGGAGCCCTCGACCTATCTCCTGCTCATCGAGTGGGACTCCGTCGACGCGCACATGGTCGGCTTCCGCGAGTCCGAGCGCTTCACGCGCTGGCGTGAGCTGATCGGCCCGTTCTTCGCGGCGCCGCCGGCCGTCGAGCACTTCGACCCGCTCGACGTCTAGCCGCCGATCGCCCGGTCCACCGCCGCCCCGTTGGCCCGCCCCGGACGGCGGTTCGCGACCTACCGTCGTGCGATGCAGCCCACCGAGCGGATCTGGATGAGCGGGAAGCTCGTCCCCTGGGAGGACGCCAACGTCCACGTGCTGACCCACGCGCTCCACTACGGGACCGGGGTCTTCGACTCCCTGCGGGCCTACGCGACGGTCGACGGGCCGGCGATCTTCCGCCACCGCGACCACCACGAGCGGCTCGTCCGCTCGGCGCGGCTGTACGGCATGGACTTCGCCTGGACGGTGGACGAGCTGATCGACGCGACGCGCACGCTCGTCGCCGAGAGCGGGCTGGAGGAGTGCTACGTGCGCACGCTCGCGTATCGCGGCGCCGGGCCGATGGGCGTCTCGCCGCGCGGGTGCCCGGTCGAGGTGGCGATCGCCGTGTGGGCGTGGCCGGCGTACCTGGGCGAGGAGGCGCTGGCCCACGGGATCCGCGCGAAGGTGTCGTCGTGGTCGCGGATCGGGCACGACGCGCTGCTGCCCGCCGCGAAGGCCACCGCGCACTACCTCAACTCCGTGCTGGCCCGCACCGAGGCCGAGGAGCTCGGCTTCGACGAGGCGATCCTGCTCGGCGCCGACGGGATGCTCGCCGAGGGCTCGGGCGAGAACCTGTTCCTCGTCGCCGACGGCCTCCTGCTCACGCCGCCGCTGGCCAGCGGCGCGCTGGGCGGCATCACCCGCGCGACCGTGCACGAGCTGGCGCAGGCGCTGGCGATCCCGGTGGAGCAGCGGCCGCTCACGCGCGGCGAGCTCTACACCGCCGACGAGCTGTTCCTCACCGGCACCGCGGCCGAGATCACGCCGGTGCGCGAGGTCGACGGCCGCACGGTCGGCGCCGGCCGCCCCGGCCCGGTCACGGTACGCATCCGCGACGCCTACGCCGACGCCGTCCACGGCCGCGACGCGCGCTTCGGCGCGTGGCTGGACGTGGTGGCGCCGGCGGTGGCGTAGCGGTCAGGCCGGGGCCTCGCTCGACAGGTCGGCGAACGAGTGGTGCTCGTGGGCGACCACCCAGCGTCCGGCCTCCTTGCGCAGCCCGATGGTGAGCCGCAGGCGCTGCTGCGGTCGCTCGGTCAGCTCGGCCGGCGTGCCGCAGCGCAGGAGCGCGTAGGCGAACGCGACGCCGGCGCCGCTGGTGACGTCCAGCTCCACGAGCTCGAACGACGCGCCCTGCGCCTGCCAGGCGAAGAACGGCGGCCAGGTCTCGCGATAGGCGTCGATGCCGCGGACGCCGTCGTGGGGCGGCGGCACGTCGAACATGACGATGTCGTCGGCGTGGTCGGCCACGACGCCGTCCAGGTCCCCGGCATGGACCGCGGCGGCCCACCGCTCGATCAAGCTTCGGATCTGCCCCTCGTCGGTCTGCATCGCGGCTCCTTCGTCGTGCGGGCGCTCGTCACGACGACCGCGCGGATCGCGGGAACTCATCGCCGCCCGACCTCCGCCCACGCCGCCTCCAGCCGCGCCACCGCGCGCCGCAGCGCGGCCTCCGGAGGGGAGAACGCGAGGCGGACGTGGTGGGAGCGCGCCTCGCCGGGGACGTGGGAGCTGCCGGGGCTGACGAGGACGCCGTGGCGCGCGGCCGCCGCGGTGAGGTCGTCGCCGTCGACGTCGCCGAGGTCGACCCACAGCGACCAGCCGCCCTGCGGCTCGCTGCAGCGCCAGCTCGGGATCCGCCGCGCCAGCTCGCCGCGCAGGAGCGCCAGCCGTTCGCGGCCCTGCGCGCGGCGCGCCGCGCGCACGCGCTCGGCATCGCGCAGCAGCGCCAGCGCCGCGAGCTGGCCGAGCGCGCCGGTGCCGAGGTCGCGCGCACCCTTCAGCCGCGCCAGCCGCCCAACGAGGTCGCGCGGGCCGCACAGCCAGCCGACGCGCAGCCCGCCCCAGCCCAGCTTCGAGATCGAGCCGACCCGCAGCACCCGCTCCGGGGCCAGCGCGCGCAGTGGCGGCAGGTCGTCCTCGAAGCGGGTCTCGTCGAGCGCCGCGTCCTCGACGACGAGCGCGTCGTGCTCCTCGGCGACGGCCAGCAGCGCGCGGCGGCGGCCCGCGGCGATCGCGGTGCCGCGCGGGTTGTGGAGCCCCGGCATGAGGTAGACGAAGCCGACGACGTGGTGGGCCAGCACGTCGTCGAGCGCGTCGGCGCGCATCCCGGCCGCGTCGCCGGACACGCCGATCGCCCGTCCGCCGGCCCGCTCGATCACCTCCAGCGCACCCGGGTAGGTGACGGCGTCGACGGCGACCGGCTGACGGCGGCCGACGAGCAGCGCCGCCAGCAGCGACAGCGCCTCGTGCGCGCCCGAGGTCACGAGCACCTCGTCGGGCTCGGTCGGACTCCCGGCCGCGGTGAGCCGTCGGGCGACCTCCGTCCGCAGCGCCGGCAGGCCGCGGGGCGCGTAGCCGTGGCCGTCGAGCTCGTCCAGCGCGACCGCCACGCGGGCGACGACGTCGTCGACCGGGGGCGCCGCCACCGACAGGTCGACGCCCTCCTCGTCGCCGAGCAGCTGGGCGAGCTGGAACATCTGCCCGCGCGGAGCGCTGCGCCGCCCGCCGACGGCGCGCACGACGGTGCCCGAGCGCTCCCGGGAGGCGACGAGGCCCTGCGCGCGCAGCGACTCGTAGGCACGCACGACGGTCGAGCGGCTCACGCCGAGCGCCGTCGCCAGCCGCCGCTCGGCCGGCAGCGCGGCACCGTCCAGCGAGCCGCCCTCGATCACCGTGGCGATCGCGGCGGCCAGCCGCGCGAACTGCGGGCCGTCGGCGTCGCGCCACGGGCCGAGCAGGGCGGTCAGCCGCGCGGCGTCGGACATGGGGCAAGGCTACGCGGCGTACGTGGGATCCCGTATTGACCCGCTGCGGCGGGCGCGAGAGGTTGCTGGCGGCTCAGCGACCGACCAAGGAGCCCACCATGGCCCTCACCTCCGTCTCCGTCCGCGATGAGCTCGCGGCCGCCGGCTTCAGCGGTCCGCTCGTGGCGCCCGGGGATCCGGGCTACGACGAGGCCCGCAGCGTCCACAACGCCATGATCGACCGGCGCCCGACGCTCATCGCGCGCTGCGGCGACGCGGCCGACGTCGCCGCCGCCGTCGACGAGGCCCGCGCTCGCGGGCTGCTGCTGTCGGTGCGCGGAGGCGGGCACAACGCCGGCGGCCTCGGCGTGGCCGACGACGCGCTCTGCATCGACCTGCGCGACATGCACGCGATCCGCGTCGATCCCGACTCGGGCTTCGTCCGCGTCGAGGGCGGCGCGACGCTCGGCCAGGTCGACCATGCCACGCACCAGTTCGGTCTCGCCGTCCCGATGGGGATCCTCTCGACCACCGGCATCGGCGGCCTCTGCCTCGGCGGCGGGATGGGCTACCTCACGCGGCGCCACGGGCTCACGATCGACCGCCTGCGCGAGGCCGACGTGGTCCTCGCCGACGGACGGGTGGTGACGACGTCGCCGCACGAGCTCCCCGACCTCTTCTGGGCGCTGCGCGGCGGCGGCGGCAACTTCGGCGTCGTCACGTCGATGCTCTTCGAGCCGGCGCCGGTGAAGCACGTCATCGCCGGCCCGATGTTCTGGCCGATGGAGATGGCGCCCGACGTCATGCGCTTCTGGGACGGGCTCATGGCAGATGCGCCGCGCGATCTCTACGGGTTCTTCGCGTTCCTCAGCGTGCCGCCCGGCCCGCCCTTCCCGACCGAGCTGCACGGCGAGCGGGTGTGCGGCATCGCGTGGTGCCACACCGGGACGGCGGCGGAGGCGGCCGAGGCGCTCGCGCCCGCCCGCGAGTTCGGGCCGCCGATCCTCGACGGCGTCGGCGAGATGCCGCTGCCGGCGTGGAACAGCGCGTTCGACGCGCTCTATCCGCCGGGCATGCAGCTGTACTGGAAGGCGGACTTCGTCGACGAGCTCGACGACGAGGCGATCGCCCTGCACGCCGAGCACGGCGCCCGGCTGCCCTCGCCGCTCTCGACGATGCACCTGTACCCGATCGACGGCGCCGTCCACGACATCGCCCCGGATGCGACGGCGTGGCGCCATCGCAGCTCGCGCTACTCGGAGGTGATCGTGGGCGTCGACCCCGACCCCGCCAACGCCGGACGCATCCGCGACTGGACGCGCGCCTACTGGGACGCGGTGCACCCGAAGGGAGCGGGTGGCGCCTACGTCAACTTCCTCCAAGGCGACGAGGGCGAGGACCGGGTGCGCGCGGCGTACGGCGCCAACTACGACCGGCTCGTCGCGGTCAAGCGCGAGTACGACCCGCAGAACCTCTTCCGGGTGAACCACAACATCGTGCCGTAGACGGGTGGGGTGGGTTGGATCCACCCCGGTGGTCGACGCCGATCCAACCCACCCCCTCGAGCAGCAGCCCCACGACTCGCTCGCGCGCGTGCTCGGGCTCCCAGCGGTGGCCGCGGCGCAGGTGGCGGTAGGTCCAGCCCGCGGCGTTGAAGAGGAGCGTCGCCGTCTCGGCGGGGTCGTCGCCGGGCCGCAGCGTGCCGTCGGCCGCGCCGTCCTCGAGGATCCGGCGCAGGGCGTCGGTGAACCCGGGCCGCGTGAGCACCGGGCCCGCGCCGGGCTCGTGGAAGACCGTCGCGAGGTCCTCGGCCAGCGAGTCGATGAGCGCCAGGTAGCGCTCGTCGACCTCGCAGACCGCCTGGAGCGCCAGCGCGAGCCGGTCGCGCGCGCTGCCGCTGGCCGTCACGGCGCGCAGCGCCGCGTCCTGGTGCTCGGTCATGAGCAGCTCGCGCAGCCCGTCGAGCGCGTCCTGCTTGGTGATGCCCCGGCGATGGAGCGTCATCCGCGAGACGCCAAGCGCCTGCGCGAGCTCCTCGGTGGTGACCTCGTGCCAGGGGCGCAGGCGCGTCGCCGCACGCAGGCGGTCGAGCTGATCGGCGGCGAGCATGGTGCGCTACCGTAGCGCGATTGTTACATCGATGTATCAGCGAGCCCCACGAGCTCGAAGCGCTCGACGTCGACCAGCCCCTGGTCGGTCAGCTTGAGCGCGGGGATCACCGACAGCGCCAGGAAGGACAGCGCCATGAACGGCGTGGCTACCGCGACGCCCTGCTCGCGCAGCCGCGCCTCCAGCTCGTCGAGCCGCTGGACGACCGCCTCGGCCGGCTCCTCGGAGAGCAGGCCCGCGACCGGGAGCGCGAGCTCGCCGACGATCGCGCCGTCGCGCGCGACCGCGACCCCGCCGCCGACGGCGGCCAGCCGCTCCACGCACGCGAGCATCGACGCGTCGTCGGCCCCGACGACCACGAGGTTGTGGGCGTCGTGGGCGACGGTCGAGGCGAACGCGCCCGTCCGCAGGCCGAAGCCGCGCACGAGCCCGAGGCCCACGTTCCCCGAGCGGTGGTGGCGCTCGACGACCGCGATCTTCGCAAGGTCGCGGTCCGCGTCGGCGACGACGAGGCCGTCGCGGACCGTCGGCACGTCGACGAGCGCCTCGGTGACGATCTGGCCCGGGACGAGCCCGATGACCCGCACCCGATCGGCGTCCGGCGCCGCCAGCGCCAGATCCTCCGCGCGCACCGGCGCCGGCCGCACCGTCCCGCGGACGAACGCGGGCACCGGCGCCCGCTCGAACGGCAGCACGACGCCGTCGCGGGCCACGAGCTCCCCGCCGCGCCACACGTGCGTCGGCGCGAACCCGGCCACGTCGTCGAGCAGCTGCAGATCGGCCCGGAAGCCGGGCGCGACCGCCCCGAGGTCGTTGAGGCCGTGCGCCCGGGCGGCGTGCAGCGTCGCCATCGCCAACACGTCCTCGACCGCGATCCCCTCCTCGATCGCGATCCGGCAGCAGTGGTCGATCGACCCGTCGCGCAGCAGGTCGTTGGGCTCGAGGTCGTCGGTGCACAGCGCGCACCACGCCGGGCCGTGGCGGCGCACCAGCTCGAGCAGGTCGCGCAGGTTGCGGGCGTTGGACGCCTCCCGCAGCAGCACCCACATGCCGCGCCGGCGCTTGTCGAGCGCCTCCTCCCAGGTGGTCGACTCGTGATCGGAGCGGATCCCTGCGGACGCGTAGGCGTCCAGGGCGGCGCCCCGCACCCCGGGCGCATGACCGTCGACGTGCGACGCGCCCGGCAGCCCCAGCTTGGCCAGCACCTCCGGGTCGCCGGCGATGACGCCCGGGAAGTTCATCATCTCGGCGATCCCGATCGCCCGCTCGCGGCGCAGGATCCCCGCCATGTCGCCCGGCCCCATCGCCCGGTAAGCGGTCTCGAACGACGAGGCGGGCACGCACGACGGGACCATGACCCAGACACGCAGCGGCAGCCCCTCGGTCGCGTCGAGCAGCCAGTGCACGCCGTCGGGCCCGAGCACGTTGGCCAGCTCGTGCGGGTCGGCGACGACCGACGTCACCCCGCGCCCTACCACGGCGCGTGCGAACTCGGCCGGGACGAGCTTGGACGACTCGACGTGCATGTGCGCGTCGATCAGCCCCGGCACGACGGCGCGCCCGCCGGCGTCGACACGCTCGCGCCCGCCGTCGAAGGAGCCGATTCCGGCGATGCGACCGTCGGCGACCGCGACGTCGCCCTCCAGCCACTCCCGCGTGAACGCGCAGTACGCGCGCGCGGAGGCGATGACGAGGTCGGGCTCGGCGTCGCCGCGGGCGACGGCCAGCAGGCGGGAGAGATCGCTCATGGCGACGTGTATAGCGTGAGGGCGCGATGAAGCCGGCCCTCGCCCTGCACGACGTCACGGTCGAGCGCTGGTCGCCGGCGCTCGGCCGCTCGCTGCGCCTGCTCGACGGGGTGGACTGGCGCGTGGCGGCCGGCGAGGCGTGGGTGGTGCTCGGCCCCAACGGCGCCGGCAAGACGACGCTCCTGCACCTCGCCGCCGGGACCTCGCATCCGACGACCGGCACCGTCGAGGTGCTCGGCGCTCGGGTCGGTGCCGTCGACCTGCGCGACCTGCGCGAGCGGATCGGCTTCGTCGACGCCCGCCTGAGCCGCGCGCTGGCGCCGGCCCTGACCGGCCACCAGGTCGTCCTCACCGGCGCGTTCGGGGCGATCAAGCTGCAGCCGCGCCGGCTCACCGACGCGCACGCCGCCCGCGCCACCGAGCTGCTCGCGCTGACCGGTTCGACCGAGCTGGCCGGCCGTCGCTTCGACCACTGCTCCCAGGGCGAGCGCCAGCGGCTGTTGCTGGCCCGCGCCCTCATGGCCGACCCGGAGCTGCTCCTGCTCGACGAGGCGGCCTCGGGCCTCGACCTGCCCTCTCGCGAGCGTCTGCTCGCCGCGCTCGCCCAGCTGCGCGTCGCCCGTCCCGAGCTGACGACCGCGATGGTCACCCATCACCTCGAGGAGATCCCGCCGCATGCCACCCACGCCCTGCTGCTGCGCGACGGCGCGGTGCTCGCGGCGGGGCCGGTCGAGGCGGTGCTGACCGCCGAGCAGGTCAGCGCCTGCTTCGACGTCCCGGTCGAGGTGCAGCGGTCGCAACGCGGACGGTGGACAGCCTCCGTACGGTTCGCGGCATGAGTGAGATCGACGTGATCGGCGTGGTCGGCGCCGGCTTCATGGGGTCGGGCATCGCCGAGTCGGCGGCCCGGGCCGGCATCGGGGTGCATCTGTACGAGCCGCAGCAGGCGGCGCTGGACCGCTCGCGGGCGGCGATCGAGGCGTCCGTGGGCCGGGCCGTCGCGCGCGGGAAGATGACCGACGCGGAGGGCGCGGCGCTCCAGGAGCGCATCCAGCCGACGACGTCGCTCGACGACCTCGGCCCAGCGCAGCTCGTCATCGAGGCGATCGTCGAGGACCCCCAGATCAAGGGGCAGGTCTTCCGCGATCTCGACGAGCGCCTGCCTGACGCGAGGTTCCTTGCATCGAACACCTCGTCGATCCCGATCGCCCAGATCGCGTCGTGGACGCAGCGCCCGGAGCGAGTACTCGGCCTGCACTTCTTCTCGCCGGTGCCCGTGATGGCGCTGGTGGAGATCGTCGTCGCGCTCGACACCGCCCCGGAGGCGGTCGAGGTCGCCGACGCGCTTGCCCGCCAGATGGGCAAGCACCCGATCCGCACGAAGGACCGCTCGGGCTTCATCGTCAACATGCTGCTCGTGCCGTACCTCATGGCGGCGGTGCGGATGTACGAGGAGGGCTTCGCCTCCCGCGAGGACATCGACGAGGGCATGAAGCTCGGCGCCGGCCACCCGATGGGCCCGCTGACGCTGTGCGACTTCATCGGCCTCGACGTCCTCTACGCGGTCTGCGACTCGCTCTACGAGGAGTTCAAGCGGCCCGAGTACGCGCCGCCGCCGCTCATGAAGCGGATGGTCGTCGCCGGCAAGCACGGCCGCAAGTCCGGCGAGGGCTTCTACAGCTACCGCTAGCCGCTCACGTCCAGCCGGGCCGCACGAGCCCGGATTCGTAGGCGATCACGACGAGCTGGGCGCGGTCGCGCGCGCCCAGCTTCGCCATCGCCCGGTTGACGTGGGTCTTCGCCGTCGCCGGGCTGACGACGAGCCGCTCGGCGATCTCCGCGTTGGACAGCCCGCCGGCGACCAACGCCATGACCTCGCGCTCGCGCTCGGTCAGCTCGGCCAGGCGCGCGTCGTCGGGCGGTCGTCGCGCGCGGGTGGCGAACTCGGCGATCACCCGGCGGGTGACACCGGGGGAGAGCAGCGCGTCGCCGGCCGCGACGAGCCGCACCGCCTGGATGAGGTCCGCCGGCTCGGTGTCCTTGACGAGGAAGCCGCTGGCGCCGACGCGCAGCGCCTCGAAGACGTGCTCGTCGTGGTCGAAGGTCGTGAGGATGACGATCCGCATGCCGCCGAGCGCGGGGTCGCCGGTGATCGCGCGCGTCGCGTCGAGCCCGTCCATGACCGGCATGCGGATGTCCATGAGGACGACGTCGGGCGCCAGCCGCCGGGCCGCGTCGAGCGCCTGATGGCCGTCGGCCGCCTCGCCGACCACCTCGATCCCCGGCTGGGCGGCCAGCAGCGAGCGGAAGCCGGCGCGGACGAGCGCCTGGTCGTCGGCGAGCAGGACGCGGATCGCCGGCGCGCTCATCGTGGCGCTCCGATCGGCAGCCGCGCGCGGACGCGGAACCCCCGGCCGCCCGGGCCCGGGCCGGCGTGCAGCTCACCGCCGAGCGCGGCGGCGCGCTCGCCCATGCCGGTGATCCCGTTGCCGTGGCGCTCGGCGTCCCAGCGCCCGCCGCCCGGGCCGGGCCCGTCGTCGTCGATCTGCAGCTCGATCGCGCCATCGTGGCAGCGGACGCGCACGTCCGCGCCGGCGCCCGGCGCGTGGCGCGTCACGTTCGTCAGGGCCTCCTGGACGATCCGATAGGCGGCGAGGTCGACCGCCGTGGGCAGTCCCGTCGGGTCGCCGTCGACGTGGAGACGGACCGTGACACCGGCCGCCCGCACTTGGGCGACCAGCTCGTCGAGCCGCGCGAGCGTCGGGGCGGGCGCGCGCGGCAGGGTCTCGTCGCTGTCGCGCAGGCTCCCGAGCACCGCGCGCATCTCGCGCAGCGTCTCGCCGCTGGCCTGCTTGATCGCCGCCAGCGCCTCGCGGGCCTGCTCGGGCTGCTCGTCGATGAGGTGCAGCGCGACGCTGGACTGCACGTTGATGAGCGAGACGTTGTGGGCGAGCACGTCGTGGAGCTCGCGCGAGATGCGCAGCCGCTCCTCGCCGACCTGGCGCCGCGTCTCGCTCGCGCGGGCGAGCGCGCGCTCGCGGGCGCGCTCGCGCTGCACGCGCACGCCCTCGCCGACCAGGCCGAGCACGAGCAGCCACGCCGCGCTGCCGACCGCCTGCCCGACCGAGGGCGCGTCGTGGTTGCCGAGCGCCGCCTCGAGCCAGCCGAACGTCACGTAGCCCGCCGCCAGCGTGGCCCATCCGATCAACCGGTGGCCGCACAGGAAGACCGTCATCAGCGCGACGAGCAGCGCGAGGAAGACGGGACCGCCGGGGTAGTCGGCAAGGACGTAGGCCGCGGTCAGGGCGAACGTGGCGGCGAGCACGGCGACCGGCGCGTGGCGCCGCCACAGCAGCGCGAGCGCACTGGTCGCCAGCAGGGCGTACCCGAGCGGCCCGAGCGTCGTCGCCTCGGGCTGATGGCGCGCGGCGATCGTCGTGATCCCGAGCTGGATCGCGGCCACGGCGACGGTGATCGCGACGTCGGCGCGCGTCGGGCTGCCCGCGTGGCCGGCAGTCGGTCGGTCAGCGCGCGGCGGCTCGTTCGCATGGCCGGCGGTCGGCCGGTCGGCGCGCGGCGGCTGGTCGCCGTCGCCGGCGATCGGCACCTCGGCGCCCCGCGGATGGTTCATGTCGCCAGCGTAGGACCGCGCGCCGTCGGCCGCGTCCGCCCAGGGGCGACCTCGCTCGTACTGCGTTCGCGGTAGGCGGCCATACCCAGCCGCGCCGCTCGCGGCAGCGCGAGAGCCCACGTCGGGCCGACGACGGGGCGCCCGGTCGGCGGGAGCATCGCCGCCATGATCGTCGCCACCACCCGCTGGGTCCTCGCCCACCGCCGTCTCGTCGCGCTGGCGTGGCTGGCGGTCGCCGTCCTCGGGCTGGCCTTCGCCGGCCGCGCCACCGACGCACTGGAGGCCGGCTTCTCCGTCCCCGACCGCGAGGGGTCCCGAGCCAACGCCGCGATCGAGCGGACGTTCGGCGGGGGCGGGTCGCGCACGCCGCTGGTCGCCGTCGCGACCCTGCCCGCGGGCGCCGACCGCGCCGACCCCGCCGTGCGCGCCGACGTCGCCCGGCTCGCGACCCGTCTGCGCGCTGCCGTCCCCGGCATGCGCGTCGCCGCGGACCCGGCGCTCTCCTCGCGCGACGGCCGCACCGCCGTCGTCGTCGCCAGCCCGCCGCGCGGGCGCACGGCGTTCGGCGACAACCCGCAGGCGCTGCGCGGCGCGCGTGCCGTCGCGGCCCGCGCCACGATCGCCGGCGCGCCGGTGCACCTGACCGGCCTCGACGCGCTCTCCGACGACGCCGGCGGCTCCTCCGGCGGGCCGGGCGTGCTCGCCGAGGCGCTGCTCGGCGGCCTCGGCGCGCTCGCCGTGCTGGCGTTCGTCTTCGCCTCGCTGCTGGCCTTCGTGCCGCTCGTGGTGGCGGTCGTCTCGATCGCCGCGAGCTTCCTGCTCGTGTGGCCGCTGGCAGAGGTCACCGCGGTCTCGCCGATCGTCGCGTTCCTCATCGCGCTGATCGGGCTGGGCGTCGCGATCGACTACTCGCTGTTGGTCGTGGTGCGCTGGCGCGAGGAGCGCGACCGCCACGGCGGAGGCGACGAGGCGATCGTCCGCGCGATGGCCACGGCCGGACGCACCGTCGTCTTCAGCGGGACCACGGTGGCGATCGGGCTGCTCGCGCTCGTCGCCCTGCCGCTGCCGTTCCTGCGCTCGATCGGCTGGGCCGGGATGCTCATCCCGCTCGTGAGCGTCGTCGTCACGGTGACGCTGCTGCCGGTGATCCTGTCGGCGGCCGGGTCGCGCCTGGACTGGCCGCACGTGCGCCGCGAGGACCGCGCGAGCCGGGCTTGGACGCGCTGGGCGCGCGTGGTCGTGCGCCACCGGGTCGCCGCGACGGTGCTCGCGGTCGCGATCCTCGCCGGCCTGCTCGTGTCCGCGTCGACGCTGCGCTTCGGCGCGTTCACCGGCGAGCCCGACACGATCGCCCGGCCGGGCGACGCCAAGGACGGCCTCGTCGCGCTCGAGGGCCACGGGGTCGGCGCGGGCGCGCTGGCGCCGATCGAGGTGCTCGTGCGCGGCGGCGACCCGGCGCACGTCGCCGCGGCGCTGCGCGGCGTCGAGGGCGTCCATGCAGCGGTCGCGCCAAGCGAGCCCGGCTTCCGGCGCGGCGACCTCGCCGTCGTCCTGGCACTCCCGCACGAGAGCGTCTCGCACGCCGGGGGCCGCGCGACGCTCGATCGCGTCCGCGAGGCCGCGCACGCCGGCGGCGACGCGAGCGGGGCGACGAGCGTCCTGGTCGGCGGCAACGGCGCCCAGCAGCGCGACTTCGTCGATGCCGTCTACGGCTCGTTCCCGCTGATGATCGCGCTCATCGCCGTCGTCACCTTCGTGCTGCTCGCGCGAGCGTTCCGCTCGCTGCTGCTGCCGCTGAAGGCGATCGTGCTGAACGTGGTCAGCGTCGCTGCCGCCTGGGGCGCGGTGGTGCTGGTCTGGCAGCACGGCTTCGGCTCCGACGAGCTGTGGGGGATCGCCGCGAGCGGGTCGCTGCCGCCGTGGATCCCGCTCATGATCTTCGCGTTCCTGTTCGGGCTGTCGATGGACTACGAGGTCTTCATCCTCGCCCGGATGCGGGAGGAGTACGACCGCAGCGGCTCGACCGACGCCGCCGTGGTCGACGGGCTGGGGCGGACCGGCCGGCTGGTGACCAGCGCCGCGCTGATCCTGTTCCTCGCGTTCGTCGCGATGGCCTCCGGCCCGGACCCCGACGTGAAGATGCTGGCGACCGGCCTCGCCGCCGGGATCCTGCTCGACGCGACGGTGATCCGCGCCCTGCTGGTGCCCGCCGTCGTCTCGCTCTTCGGTCGCTGGAACTGGTGGCTGCCCCGCCCGGCCGCGCGCGTCCTGCGCGTGCCGGTGACCCCGGCCCTCGACCAAGGAGAAGCACGATGAGCGTGCACCTGCTCACCGTCCTGCTCGGCGCCCGCTCAGCTCCAGACGAGCAGTCGCACGATCGCGAACACGCCGACCACGACGATGACCGCACGCAGCGCATCGGGCGGCAGCCGCCGCCCGTAGCGCGCCCCGAGCAGGCCGCCCGCGATCGAGCCGGCGGCCAGCAGCGCGACGGGCGCCCACGCGACGTCGGCGATGAAGATGAACAGGACGCCGGCCACGAGGTTGACGAGTCCGGCGAGCAGGTTCTTGAGGCCGTTGATCCGCTGGAGGTCCTCGGTCAGGACCAGCCCGAGGATCGCGATCAGCAGGATCCCCTGGGCCGCGCCGAAGTAGCCGCCGTAGACCCCGGAGACGAAGACCGCGCACCACATGCCGACGGCGTGCGGGCGGTGGCCGTCGGGGCGGCGGGCGGCCAGCCAGCGCGCCATCCGCGGCTGGACGACGATGAGCACGAGCGCGATCGCGATGAAGACCGGGACGATCGCCTTGAACGCCGCCGCCGGCAGCGTGACGAGGGCGACCGCGCCGACGATCGCGCCGGTCAGCGACGCGGGCGCCAGCAGGGCGATCCGCCGCCCCTGGCCGCGCAGCTCGCGGCGGTAGCCGATCGCCCCCGTGACCGAGCCGGGGACGAGCCCCAGCGAGTTCGAGACGTTGGCGACGACCGGCGAGTAGCCGACGCTGAGCAGGACCGGGAAGCTGACCAGGGTGCCGCTGCCGACGACGGTGTTGATCGTCCCGGCGGCCATGCCCGCGAGCAGGACCGCCAGGACCTCGAGCACGCTCATCGTGTGCCCGTCACGGCGCGACCAGCAGCTCGGGTCCGTCGTTGACGTGCGAGTTGACGAGCGGGTTGGCCGGCGCGACGGTCAGCGCCGCGTCCGGCAGCGGCACGAGCAGGTCGCGCACGCCGGCGCCGTCGAGCGCGGGGTCCAGCCAGGCCGAGCGCGTTGCCTCGTCGGCGAGGATGACCGGCATGCGGTCGTGGACCGGGGCGACGGTCGCGTTGGCGGTCGTCGTGATGATCGTGCAGCTGGCGATCCGGTCCTCGCGGTTGTTCGACCCGTCCGGCCCGCCCCGCCACCAGGTCCACAGCCCGGCGAACGCGAACGGGCGGCGGTCGGTCAGCGACAGCCACATCGGCACACGCGGTGCCTTGGGGTCCTCGGGGCGCAGCCACTCGTAGTAGCCGTCGGCGACGATGAGGCAGCGCGAGCGGGCGTGCTCGACGAGGTCGCGGAACGCCGCCTTCTCGCGCAGCGACTCGGCGCGCGCGTTGACCATCTTGGCGCCGATCTTGGTGTCCTTGGCCCAGAACGGGATCAGCCCCCAGCGCAAGAGCCCCATCCGCCGCTCGCCGCGGCGCTCGATGACGGCGAGGACCTCCTGGGTCGGCGCGACGTTGTAGCGCTCGAACCCCTCGTCGCTGGTGACGTTGGCGGCCTCGGGGAAGATGGCCGCGAGGTCGTCGCGCTTGAGCGTCTGGGTGTAGCGGCCGCACACGCCCTCGATGCTACGACCGGTCCGCTGGGTAGGGTCGACGACGTGTGGCAGAAGCTCGGCATCGCCTGGGCGAGCAACATCGCCGCGCTGTTCGTCGCGGCGGGCCTGCTCGACGGGATCGACTACGGCGACAGCTGGTGGGCGCTCGTGCTCGCCGCGCTGGTCTTCAGCCTGGTCAACGCGTTCGTGCGCCCGCTCGTCACGTTCCTCTCGATCCCGCTGATCATCCTCACGCTCGGCCTCGCGCTGTTCTTCGTGAACCTGCTGATGCTCTACGTGACGAGCTGGATCGTGAGCGACTTCACGATCGACGGGTTCTGGTCGGCCGTGGGGGCCACGATCATCATCTGGATCGTCAACGCGATCCTCTCCGCGACGGTCTTCCGGCGCTTCCGCGACGAGTGACCCCCAAACGGGGGGTGATTGGAGCCAATCGCTTGTCGTGGATCCAAGGATGCTCTATGTTTTTCCACGTGATCGCGATTGACCGGCCTTCGGGCCCCACGATCACACTCACATAGCGAATACCCGTCCCTTCGGGGACACCCTCTCCTCCCCGAGCGCCCCGGTCCCCTCCGGGGCGCTCCTCGTTGTGGAGCCGCAAGGGGCGATGAGCGGATCAAGCGCAGCTCGACGTGCTCGAGGCCGGCGCCGGCCCAGTCACGGTCGGCGCTGACGACCGGGAGGGAGAGGCGCGTCGCGAGCGCCAGGCAGGCGCGGTCGGCGAGCGACAGCCCGGCGTGGCAGGTCAGCGCTCGCAGCCGCGCCGCCTCGATCGCGTCGGGTTGGGTGAACGGGTGAACGGTGATCGCGGCGCCGAGCAAGCCCCGATCGGTCATGCTGACCGCGAGGTCATCGGCTGGGGCGCCGTGCATCGCCGCGACGGCGAGGGCCTCGGCGAGGTTGACGGTGGACATCGCGCTTCCCGCGGCGATCGCATCGGCGACGAGATCGGCGCCCGGCTCGTCCTGCAGGCACGCCAACAGGGCGGAGGCGTCCAGGCCGCTTCGCATCAAGCGGCGTGCGGCGGCCGCGGCCGCGCGGTAGGGGCGGACGACGGGGGCGTCCTGCAGCTCGTGCTCGAGGCGCTCGCGCGTCTCGCTGACGGCGACCGCGAGGGCTTGCGCGCGCGAGACGTCACGCTCGGCGAGATCGGCGAGATCGGGGTGCTCCCGGTGCTCCAGCCACGCCTTCATGGCCAGTGGGCGAGTCCGACCCGACCACTACCGTCTGGGCCATGGCCGCCCCCGTCGAGATCGCCCAAGCCGACGCGGTCGACCTGCTGGTCCGGCTGCTCGGCGACGTCGACGAGGAGGACTTCCACCTCGCCCCGCGCTCGGAGTACTACAGCCGGCTGTGCGAGGCGGTCTGCCAGCTCGTCGGCATGGATCGGGCGCTGCTGTTCCTCGACGACGACGTCCGCCGCGCGGTGCGGCCGATGGGCAGCTACGGCTTCGACGGCGCGCTCGTGCAGTCGATCAACGCGCCGCTGGACGGCTCCGGCCTCGTGCGCCGCGCACTCGGGCGCGATCGCGTGATCGTGCTCTCGGCGCCGTTCGCCGAGGGCGACCTGCCCGCCGAGTACGTCGACGCCTTCGGGCTCACCACGGTGGCCGCTACGCCGCTCAGCGCCGCGGGGCGCTGGCGCGGGGTGATCATCTCCGACCGCGGCGGCCGGCGATTCGAGCTGACCCCCGCCGAGCGCGACCGCCTGTGGTCGCTGGGCAAGGCCGCCGCGCTGGCGGCGACCGCGCGGGTCGCCACCCGCCAGCAGCTGCTCAACCAGCAGCTCTCCGAGCGGCTGGACCTCGCACGCGAGCTGCACGACTCGGTCATCCAGCGGCTGTTCGGCATCACGGCGCTGCTGCGCTCCGGCGAGGAGCTGGGGTCCGAGCAGCGCGAGCGCTGCGCCGAGGAGGCCGAGCGGGCGATGCAGGAGCTGCGCGACGCGATCGAGCGGCCGCTCGCCCCGCCCGACCTCGACGACAGCGCGCTGACCTTCGCCCAGGAGCTCGAGCGCATCCGCCGTCAGCCGGGGCAGACGCCGCTGAAGGTCCGCTGGCAGGACGGCTGCGTCGTCCCGGCGCTCTACGAGCCGCTGCTGCACTCGGTCCTCCACGAGGCGCTGCGCAACGCCGACAAGCACGCGCGCGCGAGCGAGATCGAGGTCGACCTGCGCTCCTCGCACGACGCGCTCCACATGACGGTCGTCAACGACGGGGTCCTGGGCGGCGACGGCCACCGCGGCGCCGGCGTCGGCCTGCGGCTCTGCGCGATGGAGGCGCTGCGCGACGGGGGCAGCCTCGAGTTCGGGGCCAAGGGCGCCGACCGCTGGCGGGTGCGACTGGTGCTGCCGCTGCCATGAGGCGCCACTACGAGAAGCTGCGGGTGCTGATCGTCGACGACCACGAGGTCGTCCACTGGGGGCTGCGGGCGCTGCTCTCCAGCCAGGAGTGGGTCGAGCGCTGCCTCGTCGCCTCCAACCCGCGCGACGCGCTGGAGCTGACCGAGCGCTACGAGCCGCACGTGGCGCTCATCGACCTGTTCCTCGGCGACGCGTCGGGCGCCGAGCTGTGCCGCGAGCTGCGCAAGCGGTCGGCGATCACCAACGTGCTGCTGTTCTCGGGGTCGGGGCGCATGTCGGCGGCGGCGGCGCGCGCGGCCGGCGCGTCGGGCTTCGTCTCCAAGGGCCTGGGCGCCCGCGACGTGATGGCGGCCATCCGCGTGATCGGCCTCGGCGGCCAGGTCTTCGGGGAGGCGGCGCCGGCCGCCGAGGAGGCCCACCAGCTGACCGAGCGCGAGCGCGAGGTGCTGGCGCTGGTGGCGACCGGCGCGACGAACCGCGAGATCGCCGAGCAGCTGCACCTCAGCCACCACACGGTCAAGGACTACACGCGCAACGTCTTCCGCAAGCTCGAGGTGCGCAACCGCGCCGAGGCGGTCCAGCGCGCGCAGCGGCTCGGCCTGCTGGCATGAGGAGCGCGCCGACCGGGTCCAGCCGCGGCGGCCGGCTCGGGCTGCCGGCGGCGCCGACGCGGCGCGCCGGTAGCCTGGCGCGCATGCTGCGTCCCGGTCCCGCTCTCCTCTCGCTCACCGCAGCGCTCACGCTCGCCGCCTGCGGATCCGACTCCAGCGACGCGCCGGCGCGCACCACCGCCGGCGCCAGCCCGGCCACGACGCAGGGCGGCGCGGCAGCCGCGGCCGCGCGCGGCGTGCGGCTCGCTCAGGTGGGCCGCTTCGATGCACCGGTGTCGCTGACCGCGCCGCCGCAGGACCGCCACCGCGTCTTCGTCGCCGAGCAGGGCGGCACGATCCGCGTGCTGCGCGACGGGCGCAAGCTGGCGGCGCCGTTCCTGGACATCCGCAACAAGGTCGTGGCCGGCGGCGAGCAGGGCCTGCTCGGCCTCGCGTTCCCGCCCGACTACGCCACCTCCAAGCGCTTCTACGTCTACTACACGGCGCGCGGGTCGGGCGCGAACACGCTGGCCGAGTACCGGGCGACCAGCGACGACCGCGCCGACCCGGCCTCCGAGCGGATCCTGTGGGCCCAGCGCGACACGGAGTCCAACCACAACGGCGGCCAGCTCCAGTTCGGGCCCGACGGGATGCTCTACGTCGGCATGGGCGACGGCGGCGGCGGCAACGACCAGCATGGGTCGCTGGGCAACGGGCAGAGCAAGGGGACGCTGCTGGGCAAGATCCTACGCATCGACCCGCGCGCGGCGGACGGTCGTCCGTACACGATCCCGTCGTCGAACCCCTTCGTGGGCGAGTCCGGCGCCCGCGGCGAGATCTACAGCTACGGGCTGCGCAACCCGTGGCGCTTCTCGTTCGACCGCCGCACCGGCGACCTCGTGATCGCCGACGTCGGCCAGAACGCGGTCGAGGAGATCAACTTCGCGCGCAAGGACCAGGCGAGCGGCGCCAACTACGGCTGGCGGCCGTGGGAGGGCGACCGGCGCAACTTCGACGAGTCGGCGCCCGGCGCGGTCAAGCCGGTGCTGACGAAGACCCACGACGACGGCTGGTGCTCGATCACCGGCGGCTACGTCGTGCGCGACCCGGCGCTGCGCGCGCTCGCCGGCCGCTACGTCTACGGCGACTTCTGCCTCGGTCAGCTGCGCTCGGCCCGGCTCGGGCCGGGCGGCGCGCGCGACGACAAGGCGATCCCGGGCGTGCCGAAGGTGGCGAACCTGTCGTCGTTCGGCGAGGACGCGCGCGGGCGGGTCTACGTGCTGTCGCTGAACGGCCCGGTCTATCGCTTCGTGGCGCGGTGATCGCCGGCGTCGACGTCGCCCGCGTCCGCGCGGACAACCCGGGACCGCTGTCGCTGACCGGCACGAACACGTGGCTGCTGGGCCGCGACCCGTGCTGGATCGTCGATCCCGGCCCGGCGCTCGACGCCCACCTCGACGCGGTCGACGCCGAGGCGCGCGCTCGCGGCGGCGCCGGTGGGATCGTGCTCACCCATGACCACATCGACCACGTCGAAGGGCTCGAGCCGCTGCTGGCGCGACTCGGCGGCGAGGTCCCGGTCGCGCGCGCGGGCGAGCTCGGACCGCTGCGTGCGCTGCCGGCGCCGGGCCACTCGCCCGACTCGGTCGTCTGGCTGCACGAGGACGTCGCCTGCAGCGGCGACACGGTGCTCGGCGAGGGCAGCGTGTTCGTCGCCGGCCAGCTGGGGGAGTACCTGGCGGCGCTCGAGCGGCTCCGCGGGATGGGGCTGCGGCTGCTGCTGCCCGGCCACGGCGAGCCGGTGCTCGACCCGGCGGCGCGCATCGGCGAGCTGATCGCCCACCGCCTGGACCGCGAGCAGGCGCTGGTGGCCGCGCTCGACGCCGGCGCGCGCAGTGTCGACGAGCTGCTCGACGCGGCCTGGGCCGACGCGCCGCCGGCGCTGCGCCCGTTCGCCGCGTGGAGCCTGCGCGCCCACCTGGAGAAGCTCGGCGACGAGGGCCGGCTGCCGGCGGGCGTCGAGCTGCCGCAGGCTCCGCCGACGGGCGCGGGCGACCACTAGCTCGCGACGCCGGCCCGGGACCCGCCGGGCCCGTCCGACAAGTGGGCCCGCTGCGCGCCGCGAAAGGCGACGAATGTCAGAGGAACCCGCCCGCAGGCGGGACCTAGAGTCCCCGCGCAGAGGCAACGCACAGCGAGGCTGGGCACGGAGGGAGCGCGAGATGGCAACGCGGATCGGGGTCGACGTCGGTGGCACGTTCACCGACCTCGTCTTCTACGACGACGAGACGGGGGAGGTGCACGTCGCCAAGGGGCCGACGACCACGGGCGAGCCCGACAAGGGCGTGATGGACGTCGTCCGCACCGCGATGACCGCGTCGACGCTGGGCCGGGCCGAGTACTTCCTCCACGGCACGACCGTGGGCATCAACGCCCTGCTGGAGCGCAAGGGCGCACGCGTCGGACTGCTCACCACCGAGGGCTTTCGCGACGTGCTCGAGCTGCGCCGCGGGACCCGCGAGGACATGTACGACGTGCTGTACCAGCCGCGTCCGGCGATCGTGCCGCGCCGCCTGCGCGTGGGGATCGACGAACGGATCCTGGCCGACGGCACCGTCGAGCGCCCGCTGCGCGCCGAGGACGTCGCCGCCGCGGTCGAGCGCTTCGCCGCCGAAGGGGTCGACGCGGTCGCGGTCTGCTTCATCAACGCCTACGCCGACCCGCGCCACGAGCTGGAGGCCGAGCGGCTCCTGCGCGAGCACGGCTTCACCGGGGCGATCACGCTCTCGCACCGCCTCTCGCGCGAGCTGCGCGAGTTCGAGCGGACGTCCACGAGCGCCGTCGACGCCTACGTCCGGCCCGCGGTGTCGAGCTACCTGCGCCGGCTCGACGACACCCTGCGCGCCGGCGGCTTCGCCGGTGAGAGCCTCATCACCCGCTCCGGCGGCGGCTCGATGTCGTTCGCCGAGGCCGAGGCGCGCCCGTTCGAGACCGTCATGTCGGGTCCCGTCGCGGGTGCCGTCGGCGCCGGCGTGCTGGCCCGGGCGCTGGGGCTGCCCCGGGCGATCACCGCCGACGTCGGCGGCACGAGCTTCGACACCTGCCTGCTGCTGGACGGGTGGCCCCTGGTCAAGTACGAGGGCAAGGTCGGCGACCTGCCGCTGCAGACGCCCTGGGTGGACGTGCGCTCCATCGGGTCGGGCGGCGGCTCCATCGCCTCGGCCGACGGCGATCTGCTGCACGTGGGCCCCGAGAGCTCGGGCGCCGTCCCGGGGCCCGTCTGCTACGGGCGCGGCGGGACGCGCCCGACGACCACCGACGCGGCCGCGGTGCTCGGGATGCTCGCGTTCGGCGAGCTCGCCGGCGACCTGCACCTGGATGTGCCGGCGGCCGCGGCGGCGATCGACGCGCTCGGCGACGAGCTGGGCCTGTCGCGCGACGAGGCGGCCAGCGGGGTGATCGCGATCGCCGGCGCGGCGATGGCCGGCGCCGTGCGCTCGGTCAGCCTCGAGCAGGGCGAGGACCCGCGCGAGGCGGCCCTGATCGCCTACGGCGGCGCCGGCCCGCTGCTGGCCACGATCATCGCCGAGGAGCTGGGGATGACGACGATCGTCGTCCCCGAGCACGCCGGCAACTTCTCGGCGTGCGGGCTGCTGGACCAGGAGCTGACGCGAACGGCGTCGGCGACGATCATCCGGGCGCTGGACGCCGACGGCATCGCCGCGGCCCACGCGACTCTCGCCGACCTGCGGCGCGAGCTCGACGAGCGCTCCGGCGCGGCGCGCGACGGCGCCGGCGCCCGGACCGTGGAGGCGGCGCTCGACTTCCGCTACAGCGGGCAGCTCTACACGCTGACCGTCCCCTGGCCCGATCCGGCTCCGGACAGCGACGCCGGGGACCTGGCGGCGGCGTTCGCCGGCCAGTACGAGCGGTCCTTCGGCCACACGCTGGATGCCCCGGTGGAGATCGTGGCGGTGCGCGCGACGCTGCGCGAGCCGCTGCCGGCCCGCGATGCCCGCGGCGCCGCGCGCGGGAACGGCGGCGCGCCGGCCCGCACGATCGAGGCCTTCTCGTTCCGGCGCCGGGAACGCATCGCGTTCGCCGTCCGCGACCGCGACACGCTGTCCGAGGAGCCGGTCGCGGGCCCGATGATCGTCCTGGAGCCGACGACCACGACGTACGTGGACGACGGCTACGTCGTGCGCAGCGGTCCGCTCGGGGCCCTGCTGATCGAGAGCGAGGAGGCGGGCCGATGAGCGCCCAGGGAACCGTCACCGACCGCGCGACGGCGGATCCGGTCACGACCGAGGTGATCCGTCATGGCCTGGACGCGGCCGCGGACCAGATGCGCGTCAACCTCTGCCGGACCGCGTTCTCCTACGTCATCTACGAGATGACCGACTTCGCGGCCGCGCTGTACGACCGCGACATCCGCCTGCTGGCCCAGGCCAAGGCGCTGCCGGCCTTCCTCGGCACCCTGGGGTTCTGCGTGGAGGCGACGCTGGCCCGCATCGGCGGCGAGGAGCAGCTGCGCGACGGCGACGTCATCTTCTCCACCTACGGCTATGACATCGGCTCCCACCAGCAGGACGCGACCGTCATCGTGCCGGGGTTCTTCGAGGGCGAGCTGGTCGGCTACGCGGTCATCAAGGCGCATCACCTCGACATCGGCGCCAAGGACCCGTACTGCACCGACACGACCGACATCTTCCAGGAAGGGGCGATCTTCCCCGGGGTCAAGCTCTTCTCGGCCGGGGTGCGCAACGAGGACCTGTACCGCACGATCCTCGCGAACTCGCGGATGCCCCAGGCGCTGGCGGGCGACCTCAGCGCGCAGATCGGCAGCGCGCGCGTCGGCCTGCGGGAGCTGGAGCGGCTGCTGACCCGCTTCGGCCGCGAGCGCTTCGACAGCGCCGTGGAGCGGATCTTCGATCACGGCGAGCGGACGATCCGCGACTTCCTGCGCGCGGTGCCCGACGGCCGCTACCGCGCGAGCGGCGCGATGGACGGCAACGGGATCGACGACGAGCTCGTGCCGCTCGAGGTGGCCGTCGAGGTCGAGGGCGACGGCGTCTGCGTCGACCTCACCGAGAGCGCCGACGAGCAGCGCGGTCCGGTCAACTCGCCGCTGGCCTCGACCGTCTCGCAGATGCGCAACGCGATCGTCTCGCTGGCCGGCGGCCACGGCTCGGTCAACGAGGGCCACTTCCGCCCGATCGAGGTGCGCACCCGACCGGGCTCGATCTTCCACCCCCGCCCACCCGCGCCGATCTTCCTCTACGGCTGGGGTGGCGCGCAGGCGATGGACCTCGTCCACCGAGCGCTCGCGGACGCCCTGCCGGACGCCGTGCCGGCGGGCAGCGGCGGCGACATCTGCGGGTTCATCATCTGGGGCGCCGACGAGTCCGGGGCCACCTGGGTGGCCGGCGCCGACCACGTCGTCGGCATGGGCGCGGGCGCCGGGCGCGACATGGTCGCGCCGATGATCCACATCGCCTGCTCGGGGATCAAGTCGGGCCCCGCGGAGGTGCTCGAGGTCGACGGCCACCTCGTCGTCGAGCGGATGGAGCTGGCGGTCGACTCCGGCGGCGCCGGCCGGTTCCGCGGCGGGCCGGGGGTGGACGTCCACTACCGCGTGCTCGGCGAGAGGGTGTCCGCGACGATCATCATGGAACGGTCGCGCACGCCCCCGTGGGGCCTCCACGGCGGCGGCCCGGCGCGCGCGAACGCGGCGCGCGTGCGGCTCCCCGACGGGACCGTCCGCGACGCCAACAAGGTGACCGGGCTGCAGATGCCGGCGGGCGCCGTGCTCGAGATGGCGACCGGCGGGGGAGGCGGCTACGGGCCGCCGGCCGAGCGCGATCCGCGGGCGGTCCTCGACGACCTGCGGGAGGGCTACGTCACCGAGGCGGCGGCGCGGCGGGACTACCCGCACGCGTTCGACGCCGCGACGCCGGAGGGGTGACGCGCATGTCCGCCTTCGCCGATCCCGTCGTCTGCGACGCCCACAACGACCTCCTCATCGAGGTGGTGGCCCGCCAGGCGCTCGAGGACCCGTTCGGCGACCTGTGGCTCGGGCAGCTGCAGCGCGGCGGCGTCCGCCTGCAGGTCTGCCCGATGTACGCCGGGCACGCCAGCTCGCCGGCGCAGGCGCTCGAGGAGGTGATGCGCCAGGCGGCGGCCTTCCATCGCGCCGCCCGCCAGCATCCCGCGGACGTGCTCGTCGTCCGCACACGAGCCGACCTCGCGGAGCTGGCCGGCGGCGCGCGGACCGGGCTGCTGCTGGCGCTGGAAGGCGCCGAGTGCGTCGCCGACGACCTCGATCTCCTCGAGGTGCTGTGGACGCTCGGGGTCCGGCTGCTCGGCCCGTTCTGGGCGGCGTCGAACTCGTTCGGCGACGGCAACGCCGGCTCGACGCACGGTGGGCTGACGCCGCTGGGCCGCGAGCTCGGCGCCCGGGCGGCCGAGCGCGGGTTCGTCCTCGACCTCGCCCACTGCTCGGACGCGTCCTTCGCCGGCCTGCTCGAGGTCGTCGGCGACGCACCGGTCGTCGTCAGCCACACCGGTTGCCGCGCGCTGCACGACGACCCGCGCAACCTGTCCGACGACCAGCTGCGCACGCTCGCCGACCGTGGCGGCGTCGCCGGGATCTTCGCCCTGCCGGCCTTCATCGACCCGGCCGCGGCCTCGCTCGACGCGCTCACGGCGCACATCGAGCACGCGATCGACGTCGCCGGCGTCGGGCACGTCGGCCTGGGCGGCGACTTCATCCAGCAGCTCGTCCACGCGGGACTGGTCGACGTCCCGGCGCACATGGTGCCGCCTGGCCTGGCCCTCGACCAGCCGATCGAGGGCGTCGCCGGACCGGCCGACTACCCGACGCTGCTGCGCGCGCTGCGCGATCGCGGGATGCCGGAGGCGACCGTGCGCAGCGTCGCCGGCGGCGCGTTCCTGGACTTCCTGTCCACGCGACTGCCGTAGGACCCACACCCACCCCTCTGGGAGGAGGAACCATGCAACGATGGCGCGCGGCGTTCGCCGCGGGAGCGCTGCTGCTCGCGCTGGCCGGATGCGGCAGCAGCGACGACTCCAGCTCGACGTCGACCTCCGCGTCGGCCCCGAGCGCCGGCAAGGGCGGCGAGCCGGTGCGGGTCGCCGCCGTCGGCGCCGCCAACAACACGTACTTCGCGGCGTCGCTGCGGGAGATCGAGCGGGTCGTCGAGGCCGAGGGCGGCTCCGTGCAGGCGTTCCTGTCGCCCTTCGACCCGACCAAGCAGTTCCGCCAGATCCAGGACGCGACCGCCTCGGGCAAGTTCGACGCGATCGTCGTCTCGCCGCTGGACGGCGTCGGCATCGTGCCGGCGATCAAGCAGGCGATCGCGAAGGGGATCAAGGTCGTCGGGATCTCCACCGTGGTCGGCTCGCGTCAGGACACGACCGACGTGCAGGTCCCGGGCATGGCGGGGGCGATCCTCGATCCGCCGGCCCGGCGCGGCCAGTGGCTCGGCGGGCTTGTCACGAAGGCATGCGCCGGGCTGTCGTCCTGCAAGGTCGCCTGGGAGGTCGCCGACGCCAAGCTCCCGATCGAGCAGCTCTTCCTCCGCGAGGCGGAGCAGGTGATGGCGAAGACGCCCGGCATCGAGGTCGTCGCCACGCTCTCCACCGGGCTGCAGGCGTCGCCGGCGGCGAAGGCCACCGCGGACGTGCTGCAGGCGCACCCCGACCTGAACGTGATCGCCGCCGACGGCGACCAGGCGATCGTCGGTGCGGCGATCGCCCTGAAGCAGGCCGGCAAGAAGGTGGGCACGGGCCCGGGCGAGATCCGCCTCGTCGGCCTCGGCGCGAGCAAGCCGGGCATCGCCGGCATCCGCAGCGGCGCCTGGTTCGGCAGCGTGCTCTCGCTGCCGGCCGACGAGGGGCGGATCGGCGCGGAGACCGCCGTCAAGGCGGTGCGCGGCGAGCAGGCGCCGGTGCAGCTCAGCGCCACCGAGCGCAGCGGGCTGGCCCCGCAGATGACGAAGGAGGACCTGCCCGCGGACTTCCAGGCGCAATGGGACGGCTGAGCCGAGCGCGTGACGACGTGGGGGACCGCGGCCCGGTTCCCCACGTCGAGCTGCTGGGCATCGGCAAGGACTTCCACGGCGTCCCGGCGGTCCGCGACGTCGATCTGCGCATCGCGCGGGGCAGCATCCATGCGCTCGTGGGCGAGAACGGCGCGGGCAAGTCGACGCTGGGCAAGATCGTCGCCGGCGTCCACCAGCCGACCCGCGGCGAGCTGCGCATCGACGGGGCGCGCGTGCGCTGCCGGACGCCGCGCGAGGCGCTGGCCCACGGGATCACGGTGATCGAGCAGGAGCTCGCGCTGGTGCCGACGCGCAGCGTGCTGGAGAACGTGATGCTGCGCCGCGGGTCGACGGCGCTCGGCGTGCGCCGGCGCCGCGACACCCGCGCCGCGTTCCTGGAGCTGCTGGACTTCGCCGGCTTCGCGCTCCCGCCCGACGCGCTCGTCGGCGACCTCGGGCTGGCCGACCGCCAGAAGGTCGAGATCCTGCGCGCCGTCGCGCGGCGCGCGCGCCTCGTCGTCATGGACGAGCCCACCGCCGCGCTGGACCGTCGCGAGGCGCAGACGCTGCACGAGCTCATCCGCCGCCTGCGCGACCGCGGCATCACCGTCGTCTACGTCTCGCACTTCCTGGAGGAGGTGCTCGCGCTGGCCGACACCGTCACCGTCCTGCGCGACGGGCGGCTCGTCCGCACCGGGCCGGCCGCCGCGGAGGACGTCGACAGCCTCGTCCAGGCGATGCTCGGCCGCGCGCTGGAGCGGGCGTTCCCGGTCCACGACAGCCCGTCCGCCGGCGCGGCGCCGGTCTGCCGCGTCCGCGGGCTCTCGCACCCGCCCGCGTTCGCCGACGTGGACCTCGACGTCCACGCCGGGGAGCTCCTCGGGCTCGCCGGCCTGGTCGGCAGCGGCCGCACCGAGATCGCCCGCGCGATCTCCGGCGCCGCACCCGCGGTCGCCGGGACGATCGAGCTCGACGGCGCGCCGATCTCGGTGCGCCATCCACGGGACGGGTTGCGCGCGGGCATCGCGATGGTGCCCGAGAGCCGCAAGGACGAGGGGCTCGTGCTCGGCCGCTCGGTGGCGGCCAACATCACCCTCGCCAACCGGCGCGACGTGAGCGTCGCGACCGTGATCGACCGCTCGCGCGAGCGGTCGCGGACCCGCGAGCTCATGGCGCAGCTCGACATCCGGCCGCGCGACCCGTCGCGGCCGGTGGCGACGCTGTCGGGTGGCAACCAGCAGAAGGTGCTGTTCGCGAAGTCCCTGTGCCGCCGCCCGCGCCTGCTCATCGTCGACGAGCCGACGCGCGGCGTCGACATCGGCGCGAAGCTCGGGCTGTACGACCTCCTGGTGGAGGCGTCGCGCTCGGGGATGGCCGTGCTCGTCATCTCGTCGGACCTCGACGAGCTGCTCGGGCTGTGCCACCGGGTGCTCGTCGTGCGCGGCGGGCGCATCGTCGGAGAGTTCCCCCGGGCCCGCTTCGACAAGGAGGCGATGCTCGCCGCCAGCCTCGGCGCGGAGCCCGGTGACGTCAAGGAGCGTGCAACGCGATGAGCGTGATCGAGCAGTCCCCCGAGGCCCTGGCGGCCGACGCGTCGGCGGGCGCCTGGCGCCGCGGCGTGAGCGCCGCTCGCGAGTACGGGATCGTGCTCGCGTTCCTCATCCTCTTCGTCACGCTGGCGATCGCCAGCCCGGCGTTCCTCACGGTCGACAACCTCAAGAACATCCTCGACCAGAACGCCGCCATGGGCATCATGGCGTGCGCCGGCACGCTGCTCTTCATCGCCGGCGGCTTCGACCTGTCGATCGGCGCCGTGTTCGCCCTCTCCGGCGTGATCGCCGCGCAGGTCGCGGGGGAGACCGGGATCGTGCTCGCCGTGCTCGCCGGCCTGCTCGCCGGGCTGGGCGTGGGCGTGGTCAACGGCACGGTCGCGACCGTCGGGCGGGTGAACGCGTTCGTCGGCACGCTGGCCTCGTCGATCATCGTGCGCGGGCTGGCGCTGCTGGCCAGCGGCGGCGCGCTCGTCACCGTCAGCGCGCCGTCGTTCGCGGTGCTCGGGTCCGACTCGGTGGGTCCGATCAAGATCACCGTGTTGTGCTGGCTGGTCTTCGCGCTCGCCTGCGGCTTCGTCCTCTGGCGCACCACGCTGGGCGAGGCGATCTACGCCTGCGGCGGCAACCCCGAGGCGGCGCGGCTGTCGGGGATCCGCGTCGCGCTCGTCCGCGGGTCGATGTTCGCCCTGTCGGGACTGGCCGCGGGGCTCGCGGGGATCCTCGAGGCCAGCCGCGTCTCGACGGGCCAGTCCGATGCGGGCGCCGGCCTCGAGCTGAGCGTGATCGCCGGCATCGTCGTCGGCGGGACGTCGATCTACGGCGGCGCGGGCGCCATCTGGCGCACGACGCTCGGCGTGCTGCTGCTCGCGCTGATCGGCAACGGCTTCACGCTGCTGGGCGTCAGCGCCGACTACCAGCAGATGTTCCAGGGCGCGATCATCCTCGGCGCCGTCGCGCTGGATGCGTGGGCGCGGCGGCGGTGATCAGCGGGGCGCCGTGCGCTGCGCCAGCACGGCGGCGATCGCGGGCACGTCGTCGAGCTGCCCGCTCGCGACCGCGACGATGAGGTCGTACGCCTCGTCGTTGGTCGTCGTGAGTCGCAGCCCGTTCATGCCGAGGAAGGCGATCGTGGCGGCGAGGGCGAGCCGCTTGTTGCCGTCGACGAGCGCGTGGTTGCGCGCGAGCGAATGCAGGAGCGCCGCCGCCTTCGCGTCGATGCCGGGATAGGCGTCCTCGCCGAACGCCGAGGCTCGCGGCCGCGCGAGGGCCGACTCGAGCAGACCGTGGTCGCGGACCTCGGGCGCCGAGCCGAGCGTCCGTGTCGCGACGTGAAGGAGCGCCTCGAGATCGAGGAAGATCACTCGCCCAGGCGGCGCAGCGCCTCGGCGAACCGCGGGAGCTCCTCGTCGAGGACCTCGTCCAGCAGCTCCTGGCGGCTCGTGCGGTCGATGTAGTCGCGCACGGCGGTCCGGGCGACCTCTTGCATGGAGCGGCCTTCGCGCTGGGCGCGCCGGCGCAGCGCGTCGGTCTCGGCGTCGCTGAGGCGCAGCGTCATGGCCATCGCCGACCGATGGTATCAGACGTGATACCGTCGGCCGGGCTCAGCGTGCGCTCAGCTCGGCGGCGAGCGCTCGGAGGTGCTCGGCGCCCGACGCCGCGTCGAGCACGAGCGGATCGCGCTGCGGGGCCTCCACGGCCCGGAGCGCGACGACGCGCTCTGCGGGTCCGTCGGCGTCCGGGAGCCCGCCGAGCGCCTCGGCGTCGAGCGCCGCGACCGGCTTGCGGCGAGCGGCGATCGTCGCCTTGAGCGTCGCGTGGCGCGGGATCAGCTCGCCCTCGACGAACGAGACGACGGCGGGGACCGGTGCCTCCAACAGCTGCTTGGCCGGCCCGGCGTCGCGCATGGCGCGGACGACGTCGCCGTCGAGCGCGGCCTCGAGGGCGCGGGTGACCAGCGACCACCCCAGCGCGGCCGCGAGCGCCGCCGGCACGGCCCCCGAGGAGCCGTCGCTGCTCTCGTAGCCGCAGAGCGCGAGGTCCGCCTCGAGCTGACGCACGGCCTGCGCGAGGATCGCGACGGTGCGGCGCAGGTCCGCGCCGGCGAGACGGTCGTCGACCACGTGAACGCCGCGATCGCAGCCCAGCGCGACCGCCGCCTGCAGGGCGTCGCGGGCGCCGGACGGGCCCATGGTGAGGGCCACGACCTCGGTCACGGCGCCCGCGTCGCGGTGCTGCAGCGCCCACTCGACGGCGAGCGCGTTGACGGGGTCGAGGCCGTGCGGGAGCCCCTCGCGTGAGAGGCGGTCGCCCGCGACGCGCAGCGCGCCGGCGGCGACGGGCACGGACTTGACCAGGACGGCGGCGATCATGGCGGCGAGTCTAGGTTCGCACCGGTGCCCCATTCGTCCGACGATCGCCGGGTGTTCCGCGCGAGGAGGTCGGCGACTGTCGCGGCCTACGGCGCGGCACGGCCGGCCAGCCGCAGCAGCCGCACCCCGAGGTGGAGCGCCAGGCGGTCCTCGCCGCGCTTGAAGCTGAGCCCGGTGATCCGCTCGGCCTTCTGCAGGCGCGAGTACAGGCTGGCCCGGTGCAGCGACAGCTCGGCGGAGGTGGCCTTCACGTCGCAGGCGAGGTCGAGATAGCGCTCGACCGTGTGCAGCAGCTCGGGGTGGTCGAACAGGCGCTCGCAGCCTCCGGGGAGCTCGCCGATCGTGTCGTCGCGCAGCGGCAACAGCGTGAGGACTCGGTTGACGCCGAGGTCGCACCACCCCACGGGGTTCGGCAGGCCCGCCAGCCGCGCCGCCGCCTGCAGCGCCCGCATGGCCTGGTCGTGGCTGGTGCGGGCGTCGGTCACGGAGGCGACGTCGGCGCCGAAGCCGCCGACGAAGTCCAGCTCCGCGCCGCTGGTGGTCTCGCGCGCCAGCCCCAGCAGCAGGCTCGCGAACCCGCGCGCGCCGCCGTCGGGCAGCCGGGACGCGTCGACGATCACGACCGCCTGCTCCGGGCGCGTGAACTCGACCATCGAGCCGGCGGGCAGCGTCCGGCGGGCCTTGTCGAGCGCGCGGCGGACGGGGACGTCGACGTCGTCGTCGGGCGCTGCTGCGGCGTTGCGCCAGCCGATCACCACGACGGTCACGCGCTCCCCGGTGAGCAGGCCCTCGTCGGCGAGCCGCGCCGCGGCGCTCGCCCGCGCCGGGCCGTCCTCGAACAGCAGGTCGCGGACGAGCTGCTGCTCGTGCTCGCGCCTGGCGTCGTGGAGCAGGCGCTGGCGGTAGCGGATCGTCGCGGCCGCCGCCGCGGCCTCGGCGCATGCCTGCAGCTCGGCCTCGGTGAGGGTCTCGTCGGCGTCGATGATCGCGAGGAACCCCAGGAGCAGTCCCTGCGATCGCAGGGGGAAGAGCACGCGCGACTGGGAGCCGAAGTCCGGTGCGGCGGGGACGCGCACCGGCCCCTGCGCGGTGGCGATCCCGTGCGAGAACGCCCAGTCCATGACCGCCGGCGGGATGCTGCGCGTCAGGATCGACTGGCGCCGGATCGGGTCGGTGTCGTCGCCGTGGGCGCTGTGGACGAGGAGCCGGAGGTGGCGGTCGTCGATGGCCACGCTGCGGCCGATGACCTCGGCCAGGTCGTCGGCGACCTCCTGCAGGTCGTCCATGGCGCGAGTGTAGAGACCGACACTCGACACCGGCGCTCCGCGAACGTTCCGACAGATGCCGGTCGAGACGGGCCGGCGGCCGTTCCTAGGGTTCCGTCCGTGTCGTCCCCCACCGTCGTCATCGGCTCCGACGAGCACGCGACCCGCGCCCTGCTCAGCGTGCTCCCCGCGCCGCGGGAGGCGCAGGTCGTGCAGCTCGGAGCGCTGCAACGCGATGCGCTCCTCGGGCTCCCCGTCGCCGCCGTCGCCCATTACCCGGACGTCGACGTCCAGGGCCTGGCAGCAAGCGACCTCGCCGACCTCGTGGAGCGCCACGCGCCCGCAAGCGGCCTCGTCGTGCTCGACTCGGCCCAGTGGAGTCGCGACGTGGCGGGCTACCTCGCCCACCGCCGCGGCGCGGCCGTCGTCTGGGCGGTCGACCGCGTGGCGGAGCGCGACGGCGGCGCGATCGCCGAGCACGTCGTGCTCGGCGGGTCGCACCGCCTGGTCCACCGGCTCGCGCCGGACGACGGGTTGACGGTGGTCCTGGCCAAGCCGGTCGGCGCGGTCGAGCAGCGCGCCCCGAGCGTCCCGGCGCTGACGGTCCAGCCGCTCCCGCCCGTGCGGTCGCTCGTGCGCGAGCTCGCCCGGACGCCGCATCGCCGGCACGGCCTGCCGCTGGCGCAGGCGCGGATCGTCGTGTGCATCGGCCGAGGCATCGGCGACGCCGAGCACGTGCCCCTCTTCGAGCGCCTCGCCGCGCACCTGGGCGGCGCGCTTGCCGCGACGCGCGTCGTCGTCGACCGCGGCTGGCTGCCCTTCGCCCATCAGGTCGGCCAGACCGGCGAGACGGTGGCGCCCGACCTCTACCTCGGCTTCGGCGTGTCCGGCGCGGCCCAGCATCTCGCCGGGATCCGCGCGTCGCGGCACATCGTCGCGATCAACACCGACCCCGACGCGCCGCTGTGCCGGCTGGCCGACGTCGTCGTGGCCGGCGACGCGGTCGAGGTCGCGACGCGGTTGCTGGCGACCGATGCACGTCTGCAGCCGGCGACCAGCCTGTCCAGCATCACCTAAGGAGACATCCATGCATGACCTGGGGATCGTCGGTGGCGGCATCCACGGCGCGAGCCTCGCCTACCACGCGGCGCGCCGGGGAGCCTCGACCGCGCTGTTCGAGCGGCGCGATCCGGCGGGCGGGCCCACGGGCCGCTCCAGCGCCGTCTGCCGCGCGTACTACACCAACCCGTTCCTGGCCGGCGTCGCGCAGGAGGGGCTCGACCTCCTCGCCGGCTTCGAGGACCTCACGAACGGGCGCTCGTGCGGCTTCCACCAGGGCGGCATCCTCGTGCTCCACGGTGCCGACGACGAGGCGCAGGCGCGCACCGCCGTGCCGTCGCTGGTCGAGCTCGGCGTGGCGGTGGAGGGCGTGGAGCCGTCCGCGCTCGCGGCGCTCCTGCCCGGCGCGATGCTCGACGACATCGCCTTCGGGGTCTGGGAGGCCGACGCCGGATGGGCCGATCCCGTCGCCACGACGATCGGGATCCTGGAGCGGGCGCGCGAGCTCGGCGCCGACGTCCGCGCGCACACCACCGTCCAGGCGCTCGAGGAGATCCCGGGCGGCTGGCGGCTGGTGGCCGAGGACGGCCGCCACGCCGAGTGCCGGCGCGTCGTGCTCGCCGCCGGGCCGTGGACCGGGCCGCTCGCCGAGCAGGTGGGGGTGCGGCTGCCGCTGACCTGCGAGCGCCACATCGTCGCCACGTTCGCCTGGGGGAAGGCCACGCCGTTCCCGTTCTCGATCGCCGACGTGCCCCACGGCTACTACGCCAAGCCGGAGGGCGACGAGCTCGTGTGCCTCGGCTCGCTGGTCTCCGAGCCGCAGGTCGACCCCGACGACTTCGCCGAGGAGGTCGCCGACGACGAGAGCACCGCCCTGGGCGCTCCGTTCATCCGGCGCCTGCCCGGGATGGACCAGATCGAGCCGCGCCGCGGCTGGGCGAGCCTCTACGACGTCAGCCCGGACTGGATGCCCGTCATCGGCGAGATCGCCGACGGCGTGTACGTCGACGCGGGCACGAGCGGCCATGGGTTCAAGCTGGCCCCGGCGCTGACGCGCTACGTCGCCGACCTCGTGCTCGACGGCGACGGCGACGCGGGGCTGGAGCAGTTCTCGCCGCGGCGCTTCGATCGCGGCGACGGTTTGGCGGCCGGGTTCGGCGCCGCGCGCATCCTGGGGTGAGGGCGCGCGTCAGCGGGCCGTGCGCAGGTTGCGCCGCGCCAGCTCGTTGGCCGCGGTCAGCGGCGTCGCGTCGATCGCGCGGGCGTCGGCGAAGACGCGGCGCAGGGTGTCGGCGATCCCGCGCACGCGCGTCCGGGCGCGGCGCGGGTCGTAGCCCTCGGGCTCGAGCTCGACGGCGATGTTGATGATCCCGCCGGCGTTGGCGACGTAATCGGGCGCCCACAGGATCCCGCGCGTGTGCAGCAGCTCGGCCACCGCCTCGTCGGCGAGCTGGTTGTTGGCGGCGCCGGCGACGACGGCGCAGCGCAGCGCAGGCGCGGTCTCGTGGTCGAGGACGCCGCCCAGCGCGCACGGCGAGACGACGTCGACCTCGACGCGCAGCGCGTCGTCGGGCTTCATCCAGCGCGCGCCGAGCTCGCGGGCGAGGGCTCGCTTGGCCGGGTCGATGTCGGCGACCACGAGCTTGGCGCCGGCCTTCGCGCAGGCCTTCGCCACCCGCGCGCCGACGTGGCCGAGGCCCACCACCGCGATCGAGATGCCCTGCAGCGAGCGCGCGCCGAGCGCCTGCTCGACGGAGACGCGGATCGCCGCCTCGACGCCCAGCGCGGTCCATGGGGACGGGTCGCCCGAGCCGCCGCGGCGGCGCGAGAGCCCGGTGACGTGCGCGGTGCCGCGGGCGATGACCTCCATGTCGCGCGCGGAGGTCCCGACGTCCTCGGCGGTGATGTAGCGGCCCTGGAGCGCTTCGACGGTGTCGGCGAAGTCGGCCAGCGCGTCGCGGCGGCGCCCGGCGCTCACCGGCCGGCCCTCGGCCGGCAGCATGATCACGCCCTTGCCGCCGCCCAGCGGCAGGCCCGCCACCGCCGACTTGTAGGTCATCGCGCGCGACAGGCGCAGCGCGTCGCGGACCGCGGCGCGCGCGTCGTCGTAGGTCCACATCCGACAGCCGCCGAGCGCGGGGCCGCGGACGGTCGAGTGGATCGCCACCATCGTGAACAGCCCCGAGCGCCGGCCGCGCCGGACCAGCAGCTCCTCGTGGTCGAGCGTGGCGGGGTACTCCACGGGCGTGCTTCGGCGGGCTCGCTACGGGGCCGGGGCGGCCGGCGCGGGCGCGGGCGCGAGCGCGGGAGCGGAGGCCGCGGGGGCGGGCGGCGAGGAGGTGGTCCCGCCCGTGCCGGTGGGCGGGGTGGACGGAGCGCTGGCGCTCGGGGTCGTCGCGGTCGCGCCGGTCGTGCCCGTGGTGGGCGGTGCGGTCGTGGCGGGCGCGGTCGTCGCCGGCGCGGCCGTGGTCGGGCCGGCAGCCGGCTGGGTGGCGGTGGCACCCGGCGCGACGGGCACGGTGGCGTTCGCCGGGTCCTCGGCGGGCGCCTTCGCGCCGCCGGTCAGGTTGACGTCGGCCTTCGGCGCCGCCGCCGGCGCGGCCGGGTCGGCCGGCGGGTCGTAGACCTCGTCGTCCGGCGTGATCGGGCGCGCCTCGTCCTCGGCCGCTGCGACCGCGGCGCTGGCCGGGAGGTCCTCGCTGCGGGCGTGCTTGCGATGAGCCTCCGCTGTGGCCGCGCCCGCCGCGGCGGCGGGAGCGGCGCCCGCGCGCAGCGTCAGGTGGGCCAGCGACGAGCGGGTCAGCGTCGGAGCCTCGGCCGGCCCGAGGGACGCCGGCGCCGTCGCCGCGGCCGGGGCGACCTTCGCCGAGCGCGCGACCGGCTGCACCGCGCGCTTGACCGCGCGCTCGAGATCCCCCGCCGCGCCCGTCACGAAGGCGGCCGAGCAGACGATCGCGGCGACCTTGCACGCGGTGACCGTCGCCGCACCGCCGCCGACCACCGCGGCTCCGCCGCCGCCGAGCACCGCGCTGCCGCCGGCCGCAGCGCCACCCGCGCCGCCGCCGAGGCCGAAGAGCTTGGCCAGCAGGCCGAGCGGACCGGAGTCGCCGGGCGACAGCGCGCCCAGCCCACGCTGGACGGTCCGCAGCTCGGTGCGGTAGGCCCGGCACGGCGCGCAGTCGCGCAGGTGGCGGCGCGCCTTGCCGCTGGCCCGCACGCCCTTGTCGTAGGAGGCCATGAGGTCGGTGCGGATCTCGGCGCACGCGGTGTCGCGCGCCTCCACCGCCTCGACCAGCCCGATCCGGGCGCGGACGAGCAGCGACTTGATCGCCGGGACGGTGACGTCGAGCGCGTCGGCCAGCTCCTGGTAGCTGAGGCCGTCCATCTCGCGCATGAGCAGCGCCGAGCGCTGGGCCTCGGGCAGCCGCTGGACGTCCTCGACGAGGCGGCGCAGATCCTCGCGGCGCTGGCTCTCCTCGAGCGGGTCGCGCAGCGGCGTGCGCGAGAGGTCGAAGACGTCGGACTGCGCCGGCGCGGGCCGGCGCAGCTGGTCGATGCAGCGGTTGTGGGCGACGCGGTACAGCCAGGCTCGCAGCGACACCGGCCGGTCGCTGGCCCGCAGCGCCGCATACGCCCGCAGGAAGACGTCCTGCACCGCGTCCTCGGCGTCCTGGCGCGAGCCGCCGAGCATCTGGCGCGCGTAGGCGAACATCCGCTGGCGGTAGCGGTCGAAGATGACCTGGAAGGCCTCCTCGTTGCCGCCGCGGAACGCCGCCACGAGCTGCTCGTCCGAGCGCAGCCGCAGCAGCGGCGTCGCGATCGAGACCCGACTCAGCCCTGCGGGTGCGTGAAGTGCGCCGGCTTCCACGATGCTGTTCCGGCGACTCTAACCCCTCGAGCCGCCGGAAGTTGCACGGACGCCCCAGCGATCCCGCTAGTCCAGCGCCGCCATCACGTGCTTGACGACGGTGTAGTCCTCCAGCGAGTACATCGACAGGTCCTTGCCGTAGCCGCTCTGCTTGAACCCGCCGTGGGGCATCTCGGAGGCCAGGCCGCCGTGGTTGTTGATCCACACGGCGCCGAAGCGCAGCGCCTTGCTGACGCGCAAGGCGCGGCCGACGTCGCGGGTCCACACCGAGGACGCCAGGCCGTACGGGGTGCCGTTGGCCCACTTGATCGCCTGCTCCTCGTCGCTGAAGCGCTGGACGGTGATGACCGGCCCGAAGATCTCGCGCTGGATCATCTCGTCGTCCTGCTGGAGGTTGGCGACCACGGTCGGCTCCAGGAAGAAGCCGGGCAGGTCGGGCTCCGCTCCGCCGGTGACGACCTCGGCGTGCGACGGCTTGCCGCTGAGGAACGCCTCGACGCGCTCGCGCTGGCGGGCCGACGACAGCGGCCCGAGGGTCGTGTCGGCCGACATCGTGTCGCCCATCACGTAGCCCTTGGCCTGCTCGGCCAACGCGTTGACGACGTCGTCGTAGACCCGGTCGACCGCCAGCACGCGCGTCGCGGCGGTGCAGTCCTGGCCCGCGTTGTAGTAGCCGAAGCCGGCGATCGCCTCCATCGCCGTCTCCATCTCGACGTCGTCGAAGACGATGACCGGCGCCTTGCCGCCGAGCTCGAGGTGGACGCGCTTGAGCGTCTTGGCCGCGTGCTCGGCGATCCACTTGCCGGTCTCGACCGAGCCCGTCAGCGAGACCATGTCGACGTCGGGGTGCTCGACGAGCGCCTTGCCCGGGTCGTTGCCGCCGGCGACCACGTTGAAGACGCCCTTGGGCAGGATCTCCGCTGCCAGCTCGGCGAGCTTGAGCGCCGTGACCGGCGTCGTGGGCGCCGGCTTGAGGACGAGCGGGCAGCCGGCCGCCAGTGCCGGGCCGATCTTCCAGATCGCCATCATCAGCGGGTAGTTCCACGGCGCGATCTGGCCGACCACGCCGGCCGGCTCGCGGCGGATGATCGAGGTGAAGCCCTCGACGTACTCGCCCGCCGCCTTGCCCTCCATGCAGCGCGCCGCGCCGGCGAAGAAGCGCAGTGGATCGACGATCGCGGGGATCTCGTCGTCCTTGACCGCCTGCAACGGCTTGCCCGCGTTGCGCGCCTCGAGCTCGGCGAGCTCGTCGCCGTGCTCCTCGATCGCGTCGGCCAGCGCGAGCAGCATCGCCGCCCGCTCCCCGGGCGTGGTGGCCGCGAAGCCGTCGAACGCGCGCCGCCCCGCGGCGACCGCGCGGTCGACGTCGGCGGCCGTCGACTCGGGCGCGCGGGCGATCTCCTGCCCGGTGGCCGGGTCGATGACCGTGGAGGTGGCTCCATCGGCGGCGTCGACGAACTCGCCGTCGATGAAGTTCTGGAGCGTGGGGGTGGCGACGGTCGTGCTCATGGCCGCGAACCTAGCACCGATCCGCGGGCTTTTCGAATGCCGTTCAACCCGTCCCGGTTAGAGTCGCGCCCGATGCCCGTGCCCTCGCCCTTCCCGCCGATCGCGGACTACGCCTTCCTGTCGGATTGCCACACCGGCGCGCTCGTCGCGCCCGACGGCTCGGTCGAGTGGCTGTGCCTGCCGTCGTTCGACGGCCCGAGCGTCTTCAGCGCGCTGCTGGATCGCGGCGCCGGCGCGTTCCGGGTCGGTCCCTACGGCGTCGCGGTGCCCGCGGCACGGCGCTACGAGCCCGGCACGAACGTGCTGGAGACGACGTGGATGACGAAGGGCGGCTGGCTCGTCGTCCGCGACGCGCTGACGATCGGCGAGTGGCGGGAGGGCGGCGAGGCGGCCACGCACGTCCGCCCGCCGACCGACAACGACGCCGACCGGATGCTCGTGCGCACGATCGAGTGCACCTACGGCGAGGTCCCCGTCGAGCTGGTCTGCGAGCCGCAGTTCGAGTACGGCTCGGTCAACGCGACGTGGGAGGGCGGCGGCGAGGGCGGCCACCACGTCTTCGACGCCAGCGCGAACGGCGAGCAGCGCTTCCGGGTCACGACCGACCTGCGCGCCGGCATCGAGGGCGACCGCGTCCGCGCCCGCCACATCATGCGCGAGGGCGACACCGCGTTCGTCGCCATGTCCTGGCGCGCCGACCGCGACATCCCGACGAGCTACGAGGACGCGCTCGCCTGCCTGGACCGCACATCCCACTTCTGGCGACGCTGGCTGGAGACCGGCGAGTTCCCCGACCATCCGTGGCGCGTCCATCTCCAGCGCTCCGCGCTCGTGCTGAAGGGGCTGACCTTCCAGCCGACGGGCGCGCTGGTCGCGGCGCCGACGACCTCGCTGCCCGAGACGCCCGGCGGCGAGCGCAACTGGGACTATCGCTACTGCTGGATGCGCGACGCCGCGTTCACGCTGTGGGGCCTGCACGCGCTGGGGATGGACTGGGAGGCCGAGGACTTCCTCCAGTACGTCGCCGACCTCGAGCGCAACGAGGACGGCTCGCTGCAGATCATGTACGGCATCCGCGGCCAGAAGGACCTGACCGAGTCCACGCTCGACCACCTCAAGGGCTACGGCGGCGCCCGGCCCGTGCGGATCGGCAACGGCGCGTTCGACCAGCGCCAGAACGACGTCTACGGCGCGG